>CANNFB010000054.1 GCA_947503785.1 uncultured Campylobacterales bacterium | reverse complement strand
ATTGATCCTGCTGATGAAGGTAAAAAAGGTTGGGCTCCCGTTCTTCCTATGCAACATTATTCTATGGGTGGAATTAGGACTAAACCTACTGGTGAATCTCAAACTTTAGATGGTTTATTCTCTTGTGGAGAAGCATCTTGTTGGGATATGCATGGGTTTAATAGACTTGGAGGAAACTCTGTTTCTGAAACTGTAGTTGCTGGTATGATTGT
>CANNFB010000053.1 GCA_947503785.1 uncultured Campylobacterales bacterium | reverse complement strand
ATTGTTGGTACATCATAGTAAGGTACTTCAATTCCTAAGTCACCACGTGCTACCATGATTCCATCACTTTCTTCCATAATTTCATCAATATTTTCAACTGCATCAAACTTTTCTATTTTTGCAATTAGTTTACCTTTATAACCATTTAGAAGTTTTCTAGCTCTTTTCATATCACTTCCATTTTGAACAAATGAAATTGCGAAGTAATCTACATTATTTTCTACACC
>CANNFB010000052.1 GCA_947503785.1 uncultured Campylobacterales bacterium | reverse complement strand
CCAATTAATGTAGTTGATACAATGAGTAATATTATATCAAGAACAGAAGATATATATAACTATGATAAACAAAGTAAGTTTGATTACCTAGATGAATTTGATGTAATACAAGCAACAGTAACAAAATTAGCAGATGATTTAGGAGCAAAAGGGATATTAGCACTTACAAGTTCTGGAAAGTCAGCAGTAAAAATTTCAAGATATAGACCAAAAACACCAATTTATGCATT
>CANNFB010000051.1 GCA_947503785.1 uncultured Campylobacterales bacterium | reverse complement strand
CAAGAATGTTTGTACATACTGCACCAAAAGCAATTAGAGAATTAGCTGGTTGGGGTGTTCCTTGGACAAGAGTTAGAGAAGGTTCAAGAGAAGCAGTTATCAATGCTAAAAAAACAACAATTACTGAAGATGCTGATAGACATGGTTTAATTATGTCTAGAGATTTTGGTGGTACTAAAAAATGGAGAACATGTTACACAGCAGATGCAACTGGACATACTATGTTATTTGGTGT
>CANNFB010000050.1 GCA_947503785.1 uncultured Campylobacterales bacterium | reverse complement strand
CTCTTGTCCAAGGAACACCCCAACCAGCTAATTCTCTAATTGCTTTTGGTGCAGTATGTACAAACATTCTTGCAACTTCTTGATCACATCCCCAATCTGAACCCTTTACAGTATCCGCAAAGTGCATATCTTCATTATCACCATCAGACATTTTAGAGTTACCTAAAGATGCTTGCATACCACCTTGAGCAGCGGCACTATGAGATCTTTTTACCGGAACTAAAGATAAAACAACAGTACTCAA
>CANNFB010000049.1 GCA_947503785.1 uncultured Campylobacterales bacterium | reverse complement strand
AAAGATGGTTTATTCTTATCAAAGTGATCTTCTACATGAGAGCTTGTATTAAACTGTTTAGAATGATTAAACTCACATGTACTTGAGTATTCATTTAATCTTACATGTTCATTTAGTTCACACAGTGTTATTGTATATGGATTATTTGAAGAGTAATCAAATATTAGTGAGTATCCTTCTTTTTCACAAAGCATTTTTATAAACTCTAAGTCTGATTGATCATATTGAGTTATATACTCTTGTATTGG
>CANNFB010000048.1 GCA_947503785.1 uncultured Campylobacterales bacterium | reverse complement strand
CAATCTTCCCAGGATTACAAGGTGGACCATTAGTACATGTTATTGCTGGTAAAGCAGTTGCTTTTAAAGAAATCTTGAGTCCAGCATGGAAAGATTATGCGGTACAAGTTAAAGCTAATGCAAAAGTATTAGGAGAAGTTTTAGTTTCAAGAGGATATGACATCGTATCTGGTGGAACAGATAATCACTTAGTACTAGTATCATTCTTAAATAAACCATTCTCAGGAAAAGAAGCAGATGCAGCTTTAGGAAATGCTGGTATTACTGTAAAT
>CANNFB010000047.1 GCA_947503785.1 uncultured Campylobacterales bacterium | reverse complement strand
TGCTTAATGTAAATATAGATGTAAAAATAGATTTAAGCTTAGCTCCAATACAAGAGTATATAACTCAATATGATCAATCAGACTTAGAGTTTATAAAAATGCTTTGTGAAAAAGAAGGATATAGTTTAATATTTGATTACTCTTCAAATAATCCATATACAATAACTCTTTGTGAATTAAATGAACATGTAAGATCAAATGAATACTCAAGTACTTGTGAGTTTAATCATTCTAAACAGTTTAATACAAGCTCTCATGTAGAAGATCACTTTGATAAGAATAAACCATCTTT
>CANNFB010000046.1 GCA_947503785.1 uncultured Campylobacterales bacterium | reverse complement strand
TGGACGGGAATTATAGGAGATTTATCTAGCTTTGTCAAGAGGTATTACTTAAATCTAGTTTAAATTTTGGAATTCGATTTTTTTGATACTTTTCCTATAAATTTATCTTAATTTAGTTTATTTTTATATTTTAATAAGCTATTTTATTATTATATTTATCTAAAAATATGCATTATAATAATAAAATCGGAAAAGAATCAATTTTAAATATATCAAGAGTAGGATTTAGAGTTAAAATTTAATATAATTTGAATAAAAGAATATAGGAATTTAGGAAAAAGCTTTGAATAAGC
>CANNFB010000045.1 GCA_947503785.1 uncultured Campylobacterales bacterium | reverse complement strand
AAATGGAGGAGCTAGTCGGACTCGAACCAACGCATACCGGATTTGCAATCCGGGGCATTACCAGCTTTGCTATAGCTCCAATGTTTGAAGAATCATTTTAATATTGAAATGAAAATGATTTGTAAAAAATAAAAGTGGCAGAGGGCAAGGGATTCGAACCCTCGGAGGCGTGAACCTCGCCGGTTTTCAAAACCGGTCCATTCGACCAACTCTGGCAACCCTCTACTATTTATATCAGTGGTGCGAATGGTCGGAATCGAACCGACACTCCGAAACCGGAATTGGATTTTAAGTCCAACGCGTCTACCTATT
>CANNFB010000044.1 GCA_947503785.1 uncultured Campylobacterales bacterium | reverse complement strand
ACAGTACCAACTCCTATAGATTCTTCAAATAGACCAGACTTAACTCCTTTAGTAAAATCATCTCAAATGATTGGACGTGTACTAAAACAAAATGATATCGTAATATATGAATCTACAGTATACCCAGGTGTTACAGAAGAAGTGTGTGTTCCAGAACTAGAATCTACTTCAGGAATGACTTTTAATAAAGATTTCTTCTGTGGATATAGCCCTGAAAGAATAAACCCAGGTGATAAAGAACATACAGTTACAAAAATACTAAAAATCACAGCAGGTTCAACACCTGAAATAGCAGATGAAGTTGATGCACTATATAAATCAAT
>CANNFB010000043.1 GCA_947503785.1 uncultured Campylobacterales bacterium | reverse complement strand
CCACGACAACCTTCAGTTAATAAAATTCCTGATGGTACAATTGGTGTTGGGTGAAATTGAACAGCTTCCATATTTCCTAAAGTTGCAATTCCAGTTTCAAGTGCAATAGCTGCACCAATACCTTCACAAATAACAGCATTTGTAGTTTGTTTAAATACTCTTCCGTATCCACCAGTTGCAATACATGTTCCCTTAGCAACATAAGCTTCTAATTCACCAGTAATTAAATCTCTTACAATTGAACCATAACATCTACCATCTTCATGGATTAATGAAAGTGCTTCTTTTCTATCTCTAATATCAACATCATGTTTTAAAGCTTCATTAGCAACACCAAATAACATAGTATGTCCAGT
>CANNFB010000042.1 GCA_947503785.1 uncultured Campylobacterales bacterium | reverse complement strand
ACTCTTTTAGACATTGCATCCATCCATTTACCAGTATTAATTGATAAATCTTTGATAAGTTCAAATGCAGGCATAGGCATTAATTGGATTTTACCCTCTGGGTAATTTGCAATTAATGTTCTACATGCAAGTGCAGGTTTACCATTTACAACCATTCCACATGAACCACAAATTCCCGCTCGACAAACAAAGTCAAACGATAAATCAGGATCAAACTCTTCTCTAATTTTCATTAAAGCAATAAAAAGAGTCATTCCTGGAGTTTCTTCTAAATGATAATCAACGAAGTGAGGTTTAGAAACCTTAGATCGTGGATTAAACTTTAGAACTGATATTGTTATGTCTCTACCTTTTTCAATACTCATTATAAGTCTCCTGCTCTTTCATTTTT
>CANNFB010000041.1 GCA_947503785.1 uncultured Campylobacterales bacterium | reverse complement strand
GGAAATATGGAAGCTGTTCAATTTCACCCAACACCAATTGTACCATCAGGAATTTTATTAACTGAAGGTTGTCGTGGAGATGGTGGAATTCTAAGAGACGTTGATGGTCATAGATTTATGCCAGATTACGAACCTGAAAAAAAAGAATTAGCATCTAGAGATGTTGTATCAAGAAGAATGATTGAGCACATTAGAAATGGAAAAGGTGTTCCTTCTCCTTATGGTGATCATATTTGGTTAGATATTTCTATTCTTGGTCGTGAGCATATTGAGAAAAACCTAAGAGATGTTCAAGAAATCTGTCAAATCTTTAATGGTATTGATCCTGCTGATGAAGGTAAAAAAGGTTGGGCTCCCGTTCTTCCTATGCAACATTATTCTATGGGTGGAATTAG
>CANNFB010000040.1 GCA_947503785.1 uncultured Campylobacterales bacterium | reverse complement strand
ACTTTAACATTATGTTTTTAAATATCATTTTGGTAATTAAACCAAATATAAATACTTTGAATAAGTACTTATATTTAATTTAGAAATCAAATTTTATTGTGTAAATTGTTTATATATAATATGAAGATGGTGGAGAATAGCGGGATCGAACCGCTGACCTCCTACGTGCAAGGCAGGCGCTCTCCCAGCTGAGCTAATTCCCCATCGTAGTATATTATTTATTAATAGTATAGATTATTTGAATGGTGGGCCTACCTGGACTCGAACCAGGGACCTCACGATTATCAGTCGAGCGCTCTAGCCAGCTGAGCTATAGGCCCTTATTACCTATTGTAAATAATCTTTATAAACCGAACATAATACTCTTTTTTGTTTTTCTTGATGAAGCTAGAAACGAATCTAGCTTCTGTCT
>CANNFB010000039.1 GCA_947503785.1 uncultured Campylobacterales bacterium | reverse complement strand
AACTCAACAAATAATAGTTATTACCAATTAATAAAATTACAAACAGTATTAGATCAATTAGATATAACAGATGTAGATAACTCAATAGTAGGGATGTCATTAACAACAGATAGTTCAACGTTTGCACAAAATGGAACAGATATCACAAGTGGAACTACAAATGGAGTATTCCAAGTAACAGCAGCAAACTTAAGCTCAATGCCAGCAGGAGCAGAAATAGGGGATTTAATAATCTATAGTGAAGAAGTAGATGCCTTAAATACATCTGACTCAATAGATGCAACATTTAAAGTAAGAGCATTTGATGGAACAGATTATAGTTTAGAACATACAGTAAATGTAACAATTGAAGGTGAGAATGATGCACCAGTAATAACAGCAACAAACCCTGAGTTAGCATTAAGTGAAACAAATTT
>CANNFB010000038.1 GCA_947503785.1 uncultured Campylobacterales bacterium | reverse complement strand
CTAAAAGCCCTCCGTCCGCAAATAACACAAAACATAAAAGCCCGACTAAACCTCTTAAACTATAAACCAAACCAAATACTAGGCTTAGGAATATTAGATGGAAGCTTTTCCGTATATGAACTAAGTGGAACAAGTAGTGTAAATAACCCTTATGAATTTGAAATAACTTTTGTATCTGATGATTTTATAAATGTAGAAGATATAGTAGATACAGATGTGCAACTAATAATCCAAGATCAAATAAACCCCCTTAGTAAAAAAACAATCTTTGGAAAAATATATAAAGCAGCAGAAGATTCAGTAGTTGCTAGAAAACACCTGTATAAAATAACACTAGTATCTCCTTATAAATATATGAACCTGAATAATAGATATGAAATATTCCATAATAAAAAAACATCTGATATAGTAATAGAAATAGTAAATAGATATGCACAATTGCTTAATGTAAATATAGATGTAAAAATAGATTTAAGCTTAGCTCCAATACAAGAGTATATAACTCAATATGATCAA
>CANNFB010000037.1 GCA_947503785.1 uncultured Campylobacterales bacterium | reverse complement strand
TTTAGTTCTGAGATAATATCTACAACTTTTGTATTTCTAATATCTGGGCAATTTTCTTTAAATGTAAGACCCATTATTAAGATATTAGAATCTTTGATAAGCTTACCTTTTTTAATCATAAGTTTTATTGTCTTTTCAGCTATATACTTACCCATTCCATTATTAATCTGTCTAGCACCTAAAATAAGATTTGGTTTATATCCGAGTTCTTCTGCTTTAAAAGTAAGGTAGTATGGATCTACACCAATACAGTGTCCACCAACTAATCCTGGCTTTAATTTTATAAAGTTCCATTTTGTTGCAGCTGCTTCTATTACATCATTTGTATCTATTCCCATAGTATCAAAAATAAGAGCTAATTCATTTACTAGAGCTATATTTACATCTCTTTGTGTATTCTCAATTACTTTTGCGGCTTCTGCTACTTTGATTGAACTTGCTTTATGAGTTCCTGCTGTTATAATTGATTTATATAGTGCATCAACTTCATCTGCTATTTCAGGTGTTGAACCTGCTGTGATTTTTAGTATTTTTGTAAC
>CANNFB010000036.1 GCA_947503785.1 uncultured Campylobacterales bacterium | reverse complement strand
AGTTTTCTAGCTCTTTTCATATCACTTCCATTTTGAACAAATGAAATTGCGAAGTAATCTACATTATTTTCTACACCCCAAGCGATATCTATTTCATCTTTTTTTGTAATTACATTTATATCAATTACAGTATTAGGAAAGTTTACACCTTTTCTAGAAGATAGTATTCCATGGTTTTCTATTCTTGCTTGTACTTCTCCATCTATTTGAATTACTTTTGCTCTAATAGTTCCATCATAAAGGTATATATATTCATCTATTTTTACTTTATCTAGAATATCTGGATAGTTAATAGAAACTACATAATGTTTATCTTCTTTTTTATATCCTACTATTTCATCTTTTAAGAATGTAATTATATCTCCACGTAAAAGTTCGAAAGGCTCTTTTAAGTCCCCTACTCTCACTTTTGGTCCTGAGATATCTTGTAATACACCTACTGTTGTATTTAGATTCTTCATTGCTTCTTTTATATTATTAAGTGTATTTAAATGATATTCATGACTTCCATGTGAAAAGTTTAATCTAAACATGTTTGCACCTGCTTTTATTAAGCCTTCTATTATTTCTATGCTATGGCTTGCTGGGCCTAAAGTTGCTAGTATTTTTGTTCTTTTTTTCAT
>CANNFB010000035.1 GCA_947503785.1 uncultured Campylobacterales bacterium | reverse complement strand
GTAACAGCAACAGTAACAGAAGATAGTGCAAGTAGCTTAAATACAAACCTATTAAATGCACAGCCAACAGATGCTTTAACATTAACAGTAACAGGTTCAACAGCAGTAGCATCAGAACTTGTATCCTTAGATGGAAAAACAAGTGTAGCAATAGATACAGATACAAATGTAGATTTAATTACAGGAACAGCAGCAGATATAAAAACAGTAGTGGAATCAACAGGCATAGATACAGCAGCAGATGTAAATGTAACAGTAGATTCAGGAAATGCAACAGTATCACAACAACAAGATATAGATGCAGCAACAACAGGAACAATAACAGCAACAATAGCTGAAGGTGATGTAAGTAGTTTAAAAACATTAACAAGTTCAGGTGGAGTACATGCCTTAACAATAAATATTACAGATACAAGTGCAAGTGCCTCAGACTTAAATACAATAGATGCAACAACGTCAGTAAATGTAAATGCAACAGCAATTACAGATATAACAAGTAGTGCAATAGCAGATGTAAAAACATTAATTACAAATGCAACAACAGCAGGAATAGATACAGATTGGAATGTAGTAGTATCAGATACAGTAAGCGCAGCAGATGCAAAAGTAGTAAATGTAGCAACATCAGGAACAATAGATATACAAGCATCATCAACAATAAATGGAACAACA
>CANNFB010000034.1 GCA_947503785.1 uncultured Campylobacterales bacterium | reverse complement strand
TTTGGACGGGAATTATAGGAGATTTATCTAGCTTTGTCAAGAGGTATTACTTAAATCTAGTTTAAATTTTGGAAGTTTGTCTTTTTTTGGGTTTTTACTAGGGTTTCTTTGGGTTTTAGATTAAATGATACATTACTTTATATTTTTAAAAGTATTTTTTACAAAATGTAACTTCTTTTTATTTTTAACAATCTACTTTATAGATACTTTTACATAATGTTTTGTTTAAAACATTACAATATGTTATAAAATTATCGTTTTCGTTTATTTTAAACTATACTTAGTAAATAATTTGAGGTTAGTACTATTAAGAATAAGGAAATTACTGTGAATGGAAAAATAGAAGTTACATATAAATTATTATGTAAAAATGACGTAAACAAAGAAATCAATATTACAGAACTTATAGCAAATGAAAAAATAGCTAAATTAATAAAGAATGAATTTGCAAAAGGTTTTAGAAATATAGATTTAGTAGTTGATAAAGAGAATACAGATACTTTTAAAATAGAAACAATAAAAGAACTATATAAAGTAGAAGTACAAAAAGATGATTTTGCTGATATCTTAGCATTAGCAGAAGAAGATGCATCATCTCGTAAATTATTCAAAAAAGATTGTAATAGAATTGAGCTTGTAAATATTGAAACTATGGTTTAGTAAAAGTATTATATAAAAATATTTTTTGATTGTTTAAAGAAATGGAGGAGCTAGTCGGACTCGAACCAACGCATACCGGATTTGCAATCCGGGGCATTACCAGCTTTGCTATAGCT
>CANNFB010000033.1 GCA_947503785.1 uncultured Campylobacterales bacterium | reverse complement strand
GGAAACTCTGTTTCTGAAACTGTAGTTGCTGGTATGATTGTTGGTAATTATTTTGCCGATTACTGTTTATCAAATGAAGTAACAATTGGTACTGAAATTATTCAAGGTTTCCTAGATACGCAAGATAAATATTTAGATGAAATTTTAGCATACAATGGAAAAGAAGATATTTTTAGAATTAAAAATAGAATGCAAATGTTAATGGATGAAAAGGTTGGTATTTTTAGAAATGGAAAAAGTTTAGCAGAAGCGGTAGAAGAATTAAAAGAATTACTGAAAAAAACAAAAAATA
Source organism: uncultured Campylobacterales bacterium (assembly GCA_947503785.1). Taxonomy (GTDB): domain Bacteria; phylum Campylobacterota; class Campylobacteria; order Campylobacterales; family Arcobacteraceae; genus Poseidonibacter. Next base: position 511 of record CANNFB010000033.1, on the reverse strand, counting down.
TTACTGTTAAATCAAAAGAAAGAGCTGGAAATCCTGAACTTGAAGAAGCATATAGAGTTCCTAAAATGCTTAAAATTGCTCTTTGTGTTGCTCTTGGAGCAAGAGATAGAACAGAATCAAGAGGTGCCCACTATAGAGAAGACTTCTTAAAAAGAGATGATGAAAAATGGTTAAATAGAACAATTACATCTTGGAGTAATCCAAATGATTTAGAGCCAACTATAAATTATGAAGAAATTGATATTATGACTATGGAAATGCCTCCAGCATTTAGAGGTTATGGTGCGAAGGGTATGATTATTGAGCATAAACTTTCTAGAAAAAGACAAGAACAAGTTGATGAAATTGTCGAGATAATGGAACTTGCAGGTAAAGATAGACATGAAATTCAAGATGCTTTAATGCCATTTGATTTACCAATGAACTATAGAGAAAAAAATGAAAGAGCAGGAGACTTATAATGAGTATTGAAAAAGGTAGAGACATAACAATATCAGTTCTAAAGTTTAAT
>CANNFB010000032.1 GCA_947503785.1 uncultured Campylobacterales bacterium | reverse complement strand
CAAGATTTCTTTAAAAGCAACTGCTTTACCAGCAATAACATGTACTAATGGTCCACCTTGTAATCCTGGGAAGATTGCAGAGTTTAATTTCTTAGCAATATCTTCATCATTACACATAATCATTCCACCTCTTGGACCTCTTAGTGTCTTATGAGTAGTAGTTGTTACTACATCTGCATAAGGGAATGGAGACATATGTTCACCTGCTGCTACTAATCCTGCAATATGTGCAATATCAGCGAATAAAATAGCACCAACTGCATCTGCAATTTCTCTAAATTTAGCAAAGTCAATTTCTCTTGCGTATGCAGAAGCACCACAAACTATAATTTTTGGTTGTGTGATTTTAGCAATATCCATTACTCTGTCATAATTGATTCTACCATCTAATTCAACACCATAATAAAATGGAGTATAGTTCTTTCCTGAGAAAGAAGGTTTAGAACCATGTGTTAAATGTCCACCATGAGAAAGATCCATACCAAGAATCTTATCACCAGCTTTTAATAATGCTGCATAAACTGCACCATTAGCTTGAGAACCTGAATGTGGTTGTACATTTGCATAATTACATCCAAAGATTTCACAAGCTCTATCAATTGCTAATTGCTCAACTCTATCAGCTTGCTCACAACCACCATAATATCTTTTATAAGGATAACCTTCTGCATACTTATTAGTAAACACAGAACCCATTGCTTGCATTACAGCAGGAGATGTGAAGTTTTCACTTGCAATCATCTCTAGGTGATCTGTTTGTCTCTCTAATTCGTTTTCACACATTTCAAATACTTCTGAATCTGCTTCTTTTAGGTTTGCGTTTGATATATAGTTCATGGGTTTTGTTTCCTTTTTTAA
>CANNFB010000031.1 GCA_947503785.1 uncultured Campylobacterales bacterium | reverse complement strand
ATTGATCCTGCTGATGAAGGTAAAAAAGGTTGGGCTCCCGTTCTTCCTATGCAACATTATTCTATGGGTGGAATTAGAACAAAACCTACTGGAGAATCTCAAAAACTAAACGGACTTTTTGTTTGTGGTGAAGCTTCTTGTTGGGATATGCATGGGTTTAATAGACTTGGAGGAAACTCTGTTTCTGAAACTGTAGTTGCTGGTATGATTGTTGGTAATTATTTTGCCGATTACTGTTTATCAAATGATGTAGTAATTGGAACAAAAACTGTTCAAAAATTTATGGATATTCAAGACACTTACCTTGATAAAATTTTAGCTTACGATGGACCTGAAGATATTTTTAGAATTAAAAATAGAATGCAGAACTTAATGGACGAAAAAGTTGGAATTTTTAGAGATGGTGTTAGATTAGCAGAAGCTGTTAATGAATTAGAAGAACTATTAATTAAAACTAAACAAATCAATGTTAAATCAAAAGAAAGAGTTGGAAATCCTGAGCTTGAAGAAGCATATAGAGTTCCAAGAATGTTAAAAATTGCTCTTTGTGTAGCAAAAGGTGCAAGAGAGAGAACTGAATCTAGAGGTGCTCACTATAGAGAAGATCACTTAAAAAGAGATGATGCAAACTGGTTAAATAGAACATTAACTTCATGGCCAAATGAAGATGATACATTACCAACAATTACTTACGAAGAATTAGATATTATGACTATGGAAATGCCTCCAGCATTTAGAGGTTATGGTGCGAAGGGTATGATTATTGAAAATGAATTATCAGAAAAAAGACAAGCTGTAGTTGATGAAGTAACTGAAAAAATGCAAGCTGAGGGTAAAGATAGACATGAAATCCAAGATGCTTTAATGCCATTTGATTTACCAATGAACTATAGAGAGAAAAATGAAAGAGCAGGAGACTTATAATGAGTATTGAAAAAGGTAGAGACATAACAATATCAGTTCTAAAGTTTAAT
>CANNFB010000030.1 GCA_947503785.1 uncultured Campylobacterales bacterium | reverse complement strand
TTCATAATCTTCCTGAACAGTAGTAATCTTCTCTTTCTCAACTGTAGAGATATGATTAAACTTTATATTCTCATTTAAATCATTTCCTACTGTTAGAATGGAATCTTTTCCAATAGTTTCTTGTTTATCATTATCAATTATAGTTTTAGAGTTATTTTGAATATGAATGTTCTCATCATTTAATGCTAATAGTGAGTAATCTTTTTGTGCTCGCAAGGATAATAGTTCATTACCACGTTTATCTTCAAAGGCTAATTCGTTATATCCTATCTTATCTTCATATTGTGGCATTGAGTTTGTTTTTATAAAAGACTTAGTCTTTTGTGAAGGAAGGTTATAGGGGTTCTTATTTTCTCCATTATGTAATGAGCCTATAATAATAGGTTTATTTGGATTACCATTTATAAAAGATACTATTACTTCTTGATTTACTCGTGGTAGGAACTGTGTTCCATATCCATCACCAGAGTGTATATTTGATAGTCTTAAATAACAAGATGTTGTTTGGTTTTCTTCAAAGTGAAACAGTACTTTTATTCTTCCTTCTTCATCTGTATCTATTGTATTAGAGTGGTCTTTTGTATTAGAATCTCCATTTGATACTATTGCTGTTTGTATTCCTGAAATAGTTGGTATTGGAGTATCTAATGGTGGTTTATATGCTATATCTTTTGGAATGGCTATAAATGTTACTTCATATTGTAGTTTATGTTTTACATTATCATTAATTGATTGTCTATATTCATCTAGGGCATTTGGAAAGAATCCCTCATAACTTACTTCTAATATTATTGAGTCTAGTTTTTTATTTGCTCTTTCATCTTCAAGATTAATACATAGTGAATCTTGTATTACTAATTCTTGGCTAGTACCATTTATTATATTTGATTTAACATATTCTCTCATACTATCTATTTTTGAGTAACGGTTTAAATCTTTATACAGGGATTCATCTAGTGTATTAAGACTATCTCTTAGTTTATAGTTTTTTATATCTGATCTTAGTTGAGATGTTGATTGGTTATCTGCAATACTACTTGTTATATTAGAACCTGTTTGAAGTTTATATTCTAAAGATGGTTTATTCTTATCAAAGTGATCTTCTACATGAGAGCTTGTATTAAACTGTTTAGAATGATTAAACTCACA
>CANNFB010000029.1 GCA_947503785.1 uncultured Campylobacterales bacterium | reverse complement strand
GTTGCTGTATCTGTTCCACCATTTCCATCTGAAATTGTATATGTAAACGTATCTGTTCCATTATAGTTATCATTTGGTGTATACTTTACTGTACCATCAGGATTAATTATTACTGTTCCGTTTGTTGGTTGTGTTACACCTGTTACAGTTAATGCATCTCCAAAATCATTATTTTTGTCATTTACTAACACATCAATATCAATACTTGAATCTTCATCTAATTTTCGAGCATCATCAATTGCATCTATTTCATTATCTTTAATTATACCTATACCAATTGTATTTCCAATTATTGCATTTGTTGCATTTTCCAATAATACTTTAAAGTTTTCATCATTTTCATATACATTATCGTCTAACAGAGGTATTCTAATGATTTGTACTGTTGAACCTACTGGGAATGTTACTGTTCCTGTTGTACTTGTATAATCTTTCCCTGCTTCTGCTGTATCATCTTCTGTTTTGAAATTTACTGTTACTTCTGAGTCACTTGGGTTTGTTAACGATACTTTAAATACCATTACTCCATTTTGCTCATCTAATACTGCATCACCTATTAAGATTGATGGCATACCATCATTATCTACAATTGTCCCTGTTCCTGTAACTGTCCCATTTGCAGTCTCACCTTCAATTACTGTTACTTCTAAGCCAAATGTCTCATTTGTTTCTGAAATATCATCTTCTTTTGTAATGATTCTTGCTACTACTTCTGTTTCACCTGCTGGAATTACTGCTTCATCTACTGGTGTCCATACTCCATTTACTAGTACTTCTACTTCTGGTGAATAATCATCACCTTCTGTCGCTGTATCTGCTTTTGCTGTTAATTTTACTTTTACATCTTCAGTACTTGGGTTTGTTAATTTTATTACAAATTGTGCTGCATCACCCTCTACTACTGTTACATCTGTTACTTCTATACTTGGTAAATCATTATCTTTGATTGTACCTAATCCTTCTGGATCTGATATCTCTGCGTTTACTGCATTTTCTAATAATACTTTAAATGCTTCATCATCTTCATAGATATTATCATCATTAATTGGTACTTGAATATATTGTACTGTTGTATTTGCTGGGAATGTTACTGTTCCTGTTGTACTTGTATAATCTTTCCCTGCTTCTGCTGTATCATCTTCTGTTTTGAAATTT
>CANNFB010000028.1 GCA_947503785.1 uncultured Campylobacterales bacterium | reverse complement strand
GCTCATCTAATACTGCATCACCTATTAAGATTGATGGCATACCATCATTATCTACAATTGTCCCTGTTCCTGTAACTTGTGAACCAGTTTGGTAATCAGTATTTGTAGTTGTACCATCAGTGATAGTTGCAATTAAATTATAAGTTTCATTTGTTTCTGAAATATTATCATCTATCGTTGGTACTCTTACTAAAATAGCAGTATTTCCTGCTGTTATAGTTGCTGAACTAGCTTGAATCCATGTAATACCATCATCATTAGAAACTTCATAAACATCAATTAAATCAGGATTATAATCTTCTATTTTTGTAGCTGTTATATCATCTGTAGAAAAATCAAATTTAATATCTTCAGTTGAAGGATTAGAAATTTGAACAGTAAAAATATTGAAATCACCTTCAACAACAGTAGAATCTGAAATTGTTAATGTAGGAATATCACTGTTAGTTCCACTATCTTCAATTCGTCCTTCACCTTGTGCATCTGATATCTGCGCATTTACTGCATTTGTTAAATCTACGAACATACTTTCTGGAGATTCATATACATTATCATCTACTACTGGAATTGTTATTATTCTTGATGTTTCACCTGGTGCAAATGTTACTGTTCCATTTTGTGCAATATAATCTACTATCTCTTTTGCTGTACCTTCTGATGTTGCAAAGTCTACTGTTACTGTTTCAGAACTTGGGTTACTTAAACTTACTACAAACGATAGTACTCCATCTTCTTCATTGATTGACGAATCTGAGATTACTATTTGTGGTATCCCATCATTATCTAAAATTGATGCTGTTCCTATTGTAGTTGGATTTGTTGTATTTCCTGATGTTACTTCTACTTCTAATGTAAAGTTTTCTACTGCTTCATCAATATCATCTTGTGTTGTTTTTATTCTTGCTGGTAATTCTGTTGTTCCTGCTGGAATTGTTGCTTCTTCTGATGCTGTCCATACTCCATTTACTAGTACTTCTACTTCTGGTGAATAATCATCTTCTGTTGCTGTTCCTGCTTTTGGTGTTAATTTTACTGTAACATCTTCTGTACTTGGGTTACTTAACTGGATATTAAATACTGCGTAATCACCTTCTACAGCTTCTGCATCACTTATTACAATTGACGGTTTATCTGACTCATCTAAAATTCGTCCTTCACCTTGTGCATCTGATATCTGCGCATTTACTGCATTTGTTAAATCTACGAACATACTTTCTGGAG
>CANNFB010000027.1 GCA_947503785.1 uncultured Campylobacterales bacterium | reverse complement strand
AATAATCTTTATAAACCGAACATAATACTCTTTTTTGTTTTTCTTGATGAAGCTAGAAACGAATCTAGCTTCTGTCTCTGAAAGGAGGTGATCCAACCGCAGGTTCTCCTACGGTTACCTTGTTACGACTTCACCCCAGTTACTGAATCCACTGTGGAGGGTAGCTACTTTAGCATTCCCGCTTCGAATGAGTTCAATTCCCATGGTGTGACGGGCGGTGAGTACAAGACCCGGGAACGTATTCACCGTAGCATTGCTGATCTACGATTACTAGCGATTCCAACTTCAAGCAGTCGAGTTGCAGACTGCTATCCGAACTGGGAGATATTTTTGAGATTTGCTCCACTTCACAGTATCGCGGCTCTTTGTATACCCCATTGTAGCACGTGTGTAGCCCTGGACGTAAGGGCCATGATGACTTGACGTCGTCCTCACCTTCCTCCTGGTTACCCAGGCAGTCTCATTAGAGTTCTCAGCCGAACTGTTAGCAACTAATGACGAGGGTTGCGCTCGTTGCGGGACTTAACCCAACATCTCACGACACGAGCTGACGACAGCCGTGCAGCACCTGTATGATAGCTCTTGCAAGCAAGCACTAATACATCTCTGTTATATTCTATCTATGTCAAGTCCAGGTAAGGTTCTTCGCGTATCGTCGAATTAAACCACATGCTCCACCGCTTGTGCGGGTCCCCGTCTATTCCTTTGAGTTTTAATCTTGCGACCGTACTCCCCAGGCGGCACACTTAATGTGTTAACTGCATTACTGCAAGGTCTAGCCTCACAACAACTAGTGTGCATCGTTTAGGGCGTGGACTACCAGGGTATCTAATCCTGTTTGCTCCCCACGCTTTCGAATCTCAGCGTCAATAATGTTCCAGTAGATCGCCTTCGCAATCGGTATTCCTTCTGATCTCTACGGATTTTACCCCTACACCAGAAATTCCATCTACCTCTCCCATATTCTAGATAAACAGTTTTCAAAGCAGTTCAATGGTTGAGCCATTGGATTTCACTTCAAACTTATCTATCCGCCTACATTCTCTTTACGCCCAGTGATTCCGAGTAACGCTTGCACCCTCCGTATTACCGCGGCTGCTGGCACGGAGTTAGCCGGTGCTTATTCATATAGTACCGTCATTATCTTCCTATATAAAAGGAGTTTACGCACCGAAATGTGTCATCCTCCACGCGGCGTTGCTGCATCAGACTTTCGTCCATTGTGCAATATTCCCCACTGCTGCCTCCCGTAGGAGTCTGGACCGTGTCTCAGTTCCAGTGTGACTGATCATCCTCTCAAACCAGTTAAGCGTCATTGTCTTGGTGAGCCATTACCTCACCAACTAACTGATACTGTACAGGCCAATCTTCGAGCTATAAATATTTCCCTTGCAGTCTTAAGACTTAAAGGCATATAGGGTATTAGCGTTCGTTTCCAAACGTTATCCCCTTCTCGAAGGCATGTTACCTATATATTACTCACCCGTGCGCCACTTAGCTGACAATCTTAGCAAGCTAAGATCCGTTCTCGTTCGACTTGCATGTGTTAAGCACGCCGCCAGCGTTCACTCTGAGCCAGGATCAAACTCTCCGAAGATTGTTTGAAACTGACAAATTTGTATTTAAACAAAATTATCACTCAAAATAAATAGACAAGAATTAACTTCTTGTTATTTGTATGTTTATTTTTTTAAATCGTTTTACTTTCGATTATAGTTAGAGTATTATATTCAGTTTATAAAGATTACTTTATAAACTATTTACATTGTTAAAGATCATCCATCTTTCGCAACATTGTGTGTCACTTAATTTGGAC
>CANNFB010000026.1 GCA_947503785.1 uncultured Campylobacterales bacterium | reverse complement strand
AGATATAAATAATGTTAAAGTCTAATTTTATGTTACACATATATACTTAATAAGATAGTAAACCAAAGAATACTAAATTTGAATTATAAATAAGCCGAACGATCTATTAGTACTAGTCAGCTAAACGTCTTACAACGCTTACACATCTAGCCTATCAACCTCTTAGTCTTAGAGGGATCTTCAGGGAAAGTTAATCTTGGAGTTGGCTTCGTGCTTAGATGCTTTCAGCGCTTATCTCATCCGTACGTAGCTACCCAACGATGCTCTTGGCAGAACAATTGGTACACTAGTGGTACGTTCATCCCGGTCCTCTCGTACTAGGGACAAATCTCCTCAACTTTCCTACGCCCACGGAAGATAGGGACCGAACTGTCTCACGACGTTCTGAACCCAGCTCGCGTACCGCTTTAAATGGCGAACAGCCATACCCTTGGGACCTGCTTCAGCCCCAGGATGCGATGAGCCGACATCGAGGTGCCAAACCTCCCCGTCGATGTGAGCTCTTGGGGGAGATCAGCCTGTTATCCCCGGCGTACCTTTTATCCTTTGAGCGATGGCCCTTCCACACAGAACCACCGGATCACTATGACCGACTTTCGTCTCTGTTCGACTTGTATGTCTCACAGTCAAGCTAGTTTATGCCATTATACTCAACTGGCGATTTCCATCCGCCATGAACTAACCTTTGTAAGCCTCCGTTACTTTTTAGGAGGCGACCGCCCCAGTCAAACTACCCACCAGACATTGTCCTGATACAAGATAATTGTACCCAGTTAGTAACTCAAATATTTAAGGGTGGTATCTCAAGGTTGGCTCCACTAGAATTAGCATCCTAGTTTCATAGCCTCCCACCTATCCTGCACATAAATATCCAAGCTACAGTGTCAAGCTGTAGTAAAGGTGCACGGGGTCTTTCCGTCTTTCCGCGGGTAGGAGGAATTTTCACCTCCACTACAATTTCACTGGATCCCTGGTTGAGACAGCTCCCATCTCGTTACGCCATTCATGCAGGTCGGTATTTAACCGACAAGGAATTTCGCTACCTTAGGACCGTTATAGTTACGGCCGCCGTTTACTCGGGCTTCAATCAAATGCTTCGCACAAGTGCTGACATCATCAGTTAACCTTCGAGCACCGGGCAGGCGTCACACCTTATACATCCTCTTACGAGTTAGCAAAGTGCTGTGTTTTTGGTAAACAGTCGGGAGGGACTCTTTGTTGCAACCTCGTCCGCTTTCGAGAGTAAATCTCTATACAGAAGTAGGCACACCTTATACCGAAGATACGGTGCTAGTTTGCAGAGTTCCTTAACCAGGGTTCTTCCACGCGCCTTAGAATACTCATCCCACCCACCTGTGTCGGTTTACGGTACGGGCAACATACAATATGCTTAGTGGCTTTTCTTGGCACGACAGTATCATCGATTCCAGACGCTATCCGAAGATATTGTCCGGCCTGTAAGATCTCGGTCTCATGTAATCCGGATTTACCTAAATTACGACCTACGTCCTTCGACCCACTATTCCATCAGTGAGCTCGATTAACTCTATGCGTCCCCACATCACGCTTGTATGTTGGTATTGAAATATTAATCAATTTGCCATCGTCTACCCCTTTCGGACTCGACTTAGGACCCGACTAACCCTACGATGACGAGCATCGCGTAGGAAACCTTGGGTTTTCGGCGTTGAGGATTCTCACCTCAATTATCGCTACTCATGCCTGCATGCTCACTTCTATCCGCTCCACTGCTCCTTGCCGGTACAGCTTCAACGCTGAATAGAACGCTCTCCTACCACTCAATATTAATATTGAATCTAAAGCTTCGGTGCATATCTTAGCCCCGTTATATTTTCCGCGCAGAATCACTAGACCAGTGAGCTGTTACGCTTTCTTTAAAGGATGGCTGCTTCTAAGCCAACCTCCTGGTTGTCACAGTAACTCCACATCGTTTTCCACTTAGATATGACTTTGGGACCTTAGCTGTTAGTCTGGGTTGTTCCCCTCTCGACATAGGATTTTATCACCCTACGCCTGACTCCCTAGATTACACATGTAGTATTCATAGTTTGATAGGGTTTGGTACCGCGGTAAGCAGCCCTAGCCCATTCAGTGCTCTACCCCTACATGCTACTACTAGAGGCTATACCTAAATATATTTCGGAGAGAACCAGCTATCACGAAGTTTGATTGGCCTTTCACCCCTATCCACAAGTCATCCGAGCACTTTTCAACGCACACCGGTTCGGTCCTCCACTGGCTCTTACACCAGCTTCAACCTGCTCATGGATAGATCACTTCGTTTCGGGTCTGCAGCATCTGACTAATTCGCCCTATTAAGACTCGCTTTCGCTACGGCTTCCCACTTGGGTTAACCTTGCCAGACACCACAACTCGCAGGCTCATTATGCAAAAGGCAGTCCGTCACCCTGTTGCAAGCAACATAGGGCTCCGAATGATTGTAAGCTAATGGTTTCAGGTTCTATTTCACTCTCCTCGCTGGAGTACTTTTCACCTTTCCCTCACGGTACTTGTTCACTATCGATCTGTAAGTAGTATTTAGGATTAGAGGGTGGTCCCCCTAGATTCAGACAAAATATCACGTGTTCCGTCCTACTCAGGATACCAATAGAGCCATTGAAGATTTCGATTACAGGAGTATCACCTTCTACGCTGTAGCTTTCCAGCTACTTCATCTATCTTCTTTGGTCTCATATCTTGGTCCTACAACCCCCTATGCAAGCATAGGGTTTGTCCTAATCCCATTTCGCTCGCCGCTACTTTGGGAATCTCTTTTGATTTCTCTTCCTCCGGTTACTGAGATGTTTCACTTCACCGGGTTCGCCTCCCTTTCGGGATAACATGAATCACTCCATGCTGGGTTGTCCCATTCGGAAATTCACGGATCAAAGCTTCTTGACAGCTCCCCGTGACTTATCGCAGTCTAGTACGTCCTTCATCGCCTCTTACAGTCTAGGCATCCACCATTAGCCCTTAATAGCTTATAATAAACAGAATTAAATTCTGTCGCATTTTTGATAATTATTCTTTGGCTACTATCTTATTAAATATATATTCTCATATATATTAAAATAATATAGTTGTGTTCTATCTAATTGTTTAGATAATAAAATTTTATTTATTTAACTAACTTCATACGAAAATTAATTAAACGAAAAAATTAAAGACTTTAACATTATGTTTTTAAATATCATTTTGGTAATTAAACCAAATATAAATACTTTGAATAAGTACTTATATTTA
>CANNFB010000025.1 GCA_947503785.1 uncultured Campylobacterales bacterium | reverse complement strand
CGATAGTACTCCATCTTCTTCATTGATTGACGAATCTGAGATTACTATTTGTGGTATCCCATCATTATCTAAAATTGTAATAGTACTAGTTTCACTTAAATTAGAAGTGATTCCTCCTGTTCTTTCAACATCAATTGTAAATCTTTCTGTAGGTTCAAAAGTTCCATCATCTATAGTTTTGATTCTAGCTTGTAAATTTGTTTCACCAAATGGTATAGTTACTTCAGTTGATACAACCCATATTCCATTTATTAAAACTTCAATTTCTGGTGAATAATCATCTTCTGTTGCTCTTCCTGCTTTTGGTGTTAATTTAAATGTAGTGTCAACTGCACTTGCTTCACTTAAATTAATATTAAAAATTGCATATTCACCTTCAGTTACTGTTTCGTTTGTAACTGAAAAAGATGGAGGGACAACATCTCCAATACCAATATCAGTTCCTGTTTCAACAGGAAGAGAAAAAATCGAATCAGAGAAGGTTACACCTCTATCAGTTTCTGCAATACCAGGTAAGGTATCATCTACAGCTCCTAAAATCGAGTTAAAAGTAGAAGTATTACCAGTTGCATCTCCAGCCCCTGCAGGACCTGCTGCTGCTGCTCCCAACGAATTTATTAATGTTTCAAAATTAGAAATTAACGCAAGATTATCACCTGCATCCGTTCCTATTTCAACAGGAGTAGATGATAGTTCTGCTAATTTATCTAGAATTTCACTTCCATTAAATGTACTATTGTCTAAAATAGAATCTACATCTTTATCATCAACATTCTTGTTAATAATAACTGAAGTAGGATTCTTAGTATCATCATTATTTTCATTTAGAAAAGGTACTATTCCGTTTAATTCAACTGTTACTGTCTTTCCATTTACATTAAAAATTAAAGATATTGATTCTTGATTATCTTTAAAATTTAATATATAATTTGAAAACCCACTTGAAAATATATATTGCTCACCTTTTGCAACATTAAATTCTAAATCTTTATTTAAATCTATAACTTTATTTGAACCAAATTCATTTTTTATTGTTAATTTCATTTTATATTCCTTTAATATCTATAATTCTGCAGTAATATCTTCGTTAATTAATAGCTTAACTAAAGAGCTATCACCAGTACCTTGATAAACGTTATATGTCACACTGTCTACTATCTCGATTGAATTTTCAATCCATTCATTCTCATAAAGACTTATATAATCGTCATCTATAAGTAAATCATTATCGATAATCATTTTTTCGACCTTTTCTAATTTTTATAATTAAAATTATTTATTCTCTTATAATATAGTAATAAAGTCTCTAAAAAGTTTTTTTTACGTTTAAAAGGGGTTTTTTGAGAAAAAAGATAACTAAAGTTTAGTTATCTTTCATGTAAAGAGTCTTGTTTTACTTTTAAAATTGGTTTTAAAAGAAAATCAAGGATTGATTTTTTTCCAGTTACAATATCTACACTTGCAACCATACCTGGAATAATAGGAAGTTTAATACCATTTCGTTCAAGATAATTCTTATTTGTTTTAACTAAAACACGATAATAGCTTTTACCTTCTTTAGATTCTTTATCTATAATACTATCAGCAGAAATTTCGATTATTTTCCCATCAAGTCCACCATAGATAGAAAAGTCATAAGCTGTAATTTTAATTATAGCTTTATGGCTAGGATTAATAAATGCAATATCACGAGGATCGATTTTTGCCTCAACAACTAAAGCATCACTTAAGGGCACAATTTCAACTAATTCCATCCCAGATTGAACTACTCCTCCTATTGTATTAACATTTAATTGTTTAATTATTCCATCAACAGGAGAGGTAATAATTGTTTTTGCAACTTTATCTTCATCTCCTACTAAACTAGCTTCAATTCTATTGATTTGACTTGCTGTTTTTTGTAATTCATTAGAAGCTTCTGCTTTAAATGTATTTACCTTTTCTCTAATTCTATTTCGTGCTTCATTAATCGCATAATTAGATCTAGCTATTGAGAGTTTAGCAGTATCTAAGTCACCTCGTGTTTGTGTGTATTCTTTTTCAATATTTAGTAAATCATATTTTGATTTAACACCACGAGAAACTAGTTTTTTGATTGTTTTTCTCTGTTCTTCAATATAACCTAGACTTTCACTTAATTTCTTTATATTACTTCTAATTTCTTTTAATTCTTGTCTTTTTTGATTAGCTTGACTTTCTAATACTCGAACTGAGGACTGAATCTCTCTAAATCTATTTTCAAGAAGTAACTTTTCATTAATATGATATTTAGAACTATCATCTAAAACTTTTTTATCAAATTTAATTTTGGGTAAGGATTTATTAACATCTATTTTTGATTCAATTTCTAATCTTGCCATAATTGCAAGTAATGATAAATACTCTTGCTTGCTTTCATTTAATGTTGCTCTAAACCTAGTAGTATCAATTTTCATCAAAGCATCACCACTTTTAACAGTTTGCCCCTCTTTTATAGAAATTTCAGAGATAATACCTCCATCTAAAGACTGCACAGTTTGAATTTTATCAGTAGGAATTACTTTACCATTACCACGTGCTAGTTCATCAATATCAGCAAAAGCAGCCCATATAATTAAAGATGAAAAAACTCCAATAACTAATAAAAAAATTATATTTGTAGATTTAGAAATCTCTTCATTAGAGTTTGCATAACTTGAATAAACAAATTCTAAATCATTTTCTTCTTCATCATCAACTCCATAAAGTCTCTTTATCCAATTAAAAAGACCTTTTTTAGGCTTTCTTTTTTCTTTTGTGAAACCTTCTTTTGTATAATTTTCTTCAATATTTTTATTCTCATCAAGTAATTCAACAACTTTTTCTTTTGGAGTATTCTTAGTACTTTCAACAATTGTTAAATGATCTTTTTCTTCACTTAGAATATCATCAAAATTTTTATTCATTTCACTCATTTTGAACCTACTTTAGAAGTAAATACTTCTTCTTTTGGGCCATCAACAATTATTTGTCCATTTTCAATAATAATAACTCTATCTACTAATCTTAAAAGAGAAGTTTTATGAGTAACTACAATAAGTGTTTTATCTTTTACGATATTAACCATTTTATCAATAAATTGTTTTTCTGTTTGTCTATCCATTGAATTAGTTGGTTCATCTAACATAATTATATTAGGATCTGATATTAATGCACGAGCAAGAGTAACAGATTGTCTTTCCCCTCCTGATAATCCTTCTCCTCTTTCACCAACAAGTAAATCATATCCAGCTTCATGCTTCCCTAAAAATTCATCTAATCCAGCAACTTTAGAAACTCTTAATAATTCTTCATCTGAAACAAACTGTTCACCTATTGTAAGATTATCTTTTATAGACCCCATAAATAAAAATGGCTCTTGAGGTACAGTACCAATTGCTTGGCGTAAATCTGTTGGATCAATTTGTCTAGTATCTAAATCATCAACTAAAACTGAACCTGAAGTAGGAACATATAGATTCATTATCATTTTTAATAAAGTAGATTTTCCGGAACCAATTTTTCCTAAAATCGCTACTTTTTCACCTTGTTTAATTTTTAAATTTATATCTTTTAATGTTTGATGATTTTGATCTTTATATGAGAAATTAACATCTTTTAATTCAATATCACCTTTTAAATTAGGACGACTAATATATGATTTATTCTCTTTTTCAACAGGCATATTCATAACTTCATCTAAATTATTTAAAGATAACATTGTTTTATCAAACTTTATAATCATACCAACTAGTTGTGATACAGGAGCGATTACTCTTCCATTTAAAATCATTGCAGCAATAATTGCTCCCATAGTAATCTCACCATCTTGAGCTAAATAAACACCTCCAGCAACAATAGCAATATTTGAAAACTGAGAGATGAAAGCAGTAAAGTAAGTAATACTTTGAGATAAGAAATGCCCTTTTTCTGCATAATGTATTGTTTTATTTACAGATTGATCCCAATGTGTTTTCATTCTATTTTGTGCTTTTACACTTTTAATAATTTCTAAACCAGCAACAGTTTCAATTAAAGTTGTTTGCTTTATTTGATCTTCTTTTACAGATTTCTCAATAATTTTCTTTAAGGGTCTTTGTAAATACCATGAAAAAATAATAGAGATAAGTACCGTTGCAATTGTAATATAAGCAAGAGGTCCTGCAATATATACAATAACAAGAATAAAGATTAAAACAAATGGCAAATCAACAATAGCTGCAATTGTAGCACTTGTAAAAAATTCTCTTACACTTTCAAATGACTGTAATCTACTTACAAATTGCCCAGTTGAAGATGGTTTTGCATCCATTTTAATATTTAAAATATGATTAAATATTTTATTAGACATTATTGTATCCGCACGCTTACTAGCAATTCCTAAGAAATGAGATCTTAAAACTTTTAAAATTAAATCAAAGAACATTACTATAGAAATACCAATGAACAATGCCCATAAAGTTTCGATTGCGTTATTAGGCAATACTCTATCATATACATTCATTGTAAATAAAGGAGTTGCTAAAATAAAAATATTTATAAATAAAGAAACAACAATTACTTGCTTATATATATCTTTATTTCTAAATAATGTTCCCCAAAACCACTCTTTAGGATTATCTACTAAAACTTCTTTCTCAATTCTATTATTAAAATTATACTCAGGTTTTATGATTATAGTTTCACCCATATATTCTTCTTCTAGTTTACTAATATCCATTACAGTTTCACCAGAACTTAATCCTGGCAAAATTACATTAGCTAGTCCCGATTCTAAATCATAATCAAGTAGTACACAAGCTCTATTTTTATCTAAAATTAGAACTGAAGGAAGTGCAAGTTTTGTTATATTTTTTACATTCTTTCTTTTAACAGTTTTTCCAATAAGTCCAATCTTAGCTGCAGCCTCATGAAACATTGAAATATTCATTGATTTTTTATGTATAGGGAGGCCGAATGTTAGAGACTCAGCAGAAGTTTCTCTTTTGTGAAATTTAGATAAAAAAAGTAGACAACCTAACAGGTCATCTACTTTTCTTCTATCTTTTAAATTTGTTAATGTTTCACTTTCATTTTCAATTTGATTTGAATCATTATTTTCCAATATTTACCTTTTTAAAGCCTAGTGATATTTTTTATATAATTTCTGATGCTTACTAATATTATCTATATAAGGTTTTCCATCTTTAATTTCTCTAGAGAAGTTAGCAATTGCTGCTTTAGCTTCTTTTACAGAGTTAAATGTACCATAAATAACCTTTGCACTTTTCATGCCTGGACCAAATTCATAAGTATATGCTTGAGTTGAGTCTAATCCTTTTGCTGCTACAAATTCATTTGCTCTTGCTAAACCTTTAGTAGTTGTAATATTAACTGTGTAAGCTTTTGGTGAAGCATCTAAGAATGAAGAGTATTCTACATACTCAGTATCTGCAGGAATAATTATCGGTTCTACTGTTTCTGTATTAACTACCAAATTATCTTCACTTACACTTTGAGCTACATCATCACCTAGTAAAACATTTAATTCATCAGAGTTACTATCTTCTTTTACTTCAATAGTAGTTTCATCTAACATTTGCTCTACTTCATCTGTAGTTGATGCAGGTGCTGAATTTGCAGTATTTATATTAGTTGAACATGATTGTGGTTCAGAAGCTAAAATTGATTCGCTTAGCATTGCATTATTATTTAACATTTCATAGTAATTTGAGTATAAAGCATATTCTCTATTAACTAAACTAGATTTTGCTTCATACAAGTCTGTTTGAGCATTTAAAATATCAACAAATGTTCTAGTACCTGCTTCAAATTCACTTTTATATACATCAACAATATTTTCATTTGCAACTACATATTTTTTAAGTACTTCTATTCTGTCTTTATTTTTCATAAATCTTTGATAGTTAACTTTTGCTTCTGCAACAATTTCATTTGTAAGAGCATCTAATCTATCTTTTTGCTCAGCTAAAAATAATTCTTCTTGTTCAGAAACAGCATAATCTCCGCCACCATTGTAAAGGTTCCATGCTAGATTAATTCTTCCAAATACTTGATCTTCTTTACCTTCTTCATTTAAAGATATATCATTATCAGTTAAAGCTTTTAATTCAAGATTTAAATTTGGTAAAAAAGCTGCATCAGCTTGTGCGATTTTTTCTCTTTGTGCTTTAATTCTTTCAATTTGTTCAAGTACTTCATTATTTCTAAGAACTGCTAATTCAACAGCTTTTTGTAAACTAGTTGGGATTTTATTTAAATCAATATTTGGTCTACATTCATTACCATTAGATTCACTTCCAATATACCTTTTAAAAGTACTTTCTCTAGAACTTTTTAAATCTTTTTCTTCTAAATATTTTTCTTTCATAAAGTTTAACTTAGAATCAACCTGATATGTTTCTAATACTTCACCGCTAATTGATTCTTTTTCTTTTGCAATTTCTAAATTTTCTTCATTTGTTCTAATCATATCTTTAGTTAAAGCTAACAACTCATTATATTGAACTAATCCTGTATATGCATTAATAGTTTCTAAAACAACATTTTCAATGTTAATTCTTGTTCTATACTTATTTGCAAGTTCATTATGTTTGGCTTCTCTAACTCTACTTGGAGTTAAGTCTCCATCATAAAGCATTTGATTCAACGCAATACCAAAATTGTATCCATCTTCTTGATCTGAACCATCTGTTTGAGTTGAAGTTGAATCATATTCTTTGTTCGTATTACTTTTTTCTAGAGTACCATCAATATCAATTCGAGGATAGTATTCACCTCTTCTTTCATCAATATATTTTCTAAAAGCTTTCTGGTTATTTTTTTCAGCAATAACCTCGGGGTTTGTAACTAAAACTTTTTCAACACTATCTTTCAAACTAATAGCATGAATAGAGGTAGTGGCAAGTATAGAAATACAAGTAAATTTCAATAGTTTACTAATATTCATTGTTTATCCTTTGTGTTTTTTAACAGAATTTTAAAATAATTTTATTCGTTACTCTATTGAAAGTTTGCTTAATCCATGATAAAAATCAACTTCAAAATAATAATTTTTAAAGAAATATTATAAATGGAATAATTATTTTATTTATGATATTATTATATACAAAGAAATATTATTTTAGGTGATGAATGAATCAAAACAATTTATATTTTAATAATATATTAAAAAATTTAAATATTTTATATATAGAAGATGAAGAAAATATTCGAGTAAATATTACAAAAACATTAAAAATATTAGTGAATGATGTATATGATGTTGAAACAATAACTGATGCTAATAACTTTTTAGAAAATGAACGAATTGATATAATAATTTCAGATATAAATCTTGGGAATGATAATGGATTAGATTTTATAACAAATTTACGAACTTATGATAAAACAATACCTATTATATTATTAAGTGCATATACTGATACAGAATACCTATTAAAAGCCACAAAATTAAAACTTGTTGATTATTTAACTAAACCAATAGATTTTAAGATATTGAAAAATGCCTTGCTAAGCTCCGTTCAAGAGATACTTGATAATTCAAAATATATTATAAATTTTCCAAAAAATATTACATATAATGTTCTACATAAAAAACTTAATAATACTCTAGAAAACAAAGAAATAACTTTAACATCAAAAGAACTATTATTATTAGATTATCTAATAAAATTTAACAATAGAGTAATTTCTCATGATGAATTGAAGTTAAATATCTGGCAAGATAGCTTTGATGCAAGTGATTCTGCATTGAAAAATTTATTAAATAAACTTAGAAAAAAAATCGGAAAAGAATCAATTTTAAATATATCAGGAGTAGGATTTAGAGTTAAAATTTAATATAATTTGAATAAAAGAATATAGGAATTTAGGAAAAAGCTTTGAATAAGCACTAAAAAATAGAAGTAACTATAATAATAAGATATATAAAGTATTAAAAAAAGAAGTATTTTTCCAAAAAAACCCAGATAATCTAAAATAGTAAAAAAAGGGCTAAAAAAAAAGCTTAGCTCAAACAACTTTGAAGTTGAATAAGCTAAGCTTTTGTGT
>CANNFB010000024.1 GCA_947503785.1 uncultured Campylobacterales bacterium | reverse complement strand
GCACCCAGTGTTCCTATGATATTTGTATCTTCATTTCCTGAACCACTTGTGTCTCCACTAAATGTTGTTGGGTCATTGACCGCATTAACTGTGATATTCATCACAGCAGAACTAACACCACTATCCTCATCGTTTACAGTATAAGTGAAGCTCGAATCAGTTGAGTCATTCAGGGCTGAAGTAAAAGTCAGATCTGCTAACTGTGCTGCTGTAACTATCATACCGTTAGTGACTATAATAGAACCAGAACTGTGTGTTAAGGTACCACCATTAAGTGTTAGGGCTGAGATGGTAATTGAAGATAAATCATCGCTGTCTTGATCCATAAAAGTAAAGCTTCCCGCTCCTATTACAAGGGGCATATCTTCTGAGGCGATGACTGTATTACCTGTCGCAACAGGGAGGTCGTTGACGTCTGATATTTGAAGTGTCACGACTTCATCATGAGTTAATCCACCACTATCAGTCACTTTAACTGTAACTGACATCTGAGATGCTGTTTCAAAATCAATAAGACTCGTATTAGCGACAGTAATAGCACCTGTAGTAGCGTTAATAGTGAAGGCTCCACTTGCGTCATTTGTTAGTGAATAAGTAAAAGTATCCCCAGGATTTAGGTCAACTGTTTGAGATGCAACAGCAACCACAGTGCCATTACTTGAGTTCTCATTTAGCGTTGGCGTAAAAATACGACCAATTACTCCATCTCCAGAACCATCTTGAAGGTTGGATTCATATACAAATACCAGTCGTCCATCTTGGAGTAATGTTACAGAAGGGTTTGCCTGACTATTTGCAGTAGTTACATTAACTAGGAATTCTCCATTAACTTTGGCCCCAGAAGAATCAAATTGTTGAGCGTAAACACCATAACTACTACCATCTTGATCTTTAGAGTGCCATGTAATAAGAAACCCTCCATCATTTAGGGCAATAATTTCCTGATTTAACTGCACATCTGAGATAGTGCTATTAACTAAAAATTCACTACCAATAAGATTGCCACTGTTATCAAATAACTGAGCAACAAGACCTTCAAGATCACCATCTTGTTCTTCTGATTCCCATGTTGCAACGAAACCACCACCACTTAATGCAGTAACCACACAATCATCTTGTGTATTTAAAGTAGTAGTGTTTATCTGAAACTCATTTCCTACAGGATTTCCTGAAGCATCAAATCTCTGAGAAATAACTTCACCATTACTATCCCATACTACAATATAGCCACCATCATTTAGTGATGAAACATTAGGATCAAACTGACTCCCAGCAGTAGTCGTGTGAACTTGAGTCTCAATTCCTATAGGTGTGCCATCATCATTGTAACGTTGGCTATAAATACCTTTTTGATCGCCATCTTGTAAATCACTTTCCCAAACAATAACGAAGCCTCCACCATTAAGTGCAGTAATATCTCCATCTTCTTGATCACTTGTAGTCGTTGTGTTAATTAGGATTTCACCTGTCGTTGGAGTACCAGAGCCATCAAAAACACGAAGATACATACCAGTTCCAGAACTATCTTGTAAACTTGATTCCCAAGTAATTGCAAATCCCCCTGTGTTTAAAGCGGCAATTTTTGGACTATCTTGATCATCAGCAGTAGTAATATTGACCTGGGATTCGACACCTGTTACAAGACCATTAGAATCAAATATTTGATAATAAATTCCATCAATACTGCCATCTTGATTAGTCGATTCCCAAACGACCACAAAGTTACCATTTGTCAATGTTGTAATCTTGGGTGCATCTTGATTATCTGTCGTCGTAGTATTAACAATGAACTCGCTACTACCAAGATATTGAGTGTAGTGAAGATCTGTAGGAGCGTCATTTATGTTCACTTCAGAGATACGAAAGGCAGCATCTTTACCTGATTGGGTATTACCATCTTTATCAATTAAACTTCCAGAAGAATAAGTTCCAGATGAATCTACTCCAAAATAAACTTTACCGTTATCACTAGATGAATCTACTTTAATAATATAGCCAGTGCCATCATTGAGGACTACATCACCCATATCAAAACTATACCAATTCTCTGATGTACTTAAATCATCACTACTAATTACAGCCGTAGCTAAAGAAGCGCCATTCCAAGTATTATGTAAGGAGACAGTTATATCTTGAGTTGAAGCATCACTGGCTTTTGATAAAACGATATCGACTTGATTAACGGTATAGGTTCCATTGCCACTTGTATAGGAAAATGATTCTCCCCAATTCTGGCTAGATTTTATCTCATAAGAGCCATTATCCAATTCTGAAAAGCCAGGATCATAGAAGGTATGCGTAGTTGTAGCAAGAATTTTATCCCATTTTTCTTGTGCATCTTGAGAAATAACTACCTCTGTTTCAATACTACCACGCTCATATTCTAAGTCCCAGTCACCACCAAGATTTTTATGCCCTGTTATATCATCAGAAGCTGCAACATCTGCACCTGTTAAAATTGCTAAAGTATCTATGAGCTGTTCACCATCGATTGAAGATGTTAAATCACATCCATATATTAAGATATCAGCTGATTCATCTAAAGAAGTTGACCAAGATGCAATTAGTTCTGCATTATCTTGAGTTGATGTAAGATTTAAAGTAGTATTTCCAATATATATTTCTGCGGTACTACCATGACTTATAATGTGAAGGGCATCAATATCTGTATTTTCACTTAAAGTATTTGTAATTTGAAGTAGCCCATCTTCATCTGCATTTAAAAGAATAATATCAAACTGTGTTTGGGTATCAAATTGAGATTGAATATCATCAATTAAAAACTGATAATTTTCTACAGAGGAATCAATAACTATAAGTTCATTATGAGTTGTATCTGAACTTTCCAGCTTTGTTTGTACATCTGTAAGTAAGGTTTGAGCATCACTAATTAAGTCTTGAGGTTCATCTGTATGAATAAGTAGATCAGCTCCTGGTAAATCAGCAGACATCATTATACGAGGTTCTAAGAATTCTATTATTGGTTTGATTATTGAAGGTTTACTTTTTTTCATTTTCTTTTTCTAAAAATTTCAAGTCACACTGTAAACCTGCTGTAATTTTATAATCTTTATTAGGTAAAATAAGTCTTACCCCAAAGGTACCACTTGCTACATCCATAACTTTATCTACTTGGGAAACAGTTGCTATCCAGTTTGTTCCTTCTTCTCTTGCTCCACAGATTTGTGCTTTCATGCCTTTTTTAATCTTACTATGTTGTGCAATTGGCATAATAACTTCTACATGAAGTGGATGCAATTGTGCTAAACGAACAATTACATCATCTGAGACATATTCTCCTTGCCCCTTATATCTATCCATGATTACACCTGAGAAGGGAGCTGTAATAGTGTGTTTAGACAATACAGCCTTTAATCGTGCTAACTCTTTAGTATCCAATTCTTTTTTTTCTTGTGCTTGAATAACTTTTATTCGGGCAAGCTTTACATCTGTCAGAGCAAAATCCATATCTTTAGCCGTCATAATACCTTTTTTATAAGCTTTTTCTATACGATTTTTTTCTCTTTTAGCTAAAGAATAACTAGTATTTGCGAGTTCAATACCTGAACTTATAGAAGACTTTGTTTTAGCTAAATCAACTGTTGCTTGTTCTACTTTATTATCTAGTTGCGCTAATTTATCGCCTTTTTTTACATAATCATTTCTATCAACATGTATTTTACTTATAACACCTCTTACACTACTACCCAGATTAGCAGTAATACTGGGGATAACTACACAATCAAATTCTTTTTCAAGTATTGACTCCTCAGCATTAATAGTTGACAAAAAAATAGTAATAAGTATTGAAACGATTTTATTCATATATTTTAAACCTTTATAAATTATATTATATTATAATAATATTTAATTTTTAATTATACTGAAGTATAAGCTCCTATTATGAAGTGCCTAAAGGATTAAACATTAATAAGTAAGAATTAAATAATCATTTAAAAATAATTAAGTAATTTAACTTACAGTTAAATATTAACTTCAATTCCTACTGTAAAAATGTCTTAAGAAAAGTTGGTTTAGATATAGTGACACCTGTTTTGCAATAGATAAATAGCCATGGTTAAGACGAACATAAGCTCTTCCTCCCATTGTTTGAATATTTGCATCTTTTGGAATACTTAAATCAATTAAAAATACAGCTTGAATTAATTGTTTACCACTTTTATCTTTTGGATTAACTACTAATTTTCCTCCTCCATAATTACCTAATACTGAACTTGGTAATTCCAATGTTGCCTCTGGTGTTTTTCTAATGATTTGACTAGTATATTCCGTATTTAATCTTTGTACTAAAATAAAACTAGCAGTAGTGTTGTAAGTTTCAAGTAGTCCTATTCTTGATTGTTCAATAGCTACTTTTAAAATTAAATCATCTTTATTTAATATATATCCAAGAATATCACCTTTTTTTATAAACCTACCTTCTAAATCTTTTGTATCTTGAAAAATAAATCTACCAGAATTAGGAGCATAAACTTTTAACTGAGATATCTCTTTAATTAAAAAACCTAATTCTTTTTTTATTAAATTAATATCATTTTTAATTATTTCAGCTTTTACTCTATTTTTTCTCTGCTCAAATATAAAATGAATTTTCAGTTCTTTTAATCTAGCTTCTAATCCTTCTTTTTTTGATAGTAATTCAAGATCTTGTAATTCAAAAAGAAGCTGACCTTTTTCAATATTTTTATTAAAATCAAAATTAGGTTTTAGTATAAAACCTGAAGTTTTAGCCATAATTTGACTGGCATTATTACTTAACACAACTCCTTCTAAATATGTATACACAGGCATTGGAATGGATGAAAATAAGAAAACTATTAAGGGAGAACCTACAATTAAAAATAGTGATCGTTTACGTTTAGTTTTATTCTGCATATTTGGATTACTTATTAAAAACTTTAATGCTTTTAGTAAAGGTGTTAATATTTGTGTTATTAATACCCAAACTGCTAAAACAACACCAATCATTAAATAGTTATCAACAAGATACAGCGTAATTCCAAAAAGGATACTAATACGATATAAAGGAGATATAAATCCATATAAAACAAACCATTTCTCTTCCCCCTTCGCAGTAACAGGGTTTCTAGCTTGCGTAATATTTAAAAGATATCTTTGAAGTAAATAATAATAGTAATTCTTAGCACGTGTAGCTAAATTAGGTATTTCAAGCCAATCTTCTAATACAAAATAACCATCATATCTTAAGAGAGGATTCCCATTAAAAAGTAGTGTTGATAGTGCTGCAATAATAATACAGTTTAATGCTATTTGCTGTATCAATCCTGGCTCAATATTTAAATATAAAAAAAGAGAAAAAGATGCCACTAGTAATTCAGTAAAAATTCCTGCCGCACCAACAATCATTCTTCTATATTTACTTCTAAAACTCCAAGACTCTGTGGCATCCACATAAGGTACTGGCATAAAAAACAAAAGATTAATACCAATTTCATGAACCTCTCCCCCAAATGACTTAATGGCTAAACCATGTCCTAGTTCATGGAAAAACTTAATCATAGGATATGTTAACCATAAAGCTATTAATTGAGAAGGTGACAGCTCTATTTTAGATAAATCATTTAATAATAAGTCAAAGTTTGCTATGGATAAAAGCAATCCTAGTATGATTATCATCATAGAAATAATTAGACTATTTTTAGAAAAAATAAAACGTGCAAATCCAGAAAGAGAATTTAGAAAATTATCAGGATCAAATAAAGGAATTTTTATTGATAAAGGGTTAAATATCATACGATTTATTTTCTTACGTTTATTCTTTGTATACTGTTTAAAAACATCTTGAACATCTATTGGTAATGCATTTTTAAGTAATTCTGCAGCGTTTAGTTGTGCTATAAGTGTTG
Source organism: uncultured Campylobacterales bacterium (assembly GCA_947503785.1). GTDB lineage: Bacteria > Campylobacterota > Campylobacteria > Campylobacterales > Arcobacteraceae > Poseidonibacter. The sequence goes on along the minus strand of CANNFB010000024.1, from coordinate 11,626 downwards.
CTATTTCATCTTTACTTATTGCTTCATCATTATTTTTACTTCCAATGTATTCATAAATTTCAGATAAAGTAAACTCACCCTCTAAATATCCTAGTACAGAATACGCCGTTGTGTTAAATCTTAAATACTGTCCAGAGGATTGGTCATGTAACATATACCAACGTTCACCTCTATAATCTTGTGGGTATATATGTACATGTTCACGTAAAGATGGACGTAATGACGAGATATAATTCCAGATTGTTTCATTTTGCATCAATCGTCCTATATTCCAATAGACCACAACCACAATCTAGTTTTTTCAACTATTGTGTGTGTCCACACCCATAAAATATTTTTTTCTGTAATTTTAATTTTTGCAATACCCTTCATTCCAGGTCTAAATGTCTCTTCATTTACACCTTTAATCATAGCTTCTACTCTAAAAAAGTTTCCACCATCTTTTGGCATAGAAATAGGTGTGATTTTAGAAATACGTATAGGTAGTTGTCCAAAAGGAAGTCCTATTAAACGTAAACTTCCTTGCTGTTCATTTTTTAGTTTTGCAACATCAGCATCATCAATATCTAGAGCTACACGATAGTTTCCTAAAGGAGAGATTTTAAAAAGTTCTTGTCCTTTATCTACAGGTGTTCCAAAAGAGTGACTTAAATCTCCTGAAACGACGATACCACTTAAAGGAGAGCTGATGATACCACGTTTTAATTTCGCTTTTACTAAAGACAACTCTGCATCCACTTGAGAAATTTGAGCTAAAAAGATACTTATTTTAGACCTTTGTTGAAGTGCTAAACTTTCTTGATACTCTTTAAAGATTTTTCCTCTTTTACTCAGTAATGATTCATGCTCTAAAACAACGTCTTTATCATCAAAGATTACAATAGGTTGGTTTATCTCAACTAAATCACCCGCACGTACTGTTGCACTTTTGATAAAGCTATTTTGAGGAGCGACAATAACTTGAGTGATTTCCCCTTCTAAAGTAGCTGCTGCGTAAACATAATAGTCAACCTTAAATACACTTAAAAGAGCAAGTGTTATAATAAAAACAATCGAAGCAATTTTTATTGTAAGATTGTTTTTACCAAAAAGAGAAGTCGTATTTTTTCGTATTTTATTTAACATCATTTGAGCCATAGTACTTTGTAGTTCAAGCTTTAAACCAATAACTTTACCCAAATTTATAACAGCATATTGAAGTGTTTTTATTTCATTTTCACTAAAAGGATTAGCATCTTTTTTTATTAATAGAATTGATCCCATCTCATCTTCATTTATTTTAAAAGGTACACTCAATACCTGAGTATTATCATTTTTTACCGATAAAGAACGATGTTTATGAGTTACGGTAGAAAGTTGTCCATCATTAAAAGGACATTGAATTGTTTCTTTTTGATCAATTGCTTCTTCCATTGCCGTTTCCATCTCTCTTAAATGAGAGGAGTGAGTATTAAAACGTATTTGGTTAGAAAGGGCTAAAGTTTCAACTTGTAATCCCTTCATAATACCTAAGGATACACGTTTACAATTAAATTCTATTTCTAAAAAATTACATATTTCATGAGTACTAACAGAAAGAGGAACATCCTTTAGTGCTAAGGATGATAAGGTATTGATTAGAGGATTGTATTTATTTTCTTCTTCATAACTTAGTATCAAACTTGATTCTAACCAAGAACATCCCCATTGATAAAGCTGATATATTGCATTTTTTTGATCATCAGAACAAGGCCCTTGCAAGAACACAACCACTCCAATTATCCCATCTTTATCCGATAGAGGAAGTGTCACAATATCACATACCACATTTTTATCTTCAATTGTACAATTAATTCTAGATAAGACTTTATTGCTACTATATACGTCTAATGCAATATTGTAGAGTTGAGAATCTATATTTTCACATGAATAGTTATGCCAAATTGCAGCCATTTCTAATCGCTGTTTACTATCATCAGCTTTTATAAATACTGCTCCGACTTTTACAGCAGAAATCATTTTACACTGCCACTGCAACCAACGTAAGGCAACGGGAGAAAAAGATTTTAAAGAAGTTTTTTTATTTTCAATTTTCATTATTAATTTTTCATATTCCTATTTGATTTTAGAGAACTTGATATTTTAATATAGTTAATAATACTTATATAATACCTAATAATTCTGATAGATAATCAATTTTATACGTAGCCTTAGAAAAATCATGGCTTCTTGTAAATTTATTATCAACAATCACACAGTCTATATTTGCATTAATAGCAGAACTCAATCCTCTTTGAGAATCTTCAACTACAATTGCTTCTTCAGCTAATGCATTAAACTGTGCAAGCCCTGATAAATATGGGTCAGGATATGGCTTAGCTTTTGGATAATCTTCCACACATAAAACAAAATCCATAAAATCAACTATTCCTCTATTTTTATGAATTAGCTCAAAATCTTCACGTCTTGAAGTTGTAATTATTGCCATTTTATATTTTTTTGATAGTTCTTTTAATATCTCTTTTACTCTTGGTATTTCTATATCTGTAGTTTTGATTAACTCTTGATAGTAGATATCTCTTTGAAATCTTTTGTTATCAACTATTTCTTTAGAAATTCCCTGCTCAAAAGCAACTTCCCAAGCAGTTCCACCTCTTGCCATTATTTTCATATATCTATCAAATGACAATTCTACATCTAGCTCTTTTAAAGCTTTTACATTGGCTTCAAAATATAAGGGTTCTGTTTCAACTAAAACACCATCATTATCAAAAAGTATATACTTTTTATTTTCTATCATTTAAATACTTCTTTAATCTCTTAATTCCATCACTCATATGTTCTATATCTCTTGTATATGCAAACCGTAAGTATTGATTCGTTTTATTAGAACCAAAATCGATTCCTGGAGTTGTTGCTACATGAATATTTTCAAGTAACTCTTTTGCAAAAGCAAAACTATCATTTGTATATTTTGAAACATTAGCCCAAAGATAAAAAGCGCCATCTGGTTTTGCATCAATATTAAAAATAGTACTTAATTCAGCGTATAAATAGTCTCTACGCTCTTTAAATATATTTTTAACCTCGGCTAAGTATTCTTTATCAAAAGCCTCTAAAGCAGCATATTGAGATAATGTAGGAGCAGATATAAAAATATTTTGAGCAATCTTTTCAGCTTCTCTTGATAAGTTCTTTGGAACTATAATCCACCCTAATCTCATACCCGGCATACAATAATATTTTGAAAAACCATTTATTACAAAAACATCATCGCTAAACTCTAAAGCTGTATGTGCATTTTCTTCATAAGTTAAACCATGATAAAGTTCATCCGAAATAAATGCAATATCTTTTTCTTTACAATATTCAACTAACTGTTTAAGGTTCTCTTTTGAATATAAATTACCTGTTGGATTTGAAGGTGAAGATATTTGAAGAGCTTGAATATCTTCTTTTTCTAAATGATCTACTGTTAACTCATAATTTGTTGACTTATCAATATTCATAAAACTAGGGTTAATATCCAACATATTTGCAAAGTTTTTATAACAAGGATATGAAGGGTCTGATAATCCTAAGTTTTCTTTATGATTTAGGGTTAAAGTATAAGCTACTAAAAATGCACCTGATGTACCTGGTGTTAATAATATTCTTTCAGGTTCAACATCTACATTATAATCTTCTTTATACATTTTAGATATTTTTTTTCGTAAATCCAATAAACCAAGGCTTTCAGTATAAGAAAATCTATCTTCATCTAAAGCTTTTTGCAATGCTTCTTTTACTTTTTTACTTGGTGTTAAATCAGGTTGTCCTATTTCAAAATGAATTGAATCTTCATACTTTTGTGCATCACGCACAATGTCCATTACAATAAAGGAACTAATATCATCATATCTCAAATTTATTCTTTTCCTATAGCCATTTTAACATACTCTTCATACGTTTTTAAATCTGTTTCTCCAAGAAACTTTTTAACAAAAAGTCCATCTTTTGAAAATAAAAATAATTCAGGAATTCTTTGAACATCATTTAAATCTTTTGCTAATTTAAAGTTTTCTTCTCCAACAGTAACAGGATATGTAATACCATGTTTTTTAATAAATTCAATAACTTCAGATGTTGGTTTATCTTCTTCTTTTTCAAACAATACTGATACAATTTCAAAATCATCTTTATACTTTTCTCTTAGTTCTTTTAAAATTGGAATACCTTTAATACAAGGAGGACACCAAGTGGCAAAGACATCAACTAAAATAGCTTTTTCACCTTTATAATCTTTAAAATCTAAGCCTTTTTCAGTACTAGTAAGTTCTATTATCTTACCATCGGTAGTTGTTAGTTTAAATGTTCGTGAGACAAACTTTTCAATATATGGTGTGTTTTCTTTTGTATTTGCTATTAAGCTTTCGTCAATACCTTTTGAATCACAAGCTGTAAATAAAAAAACGGCTGTAATTAATGTGGCAAAAAAGTAATTAATTTTCATGACTATCCTTGAGTATGTTAATGTTTATATGTTTTATTACTTGAAATTATAGTAAAAATAAGTTAATTGTTGATAAATATCTTTAGCTAAGAGTAGAAAGTTCTTTTAAAAGTTTTGTAGCTTCATCTTTTTCAAAAAAAAGATTCATTGATAAATCATGATTTATTTGTTTTAGCAGTTTTATTTTTTCTTGTGTTTGAAGCTGTTTATCTTTTTCATACTTTAATAAAAGTTCTTTCATTTGATTTTTATAAGCTTGAATAAGTTCTTCTTTTTTAACAGCTGGTCTTTTTATATTTTTCTTTTTATTTGCTGTGATAAATAAAAAAATAGCAAAGAAGATAAGAAATATTAAAATAAGAGTTAAGGCATCCATGAATTATCTTTTCTTATGCAAGGCCAAGAGCCTTACATATTTATTTTTGTCTAGCTATTTCTTTAGCTTCGTTAGCAATAGATTCTGCACGTCTAGCTACTTTAAGAACTTCACTTATTGCTTTGTTTGTTTCTTCGTCTTTTTCAAGTCTTTCAATTCTTTCTAAAACATTTCTATAAGAAATATGTCCAATAGTTTCTAGAACTCTTGGAGATTTGATTATGTGATTTACATAAGTTAAATCTCTCCAGTTATCAGTGATTCTACAGTCTATATGATTTGAATAATCAGAAGAAATTTTTGTTTCATTTGCAACAAATGCTAAATCTAAATCAATATCTTCAGTTTTTGCAAAGAAGTTGTAGTATAAGTCTTGTAAATAAGTAGGTGATTTAAGATTTGTGATATATGAATATACAGCTTCTTTATCATCATTTTCTAACATATAAGATAAAATTACATTTGAAATATTATCTTCTTGGCTTGTAAGAACTGCATTTAGTTTTTCATTACAGTTTTTATATACTTGTACTGATTTATCTTTATTTAAAGCTTTTGTAAATTTAAATAAATCTAAATTATGTGAATAAGAGAATTTATTGATTTGTTCAATCAGTGGATTTAAAAGTGCTTCTGGATCATTTGTAGTATTTGCATAAGAAACAATACTATTTACAAACTCAACATCATTTTCATCAAAGTTAGTATTTAAACTATATGTATTAATTTCTTCTGCTAAGTTTTCACTTAGTAAAGTTTTTGATTTTTCATCATAGTAAGATGTTAAATCATCCATTTTATATTTTTTTGAGTTTTGAGAAATCAATGCATACTGAGCAGAAATTTGCTTATATCTTGAGATTTTGTCTTTTATGTTAAAATCTTTTAATAAATTCAATTCTTTTTTTAGAATATCATTTTTTTGAGCATTAATACTATTTGCTAGTCTTGGTCCTCTTTTAGGTAATTCAGTTGCTAATTTTGTTAACTTAGAATCATAATCATCAAAATCATTTGAATCTTGGATATGAGATACTAGTTTTACAGCTGATGATATTTTTGCTGATCTTCTTATAAAAAATACGATTATAAGTAATACGACTAATAATGCTAAAACAGTAACATATATACCATTTGGGTCTTGCGCATATATCTTTGCGATATCAAAATTTGTTTCTTGCGCTAAGGCTAAAAACTCTTTAACTTTTTCTAGAAATGACATTGACTTCCCTTTACTTTTATACTTTTATATTTATCTTATTAGTATACATAATTTTTCTTTATATTTTCTCTATATAAAGCGCAGTAAAGTAGGAAAAATATACTATTTGTATATTTCCGACTCAACTAAGTCATTTAATGTAGTATAAGATAATACTGATAATCTTTTTCCATTTACAAATACAGTTGGTGTTCCTCGAACTCCTAATGTTCTAGCATCTTTAGAATCAATATCCATCATTTCATCAAATATAGGTTTCTTAATATCAAGTTTAACTTTTTCTATATCAATACCATCAATTTTTGATATAAAAGTCCATAATAATTCTGGCTTAGGATTATTTACTTCTGCCCATTTATCTTGATTAGAAAAAATAGCATCTAAGGCTTCTGTATACTTACCTTGTAATCTTGCCGCTTCTAATAATTTTACTGCAAATCTAGAGTTTTGATGATTTGGTAAATATCTAACTACTAAAGAAATATCTTCATAATTCTCTTTATACATTTTTTTTATCATTGGATGAAAAGCACCACAAGGTCCACATTGAGGATCTATAAATTCAACAACTACAACACCTTTTTTATTGTCACCAAACTTAGGTGAATGAGCTCTAGTATATGGTGCACCAGAATCACTTTGAACTATATTTTCTACTTTTTTACTTTCACCACTTTTAAATGAATAAGCAGCAAAAATAAATCCAAATACTAAAAGAAGTAAAGATATAACAACTATTTTTTTATTTTTCATTTGAAGAAATTCCTTTTTTTATAAGTAATAATAAAATTATTATAATTGAATAAGATATTAAAGAAAGCAAAGGAATAGTGATAAACCCTAGCCAATTTATATACTCAGTAGAACATGGTACCCCTTGAACACAAGGAACAATACTCTCAGGTATTATGTCGAACATTAATAAGTTATGATAAACAGAAAATCCCCAACCTGAAAAAGCAAGAGGCATTGCGTATTTTACTAATCGTTCATCTGGATATAACATATTTATTAAAAATATTAGTACTAGTGGATACATAAATATTCTTTGATACCAACACATAGAACAAGGGATAAACTCCATAATTTCAGAGAAAAAAAGACTTCCTAGTGTTGCAAGGGAAGCTACTATAAAAGATAAAAATATGTATGTAGACGTTGAATTCAAAATAATTCCTATTAAATTTTTTGAAAAATTATATCAGAAACTATCGATATTTTAGATTAGATTTTGAGTTTAAATTTTAGTTTTTTTAAGAAGTGCTTTATAAGTTATAAGCAAAGCTTATAAAAGATGAGATAACTCATCTTTTATGCTCCACCACCAATAGGTGCGCTTAATTCTGCATGAATTTCGCTTCTAGGAATTGAATCAGAAAGTGCAACTGATTCATTTAGTGCTTTAAAGAATTCTTCAATATTTTCATAAGGTATTTCAATTTCTGAAGTTTTTTCACTTCCTTCTGAATAAATTGCAATACTTACAACCGGACTACTATACTTTCCGTATGGTTTTTCAACATGTTGTATTTTTACAGTATCACTTGTTGAGTGTGCTAATTTAAATGTTTTTACTTCAATATGTTTACTTGGCATAATATACTCCTTAAATTTTTATGTCACTATTGTATCATAAAATAAAAAAAATACAAGTAGTTATTTAATGTTTTTTTTAATAGATGTTGCTGTTAAAAATAGATAATTTTTACCTGTTAATGTAACTTTGAATTTCTTTTGTTGTAAATACTTTTTACAAAAATACACATCTTTATAAAGTAAGGATTGTTCGCAATAAGAGTAAGTCGGATTTTTAGCTCCATATATAATATCAGAACCTATCCATCTACAGTTTGGAAAACCAAGAATTATACTTCCACCCTCTTCTAAGTAATTTTGAATTAAAGACATAAAAACTAATTTAAAGTTTATACTACTTGATTGTAAAGTACTAATTGAAATAATCAAATCAGATTTTTTTAAATTTAGCTCATCTAGTTTATTTATATCATGAGCATAAAAGTTGAAATTATCTTCAGAAAACCTTTGTTTTGCTTTTTTAATCACACTTTTTGAATAATCAATTCCTACAAAATTTATATCTTTAAAAACTTCAGGATAAACTATCTGTTTTATTACTTCAAATTCATCTGCTCTATTTACACCTAGATTTAAAATCTGTTTTTTTTCATATACTTTTGTATGAATTAGTGCTTTTTTATATGGAAATAAAAATGCTGGTTCTTCGTTTTTATTTATTTTTGAAAATTCTGATTGGATTCCATACTTTTCATTTTCTGAATCATTTTCATCTTTATGGAAAGAGTTTTCTAAATCAATCTTTTTAAAGTTTAAAGTTACTGTATATTTTGAACTAATAATTGGCGTTAACATTTTGCAAAACATTAATTCTGATAAATCAGTCCATGATTTATATGAACGATAAATATATTCTTCATTTAAATCTTTTTTAGTACCTGTATACTCATCAACACAAACATCAGGATTTAATACTTCAAAACTAACTATATTTTCAGTAATTAAAGTATTTTCAAAATACTCAATAATCTCATACATAGATTCATTTGTAAATTTTTTCATTGTCAAACTTTTTTTTGTTGATTATATACTATTTTGTTCTTTAATAGTTTTAAAGACACTTGTTATTTAACTTATTTTAAAATATTAGTTTTAAATTTTAATATTTATTTAATCTTTACACTTTTATTACATTTTATTTCACTATTATATGAATCTTGAATTTAAGATTTAAGAAAAAGGGAAGAGAAAATGAATATACATACAGCAGACTTATGCGATGAGAATCAAGACAAAGATATAAAGGTATTACCAACAAAGTTCAAAAACTATGGTGGATTAAAAAGGTTTTATGGACAAATTGAAACTATAAAACTAGATAAAAGCAACTGGCGATTGTTAGAAATGCTAAGAGATGAAGATGGAAAAGGAAGAATTATTGTTGTTGATAATGCAGAAGAATTCTTTGGTGTCGTTGGAGATAAACTAATGGCCTTTGCAGCTAAAAACAATTGGCAGGCAATTATATTAAACGGCTACGTAAGAGATACAGATGAAACACAAAATATAAATGTAGGACTTTTTGCAATAGGAACTTGTCCTTTAAGAAACTTTGAAAAAACTCAATCTTCAAGAGGTGAAACTATAAGTTTTCATGGCTTGACTTTTAATCAAGGTGATTATGTTTATGCGGATAATGATGGTGTTCTTATCACAAAAGAAAAACTAATTTAAAACTACTTTTAAAATTAAATAAATTGTTATATAATATTCTAATTTAAAAAAAGGATACATTATGAAAATATTATTAGCGTTAGTTTTTAGTTTAGGTTTAGTTTTTACAGTAAATAGTTTTGCAAATGAAAAAGAAGCTGCAACTAAAGAAGAAAAGAAAATGCTTGAAAAAGTACTTGAAAAACCAAAGAATATAGACGAAAACAATGTCGGAATAACATCTGGTGAAAAGCTAGATCAATCAGATGATACTCTTATTGAGGGTAATTTAGAAGACAATGACTTTAAAAACTAGTCAATAAAAGTTTTAGACCTTTCAAAGATTTCTTTAATTTAATCAAATATTGGAAGGTCTATTTTCATTCTTTCATAATTTTTATCTCTTCTAAGCTAAACCAATTTTTTTCACAATATAATTACACTTTAATTTAAGGAAAAGATATGTCACAAATAAAAGACAAACTAAAAGATGTAGTTACAACAGTAATGATTCCAGAAGTAGAAGCATACTTAGAAGATCTACATAAACTTTTAGAAGAAAACAAACAGACACAAGACGATACATTAGCAATGACAGAAATGGAATCACTTTTAGTAGAGCTTCAAAACGTACTTGCAGTAATAGAAGAAGATAAAACAGAAGATAGTGAATATGAAAGAATCTACCACTATATTATGGAAAATCTAGAATCAAAAGAACACTAAAATACTGTAATGGAAATAATTTATCAAGTATTCGAAATAGGGATATTAATATATTTTATCTATATGTTATATCGACTTTTAAAGTGTAAATTTGGAAAATGTGATATCAAATAATGTTCAGATATAATGCCAACAAAGGAAAATAATGAAAAAAATATTTAAGTTAAACGTTGAAAACAAACACCCTGATAGACAATTAGAATCTATTAAACATGAAATTAGAAAATATATAAAAAGAGAAAAAAACAAACCTTTACCAGAAGGCGTAGATTTTTGGAAATTCGAATGTAAATTTGCAAAAAATAGTGATGAACCAAAAGCTATTGATTTTATAGATATTACAAAAAATATTGATGAAGCTTCAAATGAAAAATGCGAAACACTTTATATGGAAATACTTAGCGTTGAAGGTAAAAGAGAGCCAAAACCTGAGTTAAGTAATTCAGAAATTACAGAAGAAGATAAGTAAACTTATCTTTTTTTGTTAAATACACTACTTTAAATCTTAATCACATAAGAAGAACAAAATACTTCATCTTTTTCTAAACTGTTAATTCCCTCTTTTTCTTCAATATTTTTATTATGATTAATAAAATCAGCTATACCATACCAAGGTTCAATACATACAAAAGGTGCTCCACTAGGTTTTGACCATAAACCTAAATAAGTAAAACCATCAAAACAAACTTCTATAGACTTATTATTTTTATAGTTTTTTAACTTAATATTATTCATATTATCATTTTTAAAAATCAATGCATCATCTTTAAAAGTATCTTCACAAATATTTAATTTTTTACTATCAAGTTTAATATCAAGTTTTTCACTTGAAATACCATTTTGAGACAACGGAAAAGCACTTAAATTAGTATCTTCATCTAAGTTAACAAATTCAAAATAGTAATCATCTTTACTTTCGTTTGAAATTTTATTTCCTAAAGGCCAATTAAAAGCAGGATGAGCACCAATTGAAAAAAACATCTTATCATCAGATTGATTTACAACTTCATAAGATATTTTCACTTCACTATTTTTAAGCTCATAAGAAATAAATAGTTTATAAGCAAAGGGATAAACTTTAAGAGTTTCAATATCACTTTCTTGCATGAACTTTAAAAACTCTTCACACTGCTCTACAATTACAAACTCTTTATCTCTTGCAAATCCATGCTGTAACATTTTATATAACTTATTTTTATAAATGTATTCATCATCCAATAATTTTCCAACAATAGGAAACAATATAGGTGAACTTCTATTCCAATATTTTGTATCACCTTGCCATAAATACTCATTATCACTTTTTAAATTTTCTAGTTTTTTTAGACTTTTAAGCTCAGCACCAAAAGAATCGACTTCAAGTTGAATATGCTCGTTTTTAATAGTAAATTTCATTTTTAATACCTCTTATCATCTAAATATAAAGGAAATTATAACAAAATTTTATAATTTATCTAAATATCTTAAAACTTTAAATTTAATTTAATGTTCTTTTTACTATAATGCCACTCCAATTTAAGAATAACATCTTAGATTCTACCAATAAAAAATGTGCGAGTGTGGCGGAATAGGTAGACGCGTT
>CANNFB010000023.1 GCA_947503785.1 uncultured Campylobacterales bacterium | reverse complement strand
ATTTGGACGGGAATTATAGGAGATTTATCTAGCTTTGTCAAGAGGTATTACTTAAATCTAGTTTAAATTTTGGAATTTGATTTTTTTTGGGTTTTATTGATTTGACTTTAAAAGTAAATCTATTTCTTGTAAATATATCCTGTATTACTTTCTAATACAATATTTCTTTCTTCTGCATTTTTATGTATTAATTTAATATTACAGTTATTTTTAATTTCATAAGAATTACTATCACTTAATATATTACTTAACCTTGAGTATATTTTTCCATCTGATCCAAAAGATAATTGCCCTAAAGAAGTAGTTTCATTACATGAAACATAAATTTCTTTAATATCAAAATTTTTTGTAATTAATACATACTTACTATTCTTTATATTTTCTTTACAATGATTTGTACTATATATGTTTTTTAAACTAAGACTATCTTTTAAACTATCTTCAGTACTTGGATGTCCTGATACATTTTTATCACTATATATTGAATAATAAATACCACCAACATCTTTTCTACATCTAAAAAACTTAAGTGTCCATCTTTGTTTATGCCAAGAGTCATCATTTTCATTATATTTATCATTAATTAGGGCTTGATATCTTGTTTGCTTTAAATACAAAACTAATCTATTTGTTAACTCCTCAATTCTATTAATTTTTGTTTTAGGAATAAAGGCTGTATATAAGAAACCTAATAATGAAATTATTAAGAGTACTTCTAAAAGAGAAAAGGCTTTTTTCATAAAACTTATTTTATATAAACTTTATAAAGATTTTTATTATAATAGCTCACTGTCATTTTCTTTTTATATCCAGAAAACTCATTTAAGCTAATAAAATATTTATCTCCTTGAACTATTCCATAAAACTTTAATCGTAACAATAAGCCTTTATCATCACTCGAAATAAAGTTAATTTTATTTTTTTTCATTTCACCTGCCAACTCTTTTACAAAGTGATATTTGTAAACAAAGTGTTTTTCTGGGGTTGGCAAAAACATATATAATGGCTTATTAACAATTGTAAGCAAAACATTTAAAAATAGCATAGATAAAACCAATACCACCGAAATATTATGATTTCTTCTAAACTCTTTTAATCTAACTCTATATGAATGAAAAAATATTTTTAACATAAAGGGCAAATAGATTACAACATATGGAGCAAAATCTTCGATATATATTCTTTGTCTAAATGAAAAAAGAAAAGATAATAGAAGTGCAGTTGTAGATATATACCAAGTTAAAGATTTCTCTTTTTCTTTAAATCCTATTCTATATATTGCATAAAAAAAATATATGAAAAGTAGAGGAGAGAATATTGTAGCGTAGATTGCAAAAGTATCTAAAAAGAAACCTCTAGGTTTTCCAATTGTTGTAAAGCCATATATATACATTGATAGTATAAAAAGAATTAATGAAACCCAAAGTAATATATTTTTTTTATCTTTAGTATCTTCAATACTTTTTATATCTTTTAATGTATAAAAAAATAATGCCAAGTATAATATTGCAAAAGAGTTATCTATAAACACATATATAAAAAGAAGTAAATAAGAATGTTTTTTTCTTAGCTTATAATAATACAGATACAACAAGGTTAAAAAAGTAACTATAATTGCACTATTAACTAGTAACGAAGCACTTAAAACACCTGGTAGTAGCATAAAAATACAAATGGATATAAATCTATCACTCTCTTTTTTAAAATATTTATCTGTGAGCTGATACATTAATAAAACACTTAAAATATAAAAAATTATAAAAGGAAGTCGCAAAGATATATCATTTTGGCCAAATAAGTAAAGTGATGTATTTGTAATATAGGTTAAAATAGAGGTGTTAACAAATACATTTAAAGCCTCTTTATATGAAATACTAAGTGTATTAGCAACAAACAATAATACAAGAACTAATAATGTTAATAATGTATAAAAATAGTAATTGTATTTGTTTATATTTGTCATAGTTTTAGAAAATTATCAATCATTTCATATCCATGTTCACTCATAATTGATTCAGGATGAAATTGTACTCCGTATATTTGTTTATCTTTAATTTCTAAAGACATAATCTCTTCATCATCTAAACTAATAGATGTAGCAATCACAACAGATGGTAAATTGTCCTTATTTACAGTTAAAGAATGATATCTTGTTTGAACAAACTCTTTTGGTAAGCCTTTGAAAATAACTGTGTCTTTTAATACTTTTATTTTAGATGTTTTACCATGCATCATATTTTTTGCACGAATTACTTCAGCTCCAAATACTTGGGCAATACTTTGATGTCCTAAACAAATTCCAAAAATTGGTACTTTATTTGCAAAATGCTTTATTACATCTAAACAAACACCTGCTTCATTTGGAGTTGCAGGTCCTGGAGATATAATTATCTTTTCAGGATTGAGTTTTTCTATTTCTGCAACACTTAGTTCATCATTTCTTATTATTTTTAAATCAGCACCTAATTCTAAACAGTACTGAACTATATTATAAGTAAAAGAATCATAATTATCAATCATTAAAATCATTTTTCTTCCATTTCCTCTTGGTACTTTTGCATAGCTAGTTTAATTTTATCAATTTCACTTTGTGGTACATTCTCATCTGAGGACCACCTAACTTCATCAATTCTTCCTCCATAATCAGAACCTAACTCCTCAATCTTCTTAGAAAAATCTTCTAAATCATTACAAATTTCTATTTTATTGCTTACTGTATCTTTTAACTCTATATATGCAAATCCTAAGTCATTACATTTAATTACTGATTCAAAAATTACGCTCATTATAATTTTCCTTTATTATTTGAGAATATTATATCCATAAATAAATTTTAATAAGTTAAAATAAAATTTTGCAAACTTGATAATCATTCTTAATATTAAGAAAAAATAAAGCTTTTTTCTTTTATAATTCTAATAACAATTATCATTACAGATAAAATAAGAAGGAAAATTATGATTAAAAAATTAGCATTAAGTGCTTTAATATTAACAAGTTCATTATTCGCAAGTAACGAAGTAAATGTATATTCACACAGACACTACGATACAGATAAAAAGCTTTTTAAGATGTTTGAAGAAAAGACAGGGATTAAAGTAAATGTGGTAAAAGCAAAAGCAAGTGCTTTAATTAAAAGAATTGAAGCAGAAGGAACTAAATCACCAGCAGATGTATTAATCACTGTTGATGCAGGAAGATTATATCAAGCAAAAGAAAAAAATATTTTACAAGCAATTAACTCTGATTACTTAAACAAAAATATTCCAGATAATTTAAGAGATGTAGATAATAAATGGTATGCATTAACTAAAAGATCTAGAGTTGTTTTACATAGAATTGGTTCAGATGTTGAGACAAAACTAGTAACTTACGAAGATTT
The DNA here is from genome assembly GCA_947503785.1 of uncultured Campylobacterales bacterium. Taxonomy (GTDB): domain Bacteria; phylum Campylobacterota; class Campylobacteria; order Campylobacterales; family Arcobacteraceae; genus Poseidonibacter. The sequence continues at coordinate 24,387 of CANNFB010000023.1, read as the reverse complement.
AGCTAAACCTGAATTTAAAGGGCAAATTATGGTTAGATCTTCAAATAATATTTATAACCAATCTTTAATGGCTGCAATGATTGCTCACCATGGTGAAGAGTATTCATTAAATTGGGCAAAAGGTGTAGTTGCAAATATGGCAAAAGCTCCAAAAGGTAACGATAGGTATCAAGTAAAAGCTGTTGCAAATGGAATTGGTCAAATAGCAATTGCAAATACATATTATGTTGGCAAAATGGTTGATAATAAAGATGCATCTCAAAGAGAAGCTGTTAAAAAAGTAAAAGTTTTATTCCCTAAGTTTGAAAATGGTGGAACTCATATAAATGTATCTGGTGCAGGTGTTGCTAAATATTCTCCAAATAAAGATAATGCAATTAAATTTATTGAGTTTATGGCGTCAAAAGAAGCACAAGAGTTATTTGCTGAAGGTAATTACGAATATCCAGTATTAAAAGGGGTGAAGGCATCTGAACTAGTATCTTCTTGGGGTAAGTTTAAAGATGATACAATTTCAATTAACACTTTAGGACAAAATAATAAAACTGCAGTAAAAATATTTGATAAAGCAGGATGGAAGTAATAAGTATTGATAAACAATTTTTCAAAAATTAAAATAAGTAGTGTCTTTTTAACACTACTTATTAGTGCTCCTGCACTAATTATATTTTTATATTTATTTATGGGGAACAGTGAAAACTGGGAACATTTAAAAGAAACTCTTTTATTTGAATATATATTTAACTCACTATACATCATGATTGGTGTAGCAATACTTACGTCTATAATAGGTTTTACAACTGCTTATTTAACTTCACTTTATACTTTTTCTTTTTCTAGATTTTTTCATTATGCCCTAATATTACCTTTTGCAATACCTACTTATATTATGGCTTTTATTTACGGTGGAATGTTTGATATTACAGGAAGTGTGACTACTTTTATTTTAGATATTTTAGGTATGAATATTAATGAAGTTATCTTCTTTGATATAATGTCAATTGAAGGTGCTATTATTGTTATGTCTTTAGTTTTGTATCCTTATGTTTATTTAATTTGCAAGACATACTTATCATTTGAATCAGCATCAATTATAGAAGCTTCAAAAACATTTAATCTTTCAGCGTGGAAAATATTAAGAAAAGTAATTTTACCTATTAGTAGACCTGCAATAGTAGCTGGTGTTACTCTCGCAGTTATGGAAGCGGTAAGTGATTTTGGAGTTATGGATTATTTTGGAGTTAGCACTTTTGTAACAGGAATATTTAGAACTTGGTTAGGAATGGGAAGTATTGAAGATGCTTCTAAACTTGCAAGTATATTAATGACTTTTTTGTTTATTTTAATAGTTTTAGAAAAAATTCAAAGAAGAAATAAACTTTATAAAAGTTCAGGAAAAGATTTCAGACCAATTGAAAAAGTAAAATTAAAAGGTTTTCAAAATGTTTTAGCAAGTACCGCTTGTTTTATTCCCTTCTTTTTAGGCTTTTTATTACCATTTATTCAACTTTGTTTTTGGTTTATGAAATCATACGAAGATATTATTGATGAAGATTTTATGACCTTATTATATCAAACACTATCTCTTGGATTTGGAAGTGCTCTTTTAATCACTGCTCTTGCCTTTTTGTTTGTATATAATGTAAGAATAAATAAAGATACAAGTTCTTCTGTACTAACTCAAATTGTTAAACTTGGATATTCAATTCCCGGCGCTGTGGTAGCTGTTGGTATTTTATCTTTTTTCTCCATTTTAGATAGATATGTTGTTGATTTTATTTCATCTACGTTTATAATTTCAGGGACTATTGTTGCTATTATATTTGGATATTGTGTTAGATTTCTAGCAATTTCTATAAATACTTTTGAATCTGGTTTTTCTAGAATTCCTAGTTCTTATGATGATGCTGCTTTTATTTTTAAAATAGGTGATTTAAAAACGTTTTTAAAAATTTATGTTCCATTACTTAAAAATTCTGCCTTTGCAGCTTTTATAGTTATTTTTATTGAAGTAATTAAAGAACTACCTCTTACTATGATTTTAAGACCTTTTAACTATGATACATTAGCCGTTAGAGCTTTAGAGTTAACTCAACAAGGACAAATAGTAGAATCATCAGTGCCCTCTATGTTTATAATATTAATTGGAATGGTTTCAGTAATACTATTAGCAAAAAATATGAATAAGGTTTAAATAATGGTTAATGTAAATAATTTAGGTATTAAGTTTAATGATACAAAAATTTTAGAAGATATAAATTTTAGTGTACAAAATGGAGAAATAGTAACTCTACTTGGGCAAAGTGGCTGTGGTAAAACTACAATTTTACGAACTATTGCAGGTTTACAACGCGAACATGAAGGTAATATTTGCATTGGAGATGTATGTGTTTCTTCAGAAGATGTTTATGAACAAGATAGAGAAGTTGGTTATATATTTCAAGATTATGCACTATTTCCACATTTGAATGTAGAAGAAAATATATCATTTGCCTTAGATAAACTTTCACGTAAAGATAGAAATAAAAGAGTAGATGAATTATTAGAACAATTTGATATTATTCCTCATAGAAAAAAACAAATACATCAGCTTTCAGGTGGACAGCAACAAAGAGTAGCAATTGCAAGAGCAATGGCGAATAAACCAAAAATTTTACTTCTTGATGAACCTTTTGCAAACTTAGATTCACAACTTAGATATAAGACAAAAATGTGGCTTAAAAATCTTATAAAAAAGTATGATTTAGCTGCTATCTTAGTAACACATGATAAAAAAGAAGCTTTAAGTATTTCAGATAAAATTGGAATAATTCACGATAAAAAATTAGTTCAGTTTGATAAAACTAAAACTATTTATAATGAACCTATAAACTATTATGTTGCAAACTTTCTTTCTGAAGTAAATATATTACCAATAGAAGTAATTAATACTTTAAAGCTTCAATGGACAAGTGAAAAAATAGCAATCATAGAAATATCTAAATGTCATATATCTAATTATACTAGTTCCTTTGAAGTTGAAATTATAGATAAAGCTTTTTGTGGAGAATATTATGAAGTTCTAGTAAATATTAAATCAGAAGAAGAAAATAAATCCATAATGATTAAATCACCTTTAAATAATGTTGATATAGAAAAAAAGATTTATTTACATTTAAAGGAAGAAGATATTAGAATCATACTAAAGTAAAATTAATATTATTGTTTATAATTATTAGAGTATAATAATTAAATGAAATTTAGAAACATTTTTTTTATAATTATTATATTAATATCAAATCTTTTCTCTGATGAGAAAAATAAAATTACTTTACAACTAGATTGGCTACATCAGTTCCAATTTGCAGGTTATTATATAGCAAAAGAAAAAGGTTTTTATAAAAATTATAATCTAAATGTAGATATAAGAGAGTTTTCTAATGATATTAATCTTGTTGATAATGTATTAAATAATGAAAGTACTTACAGTATTGGAAAGTCTTCTCTAGTAATTGATAGAATCAATAATAAAGACATTGTTCTTTTAGCTGCTATTTATCAAACTTCACCAATAACTTTAATCTCTTTAAAAAGCTCTAATATTAAAACTCTCCATGATTTAAAAAATAAAAAACTTATGATAACGTCAGATGCAAAAGATGCAGCAAGCATAAACTCCATGATAAAATCTCAAGGTATCATGAGTAATGATATAGATTTTATTCCTCATTCTTTTAAGCTTGATGACTTAATTAGTGGAAAAATAGATGCAATGGGTTGTTATTTATCAAATGAACCTTATCTATTAGAAAATAAAAATATAGAATTTAATCTATTCACTCCAAGTGATTATGGCTTTGATTTCTATTCAGGTATCTTATTTACCTCTAAAAATGAACTTAACAAAAACCCAAAAAGAATTAAAAACTTTTATAATGCGAGTATAAAAGGTTGGAATTATGCTTTTTCAAATATTGAAGAAACAGCTAAACTTATTTATGAAAAATATAATACTCAAAATAAAACTCTTGATTCGTTAATATATGAAGGTCAAGTTTTAAAAAAACTTTCAAAGACTGAAGAAGGCGAATATTTAGGCTTTATTGATTATAAAAAGATTGATGAAATTAGAAGACTCTATTCAGTTTTAGGATTTGGCAATAATACGAGTATTGAATTTAATAATTTCATTTTCAATAGTCAAAAAGTAATATTAAATAAATTAGAAAATAATTATGTTAAAAATAATAAATTTTCTTTACTTATAAACAAAAATAATAGACCATTCTCTTATTTTGATAACAATCAAATTACAGGAATTGAAGTAGATTTACTTAAACTTATAAGCAAAAAGATAGATGTCAAATATAATATAATTGAAAAACCAAAGAATCCTCTAATCTTTAATAATCTTAAAACGAATAGTGTTCATTTAGAGTTTAATTATTCTATAGATCAGGTAAATTTATCAAAAACTATTTATAGTAAGCCCCTAATAAAAATTCCTATGGGAATTGCAACTTCACATGATAAAAATATAATTACAAACCTTTCAATTTTAAAGGGTCAAAAACTTGCAATATTAAAAAATTCTCATATTTATAAAGAGTTAAAATCAAAATATAATTATATAGATTTTATTCTTGTTGATACTAAAAAAGAAGCTTTCTCTTTGATTTATAAGGAAAAGGTTTTTGGTTTTATTGATAATATTTTATCTCTTTCTCATCATATGATTAAAGAGAAGTTATCAACAGTAAAAATTTCTGGAACTCTACCTTATAACTTAGAAGTAAGAGTATCTACGAATAAAGAAAATTTTGTTTTAATTGATGTAATAAATAAAATGATTCCTTTAATAAAGAGTGAAGAGAGAGAAGAGATTGCTAAAAAATATCAATTAATTATATTTGAAAAAATCAATGATTATTCATGGATATATAAATACATCTTTCCTTTATTATTAGCAATACTACTTATTTTAGTAATAAATAGTAAAATGAGAAAAGAAATAAGAAAAAGAAAAAATGCGGAAGAGGCTTTAAAAGATTATGCAAATAGAGATAGCTTAACAAAAATATATAATAGAGCAAAAATAGACTCTGTAATTGAAAAAGAAATTAAAGATTTTAAAATATTAAAAGAACCCTTTTCAATTATATTCTTTGATATTGATGATTTTAAATTAATAAATGATAATTTTGGACACATAAAAGGAGATAATGTTCTTATAAAAATTAGTTCTTTAGTAACTGTGAATATTAGAGGAACTGATATTATTGGAAGATGGGGAGGAGAAGAATTTATTATTATACTTCCTAAAACAACTTCAGATAAAGCCTTTGTATTTGCAAATAATTTAAGAGAACTAATTTCAAACAATAACTTTGACATAAATAAACCTTTAACTATAAGTGTAGGAATTAGCGAGTATTCAGAAAATGATACAAAAAAAGATTTAATAAAAAGAGCAGATGAAGCTATGTATTATGTAAAAAAACAAGGTAAAAATGCAGTAAAAATTTTATAAGAAAAAGAGTATTAACTCTCTTTTCTTACAATTGATGTTTCTTTATAAACTCATCATCAATATCAATAATTCCTCTTTTTTGAAGTGATTTAATTACACTTGGCGTACAATCAACATCATCAGGCCATGTTCTTTTATAATTATCAAATGAATTTTTATTTGTTCCATCTACACAAATAGTATTAGAATCAAAATAGATATCTCTATTTGAATCAATATTATTTACAACTCTCCAAACTAACATATAAGGATTATTAACATCATTTTGATGTGAAGCATCTACAATTACTAAAATTTTAATATTTTCTAAAACTGTTTTCAAATCTTCAAACAGATGCTTTTGACTTCTTGTTTTATCAACAGTAATAATTGTAACTGGGTTTTTAGTATGAGTAAAATATTGCTTTAATTCTTTTACTTCACTTGTAAGTGATTGGATTTTAAATAATAACTCATCATCTTCAATTAAAGTAATTCCTAATTCTTCAACTTCTTCCCCCGTGCAATCAAGACCTAGTTTACCTCCAAGTGCAAACTTTGGACTTGAGTGATCTAGCGCATCAACTACGCCTTTTGAGATAAGAATATCATCTATATTGATTCTGTTTAATATATGTTCTGTAATTGCTTCATGTTCAAATAACTCAGGTGCATCTTCATTTACAAATAAAGCATGTTTTACAAAGCTCATTTGCCCTACTCCCCAGAATGCATGCATCATTTGCTGTGCATGACCTGGATATAAAGTTTTAATTTTTGCTAAAATTAAATTATGATAAACACCATTTTCAGGCATATAATAATCAATTAAATCAGGTGCTGTTGTTTTTAATAAAGGTAAGAAAATTCGCTCTGTAGCATGTCCCATATATTTATCTTCTAGTGGGGGCTTTCCAACAACTGTTGCTAAAAATACAGGATCTTTTTTACTTGTAATTGCACTTATCTCCATAAAGGGATACTCTTCTTCCAGCGTATAATATCCTGTATGATCTCCAAATGGACCTTCTATTTTCATTTTTGAAGGATCTACGAAACCTTCAATAACATAATCATTATCTTGTGGAACCCAGATATCATTTGTAATAGACTTTACAAGTTGAGCGCTTTTATTTTTAACAAAACCATAAAGCATAAGTTCAAATACTCCAATAGGAAGAGGTGCTTGACCACACCAAATATACATAGGATCGCCTCCAATACCTACAGATATTGGCATTTTTTTACCTGCTTTTTTATATTCATGAAAGAAATGATTTGAATCTTTATGAATTTGCCAATGAAGTCCTAATGTATTATCAGGATAAACTTGAAGTCTATACATTCCTAAATTTTTCATTTCCCCATTTAAAGAAGTTGTATAAACTTGACCCATTGTAATAAAAGGTCCACCATCTTGTTCCCAAGTAGTTAAAACAGGTAAATCAGATAACTTTGCATCTTTACCTAACTTGATTACTTCTTGGCATTGACCTTTACCTTTATTCTTTTTAGGAATGGTATTTTTTAAAGCAAATAACTTACCAAATGTTGAAAGTTTTTCACCTAGAGTAGTTGGTGGTTTCATTTTTAATAAAGATTCAATTTCATTTCCAATTTTATCGCCATCTCCAATAAAAAGTTTTACTGCTTTTTCATTACAAAAAACATTCATTAAAACTGGAATATCAAACTTTTTATCATTTGCTTTATCCACAACATTTGTAAATAAAATGGCTTTTGAATCCTCTTTTTTAACTTCAATATATGCAATATGCGGTATTTCTAAGTTAATGTCCAATTCGTCATCTATAATTTTTAATAAATTATTCTTTTTTAGTAGTTCAATTGCTTTTTTCATATTTTCCTCAATGTAACCTAATAAGGTAATTAGTATAAATCTTATATCATTTTATCAATAAAATATAGTTTATGGTAGGAGATTTATATATGCTTAATAAAAATAAATACAATTTTGATGAGAAAATAAATAGAAAAGGTACAAATTGTACTAAATATGATGGTTTAAAAAAATACTTTGGGTATGAAGATTTAAATCCACTTTGGGTTGCAGACATGGATTTTAAAACTCCAGCATTTATAAATGATGAAATAATAAAGGCAGCTCAAAATTCAGTTTATGGATATAGCATTGATGATGAACAAACATATAATGCAATTATTTCATGGCAAAATATTAGACACAATTGGCAAATAGAACAAAAAGACATTTACATGATAAATGGGGTAGTTCCTGCATATTCTGCTTGTATTGAAGCTTATAGTGAGATTGATGATGAAGTAATCGTACAAACTCCAGTTTATCCACCACTATTTAAAAGTGTAAAAGCAAATAATAGAAAAGTTGTTATTAATAAGTTAAAAGAAAAAAATGGTTACTATACAATGGATTTAGAGGATTTAAAATCTAAGATTACTAAAAAAACAAAGATTTTATGCTTATGCTCACCACATAATCCAGTAGGAAGAGTTTGGAATAAACAAGAACTTGAAGAATTAGCAAAGATTTGTATTGAAAATAATATAATTATAGTTTCTGACGAAATACATTCAGATATTACATTTAAAAAATTCACTCCTCTAGCTTCAATCTCTGAAGAAATAGCAAATATTACTATAACTCTTAATTCAGCGGGAAAAACATTTAATATAGCTGGGCTTAATTGTTCTTATGCAATTAGTAAAAATAAAGAGATATTAAATAGGTTTAAAGAAGTAGCACAAAAAAGAGAAATCAATTCAGTTAACTTTTTTGGATATATTTCAACTAAGGCTGCATACCAAAATGGTGCTATTTATGTTGATGAATTAAAACAGTATTTAAAAGAAAATATGGAATTTACACAAGATTTCTTATTAGAAAACTGTCCTAATATTAATTTTTTGTTACCAGAAGCAACATATCTTTTATGGTTAAACTTTAAAAAGACAACATTATCACATGAAGAGATTAAAAATAAACTATTAACACAATCAAAAGTAGCCTTAAATGATGGTGTTTCATTTGGTAGCAATGGATATTCTTATTTCAGATTAAATGTAGCTCTTCCTAAAGATGCGTTAATGGTCGCTTTAGAGGATATTTCAAAGAGTTTTAAATAGCAATAAAATAGCAAAGTATTACCTTTTTTCTCACTATTTTAATTATACTTTTATAAAGGGGTTAAAACCTTTCTAAGAGTGTAAAATTAGTGTACAATCCTAAAACAATATTAATAAATAGGATATGAAATGTCAACAGAATTAGTTCTTGCATCTGTTATTTTTGTTACGATTGGTTTCATTTTAGTAGGTGTTTTCGTACTTACTAGGTTCATAGGACCAAAAGATGAACTAGCACAAATGAAAAATACAGTTTATGAAAGTGGTGTTTCAAACCCTGTAGGAAATACAAACATAAGATTTTCAATCAAGTTTTACTTAGTTGCAATTTTATTTGTTCTATTTGATGTGGAAATAATTTTTATGTTTCCTTGGGCTGTAAATATAAAAGAACTAGGATATTTAGGACTTTTTGAAATGTTCATGTTTATGGGACTTTTATTTTCAGGATTAATTTATATCTATAAGAAAAAGGCATTATCATGGGATTAGGAGCAGAAGCTGCATTAGGTGACTCTATAGTTACAACAAAACTTGATCACGCAATAAACTGGGGTAGATCGTACTCTTTATGGCCTATGGTATTTGGAACTGCATGTTGTGGAATTGAATTCATGAGTGTAGCAGGAGCTAAATACGATTTATCTAGATTTGGAGCAGAAGTTGTAAGATTTTCTCCAAGACAAGCTGATTTACTAATTGTTGCTGGAACAATTTCATACAAACAAGCACCAATTCTAAAAAAAATCTATGAACAAATGTGTGAACCTAAATGGGTTATTTCTATGGGAGCATGTGCTTGTTCTGGTGGTTTTTATGATAATTATACAACCGTACAAGGGATAGATCAAATTATTCCTGTAGATGAATATGTAGCAGGTTGTCCACCAAGACCAGAAGCTGTTCTTGATGCAATAATGAGAATTCAAGAAAAAGCAAATGACGAATCAATTATAAAAGATAGAGTAAAAGAGTATAAAGGATTCCTAGATGCTTAAATGCGATATGTTAATTGACTCAAGTGAAATCAAATCAACTATATTAAAATTAAAGAATGAAGATAAATATTCAATTCTTTTAGATATTACAGTAATTGATTATTTAAAACATCCAGATGTAACTCCTTCAAGATTTGCAGTTGTTTACATATTAAGAGATGAAACATTTAAAAAGCAAATTAGTATCAAGTCGTATATAGATGACAATACTTTAACTGTAGATTCATTAAGTGATATTTACAAATCCGCAAATTGGGCTGAAAGAGAAGCTTACGATCAATATGGTGTAAACTTCAATGGTCATCCAAATTTAAAAAGACTTTTAAATCATCATCAATTTATTGGACATCCATTAAGAAAAGATTATGAAATAACAAAGGGTCAAATCTGTACTGAAACTGAAGATTTAATGGATGAAATGACTCCTTTATTAAAACAAAAAGGTTATACACCTGAAGAAGTTAATGATTTAATGATGCTAAATGTTGGACCTTCTCATCCAGCATCACATGGTACGATTAGAAACTTTGTGGCAATGGAAGGTGAAACAATTACAGCCTGCGTTACTGAAATTGGATACTTACATAGAGGTTTTGAAAAATCATGTGAGAATCATACTTATTCACAAGTTATTCCATACACAGATAGATTAAATTACTGTTCTGCAATTTTAAATAACATTGGTTATTCAAAAGCAGTTGAAGAGATGTTAAATATAGATATTACAGCAAGAGCAAAATCAATTAGAGTAATAATTGGAGAGTTAAGTAGAATCATTGATCACCTAGTTTGTAATGCTGCAAATATGGTTGATTTAGGTGGACTTACAAACTTCTGGTATTTATTTGCGCCAAGAGATACAGCTTATGATTTATTATCAAAATTAACAGGTGCAAGGCTAACTAATACGTATACAAGAATTGGTGGTTTAGAGTTTGATTTATATGATGGATTTGCTAATGATTTAGCAAATGTGTTAAAAGAAGTAGAAACTGCATGCTCTGATGCATTAAGTTTAATTGCACATAATAGAATCTTTCATGATAGAACACAAGATGTTGGTGTAATTAAATCTGATTTTGCTTTAAATGCAGGAATTTCAGGAGTAAACTTAAGGTCTACTGGTGTTGCACATGACTTAAGAAAAGATAAGCCTTACTATGGTTATGAAAACTATGACTTTGATGTTGTTGTAGGTTCTCATGGGGATGTTTATGACAGAATGATGTGTAGATTTGAAGAAATGGTTCAAAGTACTAAAATCATTAGACAAGCAATGAAAGAATTACCAGATGGTCCTATAAATGTTGACGCTCCGGGTATTTTATTACCATCTAAAAAAGATGTATATGGAAATATTGAAGGTTTAATGAACCAATTTAAACTTACATTTGAAGGTATTAAAGTACCTAAAGGGGAATATTATTCTTCTATTGAAGCTGGAAATGGAGAGCTTGGATTCTTTATTGTAAGTGATGGAGAAGGAAGACCATATAAAGTAAAATGTAGACCACCTTGTTTTTATTCACTTGGTGCTTATTCTAATATAGTTGAAGGTGGGATGCTTGCAGATGCTGTTGTTACAATGGCGAGTATGAACTTTATTGCTGGGGAGTTTGATAGATAATGAAAACATTTGTATTTACAAAAGAAAATGAAGAAAAATTTCAAGAACAACTAAAAAAATATCCTAATTCTGATGCGATGATGTTACCTTGTTTATGGCTAGTACAAGAACAAGAAAACTGGATATCTCCTGAGGCTATGATATTTATAGCAAATAAATTAAAGAAAACTCCAATTCAAGTATATGAAGTTGCAACTTTTTATACTATGTTTAATTTAAAACCAATTGGTACTTATCATATTGAAGTATGTAAAACATTATCTTGCATGTTAATGGGTGCTAATGATTTAATTAAATTTATGAAAGATACTGTTGGAATTGAACCTGGACAAACAAGTGAAGATGGAAAATTTCATTTAAGTGCAGTAGAGTGTTTAGGTGCTTGTGGTGGTGCTCCAATGTTTGCTTTTAATGGTGAATATAAAGAAAACCAAAGTGTAGAATCATTAAAAAAACTTGTAGAAGGGTGTAAATAATGGTAGTTAAAGTAGTAAGTAAGAAATTCGATATTCCTGACTATCATAAATTAGAAGTAGCACAAAAAAATGGTGCTTACTCTTCTATAGAAAAACTTTTCACAATGACTCCTGATGAAGTAACTGAAGAAGTTTGCAAATCAGGATTAAGAGGAAAAGGTGGTGGTGGAGCAGCTTGTGGACCTAAGTGGAAACTTATGCCAAAAAATGACCCAAGACCTGCTTATTTAATTGTTAATGGGGATGAATCAGAACCAGGAACTTTTAAAGATAGACAGATATTTCAATATGATCCACACCTTTTAATTGAAGGAATTATTTGTTCTTCATTTGCAATAAATGCACACCATGCTTTTATCTATATAAGAGGTGAATATAAATTCTTCTCTGATAGAGTTGATGAGGCAATACAAGAAGCATATAAAGCAGGAATCATTGGTGATACTGTTATGGGACATGATTATAAAATGGAAATAACAGTGCATAGAGGTGCTGGAGCTTATATTTGTGGAGAAAAATCTGCACTTATTGAATCTTTAGAAGGTAAAAGAGGACATCCAAGACTTAAACCACATGGTAAAGAGTGTGAATGGTTCTTTGATAATCCTGCAACTGTAAATAATGTTGAAACAATTGCAACAGTACCTTTTATTATTGAAAATGGATATGAAGCTTATACATCTTATGGAACAGAAAAATCACCTGGAACAATGTTATTCGCAATGAGTGGGCCTGTAAAGAACCCAGGAGTTTATGAATTAGCATTTGGAAACAAAATGATTGACTTCCTAAACGAAGTTGGTGGTGGTATGAGAGATGGTAAAAAATTAAAAGCAATTATTCCAGGAGGATCTTCGTGTCCTATTCTAACAGCTAAAGAAGTTGAATCAGCCGTATTAGATTATGAATCTATGTGGGATATAGGTTCAACTTTAGGAACTGGAGGAATGATTGTAATTGATGAAGATACTTGTATGGTCGAAGCTGCAAAAAATTTAATTGAGTTTTACCATCATGAATCATGTGGACAGTGTACTCCTTGTAGAGAAGGATGTGGATGGATAGATGATATCCTAGCAAAAATTCTTTCAGGCGAGGGCTCGAAAAAAGACATTGATACTATACTTGATGTATGTGTATCATTGAATGGTAAAACAATTTGTGTATTTGCACCAGCTGTTAAAGATATCATTCAAAGCATGGTGCAAAAATTCCCACAAGAATTTGAAGCATACTTTAAAAATTAAATTTTATATTAGGAGAAATAAATGGCAAAAAATACTTTTACACTAACAGATAATAGAAACGGTAATTCATACGAATATAACGTACTTGATGGTACAAGAGGGCCAAGTGTTGTAGATATTTCTACATTCTACAAAGATTCAGGAATGTTTACTTATGATCCAGGTTATACGTCAACAGCATCATGTGAATCAAAGATTACTTTTATTGATGGTGAAAACTCTGAATTAAGATATAGAGGTTACGATATTGCTGACTTAGCTGGAAAACACTCTTTCTTAGATGTATGTTACTTACTTATGAGAGGTTCTTTACCAACAGAAGAAGCTTCAACTAATTTCGATTTAGAAATTAGACATAGATCATTTTTAAATGAAGGTTTAATTAGAATCTTTGATGCATTACCAGATGGAGCACATCCAATGGCAACTATGGGTGCAGCAACAATGGCACTAGCTGCTTTCTATAAAGATCACTTAAACTTAGAAGATGATAAAGAATTTAAAATAATGAGAAGAAGAATTGTTGCTAAAATGCCAACAATTGCTGCAATGGCATACAGAAACTCAATTGGTACTCCAATGATTTATCCAGATGTAAATAGATACTTCACTGAAAACTTCTTATATATGTTAAGAGCATATCCAGGTGGTTCTATGAAAAGACTTCCAAATGGAAAAAATGAAGATATTAAACAAATTGAAGTTGATGCACTCGATGCAATCTTCACTTTACATGCTGATCATGAGCAAAATGCTTCTACTACAACAGTTAGAAATGTTGCATCTACAGAAGCTCATCCTTATGTTGCAATTTCATCAGGTATTGCTGCATTATGGGGATCTGCTCATGGTGGTGCAAATGAAAAAGTAATGGATCAATTAAAAATGATTGGTGATATTAAAAATGTACCTTCATTTATTGCAAAAGCTAAAGATAGAAATGATCCATTTAGACTTATGGGATTTGGACATAGAGTTTACAAAAATAGAGATCCAAGAGCTGAATGTTTAAAAGGATTACAAGACCAATTAAGAGTTGAGTTAAATCTTGATTCTAAATTATTAGATATTGCTGCTGCTGTTGAAGAAGCTGCTTTAAATGATGACTATTTCAAAGATAGAGGTTTATACCCAAATATTGACTTCTATTCTGGTGTTATTTTAACAGCACTTAAAATTCCAGTTGAAATGTTTACACCAATTTTCGTAATCGGTAGAACTCCAGGTTGGATTTCACAATGGTCTGAATTAAAACAAGATCCTAAGCATAAAATTGCAAGACCTAGACAATTATATACGGGTAACTAAGAATTAAAACAAACAAGTGTAAGGGGTAAAATAAATGAGTGAAATGGTAGAAATAACAGTCAATGGCGCACAAATGCAAGCTTCACAAGGAAGCTTGCTAATTGATAAATTATTGGATGAAAACATCCATATTCCTCACTTTTGTTACCATCAAGCACTTGGAAAAGATGGAAACTGTAGAATGTGTATGGTTGAAATTGAAGGTCAAAAAAGACCTCAAATAGCCTGTGATACACCAATTAAAAATGGGATGATTGTAAGAACAAAGGGTGAAAATATAGAAAAAGTTAGACGAGATATTTTAGAACTTGAACTAATTAATCATCCAATTGATTGCCCTACTTGTGACCAAGCTGGAGAGTGTAAACTACAAGATTACTATATGGAATCTGGTTTTTATGACTCAAGAGTAAATACAGATACAAAAGTTACTGCTAGAAAAAGAGTTGACTTAGGTTCTAATGTAATGCTTGACCAAGAAAGATGTGTACTTTGTACAAGATGTGTTAGATTTTGTTCACAAATTACTAAAACTAATGAATTAGGTGTAATTAATAGAGCAAATCATTCAGTTATTGGAACATTTCCAGGGAAGCCTTTAGATAATCCATACGCAATGAATGTTATTGATATTTGTCCTGTAGGTGCACTTACTAATAAAGATTTTAGATTTAAACAAAGAGTTTGGTTCTTAGAAACTTTTGATGCCATTTGTAATGGCTGTTCAAAAGGATGTAATATTTATGTGGATCATAGAAAAGAGAAATATAAAGATGACCAAATATTTAGATTTAGGCCTCGTGTGAATAATAAAGTTAATGGACATTTTATGTGTGATGAGGGAAGATTATCATACGAAAAAGAAGCTAATAATAGATTTACAACTGCACTAATTAATAATGAAGAAACAAACTTTAGTAACACAATTACAAATATGTTTAAAGAATTAACAACTCAGAAAAATATCTTATTTGTATTAAGTCCAAATCTTTCTTTAGAAGAAATACAAAATGTAAATAATTTAGCTAAAAAACTAGAAGCAAAGGTATCTGGCTATTCTCCAGATACTTTTGATGAAAATTTTAAAGATGATTATTTAAAAACAAATGACAGAACATCAAATAGAGCTGCTTTTAAAGAGTTAGAAATAAATGATGATGAAAAGTATTTTAATGATAATTTAAATACTTCAACTTTAGTAATTATTGTTGATAATAAATATTTTGATGAAAATTCAGATTTATTGAAAGACAAAAAAGTAATATCACTTTTTTCTCATAACTGTAAAACAATAGAAAATTCAGATATTGCTATTCCTATTTCGTCATTTTATGAAAAATCAGGAACATATATAAATATCAACGGAACAAAACAAAAAGTGATTTCAAAGATTAATAAAAACAATCCTATGGAATCAATTACTACTATTATTGAACATTTAAAATCAATGATTGAAAAAGGAACTCTATGAGTAGTGCAATTGTAATAGCTGTAAACATAGCTCTTGCTGCATTTTTAGCAGTTGGTCTTACTCCTGTTTTTGTATGGTGGGAAAGAAGAGTATCTGGATTTATGCAAGATAGAAGTGGACCAAATAGATGTGGAATTGGTCCAATTAGATTAGGTGGATTAATTCAAAGTTTTGCAGATATGTTAAAACTTGTATTTAAAGAAGACTTTACTCCTTCACATATAAAATATAAATTCTTTTTTACAATTGCTCCTGTGATTGTATTTTTCTGTTCTTTTTTAACATTTGCAACAATTCCTTTTGCAGATAATTTAGTAATAGATGGAAAAGAGTTTATTATGTCTGCCATTCCTAATCAATTAGGAATAATGTGGTTTTTAGCATTTGCTGGACTTTCAATCTATGGAATTATTTTAGGTGGTTATTCATCAAATAGTAAATATGGATTATTAGGTTCAATTAGAGCAGCAGCTCAAGTAATTTCTTACGAAGCGGCAATGGCATTAGCTATTATTTCAATGCTTTTATCATATGGTTCAATTCACTTAACAGATATAGTAAATGCACAAGCAGGAACATTTTTAGGTGTAATTCCAATGTGGGGTATTTTTATACAACCACTTGCTGCTATTATCTTTATAGTATGTTCTTTTGCTGAAACAAATAGAGCTCCATTTGATATTGCAGAAGGGGAATCAGAAATTGTTGCAGGTTATCATACTGAATATTCAGCTATGAGATTTGGACTTTTTCAAGTTGGTGAATATGCTGCTATGAGTGCGTCATCAGCAATTATTGTTACATTACTTTTTGGTGGTTACCAAATTCCTTGGTTAGATACACCAACTGTTCAGAATAATATGGATTATATTATGATGGCTTTAATTGTTATCTTACCTATTAAAGTTTTCTTCCTAACAAAATGGATGAAAAAGAATAATAGATCAAAAAATATAGAAGATAAATCAAGAGATTTAGAAACAAAAATATTAACAATTATATTTTGGACAATTTCAATAGTTATAGTTGCACTTCTTGCAATTTTCCTAACAGTTGGACTTGGAACAAATGGAGTGAATATCGCAACTGCAGTTTTACAAATTGGAACATTCTTAGTTAAGTTCTTTATGATGGCATTTGTATTTATTTGGATTAGATGGACTGTATTAAGATTTAGATATGACCAATTACAAATGTTAGGTTGGAAAGTATTATTACCACTAGCATTATTAAACATTGTTGTAACAGCTACATTTATTGTAGTTCAAGGGAGTTAAAATGGGAATTAAAGTAGTACCAAGATACGGTAAATCATTTAAAGACAAATTATATCTTCCTGCAATAATAGGTGGAATGAAGACAACTCTTAGCCATTTTACAAAAAATCTAAAAGATGTAAACAAGCTAAAAACTATGCAATATCCAGAGGTTCAACCAACAGATTTAAATGAAAGATACAGAGGGGTTCATAGACTTACTAAGTGGGAAGACGAAACTGAAAAATGTGTTGCATGTTATATGTGTGCAACTGCTTGTCCAGCTGATTGTATTTTTATTGAAGCAGAAGAGAGATTTGATGAGCATGATGAAAAAAGACCTAAAGAGTTTAAAATAGATTTACTTGAATGTGTATTTTGTGGTTATTGTGTTGAAGCTTGTCCTTGTGATGCAATTAGAATGGATACAGGAATTTTTTCATTTACAGGTGGAACACGAGAAGAGTTTGTATTAGATAAAAAAGCATTAATGGCAAATGAAAGATCAAAGGATTTAAATGATGACTGATATTATTTTTATAGCACTAGCATTTTTAGCAATTTCAGGTGCAATTGCAATGATCATATATGCAAATCCTATGTATAGTGCACTTGGAGTTTTAATTTCAATGCTAAGTGTTGCAGGAATGTTTGCACTTTTAAATGCAACTTTTTTATTCCTAGTTCAAATAATTGTTTACGCAGGTGCAATTATGACTTTAATTCTTTTCATTTTAATGTTCTTAAATATTAAGGAAGAAGATTTACCAAAGGAACCAAGAAAATTCCAATTAATTGCACTTGGTGCTGTTATTATGATTCCTTTAAATATTTTAATATTAAAAGCAGTTGCAAAATTACCAGAAAAAGATTTTTCTATTTCAGAGACTAACTTTGGAGATATAAAACCAATAGGAATGCAATTATACAATAACTGGCTATTAGCTTTTGAGTTAATATCAATCTTACTTTTAGTAGCACTTATTGGAGCAGTTGTTCTTGCAAAGAAAAGAAACTCAAAAATTAAAAATGCAGGAGAAGAATCATGATTTCATTAACATCTTATGCATTTGTAGCAATGATGCTTTTTTCTATTGGAGCAATCGGAGTAATAGCAAGAAGAAATATCTTTGTTATTTATATGTCAATTGAAATGATGCTAAATGGTGTTAACTTATTCCTAGTTACATTTGCAAGATATCATTTTAATATGGATCCTCAAGTAATTACTATTATGGTTATTGCAATTGCTGCTGCTGAAGCTGCAATATTTCTTTCTGTAATTATTCTTCTTTATAGATCAAGGAAATCACTTGATACTGATATTTTCAACACTTTAAAACAAGGAGAAAAATCATGAATACTTCCCTTTTAGTATGGATTATATTAGCTCCTTTACTTGGTGCCATTTTAAATACAGGATTTTATTTCTATCATATAAAGAAAGAAAAAGTTTCTGATTTAACATTTGCATTAATTGGAACAGGAACTCCTCTAATATCTTTTCTAATTACTCTTAGTCTATTTTTAAGAATGAATGAAGAAGGTATTACATTTAAACAAGAATTATTTACTTGGCTAGATATTGATAAATTACATATTGGAATGTCTTTATTAGGAGACAACTTATCAATATTTATGTCTATGTTCGTAACATTTGTAGGATGGTTAATTCATATTTATGCAATTGGATATATGAGAGGCGATAATGGTTTTGGTAAATTTTTTGCTTATTTTAACTTATTTTTAGCTTCTATGTTAATTCTTGTACTTGCTGATAATCCAATCATTTTATTCATTGGATGGGAAGGTGTTGGTGTTTGTTCATACTTACTAATTAAGTTCTATTATGGAAAAGCTGAAAATGTAATTGCTGCAAATAAAGCATTTATTGTAAATAGAGTTGGAGACTTTGGTTTTATACTTGGAGTCGTAACTCTATTCTTTGCACTTGGAGAAGTTGATTTATCATTTTCTTCAATGGAAGCAAATATAGCAAATGCTAGTAGTGAATTATTAGTTTTATCAGGTGTTTTACTATTTATTGGTGCAATGGGTAAATCAGCTCAAATACCTTTATATGTTTGGCTTCCTGATGCAATGGCTGGTCCTACTCCAATTTCTGCATTAATTCATGCTGCTACTATGGTAACAGCTGGTGTTTATATGGTTGCGAGATTCCATTTCCTTTATTCAGGAATTGAAGAAATTGGTTTACTAATAGCTTATATTGGTGCATTTTCAGCACTACTTGCAGCTATTATTGCAACAAGACAAACTGATATTAAAAAAATTCTTGCTTATTCAACTATGAGTCAATTAGGTTATATGTTTATAGCTGTTGGTCTTGGATTTTACTCAACTGGACTTTTCCATGTATTTACACATGCATTCTTTAAAGCAATGTTATTTATGGGAGCTGGTGGAGTTATATTAGCTGTTCATCATAGACAAAATATTTTTGATATTGCAAAGCATAGAGCACAAACTCCAATTATTAAGTTTACGTTCTTAATTGGTGTAATCGCAATTTCAGGAGTTCCTTTCTTCTCTGGTTTCTTTTCAAAAGATGCAATTCTAGCAGCTGCATTTCAAGAAGGTGAATACCTGATTTGGGGAATTGCACTATTTACTGCATTTTTAACAGCCTTTTATATGTTTAGATTATATTTTATTGTTTTCGTAGCACCTACAAAACATGATGTAAAATATGAATATACATCTAGAACAATAACTGTGCCATTACTGCTTCTAGCAGTAGGTGCAGTTGCAGCAGGATATTTAAACTTACCAGCAGTTTTAGGTGGAGAGCATTTAGTTGATACATGGTTAGCACAATTAAAATCAACTTCTATACATATGAGTCACTCAACAGAATGGATTCTTATGATTCTTTCAGTGGCAGTAGCTGGTTCTGGTATTTTTGTAGCTTATAAGAAGTATGCTAACTTTGATATCTATCATCCAGAAGAAGAAACTGGACTTATTGGTAAAAGATTTTATATTGATGAATTGTATGATTATTTATTTGTACAATCAACAAAAAGACTTTCAACTTTTATTGATAAAGTAATAGATGAAAAAATCATTGATGGCTTTATTATGAGTTCTTCAAATAATTTTGTAAACATTGGTAAAAGAATATCAATGACACAAAATGCAAATGTTAGATTTTATGCAGCCTTTATGCTTGTTGGAATGACATGCATATTTATTTATTTATATATTAAGTTAGGATTATAGTATGAGCCCAGATATACTTTCATTTATAATATTTTTACCTGCTCTTGTTGCTTTTGCTTTAATGATTACAACTAAAGATGTAAACACAATTAGAAATATTGCTTTTTTAACAACTACTGTTATTTTAGCCCTAGTTTTAAAAATCTATATTGAGTTTATTCCAAGTGATGGTATGCAGTTTGTTACAAACGTACCTTGGATTGAAACATATGGAATTAATTACTATGTAGGACTAGATGGATTTTCATTAACTATTTTAATGATGATTGCAATTTTAATTCCAACTTCTTATCTTTTATTATGGGAAGGCCGAACTAAAGGATATTGGTTAAATATGCTATTAGTTCAAACAGGAGTTACAGGGACATTACTATCTTTAGATATTGTATTATTCTACTTCTTCTGGGAAGTTATGCTTCTTCCAGTGTTCTTAATGATAGGTTCTTACGGATTTGGAAATAAAGTTTTTACAACTATAAAAGTAACGGTATATACAATGGTAGGTTCATTACTTATGTTTATTGCAATTTTATATCTAGGTGTTGCTTATCATAATGAATTTGGTGTTTGGTCATTTGCTTATAATGAGTTAATGAGAATCACTACTATTGAATACGCTACAAAAGTATGGCTATTTTTAGGATTCCTTGCAGCCTTTGCTATTAAGATTCC
Organism: uncultured Campylobacterales bacterium; assembly: GCA_947503785.1. Classification (GTDB taxonomy): domain Bacteria; phylum Campylobacterota; class Campylobacteria; order Campylobacterales; family Arcobacteraceae; genus Poseidonibacter. The sequence goes on along the minus strand of CANNFB010000023.1, from coordinate 3,478 downwards.
TATCTTTCCATTACATACTTGGATTATGGAAACATATAAAAATGCACCAACTGGTGCTGTTTTCTTGTTATCATCAATAATGGCAAAACTTGGTGTTTATGCAATTGTTAGATTTATGATTCCTATTTTTCCTGAAGTTTATATTGAGTTTTCAATATACTTTGTAGCTATTGGTTTATTTGGTCTAGTTTACTTTGGAATTGCAGCACTAATGCAAGATGATATTAAAAGGATGTTTGCGTATTCATCTGCTTCACATTTAAGTTTCATAGCAGCTGGTATTTTTTCACTTAATGAATATGGAATAAATGGTGCTTTATATTTAATCATCGCACATGCAATTGCAACTGGTGCACTATTTTTATTAGTTGGACTAATTCACGAAGAAACTGGCTTTAAAAGTATAAAAGATTTAGGTGGAATTGCAAAACAAGCTCCAATATTAACTTTTATATTTGCAATCATGCTATTTGCAAATGTTGGACTTCCAGGAACAAATGGTTTTGTATCTGAACTACTAATTATTTTTGGTATTTATGAGTTTAATCATACTCTTGGGTATATTTCAGCTATTACAGTTGTAGTTGGTGCTTCATATATGTTATGGATGTTTCAAAGAGCAATTTTACAAGATAGGCCAGAAGGTTCACCTACTTTGATAATGAGAGATTTAAAAATTAAAGAAATTATAGGACTTACACCTTGGGTAATCTTAGTATTTTTAATGGGTATTTATCCAGAAATATTTATGGATAAATTTGAACCAACAGTTACTCATTACTTAAATGATATTTTACATATTGGAGCTTCAAAATGAGTCAATTTATATATTTAATTCCAGCAATTACTGTATTAGTTGGAGCTTTAACTCTAATGTTTATGAGTATGTACGAAAAATACACTGTTAAAAACTTTATTACAGTTTCATGTATTTTTCTTTTTATTGCACTTGGTTTCTCATCATTACATTTTACTGATTCGTATTCAATTCAGCCATATAATGATTTATTAAACAATGTACTAATATTTGATACATTTTCAAACTTTTTTAATATATTACTAATTCTTGGTACTATATTAACACTTCTAATTGGTGAGCATTATTTTCAACATAGATCATATTTTAAAGGTGAGTTTTTCTCAATTTTATTATTTGCATTATTTGGAATGATGTTACTTGCACATACAAATGAATTAATTACAGCATATATTGCACTTGAAATTGCATCTTTCTCTGTTTATATTATGGTTGGTGTTAATTCTGAAGATTCAAAAAGAGTAGAAGCTATATTTAAGTACTTAGTTTTAGGTTCATTTATTGGAGCGTTTTATTTACTAGGTGTTGTTTTAGTTTATGGAGCAACTGCAACTACAAACTTAAGTGAATTAGGTGCATTTGTTTCAAGTCATTCAGGTGATGATATGATTTTAGTTTATATAGGTTTAACTCTAATCTTATTTACTTTCCTATTTAAAATCGCAGCCTTTCCATTCCAATCATGGGTTCTTGATGTTTATAGAGGAGCACCTATGGTTATTACTGCATATATGGCTTCTACATTTAAAATTGCGATTTTCTCATTTTTCATGAGAGCATTTCTACAAGACTTAGCACCTATTATTGATTTCTGGGATACAATAATATCTGTAATTATTGTCTTAACACTTGTATTTGGTACATGGTTAGCAGTAAGTCAAAATATTGTAAAAAGAATGTTAGCAGCATCTTCAATTGTTCATACTGGTTATCTTTTATTAGCATTTATAGCACTTTCATATAAAGATGGCGAGATATTAAATATTGATTCTGCATATGCAACAATGTTCTATTTAATTGCTTATTTATTGTCAGCACTTGGAGCATTTGGATTAGCTTCACATATTATTTCAGAAACAAATGTAAGAGTTACATATGATGACTTTAAAGGTTTAGCACATGAAAGACCTTTCTTGGCAGCTATGATGACAATTTTTCTTTTCTCACTTGCTGGAATTCCTTCAACAATAGGATTTATTGGTAAATTTTACGTATTTACTGAAGCTATAAATGCAGGTTATACATCATTAACAGTCTTAGCAATAATTGCAACAATTGTTTCTGTTTATTATTACTTTAAATTAATTGCAGTTATGTATTTCTACCCTGCACCACTTACTTGTAGTATCGAAGGATTTAACGATAAAAGAGTTTCAACATATGCAATTGCATTTGTTGCAATTTTAACAATATTAGGTGGAGTTGGTTCTGCAATTGTATTCTTTATTCCAGTATTAAATATTGATGCAATGATTGCTTTAAGCCAAACCGCTGTTCAATCTTTATTTATAAAATAGAGTGTGTTAATTAGTAACATAATCTTTTATAAATACTTCAAATATACAATCAAAAATTGTACATAAAAAAAGCCCATACAATGGGCTTTTACTACTATCCCTTAGTTAATATCACATCTAATTGTACACTTATCATACATAAGTAAATAAACAAAACTGAAGTACTCTTTCGCTATTATAATGCTATTATAAAATAAACTAAATCAGTGGAAAGGATTGAATATGAGTGACCTTATTGAAGGCTATTTAGGTACAACAGTTGAGGGGAAGAAAAGCAGATTACCTGCTAAACTTGACTATTTACAAAGTGTTACGGGTGGATTTCTAGCATTATTCATGTGGGGACATATGTTATTAGTATCTTCGATATTAATATCTGAAGAATTCATGTATACAATTACAAAATTATTAGAGGCTAGTTTTATTATTGATGGAGGAAGTCCTCTTTTAGTTAGTATTACAGCTTTTGTGATATTTGTAATATTTATTGCGCATGCGGGATTAGGTATGAGAAAATTACCTGGTAACTTTAAACAGTACCAAGTGATGAGAGCACATGCTAAGAATATGGATCATGATGATACTAAACTTTGGTTTACACAAGCAGGAACTGGTTTTACTATGTTCTTCTTAGGTTCAGTTCACTTATATATCATTATGACAAACTCTGCTGATATTGGTCCTTATGCATCAGCTGACAGAATTTGGTCTGAATGGATGTGGCCTTTATATATTCTTCTATTAATTGCTGTTGAATTACATGGAACAATTGGTCTTTACAGATTATCTGTTAAATGGGGATGGTTTGATGGTGAAAACCCAAAAGCTACAAGAATTGCACTTAAAAAAGTAAAATGGGCATTAACTATATTCTTCTTAACATTAGGTTTCTTATCATTAGCAGCTTATATGAAAATAGGTTATGAACATGCAAAAGCAGGAAAAGTTGGTGAAAAATTTGTACCAACTGCAAAAGTAATGAAATATGATATTACAAATAAAACTATTGGAGGAATCGCATAATGAAAATTAATTACTGTGATGCACTAGTAATTGGTGGAGGACTTGCAGGTTTAAGAGCTGCTGTTGCTGCACAGAAAAAAGGATTGAGTACTGTTGTTTTATCTTTAGTTCCGGTAAAAAG
>CANNFB010000022.1 GCA_947503785.1 uncultured Campylobacterales bacterium | reverse complement strand
CTAATGTTCTATCATAGTCATTGTTTAATTCTTCTACTCTTGGTTCATTAATATCAAATCCTACTACTTCATACTTTTTTGCGAAAGCTGCTGCTAAAGGTAAACCTACATATCCTAGGCCTATTATGCATATTTTTTTATTCATTTTTTTCCTTTATAATTTCATCTAATGTTCTTGTAGTGAGATTTTTTAAACTATTCTTAAATCCTACATCTTCTAAATTATTATATGTTTTATTTAGAAATTCATATTCAGCATTTATTAAAACTATATTAATTTGATTAAATACACTGTTTTTATAAATAGATTTATATAAATGATAAATATATACAGGAATAACTCCCATTGCATTTAGATTTAAAAGCGCTGCACTAAGAAATGAAAATATAAATTTAGAATCATATTTTTCTAATAAATTTTCAATAGGTGAATGTTCTTCAATTATATGTACTTTGTCAAATTTATTTACAATTTTTAATTGCCATATTTTATCTTCTTTTGTTTCTCGCGGATGAAATTTAAAATAGGTTTTTTCAAAACGATTATTCATTATAGAAAGAATATTTTCTAAAATATTAGCATATTCTTTTTTTGTACAATAATAACAGTACATTTTTTCATTTAAAAAAATTGCATTATTAGAGTTCAATTTCATTTTTTTTATATTTCTTTTAACTATATACTTTTTTATATTTCTATTTACTAAAACATCTAAATATAACAATACTCCATCTATATATTTTTCATTAATTTGAGGAAATACTAACTTATTAAAATAAAGATATTCTACAAAACTATATCCTAAAATATATTTAGTATAAAATAATCTAATCTTTTCTTTAAAAGGTAAAGTTTTTTCTGATTTGACACCATATGTTAAGTATGTTGGAAATCCTCCATCTTCTATCACATAAACTCTAGCACCAAATTTTTTAAATAAACTTATAATATATTGGTTCAAAACTTCAAATTCTGTATAAACAAAAAGAATATCATTTTTATTTAATTTCAACTCTTTTTTAATTTCTTTTTCTTTTTTTTTAATTTTATAAATATTAAATAAATTTCTAAATCCATTTAAAGGTGAGTTATAAGTCAAAATATCTATAAAATTTTCATCTCTATTAAGGACATCTAATGTATGTGGTATCTGAATTAAAGACTTCTCATAATCTTTTAAATTAATACAATGTTCATAAACATCTAGCATATGGTAATTATTGTTTACTAAAAAATATATCAATAGTACTTTCCTTCTTTTTTTAATCTTTTAAATTCATCTATCTCTCTATATTTTATGACTTGTGCTGGATTTCCTCCAACAATAGCATAATCAGGAATATTTTTAGTTATTACACTTCCTGCACCAATAACTACACCTTCTCCAATAGTTACTCCAGGGACTATAGTTACATTTGACCCACTCCATACAAAATCTTTTATTACTACTGGTTTATCAATAGAAATTTCATCATAAGGTATCATAGATGCATTTGAATAATTATGATTTGTAGAAAAAATAGTAAGTCCTCTTCCCGTATGGAAGTATCTACCTATAGTTACTCCTCCTGTACATTCAATAAAGGTATTAGACTTAAGATGGCTGGTTTCATCAATTTTGAATTTACTCAAATCTCCACCTAATACTACCCCACCATTGCCTTGAGAAAAAAAATTTATTTTACAATTGCATAATTTCTCATATCTACGAATCTGTATTTTTTCAGTTATTAAAATAAGTAACTGTATAATTTTATCAATAGACAAGATTTCAAATACTTTTAATATTAATTTTTTCATAAATTCAACTCTTCCTTTTTTAAAATTTTCCATCCAAAATAATAACTTGTATATGCTAATACCATGAATGCTATCATTGTACCAATTGAGGGAGATACTATTCCAAAATATGGTATTAACAGTACTGAAATTACAATATTTGAAATAGCACTTAGATAAATAAGTTTCATCTGCAGTTTATTTCTTTTGTAAAAAGCGATTATACCTCCTGTTGTTCTATATATTCCATTAAAACCAAAAGCTAGACTAATAAAAAATATAATATCCGCACTCTGTAAATACTCTATTCCAAACAGAATAGGTACATACCAATAAGAACTAACTCCTACAATAAGAGAAATGATGAGTATAGTTAGAGAATAATATAAATTTAATTTCTTAATTATTTTATGTCCTTCTTTTTTAGATAATGCTAAATAAAGTATTGGTACAATTGCATTTGTAGCTGCTTGATTTATTGTATTTACAATAACTCCTATACTATAGGCAACAGCATATATCCCAACATCTTTTAAAGTAAAATAATGTAAAACTATATAATTATCAGCTTGATTTAGTATCCATCCAGCTCCCAATCCAAATAATAATGGCAATCCAAAATAAAAGAATTCTTCAAATTTTACCCTATCAACAGTTATTTTAAACTGTTGTAATGTTGTAAATGTTTTTTTATACATCAAAATGATTAATAATATTTGTCCTACAATCATAGCCCAAAGTCGTCCATCCCAACTCAAAGAAAAAAAACTTAAAAATAAAACTGTAAATAAGGCAGTAACAATAGAATTAAAAAGATTATAGTAACCATAAGATTTACTTAATCCATCTTGTACAAGCTCAGCCTGGTGAAAAGACACAAGAAAAAGAAAAAAAGAAAGAATAGGTAAAATTACAAATAATATATAATATTCTTTAAATGCCAATCCAATTAAAATTGAAATTGTAAATATGATAATAAAATTAAAAAAACCAAATGTAAAATATGATTTTGAAAAGTCAATAAAATCTTCATTAGAAACTTTTGCTTTATTTATTGATACTAAACCTGTTGAAGCAAAGGAAACTAATTGAGGAGCAATGTACAAAATAGTCATAAAAAGACCAATGATTCCCATCTGTTCTTGTGTAATAGTTTTTGCCATATACATTACTGTTAGAAAACCTATTCCTGATGATATAACAGAAAATAATAAATAGTTAATAGTTTTCTTTATCATTAATAATTATCTATTATAATTTGTTTAATTAAATATTCTACTTTATCATTTAAGATAATATCTTCTTTCTCGATTTTATTCTTTTTGAAAAATTTATATTTTAAATAATCTATCAAAGAATTAAATAAATATATATAAGCTCCTATTTTAAATAACTTGTTATTAGAACTGTATAAAGACAATTTATTAATTTCTTTTACAATTATTTTTCTATTTCTTTTATAAGCAGCTAATAAAGTTAAATGTTGTTTTGCCCAATTATCAGAATTAATATTATTTACTTCTCTAATTCCATATAAGTCATCTACAAATAGAATTTTTCCATCTATTGCGCAATTAATGGCGATTGTTAATTCAATTAAATTATGATTAGTAATATTCGATTTATATAAAATTTCATAACATTTTAAAATAGTACTTTTTTTATATACTGCCCATAAGGACATATAATAATTTGAAAGATAAGATATTACTCTTTTAAATCGAATAGAATCATCTACTTTTGGCAAATTAGAATATATACTGTAAAATCCATCAAAAGGTAAATCAAACCCAGCATATCTACCTGCACCCATAACATAGTTCTCTTTTTTAAGTTTCTTAACGATACTAGATGCAGTAGATTCTATTATAAAATCATCATCTGCACAAATAGCTACATAATCACTATCAACTTTATTCAAAATATCATTCATTTTCTCTATAAATGATTTATTGGGCATATGAATATAAGAAATATTAATTGGAAATTCTTCAGAATATTTTATTTCAGTTGAATCACAGATATAAATGGGACAATCTTTAAATGAAGAAAAATATTTAATATTTTTCTTCATTAGATTATGTCTATTATGAGTAGGTATTATAATTGAATAATTAATCATCAACTTTAACTCCACTTAATAAACTCTGATCACTCCATAAATATTCCCATTTACCAAATCGACCAATTGTTTTAATATTTGTTTTTTCTAAATAATCTAAAATTATTTTTCTATCTTCTTCCATACCATGATAAAAGATTACATTTCCATATTTCAATACTCTATTATCTTCCATTACTACATCGTTTTTATTAAATACATTCATTTTTGCAGATGAAGTTATTATATGTTTTATTAACTCTTCACTGTTTAAATCTAGTGGTTTATCTTTAGAGAAATAAACCTCAAATTGTAAAGAGCTACAATCTTTTGGAACATTATCTAATGATTTTATACTAGGACTATAACATCTTGAAGCTAATATATCTTCATCATAAATATAGAACCATAGATGCTTTGGAATATTAACTTTATTTAATCCAATAGAAACTAATGAAACACTCGTATATTTTAAATTTTCACAAGCTTTTTTCACTTTTTGTGGTATATCTTTTATTAAATCTTTATACTCAGGTAAAGGAATACTTGAAATTAATTCATCGTAACTTTGAGATGTTTTATCTTCAAAATAAACAATTTTATTCAAGGTATCTATCTCGATAACTTTTTTATTTAATTTAATTTCAGAATCTTTTCTCATATATTTCAAAAATGATTTATATCCTCCAACTTTTGGATATCTCATTTCATTTGCATAATAGGTATTTGGTGTTTCAGTTTCAAATGCACCTTTTAGAACCTCTTTTATATTAGGTTGATACATTCTATTTCCAACCCATGTAGTACTTAATTCTTTTGCTTCTAATGTCCAATATTTTCTAGTATATGGCAATGGAAAATTTTCACTAAAATAGTTTCCGTATTGAGCTTTTAGCCAATCTTCATAGTTTTCTATACTTTCTTTTTTATTGTTATTCTCTACAAAGTCACTAATTATATCAATCTTCTCATCTAGTTTTAATGGTTCTAAATTATTCTGTGCAGGATGTTTTAACCAACTATCTTTATAGTAATTATATGCTAAGGGGTTATGCTTTATATATTCGCAAGATTTAGAAAATAAATCTTTTACATGTTCATCTTTTGTAAATGATAGATGGATTGCTTTATCAAATCTAAATCCATTTATCTCAAAGTTTCCACATAATCCACCCCAATCCTTATCTTTTTCAAAAATTATGTTTTCTATTCCTTTTTGATTAAGATGATAACTGCACGATATTCCTGATATTCCCGCACCTAAAATTATTGTCATTATTTAAGCCTTATTTACTTTTTACAAATTCTCTAATTTTCTTAATCATATAATTAATAGCATCATCACCCATTCCAGGATATAATCCTATCCAGAAACTATCATTCATGATTTTATCTGTAACTTTTAAATCTCCAACGATTCTATAATCAGTATCTAGGATCATATCATCAAATAATGGATGTCTTGTAATATTACCAGCAAATAAATTTCTTGTTTGTATTTTATTAGCTTCTAAGAATTCTACTATTTCATTTCTAGTAAAATTCACACCATCTTTTAAAGTCATCATAAAACCAAACCAGCTTGGATCTGAATTTGGTTGTGTTTTTACTAAATGAAGTTGCTCAAGGTCTTTTAATCCATTGTATAGTTTCTTTTGATTTTCTTTTCTTTTTTCTACAAACAATGGAAATTTTTCAAGTTGTGCACACCCAATAGCTGCTTGCATATCTGATACTTTTAAATTAAATCCAAAGTGACTATAAACATATTTATGGTCATATCCTTTAGGTAATGATCCAAAGCTTTGAGAAAATCTTCTACCACAAGTATTATCAATACCACTTTCACACCAACAATCTCTTCCCCAATCTCTCATAGAAAGCATGATTTTCTTAAGAAGTGAATTATCTGTATAAGTAGCACCACCTTCACCCATAGTCATATGATGTGGTGGGTAGAATGAACTAGTCCCTATATCTCCCCATGTTCCAGTTGGTCTTCCTTCATAAGTTGACCCTAGTGCATCACAGTTATCTTCTATTAACCAAAGGTTATGTTTATCACAAAATTCTTTTACAGCTCTCAAGTCAAAAGGGTTTCCTAAACTATGTGCAATCATTATTGCTTTTGTTTTTGAACTTAGTGCTAATTCTAGTTGAGTTACATCAACATTTGCATGAATTAAATCCATATCTACAAAAACAGGTACTGCACCATATTGAACTATTGGAGATACTGTTGTAGGAAATCCTGCCGCAACTGTTATGACTTCATCACCTCTTTTTACTTGTCTTTCTTTTAAAAGAGGAGAAGTTAGAGCGTAAAAAGCAAGTAAATTAGCAGAACTTCCAGAGTTTACTAAAAAAGACCATCTAACATTTAAGAACTCTGATAGTTGCTTTTCAAACTTTTTTGAATAATCACCATAAGTTAACCAAAAATCTAAAGAACTATCTACTAGATATTGCATTTCTGTTTCATCAAATACACGACCTGCATAATTTACTCTAGATTCTCCATCTATAAATTTCTTATCTTGAACTGGCTTATGTACTAATTCATAATATTCTTTTGTTTTATTTAATATTTCTTGTTTTAATTGTTCTTGTTGTGTCATTAGTTTTCCTTATTTAATATTTTATTTATTCCATTTTCTATAGAAATTTTTGCTTTCCAATTTAATTCTTTATCCAATTTATAAACTGGTGCTATAGCCCTCATAATATCTAACGGTCTATAATCTTTAATACCCCAATTAATATTTGTTTTTTCTTTCATTTCATTTTCTATTAAACTTGATAATTCTTTTATACTTGTTCCTCTACCTGTTCCTAAGTGATAATCATATTCATCTTTTAATAGGTCAATATTATTAATACAATGAATAAAGAAATCAACCACATCTTCAATATGTATAAAGTCTAATATTTGTTCTCCACTTGTCATATCAATTGATGTTTCTGACTTTGTAGAATCAATAATAAAATCAATAACTTTTTTTGATTTTGATTTACCGCCATATATTGTATAAGGTATAATATTAATACTTTTAAAACAAATTACATTTTTAAAATATTGAATTATAGGACGAACTGCTAACTTTGATGCAGCATAAAAATAAGCGGGGTTTTGCTTTCCATCATTATAATAAAACTCTGCAAAAGTTCCAGTATTAATAAATAATTTAACATTAGTATCTTTCAATGATTCAAGTAAATATGATGTAAAAAGAATATTAACATCAACAATATTTTTTATATTGTCAATATCATCAGCACTACTTAGAAATGAGGCTAAATGTATAACTACATCTGGATTATATTCTTTTATATTATTTTTAAATATCTCTAATTTATTTACATCATAAACAATTTGAGTTTCATTGTTATAATCACTAGATAAGCTTCTAACAACTAATTTGTAATTAATATTACCTAAATTTGAAACTAAATGTTTACCAACAAATCCTGTTCCTCCTGTAATTAATATTTTCATTTATTATTTCCATTTACAAATACCGTTTCAAACTCATCAAACAATTTAAAAGATAAGTCTCTCTCAGATATTTGAAAATTATTACAATCCCAATCAAAACCAAATGAATCATATTTGATTCCATCATCATTATTTGGAGCATAACAAGTTGTTTGCATATAAGTTACATTTGTATTATCTTCTAAAGATTTAAATCCATGAGCAAAACCTTTAGGAATAATTAATACTTTTCCATTCTCATTTGATAATTTAGTCGAAAAGTATTTCCCATAAGTAGGAGACCCTTTTCTAATATCTAAAACTACATCTAAAACACTTCCATAAGGTACATATACTAATTTTATATGATCATAAGGTGGTGTTTGAAAATGCATACCTCTTATCACATCTTTATGAGATATAGAGTAGTAACTTTCTTGAATATCAATGTCTAATCCATTTTCTTTAAAAAAATCATTAGTAAATGTTTTTATAAATTTGCCTCTTATATCTTCAAATACTTTTGGTTCTAATATTTTTAAACCATTAATAGATGTATTTAGTATTTTCATCTATTTTGTCCATTCGATATTTTTAGTTTCTGCATCTTCAATATAACTATCTAAATCGTTTTTTGTCAAGATATTTTCATCTTCTTGATAATAAGATTTATACCATTTTACAGTTTTTTCAAAAGTTGTATCACTATTCCATACATCATTCCATTTTAAGAGTATATGAGCTTTTGAACAATCTAATTTTAGTAAGTTTGCTTCATGAAGTTGATTTGGATTAGAATTAATTTCATAATCTATTTTATCCCAATGTTTATTTACATTTTTAACAACCTCTTCTACCGTAATACTTCCTTCATCTGATGGTCCAAAGTTCCAAGCATCTCCAAATTCTATTTTACCTTCTAAAAGTTTTTGTCCAATGTGTAAATATCCACTAAGAGGTTCCAATACATGTTGCCATGGTCTTGTTGCATATGGATTTCGAATACTTACTTTTTTATTTTTTGAAACTGAAAGCACAATATCTGTAATTAATCTATCTTCGGCCCAATCACCTCCACCTATTACATTTCCAGCTCTACAAGAAGCAATGAGTGTATTATGAGTTTTTTCATATTCATTTATATTAAAATAAGAATTTCTGTAAGAATTAACTAATAAGTCTGCACATCCTTTTGAAGAACTATATGGATCATATCCACCCATTGGGTCGTTTTCTCTATATCCCCATATCCATTCTTTATTTTCATATGCTTTATCACTTGTGATATTTACTATAGCTTTTACACTATTAGTTCTACAAGCTTCTAATACTTTTAATGTACCCATAACATTTGTTTCGTATGTTTCTATAGGATTTTCATAAGAAAGTCTTACTAATGGTTGAGCTGCTAAATGAAATACAATATCAGGATTATATTCTTTAAAAGTTTTATTTAATTTCTCTAAATCTCGTATATCTCCAATAATAGATATAATATCCAAATCTAATAGTTCTATATGATTAGGAGTTGTAGGCGCTTCAAGAGAATAACCTATAACCTTTGCACCCATTTGATTTAGCCAATATACAAGCCAAGAGCCTTTAAATCCAGTATGTCCTGTAACTAGTACCGTTTTATCTTTGTAAATACTAGAAAATAAAGGTTTCATTACCAAGTTTTCCAAGGTGCTTTATTTGTATCCCAAAGTTTATTTAAATCATTTTTATCTTTTAATGTATCCATAGGTTTCCAAAAACTATCATGTTTATAAGTAAACATTTCTCCATCATGTGCAAGTTTTTTTAGTGGTTCTTGTTCAAATATTGTTAAATCATTTTCTATATAATCAAATACTTTTGGTTCGCATACAAAAAAACCTGCATTTATCCAATGTCCATCACCTTTTGGTTTTTCATGAAAGCTTTTTACTTGATTATTTTCTGTTATCTCTAATGCCCCAAATCTCCCATCTGGTTGAGCAGAAGTCATAGTGATAGCTTTACCATGAGATTTGTGAAATTCCACTAATTCGTTTATGTTAATATCACTAACCCCATCACCATAAGTTAACATAAAAGGTTCATTGCCCACAATCTTTTGTGCTCTTTTAACTCTTCCACCTGTCATACTATTTATTCCAGTATCAAGAAGTGTGACTTTCCAGGGTTCACTGCTATTATTTAACACTTCCATTTTACCATTTGACATATCTATAGCTACATCACTTTGATGTAAAAAATAGTTTGCAAAATACTCTTTGATATAATAACCCTTATATCCAAGCAGCACAACAAAATCATTAAAACCATATTTAGAATAAATTTTCATGATATGCCATAAGATAGGTTTTCCACCAATTTCAACCATTGGTTTTGGTTTTAAATCTGTTTCTTCACTAAGTCTTGTTCCAAATCCACCTGCTAGTAATAATACTTTCATTTCACTTATCTCCATAATTAGCGATCTTATTATATATATCGATCATATTAAATTGTTCTTCAATAGTACACATTTTAGCTAAGTCATTTTCTAAAAAATTTTTAGTTTGTAAAAATAGCCCTGGTTTATATTGTTCTTCTATATTATAGTCAATAGTTTCATCAAATAGTTGAGGAATTGCTCCTCTTTTTTGAATATGAAGTTTTTCCATAGGTCTAAATATAAGTCTATGTTCTTTAGTTAATATTTCAACACTCCATCTTCCTGCACTTTCCCAGTTTGCTTGATAACTAAAAAGTGCCCCACTTTTACTTACTCCAGCACCACTAAAGTTTGAACTAGTGGGGTGCCAAGATAATGATCCATTTGAAAAGCTACAAATTTCTTTTGGGATTCCACCTAAATAGAATGCTAAATCAACTACATGTGTAGAATTCCCTAAAAACCATTTTTCTTTTACACCCTCAGCTTTGACTAATGGTGCAATAACATGCGACCACTCTGTGAATTCAAAATTAAAAGAACTTACACCACCATCTTGTTTTATAATCTCTTGTGCTTTTAATACTGATGCATAAAATCTTCTATTATATGCAATAATAATATTTGCATTCTTTTCTTTTCCTAAGTTTTTTAGTTCTTTAAATTGCCAGTTATATAATGCACCAGGTTTCTCTACAAGAATATTTGTAACACCATAGTTTAGTAATTCTTTTGTTGTTTCATAAAGTTTTTCTACTCCTACTGCCACTATAGCATGTGAACATATCTCTGGTTTTTTAAGTAAATATTCTTCAAGCCCTCCTATTTGAACTTCGCATCCAGTAGTTTCTGTACATTTTTTAGCAGTTTTTTCGCCACGACCAATCACGACAAAGTTTTTTTCTAAACCCTGTAATACTTTTATATAATCTTGTGCCATACCACCAGCACCTATAAGCCAGATATTTTTATTCATAATAATTCTCTTTCTTTATGTTATTGGACAGAAGTCATATTTAATTTTACTAAAACTATTGATATGCTCAATTAATAAGCTTAAATAGTTTACATGTAATTTCATAGCTTCGTTATATGTTGGAAGTGTACAATTATTATCAAAAATATCATTTAATAAAATATTTGTTAATTCACTTTGAAAATAAACAATTTTTTCTTCTTTTATCTCTTGATTCCAATTATTTTCTTTTTTAGAAACTCTATACCAGCCGTTAGATTCATCTATTGAGATATTAAGCTGATCTGATGTGATAGTGAACTGTACAGGAGAGGGATTGTTTGCAAAACAATTTAAAGTAAAGCTATGATTATTTAACTTTCCTATAATCATCCCATTAACTTCATTAAAGCCTTTTCTTTTTGTTTCATAAAGTTCTTTATCTAAATAAGTAGAGTTTAATTCAATATCTTTTATTCCTGTAAGATAAGAAAAACAGTCTAAAAAATGTAATCCATTACAGCCCAATCCCCAATCTCCACCTGAAACAGAAAAATCGACATTTGTACTACTTGATAGTTTTTCTTTTAAATCTTTATAAAAAGGAAACATTCTCCTTGGATGATTTACCCAGCATTTTGTATCTGCCAATAAATTTTCGATTTTTGTATACTCTTCAATTTTCTGAAACAATACTTTTTCAAGGACAAGGTTTTTAACTTTTTTATTTTCTAATAATTCATTTACTACATTAAATCGAACATCAGCATTTGTGGCAATTATTACTAAATCCAATTCATCTGAAAGTTGTGAAATATTTGCATAAAAATCAATATTTTTTATTTTTTCATTAGCTGGTATCTCTTCAAACCTTTCTTTTGCTGTATTTCTTGAAGTTTCAAATGGCTCTACCACTTCAATAGAAATTTCTAAATCACTTTTTGCTAAACCTTGTAAATGTCTACTTCCTAATTGCCCTGCGCCAATAATTGCTATTGTTTTCATATTTTACATTCCTTTTTTAGTATCTCTGCCACCTTAAAATCAATCTCTTCATCAATATCAATAGAACTCTTTCTCTCCATCATAAAAGCAAATATATTATCTTTCAGAAAAAAACTTTTTTCTTCTAATAATTTCTCAGTCTTACAAATATAAATAGCACCATTTAGTCTATAGTATTCTTCTAAATCTTGACTTCTTTTATTTAATACTTCATCTCTTAAAAAACTAGTCATACTTAAATTTTCTGGTAAAGTATTTGACCAAAGTGGGCTATGATCCATTTTACATACACTTACAACAGCATTAGCATTTTTTTCTTCTAGTAATGCAATAGCTTCAATAATATGCTTTTCTGTTCTTAAAGGACTTGTCGGTTGAAGTAATACTATATAGTCATATTTTTCTGTATTTTCTATAGTATGTTTTATTGCATCAAATGATGTTGCTATGTCACTTGCAAGATATTCAGGTCTTTTTATTATTTCTGAGCCATATTTTTTTGAAATACTTAATATTTCATCATCATCACTTGTAACTATTACTTTATCAATAAGATTACTTTTAATAGCAGCTTCAATTGTCCAAGCAATTAATGGTTTTCCTGCTAAATCAAGTATATTTTTTCTTGGCAATCTTTTGCTTCCACCACGTGCTGGAATTATTGCTAGAAAAGTTTTACTTTTATGCATTAAAAACTTCTTGATATTCATTGTTTGCTCTTTCATATTCTTCTATTCTACCAATATCAAGCCAGTATTCTCTAATAGGAAATGAAATACTTCTCTTTTCATCTTTAATAATATTTTCAAATAGAGTTGGCATATCGTAAAACTTATCATCAGGAATATAAGCTAAGACTTCATTACTTAGTATATAAATACCTCCACTAACAAAAAAGCTATGGACAGGTTTTTCTTCAATACTTATTATATTTTCGGCTTTAACATTTACTACTCCATAAGGAACTTGAAAATCATATTCTCTAACACCCATTGTTGCAATTGTATTATTCTGAATATGATAACTCATCATATGTTCAAAATTTATTTTAGTTAAGAGATCACCATTCATCACAAAAAATGGTTCATTTAATTTATCTTTAATTAAACTCAAAGCACCTGCTGTTCCCATTCTTTTATTTTCATAAACATATTCAATAGTTACACCAAATTTTGAGCCATTTCCAAAATGTTCTTCTATAATTTCTGCTTTATACCTCACAGTTAATATTATATTAGTAAAACCATATTTTTTAAAACTTAAAATTATAGTTTCTAATATAGGCTTATTTCCAACCTTTAACATAGGTTTGGGAGTATGATCCGTAAGAGGTTTTAGTCTTGTTCCTAATCCTCCTACCATTAATACAACTTTATTTGTTTTTTGAACTGGTTTTAATAGTTCATCTACTTCTTCAATTCCTACAAGTTTACCATTTTTGTCAATAACTGGAATGTGATGAATCTTTTTTTCTAAAGCAATTTCAATTATTTTTTCTTTTGAGTCATCTATTTTACATACAGCTGGAGTTTTGAAGATGATACTCTCAATACTATCTTCTAATGATAAGTTATTTAGAAGTCCTCTTCTAATATCTCCATCAGATAATGTTCCAATTAACTTTTCATCAGAATTAGTTACTAATGCGATTTGCATTGCTCCATTATCAATTACTTTTAATGCTTCTTTTATTGATGAACTTTCACTTATTACTATATTTTTATAATTCTTCATTTTTTACCTTTTAAATCATAAAATGATTTCTTTAAAATATTATGTAATTCTACTTTTTTTATTTCTTGAATAATTTTCTCACTCGCACAGCCATCACCATAAGGATTTTTTACATCTTTAAGTAATACTTTAAATTCTTCTGAATAAACCTTTTCAAAAGCTTGACTTATTGATAGTCTTAAAGATTCACAATCAATTACACTACTAGCTTTTAATCTACCTTTTTGTCTATCACCAATATTAACAGTTGCAATTTTAAAACTAGGTGCTTCAATTAAGCCACTTGAACTATTACCTACCATAGCATCAACATATTGAAGTGCTGACAAATATCTAAGTTGACCTAAAGAAGAAAATTCTACTGATTTTGAAGAGTTATTGCTTACATACTCATCACACATTTGGTTTATTATTCTACCATTTGTATCGCTATTAGCTTTGGTAAATATGATATTTGTATCTTTTAGTTCATCAATAGCATCTAATAATTCTTGAAATTGTTCTTTTGCAGTTGAATTTTCTAAGGTTACAGGATGAAAAGTAACAAGAATATTTTTTTTATTTAATTTAAAATCAATTGATTTTTCAAACTCATCTTTGCTTAAAAGTTTTAATCTTTTAATGTTTTCTATTCCCATTCCACCTACATTAAAAACTCTAGATGGATTTTCACCCAATTGAACAACTCTATTTTTATATTCATCAGATGCTGTAAAATGGAGATGACTCATTTTAGTAATACTATGCCTAATTGATTCATCAAAAGCACCTTCAGTAGTTTCTCCACCATGAAGATGTGCTATAGGTATATTAGATATCATTGCCGCACTTGCAGCTGAAAAAATTTCATATCTATCACCTAATAAAATTATTAGGTCAGGTTTTAATTCTTCAAAATTTTCTGCAAATGAAATCTGAGCTAAGCCCATTGACTTTGAAATTCCAATAGAAGTATCAGAGGATAAAAGCATTTCTATCTTTTTATTAATAATAAAATCTTTTTCTATATCTTTATAAGTGAGTCCAAACTCAGGGCTTAAGTGCATTCCGGTTACAATAATTTGCAATTCTAGTTCAGAATCGAGTTCAATTTCTTTCATTAACCAATATAAAAGGCCATATTCTGCTCTTGTACCAGTTACTACACAAACCTTTTTCATATTAAGTCATCTTTATTATAATCTTTTTGTGCAATAGTATTGATAATATCATCCCAAGACATTGGACTTATACCGTTTCCTGGTCTTTTTATTGCTAGTTTGCTTTCTGTTAAAATTTCACCTTTTTTTATTTCATCGTTTGATACAATAGATTTTCTAGCTATTTTTATATTTGGAGTTTCACTTTTTGAAGGTTTTTTTATACTACTTCCTAAAGCTAATTCTATATTTCGTATAGCTTTTACCATTAAAATTAATTCATCTGGTTCTAAACTAGCTTTATGATCAGGTCCTTCCATAGTCTTATCAAGTGTAAAATGCTTTTCAATAACAGTTGCACCCATGGCAACTGCTGCAATATCAACTTCTATTCCTAAAGTGTGATCGCTATATCCATATTTACAATCAAAAGTATTGCCTATTGTATTCATAGCTTTTAAGTTTACATCTTCCATAGGAGTAGGATACATAGTATTTGCGTGTAAAATTGTAATGTCATCTTTTTTAGTTCCTGAAGTAATTAGAACATCTAAAGCATCTTCTATTTCTCCAATATCTGACATACCAGTTGATAATATAACTTCTTTTTTTAAAGAACCAATATGTCTTAAGTATGGTAAATTTGTAATTTCTCCACTTGGTATTTTAAATATTTTCAAACCTAAATCATCTAGTAAATCAATACTATCATTATCAAAAGGAGTAGATAAAAACATAATATTTTTACTATTACAATATGAAATCAATTCATTGTGAGTATTAACATCTAATTCTAACTTTTTTATCATATCAAATTGTGATTCTTCTTTAGAAGTTGTTTCTTTTTGATAATCTGCTTTTTGTGCATTTTTTGATACTAAATTTTCAGTTTTAAAAGTTTGAAATTTAACAGCATCTACTTTTGCTTCATACGCTACGTCAATTAGTTTTTTTGCGAGCTTGATAGAACCATTATGATTTACACCTGCTTCAGCAATTATAAATACACTTTGTTTATCTTTATTCATTTTACTAAACTCCCAGCTTTTGTAAATCCATCTATTTCCATATTTTGTTTAGAGGTTGCATTACTTCCAAAAAAATTACCTTCTTTAACAGTAACACCACCATTTATAACTGATGCTGTTGAGATATGACAATAATCTTCAACTATTGAATCATGTTCAACCAATGCTTTAGTATTAATTATACAGTTTTTACCAATTTTAACATTTGCATTAATTAATGCATGATGTAGAATAATTGTTCCTTCTTCAATGATAGAGTATTTTGATACATATGCAATCGGTGAAATAATAACCGGCAAATTAAAACCTATATTTTTTAAATTCTTAAATATTTTTGTTCTTAAAGTACTTGATTCTATTTGACCAATAGTAATTATCGCATTTTTGCAAGTTTTAAAGATTTCAGCTAAAGCTTCATCTGAAGCTATAATCTTATAATTTAAAACCTCATTACCTATTAATTCTTTTTTATCTACTATACCAATAATTTCATATTTATTTTCTTGTTCAATTACGTCAATAACACTATGACAATGTCCACCGCCACCAATTAGAACAATTTTTTCTTTCATTATAAAATCACACTACTTGGAATATTAACAATTCTTTCTTCACAAATTCTAGAATTTACTAAATCAATTGATTGGCAATCTTTAAACATCTCTAATTCATTCATTAATTTCCAAATAGGTCTAGTCATCACACCATTTTTATTTGTAAATTTTAAAAATTCATTTCTTGTCTTAACATCCTCAAGAATTACAGCTTGTAACCAATAGTTTGATGTTGAATTTTCTGGTTGTTTAATAAAATCAATACCTTCAAAATTCTTAAAGAATTGTTCATATTTTAAAGCTAATTCTTCTTTATTTTCACAAAACTTATCTAATTGTTCTAGTTGAGCTACAAGTAATGCGGCGTTTAAGTTTGGCATTCTATAGTTGTATCCTATTTCATCATGTACATACTCAAATGGATGTGGAATTTTTGCTGTAGTTGTAAGATGTTTTGCTCTTTTAGCTAGCTTTTCATCATCTGTTACTATCACTCCACCACCACCACTTGTAATGATTTTATTTCCATTAAAAGAAAATGCTCCAACTTTTCCAAATGTTCCTGTATGTCTATTTTTATAATAACTTCCTAAAGATTCAGCAGCATCTTCAACTAAAACAATATTCCAATTATCACATATATCTTTTATTTCGCTAATTCTACAAGAATGTCCAAAAGTATGCATAGGAACACAAGCTTTTATTACTTTTTTTGTAGTTTTATTTATACATTGATTATTTACAATTTTACAATTTTCATTCAAAAAGTTTTCTAATGATTTGGGAGATAATCCCATCGTATCTAAATCAACGTCAACAAATAAAGGTTTTGCTCCAATATATGATATTGCATTACATGTTGCTATAAAAGTAAGAGCTTGAGTTATTACTTCATCTTCCTTTTTTACATCTGCTAAAAGTAGTGATATATGAAGCGCCGCTGTACCATTAACTGTAGCAATTGCATATTTACTACCAACTTTTTTTGCAAATTCTTCTTCAAATTGGTCTACATATTTTCCTACACTTGAAACAAATGTAGAATCAATACAGTCATTTAAATATTTTTTTTCATTACCTATAAATCTTGGTTCATGTAAAGGAATAAATTCTTTTGTATTAAAAGTTTTTTGAATAAATTCAACTACCTTTTTCATTACATTTTCCCATCTAAATATTTACCAGTTTCTTTATGTCCAAAATCAGGGATCATAATGAAGAACTCTTTTACAATATCTTCTTTTTTCCAAGAAAGTTCACTCTTGAATCCTCTTATAGTTTTTTCAAATGAATTCAATTTTTCATCATCAAAAATAGCTTTATTTTTAATAACTCCTAAATTATCAAACCTTTCCATATCTAATACTTCTTTATCAGTAAAAAATTCTTCAAAATCTTTTTCTCCTGTTGTATCACTAGAAGTAAATAAACAAGGCCATTTCCCTTCATTTGGTAATGTATGAATTAATTTTCTAGCTTCTTCTTCATCTTTACATAAATAAGGTTCATATCCTAAATCATTTAAATATTTTACAGCAATATCTGCAAAAGAAATTAGATGTAAGTTTTCACTTAGTTTTGGGAAGAAGATATCTCTATTCTCTCCAAAGATGCAAGACATTAGACAAAGTTCACCAGATTCTTGTGGAGTTACAAAATATCTTTTTATATCATTAGGTGCAACAATAGGTTGTTGTTTTTGAATTCTTTGATTAAAGCCATGTAATAATGAACCATCACTAAAAGCAACATTAGCAAATCTTGCCATTGAAACCTTCATCTCTTGAGATTTTCTCATTACAAACATTTCCATAATTCGTTTACTTGCACCCATCATATTTACGGGATTTGCTGCTTTATCTGTTGAAACACAAAAATACTTCTTTGTCCCATTTTTAATTGATTGTGAAATTGTTTTATCTGTATTAAAAATATTTACATCAATCATTCTCATAAGGGTATATGGATCTTTTTCACTTCTAACATGTTTTAATGCAGATAAATTTAAAACATAATCAAATTTTCCATCAGCTTTTATAAAAGTATCATATTCAATAGACCCTATATCTAAGGCAAATGTTTGAAAATCTCCATCTATATATCCAAATGAACTTCTAATGTCTCTAACTAATTCCACCATATTATTTTCACTAATATCTACAACATGAAGTTTCTTAGGATTTCTTTTAAATATCTCTTTAGTAACAGCTTGTCCAATTGAGCCTGCAGCTCCAATTACTAAAAAAGATGACGAAGATACTATTTTTTTCAATTCTTTATTATTAATATTTATATCTTCTCTAAATAGCTCTTTATCTCGTCCAATTAAACTTAATGTTTTATTCATTTATTTTCCTTCAAATACCACTCATACATAGTACGAATACCATCTTGAAGTTCAACCTTATGCTTCCATCCTAAACCATGTAGTTTAGAAGGATTAGTAAGTTTTACCATAGTCCCATCTGGCTTTTCTGTATTGAAAGTAAACTCACCTTCATATCCAACAATTTTCTGGATTAATAGAGCTAACTCTGCAATAGATATATCTATACCTGTACCAATATTGATATGTGTATTAATTATCTCTTTTTCATCAGCATTATATGTATCTGAAAAATCTCTATTTTCTAAAAGAAAGACACAAGCATCTGCCATATCTTCAGAGTATAAAAACTCTCGTCTTGGTTTTCCTGTTCCCCATATCTCAACTTTTTTATCATCAACTCCAAAGCTTTCAAGATATATTTTTGCTTCTTCTAAAGAATTAACATTTAAATCTTTTATAACTTCATCATATTTTTTTTCATTAAGAAGTTTTGCGCAATGTATCTTTCTAATTAATGCAGGAAGTACATGTGACTTTTCTAAATCAAAGTTATCATTTGGTCCATATAGATTTGTAGGCATTACAGATATAAAGTTTGTACCATATTGTAAGTTATATGATTCACACATTTTAATACCTGCTATTTTTGAAATAGCATAGGGTTCATTTGTATATTCTAGTGGAGATGTTAATAAACAATCTTCTGGCATTGGCTGAGGAGCCATTTTAGGATAAATACAAGTTGATCCTAAAAACAGAAGCTTTTTTACTCCTGCTTTATAAGCATTATGAATTACATTATTTTGAATTTGAAGGTTTTCATATATAAAATCAGCTCTATAAGTATTGTTTGCAACAATACCTCCTACTTTTGCAGCTGCTAAGATTACATATTCTGGTTTTTCATTTTCAAAGAATCTTGTTACATCATTTTGGTTTAACAAGTCTAGTTCTTTATGTGTTTTAAAAACTAGATTTGTGTAGCCTTTTGCTGTAAGGTTTTTTAGTATTGCAGAACCTACTAATCCTCTATGTCCTGCTATATATATTTTAGAATCTTTATTCATTATCAAGTGACCTATTCAAAATAACTTAATGTTTTATATCCACCATCTTGAAGGTAAACATCTTTTGTCATTAGCTTTAAATCTGATTGCATCATATCATTTACTAATGTTTCTAAATTATATTCTCTATTCCATCCAAGTTTTTGTTCAGCTTTTGTAGGATCACCTAAAAGTAAATCAACTTCTGTTGGTCTAAAGTATTTTGGATCAACTGCTACTACATTTGTTCCAATTTTAACTTGATATTCTGGATTTGAGCAAGAAACAACATATGCTTTTTCATCAACACCTGTTCCTTTAAATTCTAATTCTATTCCAGCGTATTTAAATGCCATTGATACGAAGTCTCTTACTGTTGTAGTCTGTCCCGTTGCAATAACCCAATCTTCTGGCTCATCAGCTTGAAGAATCATCCACATCATTCGTACATAATCTTTTGCATGTCCCCAGTCTCTTTTTGCATCTAAGTTTCCAAGGTAAAGTTTTTCTTGTAGTCCTAGTGCTATTTTTGAAGCAGCTCTTGTAATTTTTCTAGTTACGAATGTTTCACCACGAACTGGCGATTCGTGATTGAATAATATTCCATTACAAGCATACATACCATAAGCTTCTCTATAATTTACAGTAATCCAGTATGCGTACATTTTTGCAACAGCATATGGAGATCTTGGATAAAAAGGAGTTGTTTCACTTTGTGGTGTTTCTTGTACTTTTCCATAAAGTTCAGAAGTAGAAGCTTGGTAGATTCTAGTTTTTTTACTTAAACCTAAAAGTTTAACAGCTTCAAGAATTCTTAATGTTCCTGTACCATCTGCATTTGCAACATATTCAGGAGTTTCAAAAGATACAGCAACATGAGACATAGCAGCTAAGTTATAGATTTCATCAGGTTGAACTTCTTGGATAATTCTAGTTAAGTTCATAGAATCAGTCATATCACCAAAATGTAAGATAAGATTTCTATTTTCTACATGTGGATCTTGATAAAGGTGATCTATTCTATCTGTATTAAATAGTGATGATCTTCTTTTTACTCCATGTACGATATAACCTTTTTTTAGTAAGAATTCTGCAAGATACGATCCATCTTGTCCTGTGATTCCTGTGATTAGGGCTACTTTTTGCTCTTTGTTTTCTGCCATTTGTTTTCCTTTTTATTTAGTTTTTATATTTTATTTAAATAAATTAATATTATCTCTTAAAATCATCGTCAATACGAACAATGTCATCTTCACCAGTATACTCGCCAACTTGAGCTTCTATTAAAATTACTGGGATTTTCCCTTCATTTTCTAGTCTATGAAGTTCTCCCATTTTAATATAGGTACTTTCATTTGGTCTTACATATCTAGTTTCTGTTCCTACTGTTACTGTTGCTGTTCCACTAACTACTATCCAATGTTCATTTCTATGGAAGTGTTTTTGTAAGCTAAGTCTTTTCCCTGGTTTTACTTCTATTCTTTTTACTTTATAACCTTCTTGTTCTTCAAGAACTGTATATGTTCCCCAAGGTCTATATCCTGTTAAATGAATATTATGAAGTTGTGTAGTTTCTCGTATTTTATTTACTACTTGTTTTACTTTTTGAGAGCTTCCTTTTTTTGAAATCAAAAGAGCATCTCCTGTATCCACAATAATCATATCTTCTATATCTACAGTTGCTATTTTTCTTTCATTTCCATAGATAAGATTATTTTTTGAATCAATTGAAATATAATTTGAGTTTAGAGTATTTCCATCTTTATCTTTTGGTAGTTCTTCATATAATGCATCAAAGCTTCCTACATCACTCCATGAAATATTTGATGGTATTACTTTTACTTTTGTTGATTTTTCCATAACAGCATAATCGATACTATCTTCTGGAATATTACTCATATCATCATGAGTAATTCTAACTATTCCATCTTTATTTGCATTAGCATAAGCAGTTTTTGAAGTTTCATATATTTTAGGAGAGTGTTCTTTTAGTTCATCTAAGAATACTCCTGCTTTAAAGCAGAACATTCCTGAGTTCCAGTAATAATTTCCTGCTTTTACATATTCTTCTGCAGTTTCTTTATTTGGTTTTTCATGGAATGCTTTTACGTTCAGTCCATTTGCTTCAATATAACCAAATCCAGTTTCTGCAAACTGTGGAGTAATACCAAATGTTACTAGATTATCTTGAGAAGCTAATTCTTTTGCTTTAATTAATACTTTTACATATTCTACTTCATCTTTTATTAGATGATCAGAAGGTGTTACAAGAACTATTTCATCATAAGGAAGATCTAGGCAAGCTAAAGCAATTGCGGGTGCTGTATTTCTTCCTACTGGTTCTAGAAGATATTTATTTTTTATTTTATTTAGTTCTTCTAATTGATCTAAAGCTAAGAAGTATTGTTCTGCATTTGAAACTATATATTGGGCATCACAGTTTTTTGAATTTCTATTTACTGTTAATTGGAATAATGATTGTCCTTCAAATAACTTTACGAATTGTTTTGGCATTAAGGTTCTACTTATTGGCCAGAGTCTTGTTCCTGAACCTCCGCATAAGATTATATTTGTCATTTTATTCCTATTTATTAGAAGTGGTTTTTCTGATTAATTTAGTAATTATAATTTTTACATTTACATAAAATAATATCTAAAAATAATTTAACAACTGCTTACTTCTAAAGAATATCTGGCATATCCATATTTGTTTCTCTCTCAATATCTGCAACATTTTCAAATATAATTTCTACAGGGGTTGAAGAGTTCATGTCATTTTCTTTATCTACAAATCTAGTAAGTGCTTTTTGGAAGTCTAGTTTAACAGTTCCAATTGGTCCATTTCTTTGTTTCCCTATAATTATTTCTGCTTCTTCAACTGGTTTATTTACAAATGATGATTTGTATTCTTCACCTTTATCTTTAGCTTCTTTTTCTTTTCTTGCTTCATCTCTTTCTTTATATACATCATCTCTATATACAAACATAATAATATCAGCATCTTGCTCAATAGCACCAGATTCTCTTAAGTCTGAAAGCATTGGCCTTTTATCTGGCCTACTTTCAACACCCCTATTTAACTGGGAAAGAGCAATGATTGGAATTTTCATCTCCCTTGCTAACATTTTAAGACCTCTTGAAATATCTGATACTTCTTGATGTCTATCTTTTCCACCTGTTCCTTGCATTAGTTGTAAATAATCGATAATTACAAGTGAAATATTATTCGCTTCATTTTGGGCTAGTTTACGAACACGTGCACGAAGTTGATTAATATTTATACTTCCACCATCATCTACAAATAGTTTTTTGGTATTTAAATCTTCAAATGCACCACTTAATTGGCTCCATTCGTTATCACTCATATCACCTTTTCTAAGATTTTGTAAAGGAATTGAAGTTTTTGCAGCTAGCATTCTTAACATTAATTGTTCTGCAGGCATTTCAAGTGAGAAAAAAATCACACCTTTTTGTGCTTCTACATTTTTTAAAGCCATATTTAATACAAGTGCCGTTTTTCCCATCGCAGGTCGTGCTGCGATAATAATTAAATCCCCTTCATTAAATCCTGTAGTTTTTCTATCCAGATCATCAAAACCTGTTGTTTCACCAATTAGATGTTTATTTCCAAGTTTTTTCATTCGCTCAATATAGGAAAGGGTATCACCTGTGATTTCTTGCATATCTTTTAACTCAGAAGTTGCAGAATCTGTTGATATTTTATATAACTCACCTTGAACAGTATCTAGTGCTTCATTTCCACTTACTTCTTCTTCAAGCGCTACTTTTTTGATTGTAGTTGCAAGTGTAGCAAGTTCTCTTTTTACAGAGCCATCTTTGATTTCTCTTACATACGCAAGTGTATTTGTAATAGGATTTGCTGATAGTATTTCTATTAAAATAGAATCATCAACATCTTTTGCGTTTATTCTTTTTCGTATAAACTCTTCATCAATTGGCATATCATCATTATGAAGTTTAATCATCACATCAAATATTTTTTGATGTGCAGGAAGATAGAAATCTTTTGCTTTTAAAACACCTAAAACATCTTCTAATTCTTCAGGATTAAAAAGTATTGAACTTAATACTGCTCTTTCTATATTTATACTATAAACACTATCCATATTACTCCATTATATTAATAAAAGATTATATCTAAAATCATTTTAGAATATATAAACTATTTTGCGTATAATACATCTAATAAAATATTAGGTTCACAATATGAATGAAAAAATTGACTTTATAACAAACACAATAATAATTGGAGGTGGCCCTTCTGGTTCAACCTTAGCAAGAGAATTAAATAAATATAATATTGATAATATTTTAATTGAAAAAAACTTCAACTATGACAAACCTTGTGGAGGAGGAATAAAATCTTCTATATTTGAAGAATTTAATCTACCTAAAGAATTAGAAACAAAGAAAATAACAAATGTAAATTTATTTTCTACATTAAACAGTGCAACTTTTAATATTCAAAAAGCACCTTTGAGTATAGTTTTAAGAAAAGAATTTGACCATCAATTACGATTATTAGCTAAAAAAGAAGGTAGTAATTTAATAGAAGGAAAATATAAAAGTCTTGTTTGTTTTAAAGATTATGTTCTTGTTAAAGTTAAAACAAAAGATAAGTTTTTGACAATAAAAGCAAACTATTTAGTAGGAGCTGATGGAGTTAAATCAAATGTAAAAAAAAACTTATTAAATGTCTATCCAAAGTCATTTTTAACAAACTATGTAATTGTCAAAAATAAAATTATAGATTCTTGTGATTTTTATTTTGGTTCTAAATACTCTCCAAAAAGATATGCTTGGGTATTTCCACATGGAAATGATGTTTCAATTGGCTCGATATTTGAACCTAAATCAAATGCATCTAAAGTTTTTGAAAATTTATTAAAAGAAAAAGAAGCAGATTTTTCTAAAAGAAAAGGTTTTTATATTCCAAATTGGGATAAGAAAAGTACTTTTTATATAAATAGAGTTTTTTTTGTAGGTGATGCTGCAGGACAAACTTTACCTTTTACATATGAAGGTATTTATTATTCCATGAGAAGTGCAAGAATTTTAGCTAATGCAATTAGTAAAAATCAACCAGAATTATATGAAAAAAAGTGGAAAGAAACTTTTGAAAAGATTTTCAAGTCTTATCATTGGGCAGAAAGAATATTCTTGTATTCAGATTTTATGTCTAATAAACTATTAAATTTTTTCAAGAATAAAACTCTTCAAGAAAAAGCTCTTAAGTATTGGGATAATAAAGCAAAACCAATTAAGCCTAAAGATATTGTAATAAAGTTCTTTAAGTATTTTTAATATAGAAAAGAAAATAGAAAATCTATGTTCTTTTCTCTGCTTCTATTTCCACTTCTTCAAGAAATCTGTTAATTAGGGCATCTCCTGAAAGCTTTGCAATAATCTCGCCTTTTTTCATAACAAGTCCAGAACCTTTACCAAATGCTATTGCTACATCTGCAGATTTTGCTTCTCCAATTGCATTTACAACACATCCCATTACTGAAACATCAAGTGATGCTTTTATATGTTTTGTTCTTTTTTCAACTTCAGCAACTGCGCTTACTAAGTCAGCCTCAATTCTTCCACACGTAGGACAAGAGATAATATTTAAGCCTTCTTTTGTAATTCCTACATCTTTTAAAATAGCCTTACCTACTTCAATCTCTTTTTCTAATTCACCAGTCATTGAAACTCTTAAAGTATCACCAATACCATCAAGAAGTAATGAACCTAGTGCAATTGATGATTTAATAGTAGAGTGAAATTGAGTACCAGCTTCTGTAACTCCTAAATGAAAGGCATAATTATTCATAGGTCTTAAAGTTCTATAAGCTTCTACTGTTCTTTGAACATCACTAGCTTTTAAAGATACTTTTATATCAGTAAAACCTAAATCTTCAAGATATTTTATATTGTAATCAGCAGAGGCAACCATTCCTTCAGCAGTTTGTCCATATCTGTCTTCAAACTGTTTTTCTAATGAACCTGAGTTTACTCCAATTCTAATTGGAAGATTTCGTTCTTGACAAGCTTTCACAACTTCTTGAACTCTTTTTTTATCTCCAATATTTCCTGGATTAATTCTAATACAATCTACAACTTCTGCTGCTATTAATGCAAGTTTATAGTGAAAATGAATATCAGCAACAATTGGTAAATCTACTTGTTTTTTTATTTCTTTTAAAGCTAATGCCGCTTCTTTATTTGGTACTGCAAGTCTTACTATATCAGCACCAGCGAAATGTAAAGCACGAATTTGCTCAACAGTAGCTTCAACATCTGTTGTTTTTGTAAAACACATTGACTGTACAGGAATTGGGGCATCGCCACCAACTGGTACATTTCCTACGAATATTTGTTTTGTTGGGTATCTTTTTATCATGAAGAGATTTTATCTAAAAAAGTTTAAATTAAAGTCAAAAATTTTTTTAAACTTTAATTTTGAAAACATTAGGTACAATAGCGCATATTATGTAAAGGAAATCTATGCAAGAGTTTACTATTTTTGATATGGTAATACTAGGTATTACACTAGTTTTAGGACTAAAAGGTCTATTTAGAGGTTTAATAAAAGAGGTTTTTGGAATTGTTGGAATTATTGGTGCAATTTTTGTAGCATCAAGAGCATCAAGTGAAATTGGTAATTTAATCGCTCCATTTTTAGCTTTAGAAAACCAAACTACAATAAAACTAATTGGTTTTATTATTGCGTTAATCGGTTTTTGGATTATTATCTATATACTTGGAATAATCGTTAGCAAGATATTCTCTGCAAGTGGATTAGGATTATTTGATAGAATTTTTGGATTCGTATTTGGAGCAGCTAAAGTATTTTTAATATTTTCAGTTATTGCTTATGCACTATATCAAGTTCAATCTTTTAAAAAAGCAATTGATAATAAAACTGAAGGTTCAATAGTAATGCCTCATTTAATTAGTGTTGGTTCTTATATTATTAAGTTAGATACTTCGTCAATTACTGCAAATATTGAAAAAACAGTTGATACAGTTGTTGATACAGCAAAAGAAGCTACAACATCTAAAAATGCAGAAGAATCGCCAGTTAAAGAGATAAATAAAACAATTCAAGAAACTAAAAAAGATATTACAGAAGGTGTTCAAAACACAATTAATGACGTTAAAAAGTCGGTAGAAGAAGACATAGTTAAAAAAGTAGAAGAAACTATAACAAACACAACAAGTGCTACTGAAGAACAAATGAATACTGTAAAAGAAAAGTTACAAAGCATAGTAAATAAATCAGAAGAAAACAAATAAGGAATTTTTATTGTTCGAAAACAAATATATACAACAAAGAATAGAAAAAGCTGAGAAATTAAGAGAAGCAGGTATAAACCCTTACTCAAATGAAAGCTCAAGAAATACTACGATTGGAAAATTTTTAAATGTTAATAGTGATATTTTTCAATTAGAAGATAAAAGAGATGAAAAAAGAAACTACACAGTTGCAGGAAGAATTAAATTTTTCAGACTTATGGGAAAGGCATCTTTCCTAAAGGTTGAAGATGAATCAGGATTATTACAAATCTACGTAAGTAGAGATAATCTTCCTGAAGGTTTTTATAATGAAACTTTTAAAAAGACTGTAGAAGTTGGTGATATTATTGAAGTTTCTGGTTATCCATTTGTAACAGGTAAAGGTGAATTATCACTACATGTTGATGGTTTAAAAATACTTACAAAATCAATTTCTCCACTTCCTGAAAAATATCATGGAATTCAAGATAAAGAACTTAGATATAGACAAAGATATTTAGATTTAATTATGAACAGTGAAGTACGAAAAACTTTCCATGTGAGATCAAAAGTTATTAGTCTTACAAGAAGATTTTTTGAAGATAAAGGTTTCTTAGAAGTTGAAACTCCAATGATGCACCCAATTGCAGGTGGAGCTAATGCTAAACCATTTACAACTCACCACAATGCCCTAGGTGTTGATAGATTTTTAAGAATTGCACCTGAATTATATTTAAAAAGATGTATAGTTGGTGGCTTTGAAGCTGTATTTGAAATCAATAGATGCTTTAGAAATGAAGGTATGGATGCAACTCATAATCCAGAATTTACTTCTATTGAATTTTATTGGGCTTATAAAACATATAAAGATTTAATTTTATTAACAAAAGAATATTTTGAATATTTATTTGAACACTTAGATTTACCAACTGTATTACCTTATGGTGATTTAGAAATTGATTTTACAGACTTTACTGAAATTCCATTAATCGAATCTTTAACAACTATTGGTGGAGTTCCTGCTGATATTACAGAAGATAAAGAAAAAATTATTGATTACTTAATAGCTGCTAAAGTTGATGTAAATAAAAAGATGAATTTAGGACAACTTCAAGGCGAATTATTTGATGAGTATGTTGAAGAAAAACTAATCAACCCTACTTTTATTACAGAGTACCCAGTTGAAATTTCTCCATTAGCTAGAAGAAATGATGAAAAATCACACTTAACTGATAGATTTGAGTTATTTATTGCTGGAAAAGAAATAGCAAATGCATTCTCTGAACTTAATGATCCAGTTGACCAACTTCAAAGATTTGAAGGTCAAATGGAAGCAAAAGAATCAGGTGGTGATGATGAAGCACATGAAATGGATGAAGATTTTGTAAATGCTTTATCTTATGGAATGGCTCCATGTGCAGGACAAGGTATTGGAATGGATAGATTAGTAATGATGCTTACAAATCAACACTCAATTAGAGACGTATTACTTTTTCCAGCTATGAAACCAGTTAAACATGAAATTAATTTACATGATGATGAAGAATAAAAGAAAATAAAGAATTAAAAAAGGAAACAAAACCCATGAACTATATATCAAACGCAAACCTAAAAGAAGCAGATTCAGAAGTATTTGAAAT
>CANNFB010000021.1 GCA_947503785.1 uncultured Campylobacterales bacterium | reverse complement strand
TATTTACATTGTTAAAGATCATCCATCTTTCGCAACATTGTGTGTCACTTAATTTGGACGGGAATTATAGGAGATTTCTTTGGGTTTGTCAAGAGGTATTACTTAAATGTAGTTTAAATTTTGGAATTTGATTTTTTTGAATAAAAGAAGAGTTTATTACTCTTCTTTTATCTTTCGTGAAGTGCGTTTTGTTTTGTCTTTAATATAGGTTTTAAAATGAAGTCTAGGATTGATTTTTTACCTGTAATAATATCTACACTTGTAATCATACCTGGGATAATTGGAAGCTTATCTCCATTTTTTTCTAGGTAAGTTTGATTTGTTTTTATCATTACTTTATAGTAACTCTTTTGATTTTTATCGTTTTTATCTAGAATACTATCTGCTGAAATCTCAACTATTTGTCCATCAAGTCCACCGTATATTGAGAAATCATAAGCTGTTATTTTAATAATTGCCTTTTGTTGTGGATTTATAAAAGCTATATCTTTAGGATCTATTTTAGCTTCTATAAGCAAGGTATCACTTTGTGGAACGATTTCTATTAGTTCCATTCCTGATTTGATTACTCCACCTACAGTATTAACATTTATTTGTTTTACGATTCCATCTACTGGTGAGTGTAGGATTGTTTTTTCAAGTTTATCTTCTTCTGAAACAAGTTTTGATTCGTATTTTTTTATTTCAGTGTTTAGTTTTTGTAATTCATTTGAAGCTTCAGCTCTAAAAATTTTTGCTTTTTCACTGATTCTATTTTTTGCTTCTTCCATTGCGTATTTTGCTTTTGGAATATTTATATATGTACTTTGTAAATCACCTTGAAGTTGTGATAGCTCTTTCTTAATTCGTATTAAGTCAACTTTAGATTTTGATCTTCTCTTTACCAAGAGTTCCATAGTTTGAGCTTCTTCTTTTACTAACTTTAGATTTCTTCTTAATTGCGAACTTGTATTTCTTAGCTCTTTTACTTCTTGTTCTTTTTGTTTTAGTTGTATTTTAAAAATTTCTGTTGTACTTTTTAGTTCTGCTATTCTTGATCTGAAAAGTTTTTTATCATTTTGAGCGAATGTATTTGCTTCTTTTAATACTTCTTTAGGAAATTCTAATTCAGGTATTGGTTTTGATAAATCTATTTTTGATTCTGCATCAAGTCTTATTTTGGTAACAAGTAAATGAAAATAAGTTTGTTTATTTTCTTCTAGTGAAGCTTCAAATCTTGTAGTATCGATTTTCATTAAAGGCTGACCTATTTTTACTATAGAACCTTCTTTAACTAAAATTTCTGAGATTAATCCACCATCTAAACTTTGAATTGTTTTGATTTTTTCAGAAGGTATTACTTTACCTTCTCCTCTTGTAAGTTCATCTATTTCCGAATAATAAGACCAAATAAATGCACCTGCAAAGAAAATAATTATTGAAAAAAATAGCAATAATACTTTGAAGTCTGCTTTTGCATTTTTTTGTGCATGCAACATATTTACAAAGTTTACGTCTTCATTATTCATTTGGAACTCTTTTTATTTTAGTTGCTTTTATTGCGCTAGTAGATTTAGCTTTATTTCCAAAAGAAGCTACGATTTTTTCTTTTGGACCATCTGCTACTACTTTTCCATCTTCTATCACTATTAATCTATCTACTATTGAAAGTAGTGATGGTTTGTGGGTTACTATAATTACTGTTTTATCTCTTATTATACTTACTAGATTTCTTTTAAATGTATTTTCGGATAATTCATCCATCATATTAGTAGGCTCATCTAGTACTAAAATATTTGGATCAGATAAAATTGCACGAGCTAAAGTAACAGACTGTCTCTCTCCACCACTTAAGCCCTCTCCTCTTTCTCCTACAATTAAATCATATCCTGATTCATGCTTTCCTAAAAAATCATGAACACCAGATACTTTTGAGGCTTTTAGTATTTGCTCATCTGTTGCATACTGTTCACCTATCGTGATATTGTCTTTGATACTTCCCATAAATAAAAACGGTTCTTGTGGAACGTATCCGATTGATCTTCTTAAGTCCACAGGATCTATTTGTCTTATATCAGTATTATCTACTAATACTGACCCTTTTAATGGCTCGTATAAGTTTAGAAGTAGTTTAGCTAAGGTAGATTTCCCTGAACCTATTTTTCCTATAATTCCTACTTTTTCACCTTTTTTTATTGTAAGGTTTATATTTTTTAGTACATCAAACTTTTGACCTTTATATGCAAAATTTACATCTTTGAAAACAATATTTCCATCTAAATTTGGCCTACTTAGATAGTTTTGATTTTGCTCTCTTTCAACTGGCATTTTCATGATTTCATCTATGTTATTAAGAGAAAGCATTGTTCTATCTAGTCTTATGATCATTCCAGCAATTTGAGAAACAGGACCTATTACTCTTGAGTTTAGCATCATAGCTGCAATAATTGCTCCCATAGTCATATCACCTTCACTTGCAAGCATTACTCCACCTGCAACTATTAAAACTCCTGAAAGTTGTGAGATAAAACCTACAAAATATGTAACTATTTGTGATAAATAGTGTG
Organism: uncultured Campylobacterales bacterium; assembly: GCA_947503785.1. GTDB lineage: Bacteria > Campylobacterota > Campylobacteria > Campylobacterales > Arcobacteraceae > Poseidonibacter. Next base: position 33,096 of record CANNFB010000021.1, on the reverse strand, counting down.
TCTTATTACCATAGTATGAAGTTTGAGAGATTGATTTTTCCCAGTGTGTTCTCATTCTATTTTGAGCACGAACAGATTTTATGATTTCTAAACCTGTTACTGTTTCTGTTAAAACTGTTTGTTTTATCTGGTCTTCTTTTGCAGAATTCAAGATGTTTTTCTTAATTGGTCTTTGCATAAAAAATGAGAAGAGCACAGCTATTATCATTGTTCCAATTGAGATATAACCTATTGGGCCACCTACATAAAAGATGATAAAAATAAATAATATTACAAAAGGTAAATCAACAAAGGCAGTAACTGTTGCTGTTGTAAAAAACTCTCTTACACTTTCAAAGGATTGAAGCCTACTTACAAACATACCTGTTGATGAAGGTTTTGAGTCTAATTTTATATTTAATAGCTGATCAAATATCTTACTAGACATTCTTATATCTGCTCTTTTCCCTGCTTGTTCTATAAAATATGCTCGGATTAATTTTAATATAAAATCAAAAATCAATACGAAAACTATTCCACTTAATAAAACCCATAACGTATCTATTGCTTTATTTGGTAAAACTCTATCATATACATTCATTGTAAATAACGGAACGAAGATTACGAATATATTTATTAAGATAGCTGCTATTATTACTAGCTTATAAAGGCCTAGATTTTTTTTCATTGTTCGCCAAAACCATCTTTTTGTATCTTCAACTTTGACATCTTTATCTACTCTATTTTCAAAATTGTATGCAGGTTTAACAATAAATAAATTATCTGTATATAATTTTTCTAGCTCAGCAATTGAAAGTGTTATTTCACCTGAACTTACATCCGGTATTATAAGCTTGACTTCATTTTTTGAAATGTCTACATTTAAAACGATACAAGCTTTGTTGTTATTTAAAATCATAACAGCAGGTAAGGCTTTGTTGTCTATATCTTGAAGCTTTCTATTTACTGCTTTTACTATTAAACCAATTTTTTTAGCAGATTTTTGAAACATTGAGGGAGTCATTAAGGTGTTGTGGATTGCAAGTCCTGCAATCAGGGATTCAGCGGAAGCTGTTCGTTTATGAAATTTAGATAAAAAAAGAAGAGACTCTAAAAGAGTATCTTCTTCATTTTTTTCTCTTATATTTTCAAAATCATCATTTAAATTATTTTGATTGATTTCCAATATTTATCCTATTTATTATTTCTTCTTCGTGTAATATGAACCTGGATATTTAGAGTTTAGCTTATTTTTAATAGCAATAGCCTGAGATTTTCCATCAATATTGTAAATAACTACAGTATATGTACCATTGTTGTTTGCAATTACTTTTGATTTTGTATTTTCATCTATGTAAGAAGCTAGCTTAGATAATGCATTTTCTGCTGAGTTTTTGTTTGTATATGATTCAATAAATAATACATATTCATTTGCTACAGCTACAACAACATCAGTTTTTACATCTTCAACTAAAACATCTGAAATACTTTCTTCTACATTTGTATCACTTAAGTTTAATTCTTCTTCAACAGAATTTGATGAAGTTTCTGCACAAGTACCAGCATTTGAGTTTTCAATACTAGTTTGTAAAGTTGAAGTATTTTTTAATATTTCATAGTATGCTTTATACATAGCGAATTCTGTATTGATTAAGTTTGTTTTAGAGTTGTATAAATCTGCTTCAACATTTAATACATCAATAAAGTTTCTAGTTCCTGCATCAAACTGATCATTGTAAATATCAATAATTGTTTTATTTTCTTCTATAAATTGTTTTAATTCTACAATTTGTTTTTTTGCAGTATTATATGTAGTATATGCTACATTTAATTCATCTAGAACTGATTTTGAAGTTGAATCCAGTTTTAATTGTGCTTCTTTTAAAAATAGCTCTTCTCTTTGAGTTCTTTTTCTATCACTTAATCCATTAAATAAATTGTATTTAAGTTCTAATTTTCCGCTATAAATACTAGTATCTAAAGTATCTGTTAAAAGATCTTTATCATAAATACCTTGTAATTTAAACTTTAATGTAGGTAGAAAGTTTGATTTCTCTTGAGATATTACTGCTTTTTGTTCTTTGATATTTGCAATTGCTTCTAAGATTTGGTAGTTTGTAGTAAGAGCTGTTTTTTGTAAGTCTTCAAAAGTTGCAGGAATCTTTGACTCATCTATTGAAGGTCTACATAAATCACTTGTAATTTTCATACCTACATTTTTGTTGAATGAACTTTTCGCTGCATTTTTGCTGTTCATTTCATTAAAAAGGCTACTTTTTGCAGAGTGAATTTTTGCTTTTGTTTGAATCTTATCTAAAATTTCACCGTTTATTGCTTCAGTTTCTTTTGCAATTGAGAAGTATGATTCATGAATTTTTAAATTTTCTTTTGAGTTAGCAACTCTTTCATCATATTGAAGCATTTCTAAATATGAATTAATAGAATCTAAAAGAATAGTTTCTACATCACTAGAGTTTTTAAGCTTATTTGATACGTAACTAGCTTTTGCTTCTTCAACTCTACTTGGTGTTAAGTTTCCATCATAAATTAGTTGTTCAAAATCTAGTTGAACATTAGAACCATCTTGATTAGTATCCGCAGCAGTTAATCCATCTTCTACTGTTTTCTTTGTTTCTAGATACGCAGTTAAATCTAGTTTTGGATAATATCCACCTTTTTGTTCGTCAATATATTTTCTAAAAGCCTTATTGTTAAGAGATTTAGAAATTATATCTTCGTTGTTTTGAACTGTATGTTCTACTACATCTTTTATAGATGTTGCTTGTAAAGAAGACATAAGAAACATTAAAACTGGAAGACTGTATGTATACTTACTAATTTTCATTAATTTACCTTTTGCATTATATTGTTAGTATTATAATGAAAAGATAATAAAAATACAAGCTATTTAATAATTTTATTAAGTATTTCAGTGATTTGATTCTTTTTATACATTAAAAAATTATTTAAATTGACGTATTTGTAACCTAAAAGTAACTACTTTTACAATATAATAAGAAAATTTATATTATAATAATATTTAAAAAATACTATTAGGAAGTCTAAAATTGTCTATATATCTAATAACTTTTTGTATTGCCTTGATAATAATCACTTATTTTTCTATCAGCAAGTTTATAAATGTAGCTGAGAAATTTAACTTAATTGATATCCCAAATCACAGAAGTTCTCATGTAGAACATATTCCTAGAGGTGCGGGAATAGTTTTTGGTCTTATTTTTATATTAGGTCTTTTTATTTTTGAGATTCAATACTTTAGCGAAATAAAATATGCCCTACTTTCTATTATTATTATTTATATATGTGGCTTATTAGATGATATTTATAATATCAGTCCTCTAAAAAAGATAATTCTTATATCAATTGCTGCAATTATTGCTTACTTTTCTGGTTTTCAAATTAATTATATTGGTACATTTTTTGGTTATGATCTTCATCTTGGATATTTATCACTACTTGGAACTATAATTGCTATAGTAGGATTAACAAACGCTATAAACCTAAGTGATGGGTTAGATGGACTTGCGGGATCTTTATCAATCATAATTTTAACTGCATTATTTATAATTGGCTATATATATGATGATCATATGCTTATAGTTTGGCCTGCAATTTTAATCTCAATTTTAGTAGCTTTTTTACTTCTAAACTGGCATCCCGCAAAAGTTTTTATGGGAGATAGTGGATCTTTACTTTTAGGGTTTATTATATCTATTTTAAGTATTCATGCTATTGAATATATTAACACTATGTCTATTTTATTTCTTATAGCTGTTCCAATACTTGATACTTTAATTGTGTTTAGAAGAAGAATGCAAAGAGGAAAATCGCCATTTACAGCTGATAAGAACCATCTTCATCATATTTTAAACAATATAAAGCAAGATAAAGCGTATACAGTTAAGATGCTTTTACTTATGCAATTATCTTTTAGTGTTATATTTTTACAAATATATAAAGAAGATGAATTACTCAATTTAATTACCTTTGTATTATTGTTCTTAGTGTTTTTCAATCTTTTCGATCCAAGAGCTAAAAAACGTCCAAAAGACGCAAGACTTAGAAAAAAATACGAAAAAGAAAAGAAAGAAAAAATGAGTTTAAAGAAGAAACTTAAACTGAAGAATAAAGAAGGAAAAGCTTAATGCAAATACTAGTAACAGGAGGAGCTGGATATATTGGTTCCCATACGTTAATCGAATTATCAAATGCTGGTTATGATTTTATTGTTTATGATAACTTGTCTAATTCTTCAAAAAAATCACTAAAAAGAGTAGAAAAAATAATAAATAAAGATATTATCTTAGAATTAGGTGATATTAGAGATTTAAAAAGATTAAAAGAAGTTTTTTTTAAATATGACATAGACTCTGTAATACATTTTGCTGGGCTAAAAGCTGTGGGTGAATCTGTAGTTAATCCTATAGAATATTATGATAATAATGTTTTAGGAACAGTAAAACTTCTTGAAGTAATGAAAGAATTTAAATGTAAAAAAATAGTTTTCTCTTCTAGTGCTACAGTTTATGGGGATCCTGCATCAACACCTATCTTAGAGAATTTTCCTATAGGAGCTACGACGAACCCTTATGGTACGTCAAAATATATGATTGAGAGAATTTTAGAAGATGTATATATTTCTGATAATTCATTTAAAGTTGTAATATTAAGATATTTTAATCCTGTAGGTGCACATGAAAGTGGAACTATAGGGGAAGACCCAAAGGGTATTCCTAATAATCTTATGCCTTTTATTTCCCAAGTAGCTGTAGGTGAGAGAGAATATTTATCTATATTTGGAGATGACTATGATACTCCTGATGGTACTGGGGTAAGAGATTATATACACGTAGTAGATTTAGCCGATGGTCATGTAAAAGCTATAAATCACTTAAATAAAAAAGATACTATTAATCCACTTATTTTAAACCTAGGTACTGGTACTGGATACTCAGTACTTGAAGTGGTAAAAGCATATGAAAAAGCAAGTAATAAAAAAGTAGCTTATAAAATGGTTCCAAGAAGAGATGGGGATATAACAAAATGTTATGCTAATCCAAGTTTTGCAAAAGAAGTATTAGGATGGCAAGCTAGTAGAAATATAAATGAAATGTGCGAAAGTAGCTGGAAATGGCAAAGTAATAATCCAAATGGTTATAGATAGTAAAATAAGTAAGGGAAAATATATGGCGAGTACAATTTTTAGAGAATATGATATTAGAGGTATTTTTCAAGAAGAGTTAAATGAAAATATTGTTAAAAAGATTGGTTTTTATTTTGCAAAAGAGTTAGTAAAAAAAGTACCTGATGCAAGATTTATCTCTGTTGGTTATGATGCTAGGCTTCACTCACCAAAACTTAAAGATTGGCTTAGTTCTGGAATAAATCATGCAGGACTTGAAGTACTTGATATGGGTCTTGTTCCTACTCCTGTAAACTATTTCTCAAACTTTGTAGATTTTGATGGTTTATCTTGTAATGGATCTATAATGATTACAGGTTCACACAATCCACCAGAATATAATGGTTTTAAAATCACTATAGATAAAGATCCATTTTTTGGTGAACAAATATATGCAATGGGTAGAGATATCTTAGCAGATGATTCTTCTATTCCTGATAATAATACAAGTATAGAAATTGATGCAAAAAATAAATATATGGACTATATTGTAGATCATTTTAAGCATTTAAAACTTGAAAGTAAAAAGTTTGTATTTGATTGTGGAAATGGAGTAGCGGGTGTAGTTTTAAGAGAGCTTCTTGATAGACTAAATATCAAGCATCATATTTTATTTGAACAGCCTGATGGAAACTTCCCAAATCATCACCCAGATCCAAGTGATGAGTCAACTCTTGTAGATATCAAAAGAGAGCTTGATACTGGCAAGTTTGATTTTGGATTTGCTTATGATGGAGATGCGGATAGAATTGCATTGCTATCTCAAAAAAACAACTTTAAAGGTGATATTTTAGCTATATTCTTTTCAAGGTTTATAGATAATCCTACTGTGATTGGGGAAGTAAAATGTAGCCAAGTTATGTATGATATCATCAATACTTACGGTCGTGCTATTATGTATAAAACAGGACATTCTAACTTGAAAGTAAAGATAAAAGAAACAAATGCATCTTTTGCAGCAGAAGTTTCTGGTCATCTGTTTTTCAATGACAGATACTTTGGATATGACGATGCTATTTATGCTACATTTAGAGCTTTAGAACTTATTGATGATGGCTTTGATTATGATGCGCAATATGCAGCACTCCCAAAAGTGTACTCAACTCCTGAGATTAATATCACAGTAACAGAAGATACAAAGTTTGTAATTATCGATGATTTAAAACTAGCTTTAAAAAATCCTCCAAAAAAGTTTCCTAGTATCAAAGATATCATAGATGTAGATGGAGTAAGAGTGATTTTTGAAAATGGTTGGGGATTGGTAAGAGCTTCAAATACAACTCCAAAACTTGTAACTAGATTTGAAGCAGATACAAAAGAAAATGCAAAAGTATATGAAGATGCTCTTTTAGCTTTACTAAAAACTATAGAGAATAATAAAAATGATTAGAAAGTGTTTATTTCCAGCAGCAGGATATGGTACAAGATTTTTACCTGCAACAAAAGCTACTCCAAAAGAAATGCTTCCCGTACTTACTAAACCACTTATTCAGTATGGTGTTGAAGAAGCTATAGAAGCGGGGATGAATACTATGGCAATAGTAACAGGTCGTGGTAAACGTGCTATTGAAGATCACTTTGACATATCTTATGAGTTAGAGCATCAAATCAAAGGTACTAGTAAAGAGCCTTATCTTACAGAAATAAGAGCAGTTATTAGTAAGTGTACTTTTTCATATACAAGACAAGTAGAGATGAAAGGACTAGGTCATGCAATTCTTTCGGGAGAAACACTAATAGGAAATGAGTCTTTTGCTGTTGTACTTGCCGATGATTTATGTGATGCAAAAAAAGGTGTACTTTCTCAAATGTGTGAACTTTATAAAAAATATCAATGTTCAATCGTTGCTATTGAAGAAGTTCCAAAAGAGGATACAAATAAATATGGTGTAATAGCAGGAAATGAAATCGAACCAGGTATTTTTATGATAAAAGATATGGTAGAGAAACCAGATCCTAAAGATGCACCTTCAAACTTAGCAATTATTGGAAGATATATCTTGACTCCTGATATCTTTGATATTATCAGAACTACAAAACCTGGAAAAGGTGGAGAGATACAAATCACAGATGCACTTCTTGTACAAGCAAAAAAAGGCATGGTTCTTGCTGTTAAGTTTGATGGTAAAAGATTTGATTGTGGAAGTATCGATGGCTTTGTAGAAGCTACTAATCACTTCTATACTAAATCAAAAAAAGCAGAGAGTAAAAAATAGATGAAATACTCAAGAAACTTCTACCAAATAAAATCCAATGATGAAATCTTTGAAAGAATTAAAAAAGAAAGAAAAACTATAGGTTACTACTCTCTTCCTTCGCAAGATACAAGTTATATAAAAGCCTTTGCTAAAAGTGTAGAGCAAAAGCATATTGTGATTATTGGTATTGGTGGGAGTTCTTTGGGTACTTATGCTGTTCATAACTTTTTAAGACACAAGACAAATGATAAAAAACTTCACTATTTAGAATCAACTGATCCTTTAGATATCAAAAAAAGAGTAAGTAAGATAGACCTAAATGATGCACTATTTATAATCATAAGTAAATCAGGCACGACAATAGAGACTATTAGTATCTTTAAGTATCTTCATAGCTTAGCCAGTATAGATAAAACAAACTGTGTATGTATAACAGAGCATGATAGTAAGCTAAACACTTATGCAAAAGCAAATAGTATGAAAACTTTTGAGATACCAAAAGATGTAGGTGGTAGATTTTCAGTATTTTCACCTGTAGGACTTTTACCTCTTGCCATTTTAGGTTTAGATATTGATGAAATTTTAAATGGATGTAAAGAAGTAAACAATAGCTTTTTTGAAAAAAGAGAATACTTTGATAAGATACTCCAAAAGGGAAGATTTTTAGTAGAAAATAAAAACAGATTTAATATCAATGTAGTATTTTCATACTCATCACTTCTTGAGGGCTTTAATAAGTGGTATGTTCAACTATGGGGTGAAAGCCTTGGAAAAGTAAATATAAATGGAACAAGACAAGGTCTAACACCAATAGGACTAATAGGTCCTATTGATCAGCATAGTTTTTTACAGCTTATTATGGAGGGAAACAGAGATAAAACTGTAACGTTTATAAAAGTAGAAGATTTTGAAGAAGACACTACAATACCAGATATAAAACTGCAAGGCTTAGAAGAGTTAGACTATATAAATAATCTAAAGTTTAAAGACCTAATAAATAAACAAGCAGATTCTACAATACAAGCAGTAGAAGAGCTACAAGACATACCATGTGATATCATCACAATAGATAAAATCGATGAATTTAACATATCAAAACTTATGTATACATTTCAGCTTTTAACTTCTGTAATTGGTAAGTTTGTACAAATAAATACTTATGATCAACCTGGTGTTGAGCTTGGAAAAGTTATACTTAAAGATAAATTAAAAAAATAATATGTTATAATATTATATAAAAAAGGAAATAAATGAAATACACTAAAGCAAAAGAAGAGTTAAAGCAGAATCCAAAAACATGGCTAGTAACAGGATGTGCTGGTTTTATAGGATCAAATTTAGTTGAAACTCTTTTGACACTAAACCAAAAAGTAATTGGTTTAGATAATTTTGCAACAGGTCATCAGTATAATCTTGATCATATAGAAAAGTCAGTTTCAAAAAATCAATGGAAAAATTTTTCTTTTACAAAAGGTGATATTTCAGATTATGAGACATGTGATAAAATTACTAAAGGTGTAGATATTATTTTAAATCAAGCTGCATTAGGATCAGTTCCAAGATCAATTGATAATCCAGTAATTTCAAATAATTCTAATGTAACAGGTTTTTTAAATATGTTAACTGCTGCAAAAGAAAATGGTGTAAAAAGATTTGTTTATGCATCTTCTTCTTCTATATATGGGGACTCAGCTGAACTACCAAAAGTAGAATCAAGAACAGGAAATCTTCTTTCTCCTTATGCAGTTACAAAATATATAAATGAACTTTATATGGGTGTATTTTATAAATGTTATGGCTTTGAATCTATAGGACTTAGATACTTTAATGTTTTTGGAAAAAGACAAGACCCTAATGGAGCATATGCAGCAGTAATGCCAAAATGGATATCTGCAATACTAAATGGTGAAGATGTATATATAAATGGTGATGGAGAAACTTCAAGAGATTTTACATATATTGATAATGTTGTTCAAGCTAACATAATGGCAGGAACAACTACAAATAAAGAAGCCTTTGCAAAAGCTTATAACATAGCAGCAGGTGGAAGAGAAACTCTAAATAATTTATATAATGCAATCTCAAATGGACTAAAAGAAAAACTACCTGAGTTAAAAGTAAAAGATCCAATCTATAGAGATTTTAGAGCTGGTGATATAAGACACTCAAATGCAAATATAGATCAAGCCAAAGAGCTTCTAGGATATGAACCAACTCATACTTTAGAACTTGGACTTAAAGAATCGTTAGCATGGTATATAAATGATATTAAAGGAAATAAATAAAATGGTAAATATGAGTAATAGTAAAATATGTATAATTGGACTTGGTTATGTAGGTCTGCCTTTAGCAGCAGCATTTTCTTCAAAATATGAAGTTGTAGGTTTAGATATCTATCAAACAAGAATAGATGAATTAAGTCGTGCATATGATAGAACACTAGAACTAAATGAAGCTCAACTTCAAGAAGCTATTGATAATAATATTAAGTTTACTTGTAATATCGAAGATATTAAAGATTGTAATATTTATATTGTAACTGTTCCTACTCCTATTGATAAGAATAAGAGACCAGATTTAACTCCTTTAATAAAAGCTTCTGAGACTATTGGAAAAGTATTAAAAAAAGATGATATTGTTATTTATGAATCAACAGTATACCCAGGTGCAACAGAAGAAGACTGTGTTCCAGTTCTTGAAAAGTTCTCTGGTATGAAATTTAATGAAGATTTCTTTTGTGGATACTCGCCTGAGAGAATCAATCCAGGTGATAAAGAACATACTGTTACAAAGATATTAAAAGTAACTGCTGGTTCAACTCCTGAAATTGGTAAGAAAGTAGATGCACTATATTCAAGTATTATAACTGCAGGTACTCATCTTGCTCCTACTATTAAAGTAGCAGAAGCTGCAAAAGTAATAGAAAATTCTCAAAGAGATATTAATATCGCATTTGTAAATGAATTATCAATTATTTTCAATAAACTTGGAATTAATACAAATGATGTACTAGAAGCTGCTGGAACTAAATGGAACTTCTTAAAGTTTAAGCCAGGGTTAGTTGGGGGACATTGTATTGGTGTTGATCCATACTACTTGACTCATAAAGCACAACAAATTGGTTATAACCCTGAGATTATCTTAGCAGGTAGAAGACTAAATGACAATATGGGTATTTATGTAGCTAATCAAGTAATAAAACTAATGATTAAAAAAGGTCATAAAATAGAAGGTTCAACAGTACTAGTACTTGGTATTACTTTTAAAGAGAATTGTCCGGATATTAGAAACTCTAGAGTTATTGATGTTATTTCTGAACTTCAAGAGTTTGGATGTGATATTACAGTTTCTGATTATTGGGCTGATAAAGATGAAGTTAAACGTGAATATGATTTAAACTTAGATAATAATGTAGATTATGATGATTATGAAGCTATTGTAATGGCTGTTTCTCATGATAAATATAAAAACTTAGAGTTTTCAAATAAAGACCAAGTAGTTTATGATATTAAATCTATTTTAAAAAATAGCGACGGGAGACTGTAAAATGCCAAATCAAAAAAACTTTGCACTAATAGGTGCTTCAGGATACATAGCACCTAGACATATGCAAGCAATTACAGAAACAGGTAACACATTAGTTGCTGCACTTGATCCATATGATGGAATAGGAATAATGGATTCACATTTTCCACAAGCAAGTTTTTTTACAGAGTTCGAAAGATTTGATAGATTTGTAGATAAATACCATAGAGAGAATGAAAAGAAAATAGATTATATGGCAATTACTACTCCTAACTATTTACATGATGCACATATAAGATTTGCATTAAAAAGTGGATGTGATGCTATTTGTGAAAAACCATTAGTACTAAATCCTCATAATATTGATCAATTAAAAATAATAGAACAAGAAACAGGTAAGAAAGTACATAATATCTTACAACTAAGACTTCATCCTTCTATTATTGCTCTAAAAGAAAAAGTTCAAAAAGAATTAGAAGAAAACCCTGATAAAGTATATGATATTGATTTAACATATTTAACTTCAAGGGGAAAATGGTACTTTGTTTCTTGGAAAGGTGATGAATCTAAATCAGGTGGAATTGCTTCAAATATTGGAGTTCATTTCTATGATATGCTTTGTTGGATATTTGGAGATGTAGAAGAAAATATTGTACATTTAAAAACTCCAGATGTAAATGCTGGTGGTTTTAAACTAAAACATGCAAATGTTAGATGGTTTTTATCTGTAAACTATGACTATATTCCTCAAGATGTAAGAGATTCAGGACTAACTACATTTAGATCTATTACAGTTGATGGTGATGAGATAGAATTCTCAGGTGGATTTAAAGACCTTCATACAAGATCTTATGAAGAAATCTTAGCTGGTAATGGATTTGGTCTAGATGAAGCATATGGTTCAATTAGAACAGTGTCTGCCATTAGAAACCAAGATGCAATTGGTTTAAAAGGTGAATATCACCCATTCTGTAAAAAGATTAAATAATGGCAAAGTTTTTTTATCATGAATCATCTTATGTTGATAATGATGTAAATATTGGTGATGATACTAAAATTTGGCATTTTTCACATATACTAAGTGGTACATCTATTGGTAAAAATTGTTCGTTTGGACAAAACTGTGTAGTAGGCCCTCAAGTAAATATTGGAAATGGTGTAAAAGTTCAAAATAATATTTCAATCTATGAAGGTGTAGTTGTAGAAGATGATGTCTTTTTAGGACCTTCTATGGTTTTTACAAATGTAATAAATCCTAGATCTTTTATTGTGCGTCGTGAAGAGTTTAAAATTACACTTCTAAAACGTGGTTGTTCAATTGGTGCAAATGCAACTGTAGTATGTGGTAATACTATTGGTAAATATGCACTCGTTGGAGCAGGAACTGTTATAAATAAAGATGTAAAAGATTTTGCACTTATGGTTGGCGTTCCTTGTAAACAAATTGGATGGGTTTCAATTGCTGGAAATAGATTAGAATTTAATGAAGAAAATATTGCTATTGATTTATTTGATAATTCTAAATATAAATTAGAAAATGATGTAGTAACATTAATAGAGGAAAAATAGAATATGAAGATAGATTTTGCAAACTTACAATATCAATATCAATTATATAAAAGAGAAATTGATGAAGCAATGAGTGCTGTTTTAAATAAATCAAATTATATTATGGGTGAAGAAATAAGTACTTTAGAAAATTCACTTAAAGAATTTACTAATACAAAATATGCAATTTCTTGTAGTAATGGAACAGATGCTTTATTACTTGCAATGATGGCACTTGATATTAAACCAGGTGATGAAATAATCACTACTCCTTTTACATTTATAGCAACTGCTGAAACAATTGCATTTTTAGGTGCAGTTCCAGTATTTGTAGATATTGATGAAAAGACTTATAATATTGATCCTTCATTAATAGAAGAAAAAATCACATCAAAAACAAAAGCAATTATGCCTGTATCTTTATATGGACAACCATCAGATATGGATGCTATTCAATCTATTGCTAATAAACATAACTTGAAAGTTATCGTTGATGGAGCACAAAGCTTTGGTTCAACTTTTAATAACACAACAGACTCAGCTTTAGGGGATATCTCAACTACTTCATTTTTTCCAGCAAAACCATTAGGATGCTTTGGAGATGGAGGAGCTGTATTTACTAATAACGAAGAATTAGCTTTAAAAATGAAATCATTAAGAGTTCATGGACAATCTAAAAGATATCATCATAAATATATTGGTATGGGTGGAAGACTTGATACATTACAAGCAGCTGTTTTAAATATAAAATTAAAATACTATCCAAAAGATTTGAGCTCAAGACAAGAAGTTGCAAAAAAATATACTGAAGCTTTAAAATCTAAATCTGATTTAGTTTTACCATTTTTAGATGAAAGAGCAACATCAGCATGGGCACAATATTCTGTAAGAGTTAAGAATAGAGATGAAGTACAAGCATCTTTAAAAGAACAAGGAATTCCAACAGCTGTTCATTATCCAATGCCATTGCATTTACAAGAATGCTTTGAGTACTTAGGATATAAGAAGGGTGATTTTCCTATATCTGAAGTTGTTTCTAATGAAATTATGTCAATTCCTATGAATCCATATGTTTCTGATGATGAAATAAATTTTATAAAAGGAAAATTATAATGAAAATATTAACAATTTTAGGTGCAAGACCACAATTTATAAAAGCAGGTTCAGTTAGTAGAGAGATTGCTAATCATAATAATATAGAAGAAGTAATAGTTCATACCGGACAACATTATGATTCAAATATGTCAGATATATTCTTTCATGAAATGAAAATACCAAAGCCAAATTATTTTTTAGGAATAGGTGGTAAATCTCATGGTGCTATGACAGGCCAAATGATAGAAAAAATTGAAGAAGTTGTACTAAAAGAAAAACCTGATTGGATTATGGTATATGGTGATACAAATTCGACTCTTGCCGGAGCAATTGTAGCTTCGAAACTACATATAAAATTAGCTCATGTTGAAGCTGGATTAAGGTCATTTAATATGAAAATGCCTGAAGAAGTAAATAGAATATTAACAGATAGAGTTAGTAATATATTATTTTGTCCTACAACTACTGCAATAAATAACCTAAAGAATGAGGGATATAATAAATTAGATTGTAAAATTGTGAATTCAGGTGATGTTATGCAAGATGGTGCAATATTCTACAAAAACCTTGCCGTAAAACCTAATTGCAAAATAGATAATAAATATATACTTTCAACAATACACAGAGCAGAGAATACAGATGACAGTAATAGATTAAAGTCAATTATAGAATCATTAAATGAAATAAATAAAGAAAAACAAGTAATTTTACCGCTACATCCCAGAACAAAAAAAATGATTGAGGAAAATGGAATAACTATTGATTTTACACTTATAGAACCAATTGGTTATTTAGAAATGGTTTGGTTAATAGACAATTGTGATTTAGTAATGACAGATAGTGGTGGATTGCAAAAAGAAGCTTTTTTCTTTGAAAAACCTTGTATTACATTAAGAGATGAAACAGAATGGGTTGAACTAGTTGAAAATAAATTTAATTTACTTGTTGGTGCTAACAAAAATAAAATTTTAAATAATTATAAAAATAGAAAAAAATTATTTAATTCTAACTATTCACTTGATTTATATGGTAAAGGTATCGCCAGTAGTCTTATTATCAATCAATTAGTAAACTTTTAAGATTAAAATATTAATGAATATATATATGAGGACAATCGAAAAACCTAAATCAAACTTAATTACTATATTAATTAGTGGAAAATATTCCAATATAATTAAAATAATAATAAAAATTCAAGTCTTTTTTCATAGAATTAAGTTTTTAAGAACAGATTGTTATTTAATTGAATTACTAAAATATTTGAAATGTAGATTAGATAACTTCGCTACTTTTGGAATTATTTCAATTAGAAATATTTTTTTTAATATTGAATTTCATAAAAAGTATCAAGAATTTAGCTATGCCATAGAAAAAGTTAGGATCTAAATTAATGATTAATAAAGTTAAAGTAAAATCAGAGTTTAATCGTAACATATTAACTCTTATGACAGGAACTACTATTGCTCAAGCAATTCCCATTTCTATTAGTCCTATTCTTACTAGAATTTATACTCCTGAGGATTTTGGTCTTTTTGCAATTTTTGTAGCTATTTCAGCTATTTTAGGAAGTATCGTAAATGGTAAATATGAACTTGCGATTATGCTTCCAAAAAAAGATGAAGATGCTATAAATATTTTGGCATTAAGCTTTATTATTAATTGTGTAATATCTTTTATACTCTTGGTTTTAATAGTGTTTTTTAACGATTCTTTTGTTGCACTACTAAGAAATGAAGAATTAAAAATATGGCTTTATTTTGTTCCATTAGCGGTTTTTTTAATAGGTATTTTTAATATCCTCAGATATTATAATAACCGTAAAAAACAATATAAAGATTTAGCAAAAGCTACCATCATAAAATCCGTATCAACAGCAATAGTTCAACTTTCAATAGGGTTTATACATCAAGGAGCATCAGGACTTATAAGTGGTCAATTAATTTCACATTTCTTTGCAAATAATAAATTATTTAAAAATATAATAAAAGATAAAAAACTTATATCTAAAATATCAAAAATAAAAATAATAGCCCTTGCAAAAAAATACAAAGATTTTCCAAAATATTCAACATGGAATACCTTAGTTAATACTTTATTTACAAATATTCCATTGTTTATATTAGGTATTTATTTTGCTGCAAGTACTTTAGGTTTTTATTCCATGGCTTTAAGAATCATTAAAATTCCAATTGGAATATTGTCTCAAGCCATTAGTAATGTTCTAACTGAAAAAATAATAAATTATAAAAATAATAAAATAAAATATATGAAACAAATATATAAATTCTTAATATTTCAAGTTATATTAGCTTTTTTTATATCGATATCACTTATTATTTTATCAGATTATATGGGAATGATTTTTGGAAATGATTGGAATAGTTTAGGTGATTATATGTTAGCACTTCTTCCATGGATAATAATGGCATTTATCATAAGCCCTTTATCTTTTGCTCCAACGCTTTTTAAGAAACAAAGCCTATCTTTAAAAATTGAAATACTTTATGGAATAATTAAAATTTCATCCCTAATGATAGGTATTTATACCGATGATATAATAAAAGCCTTGTATATATTTTCAATTTCAAATTCAATTTTTATATTTTTACAAGGTTTTTGGTTTTTACACCTATTAAAGAAAAATGAAGATTAGAATATACTTAATTAAAAGGATTTAGAATGTCAGGTATTGTAGGAACAGTTAATATTAGAAATTCAGATTTAGAAAATGAAGATGATTTAATAACAAATAAATATATCAATACAGATATATCAATAGAAAAAAGAAGTATTCCAAAATTTGAAAAAGATAAAATATTTTTTGAAACAAAAGATTATGTTTTTGCTCTAGAAGGAGTTATTTTAAATAAAGATGAACTGATGATGGCATCCAAGAAAACTAATTGGAAAGAAACCTTAATTGATCTTATTGAAATAAATAATACAATTTTTTTTGAAAATTTTAGAGGTTCTTTTAGTGGTGTAATCTATTTTAAACTTAATAATAATATAAGTGTTTTTACAGATCAAATTGCTAGCAAGCAAATTTATTATTATGAAAATAATGGTAAAATATTATTTTCATCAGAAATTAAATATTTAATAGATTTAATGAAAAAAAACAATATATCATATAAATTAGATAAAAAAGGAGCTTATTCTTTATTAACTCATGGATATATGATCGATGATCTAACTTTATTTCAAGAAATTAAACATTTAAAAGCAGGTTGCTATTTAAAAATTTCAAATAACAAATTAATTGTATCTAGATATCATTTATTTAAAAGTAATACTAACTATAAAATGACAGAAGATCAAATAATTGAGAAAATTGATGATTTATTTAATATTGCAGTTGAGAAAATTGTAAGAAAAAATAATGAATATAGCTATAAAAATTATGCCCAATTAAGTGCTGGCTTAGATTCAAGAATGGCTACTTGGGTTTTATCAAAAAAAGTGAAAGATATTACAAATATTACATATTCACAATCAAATTATTTTGATGAAGTTATTCCAAAAAAAATATCAGCTGAATTAAAAACAAATTTAATATTTAAACCTCTAGATAATGGTTTATCACTTTTCTTTATAGATGAAATCTTTGAAAAGACAGCTGGATTAGTATTGTATGGTGGTCCAGCTCAAGTATGGGATATGCTTAGGTTTCTTGACTTAAAAAAAGTTGGTATAATACACACTGGCATGCTAGCAAATGTACTTACTGGAACATATTTAGAAAAATTCAACAATAATCAATCAAATATAATTAGTAGTGGTGCTTATTCAACCAAATTAATAAATGAGTTTGAAAAGAGCTTGGCTAATTATAATATTGAAAAACATGAAAATCAAGAGATATTTACTTTTTATAATCGAGGTTTTAATGGTATGAATATGGGTTCTCCTCTCATCATTCAAGAATATACAGAGTCATATTCACCCTTCTCTGATTTAGATTTTTTTACATTTTGCTTAACTATACCTATAGAAATGAGATCAAATAATAATATATATGATAAATGGATTCTTAAAAAATATCCTGATGCATCTAAGTATGCTCATAATGGCAGAAAAATCACAAAAAACAAAAGAAAAGTATATACTTTATTAGGGAAAACTTTTACTCTTAATACATTATTAATTAAAACATACAAATATTTAATGAAAAAAGTAGGAATATCTAAAAATGCATTTGCTACAAAGCATCATATGAATCCATTTGATTATTGGTATAATGAAAACAATGATTTAAAAGAATATATGGATTCATATTATAGAGATGCTATATTTAAAATTGAAGATATTTCATTAAAAAATGATATGATAAGAATGTATGAAGATGGTTCTACTGGAGAGAAAACACAAGTGTTAACTTTATTATCAGTTTATAAAAATTACTTTAAAGATAAAGAGATCAGTGGATGATTAAACAAATCTTTTTAGTATCTAATTCAAATATTTATAATTTTTTTTATAAGAAGGTTTAAAATCAAAAAAATATTATTAATAACAACCTCTTTCCCTTATCTTAATACTGAACAATTCTTAGAAACTGAGATTAAGTATTATTTAAATTCTCAAAATATAGAATTAACTATATTACCTCTTAATTCTTTTAATAATAAAAGAGAGATTTCTGAAGATATAATAATAAATGATGTTTTAAATAAGAGAAAATATCAAACAAAAATTAAAAAATTAAAATTTTTATTTAAAGCAATGAAAAAAAAACTTTTCTACAAAGAACTTTTCTCAATAAATATATTTAATTTAAATGTATTTAAATCTTTTTTAGTAGCAATAATTTCTTATGAAAAGTATTATACAGTTTTTGATAAATACTTTGGAAAACAAGTTGACTTAAAAAATACAATAATATATACATATTGGCATACAGAATCAACTTACGCTCTTCAATCATTGAAAAATAAATACAAATACAAACTTGTTAGTAGAATACATGGATTTGATATTTATAAAGAAAGAAGAATAGGATATTACATGCCTTTGAAAAGACATTTTACAAAAAATATTGATAAACTATTTACTATTACAGAAAGTGCAAGTCATTATTTACATAATACTTATGGTTTTAAATATAATTCTTTATTCTTATCCAGATTAGGAGTTGAAAACCTAAATATAATCTCAAAAAAAAGCAATAATAACTCATTCTATATTGTATCTTGTGCATTTTTAACTGAGGTTAAAAGAGTTGATAAAGTTATAGATGCATTATCAATACTTTTAAATAAAAATGAAAATGAAAAAATAAATTATAATTGGACCCATCTAGGGGGAGGAGAATTATCTGACAAAATCTCCTCTTATGCAAAAGAAAAATTAGAGAAATACGATAATCTAGAATATACATTTCAAGGTAATTTAAATAATCAGGAAATTTATAAATTTTATCAAAACAATCCAGTTGACGTATTTATAAATACAAGTAAATCTGAAGGAGTTCCGGTTACTATAATGGAAGCAATGAGTTGCCATATACCTATTATAGCACCTGATATTGGTGGAATTCAAGACATGGTAATAAATAATTTTAATGGTATATTATTAAGTAAAGAATCTCCAGTAGATGAAATTGCAAATGCTTTAGAAAAAATACAATTATTCAAAAACAATACAATTCGAAATAATTCTTATGCCTTGTTTTTAGAAAAATATGATGCTAAAAACAATTATAAATCTTTTATTAATGAAATAATAAATTCTTAAGGTAATATATTATGAAAAAAACTCTTCTATTTGAATACATAAAAATAATTCTCTTATTCACTTTCTTTTTATATGCCTTTATTCCATTTGAAACTAGTAGTATATCAAAAACGCAAAATATTCACTTTTCTTTTTTATTTATAATTCTATTCTTTAGTTTTTATCATAATAATTTTAAGATTCAAATAAATATATTAGCTAGATTTATTATTTTTGCACTAGTAATTCTAGTACTTGTAAGTCTACTTATAAGTATTGAAAGAGATGCGGTTATATTTTCTTTTTCTATTTTATTTGCAATAGTAGTATCTTCAAGTTTATCTTATAATAAAGATTATAAAAAAATATTCACTTCTTCTTTAAAATTACTTATTTATTTTTCAATTTCAATGTTATTTTTACAAATTCTTATATTAGAGATTACTGGACAAATTATTCCTATACATGAAACAATTTATCCATTTAGTGAGGCAAGAACTGGTATTTATGATAATTTTGAAGGTTTTTATCGTACAGGGGGTTTATATATAGAGCCAGGAACATATGCAAATTATATGTATTTATTTCTATTTCTATATATATTGATTACTAAAAAAATAGATGGTTTAATAATATTTCTTGGAGCTATTTCAATAATTTTATCTAATTCTATTTTGGGAATGATGATGGGTACTTATCTTTTATTTTTTATTTTACTAAATAAAATGAGAAAAATTACGCTATTAAAAAAAATATTTACTGTTATTTCAACAACTATTATCAGTATCTATTTTATAAATATCTTTATTAATTCTTCATCTTATTTATATACTATAAATAAATTGACAACTAGTAATGCATCAGCTGATGCAAAAAAAATTGCATATTCAAAATATGTCGAAACTTTTGACAATTTTATAATACTAGGAGAAGGATTCAATCCAAAATTTAATATTGGAATTCCTTCAGTTCAAGATGCAGGATTTTTACTAAATTTATCAGTAGTATTTGGAATACTAATTACTTTAATAATAATTTTTATTTTTTCTTATTTGATTCTAAAAAACTATAATATAATCTTTTTAATTATTAGTTTACCGATTTTTATTAGTAAAATTTATTATTATGATCCAATTTTCTGGATAATCTTTTTATTTTTAATATATAACCATAAAACACATTTAAAACCTAATAATATAGCTTTTAAATATAACTAACTAATTACAATAAAGGATAAAAATGAAAATAGCATATATATTAGATGATGATATATCAGAAGAATCAGGTATTTATAAAAAAATAAAAAACATAATAGAAATTTGGAAAAGAAATGGTCATGAAGTAAAAGTTTATTCATTAAGATCAAAAAGTGATAAGTCATTATTAAAAGAAGGTATAGTTCTATCTAAATTTGAAAATAGAGGATTATTAGAAAAACTATTTCAACAATATAATAATATAAAAAAATTAGATGAGCATTTAAATTTGTTTAATCCTGATATTATATATACTAGATATATGAAGTATTATCCTAATATGTCGAGAGTTTTAAACAAACATGCACCTTATATAATTGAATTAAATTCTAATGACGTAGATGAATATAAACTTAGAAAAAAAACTGTTTATTATTACAACTTATTAACTAGAAAATATTTCCTTTCTCAATCTTCAGGCTTTGTTTCTGTATCAAAGGAAATTGATAATGATATTAACTTTTCCAAATTCAATAAACCTTCAATTGTTATGGGAAATGGATATAACTTTAATCTTATAAAAAATGATAAAAAAAAATCTACTAGTCCTTTAACTTTTGTTTTTGTTGGTACCCCAAATCAAAAATGGCATGGTTTAGATAAAATAATTTATTTAGCAAACAAACTTCCAAATTATATATTTCATATTATTGGTCCATCAATCGAAGACATAAAAAATATAGATAATAGAATAAATACAAATATGAAAATTCATGGTTTTTGTAATAATTCGATTATTGAGGAAATAATTTCAGATTCCGATATAGGTATTTCTACACTAGCTTTACATAGAAATAATATGAATGAAGCAAGTTCATTAAAAAGTAGACAGTATTTAGCTAATGGACTACCTATTATAATGGGTTATGAAGATACCGATTTACCAAAAAATTGTAATTTTATCTTAAATGTTGGAAACTATGAAGAAAACATTAAAAATAATATAAAAGAAATAGAGGATTTTTGTGTAAGCATCAAAAATTTAAAAAAAGAATCTATCAGAGAAGAATCCAGACCTTATTTAGATCAAGAGAGAAAAGAAGTGAAAAGATTAGAATTTTTTAATTATATATTAAATAAAAGAGAGCAGAATTATGAGTCTAAATAAAATCAATATTCTACAACTCATTACAGGATTAGGCATGGGAGGTGCTGAAAAAGTTGTGCTAGATTTAGCAAAATATACAAATACAGATGATTTTAATACTTATGTTCTGGCTATGTCAAAAAGAGATGAACTTCTTAATGAATATTTAGAAAATAATATCGATACAAGTATTTTAAAAAAATCTAATTCTTTAAAAGATATATTCATAATCGTGAAATCTGTTCATCAATTTATAAAAGAAAAAAATATTCATATTATTCATGCACATATGACTCATTCTATTATAATTGCATCAATATTGAAGTTATTTAATCCATCTATTAAAATAGTATTTACTTCACATAGTTTAAATATTGGCTCAAAGGTAAGAGAATTTGGTGTCTGGATATTAAAACCATTTAGAGATTTAGACATTATATTTTCAAAAGATATTTTGAAATATTTTTATAAATATAATCATAAAGTTATCGCAAATGGTATTAAAATAAATAAATATAATCTAAAATTAGAAAAAAATGAAAAGTTTATTTTTATAGCAGTTGGAAGATTAGAAACTGTTAAAAATCATAAGTTTTTAATTAATATAGCAAATACATTAAAAGATAAATATAAGTTTGAAATACACATAGTTGGTGATGGCTATTTAAAAAATGATTTACAAGTTTTAATAGAAAAAAATAATTTAAATAATACAATAAAATTACTTGGACTTAGAAATGATATACCTGAACTTTTAAATAAATCACATTGCTTGATAATGCCTTCTCTTTGGGAAGGTTTACCAATAGTCATACTTGAAGCAGGGGCAGCAAGTTTACCAGTTATTTCTACTCCCGTAGGTAGTATCCCCTCTTTATTAAATACAAGAAATTCATATTTAAGTAAATTGTCTGATTTTAAAAATCAAATGACTCATGTTCTAGAGAATTACGAAGAAGCAACTGTGAAAGCTAAAAATCTTTTTTCTGATATAGAAAAAACTTACTCAATAGATAAAATAGTTATACAACACGAAAAAATTTATAAAGAATTAATATGAAAACAATCATAATCACAATAAACACTTCATGGAATATCTTTAACTTTAGAGTTGGACTTTTAAAATTTTTACAAAGTGAAGGATATAAGATAATTTGTATTTCTCCATACGACGAATACGCAAAAAAGTTAGAAGACTTAGGTTTTGAATACTATGATATTAAGATGAATAATAAGGGTACAAATCCTATAGAAGACTTGAAACTTATCAAAGATTATTATAATCTTTACAAAAAAATAAATCCAGATGTTATACTTCAGTACACTATTAAACCAAATATCTATGGCTCAATAGCCGCAAGAGTTTTAGGAAAAAAAGTCATCTCGAATATTTCAGGTCTGGGTACTGTATTTTTAAATGATAATTTATCTTCAAAAGTGGCTAAATGGCTTTATAAGATTGCACTTGTAAAAAATACTATTTTTTTTCAAAATAATGATGATAAAGATTTATTTATAAAAAATAAACTTGTAAAAAAGGAACAGTGTGATTTACTTCCTGGTTCTGGAATAAATACAGATATATACAAACCATATGTGAAAAATACAGAAAAAAAAGAAAATACAAACTTTACTTTTATGATGATAGCAAGACTTGTAAAAGATAAAGGTATTTTAGAATATATAGAAGCTATAAAAATTATAAAAGAAAAATATCCAGATATAAAATTTAAACTTCTAGGTTCTTTATATCCAGGAAATCCTACAGCAGTAAAAGAAGAAGAGCTAAATTATTGGATAGAAAAGAATCTAATAGAATACCTAGGTCATAGTGATGATGTAAAATCAGAGATAGAAAAAATAGACTGTGTCATTCTTCCATCTTATAGAGAAGGATTATCTAGAGTACTATTAGAATCTGCAAGTTTAGCAAAACCTATCATCACTACAAATGTGCCAGGATGTCGAGATGTAGTAGTTCATAAAGAAAATGTTTTTTTATGTGAAGTTAAAAATAGTAAGGATTTAGCAGAGAAGATTGAGATGATGGTCTTACTATCAAAAATAGAGATAAAAGATATGGGGGACAAAGGACGAGAAAAAGTCATCAAAGAATTTGATGAAACTATAGTAATAAATAAATACTTAGAGAAAATAAAAAGTTTAATATGAAATATATGCTTATCTTAGTATTGGGGTTGATTATTTATATTTCATTTAACTCTACTTTTATAAATCCTTATTTATTTGAAGGTGCAGATAAGATTAAACATTTTATAGCATTTTTTATTCTTTCATTTCTCTTTTATAAAAGTTTTGAAGGTACTAATAATATATATATTATTCTTATATTGGCTTTCTTTGCTGTACTAATTGAAGTAGTTCAGTCATTTATAGGAAGAGAAGCTAGTTTTATTGATTTTCTTGCTGGTTTGACTGGAGTCGTCTTTTATTTTATACTGAGTTATTTTATAAAAAACATACATATAAATTCATAAAAAACTAATAATACTTAATTATATAGTAGTGAATCTATTATTTTTTGTTAAATAATTTTTTAAAAATTAACCGAAAAGGTCGTATAAAAACATATATAAAATATAAATTTTGGGGAAGCTTTATTGATTGAATATCTGTATCTTTAACTTGAAATATAGACTTAAATAGAAGATTTATTTTATTATAAATACCTCTTCGTTGACTTAGTAATATCCGTAAAGAATTTAATGACATTTTATTATTAGTATCTAAAGATACTAATATATTATCTGCAATAAATATAACTTTTTGATCTCTATTTATATCAACTGTTAGAATAGTAGGTAATTTAGTATCAAAAGTCATAGAAGCTAAATAAATAGAAGAAAGTATTGTTCTTTCAATATTTATACTTTTAGCATATTTTATTACTAACTTCCAATTAATAGTTTTATCTATTAATAGTTTATTAATATCACAAATCCAAGATACTCTTTCATAAATATGCTTTGACCCATGAAGACAAAGATAGATAAAAAGAAATTCTTTTTTAAAAATCTTGATATTAGTTTTATTAAGATCAAGAATACTAGTTTTTTTAAAAAGATTTATACCATTTAAATTTATTGCATATGTCTTTGATATAAGTTCAAAATGTATTTCAATAGTTGTTCCTAGATCTTTATTAAAAAATGTTATGACTTTTATATTTACATACTCTGGTTCTTTTAAATATAAATGTTCATTTTGATATCCAATATTTTTTAATATTTTACTTATTTTAGATTTCTCTTTTGATTCAACTAATATATCTAAATCACAATACTGTCTTAATGTTATATCTCCATAAGCTGAGTAAGATAAGGTAGGTCCTTTAAAATTAATGTACCTAATATTATTAAGATCAAATAGTTTAGAAATTTTTATAAGTTCTGAGCTTAAAAGCATATTATCTTTAGCTATTTTAAAATAATTATCTTTTAATTTAGATATTACAAAAGGAGGAACAGATGGGTCATTAAGTACTTTTAATGATTTATAAACTAAAGGTAATACTCCATGAGATCCTACTTTATATATAAAACTATTCCAATCTTTTATTTTTATTGTATAGTTATTTATTTTATCTTCAGATGGATTATTTTTACAACACTCTATTATAATTAATAAATCTGTTGAAAGCTTTAATTCTTCTAATTTCATCTAGCTTTCAATAACAACAAGATTACTATCATTTAAAGATTTTACAAAAGTTAAGATGTCATTTTCTAGTTGTTTTGATTCTACTTCCATAAACTCATTTAGTTCTTCGTATATCTCAGCAAGTGTATTTTCTTCTATAAGCATATCCCAGATAACTTTTCCAATTCCTGTGAAGTTAAAGTATTCTTGAGTATTAGTATCTAGCACTATTGTTTCGTCATCTACTTCTTGTGAGAAAAGTGTATCTGGTATAGATAATTTAGTGTTTAAGTTCATCTGCTTCCTTTTTTATAAACTTACATATTTTACCATATACTTCATCTAGTCTTTCTAAATCCCAAGGTATTGAGATATTGTAAATACATACTTTATTTGCTATATTTGTTACTGATTTAAATCTTGATTCTTTATGTACTGGTAAATCTATATCAGTTGCATATCTTAGTGCTTTGAACTTTTCTATTCCTGATATTTTCTCTATTTTTATTTTAGATTCTTCATCTGATTTTATTAGATTAAAAATACAATGTATTGGTTTTATTTTATTTGCAAAATTTTCTACAAAAATACCTAAATCTTCCATCTTTCGATATGGTCTATGATAAGGATATGAAGGAACAGCATATATTTTATCATCTTTTTCAAAAGTAGCTACTTTATCATCAGAAATCATAGTATGACCTTTTTTTATGAAAAAATCTGTTAGTGTTGATTTTCCACCAAAAGAATCAGCTATAAAGAGTACTGATTTACTCTCAATCTCAACTGCACCAGCATGTAAAAAATAGTACTTATTTTCAAAGGTGAGTAAAATAGGTAAAAAAGTATGATATAACCAATAGTCTACCAAAAGATCAGTGGCTTTTTCTTTTCTTTTAAGAATTATTGTATTTGTACCAATTTTAAATAAAAATGATAATACATCTTTTACATCAAAACTAAAATATTGATTTTTTTCTATTTTATCAAAAGATTTGTTACTTGTAATTTGTACTTCTCTATATTGATTATTATAAAGAATAAGAACATAAGATAAATTAACAGAAGGGTATTCTTCTTCTGTTAAAATATAATGATTAGTATTTAGGGCAGTGTTTTCTTTATCAAGTATTAAATAATTAAAAACTTTCATTATTTAATTAAAAAGCGCCTTTAAATCCACCTTCATCATTGTTACCTGAATTACTTGAACCTGTATCAGTAGGCTGACTACAAGGATTTGCTGCTGTACAACTTGCTGCTGAAGATGTTACAGGATTAGTAATTGCACCGAGTGCTATTACTGTTGGTGCTACATAAGCAGCTTTTTTTAAGAAAGCTCTTCTTGATTCATTAGTTGTATTTTTTTTCATGATTATCTCCGTATATTTGAATAATTAAATAGATTATATCATAATATTTTTAATTATAATATTAAACTAAACTTAAACACTATCTTACCCTTGTTTTATTAATCATAATAATAAGCATTTGACCTTTAATAAGGAATTGTGTTATTATAAGAAAAATTGTTTTAAAGGAAATGTATGAGGAATGTTTTGTCAAAAACCTTACTTACTTTTGGTGTATTGTTATTGTTTAGTGGTTGTTCACTAAAAGATTATAAGCTTTTTCAAGTTGAAGAAAAAGAAGAGGATAAAATCACTAAAGTAACAATAGAACAATATGAAAAAGAGCTTGCTTATGAAAGTACAGTCTCTGCAAACGATAGAGTTTCGATTGTTGTATATATTCAATCAGGAAAAGGTTCTCAACAAATGACTTCTATTCTTACAAGTCAAAATACAAACAATACTACAAACGTAGACGATACAGGAATTCTTGTAACACAAAAAGGTACTGTTAGATTACCTTTGATTGGAAGTGTACAAATATCAGGACTTACAGAAGATGAAGTATCAGAAAAACTTATAGGTTTATACAAACTATATATAAGGAATCCCTATGTTACAACTGAAATCAAAAACCAAAGAGTAACAGTAATAGGTGAAGTAAAAAAACCAGGAATAGTTTCAGTAAAAAATGGAACAATGAATCTAATCGAAGCTATCGCACAAAGTGGAGATCTTACAGATTATGCATCTAGAAATGATATCAAAATCATAAGAGGTGATTTAAGAAATCCTACTATTAGAAATATTGACTTAGCAAATTTAACTGCACTAAATGATGGAAGTATGTTACTTAAACCAAATGATATTATTTATGTACAACCTAGACCTATGAAAGGTTATAATAGAGCATTTAATGAAGTGTTACCATTTTGGAATGCATTATCAGCTATCTTAGATCCATTCACTCAAAGAAAAGAGTTAATCGACTAATGAATAATTTAAACAATAATCTAAATACTCAGCAAAATGACGAAATAGATTTAAAACTACTTTTTAAAACAATAGCTAGATATAAATATATAATCGCTTTATTTGCTTTTATATTCACACTTTTAGCTGCCGTATTTGCATATACAAAGCCTAGTATCTATGGTTCATCTGCTACTATAGAGCTTCAAGAAGAGCAAAGAGGTTATAATAGTTCAGATGCTTTAAAACAAGCTTTTACAGGTGGAGGAACCAATGTAGAAAATCAAATTGAAGTTTTTAAGTCACGTTTTTTAGCTAATAAAGCATTAGAAAACTTAGACTTAAATACTAGATACTTTACTACTAAAAACTATAGAAAAAGAGAGTTTTATCAAAACTCACCTTTTATCGTAAGCCAGAAAGTTTTAGATAACTTTATGTATGGAAAAAGATTCATACTTACGCCAATAAATAAAGACAGCTTTAATCTAAAGATATTACCTGTTTCAAAATGGTCAAAAAAAGGAATCTTAGCTCAATTAGGCATTTCACCTTTTGAAGAACATGATTTAATCTCCTATGATGCAAACCATAAATACGGTGAAGAGATAGATAGTCAGTGGTTTAATATAAAAGTAGCGCAGATTTCAGAACTTTTAAATGAGCAGTATTCTTTTTCTTTTGTACATCCAAGTGCGGCTGCAAATACTTTTTATAGGGGATTAAATGTATCTCAAGTATCAGAGCTATCATCTGTATTGCGAATATCTATACAAGATACTGTATCTACTAGAGCAAAAGATCTTTTAAATTCTATATTTAAAGCATATTTAAATGAAGAGATAGAAAGAAAAAGTGAAGTAGCAAACTTATCTTTGAATTTTATTGATAATCAACTTGAAGATATAAACAAAAGATTGAAAATTTCTGAAAGTAAACTTGAAGTTTATAAAGAGACAAACGACGTGATAAGTTTACCGGAGAAAGCAACTAATACTTCAAAAAATATCACTCAGTATGAAACTAAACTACAAGAGATTTTAATAGAAGAAAATATTTTAAGAAACTTACAACAGTATATCAAAACAAATACAAATCTATCTGGATTAACAGTGGGTTCGATACGTTTTGCAGATCCTGCTCTTGCTAGTTTGATAAATAAACTACATGAGTACTCTACACAAAGAGAAAGTGTACTTATTGACTATACAGAACTTCATCCTGATGTTGAAAAACTTAGTAAAACTATTGCTTCTTTAAGAAGATCTATAAAAGCATCTTTACAAGCAAACTTAAGACAATTAAGTCAAAGAAAAGCATCTATGAAAAATGTAATAGCAAAGCTGTCAAAATCTTTAGAGACTCTTCCAAAACAAGAAAGAGAACTTACAAGACTATCTAGACACTTTAATGTAAATGAAAAAGTATATTCTTTCTTATTAGAGAAAAGGGCTGAAACTGCTATCTTAAAATCATCTACTATTTCAAATGGTAGAGTTTTAGATCAAGCTTTAAACTACCCTACACCTATAAAACCAAAAAGAATGCTTATTGTTTTAGTTGGTATGATATTAGGTATTATCTTTGGTTTAGTATATGTATTTATTAAAGAGTTTTTAAATGATACTATTAAAAATACTGAAGAAATAGAAAGATTATCTAGTATTCCTATTTATGGAGTAATTCCTTCAAATAAAAATAAAAAAACAAACAATATTTTCCTAGAAGCCTTTAGGTCTATTAGAACAAACTTACAGTTTTTGCCACAACATGAAGAAAGTAGAGTTATTACTATCACTTCATCTGTATCAGGTGAAGGTAAGACTAACACAACAGCAAAACTTGCAGAGATAATTGCTAAGAGTAATAAAAAAGTGATTGTGTTAGATTTAGACTTAAGAAAAGCTAGTGTACATAAAGAGTTTGATGTACCTAATAATATTGGTATTTCTAACTATTTAACAAAGCAAAATAGCCTTGAAGAAGTAATCAAGAAAACATCTGTAGAAAATGTTGATATTATTTCAACTGGTGTATTACCTCCTAATCCATCTGAGTTAATTTTAATGGATGAGATGAAAGATACTATTGAGTTATTGAAGAAAACTTATGATTATATTATCATTGATACTCCTCCTGTTGGACTTGTAACTGATGCTTTAATTTTAATGAATTATGCTGATATTACATTCTTTATTGTAAGAGCTAATTATACTAGAAAAGAGTTTATTAAAAACCTTGATAGGCTTAGTAAAGAACACTCACACAATCATATAGGTATGATTTTAAATGGTGTTGAGATTGGTGAAAAATATGGATATGGTTATGGTGTTAGTTATGGATACGGTTATGGAAATGACAAGTATTATAAAGACAGATAAAAATATTTAAAATGAAAGAATCAAATAAAGTCATTCTTTATTTGATTCTTTTCAAAAACTTCTTTTAACTTATTTGATTGTGTAAAACTCTTCAAAGAATCAAAATATCTCATAGCATGAATATCACTTCCCACAAAATCCACTAACTGATTGTCTACTAAATACTCAGCTGCTTTTTTGGGTTTTTTACCATAAAAGCTATTTAAAGAGTTTAAATTTATTTGAAATAATAAGCCTAAATCCTTTAAGGCATCATATTTATTGAAATCTGAAGAATAGTAGCTATATCTTTCAGGATGAGCTAGAACAGGCTTATAACCTGCAGATAAAAGCTCATATATCACCTGCTCTATTCCAAAAGGTTTTGTAGTATATGAAAGCTCAAATAATACATAGTTATCCCCAAAAGTTAATAAATCTTTTGCTCTTACTAATTCAATAAAATGCTCATCGTAGTAATACTCAGCTGCCATATCAAAGATAATATCAATATTTTGTTTGATTAGTTCTTCTTTTACTTTATTGTAGCCTTTGGTGATTGTTTCTTTTGTATTAGGAAATCTGTGGCTCATTATGTGAGGCGTAGTGATGATTCTTTTATATCCTAATGAATGCATTTCCTTTATGATAGAAATGCTTTCATCAAAAGTTTTAACACCATCATCAATAGCTGGTATTAAGTGAGAATGAATATCAGTAGTATAATATTCTGAAAGGTCATGTTTCTTACTCTTCATCTTTGAAAATAGTTTAAAAAACATTTTTAGTCCTCTCGTGTGATTTTAGTTTGTTATAATTAAATATCTTCAACTATAATATTTTTTTCTATTAACAATGTTAATACATCTGAACTACCATTTGCAACATAAGGAATAAAGTCATCCTGATTCACAGAACCAGCTGTCCATGTATTTAAATCTAATTTAATAGTATCGTTATTTTCACCCATTATAGATAACTCATTTGATGCTGAATCGGATACCATTTCTTCAAAGTCTTCAATAGTAAGATTTGAAAGTATATGAGAACCATTTGTAAGATCAATTGAATCAATATCTGAAACTTCATTGTTACTTGAAAAGTTTTCAAGCAGTTCTAACATATTAATATCTTGATTAGCATACGCTGAAAGTATACCATTATCAAGACTTACATCTAAATCACTTACATTATCACTTGTAACTAAAATAGATGCTTTTGCTGTATTACTAGTATTGTTTGTTGAATCTTCAACATTATAATCAAAGTTAACTTCAACATTTGTTGACTCAGGAAGTGTATTAAAATATGGATTTAAGATACTATACTCTCCTGTATTTTCATCAATGTTTATCATAGCTTCAGCTGCCACGTGATTAACATTAGCTGTGATAGTAATTTCACCGTTAATTGGGTCTACTTCAATAACTTCTGTTAATTTTGTAAGAACTTCTTGAATATCAATTAAGTTAATTAATGATGCATTAGTATTTAAAATACTTATAACTTCTAATCTTAAAGAATCTACTTGAGCTAAAATAACTGGATTTAATGTTGCTAATTCTATTTGACTGATATTATTGTCTGCTAATATAGATTCAACCATTGTTTTAAATGTTGGATTATTAGTATTAAAAGTTTCAAGAGATGTTATTAAATTATTTACTGCAGTAATATTTGATGGAGATAATATTTCACTAAGTAGCACAATATTTTCATTTGATAATGTTGATTGTGATACTAAGGCATCTTTATTTAATAAAATGAAGTCTTTTAAAGATAAAACTTCATCTAATAATCCACTATTTACTGTATTAAATGAATTTAATGTTGAAAACAATGATTTTGAAATCATTATTGTCTCTGATGATAATGCTGTTAATCCAAGAACATTCCCATTTGCAAGAAAGTCTATTAATATAGGTTTTAATTCTATTGCAGCTGATGTTAAAGCATTTAAAGAGGCTTCACTTCTTAATTCCAAAATACTATCTAAATTACTTAACCCTGTTAAAGATAAGCTCATTGTCACACTAGAAGAATCCCAATCATAAGTAAACGTATCATTTATATTAGAATCCATAATAGTATTATCAAGTTGCCCATTATAAGTAAAGTCTAACTCATCATTAGATGTTATTGAATGTACATTATTTATAACTGGAGCAGCATTTGTCGCTTGTGTTTGAGAGATAAACCCTACAGTAGATTCATCTACTCTAGCTTCAAATTCACTTCCACTTGAGTTATTTACTGCATCTGTTGTATTTCCATTTGCAACACCTACTTCTAGTTCAGTTTCTGTTTCTTCTGCTGCTATTTGTACTCTTGCTAAGTTTTCAAATGCATTTTGAGCACTTGATGCTCCTGTTCCTGAATTAATTATTGCAGTATTTGTATTTACTATTACTTCTGAAATATCAGATTGAACAGTATTTGCTATTGTACCACCTAGTGTAGTTAATACATTTGTAATTAATGTATTTACATCTGTACTATTTGTTAGATCAACACTATTAGCTATAAGCATTTTTGCTATTTCTTGAGAAATAACATCTGAAGCATTTATTTCACTTGTTATACTTGCTCCATCTAGTGCTGCTGCTAATTGCCCAATTGTATTATTGATTTCTACATTTAGTGTTTGATATGCTACATAATTATCTACAACACTTGAATTTGTTGAGTCTATTGCACTTGCTATTGGATCTGAAAGTAAATCTACACTTGAATCAACACCTAAGTTATTATAAATTAGAGTTTTTGCTTCTGTTAAAGTTTTACCTTCATTCATTAAATCAACTAATAAACTTGTTGTTGGATTTAATACTGTTGAACCTACTGGTGCTTTATAAATACCTTCAAAAGATAAGCCTGTTGAAATATCTGTTCCACCATAACCTATAACTGTTCCACTTAAATCACCACCTGTTAGTGTAAAGTTTCCTGCAATATCAGTAAGAGTATTAGTTTCTGTACCACTTACTACTTTATCTCCATCTAAATCACTTAACACTGTCATACCTGAGATATATCCATCAACACTTGTTCCTGATAAAGTATCTGTTACACCTTCAATTGTTACATTTACTGTATGTTCTAAACTATAATCTGTTCCATCAAATGCTCTTACTTTAAATGTTGCA
>CANNFB010000020.1 GCA_947503785.1 uncultured Campylobacterales bacterium | reverse complement strand
GCAATAGTAGTAGCTGTTGGACATGATAAGTTTAGAACTATTTCTCAAGAAGAATTTGAATCATTGATAAATGGTGAAAATGTTTTAGTTGATGTCAAGAATGTTATACCAAAACCTACTTGGAAATTATAAGCAATTATGAAAATAGTGCAGTTACTTCCTGAACTTAATGAGGGTGGAGTTGAAAGAGGTGTTGTTGAATTAAGCCGTGAATATTCAAAATTAGGTATTGGATCTATTGTTATTAGTAATGGTGGAAAACTATCAAAGCAAATTAATTTAGATGGTGGTAATCATATCACTTTTGATGTGTGTAGTAAAAATATATTTACAGCTATTTCAAGAGTTTTCAAATTAAGAAAAATATTAAAAGATTTAAATCCTGATATCTTACATGTAAGAAGTAGAGTTCCTGCATGGTTAGTATTCTTTGCCAATAAAAGTTTAAATATAAAAGTTGTAAGCACTGTACATGGATTTAATTCAGTAAGCTTTTATAGTAAAATAATGACAAAATCAGATGCTGTAATTTGTGTAAGTAATAGTATTAAAGAATATATTCAAAAAAACTATAATACTAATAGTGAAATAATCACAATAATTCCTAGAGGAATAGATTTAAAACTATTTAATTTATCAAATATAGATAAATCTTTTATAAAAGATTTTAAAAATGTATACAACTTA
Organism: uncultured Campylobacterales bacterium; assembly: GCA_947503785.1. GTDB lineage: Bacteria > Campylobacterota > Campylobacteria > Campylobacterales > Arcobacteraceae > Poseidonibacter. The sequence goes on along the minus strand of CANNFB010000020.1, from coordinate 35,764 downwards.
GAGAGTAAATTCATTATCTCTTCTGTAGGTAGAGTTACTCAATTAAAAGATTATGAGACTTTTATAAAAGCCATTTCTATTATAAAAAAAGAAAAGACTGAGGTTAAAGCTTTAATTGTTGGAGGAGTAAGATCTGACAAAGAAGATTATTTAAGTTCGTTAAAAAAACTAATAAAAGAACTTAATTTAGAAGAAAATATTATCTTTACAGGAAGTCAGAGTAAAATAGCAGAGATATATGCATTAAGTGATGTTGTAGTAAGTTCATCAAAAAAACCAGAAAGCTTTGGAAGAGCTGTTGCTGAGTCAATTGCTTTAAATACTCCTGTTATTGCTACAAATCATGGTGGAGTAAAAGATATAATAATTGAAAATAAAAATGGTTACTTTTTTGAAGTTGGGAATGACAAAGAGTTAGCTCAAAAAATTTTAAAATCGAAAAGCTTAAGTTTTGATGGATATAATTATATTTCTAATAATTTTTCTTTGAATAATATGTTAGATAAAACTTTATTAACATATAGGAATTTAAATTTATGATAAAAGTTGAAAAGCTAATTGAAAACTTATTCTATTTATTAATATTATTCTATTTTGTTGGTAAAATATTTAAGCCTATTAGTTTTCTTATTGATATTTTATTTATATATCAATTAGTTATAAATAAAGAATTAATACTAATTTTTTATTATAAATATAAAAAATTGATTCAAGCTTTTAGTATATTTGTAATATATTTACTTTTTCAATCAGTTTTTTTAGAATTAAAATATCTTACTTTTAAATCTTCTTCTGAAACTATAATGTATATATTTTTGTTCTTTGCAGCACTTTTTAATTTTAATAATATAGAGAAAATAAAAAAATTAATATATATATCGTATTTTGTCTTGTCTTGTTTAGCTATAGATTCATTTTATCAATATTTTATAGGTGTTGATTTCTTTGGAAAAGAAATGTGGGGAGGGAGATTAACTGCTTGGTCTGATAGGCCTAATGTTAGTTTAATGATGGGCCAATTTTTTGGTCTTTTAATTGCTAGTATATTTCTTCTTAAAAATAAAGAGAAAAAAATCGCAATCTTTATGTTTCTTATATCTTTGATTTTATTTATGATATCGGGAAATAGAAGTCCAATATTAGCATTGTTTTCGGTTTTAATATTTATATCAATATTAAGTTCTTATAGAAAATATATCTTAATAATGATGGGAAGTTTTATGTTGATTTTTATTTTTTTATTTTTTAATTCTAAATTAAGTAGTGATTATAGTTCACTGTTAAATCCAACAACTTCAAAAAGTACAAATGGTAGATATGAATTATTTGATGTTGGCTTTGAAATAATTAAAGATAATCCAATATTAGGAATTGGCTCTCATAATTATAAACATAAATTTAGAGAATATTTTAATAAAATCGATATTCAAAAATATAAAGATAAATCTTTTATTGAAATTTATTATAAGTCAAATGTAAGCCATGTTCATAGTGTTTTTTTAGATATGCTAATTAGTTATGGGACTTTAGGTTTTCTTATTTTTATTTGGCTTCTCTATATAATTTATGGTACTTTTATAAAAAACAACGATATAGGATTATTGGCTTCTGTGGGTTTTTTATATTGTATAACTCCTCTTCAATTTGGAAGAAGTTTTACTATGGGAGATTGGCAGTTTATAACCTATTTAGGTTTAATCTTTCTTTCATTAGTAAGTCAATATAATTATTTAGAAATAAGGAGCAAGAATAATGAAAAAAGTGTTTAATGTAATTTGCATAAAATGGGGGACTGCTTATCCTTCTGAATATGTAAATAACTTGTATTCAATGATAAAAAGAAATACTAGTTATGAAATTAATTTTTATTGTTTCACCGAAGATAATAAAAAATTAGATAAAAATATAATAATTAAACCTTTACCGATATTAAATACATTAGATGAATATAAAACAAAATATGCATATAGAAAAGAAGCAGCTTTATGTGATGATAATTTAGGAGACTTAATTGGACAAAGAGTTTTCTTTTTAGATTTAGATGTTGTTATTACTTCAAATCTAGATGACTTATTTACGTATCCAGAAAATGACAAGTTTTATATAATTAATGATTGGAATACAAAAGGTAATCACATTGGACAAGCAAGTTGTTATTCTTGGGTTGTTGGTACATTAGGATATATTAAAATATATTTTGAAAAGAATCCTAAAGAAGTTATTGATCAATATTATACAGCATCTCAAGAGTATTTATCAAGTAAGGTTATTGAAAAGTATGGAAAACTTAATTTTTGGCCAGAAGATTGGTTTTGTTCTTTTAGATTTCATTGTTTAAATAAAATTGGTCCTTTGCGACATTTCTTTGAAGCAAAAATACCTACTGATAGAGAAGGATTAAAGGTTATTGTATTTCATGGAGACCCTAATCCTAAAGAGGCTTCATTAGGAATATGGAAATTGAAAAAAAAGCAGCCATGGAAAAGGTTATATAAAGTATGTAAACCTGTGACATGGATTGAAAAGTATTGGTATTGATTATGAAAAAACAAATTGTTAAATTTATAACTAGAGCAAGTACAAATGATAATAAATCAAAATACGAAAAACAGTTACCTAATAAAGATAACAATCTAGGTTTATGTGAGTTTAATTTTAGTGCATGTTTAAAAGAGTATGACTGGATAGTTGTAATAGATGATATTCCTAAGGTAATACCAAAAAGAACAGAAGCTTTACTATGCCCCAAAGAAAATACAATATTTATTACAGCAGAACCAAGTAGTATTACCAAATATGGAAAGGGATTTACTAGTCAATTTGAATATGTAATTACAAATCAAGATGAAAAAGCTCTTCCTCATAAAAATGCAATACGTTCGCAAACCGGTAATATTTGGTTTTATGGAAAAACTTATGATGAAATTGTTGCTGTTAAAGAACCTACAAAAACAAAAAAATTGTCAACAGTATGTTCAAATAAGCAACAAGGCCATACTATTCATAAGTTAAGATATGATTTTACAAAGATTATGGAAGATAGAATTCCTGAATTAGCAAGATTTGGAAAAGGTTTTAAATGGATTGAAACTAAAGCAGAGGCTATAGATGATTATGAATTTCATATTGCGATAGAGAATCATTATGATCCTCATGTTTGGACTGAGAAGCTTGCAGATACATTCTTAGGGTTTGCTGTACCTATTTACTATGGCTGTCCTAATATTTATGATTATTTCCCAGAAGATAGTATTATTTTAATTGATATTTATGATGTTGAAAATTCAATTAAAAAGATTAAAAAAATTATTGCAATTCCTGGTGAATACGAAAGAAGATTACCTGCAATAAAAGAAGCTAGACGAAGAGTAATTGAAGAATATAACATGCTAATTATGATTAATAAGATTGTAACAGAAAACTCTTCAGATAAAAAATCTGAAATAAAATTTGATAATAAGATTTATAGTAGAAGACAAATGAGAGTAAGAAATCTTAATGATTTATTAAGTTTTATTATTTGGAAAATTAAAAATACTATAAAAAATTTATAGTATTTTTAGGAAGAAATTAAATTTATTAATATGAAATATAAACCTAAAAAAAACCATCATCAACAATCTGACAAATAATATGCCCAAATAAAATATGCATTTCTTGGATACGTGGAGTGTCATCTGATGGAACAATTAAGTTTACATCACATACTTTGTTCATCTCTCCGCCATCTTTTCCTGAAAACCCTAAAGTATTACATCCTAACTCTTTTCCTAATTTTAATGCATTTATAATATTTTGACTATTTCCACTTGTACTAATGCCTATTATTAAATCATCTTTATTTGCTAAAGCTTCGATTTGTCTATCAAATATTCTTTCATATCCATAATCATTTGCTATTGATGTTAGAGCACTAGTATCTGTTGTCAGTGCAATAGCAGGAAGTCCTCTTCTATCACTTTTATATCTTCCTGTTAACTCTGCAGCAATATGCTGTGCATCTGCGGCACTTCCTCCATTTCCACATAGAAGTATTTTATTTCCAGATTTTAGTGTTTTTATGGACAAGATTGATGCTTCTTCTATTTTTTCTTCCATTGTATTTATCACAGAATTAATAGTCTTTAAGTGAGATTTGAACTCTTTACTTATTGTTTGTTTCATTTTCTTTAATCCTTTTAATGATTCTGCTTGTACTTCTACCTGCTACAAACTCTACAAGTTTTAAGTCTTCAACTAAATCTTGTCCAATTACCTTTTTACCTTCATAATCTCCACCTTTTACTAAAGTATGCGGTCTTACTGCTTTTATTAGTTCATAAGGAGTATCTTCTTCAAATAATACTACATAATCAACACTTTTTAGTGCTGCTAAAGTATATGCTCTATCTTCTTCTATATTTATAGGTCTTGATTTTCCCTTTAATCTTTTTACTGAAGTATCAGAATTTAAGCCTAATATTAATACATCCCCAAAACTTTTTGCAGTTTCAAGATACTTAATATGACCTACATGTAAGATATCAAAACAGCCATTTGTAAAAACTACTTTTTTGCCTTTTTGTTTTAATTTATCTGAAAGTTCTTTTATTTCAGATAATGTTTTTATATAAGAATAACTTGTTGATTTATGTAAGCTTGAGTTATATTCAATGATTTCATTTAATGTAGCAGTTGCACAACCTAGTTTTCCTACAACAACACCAGCTGCAAGGTTTGCAAAATCTATTGCATCATCAATATCTACCTTACATGCTAATGCAAAGCCAATAGAGGCAATCACAGTATCACCAGCACCTGTTACATCATAAACTTCTCGTGTAACTGTTGGTTTTTTTCTAATATTATCATCAAAGATTGCAATTCCATCTTCACTTAATGTAATCAAAGACATATCTAAATCACAATCATCTTTTAATTTTTTAATAGCTTTTAAAAGTGAAGTTTCATCTTTGATATCAATACTAGTAGCTTCACTAGCTTCTTTTTTATTTGGAGTTAAAAGATATGCACCTTTGTATTTACTATAATCACTTCCCTTTGGATCTATGATTACTTTTTTATTTTTACTTTTAGCTAGAGTAATAATATTTTGGGTAAGACTTTTAGTTAATATTCCTTTTCCATAATCAGAAAGCAGTATAATTTCATATTTAGAAATGTTTTTTTCTAAAGCTTTAAGTATTTTTTCTTCACTAGTTTTTTGTATATCTTCACAACTTTCTTTGTCATATCTTATTATTTGTTGATTTGAAGCTATAAGTCTACTTTTTTTTGAAGTGATTCTATTTTCTTCAATAATTAAATTTCTTGAACTGGTAACTTTTTCTAACATATTTTTTAATTCATGTGCATTATTATCATTACCTATAACACTAATTACATCAACATTCGAACCTAAAGCATGCAAGTTATTGATTACATTTCCAGCACCACCTAAAACAGTAGTTTCTTTTTTAACATTTAGTACTTGAACAGGAGCCTCTGGTGATATTCTGTCACAACTTCCCCATAAATAATGATCAATCATTAAATCACCAATTACGAGGATATTTGTTTCTTTATTTCTAAGGTTATTCATTATTTAACTTCTTCTTTAAACATTCTTTTAATCTCACAGATATAAGCTTTGATTCCATCTTCTAATTCATAATTTGGTTTATAATCTAAATCTTGAATAGTGTCACTTATTTCTGCTTGTGTATGCATTTGATAACCATCAAAAGGATTATCAAAATACTCAGTTCCTAACTTTGTTCCTAACTCTTTTTGTAAAATATCAGATATATCTTGAAAAGATCTTGGTTTTCCTGTACCTATATTATATAAACCAGATTGTTTTGCTTTACATGCTTTTATATTTCCTTGAATAATATCTTCTATGTAAATAAAATCTCTAACAATTTTATCACTCCCTTCAAATAGTCTTGGAGTTTTGCCTTTTAGTATTTGATGTCCTAACTGAATAACCATTGAAGCTGTTGAGTTTTTATAAAATTCTCTAGGTCCGTAAACATTAAAATATTTTAGCCCTATAATTTTTAAATCTTTGTTTTCATTTGAAAACTTATTTGCTATTTGATCCATGGCATATTTGCTATAACCATAGGGATTCTCTGGGGTTTCCTTTCCTACAGTTTGAGGAGAGGGCATACTTCCATAAGTTGCAGCTGAACTTGCATATACTAAAGTTGCCTTATTTTTTTTTGTTAAGTCTAGTATGTCATAAAATGTATTTACATTTGTTTTCATGATGATTTCTTGATCATATACTCTAGTATCTGATATAGCTGCTTGATGAAAAATAAAATCAAAATCAAAATCTAAAAGACGCTCTAAATCTATTGGGTTATTTAAATTACCACAAATAATCTCGCCTTTAAAACCAATAAGATTTTTATAGTGACCAAAACTTTTTAAATTACTATTTGAAAAAGTTTCTTCATTTCTAAAACAATCAAATATTATGATATCTGATTCTGGAAAATTATCTTGAAAATAAAATGCAAGGTTTGAGCCAATAAATCCAGCTCCTCCTGTGATTAATATTGTTTTTTTATTAAAATCTATATTTGTATAATGCACTTTATTCCTTTATTATATTTATTGTTTCTTCTAATGAGTTTACTACAAAATTTGATAAGTTTTTTTCTCTTTGGTTTATATCTGAATTATTTATTAGAATGCTATTTTTTATATTTGAATTTATTGCAAGTTGAATATCAGAAATTTTATCTCCAATCATCCATGAATTTTTCAAATCTATATCATATAAATTCGAGGCTTGTTCGATCATTCCAATTTTTGGTTTTCTACAATTGCATTTATCTTCAGGTTTATGTGGACAATAAAAAACATTTAAAATTTCAATATTATTTTTTAAAAACTCTTTTTTCATATATTCTGTTAATTCTATAAAATCAGATTCAGCAAAATACTTTCTTCCAATTCCAGATTGATTTGTTACAACTATAATATCAAAACCTAATTTTTTAAAATGTAAACAAGCTTTAAATACACCATCAATAAATTTAAAATCATTAATTTTATATACATAATTAGTATCTTTATTTATAACTCCATCTCTATCTAAAAAAATCACTTTTTTATTAATCAATGTTTATTTTCCTTATATTTATAGATATTTTAGCATGAATGTGTTTTAATTAAATTTGATATTATATAATAATTTGATATTATTTAGAAAATTAAAGATTTATACAATGACAATAAACAAACTAAAATCCTCTATTCACACAATTTTAATCTATCCTTTAATATTTATGTTTTCTTATCTATTAAAAGGTAAAAAAGAAAAATATAAAAGTTTTTTTCAAAACTCTTTTGAAAATTCTCAAAATGAGAATATATTAATCATTAAAATAGATGAGTTTGATTTTAAAAATAAAATAAAATATTTTTTTGATAAAGATTCTTTATTATATGATAAAACTAAAATAGATTATATCCTTGATTTGAATATAAATCCAGAAAAAAAAGAGTTTCGTGTTTTTGATTTTGCAAAAAAAATAGACATCTTACACTCTGTTTCTATGTTAAGTTCACGAGTTTCAAATAATAATTTATTATTAAATTTTATGATCGTTAGTAAAGAGTTTAATGATGAAAATATTAACAACTTTTTAAAGTATTTATTAATTACTTATTTTTCAAGAAAAATTGATTCTGTTTTTATATCAAAAGACTCTATTAAAAATAAAAATATAGTAAATGTATTTGATACTTTAAATACATATTTAGAAGATTCCAAGTTTATAAACTTTTCTAATTCAAAAGATCTATACGTTATTACTTGTGAAAAAAACAATAAAAAATTTGATATTATTTGGTTAAGTACAAATAGAGAAATAGAATTGACAGATTTTAAAAAAGTTTATGATAAATTTGGAAACATATTAGAAAAAAATATTAAAATTACACGAAGTCCAATATATGCATTTCACGAATAAAGAGAATTAATGAATAAAATTTCAATAGCCTATAAAACAAGAACAAGTTTAATCAAAGAAGTAGAAAAAAATCAAAGAATAAAGCTTTTAGAAAAGCAGTCTTTCTTTAAAAAGATGTCTTTTTCAAAAAAAGAGTACGCTGACATATACTTTCATTCAGGATCTTTAGATAGTGATTCTATTGCAAATATAAAAAATGCTAAGAAAGTTATTGTTAACTGTAAAAGATTAAAAGATGAGATTCTTAAAAAAGTAAATATTTTAGATGAAAAAATTGAAGTAATATATCCAAGTGTCAATTTAAACTATCAAAAGCCAAAAAAGATAAAAGAAGATTTATGCAAAAAGTTTGATATTGATTCAACTCCTAAAATTATTTACTTCACTGCAAAAAATTTAAAAACTTCAGGTGTAAAAGATTTCTTTGATATTATTGTTTCTTTAAATTCAATGAATAAACAAATAATTATTTCATCTACAAAGAATCAAATAACAAGTCTTAAGTTTTTAATATCAAAATATAACTTTGGTGGGGAAGTTTTATTATTAGAAGATTATGAAAATGAAAATGAACTATTTTTAGCTGCTGATATATTTATTTTGCCTACTTATAATAAAAGTTTTGCAACAAATATTTTAAAAGCTATGTATTTTAAATGTGCTGTATTTACTACATCTGTAAATCATGCTAGTGAGCTTATTGATGTATTTGCGACAATGTTAAAACCTAGTGATCCTTCGACTGCTTTTAAAGTTGATGCTCTACTTAGTAGAGAAGAAGATTTAAAGCTTATCCAAAAAGCCAATAGAAAAGTAGCAAAGAAATATGAATTATCAAAAAATATAAATAAATTAAATTCTATTATAGACAATATTTAAATTAGAATTAAGATAGATTAGGTAGAATACGCAAATATTTTTCACTATAAGAAGGAACAAAAATGTCAAGAAGATGTGCAATATCAGGAAAAGGACCTATGTCTGGAAACAACGTAAGTCATGCAAAGAATAGAACTAAAAAAAGATTTTTACCAAACTTAAGAACTGTAAGAGTTACTTTAGACGATGGTACTACTCAGAAAATTAGAATTTGTGCTAAAGAGTTAAGAACTCTTAAAAAACACTCATAAAAGGCTCTTGAAAGTGCTTTCATGAGCATCTTACGAAGAATCAAAAAAGCTCTTGGCTGGGAAATACGTACAGCCAAGCCTGAATACGACTTAAACCCCGTAATCTACTCACAATTAAAACCATTTAGACTACCTTTAGTACTAGTTCAAGTTATCATGATGATAGGAACCCTTGGCTATATTATTATTGATGATTTTGAAATCTTAGATGCTATTTACCAAACAGGAATTACTTTTACAACTGTAGGTTTTGGAGAAGTAAGAGATATTTCATCAGCAGGTAGATTTTTCACAATTACTTTAATCATTTTTGGATTTGCTACATTTACTGTATCTATGGCTATTCTTGTTGATGCTATTGTAAAAGGTCGATTAATTGATCTGTATAAGGAAAGAAATATGCTTTATAAAATTGCAAGATTAAGAAGACACTTCGTGATTTTTTATCACAATGAATATACCTCTCAATTAGCTAAGCAGTTTAGGGATAATCATATTCCTTTTGTTGTTGTTGATCCAAGTGAAAACATTGAGCAAATTGCAAAAGAGAATGGCTATCCTTACTATGTAAAGGAAGAGCCATACAAAGAGTTGGCTTTTTTAAAGTCACATTTGAGTTCTGCAAAAGGTGCAATTTCTTTATCAAAAAATATTTCAGATAATATTACTTTAATTGCATCTGTTAGATTATATGAGAAAGAATTAGGAAGACAACCTTTTTTAATTATCGCAAACGCTGAAACACAAAATGAAAAAATTAGACTTAAAAAATTGGGTGCAGATAAAGTTGTAGCAACTCCTTCTTTAATGGCTAAAAGAGTTTCAGCAATGGCCATTAGACCAGATATGGAAAATGTTCTTGATGAGTTCTTATATAAAAGAGATACTCCTATTGATATGGAAGAAATTTTTGTAAATGAAGACTCATGGGTAGTGAATAGAGAGATAAAAGATTTACACTTAAGAGATAGATTGAAAGTATCTGTAATTGGAATTACAGAAGAAAAAGGAAGATTTATCCAAATGCCAAAAGGAACAATAGTAATTTCTGCAAAATCAAAGCTATTACTTGTTGGTTCTCAAAAAGGTATTGCTAGATCTAAGAGAATTATTAATTTAACTATTAAACCAGAGGATATATAAATAATGTTTACAATTTTACCTATAAAAGGTCATATTGATCAAATAGATGGTTTTAACTGTGATGGTATAAGTGCAGGATTAAAGCCAAGTGGAGATAAAGATTTAGGTTTTATTTATACTTCCCAAGCTTGTGATGTTCAAGCTATATTTACTGATAATAAATTTCAAGCAGCACCTTTAAAGCATTTTTTACAATATGAAGAAAACTTTAAGACAAATTTTATTTTAATTAATTCAAAAAATGCAAATGCAATGACTGGTAAAAAAGGTATTGAAGATATAAATACAATATTTGATTCACTACCATTTGATTTAATGAATCCTATTATGAGTTCAACTGGAGTTATTGGAAATCCTTTACCAATTGAAAAAATTGTAAATGGTGCCAAGTCTTTTAATTTAAATGCATTATCTGGTGAAAATTTATCAAAAGCAATTATGACAACCGATGCATATGCAAAAGATTGTATGTATGAAGTAAAACTAGAAGATGGAAGCTCTTTTAAAATAGGTGCAGTTGCAAAAGGTGCAGGAATGATAAATCCAAATCTTGCAACAATGTTATGTTTTATTTGTACAGATGCAAATGTTCCTAAGGTTGATATGAAAGAAGCATTAAAAATAAATAGTAAAACAACTTTTAATGCAATTTCTGTGGATGGCGATACTTCTACAAATGATACTGTAATGTTATTAGCAAACAAAAAATCAAATGCTTATGAAAAAGAAGCTTTTTTTGAAGCTTTAAGACTTGTTATGCATGATATGGCAATGTTAATGGTTTCAGATGGCGAAGGTGCTAAAAAAGCAGTAGCTTTTGAAGTAATAAATGCAATTTCAGTTGAAGAAGCTGAAATTGCTGCAAAAGCTTTATCAAATTCTCTACTAGTAAAAACTGCACTTTTTGGAGAAGATCCTAATTTTGGAAGAATTGCATCAACAATAGGTGCTAGTAAAATTACATGTGATGAAGAGACTTTAGTTATTTCGTATAATGATGTTATTGTATATAATAAAGGCGAACTATGCTTTGATAAAATTCAAGAAGATAAAGCTTCAAAAGTATTAAAAAATGATAAATTTAAAGTTATTTGTGACATTGGTTTAGGGAATAGTAGTTTTACTGCTTATGGCTGTGATTTAGGCTATAAGTATGTAGAAATTAACGCAGATTATCGTACATAATATAAATTATTTTAAGAATATTAAGAGTATAATTAAATAACAAAATAAATACATAGGATATAAAATGTTTCACGAAGATAGAGAATTAATTACAGAATTAAAGCAAAAAGACGCACACTTTCATAGATTATTTGATCAACATAATGATTTAGATAATGAAATTACTAAACTAGTTCAATCACACGCTGATGATGTTACTGTTGAAACTAAAAAGAAAGAAAAATTAAAACTTAAAGATGAACTTTACAATATGATTGTAAACTATAAAAATTCTAAATAAATTTTTATAATCAAAAGGGTCAAAAGTTTTACTTTAGACCCTTTTTTTATGCATTTTTTTTAACATTATCCTTCTTACAACTTATGCTAAGCGCTTTTTAGATAAAATAACTAAATATTATAAAACAAAGGCCTTTGTTAATGGAAAACCTTTTCGAAAACCAAGATATTATTGATATAAATATTGAAGACTCTGTAAAAGCGTCTTATTTAGATTACTCAATGAGTGTAATTATTGGACGTGCATTACCTGATGCAAGAGATGGATTAAAACCCGTACATAGAAGAATCTTATATGCGATGCATGATTTAAATATAACCTCAAAATCTTCTTACAAGAAATCTGCAAGAATAGTTGGAGATGTTATTGGTAAGTACCATCCACATGGTGATAACTCTGTATACGATGCATTAGTTAGATTAGCACAAGATTTCTCAATGAGAGCTCCACTAATTGACGGTCAAGGGAACTTCGGTTCTGTTGATGGTGATAATGCAGCAGCTATGAGATATACCGAAGCTAGAATGACTAAAGTAGCTGAAGAAGTTATGAAAGATCTTGATAAAGATACAGTAAACTTTACAGCTAACTATGATGATACGATGAAAGAGCCATCAGTTATGCCAACTAGACTTCCAACCTTATTATTAAATGGTTCAGAAGGTATTGCTGTAGGTATGGCTACAAAGATTCCACCACACAATTCAAATGAATTATTAGCTGCAGTTTTACACATGGTTGATAATCCAGAAGCAACAGCTGATGAGTTAATGGAATTTATTAAAGGACCAGATTTCCCAACAGGTGGAACAATTTTTGGACGTCGTGGAATTATTGATGCTTATAATACAGGTCGAGGACGTGTAAGAATAAGAGCTAAACATCATATTGAAACTAAGGGTAAAAAAGAGATTATTATTCTTGATGAATTACCATACCAAGTAAATAAATCTAGACTAATTGAGCAAATTGCAAACTTAGCAAAAGATAAACAAATTGAAGGAATCTCAGAAGTAAGAGATGAATCTGATAGAGATGGTATTAGAGTTGTAATTGAGCTTAAAAAAGATGCAATGAGTGAAATTGTATTAAATAATCTTTATAAATCAACTCCAATGGAAAATACATTTGGAATTATTCTTTTAGCAGTTCATAACAAAGAACCGAAAGTATTTACTTTACCTGAGTTAATCACTGTATTTTTATCACATAGAAAAACTGTAATTATTAGAAGAACTATTTTTGAATTAGAAAAAGCAAAAGCAAGAGCTCATATCCTTGAAGGTCTTAAAATTGCACTTGATAATATTGATGAAGTAGTTAAAATAATTAGAGCATCATCAAATGATACAGATGCAAGAGAAAAACTTCAGACAAGATTCTCTTTATCTCATATTCAATCTCAAGCTATTTTAGATATGAGACTTGGAAGACTTACCGGTCTTCAAAGAGATAAATTAGAAGCTGAATATCAAGAATTATTAATATTAATTGATTATCTTGAAACAATCTTAAAATCTGAAGAAAGATTAAATGAGATTATTAAAGAAGAATTAATTGATGTTAAAGATAGATTTGCATCAGATAGAAGAACTGATATTGAAGATTCTTATGATGAAATTGATATTGAAGATTTAATTCCTAATGAATCAATGGTAGTTACAATTACGCATAATGGTTATGTAAAAAGAGTACCAATTAAGTCTTATGAAAAACAAAGACGTGGTGGTAAAGGCAAAACTGCTGTTACTACTCATGATGATGACTTTATAGAAAGATTCTTTGTTTCAAATACTCATGATACCTTAATGTTTGTAACTAATATGGGGCAATTATACTGGTTAAAAGTATATAAAATTCCAGAAGGTTCAAGAACTGCAAAAGGTAAAGCGGTTGTTAACTTAATCAACTTAAGAGATGATGAAAAAATTATGGAAATTATTCCTACTACTGATTTTGACGAGTCTAAATCTTTAGCATTCTTTACTAAGAATGGTATTGTAAAAAGAACATCATTATCAGAATTTAGTAATATTAGATCAAATGGTGTAAGAGCTATTGTTCTTGATGATGCTGATGAAGTTGTAACTGCAAAAATTACAGATGCTGAGTCTCAATTCTTAATGATATTTACATCTTTAGGTCAATGTATTAGATTTGATATTGATAAAACAAGAGAACAAGGTAGAAGTACAAGAGGTGTTAGAGGTATTAAATTTAAACATGATTCTGATTATGTGGTTGATGCTGATGTAATTTCTGATGAAGCTCAAGAGTTACTACCAATTTCTGAAAAAGGTATTGGAAAAAGAACAACTGTTTCTGAATATAGATTAACAAACAGAGCAGGTTCTGGTGTTATATCAATGAAATTATCAAATAAAACAGGTACGGTAGTTGGAGAAGTTTTAGTTGATGAAACTCAAGATTTAATGGCACTTACTTCTATTGGTAAAATGATTAGAGTTGATATGCAAACAATTAGAAAAGCTGGAAGAAATACTTCTGGAGTTATTATTGTTAATGTTGATAAAGGTGATAAAGTAGTTTCAATTGCAAAATGTCCAAAAGAGGCAGAAGAGATTGAAGTTGATGAAAATGGTAATGTTATTAGATATACAGAAGATGGAGAAATAATTCCAGCTGAAAAAATTGAATTAAGAAGTGTTGATCAAACAGCTTCATCTGATGATAATAATGAAGTAAACGAGTCATCTTTAATAGATGATAATATAGAAAAAAATGAGGAAGACTAGATAAATGAGAAAATTTAATGTTGCAGTTGTTGGTGCAACTGGTGCAGTTGGTGAAGAACTTTTTAGAGTTATGGAAGCGTATGACTTTCCAGTAAATAATATTATACCCTTAGCAAGTATTAATAGTGCTGGAAGTAAAATTGAATATATTGGTAAAGAATATACAGTTTTAGAATTAACTGAAACTGTTTTTGAAGAAAATGAAGTAGATATTGCTTTCTTTTCTGCTGGTGGTTCTATTTCTGAAAAATTTGCAAAATATGCTGTTGAAGCAGGTGCTGTTGTAATTGATAATACAAGTCACTTTAGAATGGATCCAAAAGTTCCATTAGTTGTACCTGAAGTTAATCCAGAAGATATTAGCTTGTGGAGAGAAACTGGAATTATTGCAAATCCAAATTGTTCAACAATTCAAATGGTATTATCATTAAAACCTTTAGATGATTTATATGGAATTAAAAGAGTTGATGTTTCTACATATCAAGCTGTTTCAGGTGCTGGTAAAGCTGGTATGGAAGAGTTAGTAAAACAAATGCAAGCATTTTTTGCATTCAACTTATCTGATGCTAAAAAAGAAGCCTTTGCTCATCAAATTGCTTTAAATGTAATTCCTCAAATAGATGTTGCTCAAGAGAATGGATTTACTAAAGAAGAAATGAAAATGGTAAATGAAACTCAAAAGATTCTTAAAAAAGAGATTCAAGTAGCTGCAACTTGTGTTAGAGTTCCAGTTTTAAGATCTCATTCTGAATCAATTACAGTTACATTTAATGAAGATGTTGAAGTAAGTGTTGGTGAAGTAAGAAATGCATTAGAAGAGTTTGAAAATGTTGAAGTTATTGATGATTTAGAAAACAATGCATATCCAATGCCAATTGTTTCAACTGATACTGATATTACGTATGTTGGAAGAATTAGAAAAGATGTATACGCTCCAAATATAGTTCATTATTTTAACGTTGCGGATCAAGTTAGAGTTGGTGCTGCAACTAACTCTGTACGAATTGCATTAAAATGGATTGAAATGGAAAACGATATCTAATGATAGAAAGACTTTTTGAAAGCCTTATGTGGAAGAGTAGATTATTTATTCTTCTAGCAGTTGTATTTGGACTTGTAGGTTCTGTAATTTTATTTATTGTAGCTTCTGTTGATATATATGAAGTTCTAAGATATACCCTTAATGTATATCTAAATGGATTACACCCAAAAGACTTTCATGAAGTTATTGTTAGTAAAATAATTGGAGCAGTTGATTTATACCTTATTGCAATTGTTATGCTAATTTTTGCATTTGGTATATATGAACTTTTTATATCAAAAATAGAAATAGCAGAAGATAAAGAGACAGGAAATAATATCCTTGCTATTTCATCTTTAGATCAATTAAAAGATAAAATAGCAAAAGTAATTATTATGGTACTTGTAGTTGGGTTTTTCCAAAGAGTATTGCATATGAAATATACGAGCGCTTTAGAAATGTTGTATTTTGCATTATCAATTATGGTGCTAGCAATTGGACTTTATTTTTTAGGTAAAGTCGGAAAAAAATAAAAAATTATATAGAATAAAGAAAGGAATATTAATGTCAAAAATATTTGTAGATGCATGTTTAAGAAAAGAAACTCCTTATACTCCTGTATGGATGATGAGACAAGCTGGTAGATATTTACCAGAATATATGGCTGTTAGAGCAGAAGCTGGAAATTTTTTAAATCTTTGCCATAATCCAGAATTAGCTTGTGAGGTAACTATTCAACCTTTAGATATTGTTGGAGTTGATGCTGCAATTTTATTTTCTGATATTTTAGTTATTCCAAATGAAATGGGAATGCACTTAGATTTTATTAAAGGCGAAGGTCCAA
The DNA here is from genome assembly GCA_947503785.1 of uncultured Campylobacterales bacterium. Lineage (GTDB taxonomy): Bacteria > Campylobacterota > Campylobacteria > Campylobacterales > Arcobacteraceae > Poseidonibacter. The sequence continues at coordinate 19,435 of CANNFB010000020.1, read as the reverse complement.
TTTTTAAAGATCCAATTGTAAATGAAGCTGATGTTGATGCACTTTTAGGTGGGGAAGCAGCTGCAGATAAGCTTACATATGTATATGATACTATTAAGCTATTAAAGCAAAAACTTCCAGAAGATAAAGCTCTTATAGGATTTACAGGTGCTCCTTGGACACTTGCTACTTATATGATTGAAGGACAAGGAACAAAAACTTATAATCTTTGTAAAAAAATGATGTATTCAAATCCTGAACTTTTACATAAAATTTTAAGAAAAGTTACTGAAGTAGTAAAATTTTATATGGAAAAACAAATTGAAGCTGGGATTGATGTTGTTCAAATATTTGATTCTTGGGCATCTGCAATTGAGCCAGGTAAATATGATGAATTTTCATGGAAATATATGGTAGAAATTGCTGACCATTTAAAAGCTAAATATCCTAATGTTCCTATTATAATGTTTCCAAAAGGTGTATCTGCATTTATTAATATGGGTGGAGTATATGGAAACTTTGATGTATTTGGAGTTGACTGGGGAACACCTATGTCTATGGCTAAAGAAAAACTAGGAGAAAAATACGTTCTTCAAGGAAATATGGAGCCATGTAGACTTTACTCTAAAGAAGAAACTACTAAATGCGTAGAAAAAATTCAAGAGACTATGCAGGGTGTTGGACACATCTTTAATTTAGGACATGGTATTTTACCAGACGTTCCTGTTGAAAATGCAATTCACTTTGTAAGTGAATGTCAAAGAGTTTCTAAAAAATAATCAATTTAATAGTGGGAATAAACTTTCTACTATTAATTCTTAAATCTTAATATCCATTATAAAACTAGTAAAAAAACACTTCATTTCTAAATTTCAAAAAAAAAGTAAAAATGGCTTGACAAACTATATATTTTTTACTATAATTCCACCCCATTAAAGAGGATTACAAATTCCGAATTAGCTCAGTGGTAGAGTAGGTGACTGTTAATCACTTGGTCGCTGGTTCGAATCCAGCATTCGGAGCCATTACCTTTTTAATGATTTATAAATTTATTAGATTCCGGCATAGCTCAGTGGTAGAGTAGATGACTGTTAATCATTTGGTCCCTGGTTCGAATCCAGGTGCCGGAGCCACTTTTAAATTTAACACACATTCCGAATTAGCTCAGTGGTAGAGTAGGTGACTGTTAATCACTTGGTCGCTGGTTCGAATCCAGCATTCGGAGCCATTAAAAGCTTCTAGATATTTGAACTTTATGTTCTTTTATCTAGAAGCTTTTTTTTTACCTAAAATAAAACACTCTTCAATAAATTGTCAATAAAATGTCAAGTAAAATACACTTATTATCTTTACAAAAATTATATATAATAACATTAGTTTAACTAAAACGAATTATTAGGAGGATTATGAAAATATATTCACCATGGGAAAAAGCATTTCGAAGAATTGCTACACCCTTTGAACACTTTATACATGCACAAACTACGACAGGCCTTATGCTTGTTTTTATGACACTTTTAGCCCTTACTTTAGCTAATTCACCTTTTGCTGAAAGTTATTTACATTTTTTTCATGTCAATATTGATTTTAACGTTGGATCATGGGCATTATCACATTCTTTACATCATTGGATTAATGATGGTCTTATGGCAGTTTTTTTCTTTATTATCGGACTTGAAATAAAAAGAGAGATAACAGCAGGTGAGTTATCAAATTTAAAAGTAGCTATGTTACCAATAATAGCTGCAATTGGAGGAATGGTATTCCCAGCATTAATTTATTTATATTTCAATGCTAATGACGTTGGAGCAAATGGTTGGGGAATCCCAATGGCAACAGATATTGCTTTTGCAATTACAGCTCTTGTTTTATTAGGAAAAAGAGTTCCCACTACTCTAGTTACATTTTTAGTTGCACTTGCAATTGTTGATGATTTAGGAGCTGTTTTAGTAATTGCTCTTTTTTATACAGAAACAATAAATATTTTACCACTTGCTTTAGCAGGAGCTATGTTTTTTGTTATGATATCATTAAATAGATTTGGAATTCATGCTATTTTACCTTATTTTATTGTTGGTTTATTTATGTGGTTTTTTATGCTTGAATCTGGAGTTCATGCAACTATTGCGGGAGTTATCGCTGCACTTACAATTCCTTCAAAACCTAAAAAAACGCCAGACTCTTTTTCAGAAGATACTATAAACTTAGTAAAAGAGTATGAAAAATATCCTATTCAAGATAATTATATGATGCATGAAAACCAAAAGGCATTATTAATAAATATAAAAGATAAGATTAATGCAGTAGAAACACCTGCTGCTAGACTTGAGCATAGTTTACATCTTCCTGTTGCACTTATTATTATTCCTCTTTTTGCTTTAGCAAATGCTGGAATTGCAATTGATTTTAGTTCTATTGAAAGTATTATTTTAGAACCTATATCTTTAGGTATTATTTCTGGACTTATTTTTGGTAAGGTTATAGGAATATTTGGCTTATCATGGCTTGCAATTAAGTTTAAAATAGCACAATTGCCAAAAGGAAGTACTATGAGTCAGATTTTTGGTGTATCCTTTTTAGGTGGTATTGGCTTTACAATGTCAATTTTTGTTGCTGACTTAGCTTTTGTAGGATCACCTGAACTTATTTTACAAGCAAAAGTTGGAATACTTTGTGCTTCTTTATTTGCTGGATTATTTGGCTTTTTTTGGTTAAAATACATTGCAAAAAAAGCAGCATAATAAAAAAGGGTAAAAATGATAAAAGTACTACTACTAGAAGATGACTTAAGTTTACAAAACTTAATAAGTGAGTATTTGGAAGAATATAGTTATTCATGTAGTGCTTTTTCAAACCCTTTAGATGCACTTGACTTTTTTAAAAATAATGCTGATGACTTTACAATTGTGATACTTGATTTAGGTCTTCCAAATATGGATGGCTTTGATGTTTTTAAAAAGTTAAAAAAGATAAAAGATATTCCTATAATCATTTCAACAGCAAGAGATGATATAGGTAATAAAATTTATGGATTTGAACTAGGAACTGATGATTATCTTTCAAAACCATATGAACCTAGAGAATTAGTTCTTAGGATTGAAGCTACTTTAAAAAGATACAATAAATTTGATTCTTTAAAAATAAAAGATTTAAGTATTGATAAAAATAGTTCAAGGATTTTTTTAAGTGGTTCAGAAATAGAATTTACAAAAATTGAAAAAGAGATTTTTTTCTTATTTATAAACAATTTAAATGAAATCATTTCAAGAGAAGATATTGTAAAGAAAACATCACTTAATGATGATACAAAAAATAGAACTGTTGATATGCACATAAGTAATATTCGATATAAAATTGATGATAATTCTAAAGAACCTAATTATATTAAATCTATTTGGGGTATTGGATACAAGTTTTTTTATGACAATTAGAAAACGACTTTTTATAGCATTCTCTTTAATTATATTAATAGTTACATTTATCCTTGGAGTTTTTTTCTATACAATTTATAATCTTAATAGTATTAACTATCAACAAAATCATAGGTATGATCAATTAATAAGAGTAGAAAAATTAAAAGAGTTTAATAACTCATATTCTTGGATAGTTCTTGATATTATTACAGATTTTGAAAAAATTGATATTGTAAATGAAAGAATAAACAAAGCAAATAAGTTCTTTGAAAATCTAAATACTCAAAAATCTATAATCATAAATAATTCTGAATCAAAAGAAGAAGAAAATAATTTGATTTTAATTTTTGAATATTTTGACATTATGCAAAAACTTATAAAAAAAGACTTATATAATTTAGTACTTAAACAAAATAGTGATTTTAAAACTTTTAATATAAATTTTGAACAAATAAATATTGATACAGAAAAATTACTTACTTTAGAGACAAAATATTTACAAGATAAATTAAAGCAAGCACAAGATAAGAGAAATGAATTTTTAAGTACGATTAAACTAGAACTATTTATTTTATTTGTACTATTGCTTCTTCTTAGTTTTATAATTTCCTCAAAAATTATATATGAAATAAAACAAAAGCTTTATAGACTTAATAAAGGTGTTTTACAATTATTTAAAAATGGTGAAAAAACTATAAAAATAGATATCGGAGAGAATAACGAATTAAGTGAAATAACAAACAATCTAAACTCTTATTTAGAAAAACAATCTGATATTATAGATTCAAGAGAAGAGTTACTTAGAAATATAAGTCATGAATTAAAGACTCCTATTGCTAAAGGCAAATTTTTAATTGAAAAAATTCAAAAAAATGATAATAAAACAATAAAAGATATAAATACAATTTTTTATGATATTGAAATGCTTACTAGTAAACTTCTTGAAAGAGAAAAGTTAAACTTTGCTATTTTAAAAACTAGTAAGTTTAAATCTAGTAGTTTAATTTTGGAGTCTTTATCAAAATTATTTATTGAAGATGAATCTAAAGTAATTGTAAAAATTCAAAATGACTTTGATATTGAAGCAGATTTTTATTATTTAACTATTGCACTTAAAAACTTAATTGATAATGCAATAAAATATGCTGAAGATTTTCCTATAATTGTTGAAAGTAAAGATAATACAATATATGTAAAAAATAGTGCTAGAAAACTTTCAAATAATTTGATATATTATATACAACCATTTACAAGAGAACCAAATCAACAACAAGGTCATGGCTTAGGCTTGAATATTGTTGATAAAATTTTAAGCCGCCATGTCTTTGAACTAAATTATAAATACAATAGTCCATATAATATATTTTATATATTATTTAAATAAAAATATATAAATCTCTATAAATCATATTTCTAAGCCTAGCCAGATATGCTACTTGATAGAACACCTAAACCTACAAATAACGCAATATTTACCATTATTAAGTTTTTTACTATATCCATGATATTTCCTTTTTAAATGATTTTTATAATTTAATTTTAGTGTTTTTTTGTAAAGATAAAAAGGATATAGTTCTTGACATTATCTTTACAAATTTCACTTGAATAAGAAGGGATAAATTAAAAGATTCTTTAGATATACTTCACGTTTTAATTAACTAATATTATATATTACATGAAAGGTTATAATGAAGAAAAATATAATAGTTGGTGGTTTCAGCAAAGACCAGAGAGAAAAAAATTTAGAAAAAATAAAAGAAAAATATTCTATAAAAGGATATAAATTCTTAGAATATTTTGATAATGGAAGATTAAAGTCAATTGCAGTTTTTGAAGTTGATGAAAATATCTTAAGAAAAGAAAAACAAAAGAATCTTTACCTTTATGCAGGATTTTTTTTACTCTTATCTGTTTATTTATATATGCAAGGTAATTAGTTATAAATTATTAATTTGATAAAATCTTTTCAATTGAAAAGATTTAAAATACTATAAAACAAAATAAAACTATTTAAGGAATTAACAGTAATGAATATTGATATAATATTGCAAAATATTTTAAATCCCCCCATTCTATTCTTTTTTTTAGGAATGCTTGCGGTCTTTCTAAAATCTGATTTATCTATACCCCAACCTTTACCAAAACTATTTTCTTTATATTTATTAATAGCAATAGGTTTGCATGGTGGATATGAACTCTCAAAAAGTGGATTAGATCTTAATGTTCTAAAGGCTCTACTCTTAGCTATATTTATGGCAACTCTTGTACCCATTTACAGTTATTTTATATTAAAACGAAAACTTGATACTTACAATGCCATAGCAGTTGCAGCAACATATGGTTCAATAAGTGCTGTTACTTTTATTACCGGAATTACATATTTACAAACAATGGGTGTAGAGTATGGTGGTTATATGGTAGCAGCTATGACGCTAATGGAATCTCCTGCTATTGTAATTGGATTAGTTTTTGCAGCACTATTTGCAAAAGATAAAAATGGAGAAAAAGCAGAAAAAACAGATTGGAAAGAGATTCTAAGAGAAGCCTTTTTAAATCCTTCAGTTTATTTATTAGTAGGAGCTTTGATTATTGGTATTTTAACAGGTGAAAAAGGTTGGAACTCAATGGAGCCACTTTTTGGAACTTTGTTTAAAGGTTTCCTAGCTTTCTTCCTTTTAGATATGGGATTAGTAGCTGCAAGAAAAATTTATGAGCTTAGAAAAGTTGGATACTTCTTAATAGTATTTGCTTTAGTAATGCCTATAATAAATGCATCAGTTGCAGTAGCCTTAGCATATTTCTTTGAACTTTCAAAAGGAGATGCGTTCCTTTTAGCACTTTTAAGTGGTAGTGCATCTTATATAGCAGTTCCAGCAGCTATGCGACTTTCTGTTCCTCAAGCGAATCCTGGAATATACTTACCTTTAAGTTTAGCTATTACTTTCCCTTTTAATATTTCATTGGGAATTCCATTATATTACTTTTTTATAAATACATTGTGGGGGTAGAAGATGATTAATATGAAGAAAGTTGAAGTAATTATTGAATCTATTTATATAAATAGATTTTTGAAACTTTTAACAAAATATGAGATAACAGGATATACGCTTATCAAAGATATAGCAGGAAATGGTAGCCATGGTCTTAAAACAGCAGATGACATAACTGATGTTTTTAGTAATAACTATATATTTACAGTTTGTGAAGAAGAGAAATACCTATGTATGCAAGAGGATATTCGAAGCTTTATAAAAAAATATGGTGGAAAGTGCATTGTAAGTGATGTAATGATGCTTTTATAATATAAACTTGTAGGATGAAAAATTAATGAATAAAGACTTTAACTATTCTAATTTAAAATTAGGAATCATAGGTGGTGGACAATTAGGTAAAATAATGTCTCAAAAAGCTAAGAAAATGGGCTTTCATGTTACGATTTTAGATCCAACATTTAACTGTCCAGCAGCTCAAGTTTCTGATAAACATATCATAGGTGGATTTTATGATAAAGAAAAATTAGAAGAATTAGTACAACAATCAGATGTAACAACTTTTGAATTAGAACATGTTGATACTACGATTTTAAAAGAGTTATTTGATCATGGGCATAAGATTTATCCATCTCCTTATGTAATGGAATTAATCCAAAATAAATATGAACAAAAAAAACTTTTAGATGAAAAAGGTATTCCTGTTCCAAAGTATAAAAATATAAAAAATGAAGATGATTTAAGAGCCTTTGGATTTCCTGTAATTCAAAAAGCCAAAATGGGCGGTTATGATGGACAAGGTGTTCAGATGCTAAAATCTGAAACTGACATTAAAGTTGCTATTAAAAGTGAATCATTTATAGAAGAACTTGTAGATATTGACAAAGAATTAGCAATTATAGTTGCAAGAAGTATAGAAGGTGAAATTAGATGCTATCCAGTTGTCGAAATGCTTTTTGATGAAAGAGTTAATATCTGTGATAGTGTTATGGCCCCTGCTAGAATTTCAAAAGAAATTGAAGAAAAATCTATAGATATTTGTATTAAGTCAATTGAGGCATTAGATGGTGTTGGTATTTTTGGCGTTGAATTATTTCTAACAAAGAATGGTGAGATATTAGTAAATGAAATAGCACCAAGACCTCATAATTCAGGACACTATACCGTTGAATCATGTGCAACATCACAGTTTGAACAAATAATAAGAGCAGTTACAAATCTTCCTTTAGGTTCTACAAAATTAATCTCTCCTTCTGTAATGGTTAATTTGTTAGGAGAAGAAGGATACGAAGGGGAGCCATTTATTGAGGGAATTCATGATGCTTTAGAAATTCCTGAGTTATCTTTTCATTTTTACGGAAAAAGTTTTACAAAACCATTTAGAAAAATGGGACATATAACTGTATTAGATGATGATATTGATGTAGCATTAGAAAAAGCAATGAAGGCAAAAGATATTTTAAAAATAAAAGGGAGTAAGAAATATGAGTAAAGCATTAGTTGGAATTATTATGGGAAGTGATTCAGATTTACCAGTTATGAGTGCAGCAGCACTTATGTGTGAAGAGTTTGGAGTTGAATATGAAGTAAGTGTTGTTTCTGCTCATAGAACACCTGATCGATTAGTTGAGTATTCTAAAAGTGCTGAAAAAAGAGGCTTAAGAGTTATTATTGCAGGTGCAGGAGGTGCTGCACATTTACCAGGTATGGTTGCAGCTTTAACTGCTCTTCCTGTTATTGGAGTTCCTGTACGAGGTTCTAATTTAGAAGGTATGGATTCATTATTGTCAATTGTTCAAATGCCAGGAGGAGTTCCTGTAGCTACTGTTGCTATTAATGGCGCAAAAAATGCAGGAATACTTGCTACTCAAATACTTGGAGTTAAAAACTCAACTTTAAGAAAGAAAATTTCTGCATATAAAAATAGTATGAAAGAAGAAGTAGAAGCCAAAGTTGAAAAACTAGATAAGCTTGAATATAAAAAATATTTAAAACAAATGACAAAGTAAATAAAACAGATTGAAATCATCTTATACTTGATTTCAATCTATTTCTTAAGTTTTTATAAACTGACAAAAAACAACTACAAAAAAACTTCAATACTTAATAAAATTCTTCTAATAAACTAAAATAAGTATTAGGATAAAAAATGAACATTGCAATAATAGGAGCAGGATTAAGTGGAACAAATATTTACAATCTTTTAAAAGAAGATGGAAATGAAGTTAAAATATTTGAAAAAGCTAGAGGTTCAGGTGGAAGATGTAGTACTCGATATGTAAATGATAAATTAATAGATCATGGAACTCCTTATTTTAATGCAAAAGATAAAGATTTTATAGCTTTTTCTGAAAAGAAAGTAAAAGAAAAAATCTTAGTAAAGAAAAATAATTCTTACTATCCTCTCAAAGGTATGAATAAACTTTGTTCTTCAATGCTAGAAAAAGACGATTTTAATAAAAATACAAAAATAATATCATGTAAAAAAATTGCGAATAAATGGCATTTATATGATGAAAATGGTATGTCATATTATCCTTTTGATAAATTAATTATAACTATACCAACTCCACAAATTTTAGAACTAGAGTTAGAACTTCCTTTAGCTTTTCAAAGTAAATTAAAAAGTGTTAAATATGAATCTATTGCAACTCTTTTGTTATATTCTTATACTTCACAAAATATAATAAATCCAAAACTATTAAATGATATTAGCTTTAAAAATATTATTGATAACTCATCAAAATATGATTATGAAAAATTTTCTAGTTATGTACTTCATTTAAATTCTAATATTTGTAAAGAGGAAAACTTAAATAATAAAGATGAAATAAAAGAGTTTATGATAAAAAAAGTTTATGATATTTCAGGTATAAATTTAGAAAAAAGTTTTCATGTAATGCCACACTTTTGGAAGTATGCAAATGTAAAGGAATCTATAAATGAAAATTATCTTTTTGATGAAGACTTATCTCTTGGAATTTGTGGAGATTTTTTTAAAGATGATAATTTAGAAGGTTCATATTTAAGTTCAAAGAGATTATATCTTGAAAAATTAACTTAGTTTTTTATTTAGTTTCAATATACTATAAAAGTGAAACAATTTTGAAACTAAATAAAGGTAAATGAATGTTTTTTAAAAGTAATAAAAAATATAGCTTAAATGACATTCAAAAACTTTTCTCACAAATACCTGTTTTTTTTATTATGCTTCTTGCTGGATTATTACTTGTAATATCTTTTTTTATTTTAGATTCAAAAGAAAAAAGAGAAATTGACTTATTAAAACAAAAAACTTTATTAAACTATGAATTTAATAAAAAAGAAGAACTTCAAGGATTTAAAAATCAAGTTAAAGAGAATTTAAAAGATGCTTTTTTTGAAGAAGAAATATTACTAAAAAAAATCACATATAAAGTAATAGGATATTTTGAATCTAAATCATTAAAGAAAATAGAAGAAATTAAAAAATATATAAAATTAATTGAAAAAGAAAATAATACTAAAGTGGTTATTTTCAAAAAAGCTGAATTAGATATATTATATGGTAAAGATTCAATCAATTATTTACAAAAACTAGTATTTAATACTAAAATACAAATTAAAAATAAAGATATTATCTTAAAATATATATATTCTCAAGGAGAAGATAACTTACAGTATTGGAAAGATGATTTACAAAGAACTGTTAGACTTAGTTTTTTTGATAAAGTCACTATTGATAGGAGTGATTATTATATAGGTTCTTTTTCTACAATAAGTTCAATAAAAGAAATTACAAGAAAATCAATAATAAATACAATAGATACAAATAATTATAATATTTGGTTCTATGATATAATTTCTCAAAATACTTATAATTTCAAAAATAATAAAACTTTAAAAAATTCAAATGAATTATTACTTGAAAAAAAAGAAAATATTTCTTTTAAAATACTAGAGCACTATTTTATAGATTATGAATATAGTGAAAAATTCAAAAACTTAACTTATATGTATGAGAAGTATAATTTTTTAATTAGTACTTTTTATGATAAAAATATTATAGATAATAAAATAAAAGATTTAGTTTTTGAAATAAAACGTGAATATAGAAATTTATTATTTCAAATATTTATTTATATCTTAGTAATTACAGCAGTTTTGATTTTATTTACATATGTATTTTCAAACTTTATAAAAAACATATTTAATGAATATAATCATGAATTACAAAGTAAAACAGTATCTTTAGAACATTGGAAAAAAAGGTTTGAGTTAGCAATTATTGCATCAAATGATGGTTTATGGGATATTGACTTTAATACTGAGAAAATATATTTTTCTAATAAATGGCTTGAGATGTTTGGCTATAAAAAACAAGAAGTTCAAACATTCTCTGATTGGTTTGAACTTATACATAATGAAGACAAAGCAAAGGTAAAAAATCTATTTGATAAAATTTTTGCAAAAAATGATGATACTTTTATTTGTGAATACAGACTTAAAACAAAAAATGAAGGTTTCAAATGGGTATTAGCTCGGGGTAAAGCATTTGTAAATGAAGATAATGAGTTTGGTCGTATGCTAATGATGTCTATGGATATAGATAAAAATAAAAGAATGAAAAAAGAGCTTTTAGATGTAGAGCTTTTAGTTGAAGACGGAAAGATTGTTATTTTTAAATTTGTAAATGATAAAAAGCTATCTATACAATATATATCAAATAGTATTAAAACCTTTGGCTATACAAAGCAAGAGTTTGAATCAAACCACATGAGTTTAATAAATCTAATTTATAAAGATGATATTAATAAAGTGCAAGTTGCAATTAATGCAGCCTTAAAAAATGATCTTCCAAACTTTACAATAGTTTGTAGAGTAATAAATGCAGCAAATGAAATAAGATGGATATCATCTAGAGTAATTTTGATAAAAAATCACTCTGGAGATGTAAGTCATTTTTATGGATATATTAATGACATAACTAAAATAAAAGTAAGTCAAGAAGAGTTAAAACTAAAAGTTGAAGATGAAGTAAAGAAGAATAGAGATAAAGATAGGATTTTAATCCAACAAAGTAAACTAGCTTCAATTGGTGAAATGCTTGGAAATATTGCTCATCAATGGAGACAACCTTTAAATAATGTATCTTTAATCTTACAGTTTTTAAGAGACAATTATAAAAATGAAACTGTAAGTAGTGAAAAGCTTGATAAGTTTATGACTAAAGCAAATACACATATTGAGTATATGAGTGAAACTATAGATGACTTTAAAAACTTTTATAAACCTTCAAAAGTTCAAAATGAATTTTGTGTAAAAGAGTGTATTAATACACTTTTATATATGGTTAAAAACCAATATGAATCAGATAATATAAAAATCAAGTTCATTTCAAATGATATAATAATAACTAATTATGAAAATGAATTAAAACAAGCAATTTTAAATATTTTAAATAATGCAAAAGATGCCTTATTATCAAAGAAAGAGAATATAGATTTCGATGCTTTAATTGATATATCTTTAATACAAGAAGATAAAAATATAAAAATAGAGATTTCAAATAATGGTGGAAATATAAAGAATGATATAATAGATAGAATCTTTGAGCCATATTTTACTACAAAGTTTGAACATCAAGGTACAGGTATTGGTCTTTATATGACTAAGTCAATTGTTGAAACAAATATGAAAGGAAAAATAGAAGTTTTAAATATCAAAGATGGTGTAAAATTTATCATCACTTTATATATTTAAAACTTCTTGACATTATAATGAATGATTTAATTACAAGAGTATTATTAGTAGAAGATGAAGAAGATGCAAGAGAGATATTAAGTTTCTATCTTGATACAATATTTGATGAGGTAGAAGTTGCAGAAGACGGACAAGAAGGTTTTGAAAAGTATAAGAAATCTTTTGAAGAGAAAAAAGCCTTTGATTTAGTTTTAACAGATATTAAAATGCCAAATAAAGATGGCCTTTCCATGATTGAAGATATTACAGTTTTAAATGATAATCAAAAGTTTATTATTGTTTCTGCTCATAAAGATGAAGAATATCTTTTTAAATCAATTAGTTTAAATGTAATTTCTTATTTTGTAAAACCTCTGGAAGTTAAAAATATTATGGAAATTCTAAAAAAAGTAAAAACAAAAGTTTTAGAAGATAAATCAAAAGAAGAAATCCAAGAAGAACTTATATTTTTAAATAGTACTTATTCTTTTAATACTAAATCAAATTTATTATTAAAAGGTGAGAAAATTATAAATCTTTCAAAAAAAGAAACTTTACTTCTTCAGGCTTTGGTAACTAATGTAAAAGAGATAAAAACAAAAGAGTTTTTAAAAGAGTTTATTTGGAATGATGTAAAAACTTCAGATGCTACAATGCGTACAGTTATTAAAAGAGTTAAAGATAAAATAGTTGATGAAGACTTTATTGTTTCAAAAAAAGGGCTTGGATATATTATAGATTAGTTATAAACTCCTTAAATAAGGAGATATAAGATAAATTTATAAATTTGAAACAATTCTGAAACAATTTTGTTTCAAAATGTGTTATACTTCTTTTAGATAAAAACTAAGGAGAAATACAATGTCTAAAATATCAATTTTAAAAAAGATTCTTGTTACATCAGCAATCACAGCTACAATGATTACAGGTGCAAATGCAGCTAAGAGTGAAACTAAATATGTAATTGCAACAGCAAGTACTGGTGGGACTTATTATCCAGTAGGTGTTGGAATTGCAACAATTGCTTCTATTAAATTAGCAAAAAACCATAAAACAACTTTTTCAGCTATTACATCTGCAGGATCTGGTGAAAACGTTGATATGCTTCAAAAAGGTGAAGTTAACTTTGCAATTTTACAAGGACTTTTTGGTTCTATGGCATGGCAAGGAAAAGCTAAGTATGAAGGTGCTCCAAAAGAAAACTTAAGATCAATTTCTATGTTGTGGCAAAATGTTGAACAATTTACGATTAAAAATAAATATGCAAAAACTGGAAATATCATGGATTTAAAAAATCTTTATGGTGAAAGATTTGCAATTGGTGGAAGATCTTCAGGTTCAAGAGTTTCTGCTGAAACTATTATGAGTTCATTAGATATCAATTTTAATAAAATGAATGTTCAATATTTAGGATATACACCAAGTTCAACTGCTTTACAAGATGGAAAAGTTCAAGGTATGAATACACCATCAGGTCCTCCAACATCTGCTGTTACAAATGCATTTGCATCTATTGGAAATGATAAAATAAAAGTTTTAGATTTTGATGAAAAAAATTTAAAAGCTATTAATGACAACTATCCAGTATGGACTCCATTTAAAATTAAAGCAGGAACTTATCCTGGACAAACAAAAGATATTAATACAATCGCGCAACCGAATCTTTTAGTTGTTACAAAAGATACTCCAGAAGAAACTGTATATCTTTTAACAAAAACCATTTATGAAAACTTACCATTTTTGAATTCTGTACATAAAGCTACAAAAGCAATGTCACTTGACAAAGCAATTGCTGGTCTACCTATGCCTTTACACCCAGGTGCTGCTAGATTTTATAAAGAAAAGGGTATTACAATCCCTTCAAGTTTAATCGCAAAATAGTCAACTAACTAAGACATAACAAAAGAAGACTCTTCTTTTGTTATATAGGTTATGTAAGTAATTTAAAATTGTTTACCTAGTCTATATATTGTCTATATTTATATAGGAATAAAAAATGATAAAAATTAAATATTTCAAAGAAATAATATTTATTTACGCAATCTGTATATCCCTTTTTCACTTTGGGGTAAATATTTGGGGTGGTATTAGTGATTTATGGTTTAACTCTGCTCACTTTGCTTTACTTTCTTCTTTAGGTTTTTTAACATACGAAGCTAATAAAAATGAAAATGAAATAAGTTACTTCAATCTATTATTTGCAATACTTTCTTTAAGCACATTTATATACATGATGCTTTTTGAAGAAAGTCTTTATGCTGTTGCAAATTCTCAAATGAGAACAAGTGATTTAATTGTAGCTTCTATGACAATTGCTCTAGCAGTTGAGTTAGTACGAAAATCTACAGGATGGATTATTCCTGGACTTATAGTTTCTTGTATTGCATATTTACTATTTTTAGGACAGCATATTGATGGTATTTTTGCTTTTGCTGGAATGAGTCCAGAGCGATTCCTTTACAGAATGTTCTATACAAGTGAAGGTTTATTTGGTCCAATTGCAACAATTTCATCTACCTATGTGTTTATGTTTATTTTATTTGCAGCTTTCCTTTTAAAATCAGGAGCTGGAGATTTTATTGTAGATGTTTCAAGTGCAGTTGCTGGTAAATATACTGGTGGAACTGGTCACGTTGCAGTATTTTCATCTGCTTTAATGGGTACAATTTCAGGTTCAGCTGTTGCAAATACAGTATCAACTGGTTCTATTACAATTCCAATGATGAAAAAAGCAGGTTTCAAACCAACATTTGCAGCAGCAGTTGAAGCAGCAGCAAGTACAGGTGGACAAATTATGCCTCCAATTATGGGAGCAGGTGCATTCATTATGGCACAGATGACACATATACCATTTGTTACTATTGTTACTGTTTCGATATTACCTGCAATTTTATATTTTGCATCTATTGCTTTTTATATTAATATTCATGCTAAAGAACATAATATTAAAGGTGAAAATAGTGATGTTAAAATTCTTCCAATTTTAAGAGAAGGTTTTCACTTTATTATTCCATTATCTACTTTAGTTGGTTTACTAGTTTATGGATTTACACCAACTTATTCAGCAGGTATTGCAATAGTTACAATAATTTTTGCTTCTTATTTAACAAAAAATAAAAGAATGGGTATAGAAGAAATACTTGGAGCATTAGCATTGGGTGCACAAAATATGGTAGTAACGGGTGTTTTACTTATTGCTGTTGGTGTTATTGTTGGTATTATTAATATTTCTGGTGTTGGAATCACATTTTCTCAATTAATTATGGAATGGTCAGGTAACTCTTTATTAATAGCAATTGTTTTAATTGCTATTGCTTCACTTGTATTAGGTATGGGATTACCTGTTACTGCTTCATATGTTGTTCTTTCAGTTTTATCTGCACCTGCTCTTGTTGGTCTTATGTTGAGTCCAGAAATGGCAGCACTTGTAAACGCAGGAATTGAAATACCAGAAGTTGCAATGTACTTATTATCAGCACACTTGATAATATTTTGGTTATCACAAGATTCAAATCTTACACCACCTGTTTGTCTTGCAGCCTTTGCCGCAGCGGCAATTGCAAAAACTCCTCCAATGCAAACAGGTTTAGTTTCTTGGAAAGTTGGAAAAGGAATGTATATTATTCCTCTATTATTTGCTTTTACACCTTTAATTACAGGAACTTGGTTTGAGAGAGTGGAAGTATTTGGATTTGCTTTAATGGGTATTATGTCTTTCTCAATTGTTATGGAAGGGTTCTGGGATCAAAAGATGATGATTTTAGAGAGAGTTATGTTTACAGTTGCAGCTGTTTTATTATTAACTCCAGATAGTGCTTTTGATATTGAAAGTTATTTTGGAATTGTACAAAACACTCATATTGTAGGATTTATTATATTTGCAAGTTCAATGTTTTTACATAAAAAATTATCAAAAGAGAAAAAAGAGTTTGCAAGTGCAGTATAGTTTTTTGCTAATATGATGCAAACATATTGTAATAATTAAATAAAAGGAAGAAATATGAATGAACTCTTGGAAACATTAAAAAACTGTGGGTATGATCCTCACTTTGTAAAAACTAAAGAAGAGGCATTTAAACTTAGTAAAACATATATTAAAAGTGGTATGAGTATTGGACTTGGTGGTTCAACTAGTGTTTCAGAAGTTGGCTTACTTGATTATGTTGTAAATAAAGATGACATTACTTTATATAATCAATATGAAAAAGGTATTTCTATGGAAGAAAATACTAGCAGAAGAAGAAAAGGTATTCTAACTGATCTTTTTATTTGTGGAACAAATGCACTAACACGTGATGGAAAACTAGTCAATGCAGATGGAAGTGGAAATAGAGTTGCAGCTCTTATCTTTGGACCTAAAAAAGTTTTAGTAATTGTAGGAAAAAATAAAATAGTTGAAAATGTAGAAGATGGTTTTAAAAGATTAATGGAAGTAGCAGCTGTTAAAAATATTGATAGAATGAATAATAAATCAATAGAAATGGGTAAAGAACCTAGACACAATCTTGATAATATTGCAAATAAATTTACTTATATAAAAGCAGATGAAAAAAATAGAATAGTTTTAATTTTAGTAGATGAAGACTTAGGATATTAAGAATGTATGATTATTTGATTATTGGAGCTGGAATTATTGGATTAAATATAGCTAGAAATTTAAAACAAAGATTTCCAAATTCTAAAATATTAGTAATTGAAAAAGAGCCTGAAGTTGCTATGCATAGTAGTGGAAGAAATTCAGGTGTGTTACATGCTGGTTTTTATTATGATGTAAATTCACTAAAAGCAAAATTTACAAAAGAGGGTAATCTTGCACTAAAAGAGTTTGTGAAACAAAGAGGTTTGCAGATAAATGAGTGTAAAAAAGTTGTTGTTGCTCTTGATGATAAAGAAGTAGAAGGATTAAAAGAACTTAAAAGAAGGGGAGATTTAAATGGTGTTGAACTTAATTGGTTAGATGAAGAACAACTAAGTGCTTTATATCCAAATATTAAAACTCATAAAAAAGCTCTTTTATGTCCAAGTACTGCAACAGTTAATCCTAAAGAAGTTACAAAAGAGTTTGCAAAAGTAATTGAAGAATTAGGTGTTGAACTTTTATTAAATTGTAAATATATTTCAAGTTCGAGTAATGTTGTATCTACAAGCCATGGAGATTTTCAGGCACAAAAAATAATAAATTGTGCAGGATTATATGCAGATAATATTGCTAGAGATTTTGGATTTTCAAAAGATTATGTGATTATTCCATTTAAAGGAATTTATTTAAAAGATAAAACGAATAAATCACACTTAAAAACTAATATCTATCCTGTACCAAATTTAGATAATCCATTTTTAGGAGTTCATTATACTCTCACAGTAGATGGCGAAAGTAAAATAGGCCCAACAGCAATTCCCGCTTTTTGGAGAGAGAACTATAAAGGTTTTGATAACTTTAATCTAAAAGAGTTTATACAAATTATATATTATGAGTCAAAATTGTTTCTTACAAATGCTTTTGGATTTAGAAACTTAGCCTTTAACGAAATCAAAAAATATAGCCTTTCTTATTTAAAAGGACTTGCTATAAAGCTTACAAAAAAGATGGATCATAAAGGTTTTGATTCTTGGAGTACGCCAGGAATTAGAGCACAATTACTAAATAAAAATACATTAGAATTAGTACAAGATTTTGTAGTAGAATCTGATGAAAACTCGGTACATGTCTTAAATGCAGTAAGTCCTGCATTTACTTCTTCAATACCTTTCGCGAACTGGGTAGTAAAAGAACATATACTAAAGAAAAGTAAATAGTTAATACACAATAATTATGTATACTCTTTTCTTAATATTATTCAAGGAAAGAAATGAGAGATAAAATTAAAAAATATTTTAAAGAAACTGTAATCTTTGTGCTAATGCTTACACTTGCAATGAATGCAATGAGTTACTATCGAGCACTAGATTTAAATAAAGAAAACTTAAACATAGAGAATTTTAAATTACTTAATAATACAGAATACAAAGTACAAACAAACAAACCAATCCTAGTGCATTTTTGGGCTACTTGGTGTCCTACTTGTAAGTTTGAAGCAGTAAATATAGAAAAAATATCAAAAGATTACGAAGTTATTACTATTGCAGTTCAATCAGGAACAAAAAAAGAGATACAAAAATACTTACGAGATAATGACCTTACTTTTAAAGTTGTAAATGATAAAGATGGATATTACTCAAGAAAATTTAATATAAAAGCCTTTCCAACAACTTTAATTTACGATAAAAATAAAAATCTAAAATTTTCAGAAGTAGGTTATACAACAACAGCAGGTTTATACTCAAGAATGCTAGTATTAGAATAGACAAAATAAAAAACAAAAGGACTTAATATGCCTCACTTGCAATTTGAAATAAATAAAAAAATAAAAAATAAAACAAAAGAAAAATTTATAAATGAAGTTATGAGAATTTTCTCAAAAGTTATGGATACAGGAACAGATCACATTGCAATTAGTATTAGGGAATACGATAAATACTCTTTATCAATAGGACGTGCAAATATTAAAGATGATATTTGTTTAATGGACTTAGATATAAGGGAAGGTCGAACTATTGAAAAAAGAAGAAAGTTAGTTCTTTTATATATGGATTTAGTGAAAAAACTTTTTAAAGTCAAAAAAAAGAATCAATACACAACACTTACAGAACATAAAGGTGAAGATTTCCATTTAATAGAAAAATATTTAAGTTCATGGGAAACGGGAGAAGATCCACTTGCCTAGATTTGTTTATTTCTTAATTCAAATCAATAAATGAAAAAAGTAAAAAGGCTATACTTCAAATATGAAATATCTACTATTACTTTTTATTATATTTATTAATTTAAATGCTACATATCCAGAACTTCTATTTAATGGAAATTGTATTACTTGTCATAAAACAAACAACTTAAATAAATCAGCTCCTACCGTACTAGAAATACAAAAAGAATATAAAAATGCATTTCCAAATAAAGAAGAATTTGTACATTACATGACACAATGGGTATTAAGTCCAAAAGAAGAAACGTCTTTAATGCAAGATAAAATAGAAGTTTATGGATTAATGCCAGATTTAGCATATGATAAAAGTACTTTAGAAGAAATAGCTGCATACATATATGACAACAACTTTAAAGAGTAAACTAAACATTACTAGACTGATATTAAACAAAAAAAGTTAAAACCCTAAAAAACCCAAAGAAAGCCTAGTAAAAACCCCAAAAAAATTCGAATTCCAAAATTTAAACTAGATTTAAGTAATACCTCTTGACAAAGCTAGATAAATCTCCTATAATTCCCGTCCAAATTA
>CANNFB010000019.1 GCA_947503785.1 uncultured Campylobacterales bacterium | reverse complement strand
AGCTATAGCAAAGCTGGTAATGCCCCGGATTGCAAATCCGGTATGCGTTGGTTCGAGTCCGACTAGCTCCTCCATTTTTTTAAATAATCAAATCATTTTAAAATTTAATTCAGATGACTTTTGATTTGAAATTAAGTTAGTAAAAAAGCAATATTAAAAATATCAGAAAATAATAAGAAATTATTAGCACATAGATTAATAAAAAGAGAATGAAAATATATGAAAAAAGTAATTAATAGTTTAAGATTTAATCTAGAAGATGCAAGCCAAATTACTATTGGTGCATTTGCTTTAGCAATTCCAATATCATTTTCTGAAGAAGCTTGGAGATTAAGTGAAACTTTACCTTTATTTAATCTTTTTTTATTACTTTTTTTATCAATAATATTTTTGAGTTTTTACACTTATCAAAGTATTTTTCAAGCAGATATAAAATATAAAAAATTAGCTTTTGTATTTAGAGTTTTTATAGCTTATTTTATAGCTTTTCTTGTAGTTTCTTTAATACTTCTTGCTATTAATAAATTGCCAATTATCGATGATACTATTTTAGCTATTAAACGAATAATCATTATTTCAATGCCAGCTTCAATGGGAGCAATTATAGTTGATGGTTTTGATAAAGAGTGATTTTATTCATTTTTAATTTAAAATGTTATTCTTCTAAAAAACTAAACAAGGATAATAGATGATGTTTGATAATCATAAAGAGTTACAAGTTGCTTGTCCTAGATGTAAAAATTGATGATACCGTAAAGTGCAATGATTGTAATTATAGTGAGCTAGCAAATAAATTTATAGATGAGTGGAAAATACAAAATAACAAAAGAAAAGTTAGTTAAAAGGCTCAACTTTATTTAAAGTTTCATCTAATAACACATTTCTATTGTAACTTATTAATAGTAAATATTTGTTAACTCAAAAAATCTTAGACTCTAACTAAATCACCCTACTTTCGCTTCAATACCATGTGGATATTGTAATTCACGGTTTTGAAATGATAAAATTGCATCATTTTGAATTACTCCATCATCAATATTAATAGCTTTTCTAATTGTTTCATTTTCTTGCCATGCATTTCTTCCTGCTAATACTGTTGATAAATAAACAATCAGAGCTCCTGATATTGAACGTGTCGCACTTTCCCAAAGATAACTTGGAGTGTGATCAACTGCATAATAATCAATAGTTTTATATTTAATTAATGGTTTTTTAAAAGTTGTTGGCTTTGCAAAAAAGAATCCCATTCCTTCATCACAACTTACATCAATAATAAGACTATTTGGTTTTAAAGAAGAACTTTCTTCTTCTCTTATAAAATCAGTAGGATCTTGTGTATCTTGAAATATACCATTTATAATAATGTCAGTCTTACTAATAAGTGTAGATAATGCACTAGTTGAGCCATCATGTTCAACAACTATCATTCGTGCTTCATCATTGATGCCAGGCTGAATTGTTACATAATGACAATCAAGTACTTCTTCTCTTACTTCATAGTTTTTACGTTGGATACATATAGTTATATCTCTAAAGCCATGAGCTTTTAATGCATAAATAGCTCCTCTACTTACGGCACCAAATCCAAAAATTACAACTTTTCTTTGATTTCCATAATGTCCATCAATACCTTTTAATTGTAAGGCATGTTTAACAGCACAGTATCCAGCCATTTCATTGTTTTTATAAAATGTATGTCGACCTTGTCTATTATTATTCCATACAAACATATCTTCAAATGCAATAAGTGTTTGTTTTCGATTAATTGCTGCTTGTGTAATATCTTGTTGTTGTACACAATGTACATAGCCCCATAATGTTCCACCAATACGCAGTTCTTCTAAATCAGCTAATACAGGTTTATTTATAATAACTGTACCAACTTCACTTAATAATTCATGTCTTGAAGCAATTCCACCTGTTTGTGAGGCAATTTCTTCATCTGTTATTCCAAATGGCATTCCATAACCTTTTTTAAATATTAATTGTTTTCTCAGTTTTTCTGGAATTCTTGATAAATGCTGGATGTATTGGATATCTTTGTTCATCTTCTTTTTTTGAAGTTCCAATAACTCCGACTTTTAAGTTGTTCATATATATACCTTTAATTGAATGTTTATTGTGCTTAGTTTAAATGACGAATTAATTATTTCGTCAGAAATTAAATTTATGTATGGTTATTCTATTTGTGATTGTAAGTTAAATTTTTTTAAATGATGGGTGTGACAAATCTAATGAACACCATGAAGGACAATTTAAGTGTATACGTAAAAACGTTTATGCATATACTCTATCTAAAACTATCTTCAAAGATTACTTATACAAATTATGTTATACATTTATATTAAATAGTTTGTACCATAAGGTAAGTAATGAAAACACAACATATTGAAGATATTATTGATATGCAAGATGAAGTACTTGAAATATCAGAAATAGAAAAAATCATTAGTGAAAAAGAAATTTTGAAGATGTATGAAAATAAATACTCAAATAAACTTTATTGCTTAATTATGAAATCATTAACTCATGAAGTTTATATAAAAGAAAATATTGCAAAAAAAACATTCCAAAGAATTATTTTACATTTAAATACTTTAAATAAAAAACTAAATAGAAATGTTGGGCTTTTAGTAGCAACTTTAGATTATTTACAAAATATAATTAAGACTTTAGAGGAACCAAAGATAATAGAAGAAGGTAAAAGTGATGTTTTACTTCAAACCTCTACTATTGATGAGCTTACAACTCTTTATTTAAGAGATATTTTTGATATAACAATAACAAAAAGAGTTTCTGAATCAAATAGAAGTAAATCTCCTGTATCACTAATTATGATGGATATAGATGACTTTAAAGTAATAAATGATACTTTCGGACATCAAAGAGGTGATATTGTACTTAAAAAGCTTGGAGAAGTTCTAAACTTATCAATAAGACAAATGGATATGGCTGCTAGATATGGGGGAGAAGAATTCGCAATTTTAATGCCTGATACAACAATATCTACAGCTATAAAAATAGCACAAAGACTTAGACAAAAAATTAAAAACATTGATTTTAAAGATTTTAAAATCACTGTTAGTTTAGGAATTAGTCAAACAAATGATGAAATTAACACAGCAGAGAAACTAATTGAAGCATCAGATTTTTACTTATATAAAGCAAAAGCAAATGGAAAAGATAGAGTAGAAAGCCTCTAAACTTTTATATATAAAATGATATAATTTTTAATAAATAATTTTAAAAATCCTTAAAAAAAGGAAGTTAAATGAAAAATATTAAAAATATAATTTTACTATTAATATTTTTAACTACTTATACTTATGCTACAAATTTAAAGTTTGGTGTTTATACTTCAGATAAAGCTTCTGTTATGTACAAGCAGTTTAAGCCTATTATTCAATATCTAGAAAAAGATGCTAAGAAGCAAGGTCTTGATTTAAAAATTTCTATTAAAATATATCCATCTTATGAAAGTGCTTTAGAAGGTATGGTAAGAGGAGATTATGATTTTGCACGTTTTGGTCCAGCAAGTTATATCTTAGCTAAGCAGAGAAATACTCACATCAAACTACTAGTAATGGAAGAACAAAAAGGAAAAAAAGTTTTTAATGGAGTATTTATAGTAAATAAAGACTCTAATATTAAATCCTTAGAAGAATTAAAAAATAGAAGCTTTGCCTTTGGAGATATAAAATCAACAATAGGAAGATATCTTGCTCAAAATGAATTACTGAAAGTAAATATAACTTCAAAAGATTTAAAAAATTACGAATATTTAAATAGACATGATAAAGTTGCTTTAGCAGTAGTTCATGGGAATTTTGATGCAGGAGTAGTGAAAGAAAGTTCCTTTAAAAAATATAAGAATAGAGGATTAAAAAGTATTTCAACTTTTGAAAATGTTACAAAACCATGGTTAGTAAGATCTGGACTTGATGATAAAATTTACAATACTTTAAAAAAATCTTTATTAAATTTAAAAGATAAAAAAGTATTAAAATCCATCAAAAAAACTGGTTTTCTTGAGGCAAATGATGATGACTATACTATTATTAAAAAAAGTATGAATAATTCATCTAAATTCTAATGAAATTAACATTCAAGATTACAGCAACGGTTTTAATTGCCGTTATATCTTTATTATCTTTCTTTGCATATTTTATAATTAAAGATGAAAAGAAATTTCTTGAAACACTACAAAATAAGCAAGGTAAAATAATAGTAAATACTATTTCTATTTCTATTTTAGATTCTGTTTTATTAAATGATTATGCAGCCATTGATACTATTGTTGAAAACACTTCACAAGCGTATGAAAATATAATCCTAATACAAGTAATAATGAATGAAAAAATTGTATCCCAAACTTATAGAAAAGAAGTGGCAGAAGATGAAAAAAATTCTTTTAAATCAAATGTTATAATTGATGAAGAGATTTTAGGAGAAGTTATTGTTACGATTTCGAATTTAGAAAATTCAAAACTTATAGATAAAAGAATTGAATATATGATTCTCCTATCACTTTTTATTACAAGTTTATTAATTTTAGTATTGATTTTAATAATTAAATATCTTCTTATAAATAAAATAAATTTTATCTCAAAAAGCACACAACAAATAAAACTTAATAACTTACATAAACCAATACAGATAAATACTAATGATGAGTTCAAAGATTTAGCTAACAATATAAATGAAATGACTAGACAATTAGATAATGAAATAAAAGATAATAAAAATAAAACAAAGCTTTTTGCAGAACAATCAAAAATGGCTTCTTTAGGCGAAATGTTAGGCAATATTGCACATCAGTGGAGACAGCCTTTAAGCGTAATTTCAACTGCAGCAACTGGTACAAGACTGCATAAAGAGATGAAAATGTTAGATGATGAAGATTTTTATAGAGCAATGGATTCTATTAATGATTCAGCACAATATCTATCTCAAACAATAGAAGATTTTAGAGGTTTCTTTGATCCTAATAATAGAAAGATAAAAGAAATTGTCATTTCTAAAACTATTGAAAAAGTATTAAATATGATTAATTCTCAATTTATAGTTAATGATATAAAAATCATTAAAAAGATAGATGATATTAGTATTGAGTCAATTGAAAACGAATTTATTCAAGTTTTAATAAATATCCTTAATAATGCAAAAGATGCTCTAGTTGAAAAAGCACAAGAAGATAAATTAATCTTTATAAATACTTATAAAAAAGAGTCTATCTTATGTATTGAAATATTAGATAATGCAGGTGGAATTAAAGAGCAGATTATAGACAAAATTTTTGAACCTTATTTTACTACTAAACATCAATCTATTGGTACAGGAATTGGCTTATATATGAGTCATGATATTGTAACAAACCATCTAAAGGGAAGTATTACTGCTTCAAATGAAGTATATATATATGAAGATGTAAAATATAAAGGAGCTAAATTCACTATTAAAATAGCCCTGAACAATCCGGTAAGTTTATAAAGTGTCAAAAAAAGACTACTAAAAAATAGATAATTCATATAAAATAACATTAGTTTAAAATATGGAGAAGTATATGCCACATATAGTATTGGAAAAAGCAAAAAATGTTAAAGAGTGTTATGATGTAATAGAACCTATGATGCACCAAATAGAAAAAGGGATTCTCAAAATTACAGACAAGTATATAAATGAGAAAGAAAACTCTGCATTAATAGAAAGTATAGCAGTTGAAGGTGGAAAGCCACAAAGTTTCTTTATCCAACTTTCAAGTAAAGGTGATGCAGTAACTGTACGACTCTTTCCTCAAACAGATCCAGAAAAAACAAAAGGTGTTAAAACACTTATGGGGTTAATTGCAAAAACAATAAAAGATTCCAACAGTGACATATCTTATGGAAAAACAAACCTCCAAGATTTTTTAATACAATAAAATGAACTATAAAAAAGAAGTTAAGCCAAAGGCTCCAAAAAAAAGAGATTTAGAGTTTGAAGAATTTGATGAAAATAGACTTATTGAAATGGCATGGCAAGATAGAGTTCCATTTGAAGTAATATATTTACAATATGGACTTAAAGAAAATCAAGTTAAAAATAAAATGCGAAAACTTCTATCAAAAAAAGCTTATGATAGATGGAGAAAAAGAGTTCACGGTAGAATTACAAAACATAGCCAAAGATGTGACCACAAACCTAATAGATTTCAAGGTCCATGGTAAATATTTAAATAAAGGATAAAAAATGCTAAAAGAACTATTACATACAGGAATAGGTGCAGGATTACTTTTAAAAGAAAAAGTTGAAGAAGAAGTTAAAAAAATGGAAGAATCAGGGAAAATTAAAACTGACGATGCTAAAATTTTTTTAGAATCAATTGAGAAAAAAGGTAAAGAAGAAGAGCAAAAAAATAAAGAGAAATTAAAATCTATATTAAAAGAAATAATTGATGATTTAGGACTTGCTACTAAAGATGACCTTGAAAAGTTAAAACAAGAGTTAAAGTGAGATATTATTCACCTTTGAGAGTTTATAAAGTATTTACTTTTTTACTTACTTTATTTATGGTTATTAAAAAAAAGGATAGTTTTCTTTTTTTTAAACCATTAAAACCAAAGAAATTAAAAAGTACTATTACAACTTTGGGAGCTAGTTTTATAAAACTTGCTCAAGTTTTAGCAACTAGAGCCGACTTTTTTTCACAAGAATATCTTGATGAATTAAAAGAACTTCATGACCAAATACCTCATATGCCAAAAGAGCATTTTGACATAGTATATAAAAATAGTTTTCCAAAAGATGTTTTCAAATCTTTTGATACTACTCCTATTGCCTCAGCTTCTATTGGTCAAGTTCATATAGCTTACTTAGATGATGATACAAAAGTTGCTGTAAAACTTAAAAGACATCTAATTAAAGAACAAGTAAGTGCTGATATAAAGATAATAAATCTTTTTAATTCTATATTTAAACCACTTTTTTCTTTTTATACAAAAAATTCTATTGATGCTGTTATAAGTGAATTTTCAAAAATGATTTTAGAAGAAGTAAACTTTAATACTGAACTAGGAAATTTAAAAAAATTTTCACATACATATAAAGATAGTGGAATAATATTCCCAAAACAATACGAACAGTTTTGCTCGAACGATGCAATTGTGATGAGTTATGAGGAAGGTTTTAGATTTGATGATAAAGAAAATATATTTAAAAACAATATAGATGCAAAAGCAGTAATTTCAAAACTAGTAGAGTTTTATACAACACAAATGCTAATAAATGGATATTTTCATGCAGACCCACATCCTGGAAATATTTTAATTACAAAAGATTCAAAAATAGTATTTTTAGATTTTGGTATGGTAAAAACTGTTCCAAATGAAACAAGAGTAGCAATAATTGAGCTTATAAAAGCAGCAAATGAACAAAACTACGAAGCATATATAGATGCAAATAAGCGTTTAGGAACTATTAGCTATGAAGCACCTGTTAGTGAATTAGCAGAGTTTACTGCAAAAATGTTTGAAATATTTTCAAACAACAATCTTGATAGTGAATCAATGCAAAAATTAGCTTTTGAGATTTTAGAAACTACAAGAGATTTCCCATTTAAGCTACCAAGTGATGCTATTTATATTTTAAGAGTTAGTGCTATTATTGAAGGTTTGGGAACTACCTATATTGAAAACTTCAATGGAGTAAAAGATATCTTACCTATTTTGCAAACTAATATTCCAAAAGCTTTGGGTGCTAAAGAGAGTATCTTGGATACTTTAGTTGATGAAGTAAAAGACTTACCCTTTATTGTTAGAGATTTGAAATCAGTTATTACAAAAGCAAGTAAAGGAAATCTAGAAGTTGAAATTTCTAAAGGTCAGTTAGAATACATATTAAAAGAGTTAAAAAGTCATATAAATCCAAAACTTGGTGGCTTTGCAATAATGTTAGGTTCCTTTTTCCTTCTATCTTTAGATAATGGATATGATAACTATGCTATTGCAGTATTTTTATTAGGTCTAGGAAGAGTGCTTTATAAATAATATATCAGATCTATATTTAATTTCAAAAGCTTAATTCAATATTAGGAAAACTCACTATTATTAAATAAGTATCCTGTTTTTGAAATATTTTTTATAATAGACTGAAAACTTTTATCTCTAATTTTATTTACAATATTTCTCATGCTATATATTGAACATTTTTTTTCACCCCAAACTTGATCTTCAATTTCCTTATAAGTAAGAATAGAATCTTTATTTAATATCATTAGTTTTAATAACTTTGATTCGTATTTAGTTAGTTTTATTTCTTGAAGCTTGTAAAAGAGCCTAGCACTCTGCAAACAATAAATATGATGATTTTCTAGTTGTATCTTTTTTCTTTCATTTAAAGCTATAGTTACATACATATGAATTTGTTCTAATTGAACTTCGCCTATTAATATGTTTTTAACTGAATTATTCTTTGTAAGTAACATCGTATTTTCATCAAATTGTGAAGTAATACATATAATTGGAATATTAATTCCATATTCTTTATAAAATATATTTAGATTATCAAATTTAAAATAATTTACATGAACAATTATTAAATCAAATAAAACTAATTCTTCAATACTCATAATTTTATTATTAAATTTTAATTCTTTTACTTTATTTTCTAATAATTTATTTATACTTGCCTTTATACCAATATTAGTGCCAAGGATTAATATTTTTTTAAAATTTAAAAACTCTATATTATTATTTTTATTAGTCATTTCAAACCCCTTGATTAATTATAGCCAAAAATAGTATCATAAAAACATTATAAACATATAAAATAATATTTTTATGATGTTATCACATGATATTTATTTAATATATAAGAGATATTTAAAATCTGCAGAAAACAAAATATCTTCCAATTATATTAATTAGTAAAATATATGACAAAGATATATCATAAATAATGAACTTTTAGTATCAACACATATAAAGATATAAAGTTTTCATATAAGTATGATGAACTTGATAATAAAAGAAGATAATCAAGAAAAACTTTAGAATTTTTACTTCACTACAAAATTTAGAAGGAACAGAAGTAGATTTATTCATTGTTAAATAAATAAAAAGGAGTAGTTTCTTTGACAAATTAAGCTTAAAAAACACTAATATTAGAATAAAATTCATTTTAAAATGCAATTAGTAAGCTTGAGAAAGGAAAAAAAGATATTTAATTTAAAAATAAACCGTTGTTTTTTATAGTATTTTACTAGTATTTTCACTCTCAGAGGCTAAAATTTCAAATTTCTATCTATTTTTCATTACTTTAAGGATTAATTAAAGGTTAGATGAGATAGAATATCGGTTCAAGTTTTTAATCTAGAAGTATACATCTTTAAATTTATATAATTTTGCCATATTTGCCAGTTACACTGAGACAATTTTGACAGAGTTAATATGCATTTTTGATTTGATCTTAGATTATTTAGCATATTAAACACATAAGGAATTGCAATGGCAAATTTAGTAAACGGAACAGTAAAATGGTTCAACAGTGAAAAAGGTTTTGGATTTATTCAACCAGACGATGGTGGTAAAGATTTATTTGTACACTATAGACAAATCAACAACTCAGGTTACGGAAGAGTTTCTTTAGAAGAAAATCAAAAAGTTACTTTTGAAGTTGCTGAAGGTGAAAAAGGTCCTCAAGCAGAAAACGTTACAGGACTGTAATCTTTCATTTAAAGGATAGTATTTATACTATCCTTTTTTTTACTCAAAATTTCTACTACAGCATTTTATCCACACTTAAAACTTTTTATTTTAAACACACAAACAAATTACAATATTTTAACTTACAATTAGACAATTGGGAGAGCTGGCTTAATCCACTACCTTGGAAGGGTAACGTAGAGCAATCTACCATCGGTTCGAATCCGATATTGTCTGCCACTATGTAGGCTCTACAACACACATCTAAATATCTACTTCAAGTTTCAAATACATACCAATACACAAAACGATACACAAACTAAGACTTATTTTAAAGATTACAAAATGAATTCTTTAGTAAAAACTATACATGGCTATTATAAACTTAGAATAAGAGTTTATAAAAAACTAGTACCCTACTTCAATCGATTAGAGATAAATAAAAGTCTTAAGACTAAAAATAAAAGTGAAGCAAAGTTAAAAGCTACGCTCATACTAAACAAATACTTAACTTTGAAACTATATTCAGAACTTAACACTACAGAGGAATATCTAAAGACTTCATGTCAAACTTTTATTACTGATATACTAGAGAATAATAAAAGCACATCATATAAGCCCCTACAGCCTACTCATACATATATAAAGACTATTGATGACTTCTGCCTGTATTATAATTCAAAAGACATCAGTCTAACTACACGTAATTCAGTACTTAGCTTTTTTCAATCAGTATTTATTCATCTTATTAACAAAAAGAGTGAAGTCAAAGAAACAACATTAAATGACCTCATCAAAATAAAAAACATAATAGAGAATCTCCCTTCTAGAAATCTAAAGCAATATAAAAGTGTTCCTATTAAGAAACTTATTGAAATAAAGATAAAGAAAGAAGATAGGCTTTCCTTTGGTCGCGTTGAGAGTTGTATCAAATATATTAAGAGATTCTTTAAGTATTGTGAATCACATCAAATCATAACATATAACCCTGCTACGTTCATAAGTATGACATCTACAATAAGTCCACTTGAAGAAAGAGAATCATACACGAAAGAAGAGATGAAGACTTTACTTTCAATAGTTGATAGTATTAAGGATGAGAACAAACAAGCTATTTTCTACACTCTTGCTTATACAGGAATGAGATTATCTGAACTCTGGAAAGCTTCAATAAAATCAAAAAATGATATTTATTACTTTGATTTAACAGATAAAAAACAGATATTAAAAAATAGGAGTAGCTATAGAATTATACCGTTTCATGACATTTTGATAACAAAAGGAATACATTTAATCTTACCCTTAGCTCTAACTGAAGTGAAACAATCTAGTATCAGTCATTACTTTTCTCGTAATATAAAGTCAAATGTTAGTTGTAGTGATAGAAAAGTTATGTACTCCATGAGACATACACTAGCTACTCAACTGAAGTATGCGGAAGTAAATCCTTTGGTAATCTCAGAGCTTCTAGGTCATACACATGAAGGTATGACGATGGGAAGGTATGCAAGTCGCTATCCTTTGGAGATTCTAAAGGAAGCGATAGATAAGTTAGTTTACAACTAGGATACATCATCTTTATTTTTAGTTAAGGATTTTGTATTCCATTTGGCTTATGCATTTTAAAGAAAGTATATTTAGCCCTTTGTTCTTCTGTTGCTATAATACATATGGCTTCTATTTTAAAATCAGTATGAATTTTTAACTTAAATTCTTCTAAGAACATTGCATGACTACTTTGATATTCTTTACAAAGCTCAATATTTAAATACATGTGTTCAAGTAAGAGATAAAGCTTAAAGGATAACATCCTATATCCATCAAGTTTTGTTTCTTCTTCTTTTTTTAAGGTTGGGCTATGAGGGAATTGTTTTACTGCAATATTCATAAATGTAACTACTTCATCCTGAGGAACAATAGAATTCACATTACTTTCTATCATTTTGTAATATCTATCTAACTTTACATTCATATTTTGTATAAAAAATTCTTCTGTTTGTTTTTTACTCTCTTCCCTAGATGCTTTAAGTTCTTCTATTTGTCCTTCTAGAGTTTCAGACTGTATTCTTAAAGCTTCATTTTGTTGTTCTATAGATTTAGCTTGAAGTTCTATAGCTTTTGCTTGTTGAAGTGTACTTGTTGCTTGTTCAATATTAGATTCAGTTTGTTGCTGAATATTAGTTTCTGTATGTCTTAATGCTTTCTCTTGTTTATCTATACTTTCTCTCATTTGTTTGTTCGCTTCAACTTGAAGTATGATACTATAGGCTATTGCAAAGACAGCCAATGCAGAAAAATGTCCTGCTAGGATATCACCTATCTGTCCTCTTATTCCCCAAAGGTCTGTAGTCTTAGTTACATCTAATTCTTTGCCATTAATCCAAGTCATTACTGTATTGTCTATAGCAAAGAGTGAAAATCCGAGATTAACAACTAGAACAACTGAAATGATTACTAACAATATTTTAACGATAAACAATGTGGTCCCTTAATAACTTTTTTATTTATTCTATCAAAATAACACTAAAAGCAATAGTAAAAAATAGTAAAAATCTGTGAAGGGTCATATATGTAGAAGAGGGCTTCAATATTCCCCCCGTAGCCCTTTCTTTTTCCTTCATATCTTCCCATAATCTCTCTTTGTTTAAGTAATACATAAGTGTACACAAGCCCCTGAGAGCATTTATTAATCACTAGGTTTGTCATTGTATATCTATCTGCTTTCTAATCTATCAGGCAGACGGAGGATTACTTGAAAAGAGACTTCTTTCATTGATTACATCCTAAAATGAAGAGATACCAAATATCCCGCTCTTTACAAATTCTTACATTCTCTACCTCAGCTACTTAATGGCTTCTTGAGTTGTATTCTCTTGTTGTTTCTCTCTCCGAAGCTCTTGACAGTTTCACTCTAAATCTGTTACTATTTTGGAACAGTTCAACTGAAGTGTACCACTATTCAACCTTAAAGGAGTTATCAAATGCCTATCTATTCGTACCTAAGACTCTCTACAGATGAAAACAAACAGTCTAATTCATTTGAGATACAAACACAAGTTATCAACACTTTTGCTAAAGAGAATGACCTTGAGCCAATTCTAGAACAGTTCAGTGATACGATGAGTGGAGCTAAACTAGAACAACGTACAGGACTTATGGAACTGCTGAACACAATCAAGAAAGATGACACAGTTATCGTTCAGAAGCTTGATAGATTGTCAAGGGATGTAATGCAAACAGGTTGGATACGGACTGAGATAGCACGAAAAGGTGCTGAGTTGATTATCGTTGATACTAATGGTGATTCAAATGACCCAATGTCTCTACTGATGGAACAGATTGTAACTGCATTTTCGGATTACGAGAGACAGATGATTAAAACTAGAATACAAGCAACGATGAATCTGAAGAAGTCAAAGGGTGAAAAACTTGGAGGTTCTATACCTTACGGTTATGATGTGGTAACAGAAGGTAAAACAAAGACACTAGTGAAGAACCCTGATGAACAGAAAGTTATCTCATCAATCAAGAGGTATCAAAAGAAAGACATGAGCTTACGTGGTATTGCAACTAGACTGAATGAACGTGGTATCAAAACTAAAACAGATAAAGACTTTACTCATACACAGGTAAAAAGAATACTTGATTACAAAGGAGTACTGTAATGGATTTACCTTTTGATGTTGTTTACATTGTTCCTATTTGTTTTATTTCATTTTTGATACTTATTGCGATTGTTGATAAGAGTTTTTATAAACATCAACTAGAGTTAAAACGAAAGAAAAAGAAGAAGTAAGATAGCTGATTTAATCCATCTAGATGATGCCTGAAAGGCTAAATACATCTACAACTAATAATCTCATATCTAGGGTCTATAAATGACTCACAGATGCTCACACAGAACACTTTTAAATCCAAAAACTAACCCTGTTTCATAATTCTAACAATACCCTATTTTAGGGCTCTGCTTCAACCCCCTCGCTATAGGACAAGAAGTCCACAAAATCAACAAAATAAAACAATACGATATCAGAGGTAAGTTTTCAATAACTTTTGAAGGTTTACCTGTGAATTCCTTAACAAAAATAAGGAGAGATGAAGGAGATGGAAAAAGAAAGAAGAACAAAAAGGAGATATGTTGCTACTGTTACAAAATCTAGAGTAATAATGAAAGAGGCAGTTCTTGAATTATCAGCTAATGCGTTTAAACTATTGAGTCTAATCTATTATGAGAATATAAAAGATGGAGATTTAGCAGATGAAAAAGCTTGTAGAATACTTGGAGTTTCACGTAGGCCATATTTTAAAGCTAAAGAAGAGTTAACGGAGTTAGGATATCTAAGAATTGTTCAAGTCGGGTCAACAAAGTACAAATGGTATATAGGCAAAAAAGCGATAAAGAAAGATTCTGAAAGATTTGATATTGGTAGAAGTAAGAAGTCGAATTATGAGTTTTCTCAAAAGGTACTGAACTATTATAATATTAATAATACCGATGATGAACCTATAACACAGACAGGAACAGGTGTTTATGAAATAGCTATATAAATATAGTATGACCAAAAAGGTAAGGATGGTATATATATAGTTGAAGAAAAACTCTAGTTAGTTAAACTAAAGTGAGATAGAAATAGATAACAAAGGAATACTTTTGTTGAATCCTTAACTAATATTAATATAGGTAATAACATAAGTAGCAGTATAGGTAAGATAAAGAATTACTATACTCATCCTTATGTAACTCCTAATCAATAAACACTTAGACTGATGTCATAAGATTAGTATAGGATGTCTTTAAGTGTGACTTACTACGTAGGTGTGTCTTATCATCTGTTTATTTTCCAAATACATCCCCAAAAGCTTTATCTAATTCTGATTGAGGGTCCTTTTTCTTACCAAACCATGATTCACATACAGGGCACTGATGTGTTCCCAAGTTCTGCATTGGTCTATCATTCATAACCTTTGCTAAAATACCATCTTTTGCATAACACTTAGAGCAGTAAGCTATGTCTTTTTCTTCTTTGTTTTTCATCCATACAAAAGGGCTATTATCTTTATCAAAAATATTACTACTTACTTTAAGTTTCTTTTGTAATTCCATAATAAGCTTATCTTTATCTACTATTTGATTCTTAGCTTCAACTAGTCCTCCTTTTGCATCTACTAATGCCTCCATTAACTCAATAATCTGTAAGTTTACTTCTCCATTATTCATAAGGTCTTTACTTGCTTTAATACCTTTAGATAAATCTAACGCTAGTTGTATAGAAGCTATACCTGATGCAATATCCATATTTCTAATCCTTAATGTTTTTATCAAGTATACAATAACTCTTCTGTACCTCATCCTGAAGCCTTCATCTCCTCCAATTCAATAAAGCTATTGTCAGACTTCTATATATTAGCTCTGATATGTTCTGACAGAATAAGAAACAACACTGTATCATCACTTGAAGATACAAAAGAACTCAATTCCTGTGTTTAGTTACAGCAGGTCAAGTTACTTCAAGGGTGGTCTTGATGAAGTACAGATACAAGTGTTAGATAAGTATGCCGAGAAAGTGGCTGAGATATGTGTAGAGTCATTCCTAGAAGTGACTGAACATTTCAACTTTAGAATCCTTTTAGAAGGTGAAGCAAAGATTGGAGCGAATTGGAAAGAAACGCATTAGCGTTAGAAGGAGACACATTAAGATGAAAACAGAAGTATTTATGGAAAGGACTCTAGGTAACGTTGTTGTTAGACAATCAAATGTAACTGAGATGTTCAATGTAACAGATTTAGTTGATGGCTTTAATGAGAATAGAGTTGCTATGGGACTTACTCCGAGAAGGCTTGATGATTATTGGCGAATGGAATCCACAAATGAGTTCCTAGAAGCACTTGAAAACCAAACACGGGAATCTACGGGTTTACTCGAAAAGCAAACCTCTGAAAACGGAGGTTTACTCAAAAGTATTAAAAGAGGTAAGTTGAATAAAGGAACTTGGGTTGCACCTGAAATCTTCGTAGATATTGCTATGTGGTTAAACCCTCAGTTCAAAGTTAAAATTCTTAAATGGGTTGTTGATGGATTACTAAATGCTAGAAATGGCTCAGGTGTTCAATATGCATTAATGAACCTAACTTCTAATCTAAGAATAATACACAAAACGATACACAATACAAGATAGAGTTAAGTTATTTTTATGTTTTCTAGTAGTATTATTCAACTCTAGTTTAATGTCTCCAGCGTTGATATATAAGCATACTTGGACTAATAGTATTTTAGATTTATGATTGTAAAATTACCTTGGAAGGGTAACGTAGAGTAATCTACCATCGGTTCGAATCCGATATTGTCTGCCATTATAATCCAATTTATTTTTCTAAATACTTACTAATATCAACTTCATCAATTTGTTCTTTTTTAAGATATGCTTCTGCATACTTTAAATAAACCCCAGATTTTAGAAATAGTTCAAAAACTTCTTTATCAAGATGTTTATCTTTAACCATGAAACTTAGTATTTTAATAGATTCTGACAATGTTTTACTATCTTTATATGGTCTATCAGAAGCTGTTAATGCTTCGAAAACATCTGTTAGCGCAAGAATTCTTGCTGGTAATGGCATTTGCTCTTTTACAAGTTTTCTAGGATATCCTGTACCTATTAATGTTTCATGATGAGCTCCTGCAAATAAAGGAACATTTTTTAGATTATCAGGAAAAGGTAATTGTTCAAGCATTTTTATTGTCATTTTTATATGATCTTGAATTTTATATCGCTCTTCCTCTGTTAAAGTTCCTCTTGAAATTGTTAAATTATATATTTCTCCAAAATTATAAAGGTCTTTAGGTATTGGAGTTTTAAATCCATATATCTTATCTTCTTCTAAACTTGAATCTTCTCTATCTTTGATATGCCAATTTTTATTAGACAATAAATTCTCAAGAATAGGGAAGCTTTTATCACTAGATTTGAATCTAAGTAATTCTTCTTTTGATAAACCTAAAGTATTATCAAAATATCTCATCCATTTTCTTGAAGCAATATTTTTAATTCTTTCTTTATCTTCATCTTTCATAAATTCATTTCCAATATTCATACTAGCAACAAATTCAAAATCTTCTTTTAAGCTTTTTTGTTCATTTTTAAGCCATTTTTTTACAGTATTTTCATCTTCATTTAATTTTAGTTTTTTATATGATTCAATAATTAAATCCCTATTTATAACTTCAAACCTTGTTCTAATCTCATGGATTCTATTATAAATAGTTTCAAGTTTTGTAGCTTTATCTACAACATATTCAGGAGTAGTTACTTTTCCGCAATCATGAAGCCATGCTGAAATATTTATTTCTCTTAACTCTTCTTTATTTTTTATATTAAATTCTTTAAAAACACCCTCTTTCGAGATATTCGCTTCTTCTATAATCATCATTACTAGTTTAGGAACTCGATTACAATGCCCTCCGGTATACTTTGATTTATCATCAATTGCTGTAGCTATTAGTTTTATAAACGAATCCATTAATTCTCTTTGACTCAATTGGTAATCTTTTATGGATTTTGACATATCAAATAATGATTCTGAAAGTTCATTAACTTCCAAAATATAAAAATCAACTTTTACTACCTTTTCAAACTCTCTATTTTTTATTTTTTTATTTTCATCAATCATTCTCATTAAAGGTTTTATAATTAAATTTGAACTAAAAAATATCAAAGGAATAGAAATTATTAAAAATAAAAGAATTGATATAAGAATATATTGATATATTTTTCAATATATGGGTTCATTATACTTTTAAGAGGAGTAAGAATTTGTAAATATTCGCTATTAGTAATTTTATATTTATTATGAAAGTACTCTTGTGAATCTATTTTTATACGATATTGCTCTTTATTTAAAGATTTTAATTGTGAATAATGTTCAGAAATATTTTTTCTAAGTTTAGTAGATGAAGTTCTTATTTTTTTATATGTTATAATTTCTCCGTTTTCTTTATAAATAAAAACTTCACTATTTTTTAATAGTTTTTGTTTCCCTATTAAATTATTCAAACTATCTAATGTAATATCAATACCTAAAACAATACCTTTTTTATTTTTTATTTCTTTTGCATAACTTAGCCCAATCTTTTCTAAGTATGTAAATAAATAAGGTTTTGTTTTTATCATCAATGAAGAAGAAATGGCTTTTTTATACCAAGTCCTAGTACTAGGATTAAAAGCAACATCTTTTTTAAAAGATGCTATTTGAGTAAGATTTTCATCTAAAAACTCTTCATACTGAACTTTTTTACCATTTTCAAATAAAATTTTTATTATAAACCATTTTGAATTTTTTGGAGATTTTTTTTTATTCATAAACTTTTTATTATTGCTTAGATTTAAAACCTCATAATATCTTCCATCTTCCTAGCCTATATAAATTGAAGATATATAATCTCGAAGAGTTAAAGTTGAAGTTATTACTTCTAATAAATTATGAGATTCATTTTTTTAGGTAAAAATGATAGAGAATCAATATTTTCAACAATATTTATAAAACTATTACTTTCTTTTGTAAAAGTATTTAAATGATCAATTACATCTAATGATAGTTTATCAAAAGGTTTTTTAGTTGCATTTAAAGCAATGTCTTTACTTAAATTATATTCAACTAAAAGTGTTATAGACACAAGTATGCTTGAAACAACAAAGAACAAACCTAAAATGCTAGTTCTTAGTTTTATCGAAAAGTTTTTCATAATATTATATTCCTCTAATAAATTAGATAATGATTTTATCATTAGTTTTCTATTATTTTCTATTTTGAGCTTTTTTTAAATTAAGAATATAAAATCAAATTTTATTTTTCTTACATTTTTTTTCTTTAAACTGCTTATAACAAAAAACAAAAGGACTATTATGAAAAATTCAATGACAAAAGTTTACAAAAATCTTGCATTCGCAGGATGTTTAGTTGCAGGGTTAGCTACATCTTCAGTGGCTTCAAGTGTTGATAAAGTTCACTTCTTAATTCCAGGTGGTGCTGGTGGTGGTTGGGATGGTACGGCTAGAGGTGTTGGTGAAGCTTTAAAAAAATCAAACTTAGTACAAGAAACTTCTTTTGAAAATATGTCAGGAGGTGGTGGAGGTAAAGCTATTGCTTATATTATTGAAACTGCAAAAAAACAACAAAATACTTTAATGGTAAATTCAACTCCAATTGTAATTAGATCACTTCAAGGTGTATTTCCTCAATCTTTTAGAGATTTAACTTTAGTATCTTCTGTTGTTGCTGATTATGGTGTACTAGTAGTGAAAAAAGACTCAAAATACCAATCATGGGCTGATGTAAAAGCTGCTTTTGAAAAAAGTCCAAGAAAAGTAAAAATTGCAGGTGGAAGCTCTAGAGGTTCAATGGATCACTTAGTTGCTGCACAAATTTTTAAAGCTGCTGGTGGAAACCCAACAAGTGTAAGATATGTACCTTATGATGCAGGAGGAAAAGCATTAGCTGGATTATTAACAGGGGAAGTAGATGTTTTATCGACTGGTCTTGGAGAAGTATTAGAAAAACATAAAAGAGGTGAACTTAAAATTATTGGAGTTACTGCAAATAAAGATATTGATGGAATTCCAAGTTTTAAAAGTATGGGTGCTGATGCATTTTTTGCAAACTGGAGAGGTTTCTTTGGTGCTCCAAACCTTTCAGAAGAAAAAACACAAGCATTTGCTGATGTAATTGGAAAAATGTATGACACACCTGAATGGGAACTTGTTAGAAAAAGAAATGGTTGGGCAAACTTATATCAACCAAGAGCTGAATTCAAATCATTTTTAGAGAAACAAGAAGAAGTTATTGGTTCTTTAATGAAAGAGATGGGATTTCTATAAAATAAGTAGAGCGTAAGCTCTTCTTATTATAAGGATAATAATATGACAAAAAATGCAATAGGTTCAATATTTTTTTTAGCTTTTTCAAGCTTTTATTTTTTTAATGTTTTTAGTATTAAGAAAATGCCAGGTTCTCAATTTGAAGTGATGACAGCTTCTACTTTTCCCTTTTATTTAGGATTAGGTGGAATAATTATCTCACTACTTATACTAGTTCTTTCTTTTGTAAAAAAAGACAGTGATTTTCTAACAATGGAATATTTAAGAAAATTAGATTTTAAAACAACTTTATATTTTGTAATAGCAATGATTTTTTATGGCTTTACGATTAGAACTTTAGGTTTTATTATCTCAACTATAATCTTTTTAACAATTGGATTTTTATTACTAAAAGAGAAAAATATAAAAAGAATATTACTAATTTCAAGCGGTGTTTCAATAGGGTTTTATTTATTGCTAAACAATGTACTAGGTGTATATATAGACCCAGGAATGATATATGAATACTTTGTAGGAGTTGACTCATGATGGATGGTATTTTAACAGGTGTAGTTACTGCTTTTACTACATATAATATTATGATGGTTGCAGTTGGATGTTTTGCTGGAACATTTATAGGAATGCTTCCTGGACTTGGTCCAATTTCTGCAATTGCTTTGATGATTCCAATTACTTATGGAATGGAGCCCTCTTCTGGTCTTATTTTGATTGCAGGAGTTTATTATGGTGCAATTTTTGGAGGTTCAACATCTTCTATTTTAATTAACGCTCCAGGAGTTGCAGGAACGGTTGCTAGTTCTTTTGATGGTTATCCAATGGCAAAGAATGGGCAAGCAGGAAAAGCCTTAGCAATTGCAGCTTATTCATCTTTTACAGGTGGAACTATTGCAGCTGTTTTTTTACTATTTGCTGCACCTGCTTTAGCAAATGTAAGTTTGAGTTTTCAATCGGCTGACTACTTTGCTTTAATGGTTTTAGGTCTTACTGCAGTTGCTGCATTTGCTGGAAAGGGTAAGTTTTTAAAAGCTGCGATTATGACAATTTTTGGTCTTATGTTAGCAACTGTTGGAACGGATTCTGATTCTGGAATTGCTAGGTTTACTTTTGGCAGATTAGATTTAATTGATGGAATTTCTTTTCTACTTTTAGCAATGGCCGCATTTGCTTTATCTGAAGCTATGATGAATATTTTAGAAAATCATAAGCAATCAAAAGAAGAATTAGATGCGCTTAAAAAAGATATTGGATCTTTAAAAATTACAAAAGCAGAAGTAAAAGAGATGGCACCAACAGTAGGACGTTCATCTGTTTTAGGTTTCTTTGTTGGAGTACTTCCAGGTGCAGGTGCTACTATTGCTTCATTTTTAGCTTATGGAATGGAGAGAAGTCTTGCAAGTGCTAAAGAAAAACTAAGATTTGGTAAAGGAAGTATCAAAGGCCTTGCCGCTCCTGAGAGTGCAAACAACGCAGCTTGTTCTGGTTCTTTTGTTCCTTTATTAACTTTAGGAATTCCAGGTAGTGGAACTACTGCTATTATTTTAGGTGCTTTAATTTCTTATGGAATTCAACCAGGTCCTACAATGTATATAGATAATCCAGCCCTATTTTGGTCTGTAATTATTTCAATGTATATTGGAAACGTAGTACTTCTAGTATTAAACTTGCCATTAATTCCATATATTGCAAAACTATTAACAATACCAAAACAGATGTTATTACCACTAATTATATTCTTTTCACTAATTGGAGTTTATTTAGTTACATTTAACAACTTTGATATTTACATGATGACACTATTTGCAGTAGTTGCACTATTTTTACGAATTATTGATTATCCTATGGCTCCTATGATTTTAGGATTTATTTTAGGTGGAATGATGGAAGACAACTTGCGACGGGCATTAACAATTAGCGATGGTTCATTTGCTTTCCTTTGGGAGAGACCGATAACATTAAGTATTTTAATTATTACAATTATCATGTTACTTATGCCACTTATTAGTGAATTTTTCGTTAAAATAAAAAAAGGTAAAGAAGCTTAGGCTTTTACCTTTAGAAGGCAAGCATGGAAAAGTTTAAAAACTACACTATTTTATATATAGAAGATGACGAAGGAGTAAGAACTATTAACTCCCGTTTTCTAAATCGTATGTTCAGTAAATTATATGAAGCTAAAGATGGAGAAGAAGGTTTAGCTTTATATAAAAAATATCATCCTGATATTATTCTAACAGATATCCAAATGCCAAAAATGGATGGAATAACTCTTTGCAAAAAAATCAGAAAAACAGATCAAACTACAAAAATTATAATCTCAACTGCTTTTAGTGATAAGGACTATTTATTAGAAGCTATTGAATTAAGATTAGAAAAATATATTATAAAACCACTTACAAGCAGAAACCTACTTCCTGCACTTACTAAAGCCATAGAAGATATAGAAAAAGAAAAAGATGCAAAAGTAGTATTAGCAAAGGATTTTTACTTTATAAATAGCACTTCACTTTTTTATTTCAAAGAAGATGTTTTAGAATTAAACAAAAAAGAGTTATTGTTTTTAAAGCTTTTAGTTACAAATAAGACTAGAGTTGTAAGTTATGAAGAGATTGAACAATATGTATGGGAAGATGAATATATGAGCTTAAACTCTTTAAGAACTACTATTGGTTTTTTACGAAAAAAGATTCCTTTTAATTGTATAAAAAACATTTCAAATATGGGATATAAATTAAAAATTGAAGATTAATTATAGAAAAAAAATAGAACAAGGTGTCAAGAAAACAACACTACTTAGTTCTACTATTATCATTATTATTGTTGCAACTGTTATTGGTTCAACCCTTATAAAAACAGAATACAGCAACTTTAAAAATCATATTAAAAATTTTAAAAACACACTTATCGAAAGAGAAAAATTTTATTTAAAAACTGAAGTTCAAAACTTGCAAAGTGATATTAAGTTTGAAGAAGAATCTATTTTAGACAATAAAAAAGAAAGAATTGAAAAACAATCTATTATTGCTTTTAATCTTGCAAGTTCTTTATATCAAAAGACAAAAAATCTATCAAAACAAGAACAAATTAACTTTATAAAAACTTCAATAAATCAAATATCAAAAAAACAAAGTGATATAAACTATTTTATTTTAGATACGAAAGGTAGGTTAATATTAAATAGTGAAAATCCTACAGATGAAAATCAATCTTTTTTAGATTTTGAGGATATTAATGGCTTTAAATTTATAAATGAAATGATTAATTCTAAAAAAAACACGCAAAATTTTATAGAATATTTTTGGTATAAACCAAAAAGTAATATAACAGCAAAAAAGATTACATACTCAAGGCACATAAAAGAGCTTGGAATAATAATAGGCTCAGGAAGTTTTTTAGAAGTTGAAAAGAAAAAACTAAAAAACAGAATGATAAAAAAAATATTTAATCAAAACTATAATATTGAAGAGTTTGTCCTTATTTATAAAATCAATAGTTTGAATAATATAACTACAAATAGTGATCTTATAACTCAAAAACAAATCATTTCAAATAAAAATGAGCTTCAGGCAATTAAAGATTTATTAATTCAAACGAACTACAAAGGTAATGATTATATTTATTATGAAAATCATAATAAACTTTTATATGGAACCTTCGTAAAGCACTTACGTTACTTTATAGGCATGGGAGTAAACTTATCTCATATAAATAGTATTATTGAAAAAGAAAGAGTAATTTCTTTAGACAATTTATATAACAATATTTTTAAACTTGTTATTATAATTACTATAATGACGATAATATTTTTTATATTTTCTTTAGGCTTTACAAGAAAAATTGAAAAACTTTTTAACCAATATAGAAAAATTGTAAAACAAAATGAAGAGAAATACGCCCTACTTTTCAACTATAGCAATGATGGATATATAATCTCAGAAATAAAAGAAGAAAAAGCGTATATGCTAAGCCTTAATAATACAGCCCTTAAAACAACAGGATATCAATCAAAAGAGATTTTATATGAAGATTTTTTCAAATTGTTTAAAGACTTAAAGTTGAAAGAAGTTTTAGAATCTAGGTCTTTATTTAAAACAATAAAACTATTTACAAAAAACAATGAAATAAAAACAGTAGAATTAAATATGATTATTTATTCTTATGAAAATCAAGATTTACTTTTTGCTTCTTTACGTGATATTAGCGAAAGAACCTTATTAAAAGAAGAAAAAATAAAACAAGAAAAAATGCTTATACAAAAATCTAAAATGGCTGCAATGGGTGAAATGATTGGAAATATAGCACATCAATGGAGACAACCACTTTCTCAAATATCTGGTTTATTTTGGGATATAGAATCAGCTTATGATTATAAAGAGTTAGATAAAAAGTATCTTTCAAATAGAGTATATGAAGCAAATGATTTATTAGAATATATGTCAAGAACTATAGATGATTTTAGAGATTTCTTTAATCCAAACTCTAAAAAAGAAGAGTTTTTAATAATAGATGCAGTTTCTAGTGCTATAAATATTGTTAAAGCAACACTACAACATTATAATATAGAGATTTCTTTTTCTATAGATTTAGATTATAAAATCATAGGATATAAAAGTGAATATTCGCAAGCTATTGTAAATATTATTTCAAATGCTAAAGACATCTTAATAGATAGAAAAATAGCAAATCCTAAAATCAAAATTTATTTAGATGATGATAAAGGAACAAAACTTTGTATTGAAGATAATGCAAGGGGAGTTGATAAAGAAATTATAGATAAAATTTTTGATCCATATTTTACAACAAAATATGACTATGGAACAGGTATTGGACTTTATATGACTAAACTTATAATTGAAGAGAAAATGAATGGAGAAATAGGTGTAAAAAACTCTAAGCAAGGTGCAATATTTTCAATAAAAGTATAGTCTTATTTTATTTTTATTTTTTATTAATTAAAATATACTAATATATGTAAAACAATAAAAGGAATACAATGGATGCATTAGTTTTAATTGCACATGGAAGTAAAAGAAGTTTATCAAATGAAGAGTTTGTAGCCTTAGGTAATAAAATAAAAAATAAAGACAAAAATTTTTCGAAAATTGAAACTGCATTTTTAGAACTTGCAACGCCAAGTATTGAAACTGTGTCAAATAACCTTATAACAAGTAATATATCTAAAATATATTTTTATCCATACTTTTTAAATTCAGGAAAACATGTAAGTGTTGATTTACCATATATTATGAAGCAATTAAAAGAAGAAAATCCCTCAGTTGAATTTATTTTATTAGAACACTTTGGAAAATCTGATAGAATAAGTGATATTATTCTAGATGATATTTCACTATCTTTATCGTAAAGTATTGTTAATGTAGTAAATATTATTTCAATAAATAAGAAACTGCAGCTAAATAAGCTTGCTCTTGATACTTTTTAAGCTCAGGAGGAAATACAATATCATTTTTCTTTTCATAAGAACTAACACTTTGTGAAGTTACTAGTTTGACCTCAGCATTAGAATATATTTGTATTAAACCTTCCATTTTAAAACTTACAGCACCACCAGAAAACGCTCCTTTTTTTGAACGTTTTTTTATTAGTATTTTTTCAACTTTATTACCCAAGAAAAAAGTACTAATTTCATCAACATATTTTAAAACACTATTTTTATCTTCATCATCATCTAAAACTATTTTTTTTATTTTTAAATCAATATAATCAATAATATCATCAGAGGAGTAGTCAACAAGTGTTAAAACTGTGTAATTAGATTTTA
Organism: uncultured Campylobacterales bacterium; assembly: GCA_947503785.1. GTDB lineage: Bacteria > Campylobacterota > Campylobacteria > Campylobacterales > Arcobacteraceae > Poseidonibacter. Next base: position 15,955 of record CANNFB010000019.1, on the reverse strand, counting down.
GTTCGATTCCACATACTTTCATAATTTTTCCTTTTTCAAGTTAAGATTAGGAAAGTATACTAAAGTTTAAAGAAGAGCTTATATTTTATTTCAAATTGTAATACAATTTACTAATCTTTGATTTCCTCAAATAAATAAAAGTTTGTATGTCCTGATTTTTTATCATATTCATCACTTTTTTTATCAGTAAATCTATATATCATTTCCATTGCTTTTTTATGACATGTTGTATTTGCTATAACCTCTGAAGAATCATCTTTTGTTAAGAAATTTTTATCATAACCTTTTTTAAATTTTGAAGCTGCATCTTTATTTCCAAAAGTATACTTCATGATATTTATATTTCTTTTTACATCAATTCTAGCTTTCTTATTAACATCTTCAAATCTTAAAATTCTATTACCATTTGAAGATATCTTCATAGTTGTAGCAGTTTCTATATTTTCTGTATCATCAATAATAATATACTCTTTTCCATTAATTGAAATTTCATTATCATTTAACTTTTTAATCTCTTTAATTAGAGTCTTTTTCCCTTTTGCCATTGTAGGCCCCTTATGCTATATTCGTTAATTTTATGCATTATATCTAAATAAAAATAATTGAAAATATAAATTATGCTAAAATTCCATATGAAGAATATAATATTTATAGTTTTAGCCATTTTTACTTTAGTAATAATAGTTGGAATATCTTTATAAAATAACAAATTAAAGAAATCATAAGATCAAAGAAAATAGGATTAAATAATGATAATACCTCTTGCCCCAGATGAAGTTAATACAGTTTCACACTTAATTCAATTATCAGTTGCACCTGTATTTTTACTAGCAGCTGTAGCAGGATTGTTAAATGTTTTTACAGGAAGACTAGCTAGAATTATTGATAAAGTAGAAAAAATCGATGCAGGAATAGAAAATAAAAAAACTGAAGAAGCTAAAAAAACAGCAAAAGATAAATCAAAGATAAGAAGATTATCTCTTACAATTAGAATGCAAAATATCAATCATTCTATTTCTCTTTGTACAATGACAGGACTTTTAATAGCTTTAGTAATTGTTACTATGTTTTTAAGCTCAATACTTCAGTTTGATGGTTCAGTTATTATTGCTACTTTATTTATCTTTGCAATGCTTGCGCTTATAGTATCATTGATTTTATTTCAAAAAGAGATATTTTTCACTACATCATTCTTAAAAAGAAAAGAAGAGAGTATTAAAACCCCCTCAAAGAATATTTAGTAAAAGCTACTTTGCATAAAGAAGATATTATAATTACAAAATTTTAAAAATTAACAAAAGATCAAAAGGAAAATATAAATGCATTATATAGAAGAATCAAAAAAAAGCGTACAAGAAGTAGTAGACACAATACAAGAAATAGTATCAAATTATAGTTTTGGAGTTTTACATATTCATAATGTTAAAAATACATTAAATTCAAAAGGTATTGATTTTGAAAAAGAGTGTCAAATATTAGATGTTTGTAATCCAAAAATCGCAAAAGAATTTTTAGGACAAGATATGTCTATGTCTGTAATTATGCCATGTAAGATTTCTGTATATACGGATAATGGAACTACAAATATTGCGATGAATTCATTAACACAATTAGTAGATGACCTTAATCCTGATTTTATAGAACTAGCGCAAGAAACTCAAGAAACATTATTACAAATTATTAGTGAAGCTAAATAAAAAATAAAATGAAAGAGTTCGATCCCATAGCATATAAACAAATGGTTAAAGAACATCAAGAAAATGATAATCCAACTGCTTGGTTTGATTCTATTTATACAGATGCACAAGGCGATTATAAAGCAGTTTTTTGGGCTGATTTAGAGCCTAGTCCATATTTACTTAAATGGCTAAAAGAAAATCCAAATCTTTCAAAACAAAAAAAAGCTATTGTAGTAGGCTGTGGTGTTGGTGATGATGCAGAAGCTTTAAGCAATCAGGGTTATGAAGTTATTGGTTTTGATATATCTAAAGAAGCTATAAACTTATGTAAAAATAGATATCCAAACTCCAAGGTTAATTATCAAGTTGCAGATTTATTTGATTATGATAAACAATGGCTTGAAAACTTTGATGTAGTTTATGAGTGTAATACTATACAAGTACTTCCAGGAAAGTATAGGATACAAGCAAGAAAGGCTATTTCAAATCTTGTAAAACCAAGAGGTCATGCTTTAGTTTCATGTAGAAGTAGAAAAAAAGGCGAGCAAGAAGATGATATACCTTTGCCTTTAGATTTTGATGAAATTAACAAGTTTGTGAGTGATGATAACTTAGAAGAGATAAGCTTTTTAGCTTATAATGACACTCAAGTACCTTCTATTCCACATTTCTTTGCTGTATATAAAAGAAATGAAAAATAGAAAATAAATATAAAAATTAAGGAATAAAATATTGGAATCAATAGAATTAATAATACATTCAATTTTACGATGGTTAGTGCTAATCACACTATTTGTACATCTGTACTGCTTATATACAGGCTTTTTTAAAAACAAGCCTTTTTCTAAATTTAACAAAATATTTTCACATGTAACTGTTGGTTTTGTACACCTTCAATTAGTTGTTGGACTTTACCTGGCATATACTAGTGAAAAGATAAGTGTATTTTTAGAAAATGTAAAAGAGTCTATGTCTATTTATGAGTTAAGATTCTTCGCAGTTGAACATACAAGTATTATGTTACTTGCAATCATTCTTATAACAGTAGGTTCATTTAAATCTAAAAGAATTGAAGATGAAAGAAAAAAGTATAAAATACAAATGATATATTACACACTTGGTTTAGTTTTAATCTTAGCAACAATTCCATGGAACTTAAGCCCTCTTTTTAGATTCTAGATTTTAGACGCTAAGAGCAAAAAAATTAATGTTTAAATTAATAGTTCTAGGAATATTATCAGGAGCTTTCTTTAGTACAACCTTTGTACTAAATGAGCTAATGAGTGTTCAAGGTGGACACTGGCTTTACTCTGCAACACTTAGATACTTTTTTATGATTTTGTTTCTAGCTTTAATTTTACTCTTTCAAGGAGGAATAAAAAGACTTAGAGATATATTCAAACTCTTTTTAAAAAACTACATCTTCTGGATAACAAGTGGAACTATAGGCTTTGGCTTTTTCTATGCACTTATTTGTTTTGCTGCTGATTTCTCAGCCGCTTGGGTTATTGCTGCATCTTGGCAGTTTACTATTGTTGCTACTTTATTTGTTTTACTATTTTTTGGGAAATCATTTTCTAAAAAGATTTGGTTTTTTTCTTTTTTAATTTTTATTGGTGTTTGTTTAGTAAATCTATCTCATATTGATAACTTTAACTTTTCTACTTTTATTTATGGTGCTATTCCTGTCCTTCTTGCTTCATTTTGTTATCCTTTGGGAAATCAGTTAATTTGGGAATGTCAAAATGCTTCAAACACAAGAACTCTAAAAGTACCACATATAAAATCTTTTTTATTAAAAAATAGTTTTAATAAAGTGATGCTTTTATCTTTAGGTTCTATTCCTTTTTGGATTATACTATTATTACTTATCCAACCCTCAGCCCCTAGTTCTTCTCAAGTATTAAACTCTTCGCTTGTAGCTCTATTTTCTGGTATATTTGCTACTACTATTTTTTTATATGCAAGAGGCTTAGCAAAAGATTCAAATGAAATTGCAGCAGTCGATGCTACCCAAGCTAGCGAAGTTATATTTACAATACTTGGAGGATTTTTACTTTTTGGAACTATCTCTATAAGTCTTCTTTCTATTATAGGATTAGTACTTATTCTACTGGGCTTATTCTTATTTATAAAATATCAAAATAAATCACAAACTTGATAAATATCATGGAAAAGTAAATTCATTCGGTTATATTTGTAAGAAATAATTTAAGGAATATAACAAATATGGATAATTTATCAAATGCAACTGAAAACTTTCCTCAAGGTCATCCAGTAAGGGTTTATCTTGAAGAAAACATTTTAATAAAAAAACTTTTCCAAGAACTTTTTGAAACTAATATGGAAGAAGATTATCAGACTTTTTATAATATTTTCAACCAAATATGTGAGGTTGAAAAACATTTTGCAAGAAAAGAAAATCAATTATTCCCATATTTAGAAAAGTATGGATGGACAGGTCCTAGTCAAGGAATGTGGGCATTTCATGATCAAATTAGAGAAGAAATAAAAGCTTTAAGAAAAAGAGTTGAACAAAAAGATTCTACAAATATTTTAAATGAATCAATTGCTTTATTTAATAGCTTAGACCATCTTACTCAAGTTGAAGAAGGAAGATTGTTGCCTCGTGCTCTTGAACTATTAAATGAAGATGATTGGAAAGAGATGTATGAAGGGGATAAAGAGATTGGTTGGATGTTCGCAACTCCTCCCGTACAATATCCAGCACCTAGTGAAGCTGAGTATATTCATCCAGGAGAGGATAAAAAGAAAAGAAAACTTCCTTTCAGTCTTGATAATAGAACACACTTTGATGAAGGTTATTTAACTCCTGAGCATGTAAACTTTATCTTTAAATTTTTACCAGTAGATATTACTTATGTTGATGAAAATGATATTGTGATTTTCTATAATAGAGGAGAAGATAGAGTCTTCCCAAGAAGTGCTGGAATTATAGGACGTGAAGTTAAGTTTTGTCATCCTCCAAAAAGTGTTGACCAAGTACTTAAAATTCTTGAAGAGTTTAAAGCAGGACGACAAGATACGGCTGAGTTTTGGATTCAATTTAAAGGTAAGTTTATTCATATTAGATATTTTGCAGTAAGAGATGAAGAACTTAACTATAAAGGTGTAATTGAAATGTCTCAAGATGTTACTGATATTAGGAAACTAGAAGGAGATAAAAGACTTCTTGATTGGGCATAGCAAAAAGATACATATTTTGATATAATTCACAAAAAATATGGAAATTATATGCAAATTACTGAAAAATTTATAGAACTTATATCACATGACAACACACTAAATAAAACACAAGCTAAAATACTAGACTTGCCCTTCCCTCCAGAGTCTAACTGGAAGGAAGAAGTTCTAAATAAAGAAATTCTTAAAAATGATGCAAATAGACTTATGCTTTTAAAAGGTAAGTTAGCAATCAAAGCACAAGAACAGATTTTAAAAAACTACCTTACAGTTTTAGAATTTAACAATATAAAATCAAAAGATATAGAAAAAAAGCCCGAAACTACAAGCCAAGATGTAAATGACGATGAAGAACATATAAGAATCTATTGTGATGGAGCATGTTCTGGAAATCCGGGACTTGCAGGAAGTGGTTTAGCAATATACTCAAATAAAAGTAAACCAGTACTTCTTCATGGAGATTTTGTAGAAAGGGGTACTAATAATATTGCAGAATTAAATGCACTTTATCAAGCTTTAATCATCGCAAAACAAACTAGCTCTGAAAATATCATTACTATTCTTTCAGATTCAAAATATAGTATTGATTGTATTACAACTTGGGCTTATGGATGGAAAGCTAAAGGTTGGACTAAAAAAGGTGGAGAGATTAAAAATCTTGAACTTATTAAAAAAACACATGAATTATATGAAAGAATCAAAGATTTAATAGAAATAAAACATGTAAAAGGTCATGCAGGAATTGAAGGAAATGAATTAGCAGATAGAATGGCAGTAACTGCTATAAAAGAAAAAACTAAAAACTATGAAATGTATTCATACGAAAAAAAAGAAGAAGTATTAAGTTTAACTTCATACTAAAATAGAATTTCAAATAGGCAGGCAAATGCCTATTTTAATCTTTTAAAGTACTTCGTACACATCTAACATAAGCTTTTCCAGTTCTATCATTATCATAAGAGTATCCATCACTAAAGTAGATTCTTTTAACTTCTGTATAATCTTTTAAAGTAATATGCTCACCTAATTGTGTAGTTTTATATAAAACAGTCCAATAATGTCCTGAGGCTGTAAACTTAAAAATATCATTTATAGTTGGTTTATAAACTTCATAATCTCCTAAGCTTAAAAGCTCTTCATAAGAAGGTAATCTCCAATCTTTATGATTTGAAAAATCTAAGTTATTACAATGTTGTATTGCATCATCTAAAAAAAGTTTTGTATCACGTGAAAGAGCATTGTCTTGCCATTGTAGTTTTAAATTATCATCAAAAATACTTTGCCCTACTCTTTTAAAATCACTTGCATTAGCATTATTATTCACAGATGCCAAAAAAAGTAAAGAAACTATAATTAAAGATGTTTTTTGTATTAAATTCATAATTGTCCTTTTAATATTTTATTAAAAAAGATATAGAATCCAATACTATAACATAGAAATATAGCGCCAGTATTTTATTTTTTTAGTTCTTCTTGGCATTTTAAAAGTGCTGTATTTTCATTACTATAAATTTCGTTTATGAAATTATAGTTTTCAATTCCTAAATATTTCTTGCATTCTTCAATTGTAACTTTTGATTCCATCTGCTTTATCTTTACACTAGAGGTGTCATTAGTAATCACTTCAACTTTTGAAGAAGCTTGTACAAAAATAGTAGAAATAAAAGTTGTACTTATAATTGTTAATATTGTTTTTTTCATTTTATGTCCGGTTTATTATAAATTTTTTATATTATACATGCAACTATTATGCAATTCATTGAAACAAATCAAGATTTAGCTCTATTTATAATATTAATACTAATTTTTAAAGTTTTATTGAGCCGTGTTAAGATATTATTTCAATAATTATTATTAAAAGAGAATAGGAAGTATTTATGATTGAAAGAAAAGGTTCAATACTTACAGTAAGAGAAGACATCAAAGTATTTGATTGTACTATTAGAGATGGTGGATTAGTAAACAATTTTCACTTTACAGATGATTTTGTAAAAGCACATTATGAAACTTGTGTAGCCGCAGGAATTGATTATATGGAAATTGGAAAAAACAATTCACCAACTATAATGAGTGAAGAAGAGTTTGGACCTTGGAATTTCTGTAAAGAAGAAGATATTAGAAAAATTGTTGGTAACAACGATACTAATATGAAAATTGCAGTTATGTCTGATATTGGAAGAACTGTAAATGAAGAATTACTTCCAGCAGAAGACTCTGTAGTTGATATGATTAGAATTGCAACATATATTCATCAAATCCCAGCAGCAATAGAACTTGTAGAAGAAGCTCACGCAAAAGGTTATGAAACAACTATTAATATTATGGCTATTTCAAAATCCTTTGATGATGAGTTAAATGAAGTTTTAGAAGCAGTTGCTAAATCTAGTGTTGATGTAATTTATATTGCAGATTCATTTGGTTCATTTTACCCTGAGCAAATCAATAAATTAACTGAAAAGTATTTAAAAATCGCACAAGCAAATGGTAAACAAGTTGGTATTCATGCTCACAATAATTTACAATTAGCATACGCTAATACTATTGAAGCTTTAACTTATGGAACTTCTTACTTAGACGTTACTATTTCAGGATTAGGAAGAGGTGCTGGAAACTGTCCAATGGAACTTTTAATTGGATTTTTAAAGAATCCAAAATATAAATTAATGCCAGTATTAAAATTCATTGAAGAGTTTATAATTCCATTAGAAAAAGAATTAGATTGGGGTTATAGTATTCCATATATGTTAACTGGACAACTAAACGAACATCCAAGACCAGCTATGAAAGCTAGAGATGAAAAAGATACAAACTATAGAGAGTTTTATAGAAACTTATTAGCTGAGTAAATATTTATTTCAAAAATTAAAAAGGTTAGTTCGAAAGAATTAACCTTTTTTTATGTAAAAACATTTGAGTAAATTATGTACTTATAAATAATGTTTCATTAAGAGGTTAATTTTTGAATAATCTTTTTGTTTCTCCAAAATCTACAGGTTAATGAACTTTTTTTATAATTCATATTTGTAACAATTTCTCCATCATTTTCTATGTCATATAAATTGTAGTAAAATTAACTCGCTATTATGCCACTCTATTGATAAGGTAACAAATATTTATTTTTGATGATTTAAAGTTACTAAAAACTTTGCTCCTCTATTAGTGTTTTCGACACTTATATCTCCTCCTAAGTTTTCCATTAAAACATATTTTGCTAAATAAAGTCCTAACCCACTAGAGTTACTAGCAGAATGGTATCTCTCAAAGATTTTATCTATAGGTTTTTCAATTATTCCACCTGCATTATCTTCAATCGTTATAGTTGTACTTTTTTCATTCTCAGTTGTAATTATCTTTAATTCAGGTTTTTTAGTATCTCTATTTCTAAATGTTTTAATGGCATTTTCTATTAATATCATAAAGAGATTTCTAATTTGGTTTTTATGAGTATTTAAAAATATATTTGGAGTGTAGTTGACAGTAACTTTTATTCTATTTTCATTAAACTCTTGTTCCATTAATTTTAATACTGATTCGATCTCTTCATTTAGTTCTACTTCCTTTTTAGAAGAATCTTTAACTGTATTCATCTTTAAAAACTCTGATGCAGTTTGTTTAAGGTATTGAGTGTTTAGTTTTATTTTATCTAAGTTTTTATCAACTATTTTGTCAATATCTTTATCTTTAAACTCTTTTGCTGTCTCTATATGTGTTATGTAGTTGTAGATATTATTTACTGGTGATTTCCATTGGTGATAGATATTTACCATAGTTTCACCCATATAGCTTAATTTTGAGTAATCATTTATCATCTCTTTATGTTTTTCATTTTCTTTCATTACAAGACGAGTTTTATATGCAAGGGCAAATGAAAAAAGGATAATCTCAGAAAAAGATCCAAAAAGATGGATATATCTTGTAAAGTTATTATACTCTAGGACTCCTGCAAATAATAAACCAAATATTAAAGAAGATATGAGAAAAAGTGTTTGTGCAATAATATAAAAAATAGCTATTTTATTTTTCTTTTTGTGTAATACTATTGCAGTAAAAATTAATACAAATGGCAAAATTATCATGATTGGATGTATTACTTGTATAGCAATTTCTAAATTATATATCCCAAAAAAACCTAATACTAATAAAAAATAACCTGTATATAAAAGACTTTTACCTAGTCTTGGATAATAATCTTTTATGTTTAAAAGTTTTACACTAAATATAGTGTGAAAAGCTACCCAAAATATATGTGAAGTTGCAATTAAAAAAGTAGTCTCTAAAGAGTTAAATAAACTATTAAAAGGGGTATTGTGCTGAACTTGTGCAAAAAGATAGAAACACACAAAACCTATATAAAGTAGATAATTTTTATCTCGTATAGAAAAATATATAAACAAGTTATAAAGAAGCAATGCTCCAACAGCACCAACATACAAAGAGAATAAAGAATTTTTTAAAATTTTATATTTTACTAAATCTTTATCAGTACTAATATTTACCTTGAAGGTATGGTGAAATGGCGAAGAGTTTCTAATGTATATATCTATCTTTTCCTTAGCCTTAAGATTTATTTCTAGTTCTGGATAGAAACTTGCTATCTTTCCATCCTTGTTAAAAATATTTTGACCAATATTTAGAGTAGAAAAAACATTTTTATTATCAATAACAAATAGTTCTATATCCCAAAGAGTAGGTTCTGTTATAAAAAGTACTCTTTTTTGTATAGCTTCTGTTTCATTTTTTATTGAAAAGCGATACCAAATATTGCCTTCTTGTTTCCCTAGAGCAATGTTACTGCTTATTTTTTGAAACTCTTTAATATTTTGTATCTCTTTAAGGCTTAACTTTTTAGTTTTATCTTGATAATATTCAATTTCAAAATTTTCATATGAGCTATCATTATCTTTTATTACAATTTCACTGCTTAAAAGATGAGTATAAAATAAAAGTATAATCAATAAATATTTTTTCATCTCTTTAAAATATAGCCTTCATTTTTTACATTTTTAATTATATCTACACCTATCTTTTTTTTGATTTTATAGATTTGACTTACTAGTGAGTTTTGATTACTATCATCACTATTTAAATCTATTAAAGTATCATAAGGTATGAGTATATTTTCATTGAAAAGAAGATATTCAAGTATTTTATATTCACTTGAAGTTAGATCAATATTTTTATTATTATTGCTTATCTGTTTTGTTGTAAGACTATATATACAATTATCTCCTAATTGATACTCTAATAGAGACTTCTTTTTCATCCACTCTAAAATATTATAAAACAATTCTTTTAACTCATTATGCTCAAAAGGTTTTACAAGGTATTCAACTAGTTCTAGTTTTATTGCATTAAATAGTTTATCTTTATCATCATAGGAACTAATTATTACTGCTGGTATCAAAGAGTTTTCATTTCTAACTTCTTTGATAAATTCATATCCATTCATTATAGGCATATCATAGTCTACTAGCAATACATTGCATGATTTTTTCTTATATACATCCAATGCTTCAAATCCATTTTTAGCAATATATACATTAGCAAAATAGTATTTTAATACCGTACCAATACTTTCACAAGCTTCATTATCATCATCTACGTAAAGTACATTTAAGTTTTTTAATATTTTTAAATCATTCATAGTTGGATTATATTGTATCAAAATCAACACAAAATCAACAGAGAATAAAAACTCTTTTATTGATTTTGTGTTGATTTGGAAATGTTAGTATTAAAAAAAATTTTCTAATGAGGGAAAATATGAAAAAGTTTTTGAGTATATTATTTCTATTTACGATGAGTTGGACATCTTTATATGCTGTAAACAATTCACTGGAGTTTGATGGGTCTAATGACTACATAAGCACAGGTTTAGATCAATCAGCTTTTGGTGATGACTTTACCATATCTGCTTGGGTTAATCCTGATGTTTGGGATAGTTTTAGAGGTATCGCAGGTGAACACTATTTTGATGGTACAAATAGTGGTATAGTAGAGGGTGTTCATTTTGGACAACACTACAATGGTACTATTGGATTTGGTATTGGTACGACGGATAATAATATCTATGGAGTATATGTTGATCCTTCCGCGATTCCCACAGGCACTTGGACACATGTTTCGATGGTTGTTAAAAGTGCTGAGTATATCAAGCTCTATATTAATGGAGTATTGGTAAGAGAGCTTAGTTTTGGTGCTACATTTGACCCTAGAAATGGATTTACTATTGGTCGGGCATTTAATGATACAAATAGATATTTTGATGGAAAAATAGATGAGTTTCGTATCTGGAAGGATGTAAGAACAGCTGATGAAATAACAGCGGAGATGAACAATGAGCTTGCAGGTAATGAAGGTAATTTAGTAGCTTATTATAAGCTCAATGAAACAAGCGGAACAACAGCAAGCGATAGCTCAACCAATAGTTACACAGGAACTTTAACAAACTTTCCAGCAACTCCTCCAAGGCCGAGCTCATCTCCAACAACACTTACTTTAGATGATGCAAATATAACTACTACTAAATATGATGACACTATTTATCAAATAACTTCATCAACAGATGGTTGGGGAGTAAGCTATAGTATAAGCGGTGGAACAGATGCAGCTAAATTTAATATAGACAGTGGTAGTGGAGTTCTAACTTTTGCAGATCCTAATGACTCAAAAACAAATGCAACTTATAGTGTAGAGGTAAATGCTACTGCTGATGCTTTGAGTTCTACAAAAACTTATAGTATAGTTGTGGATAATACAAACCGTACTTTAGAGTTTGATGGAACTGATGACTATGTAGATATGGGAGATAATCTTGATAATCTAAGCGATTTTTCTTTGGAATCGTGGATATATGTTGATAGTATTGGTATTAACAAAGATATTGTAAGAAAAGATGGTAGTTTTACATTTATGCTACTTGATAGTAACAAACTTCATCTTAATGTAGGTAATAATATGACTGACTGGGTTGATGATGGTAGTATTACTACAGCAGAAGTTATACCAACTGGTCAATGGGTTCATGTAGCAGCAACTAGGGAAAGTGCAACAGGTACTGTAAAAGCATATATTAATGGTGTGCTAGTTCAAACAGGAACTGATTATATTGGGAGTACTGGTGATCTCGCTTCTCCCCTGCGAATTGGAGCAAGTGCTACGCCTCATGAATTTTTTGATGGAAAAATAGATGAAGTTCGTATCTGGGGTGATATAAGAACAGCCCAAGAGATTCAAGCAAATATGCTTCAAGAACTTGATGGAAATGAAACAGATTTGATTGCATATTATAACTTTAATGAACCAAGTGGTACTACTGTAATAGATCGCTCACAAAACAGTTATACTGGAACTATAAAACCTAACGGGCAAACACCTATAAAAACTGAATTTGTAGCTATTACAAATACAAATCTAGACGCTATCTCTTTTGCAGAAAATAATACAAGTGTAGTTGTAGATATCGATGCAATTAATGTTTCCAGCTTTTCTATAAGTGGAACAGATGCAGATAAGTTTAATATAAATAGCTCTACAGGTGAAATAACTTTCAAAGTAGCTCCTGATTTTGAGAATGCTAGTGATAGTGGTATTAATAATGTGTATGATCTGAATATTACTGCTACTGGAAATGATGGAAGTGATACAAGAGCAGTAGTTGTTACTGTAACAAATGTAAATGAAGGACCAACAGATATATCATTATCTTCAAACTCTGTAGCAGAGAATACAGGAGCAAATGCAACAGTTGGAACATTAAGCTCGACAGATGTGGATAATGGGGATATCGCAGCATATACTTTAGTATCTGGAACTGGAGATACAGATAATGGAAGCTTTAATATTTCAGGAACTAGTCTAAGATTAACATCAAGTGCAGATTATGAAACAAAATCTTCATACTCAATTAGAGTTAGAGTAACAGATGTAAGTAACGCTACTTATGAAGAGTCTTTTACTATTACTGTAACAAATCAAAATGAATCCCCAACAGATATATCATTATCTTCAAATTCTGTAGTAGAGAATGGTGGTTCAAATAGACAAGTAGGAACACTAATTGCCACAGATGTAGATAGTGGAGATGGTGCAACTTTTAGTTTAGTATCTGGAGCAGGAGATACTGATAATAGTAGTTTTAATATTTCAGGAACATCTTTAAACCTTTCTTCTAGTGCAGACTATGAAACAAAATCTTCATACTCAATTAGAGTTAGAGTAACAGATGGGGTAGGAGAAACTTATGAAGAAAGCTTTAGTATCTCAATTACAGATGTAAATGAACGACCAACATCAGAAAATAGTAGTATTACTATAAATGAAGATAGTAGTAAAACTTTTGCCTCAAGTGACTTTAACTTTACAGATATTGATAGTGGAGATTCTTTAGATTTTGTGGTTATTAATTTCCCTCCATCAAAAGGGAGTTTAAAACTTAATAATATAGACGTAATAGCAAGTCAAAGTATAGCTGTATCAGATTTAGCAAACTTGATATATACCCCAGTTGCAGATGAAAATGGAACATCTTATACAACATTTACTTTCTATGTAAATGATGGATCTCTGAGTTCAGTATCGTATTACACTATGACTATAAATGTAACAGCAGTAAATGATGCACCAACAATAACAGGAACACCTGATACAACTATAGCTGAAGATGGTACATATAATTTTTTACCAAGTGGAAATGATGTAGATAATGCTGACACATTAAGTTATTCAATTACAAATAAACCTGATTGGGCAAACTTTAGTAATTTAACTGGACAATTATCAGGAACACCAACAAATACTCATGTTGGAACAACTACGGGAATAGTAATTACAGTAAAAGATAATGCAACACCAAGTCTAAGTACTTCATTATCAGCATTTGATTTAACAGTTACAAATACAAATGACGCACCAACAGCATCTAACTTTACAATAACAACAAATGAAGATACACCTTATACTTTTGTAGATACGAACTTTAACTATATTGATGTAGATAATGATGATTTAGATCATATCCAGATTACAACAATACCTGTAAGTGGTAAGTTATATAAGGATAGTGTAGAATTAAATGCAAATGATACAATTTCTAAATCAAATTTAGATAATCTTAAATTTAAATTTGTACCAGCTTTAAATGAAAATGGAAACTCATATGCATCGTTTAGTTTTCAAGTAAATGATGGAACAGTATATAATGGATCATCAAAAACCGTATCAATAAATGTAAATGCAGTAAATGATAAACCAACAATAATTACAAATCTTACAGATGAAAATAAAGCAGAAGACTTTGCAACATTCACAAAAGATATAGAGATAAATGATGTAGATAAAGATAATTTATCTCTAAATGCAACAACGGCTAGTAGTATTATTACATTATCTGAAGGATGGACTAATCCTATATCTCTAGCTAATTATAATAACTCACAAGTTCAAACATTAACAATAGATTCAGTATTAAATAAATTTGGTATAGCAACAGTAAATATAGATGTAAGTGATGGAACTTTAAATGATATAAAAACATTTAAAGTAAATGTACCAGCAGTATTAGACTTCCCAAATATATCTTCTGAAGAGATAAATCTAAGTGAAGACTTTAATACATTTGATATTACATTAACAAATATAGATTTAGGAGCTCAAAGTTCAGGAACAATAACAATAGTTCCTAGCAATACCTCAATCTATGCTGTACCAGCCCCTATTACAATTACATCTGCTGATAGTGGAACAAAAGTAATAACTCTTACTTCAAAAGATAATATATTTGGAAATACAACAGCAACAATAACAGTAGATAATGGAGTAGATACTGCTGTATCAAAAACAGTAATAATAAATGTTAAGTCAGTAAATGATACACCAACAATTATAGGATCAGCTTCAACAGGGGCAAGCCAAAATGTAGCATACTCATTTACACCAACAGCATCGGATGTAGATGTAGGAGATGTATTAACATTCTCAATTACAAATAAACCATCTTGGGCAAGCTTTAGTACAACAACAGGAGTACTTTCAGGAACACCTACAAATAGTGATGTTGGTGTAACATCTAATATAGTAATAAGTGTAAAAGATACAGCTAATGCAAGTACATCTTTAAGTTCATTTGATTTAACAGTAAGTAATGTAAATGATGCACCAACAATCAGTGGAACTCCAAATACAAGTGTTGCAGAAGATAGTGCATATACTTTCACACCAACATTTAATGATGTAGATGTAGGAGATGTATTAACATTCTCAATTACAAATAAACCATCTTGGGCAAGCTTTAGTACAACAACAGGAGTACTTTCTGGAACACCTACAAATACTCATGTTGGAACAACTTCAAATATTGTAATTACAGTAAATGATGATGCAACACCAAACGCTAGTGCTTCTTTAGCAGCTTTTGATATAACAGTTACAAATACAAATGACGCACCAACAGCATCTAACTTTACAATAACAACAAATGAAGATACACTTTATACTTTTGTAGAAAATGATTTTAATTTTACAGATGCTGATAATGGTGATGTCTTAGATTCTGTGATTATTTCTTCCCTTCCAATGAAAGGAACGTTAAAACTTAATAATGTAGATGTAGCGATAAACCAAAGTATAGCTGTATCAGATATAACAACTTTAGTATATACACCAGTATTAAATGAAAATGGAGCGCCTTATACAACATTTGAATTTAAAGTAAATGATGGAGATGTAAGTTCTGTATCATCTTATACAACTACAATAAATGTTACAGCAGTAGATGATGGAAAATTTGTAAATACAACTCCAAATGGTGATTCAATAGACGTGGATCTTGAAGGAGATATAACAACTACCATAGATGTAAATGGAGTAAAAACAGTTGAAACTAGTGATAGTACTATTACAATTAACCTAAATGGTGATATAAATATTACAACACCAAAAGGAAGTAGTATTAGTATTCTAAATGGAAGTGGAGATGTTCAGATTTCTCAAGATGCAAATGGAAATGTAACCACAACTACAACAAACCCAGATGGAACAACAACAGTTGTGACAATCAAACCAGATGGAACTAC
>CANNFB010000018.1 GCA_947503785.1 uncultured Campylobacterales bacterium | reverse complement strand
TAAATGAGAATATAAAGTTTAATCATATCTCTACAGTTGAGAAAGAGAAGATTACTACTGTTCAGGAAGATTATGAATTACATGTACTTAAAGATTTAAATACAATAGTTAAAAATGATTTAAAGAATATTATTGAGAACAATTTAACACAAAGAGTAAAAGGTACTAAAACTACCTTTGTGGAAAATGATGTAAAAGCTAAATACCTACAAAATCTTTTTACACAAATAGCAAAAGATTTTAGATTAGACGTAAACCAAGCATATAATTTAAACGCAAACACTATTAAATACAATGTAGATAATATGGAACTAACAGCAAACTCTGGAGTATCACTAAAAGTTGGAGGTTCAGTTTTAACAGTTGACGGTGGAGGAATTCATCTAAAAGCTCCTAATGTTGATACTGCTTCTTCTAATGGTGGGGTTGAGGCGAAGGAAGTCAAAAAAAGAAAAAGCTTATCCTCTTTAAGAGCAGAAGAAGTAGAGGTTAAAAATGCTTAAGTTTGTAATAGATGAGATAATAGACTTAAAAGTAGATGCTATAAGTTTTGAAGATGGGGAAAAAGCTAAAGTTCGAATTACCTTATACACTTTATTAGATGGAAAGAAAAAAGAACTAAAAACAAAAGATTATGAGGCAGAGATAAGTAATAGTAAAGCTTCTTATCAGTTTAAAACTAGTGACTTATGTAAAGAGTTAAGTGTTGATGTAGAAAAAGTAAAATATATACATGCTTGGATGGATGCTGATGGAGAAGTAGATATTGACTATGATTCTGAATTAGAAATAGAAATTGTAAAAAGAAAAGGGACCCTGAGAATGGGAATATTCTTTGATGGTACAGGAAATGATCCTTATAATCAAGAAGAATACTCGAATGTAAAAAAACTATTTGATTTATATCCAAATCAAATAGATGGTGAAGGAAATGTAAATATTAATAAAGAATCTATTTTCCCAAGCACAATGAGTGCATATATAAGAGGTGTAGGTTCAGATTCAAAAAATGGTGAAAAGGATGGAGCTTTAAGTTCTGGTTTTGCTTTAGGGATGACGGATAGAATGAGTGGAATGCTTTTTTATATTCAATCTGCGGTAGAAGCTTATAAACTTAGAAAACTGGAAAAATTAGGGGTAGGATATTTTCCAGAAACTCTAGAGTTTGATATATTTGGCTTCTCAAGAGGAGCAGCAACTGCTAGACACTTTGTAAATATATTAAAACAAGAAGGTGGTTTTTGGAGTATTAAAATAGATGGAAAAGAAGTAAAATATAGTATTGATAATACAAAAATTATTACATTAAATATATTTGATACAGTTGGTTCATCAGGTATTCCAGGAAGAAATATAGATCCAGGATTTACTTATCATATAGATCCTAGTTATATAGAAAGAAAAGTACATCACTTTGTAGCTAATGATGAATATAGGTCCAATTTTGATGGTCAATTATCAACAAACAATAACACAGACTATCCAAGAAATATAAATGATAGAAAATTTGAAGAAAGAGTTCTCTTTGGAGCCCACTCAGATATAGGTGGTGGATATCCAAATAGTATTTATCATCAAGTAACAAATAATGAACTTAGTAAGTATTATTTAGACTTGATGTATAAAAAGTGTTTATATGAAGATGTTCCATTGGGAAATAAGCCTACTAAAGATCTTGATTGGAAAATAGATAAAAAATTAGAAGATTTATTTACTTATTTTGATGACTCTTATCTTAATTATCCATCCTTAAAAATAGCTCATAAAAAGATAAGAGAATGGCAATCAAATCAAGAGGATAAGTTTATTTCATACTTTGATAAAGATTCTTTCTCTTTTAAAGTTGAAAGAAATATTGCTAACAGATATAAAAGACAAGCTAACTTTTATGGAAGAATATTAGGTAATGGAAATATTGACTTTAAAGATCCTGTAAAAGTAGAAGATATTTCTTATGCTAAAGATATTTTAGATATATTTGCAGGAGATAAAAACAAATTTATAGATTTTATAAAAAAATCAAATGAGTTCCATGATAAGTATGTACATATATCTCATGGTAGCGGCGATATTGGGATGAGTCCTCAAGATGATGGTTCTATTTTACATAGAGACTATTTTATTCCACAAAAAGAGAATATGCAAAATCTAAATGATGAAACAATTAACATCCTATCTACTCCAAGTTATAGTCCATATGGTGGAAATGCTGGAGTTGCTCTATCAAGAATGAATAAAAGTTTTGCAAAGTTAAAAGCAGAAAAATTTGAGGATTACTAAAATATGATAAGAAATATAATACAAATACTATTTATAATATTGATACTACAAGGATGTAGTATTAAAGAAGAAGAAAAATATTCTTTCGTAGCAATGACAATACCACCTTTGTATGATAAAGAAAAAGGAGGATATCTGGTACCTTCTGTAAACTATGAATATGGAAGTAAAATAATAAGTCAATTTGGAGATAGATTTGGAAGTATTATTAAAACACATAAAAATGATGGACTTATAGAAGAACCACTTCGTTCTCTTTGGAAGATAGTGAGAAATCCAGATGGGCATAGAACTGATTATAGTAGTTGTGGGGAAGAGCCGAGAAGTCCACAATATATTGTTGAACTTGGTGAAGAAAAAAGAAAAAAAGATTTGGAAAAATATAGAATTGATAGAGATAAATATGATGAATGTTCAGATAAGATATATAATCACTTCAATTCTCTATATACAACAGAATACTTCTACGCAAGAATGCCCCAAGATTATAAACTAATCTACCCAAAAACAAAAAGCCCAAGACATGCATCATGGCAGATTACCTTGTATAATGGAAGAGTAAATGATTTATCGCCTAAAGCAATACCCGATAAATATAAAAATACTTTAAATGAATTAAGAAGTCATAAATGTCAAAAATGGGGTTCTCCAATATGTAGAGATTTACCAGGGAAAGATGAAAATATTTATTATTCAATAAGAGAAGAACTATATCATAAAACACAAAGTGATGCTAAATATTCTACTTCTACAGCATCTTTAAGTGATGTAAGAGTTTCAGCACCTCTAGATTGGCATGAAATAAAAGGTATAAAAATAGATAAGACAATATATGACTATTTATTTGAAAGATGTAAAAGTGGATGGAAGTTTTGCCATCTAAATGATTATAAAGAAGCTTTAACAAAAGAGCAAAAAGAGTACGTAGAAAATACTAAATGGAGTCAAGATAAAAGATGGACTATAAAAGATAAAATAGTTCATAAACCAAATAGATGGAAATAAAAAATAACTATTTCAAAATAAAATAGGATACTAGAAATATAAATGAAAATTATACAAATACTATTTATAATATTAATACTGCAAGGATGTAGTAATAAAGAAGAAGAAAAATACTCTTTCGTAGCAATGACAATACCACCATTGTATGATGAGCAAAAAGGAGGATATTTAGTAGAGGAAGGAAAAGTAATCACAAGACTTGGTGATAGATTTGGAAGCATAATATCAAGATATAAAAATGATGGTTTAATAGAAGAACCACTTCGTTCTCTTTGGAAAATAGTAAGAAGTCCCGATGGACATAGAATTAATTATGATAGTTGTGGAGAAAAACCTGAATTAAAAAGCTGGACAAAAGGAGTAACTGATGAAGAATGGGAACTTCAAAAAAATATTTATGATAATGAATATGATAAATATAGAAATTGTATAAGAGAAGTAGCCAATAAATACAATTCAAAAAAATCAACAGAATATTTCTATGCAAGAATGCCCCAAGATTATAAACTAATCTACCCAAAAACAAAAAGTCCAAGACATGCATCATGGCAGATTACCTTGTATAATGGAAGAGTAAATGATTTATCGCCTAAAGCAATACCCGATAAATATAAAAATACTTTAAATGAATTAAGAAGTCATAAATGCCAAAAATGGGGTTCTCCAATATGTAGAGATTTACCAGGGAAAGATGAAAATATTTATTATTCAATAAGAGAAGAACTATATCATAAAACACAAAGTGATGCTAAATATTCTACTTCTACAGCATCTTTAAATGATGTAAGAGTTTCACCACCTCTAGATTGGCATGAAATAAAAGGTATAAAAATAGATAAGACAATATATGACTATTTATTTGAAAGATGTAAAAGTGGGTGGAAGTTTTGCCATCTAAATGATTATAAAAAAGCTTTAACAAAAGAGCAAAAAGAGTACGTAGAAAATACTAAATGGAGTCAAGATAAAAGATGGACTATAAAAGATAAAATAGTTCATAAACCAAATAGATGGAAATAAAAAATAACTATTTCAAAATAAAATAGGATACTAGAAATATAAATGAAAATTATACTAATACTAATCTTTATACTCTCATATAAATCTTTCGCAAGTTTTTCAGAAGACTTAGTTGACGCGGCTTATGAAAGACTACAGTCAAATGTAAGATATGATGGTTCATCCCATTCCATAAAATACCCAAATGGTGATATTCCTAAAGATATTGGTGTTTGTACGGATGTAATTATTCGTTCTTATAGAAAAGTAGGTATTGATTTACAAAAACTTGTACATGAAGATATGAAGAAGTCATATTCTAAGTATCCATCAAAACGTATGTGGGGACTTACTCGTACTGATACAAATATTGACCATAGGCGTGTTCCAAATTTACAAGCATTTTTTAAACGAAATGGTAAAAACCTGCCAATTACTTCTAATCAAAATGACTATAACCCTGGAGACATAGTAACTTGGATATTACCTAGAAATCTTCCTCATATTGGTATTGTAGTGGATAAAAAACATTGGCAGAGTAAAAATCCAATGATTATTCATAATATAAACAGTGGTCCTCAAATAGATGATTTTTTGTTTAGCTATAAGATAACTGGTCACTATAGATATAATCCTGTAAAGTAATCATTTCAAAATAAAAACATATGAAAATATTTCATATGTTTTCATATAAGCTAAAGAATCACATCCAAAACTTTTTTAGCCAAATTTAAAGCCTTTGTTCTATGAGAAAACTCTTTTTTAGCTTCATAGCCTAATTCACCAAGTGTCTTATCAAAACCATTTGCAATAAACATAGGATCATAACCAAACCCACCCTCACCTTTTTCTTTATTTATAACATTCCCATGCATCCAACCATGAACAGTATAAACTTGGCTCTTGTAAATAATTGCAATACAAGCGGTGTAGTATGCTTTTGTTTTCTGATAATTATTTTTATTTAAATTTTCTATTAGTTTTTTATTGTTTTCTTTATCACTAGCATTCTCTCCTGCATATCTTGCAGAATAAATACCTGGTTCATTATTTAAATCAGGAACTGTAATTCCAGAATCATCAGAAATTACGATAATATCTTTATGACCTTTTTTTATTAATTCATCATAAATAGTCTGTGCTTTTTTAATCGCATTACCTTTAAAAGTATCTTGATCTTCAATTATCTCAATATCTCCTAAAATTTCTTTAAATGCGACTACATCATCATTTGGCATCAACTTTTCAAACTCTTTTATTTTTCCCTTGTTTCCTGAAGCTAAAATTATTTTCACTTTCTTCCTTTTCAACCTATTATTAACTTTAATTATATATAATCACGATAAATTATATTATATTTAGGATTATATATGTTTAAAACAATATTACCTCTTAGTTCGATTATTGCACTAAGATTTTTAGGTCTATTTTTAGTATTACCAGTTATATCAGTTTATGCTATGAATTTAGAAGGTACAAGTACAACTTTGATTGGAGTTGTAATTGGAGGATATGCATTAACTCAAATGATATTCCAAGTTCCATTTGGTGTAATGAGTGATAAGTTAGGTAGAAAAGGTACTATTGTACTTGGATTACTTTTATTTGCTATTGGTTCATTAATTTGTGCAATTTCTACAGATATTTATACACTATTAGTTGGACGACTTTTACAAGGTGCTGGAGCTATTGGAGCAGTTGTTACTGCAATGATTAGTGATTTAGTTAAAGAAGAGCAACGTCCAAAAGCTATGGCTATTATGGGTATGAGTATTGCAGGGGCATTTGCAATTTCTATGGTTGCAGGTCCTACTTTAGGTGCTGCTTTTGGAATTGAAATTTTATTTTATATTACAATGGTTTTAGCCTTAGTTTCTATTTTTGTTTTATTAAAGAAAGTACCAAATCCTCCTCATATTACACATACATATAATGGAAAAGCAAACTTAAAAGAAGTACTTTTAAACTCAAATTCAATTAAAATGAATATCACAAACTTTTTACAAAAAGGGTTAATGACATTTGCATTTATGATTATTCCAATGGTATTAATCAAAGATTTTGATTGGGTACTTTCTGAGTTATGGAAAGTTTACGTTCCTGCAATGATTTTTGGAGTTTTAGCAATGGGGCCTGCTGCTGTATTTGCTGAGAAAAAAGGAAAATTTAAAGAGATTTTAATCGTTGGTATTATTTTCTTTGCAATTTCTTATTTAGTAATTGGATTTGCTACAAGTGCTACTATATTCGCTATTGGTGTTGCTATTTTCTTTATTGGATTTAATATGCACGAACCTATTATGCAATCTCTTGCAGTTAAATTTGCAAAGGTTCATCAAAGAGGACTTGTTTTAGGAATCTTTAATTCAGCTGGGTACTTAGGTACATTCTTAGGTGGTGTTATTGGTGGAATCTTCTATGAAGATGTTTCATTATCAACTTTAGTTGTTGTTATTGCTGTTGTTTGTGCATTATGGGCTGTGTTAATAGTTACAATGCCAAATCCGCAGAAGAAAAAGTTTGTTTATTTACCTTTAGATAAATATGATATAGAAAAAACTTCTGTCTTAGAAAATAATGATGCTATTGATGAATGGTATATAAATAATACAGAAAATGTTATCGCAATCAAATATGATGATGATAAAATTAGTGAGCATAAAATCAAAGGTTCATTAATATAATTTTTTAAATACCTTATTTTAAAGAGTTATATTATAAAATAACTCTAAAGATTAATACAAGAGAGGAAATGATTTGAAGAAAATATTACTAATATCTTTTTTGATTATTTCCTTTGTTACAATTACTACAATTGCCTCGAAAACTTTCTTTATATCAAATTCCAAATTAAATTCTATTTCAACAAAATACGGTACAAGTGCCAAGTCTCGTGTTGAAATTTGGGACAATATGCTTCAAGCCTCTAAAAATGAAAAGATTCTTAATAAACTTAAAAATGTAAATGATTTTTTCAATAAAATTAGATATAAAACTGATGCAAGGCATTGGAAGAAGAATGACTATTGGGCAACTCCTTTTGAGTTTATGGGAACAGGTGCGGGTGATTGTGAAGATTATGCAATTGCAAAGTATTTTAGTCTTAGAAAAATTGGTGTTCCCGATAGTAAGCTTAGAATAATGTATGTAAAATACAAGAGAACAAGAAGTAAGTTTGAACAAGCACATATGGTTTTAACTTATCAGCACAAGCCAGGTTCAACTCCAATTGTACTTGATAATATTAATAAAAAATTAAAGCTTGCAACAAAAAGAAAAGATTTAAAGCCTGTATATAGTTTTAATGCAGGTGGTTTATGGCAAGCCAAAAATAAAGGTTCCGTAAGAGTTGGAACAAATAACTTAAGATCATGGAAAGATCTTATGAGTAGAATTTAAAAAAGGAATCAAAATGTCTTTATCAAAACAACTGTATATAATAATTGCTTTTATATTTTTAATGATTTTTACTGGTAATTTTATTATTAGCGTAAAGAATACTAAAGAGTATCTAGAAATAGAATCTATTACAAAAGCTCAAGATACTGCTACTTCTTTAGGAATGGGTTTAAAATCTTTATTAAAAGACAAAGAAGATCCAGAAATACAAACAATTATAAAAGCAATCTCAAATAGAGGTTTTTATAAAGAAATTCGATTAGTTGATGCACATTTCACAATAAGTGAAAGTCAATTAATTAGAGCAAGCATAGACCTAGATGATTCTTTATGGAAAATTTCTAACTTAGAAACGGATGCCTCATTTGGAAAAATTGAAAAAATTACTTCAGATACGGATATATCAAATCAATTATCAGCCTTAGAAAATGAAGAAATTAATTTAAATGATGAAATTGAAGAAGATAGATATTTTTATGTACCAAGCAAGGAATATAAAAATGGTGGAAAGATTACATTTAATTTTACAGCAACAAATGAAAATGATTCAAAAGTTGACACTTCTGCAAAACTTTCAATTACAAAAGTAATTGCAAAAGCTACAAGAGATGTAAAGTTTGATTATATTCCAAGTTGGTTTATAAATATGATTCCAATAAACCTTGAAGAGCAAAGTAGTGAAATAAGTAATGGGTGGAAAACAACTGCAATTATATACGTAAGTGCAAACCCTGGTGATGCCTATGCAAAGTTATATGACCAAGTTAAAGGTGCAATAATTTATGCGATAATAGCTTTTCTAATTTCAATGCTAATTTTATTTATTTTCGTTCAATACATCTTAAAACCTTTAAAAAGAATTGAAAAACTTGCAAATAATATTGCAATAGGAAAATTTGGCACTATTAAAGAACTTCCATGGACAAGTGAAATTAAAAGTGTTGCAATTGCGATGAATGATATGTCAACAAAAATTGAAGCAATTATTAATAAACTAAATAGAAACTTAGAAAGCAGTACAAAACTATTATCTCAAGATGATTTAACACATCTTAGTTTAAAACAAAGCTTTGAAACAGATATGAAAAATATGTTTATTCATAAGAGAAGTGGATATGTATTTGTGATTAAAATATTTGATTTGGGTACATTTGCAAAAGCACATACAGATAAGGAAGTAAATAACTTTATTAAAGAGTTTGCTTCTATTTTAAAAAATACTGCTCTTGAAAATAAAAAAACTGTAGCCTACAGATTTTTTGGTTCTGAATTTACATTAATTGGCGAAAATTTCTTATATGAAGATGCAGTTAAATACACTAAAATATTACAAAACAATTTAGAAAAGCTTACTTCAAAATTTGATAAAAAAGATATTGCTCATATTGGAGCAACTCCTTTTAATCCAATTGGTACAACTCCAGAGATGCTACAATCTGCAAATGAAGCTTATGAAAAAGCTAGATTAATTGGTACAAATGAAGCTTATTTAAGAGATTCAAATGACCTTTCAAGAGATATGGAAGAATGGAGAGATTTAATTTTCGATATTATTGATAACTCAAACTTTAATGTCAAATATATTGGAGATGCAACTCTACTTAATCAAGCAAATGAATTAGTTATGCAAGAAGCTTTTACAAGTGCTTGCGATAAAGATGGTGTTGATATTCCTATTGGAACATTTGTATCAATTGCAGAAAAATACGAAAAAATTATGGACTTTGATAAAAAAGTTATTTCAAAAGTAATCAATCATATCTTAGTTAATAAAATAAATCATAATATTTCAATTAACTTATCATTAGAATCTATTAATAATACGGCCTTTATAGCATGGCTTGAAAATACAATATTACAACATAAAAATATTGCTAGCCAGTTAGTATTTTCAATTACTGCTTACGCAGTTGCTAAAGATATGGCAACATTTAAATTCTTTGTAGATGAAATGCATCAATGTGGAGCAAAAATCATTATAAAAAGATTTGAAAGTAAGTTTATTCCTTTAGATAATATTAAAGATTTTAATCTCGATTATATTAGATTAGCTAGAGATTATACTTGTAATATTTGTAACGACTCATCAAAACAAAACTTTGTTGAATCTATCCAAGAACTATCAACTTTACTAAATATCAAAGTTTTTGCTGAAAATGTAAAAGATGAAGATGATTTAGAGGTTGTTAAAGCTTATAATTTATACGCAGCAAGTAGATAATCTCTACTTTGCCCAAAATTACCCCAATATTAATACTGTGTTAATATTGATATATTATAATTATTCCTTATAAAGAAGGATAATAATGTTTGATAAAGTCTTAAGATTTTTTGTTGAAAACTCTCGAGTTAACTATACTCTATTTATTTTAGTTTTTGCCATTGGTGTTTGGTCTTATACTAAAACTCCAAAAGAAATATTTCCAAGTTTTGATTTAGATATGATTTCAATAAAAGGTTCATATACAGGAGCTTCAGTTGATATTCTGGATAAAATGGCTGTTGTTGAAATTGAAGATAATATAAAAAATATAGATAGTGTTGATACTATGTCAACTATCATAAGCCCAGGCTCTTTTACTATTGTATTAGAATTAAAAAAGGGTAAAAACAAATACAACGAAGCAAATAAAATCAAAGATGCAATAGCTTTAATAAAATCTAACCTTCCCTCAGATATGGATGAACCAAGTGTAAGTGTTTTAGAACGATCTAGTGCCTTGATTGATGTTACTTTAACTTCCAAAAAATATACAACAGATGAACTTAAACCCTTTGCAGATACTTTAAAAAGTCGTATTCTAGGAGTTCGGGGTGTAAATGATGTTACTATTTTTGGAGATTCAGATAAATACTTTGAAGTTTTAATTGATGATAAAAAAATTGACGCATTAAATTTAAATAAAAATGAAATTTTTGAATCAATCTCAACATTATCATATATCTTTCCTATTGGAAAAATTGAAGATAAAGAAAAGCATTACTATATTTCTACATATAATGGTGCAAAAAATGCAGTTGATTTTGGGAATACTTTAATTAGAATTGGTACTACAAATGTATATTTAAGAGATATTGCAAAAATATCAAAAAAATATGCAGATTCATCTACTATGTACTCTTTTAATGGAAAAAATGCACTATCTTTGGCAATTGAACAAGCTGTAACTGCCGATGCTATTGTATTAGCTCAAAAAGTAAAAGAATTACTCCCTACTTTAAATAAAACTAATCCAGAAATTCAAATTTCAATATCTGATGATAATAGTGAAAGAATTACAGATCGATTAAATATCGTAGTATCAAATATTTTATTAGGAATCATCTTAATTACAATCTTAGTAATGATACTAATCAACTTTAGAATGTCAATTATTATTGCCCTTGGAATCCCTACATCTTTCGTAATTGCAGCTATTTATATGTATTTTTCAGGTTACACAATAAATATGATTTCTCTTGTAGGAGTTTTAATAGCAATTGGTATTGTTGTTGATGATGCAATTGTTGTAAGTGAAAATATTCAACAACATATTGAAGAAGGAATGGAACCAAAAGAAGCAGCAATTCAAGGTGCTAGTGAAATGGTTAAACCAGTAACTGTAGCTTCTATTACTACTCTATTCTCATTCTTACCTATATTAATGATTAGTGGGCATATGGGAGAGGTTATGAAGCTTATTCCTATTGCTCTTAGTGCATTAGTAGTTGCTTCACTTATCGAGTCATTTATTTTTCTTCCAATACATGCAGCACATACATTAAAAAATGGTGCAAAAGTTACATCGTGGGCTAGACCAAATAAATATTACAATAAAATTATCCACTTTTTTATGAATTGGAAAAAGACGTTTTTACTTATTTTTATAATAATGGTTCCAATTGCTACTATTACTGCTGTTAAGTCATCAAAGTTTCAAATGTTTCCAAAATTTGATGCAACAGATGTCAAAATAACACTAAAGGCAAATGTAAATACTACACTTGAAGAATCATTTAAAATTGTTCAAGAAATAGAACAGGACTTAATGAAAGAAGAAGATAAATTCTTTATTAGAAGTATTGATTCAGTTGCAGGATATAGAAAGGATACAGGTAGTAATACAGAAAGATTTCCTTACTCTATGTATATGACAGTTGAGCTTCAAAAACTAAAAGCTGCAAATATTCTAGATAAATATGTAACTCCTTATCTTAGTTTTTATTATGATAATGAAGGAAGAACAAGAGCTGAGAAATCAAGAGAAATTGCAAGTAGATTAAAAAAGTATTTAGAAGAAAAAAATTATAAAGATAAATATAATCTTGAAGAAATTGCAGTTGTAGAGAAAAAAGTAGGTCCAATAAAAGCAGATGTAAAAATAGGTCTTATTTCAAATGATAATCAAAAAATTATAAATGCAATTGATATTTTAACAAATGAAATAAATAAAATTGAGGGAATAAAATCTGTATCAAATTCCTTAAAATTCGGTATTGATGAGATAAAATTAAAAGTAAATTTATATGGTCAATCACTTGGAATTACTGAAGCATTCATAGGTTCATATCTTTCTAACCTTTATTTAGAAAAGAAAAAAGCTGTATCCTTTGATGAAAAAGAAATGCTTGATATAAAAATTTCATCTAAAAATAAAGATAATTTTCAAGCTTTTAAAAATACACAAATACCATTAACTGGTGGTTCATTTGTAGCTTTAAGTCAAGTTGTAGAGTTTAATACTATACAAGCTTTTGAGCAACTTCTAAAAGATGAAGGACAAAAGAACTTTTACATTTTTGCAAATGTTGATCCTGATATTGTAACTTCTACAGAAGTTGTAGACTTCTTACAACCAGCATTAGAAAAAATTAAGGCAGATGGAATTACTTTAGTTTTTAAAGGTGAAGCTCAAAAGAAAGAAGACTTGAAGAATGATATGTTATTGGCTTCTGCTTTAGCAATAGTTTTAATCATGTTAGCGATGCTTTACTTATTTAACTCATTTAGAGAAACATTTATAGTTATGAGTATTATTCCTTTCTCAGTTTTAGGAGTTTTAATAGGTCACAAAGTAATGGGCTTAAACTTATCAATGCCTTCAATGATAGGTGCTTTAGGACTTGCTGGAGTTGTTATTAATGATGGTATTATTATGATGACTTATCTTAAAAAAGCAAAAACTTTAGACGAAATATTTGTAAAAGCAACTAAAAGATTTAGGCCAATTTTTATTACAACAATTACAACGTTAATAGGTATGAGTTCATTAATATTCTTCCCAACAGGACAAGCTGTAATCTTCCAACCAATTGCTATTGCATTAGGTTTTGGTCTTGCATGGGGAACAATTCTAAATTTAATTTATTTACCAGTATTATATACAATTACTCACAAACTAAAAAAACAATAAGCAAAGCTTTTTAAGCTTTGCACTAAAGAATAAATATAAAACTTCGTATAGCTTGAGTACTCATTTCATAAGGTTCAATATTTATCTTTCTTAATGTATATTCTACATTTAATAATATTCTTGAAAACAATATCTCAAAAGAAAAGTTTGAAGGAGATAGGATATTTTCTTTCTTTGATTTTATATATTCTAAATCTTTTATAATATTTAAGTCATTTCTATCTCTTTTTAAAAGTTCTAACTGCCAGTTATTTTGCCATGTATTAAAAAGATACTTGCCATTAATATCTTTTTGTGTTCTTATTTTCCATCTTAATACTTGCAAATATTTATAAAGTTTTGATAGCTCATCTTTATTATGTTCGAGTGCTGTAAACTTATGTTGATCATCTAAACTGTAAGCCTTATATATAAGTTTATACAAACCTATAATTAAAAAATCATTTCTATTTTCTACTTTTTCATCTAAAAAAGCATAATGTAAATATTCATCATAAGTTTTTAATTTTATATTATTTTGTAAAATAGTAATATAATCTTGATTTGTTTCAATCTGAAATTTTATATTTTTTGATAGTTTCTTATTATAAGAGTTTGGGTTTCGTAAGTCTAGTTTCTTTTTGTATTTTAGTAAAGAAGTTGTGATTTCATTTTTATATTTTTCTATTTCACTTGAAGAATTAGTTCGAACCATACTTTGGATACTTTGCTTGTTAAAACCACATCCATAAAAAAAGAGTACTAAAAATACAATAACAAGAATATTTACTAGCTTTATATTCAAAGCACTCTCCTTTTAAATTTACAAACTATGCTATTAAGAAATAGCTTTTAATTCATTTTCAATTTTTTCTAGTTTATTTTTTGCATCTTCAAGAGCTTTTCTATTTTCAGCAATTACAGCTTCAGGAGCATTTGCTACAAATCTTTCATTTGATAACATTCCATTTAGTTTATCAAACTCTTTTTGAGTTTTTATTTGCTGTTTACTTAGTTTATCAATAATTGGACTCATATCAATCTCAGATGTTGGAAGATATACTTCTAAATTATCAGATACATCGGTAATAGAGTTTTCAACTTTTGCATCTACAAACTCAATACTTAAAACTTTTCCAAGTTTTTCAATAAATGGTTTTGCAACTTCTTTATCAATATTTGCATCTAATTTAATATAAGCTTTTGCAATTTTTGAGTTACCCATATCAATTATAACTTTTGCACGTCTTACAGAAATAATAGCTTCCTCAATAATTGCAAACATATCTTCTACTTCTTGATTCTTTGCAATATTTTTAGGGAAGTTATTAATCATTAAAGACTCACCCTCTTCTAGAGTTGTTCCTGATAACTTGTGATATAAATAATCTGCAATAAATGGCATAAATGGTGATATCATTTTTAAAGTTTCTTTGAAAATAGCACCAAGCTCTAAAATAGAATCTTTTGAACCTTTTGAATACTCAATACCCCAGTTACAAAATTCATTCCATACGAACTTGTAAAGTGTACTAGCAGCTTCATTAAATTTGAAAGTTTCTAAGTTATCTCTTAACTCATCAACAGATTTACTTAATCTACTTTGCATATATAAACCAAGTGGTGTTTTGATTTCAATATCTTTTAAATCAGGGAAAGTATCAATATTTAACTGTAAGAAATTTGTTGCATTATAAAGTTTATTTGTAAAGTTTCTAAATTGCTCTAAATTCTTTTCACCTAATTTAATATCTCTACCTTGAACAGCTAAGTATGCAAGTGTAAATCTAATAATATCAGCAGAGTGTTCTTCAACCATATCTAAAGGATCAATTACATTCCCCTTTGATTTAGACATTTTTGCACCTGTTTCGTCCCTTACTAAAGCATGCATATAGATATCTTTAAATGGTAATTCACCAGTGAAGTGATCACCCATCATCATCATTCTAGCAACCCAAAAGAACATAATATCAAACCCTGTAATAAGAAGTGAATTTGGATAGAAATCTTTCATATCTTGTGCTTCATTGTATAAGTCTTGAAGTTTATCGTTGTTACCCCAACCTAATGGTGACATTGCCCATAAAGCAGACGAGAACCAAGTATCTAAAACATCAGGATCTTGAGTATATTCTTTTCCTCCACATTTAGGACAAGCTTCTGGTTCATCATTTTTATCAGCCCATTGGTGATTACATTTTGAATCATTACAAGTAAATACAGGAATTCGATGCCCCCACCATAATTGTCTAGAAATACACCAAGGTCTTAATTCATCCATCCAAGCTGTATATGAATTAATCCAGTGTTGTGGATGGAAGTTGTTGTGAGCTTTTGTTTTTTCAATTGAAGATTTTGCAATTTTTTCAGATAAAAACCATTGTTGAGAAATAAATGGCTCAACAATATTTTTACATCTATAACAATGTCCTACTTGATGAACATGGTCTTCAATTTTTACAATATAGCCAGCATTTTCTAAAGCTTTTACAATAACAGGTCTAGCTTCTAGTCTTTCAAGTCCTGCAAATTCTCCACAGTAATCATTTAAAATACCTTTTTCATCAAACACTTTGATAAATTCTAAGTCGTGTCTTTTCCCAACTTCGTAGTCATTTTGATCATGAGCAGGAGTTACTTTAACAACACCTGTTCCAAATTCCATATCAACATGAGAATCTGTAATAACTTTAATAGTTCTATCTGTTAGTGGAAGTAAAACTTCTTTTCCAACAATTGAAGAGTATCTAGAATCATCAGGATGAACCATAATTGCAGTATCACCAAAGTATGTTTCAGGTCTAGTAGTTGCAACTTCAAGTTCACCTGAACCATCAGCAAATTTGTAAATCATAGTATAGAACTTACCATTTACTTCTTCATGCTCAACTTCGATATCTGATAATGCACCATCGTGTGTACACCA
The DNA here is from genome assembly GCA_947503785.1 of uncultured Campylobacterales bacterium. Taxonomy (GTDB): domain Bacteria; phylum Campylobacterota; class Campylobacteria; order Campylobacterales; family Arcobacteraceae; genus Poseidonibacter. The sequence goes on along the minus strand of CANNFB010000018.1, from coordinate 33,880 downwards.
GTTAACCATATAGTTATTTTGAGTGATTTTACCTTCATTAAATAAAGCTACAAAAGCTTCTTTAACAGCTTCTTTAAGACCTTCATCCATAGTAAATCTTTCACGTTTCCAAGCTGGTGTAACACCAAGTTTTCTCATTTGATGAACTATATTTCCACCAGATGTTTCTTTTTGAAGCCAAGCTCTTTCTAAAAACTTTTCACGTCCTAGTTCTTCTTTTGTAGTACCTTCTGCAAGTAATTGTTTTTCAACAACATTTTGTGTTGCAATTCCCGCATGATCAGTCCCTGGTTGCCAAAGAGTTTTGAAACCATCCATTCTTTTGTATCTAGTAATAATATCTTGTAATGTAAATGTTAATGCATGTCCAATATGCAAACTACCTGTTACATTTGGAGGTGGCATCATAATAGAAAATGTTTTTGTTTTTCCATTTTCGTCACAGTCTTGAATTGATTTATTTCCCTCAATTTCAAAATAGCCTCTATCTTCCCAAATTTTATAATAATTATCTTCTACTTTTGATGGTTCGTACTTTTCACTCATTTAAAATCCTATCTCTCTTTATTATTCGCGATTATATCTAAATAATAGTTAATATATCAAATTCAATATTGCTATATAAAATTATTTTAGATACAATGATTAACTAAACATAAATAAATAATATTTAAAAGAGATTGAATATGAAAAATAGTTTTATAGAGAGAAATAGAAAACTTGTTAATATCTTAATTGCAATCTTCATTGTATTTTCTTTACTATCTTTTCTAATAATAACAAATATTTATTCAAAACTAGAAAAAAATAATAGAGATGCTAGTATTTCAAATTTAATCTATAAAATTAAATCTCAAATTGAATACAACCACAAAATTGCTCTAGAGTATTCAAGTTCTGATGAAGTTTACGAGTTTATTGAAAATGGCAATAAAGATTATATTTATAAGAACTTTCGTCAAGGTTCATACACACTTGAAGATTTAGATTTATCCTATTTTATTTTAATTGATAAAAAGAACAATATTAAATATTCAAACTTTACTAGAGATATAAACAAAGAAGAAAGTGCTAATTTCAGTGCTTTTATTCTTGAAAAACTAAAAGACATAAATAAAGTAAATGAAGTTATTATTTACAATAATCAAGCATATTATATAGCAAAAAGTCCTATTTATAAAACTGATTATGAGGATAACTCCAATGGGTTTTTATATTTAGGTTCTAAAATTGATAATAATGTAATTAAAAATCTATCTAAAGATTTTATAAATATTAAGTTTATATCAAATCCAAAAGCTAGTATAAAAAAAATCAATTCAAATAATAATGAAGCTGGACCTGTTAAAATAAAAGTTAAATCAAAAATAGTAAATAATATTAATATAAATGAAATATCTTTTTATGATTATAATTCAAAGATATTATTCACAGTAAAAGTTAAAAAAGAAATACATCTATTAAATGACATTAAAAAATTCACTATAATAATATTTTTATGTTTACTAATAATGACTATTTTATCACTTCTTTATATTAGCAATAAATATACAGCTCAAGTAAAAGAGCAAAATGAATCAATTGATAAAATAGTAAAGAATAAAACTAGTCAAATGAAAGTCACGATAGAAGATCTTAAAAAAACCAATAAGCACTTATATGAAATTGCACATACTGATTATTTAACTAAAACAATGAATAGAAGGAACTTCTTTATTCATGCCCAAATAAATTTTACAGAAGCAAAAAAGAATAATGAATTACTTTGTGTTGTAATGATAGATATTGATAACTTCAAAAAGTTCAATGATAAATATGGACATAATACAGGAGATAGAGTTTTGACTCTTTTTGCTGATAAAATCAAACAAAATATTAGTGAAAAAACTATTCTAGGACGATTAGGTGGAGAAGAGTTTGCCTTAGTTATTAAGAATACAAATCTAGAAGATGCAATTAAGAAAGCCGAAAAACTTAAAAAGAAGATTGAAGATATAGAATTAAAAGTTGATGATAAAATTCTAAAGATCACAGCAAGTTTTGGTGTTAGTGATAATCAAAACTGTGATAATATTGATGAGATGCTTCAAAAAGCGGATAAGTTATTATATACAGCAAAAGAATCAGGTAGAAACCTCGTAAGAAGTAGATTAAACTTCTGCTAAGAAGTCTTTTCATCATCCTTAACTAATCCAGCTTCTCTTAAAAATGGAGAGGCAACAAATGCCATTTTCTTAATCCTATCAAATTTTGCATAAGATAAATAAAGTATATCCTTAGCTCTTGTAACTGCAACATAAAATAAACGTCTTTCTTCTTCTAAACTTCCACCTTTACTCATAAGCTTTCTATTTGGGAAACGTCCATCCATTAAATCAATTACATATACTTCTTTAAACTCTAAGCCTTTACTTGCATGAACTGATAATAGATTTACACCATCACCCTCACTCATCTCAGAACCACCTAAAATCATAGAGTTAATAAACTTTGTTAGCTCTTTAAAGTTTTTTGATAAGTTTTTTAAAATCATACACTTACGATTTATCTTTGCCAAAGATTTTGTTTTTTGCATTGGATTTACTGTTCCATCTTTTGCCGTTGCTCTTTTTGTGGATAAAAAATCCTTCAATCTAGAATACATCATAGAGGAACTAATACTAGTAACTAAAGATTCAGGGTTTTTTGTTCTTCTTAAATGCTTCATCAGTAAGTAAAAATCATAAATATATTTACCACCATCAACACCTAACTTTGGATGTTTTAAAATTGGGTTTGATAAAAAAGCTTCTTCAAAACCACAATCTTTAAACTTTGAAATAGAACCTAACTCTAAAAAATCATCAAATAAACCTAGTTGTCTATTTTTTACTTTTTTAGTATCATAGGGGTTATTAATATCTGGATTAGGATGAAATAATCCTCTTAAAATATCTCCATCACCTAGTTTTATCAAAGCATCAAAGATATCTTTGGCAATTGCCTTTCCAATACCCTTACCATGCTCTAAAACGTGAATAAATGCCATCATATCATTATGAGACATTTGCATAACTAAAACATCTAAAATAAACTTTATTTCAACAGAATCAAAAAAGGACATTCCACCTTTTCTTTTTGCTGGAATTTCATATTCACGTAAGTTTGCCTCTATTCCATCTGCACTTGAATTGTTTCTATAAATTATTGCAATATCATTATGATGAGTTGTACTTTCAGAAATCAGTTTAGAAATATACTGATATTGAGCAAATAGTTCATTAAAAGCTAAAAGTTTTGGCCTTATTGTTTCATCTGTTCTTATAACTTCTAAGTTTTTATCATAAATTCTTTCATTATGTTCGATTACTTTTGTAGCTAAATCTAAAATAGGTTTAGTAGAACGATAATTTTTTCTTAATGTAAAAACCGTAGCATTATCATATCTTGTTGAAAAAGTAGAAATAATACCAATATCAGAACCATTAAAAGCATAGATACTTTGATCATAATCCCCAACACAAAACAAAGAATTTGGCTTAAATCCATCCAATAGTCTTCCCTGTAAGGGATTTGTATCTTGGTATTCATCAACTAAAATTTCTTTAAAATCAAATCTTTGTGTTTTTAAAGTATCAAGCATAATAGTAAGTAAATCATCAAAATTTGCATAGCCATATTTAATTTTTAAAGCATTAAACTCATCAACTACATCTTCATAAATTAATGTATAAATTTCATGTGAAGAGTTCTTGTCTTTTATCCAAGTTCCAAATTCTTCACCTGTATTTGAGTTAAGATATAAAGAGTACATATCATATAAATATCCACCATCATAAGGATTTGCTTCATCATCTCTATCATAAAAAACTCTTTTTTCATAAACTGATTTAAAAAGTGTTTTTAGTTCATTTGGTTGTTTCAATGAAATATTAATATTTAATTGTTTTAGTAACTTATAAGAAACAGAATGAAAAGTTCCTGCCATAACTTGTTTTGCCATATCTTTTCCAAAGAATTTAGCAATTCTATTAACCATTTCTGCAGCAGCTTTGTTTGTAAAAGTTAATAAAAGAATCTCTTCTGGCTTAACTCCATTGTTAATTAAGTTAGCAATTCTTCCTACAATTGTAGAAGTTTTACCTGTACCAGCACTTGCAATTATTAGGTTATATCCTTTAGGACAAGTTGCAGCACTTAATTGTTCTTGATTTAAATTTGATAATGGCATGTATTAGCTGATTCTTTATAGTAGTTTTTTTCTCGTTTTGAAATAGTAACATAAAAGACTTATTATTCATTTAATAAATGAAAGAAGTACTTGATTAATTAGAATAAAAAAAAGGGTGCCATCTAGGATGACACCCTAACACAAGGAAACATAAAAAAATTATTCATATTTAAGAGATCTATCTTAAAATTCTGTTTTATAAATAAGTCGCTGCGTCAACCTATCTATGTAAAAATTATACACTTACACTGTTAACTGAATCCTAATAAAAGATTAATGAAGAGTTAATCTAAATATCTATTCTTATTTTTTTCTACAATTTTTTGTAAAAGTTTACAATAAGCTAAAATAAAAATCATTACGATATATCCTAATTGAAGGATAGTTATTGATTTTTGAGCCATTATAAAATGTATTGTTATTAAAATCAAAGCTAAATATATAAACTGATGTTGTTTTTTATACTTTTTAAATAAACTTTTAGAAGAAGTAAGGCTCATAAATAAAAGAATAAAAAAAGCAATCATTCCTAAATAAATAAATGGCTTATCAAGTGTCTCTTCAATAATAAAACCAATATCATATTCTGCATCAAAAACTACAAAATTCAATAAATGTAAAAGAGCATAAAAAAATCCAAATAAACCTACTAATCTTCTATATTTTATAAGATTTATTTTTTTACTTATCAGAGAAATTGTAATTGAAAAAAACAGTACTACAGCTGCTGTTGCACCTGTTACTGTATATATATATTTTATAGGGTCAACTACATTATCAAAAATTAGGATTTGCATGCTTAATACTACTAAGGGAGTTAGTAGTATTACATATATTAATAATCGTTTCATTATATAAACTTTCTTAAATCCATTCCAGTGTACATATGTGCAACTTCTTTTTCATAACCATTGTACATTAGTGTTTTTTGTTTTAAAAACTTTCCTAAAACTCTTTCTCTTTTTTGAGACCACCTTGGATGATCAACATTTGGATTCACATTTGCAAAGAATCCATACTCTTTTTTATTTGAACGTTGCCAAGTATTTAGTGGTTCTTTATCTACAAAAGATATTTTAGAAATTGATTTAATAGATTTAAATCCATATTTCCAAGGAACTACCAATCGCAAAGGTGCTCCATTTTGATTGGGAAGTGTTGAACCATAAAGACCTGTTGCCATAAATGATAACTCATTCATAGCTTCATCCATTCTTAATCCTTCTACATAAGGGTAATCAATAGATGCAAAAACTCCACGTGATTGGTCAGGGAACATCTCTTCATCATATTTAGTTTCAAATCTAATATATTTTGCACTAGATAATGGCTTTGCAAATTTAATTAAGCTTAGCAATGAAAAGCCATTCCAAGGAACAACCATAGACCAACCTTCAACACATCTAAATCTATAAATTCTCTCTTCAATTGAAAAGTTTTTTACTAAATCATCTAATTGGATTTTCATTGGTTTTTCTACTAAACCATCTATTTCTATTTCCTAATTATCAGTTTTTAAAGTATGAGCCATATCTTTCACACCTTTTTTAGATGTTGTAAACTCATAAAAATTATTATAAGTTGTAATTTGCTCATAAGTATTTAGTTTTAGATTATTGATATTTTTATCTTTTAAGTATTTTAAGTTTGGAACGGGAATATTCTCTTTTGCAAGTGCTTCTATTAAAGCACCAGATGCAACTAAAGAAGCAGCACCTAGTTTTATAAAAGTTCTTCTTTTATTAAATAACTCTTCAGGTGTTACTTCTGATGATGAAATATCCCAAGTTGGTTTTTTTATTATATTCATAATTTACCCTTTACTCTATTTATATTGGTAATTATATATAGTTAGTGTAAAGAGTATGTTTAGAAAGAATTAGATTCTACTACTTCCCCTTAATTAAAATTGTAAGATATTTTGTTGACCAAACAATTAAACCAGCGACTAAAAGAAAGGCTGTAAAGTTTAGTAAGAAAATATAGTTTAAATCAAAATTTAAAGAAAAAGAAGTAAATATTCGTAAAAATGCAATTATTTGAATTGCAATAAATATTGATATTGCAAACTTACCTGCAAAGGGTGTAGTTCCAGAATGTCCAAGAACAACTCTAGTTCCGAATCCCACTAATACTGTAACAAAATAACCTAAGGCTAAAGTATGAATTACAGCTTTTTCAAAAATAATTTCTGGATTATATAGATACATAAAAGATTCAATAACAGAAATTAAAAAAGCAAAAGGTATCCAATATAATGAGATAAATAAAACCCACATAATAGCTGTTACTTTAAACGTAGGAAGATTCCACTTGATTAGTTCTCTTGTAAATACAATCAATAATGGAATATCTGCAAAAAGATTTAATGCAGAATTTTCAAAGCTAAGTAAAAATATTTTAAATGTTAATAATCCATAAATAATAGGAAGTAAATTTTTTGATTTATTTATTACATAAGTAGGTACTTTTGTTTTTGTAAAAAATGGAATCATTCTTTGTGAAACAGTAAATATTATCATAAATAAAAATAGATAAAAACCTACATTTGTAGCAAAATGTGCAACTGTTAATGAGTATACAAAATCAAAAGAACTAATGATAAATAAGAAGTGAGCTAAAATTCCTGTCAAAAATGCTATTAATATCCATTTCGTATCTTCTTTTACAGCTACAATACTTTTTTTATGTATAGAATATAGTAGTTTAAAACTCAATACTTGAGCAAGAAGCATTAAAAGTTGGAAAACTATAGTAATACTTGGTAGAACTATTAAAGTTAGAAGAATACCTAGAGAACTTATAAAATATAATTGAAACTGTTGCATATATATTTTTGGTGAGATTTCTGCTTGTGATAAGAATCTTGGAAAAACAACAAAAAGAAAACCTAGAAAAAATTGAATAAATACAACGAAAACTATTGTATATGAATGATAAGTTAAAACACTAGAGTCTAAACTTAAAACATTTGAAAATGAAGCTATAAAAAGCATCATAAATAAAATAAAAAATATAATTCCATTTGTAAAAAATGGCTGGTGAGGCTGAGAAGAAAACTTCTTGTACCATGTAGTAAATGTATCTGACATATAATCTCCTAAAATAAAAAAGCCACTTAAAAAGTGGCTTTTTTTAACTTTTTGAAGTATATCAAATTGTAAGAATCAAAACCTTGATTATTGACAAGTCCCACAACAAGAAGTTGATGTAGCATCACTTAATGCAGCAAGTGCAGCATCATATTTTGGTTCTTCAGTAATTTCTGGGCAAATTTCTTTATAAGTAATAACACCTGAAGCATTAATTACAAAAATTGCTCTACAAGTAACACCTGCAAGAGGTCCTGATGATATTAATACACCATAAGATTTAGCAAAAGCTTTTGCTCTAAAATCTGAACCAACTGTTAAGTTTTCAATACCTTCAGTTGTACAAAATCTACCCATTGCAAATGGTAAATCCATAGAAACAACGATAACTTCCGCATTTTCTATTTTTGCAGCTTCTTCATTGAACTTTCTAGTTTCTGCAGCACATACAGGAGTATCTAAAGATGGTACTACAACTACTACTTGTGATTTACCATTTTCTCCACCAATTTGAACATCTGATAAATCTTTTGCTACTACAGTTACAACTGGAGCTTTATCTCCAACGTTTAATTCTGTTCCACTTAAATTTACTTCATTACCTTTTAACATTGTTGTTGCCATATAATTTCCTTTTATTTTAAATATTTCTTGACATTATAATAAATTCGGATAAAAATTGTCTTAATTGAGGTCAATCAATTTTAAACTGTTACGATTTAACTCTAATACACTTATCTTCTAAGATAATTTTTTCATCATTTAATAATTTTGTTAGTGTTGCTTTAAATGCTTTTTTACTAACACCAAATGCTTTTTTTATTTCTTCAGCATCACTTTTATATGTAAAGTTCATTTTTCCACCATTTTGAACTAATAGCTCATAAACTTTATCATCTTTAACTTTTTTACCAATTTCTTGAAGAGATAAATCAAGTTTATTATCTGCTCTTACTTTTTTAACGTATGCTCTTTTTCTATCACCAAAATAAACATTTTCAAAAATTTCTGAATGAAAAATCATTCCATCATATTGGTCATTAACTATTACTTTATATCCTAGAGGAGTTTTAGAATATACTAATATCTCAACCTCATCTTTTTCTTCTAAGCCTTTAATATCTGGATCTAAAGTCCATTTTTCTGTTGCTATTAATCTATCGGTTTTTTCATCTAGAATCATTTTAAGAACTTTACTATGTCCTTTATGAAAAATAGTTCTTTGTTTATTTTTAGGAACTAAAATATCTTTAGGTAATCCAATATCAACAAAGGCACCAAAAGGCGCTGTATCTACTATTTCTAAATAAGCATATTCATTTACATAAAGATATGGATCTAGTGTAGTTGCCACTAGTCTATCTTCACTATCTGTATAAATAAATACATCTAAGAAAGACCCTAATTCCATTTCATTTGTTACATAAGCATTTGGAAGAAGTACTTCTTCTCTATCTTCACTTATTAAGTAAATACCTGGTTCACTTTTTCTATATACTGCAAGTTTATTTATTTCACCTACATATATTTTTAGATTTATTATTTGTTCTTTAGCTTCTTCTTGTTGTGTTTCTTGTACTTCTAGTACTTCTTGATTTTCAATCATTCTTAGTTATTCCGTTTATTTTAAATTTTTCTTATTATAGCTAAATATAAGCCTCAAGGTTTATTTCAGTATCATTTTCTTTTTATCAATTTCACTATTGTTAAAATCACAACTGCAACAATTATAATACTAGCCCCTGAACTAATGTCATAAGCATAAGATATTCCAAGTCCAAGTATTGTAAATACAGTTGCTAGAATTGAACTTAAAATCATCATTGAAGATAATTTATTTGCAAAAGTTTCTGCTAAGTATGTGGGTATTGTTAAAAGTGCAATTACTAAAATTAAACCAACTGCTTTAATAGCAGCAACTACACATAAGGCTGCAAGTATTAAAATAAGTGTGTAAAAAAACTTTACATTTATTCCACGTAATCTTGCAAATTGACTATCATAGGAAACTGTTAATATCTCTTTATAAAAATATACAACTATTGAGATTATAAAAATATCTAAAAAAGTCATATACATAATATCATCACTTGAAACTGCAATTATTGAACCAAATAAATATGACATCAAGTCTACATTATATCCTGGTGTTAAATCTACAAAAACAATTCCTATTGCCATTCCAAAAGCCCACATCATACCTATTATTGCATCTACTCTATTTCTATTATTAAGAGTTAACATAGCAATTATTACAGCTGTTATAATTGCAAAAACGGTAGCTCCAAATAATACTGGTAAGCCCAAATAAATAGCAATTCCAATTCCACCATAAGAACTATGTGCAATTCCTCCAGCTAAAAAAGTAATCTTATTTACAACAACTAAGGAACCAATAATCCCAGCAGCAATTGAAATTAAAACTCCCGCTAATAGTGCATTTTGTATAAAATCATATTCTAATATTTCTAACATTTCATTTCCTATTAGTGATTGTGATCACAACAAACTTGTGTTTTACCTAAAGCTGATAAAAGTTCAACTTCACATAAGTGTTCATCTGTAGTATTTATATTTTTTTGTATTTTTTCTAAGCCGTGATAAACAATGTTTTTATTTACATGAGCAACATTTTTTGCATAATTTAATAAAATAGAAATATCATGACTAACTACTACTATACATATAGACTTATTTAATTCTTTTAATAGTTCATAAATCTCATTTTGACCTTTTACATCTATACTTGCAGTTGGTTCATCTAAAAGCATTACTTTTGGGTTTGAGCATAAAGCACGAGCGATAAATACTCTTTGTCTTTGACCTCCAGATAAATCCCCTATTTTTCTATTTGCGAAATCTTCCATTCCTACTTTTTCTAAAGAATGCATAGCACAAGCAGTATCTTCTTTGTTATATCCAAAAAGTTTCTTCTTTCCTCCAATATGTCCCATTAGAACAACTTCTAAAGCTGTAATTGGAAAGTCAAGGTTTAAGTTTGTATTTTGAGGAACATAACCTATTGATTCATTTTTTATATTTTTTGTTATTACGCCACTTTGAGGTTTTAATAAACCTAAAATAAGTTTTAATAGAGTTGATTTTCCACCACCATTTGGACCAATGATTGCTAAGAAATCATCATCTTGAATAGTTAGATTGATATTTTCTAAAACTTTAAAGTTATCTTTGTAAGAATAAGCGAGTTCTTTTATATTTAATATTTCCAATGTTTACCTTTATTTGCAACAAAGTCGCAATTTTATCAAACTTTTGGTTAAACTATCTTTTATTTAAATATAACCTCTTAGGTAAGACCATATAAGTCCTAAATATTCATGAAATGCTACTTTTACTTTATATAAATTTTCACTTGAGAAAATACTACTATAATCTTTTGATTCATGTCCTAAATGATAGGTTGGAGCTGCTATTGGATTTAAACCCTGCTTTTTAAATAATAAAATTGAACGCTTCATATGTGAAGCACTTGTAACTAGTATAAATGGTTTATTTCCTACAATCTTTTTCATCTCAATTGCTTCTTGTCTTGTATCTACTGGCTTTTCAAGTTTTATGATTTTTTCTTTTTTTACACCTAAAGAAAGAGCAAGTTTTGAAGCCATAAAAGAGTGATAGTTTTTATCAAAGCCTTTATATCCTGAAAATACAATCTTTACATTTTCATCTTTTTTTTCTAATATTTTAAAAACTCTAATACCTTCATTTATTCGTACACTTGCAACACTTGACATTTGAGATGTGATACTTAAGTTTTTATTTGTATTATGTCCTGAACCTAAAACTAATACATATTCTACTTTTGGGATATTCAGTAGTGCTTTATGTGAGTTTTCTAAAGGATTAATAATTGCATTTGAAATTGGTTGAAAAGACAAAAGTGCAAACCATAAAAAGCCTAAAGACAAAAAAACTTTTGCTTTTGTATGTGAATGTGTAAGTAAAAAATACAAAGCTAGAAAAAGTAAAAAAAGGCCAATTGGAATTGGTAATAAAAAAGCTGAAACAATTTTTTTGAAAACAAACATCTATTTTCCTATCAACGCAGTTGTGTATCCTACAACTCTTGATTTGTCATTATTCACATCACAACTTGTACTATAAGCTAATACTTTTGTATTTAGTGATTTTTTAATTGCTGTTTTCAAAATAGCTTTTATTCCTATTTTTCCACAAGCTTCACCAATTTCTAACAAAGATATGTCTTTTTTTGCAATTGCATTAATACAGTATGTATCAAATTCTTTTGCTTTTTCTAAAGAATGAAAATGACTTAAATCTGTACTAATTACTACTAGGTTTTCTTTATCTTCTATTAGCTCATCAATTAATTTACTCAAAGAATCGGAGTCTTGATTTCCATATACTATTTCTACTATTTTTGTATTTGGAAAATAGTGTTTTATAAAAGGAGCTTGTGTTTCAGTTGAGTGTTCAAAAGCGCACTCTTCATTTGTATCTAAAAATTCATATCTATTTTTTAAGTTACGTGAAAACTCTATATCTACTTCAATGTTTCCTAAAGGCGTTTCATACTCATCATCTAAACAAATACTAGACCCATTTAAAGATACCCGATGTGAAGGTCCGATTACTATCACTCTTTTAGGATTTTGTTTTGAGCAAAAAGAGTATGAGATATTTGCAAGTTTTCCACTATAAATAAATCCGGCATGTGGTGTGATTACTGCGTTAATATGTTCAAAAATATTTTGGGATTCAAGTTTAGAAAAACTATTAATTAAAGAAAGAAGTTCCTCTTTCTCATTTGGATAAAAGCTTCCTGCAACTACAGTTTTTCTAATACTCATTATCGTACTTTCATAACTTCATAAACAGATACATCAATACCTTTTTCTAATGCATCTGCCTCAAAACTACCTTTGTGTAATAGTTGTTTAAAAAATGCTTCAAATGTAGGAAGTTGTTCCCATACTTGGGGTAAAAATGTTGAACGAGAGTCTTCATCTTGCAAAACAACACCATGAGTTCCGACTTTTATTTTTGATTTTAAATCTTCTAAACTAGTGTATTCTAGTTTTAAAGCTGGAGTTAAAATAGATATTTCTAAGTCTATTTTTTCATACTCTTCTTCTGTCAATTCTAAAAATCTTGGATCCATAAAAGCTGCATTATAAGCATTTTCAACAATATCATCTATTAACATTCCATATACTTCTAAACTTCCAATACATCCTCTTAATTTATTGTCTAATTTTAACGTTACAAAACAAGCACCTGGCTCTTCTAAAAAAGGGTAGTTTTTAAGGAGCTCTTCTTTGTCTATTTTTACTGTTTCATCAAATTTTGATTTAATTGAATCATGTGCAACTTTTAATAATATATCTGTACTCATAGAAATCCTTACTTTATAATATCTTTAATAGCTTCGATAAATTCATCACTTGCATTTACGCATTTACAAATTTTATATTCATTTACACCTATTTCTTCTGCTATTTCTTCATACTCAATACTAAGTTCAAAATCTGTTTCAGAATTATCAACAATAAACGCAAGCGGATAAATAAGTACATTATCATCTTTAAAATCAAGTAGTGCATCATCAAGGGATGGTTCTAACCATTTTAATGGCCCTACTTTTGATTGATAAGCTAAAGATATTGATTTAAATTCAACACCTCTTTGCTTTAAAATATTACTTAAAATATCAACATGTTCAATCATCTGCTTTTCATAAGGATCACCTGCATCAACTATATTTTGAGGTAAACCATGAGCTGAAAACAGAAGATTATATTCATTATGATTATCTACATTTTTTACAATTTCATCAATAATACAATTATTAAATAATTCATTTTTGTAAAAAGGCTCTATTACTCTTGTTTTAAAAGAATCATTTGCATGTCTTTGAAAATCTTCTAATGAAGATTTAGTTGTAGTTGTTGAGTACTGAGGATATAAAGGAAGAAGTATTACCTCTTCAATTCCATCTTCTTTCATCTGTTTTATTACATCTTGTGCAAATGGTGGAGTATATCTCATAACTTGATATGTTTTATATTCACTTATTTTATCATTTACCTTTGAAACTAGTTCTTCTGTTAATTTATTTATTGGAGATTCATTTCCTATTTCCTCATAGTTTTTCCATGCAGAGTTAAGTCTTGATTTAACAATAAAAAATGCTATTAATTTTCGTAAAAGTGGATTTACTGTTAATATATTTTCATCATTAAACATATTTGTTAAAAACATTTTTAGTTCGTCTTTACTTCTTGCACCACCCATATTCAGTAGTACTATTGCTTTATTAGTTTTTTGCATTATTTTCTAACCTTATTATTTTATCGCTACACCATTTTGCCATTTGTTCATCATGCGTTATTAATAATATTGCACATGAGTCTAAATATTTTATAAGAAGTTTCATTACATCATAGGCCATAATATTATCCAGTGCAGATGTTGGTTCATCTACAAGTAAAAGTTTTGGTTTCATTAAAAGTGCTCGTAAAATTGAACATCTTTGTAACTGCCCACCACTTAATTCGTGAGGTTTTTTATTAAGTAAATTTCTTTCTAAATTTAATTCTTTTAAAAAATCTTTTAATTCTTTTGAAAAATCTCTTTGAACTACATCATTTAGTTGCTCAACTATTGAGTATGTTGGGTGAAAAGAATTATATGGGTCTTGAAAAATAAGACTTAAATTCTCTTTTTTAATAGTTCCATTTTGAGGTTTTATTGTTCCCATTATTAACTCAAAAAGAGTTGTTTTCCCACTTCCACTTTTCCCAAAAATAGTTACAAGTTCACCTTGTTTTAAAGATAATGAAAAGTTTTTATAAATATGATTATTTTCTTTGTATGAGAAATCTAGATTTTTTATATCTAAAATAAATTCGTTATTCAATATTATCACCTTAAATTTAAAAGATACTATATAAAAATATGCCTTTATATTTGCAAAACTAAAACATTATAAACATTATTAACACAATTAATCTACAAATATATGTAACACTTATATTTATACCTTAGACTAATTTATTAAATTAAGCTAAGCAAAATAAAAGTAAAGCTAAAATATTGCTTTAAAATTAAAGGATAAAACAATGAAAAAACTTGTATTAACTACATTAGTAGCAGCAACTGCTGCTGTAACTTTATCTGCTGCATCTTTTGCTGCATGTGCTGCATGTCATGGTCAAAAAGCTGAAAAGAAAGCTTTAGGGAAATCTGCAATTATTGCTGGTTGGGATGTTGCTAAAACAACTGCTGCATTAAACGGATACAAAGACGGTTCTTATGGTGGAGCTATGAAAGGTGTTATGAAAGGTCAGTCTATGAAATTATCTGACGCTGATATCGCTGATTTAGCAAAACAAATTGCAGCAATGTAATTAGATTTACTTCTTAAAAGTTAGTCATTTTCATGACTAGCTTTTTCTTTTTCTTCAATTTTCAAAGCCTTTGCTTTTTTGGCTTCTTTAATTTTCTTTTCTTTATTTATTGCATCATTTAAATCATCTGTACTATCAAAAAGCATTCCATCAACTAATTTATTTGAATCATCAAACTGACCATTTTTAGCAGCCCATACAAATAAAAGTAGTAAACCCGCTGATATTATTATCCCAACTATTAACATAAAAAAAAGTGTATCATTTATCATTTATTTTCCTATTTCTATTTAATTTTAATTCTAAGTGAATTTAATACAACAAGTAATGAACTTAAACTCATAGATAATGCTGCAACTAAAGGAATCACATACCCAAACATGGCAAAAGGTATTGTGATTAAGTTATATACTAAAGATATAGCTAAATTTTGTTTTATAAACTTATATGTTCTACTTGAAATCTCAAAAGCATCTTTTAAAGATGTTAATGATGAATTTAATAAAACAATATCTGAAACTTCCATTGAAATATCAGCAGATGTTCCCATTGCAATTGCAACATCACTATTTGATAAAGCAACACTATCATTTACACCATCACCTACCATTACAACTATTTTATTTTCATTTCTTAGCTTTTTTATATATTCAGCTTTACTAATAGGTGTTTGCTTTGATAAGTGAGTTCTTATATTTAATGAACTTGCTATTTTTGAAGCTACTTGTTCATTATCTCCGGTTAACATTATAACTTCTATATTTTTTTTCTGTAAAAACTCAATTAATTCAAAAGCATAATCTTTTACTTCATCAACTAGTTCAAAACTTGCAATTACTTTACCATCTATTGCAAAAATATATACACTATTTTCAACTTTTAAATCATACTTTATTTCTTCATCTAAAATAAGGTCAAGGTTTCCACCTATTAATTTTGATTTTCTAGATGTATTTTTGTCTAAATTAATAAATTCAGCACTCATTCCTCTTGCATCAATATTTTTAACATTACTTAACTTTTGTAATTGTAAATCATATTTTGATAGTAAATACTTCTTAACTGATTTACTAATAGGATGAGTTGAAGTATCTAATAGTGAGTAAAGTAAATCAAGTTTCTCTTTATCATCATTTAATATTGAAGCTTTTATAACAGAAAGTTCACCTTTTGTTAAAGTTCCAGTTTTATCAAATACTACAGCATTTACTTTTGCAAGCGATTCTATAAATTTAGCTTCTTTAAATAATAAGCCTTTTTTAGCTAACTCTGAGATTCCTATTAAACTTGCAATTGGAGTTGCAAGGGCAAGCGCACAAGGACATGCTATTACAATTACAGAGATTGCTACGATAAATGACTTTTCAAAATGATTAGTTCCTTCATAATCAAAACCTAAATCAAGTCCAAAGAAATACCAAACAACAAAAGTCAATAAAGATAGAGTCAAAATACTTACAGTAAACCCTTTTGAGAATTCATTTGCTTTATCTTGAATTTGTGGCTTTGAGTTTAAGGAATCTTCAAGTAATGTAACAATTGATGAGAAAGTAGAGTTTTTAAAATCTTTTGTAACTTCAAAGTGAATTAAATTATTACTATTTACTGTTCCACTATAAACAGCATCTCCTACTTTTTTAAATATAGGCACAGACTCACCTGTTAAACTAGCTTCATCAAAAGTACCCTCCCCTTTAATTATAAGCCCATCAACAGGAACTTTCTCTCCTGTTTTAATTTCAATAATATCTCCAATATTTATGCTATTTAAAGCAACTTGCTTTTTATTCTCACCATCAACTACAACAGCTTCTAAAGGAAGTGAAGACTTAATTTTATCAAGTGTATCAACTGCTGATTTTTTACCTATTACTTCAAGATATTTTCCAACTAGTACAAAAGTGATAATCATAGCAACAGAGTCAAAATAACTCTCACCTTTTGCACCAAATAAAATAAAAAGCGAATAGATGTAGGTTAGAAGTGCACCAGAACTTACAAGAAAATCCATATTTAAAATTTTATTTTTTAAACCAAAATAAGCACCTTTAAAAAACACCCACCCAGAATAAAATAAAACAGGTGTAGCTAATAAGAATTCACCTATATGAATCATATGCATAACTTCAGGCGTTATTCCTGTAAAAAATCCAGTATATTTGGCAACACTTAACATCATAATATTCATACTTGCAATTACTGCAACCATCATTTTAATAAAGTATTCACGCTTTGCTTGTGTAGCTTTTTCATCTGCAATAGAAGAATCATAAGCATAAGCGTTATAACCAATAGATCTAATTCTTAAAATTATATCAGATAGTTTTAATTCATCACCATCCCAAGTAACTTTTGCTTTATTAGTTGTAAAATTAATATTTGCTTCAATTAAACCTTTTGTATCATGCAGTATTTTTTCATTCAACCAAACACAAGCAGCACAGTGAATTCCTTCAATTATTAAATCAACTTCATAAAAACCATCTTTATTTATAGTTGTATAATTATTCATAAAACTAGGAGTATCAAATTTTGAAATATCGTCATCATCTAAATTTAAAGGTGGAGTAATAGTCTTATTCCCTAACTTGTCATAAAAAGAGTCTAAGCCATCACTCTTAAGTAAATGGTAAACTCCTTGACAGCCTTTACAACAAAAGTTTAATTCTTCTTCTTTTATCATTATTTCATTATCAAAACTCAAATGACAATGATTACACTTTACTTGCGACACTCATATCTTCCTATTAGTTTTTTATTATTTTATTGATTTTGCTTTATTTATTATGTTAGTTTATGTTATTATACCTTAATAACATTGGAGTGATTCTTAATGATAAACAATATATCAATACTAAAAAACGTGACTATTTTATATGCTGAAGATGAAAAAGATTTAAGAGAAGTTACTCATCAAATTTTAAAAGGCTTCACAAAAAAACAATTTGTAGCTAAGAATGGTCAAGAAGGTCTTGATTTATTTAGAGAGCATGAAAATGAAATCGACTTAATCATAACAGATGTTAATATGCCAATTCTAAATGGCCTAGAAATGGTAAAAGAGATTAAAAAACACAATTTAAACATCCCTATTATAGTTGCTACTGCTTTTTCAAATAAAGAATATTTATTAGAAGCTATTGATATTGGTATTGATAAATATGTATTAAAACCAATTGATATTGCAAAATTATTACAAGTAATGTCTCAATCACTTCTTTATCATGAATTAAAAGATTTATATATTGATAAATTAACAAATCTTCCAAATAGAAATAGATTAAAAAAAGATTTAGATGAAAATACAAATATTGAACTAATGGCTCTTTTAGATATAGATGAATTTTCAATAATAAATGACCTTTTTGGTGAAGCAAATGGTGATATTATTTTACATGATTTAGCAAATTCTTTAAGAAATTATTTTGATAGTTCTGATTTTTCTATTTATAGAATGGATGCAGATAAATTTGCAATCATATCATTAAAAAAAGACTTAGAAGTTTCTACATTCTATAATCAGTGTTGTGCCTTTGCTGATAAAATTGAAAAAGATGCCTTACGAATTAATGAAGAAGAAATTGATATAAATATAACTATTGGAATTGCAAAAGGTGATGGTTCAAGAGCATATAAATATACACAAAGAGTTATTAACTATGCAAGAGCTAAACATCAAAGAATTATGATTTATAATGAATCTTTTAATATACAAGAATCTTTTGAAGAAAATATCAAATGGGTTAAACAAGTAAAAATTGGATTTAGAGATAAGTTATTTAAAGCTTATTTCCAATCAATTGTAGATGCTAAAACACAAAAAGTTTATAAATACGAAGCTTTAATTAGATATATAACACATGATGGAAAAGAGATTGCACCTGCTAAATTTTTAGATGTTGCAAAAAGAACAAAGCTTTACCCTAATATAATAAAAATTATTATCAATGATTCTTTTGAATTAATTAAAAATAAAAATAAAAGAGTTTCTGTAAATATTTCTTTTGAAGATATAGCAAATGATGAAACTACGTCTTTTATATATGAGATTTTAGAAAAAAATAAAGAGTATACGAATCTTTTAGAATTTGAAATTTTAGAATCTGAAGAAATTTCTGATTTTAATGAAGTTACAAAATTTATTGCAAATGTAAAAAAATTCAATTGTAGTGTAGGAGTTGATGACTTTGGAGCAGGATACTCCAACTTCAACTTACTAACACTACTTGATATTGATTTTGTAAAAATTGATGGTTCACTAATAGAAAATATTACAACATCAAAAGATTTAGAAATCATCGTAAGTACTATTGCAAACTTCTCAAAAGAGTTTAAAGTAAAAACAGTTGCAGAGTACGTATCAAGTGAAGAAATCTACGAGAAAGTAAAATCATTAGGAATAGATTATTGTCAAGGCTATTACTTTAATAAACCCGTAGGATATGAAAGTATCGAGTAAGGTTTATAACCAACTTGATATTATCATATTTTTATCAAATAGTTTAGTTTTTATTCTTGTAATATTAGCAATTGAAACTAATTGTCTTGAAGCTTCTTCTAAATTATCATTTATAATTAAATAGTCATAATCTCTAAAATATTCAACTTCTGCTTTAGCATTTTTTATTCTATTATCTATTACATCTTTATTATCAGTATTTCTACTATTTAGTCTATCTTCTAAAACTTTTAAAGATGGTGTTGTAATAAAAACAGAAGTTACAATAGAATCAAGTTTATTTCGTACTAATTCATGTCCTTGAACATCAATATCAAAAATCACTAGTTTTTTTTCTTCTAATGCCTTATTAATAGGTTTTAAAGACGTTCCGTAATAATTGCCATGAACAAGTGCATATTCTAAAAAATTATCATCTTTTATATCTTGTTCAAACTCTTCTTTTGAAACAAAGAAATAATCAACTCCATTTTCTTCTCCTACTCTAGGCTGTCTTGTTGTTGTTGAAATTGAAAAGTAGTAGTCACTTATTTCTTTATAAACTTCTTTTAATAAAGTAGACTTTCCACAACCACTAGGTCCTGATAATATTAATATTGCACCTTTTTTTTCACTAATCAATTTTTTTCCTTTAATACTAACCTAATATCTATGCTTTCACCATGAGAAAGTCTATCTATTGTATCTTGATTGAATTTTTCAAGTAAAGGCTTTAACTCATTGATATTATAATCACTTAATACAAGATTTAAAGGATTAGTACTTGAACTTGGTTCATTTAAATCAAACTCATATTCTTTAACTTCATCTAAGGCATCATCAATAATATCAGAGATATCTTTCCAGTCATTTTTATTCATAACTACTTCATTATGAATCACTTCTTCTTTTAATATATCATTTATTTTAGATAACTCTGAATTATCCAAAATACCACCATGCTTTAAAGAGGCAAAAGTAACGATGCTTTCATCATTATCTTCTTCTATATCTAAATAAACATCTTCTGCTAAAGATTCAACATAATCAGTGATAATAGGAACTGTTACCTCTTCATCTTCTTCATATTCATCTTCACTTTTGTATTTATAATCATTAGTATCAATATAAGTACTAGCGTTATTATTTTTTTGTATTTTTGAAGAAATTTCATCTTCATTTATAATTTCAAACTGTTCTTTTAAAATATCTTGTAATTTTGTAGGTAAAAAAGGTCTAGGAATTATAAAGTCTCTTGATTTATCAAAAGGTAATTCTTCACTTGAAATTGCACCTAATTTTTTTGAAAACTGCTTAATTATATTAAACTTATCATCTATGAAATTTTGATCAATAACTATTAAGTCATATTTTTCATTTATATCATTTGATTTTGTTATTGTTAAATCAATACTTAACTTTTTACATACAAGTGAAAAAATTTGTTCTATTATTGCTGTTTCACATATCAATAGCAAATTCATTTTAACTCCTGTAGTACTAAATTTTCTAATTTATAAACTTTGTCACATTTATTAGCTAATTCATGCTCATGTGTAACAAGTATTAATCCTGCATCGTTATTTTTAATATAATTAAATAGTGTATCCATTACAATATTCGCTGTTTCCTTATCTAAGTTTCCAGTTGGTTCATCTGCAAATATAATTCTCGGTTTCTTAGTCATTATTCGAGCAATAGATAGTCTTTGTTGTTGTCCACCACTTAACTCACCTACGCCTTGATTTAAAACATGATCAATCTTTAAATCTTTTAATAACTCTTGAGATACATCTTCACCACTTAATAGTGTTGCAATATCCAAATTTTCACTTGCCGTAAAGCCTCTAAAAAGATAATGTGCTTGGAAAATTATACCGAAATCTTCTCTTCTTATATTTAAAAGTTTCTTTTGCTTTAAAGAATATAAATTTTTATTATCAAAAATTACTTCACCTGAAAATGGAGTTAATAGTGATGACAAAATATTTAAGAAAGTAGATTTACCACTTCCACTCATACCTATAATTGCAATTGATTCTTTTTTCTTTAGAGATAATGTAATATTGTTAAATAGTTCATAATCGAATTTATGAGAGATGTTATTTGCTTGAAGCAAAAGATCATCAGTCATGAGTGACTTTTTAAATTCTTTTTCACTCACAACTGATCCTTTTTATTTAGAAGTTAAATATTGACTATTTAGCCATTTGTGCAGCAACTTCTGCAGCAAAATCTTCTTCTTTTTTCTCAATACCTTCACCAAGTTCAAATCTGATGTAAGATGTTAATTTAATAGATGCATCAACGTCAGCAATTGCTTGCTCAACAGTTTTTTTGTCATCCATTACATAGCTTTGCGATAATAGTGCGAATCTAGTATCTAATTGAGAGTTGTCTTCAATCCATCTTCCAATTTGACCTTTGATGATATTATCAATAATTTTCTCAGGTTTACCTTGAGCAATTAAAGCAGCTTTCATTGAAGCTTTTTCAGTTTCAAGTGCGCTTTCAGTTAATTGTGATCTAGAAACAAACTGAGGAATATTTTTTAATGGTTTTTTTAATCTAACTAACTCATCATTTTCAGCTTCAATTTCGGCAACAATTGCTTTGTTTTCAGATTCAATAAAAGCAGAATCTAAATCAGTATAAGCAATTACAGTTGGTTTCATTGCAGATGCATGCATACATAATGATTTTAATAATGCAGCAGTTTTTTCACGAGCTGCTTCATCACAAGTTGCAGCTAATAAAACTCCAACTCTACCATTTGTATGAACGTATGCATTTACAACGTCTCCAGAAACTGCAGAAACTTTTCTTGCAACTAAGTTTTCACCAATAGTAGCAATTTTACCATTTAAGAATTCATTAAAATCAACACCAGAAATAGATGAAGATGCTAATGTTTCAGCATCAGTAATTCCATTTTCTTGTGCATGAGATACGATTTCTTGAGTTAAGTTTAAAAAGTTTTCATTTTTAGCAACAAAATCTGTTTGTGCATTAAGCTCTAACATTGTAGCTTGAGTATTATCAGCATTAACTTTAACAGCAATAACACCCTCAGCAGCAACATTACCAGCTTTTTTAGCAGCTTTCCCAAGTCCAGCTTCTCTTAGGTTTTGAACAGCTTTATCTAAATCACCTTCAGTTTCGTTAAGTGCATTTTTACAATCAAGCATACCTGCACCAGTCATTCCTCTAAGTTCTTTAATTAATTTTGGAGTTGCTCCTGCCATAATTATGCTTCCTCAGTCTTAACTTCAGCTTCACCTTCAGTTACAGCTTCTGCTACAACTTCAGCTACTTCTTCAGTAGAAACAGGTGCTTCTTCTTCAACTACTTCTTCTCTTGATGCTTTACCTTCATTCATTGCTGCAGCCATTTCGTTACAGAATAATTGAATTGATCTAATTGCATCATCATTACCTGGAATTGGTAAATCAACAACATCTGGATCACAGTTAGTATCTAAAGGAGCTACAACAGTAATTCCTAATCTTCTAGCTTCAGCAATAGCAATTTTTTCTTTAACAGCATCTAATACAAACATCATGTCTGGAATAGTATGCATTTCTTTAATTCCACCAAGGTATAATTCTAACTTAGTTTCTTTTCTAGTAAGCATTAATGCTTCTTTTTTAGTAAGTAAGTCTAATTGACCTTCTTCTCTCATCTTTTTGATGATTTCTAATTTTCTAATTGATTTTTTAATTGTTCCGTAGTTAGTTAACATTCCACCTAACCATCTGTGGTTAACGTACGGCATGTTACAATTCTCAGCAGCTCTTTTAACAGCTTCTGAAGCTTGTTTTTTAGTACCAACAAAGATCATTGTTTGACCTTCAGCAGCTCTATCTCTTACTACATTATATGTATATCTGAAATATCTTAAAGTTTTTTGTAAGTCAATAATATAAATATTTTTTCTTACACCGAAAATGAACTTTTTCATTTTTGGATTCCATCTTCTAGTTTGGTGACCGAAGTGTACACCACATTCTAATAAATCTTTCATTGTAACCATGACAATTTCCTTGTATATTTTTAATTTGGGTTTAGCCTCTGTATCCCTTAATGTCTAGACAAGTCTAGTCACAACCCATACCAGGAATGATACATGTGAGGTTTCTAATACGAAATTAGAACCGTGATTTTATCTAAGTTAAGTTTAATTTATCTTTAAGAGTATGTAAATTTTAAATATTAATCTTATCTATTATCTATTTTAACTTTTTAGAATGATATCTTTGATAGAATAAATCAATTAAAAACAAGGGTTATATTTGAGTTTTCATGATAAATTAACTAACTTAAAAAAAGAGATTCATAAAGGTGTTATAGGACAAGAAGAAATGATTAATTCAATTCTTATTGGACTTCTTACAAATGGGCACATTTTACTAGAAGGTGTTCCAGGACTTGCAAAAACCACTGCGGTTAAGGCTGTTGCTGATTCTATTGATTTAGATTTTAAAAGAGTACAGTTTACTCCTGATTTATTACCAAGTGATATTATTGGTGCACAAATATATGATATGAAAGAGTCTTCATTCAAAATAAAAAGAGGTCCAATTTTTACAAATCTTTTGCTAGCAGACGAAATAAATAGAGCTCCAGCTAAAGTACAATCAGCACTTCTTGAAGTTATGCAAGAAAGACAAGTTACAATTGCTGATGATTCTTTTAAAGTTGATACTCCTTTTTTAGTACTTGCTACGCAAAATCCAATTGAACAAGAAGGTGCATATACACTTCCTGAAGCTCAACTGGATAGATTTATGTTTAAGATTGTAGTTGATTATAATAATAAGCAAGAAGAGTATGAGATTGCAAAAAAAGTTACAATGAACTCTTTTGAACCAATTAATAAAGTTATTGATAAGCAAACGTTAGAAGCTTTAAAAGAAGAAGTTTTAAATATTCATATTGATAAAGAACTTGAAGAGTATATTGTAAATATAATTGATGCTACAAGAAATCCAAAAGATTATGACTTAGAAGACTTAAATGATATTATTCATTTTGGCGCAAGTCCAAGAGCTACTATTGATATGTTTAAAGCTGTAAAAGCAAATGCCTTTATTAGAGGAAATGATTATGTATCTCCTCTTGATATTACAATGGTTATAAAAAATGTGTTAAGACATAGAATTATATTAACTTATGAAGCACAAGCAAAAGAGATAAATGTAGATACAGTAATTCAAAAAATCTTAGAAAAAGTAGATATTCCATAAACAATGAATCAATCTTTAAAAAAAATACTTATAAAAACTAAGAAACAAGTTTTCTCTGAAATCATAGGAAATAACACATCATTACAAAAAGGTGAAGGTTATGACTTTTGTGAATTAAAAGAGTATGAGTATGGTGAAGATGTAAAAAATATTGATTGGATTACAAGTGCCAAGATGCAAAAACCTTATGTAAAGGTTTTTCATACACAAAAAGAATTGAATATTAAAATAGTAAGTTTACTAAATGGTTCAACTTATTTTGGAACAAAAAAATTTAAACAAGATGTTATCACCGAGGTTGCAAGTACCTTAGGATTTATTTGTGTAAAACAAGGTGATCCTTTTGCTTCTTATATTGCAAATGAAACTTGTCAAATCTGCACAAAAAAATCTAAGCAAATATTTAATGTAAATCTTATGTCTGAACAAATATATAACTATAATGTTATAGGTAAAACTATTGATTATACTCATATTACAAACGAGCTTTTTAAAACAATACATCATAAATCAATAATCTTTCTAATTGGAGATTTTTTCGATATTGAAAAACTTGATTTAAAACTATTATCAAAAAAACATGAAGTTTTTGCAATTATTATAAGAGATAAATTTGAAGAAGAACCAGCTGAATTAGGTAATGTAAACTTTAATGATCCAAGTACAAAACAAAACTTCGAAGGTTTACTAAACTCAAACACTATTGAAGCGTATATAAAAAGTGTCAAAGAAAGTGATCATAAATTATTTAACCACTTACAAGACAATGCTATTAGATTTACAAAAATATATACACATGAAGACCCGACTAAAAAACTTATAGGATTATTAAAATAATGAATGAGAATATTGCTTTAAAAATTCATGATATTAAAGATATTGTTAAAATTCCTGATAACTCTATATTTATTTACTTTGCATTAATACTTCTTTGTTTTATCATTGTTATTAGTATTATTGTTTTTATAATTAAATACTTTAAAAACAAAAAAACAAATAAAAGAAAAATATATTTTAATATTTTAAAAGATATAGAGTTTAAAGAACCCAAAAAAGATGCTTATACTATTACTAAATACTTAAGATTACTAGTAAGTGAAGATAGAGAAAAAAGATTAGCGAACGAGCTGATAAATGAACTTGAAGATTACAAGTATAAAAAAGAAGTTTCAAGTATTGATACAAATATTAAAAATAGACTTACTACTTTATTGGATATATTAGATGTTAAATAATATTACTTTTGAATTTCCTTATGTTTTATTATTGATTTTTGTATTTATACTTTGCTCAATTTATTGCAAAGCTAAAAGTCCAAGCTATTATATTCCACACTTGAATATATTTCAAAAATCTAATCAAAAATCAAGCCTTGTAATTAATATACTAAAATATTTGATAATTTCTCTTGCTATAATTTCCCTAGCCTCACCTATAAAAGAAAAAGACACACAACTTATAAAAAATGATGGAATAAACATACTTCTAAATCTTGATGCAAGTGGTTCTATGAAATATAAAGATTTAGATAAAGATGATAGAAGTAAGAATAGATTTGCGGTTGTAAAAGATATTGTTAAAGATTTTATTTCAAAAAGAAAAAGTGATAATATTGGCTTAGTAATTTTTGGAGATTCTGTGATGATGGCAAGTCCCCTTAGTTTTGATAAGAATGCTCAAAAAGAAATAATTGATTATTTAGAAATAGGAATGGCTGGAAATAATACAGCACTATTAGATTCCATTGCTAGAAGTGTAAATATTTTAAAAGATAAAAAAGCAAAATCAAATGTAATTATAGTTTTAAGTGATGGAGAAGATACTGCAAGTAAAATTCCACTAAAAATAGTTGTAAAGCTTCTAAAAAAATACAATATAAAAGCATATACTATTGGAATAGGAAACTCAAATAAAGCAGTTTTAAATCAAATATCTTCACAATCTAATGCAAAATCTTATACTGCATATTCTAAAGATAATTTAATTGCAATTTATGAAGATATTAATAAATTAGAGAAGTCAAAAATTGATCAAAACAAAATAGTTTTAAAAGATTACTTATTCTTCTATTCACTATTTTTTGCAGTTTTTGCTCTTGTACTTTTTATTTATTTAAAGAATAAAGAATAAGAAAAATTTAAAATATACTACTTAATATATTTTAAAATTTCTTCTTTATCAGAAAAAGGAATTTTCTTATCATAGATTATTTGAGCTTCCTCATCACCTTTTCCAAGAACTAAAACTACTGAATCTTCATTTGTAATTTCAATTGCTTTTCTAATAGCTTCTTTTCTATTTATATCAACTTGTACACTTTGATGATTTTTAATACCTTTTAAAATATCTTCAACAATTAAATCAGGGTCTTCAAATCTTGGATTATCAGAAGTTACTATTATATGTTTTGCATAATTAGCAGCAACTTGTCCCATTAGAGGTCTTTTGTCTTGATCTCTATCTCCACCTGCACCAAATACACAGATAATATCTTTATGAGCAAAACTTTGTAAAACTTCTTTCATTCCATCAGGAGTATGAGCAAAATCCACAATTACTAAAGGCTCTGAAGAAATGATTTCCATTCTTCCACTAACCCCTGCAAAATTTTCTACTGCTTCACAAATCTCATCTAAAGGTTTAGAAGTAACAATATGAACAGCGCTAAGTGCAGCTATTAAATTATATACATTAAAAATACCCATCATAGAGGAAGAGAAAGAGTGCATTTCATCAAAATGAGAAAACATTACATGCATTCCATTTTTAAAAGAATATGCCCCAACTTTATAAGTTGATGGTTCATCTAGTGAGTAAGCAAAACCATTTTTAACATTATATTTAACTATTTTGTCATCTTTGTTGATTAATTTTTTTGTATCATCAGAGAAAAATGAGTTCTTAATATTGATATATTCTTCAATAGTTTTATGATAATCCAAATGATCTCGTGTAATATTTGTATGAATTTTAAGTTCAAAAGTTAAACCTTCAATTCTATTTTGTTGTATTGCATGAGAACTTACTTCCATTACAAAAAAATCACATTCACAATCCATTGCTTTTTGAATATTAGCAAAGTTACCTAGTTGAATTGGTGTTGTTAAAGAATATTCTTCAACTCTCTCATCATTTATATAAAAACCTCGAGTTCCTTGAAGTGCAACTTTATAACCTAAATCTAATAAAATAGAATAAATAGCAGCAGCTGTTGTAGTTTTGCCATTAGTTCCAGTAATTCCAATAATTTTAATACCAGACATATCTAAGTAATCTTTTAAATCTTTTGATTCAATAATTTCTTTACATCCATTGTCAATAGCACTTTGTCTAAATTTTTCATTTTGTGAAGAAACAACAAAAGCAGAATTTCCATCTGCTTCATTTGAATTATCTGTAAATACTTTATTATTAATTATTAACTGCAAAATTTTTCTCTTCTAATTTTTTGTATAACTTTTCAATTTCATCATCATAAGCGAAATACTCATTGAAACCATCAAGATAAGTGTATGCTGTGTTATTAAAATCATTGTCTATTAATTTTGTAACAAAATCAAAAAAATCATCTTTATTTTCAATAGCTACTTTTGTTGAAAACATAATATCTTCAAAAGCAATTCTAAATGAACCACGAGAATTTATTAGTTTTTTAAAATCTTCATATTTTATTGCATCTAAAGCATCAACTGTTGAAAGACTTAAGTCCTTTAACATTTCCATCATTTTATCAATATCACCATCATATGCATCAATTATATCTTCAACATATCGAATAGCTTCTTCTAAACTATCTTCTTTTACAACAGAAAAGTAATCATATAAAGACATTGCTTTTTCTTCATCTTCACTTGCTATATCACAAAACAATGCATAAATTGGGTATTCTTTATTTTCTTTAAAAGTTGATGATAATTGAGCATATAAAAACATAGCTTTTTCAAAATCTTTTTCTAAGAAAAAACTATTTGCCTCATTTAATAATCTACTTTCATTTATCATTAAAATTCCTCTAATTTATCTTCCATGCCAATTGGAACATTAACTATTTCTAATTCTGGGTGAATTGCAGCTTTCAATTCTTTTTCTACTACAAATTTTAAAGTACTGCTACTAGCACTACAACCAACACAAGAACCTTGTAATTGAATAAACACTCTTGCATCTCTAATTTCTAATAATTGTATTGCACCACCATCACGAGCTAGCATTGGAGCAATTTTAGTTTTTATAATCGAACTTACAGGATCTTGTAAATCTTCATCTGAAAATGGCATCATATTATTTTTCCTCTTTTGCTTTTTTTTTCACTAAATATATCCCAAAAGCAGTTAGAGCTAAAATAACTCCTATTGTTTGGAATATAAATGTTAATGTTACTTCTTCTTGAAACATATTTTCCTACTTTATAACTTCGTCACATCTTGAACAAAGTGTATCTTCTTCTTTTGCCGTAAACTTCCAACATCTTGGACATTTATGGTCATTTGCTTTATAAACTTCAAAAACATTTTCATCTATTTTAAATGTTCCAAGTACTTCTAAATCTTGCTTAGTATCACTAATAGAACTTACTAAGAACCAATCAGAAGCTTCTACTTCATCAAGAGCTAGAATATCAGAATTATTTGTATACATAGATAATTCTAGTGTAGTCTTAATTACTTTTTCTTTACTTAATGCATCTTTTATTTCTGAGAATTTCTCTTTTGCTGTTAATAAAATTTCTTCATTAATATTATTCTCAATACTAGGTAATTCTACTTTTGTATAATCAAAAATATCTGCGCAATCTTGTTTAATAAACTCTGGAGCATAAGTTAATAACTCATCCATTGTATATGTTAAGATTGGAGCTAGAGTTGAAATTAACTTTTTAGCAATTAATGCCATTGCACTTTGAGATGCAAGTCTATGAATATCATTTTTATCATCACAATATAATCTATCTTTACAAACATCCAAATAAATTCCAGATAAATCAACAACTAAGAAGTTATTTAATTTATTTAAACCTTTTGAGAATTCGTAAACTTCAAATGAAGCTTGAATTTCATCAAATACAGATTTTGCTTTTGACAATATCCATTTATCCAAAGGACCCATTTTATCAACGGCTACAATCTCTTCTAAATCAGTAACATTTGCAAGTAAAAATCTAGCTGTGTTTCTGATTTTTCTATAAAGCTCTGCATTTTGTTTTAAAATATTATCAGAGATTTTTAAATCTGATTGATAATCACTCATAGCAACCCATAGTCTTAAAATCTCAGAACCATATTGTTTCATAACCTTATCAGGTGCAACAACATTTCCTTTTGATTTAGACATTTTTTCACCTTTTTCATCAACAGTGAATCCATGAGTTAAAACTGACTTATATGGTGCAATTTCAGAAGATGCTAACGTTGTTAAAAGTGAAGATTGGAACCAACCTCTATGCTGGTCACTTCCTTCTAAATACATATCAGCAGGGAAAGTACCTGCATCATAATTTCCAGATCTTAAAACTGCATTTTGAGTAGAACCTGAATCAAACCACACATCTAAAATATCTTTAGTTTTTTCTAAATCATCAGCATTTAATCCACTATTAGCTGGTAATAATTCTTCAATTGATAAGTCATACCAAGCATCACAACCTTTTTCTTCAAAAATTTTAGCAGTATGAGTTAAAACTTCTTCATCAAAAATAATTTCATCAGTCTTTTTGTTTCTAAAAAATGCAATTGGAACTCCCCAATCTCTTTGTCTTGAAATACACCAATCAGGACGTCCATCTAACATAGATCTTAATCTATTTCTTCCCCATTCAGGATAGAAAGTTAAGTCTTCTACAACTTGAAGTGCATTTTCTCTTAATGTTTTATTTTCTTTTCCATACTCATCATCAATAGAGATAAACCATTGTTTAGTAGCTCTAAAGATAATAGGAGTATGAGTTCTCCAACAATGTGGATACGAATGTTTAATATCAACTCTTTTTAATAAAGCATCACCTAATTCTTCTAAAATTGGCTCATTTGCTTTAAATACATTAATGCCTAAGTACTTATCTGTATCTCTAAAAAGTTTTTCTCTAACAATTGTTTGATCATATTTACCGAATGCATCAACAGGCATAATTACTTCAAGGTCATATTTTAAACCTACTTTATAATCATCCTCACCATGTCCAGGTGCAGTATGAACAGCACCAGAACCAGAATCCATCATTACATGTTCACCTAAAATGATTTTAGATTTTCTATCATTTAATGGGTTAATAGCAAAAGTGTTTTCTAAAGAATTAGGGTCAATATTTTCAACAACAGTTCCAGAAATTACTTCATTTTCAATTAATGAATTATAAAGTTTACGTGCCACAATAAATTTATCACTTGTTAAAACATACTCTTCTTCACCATTTAAAGAAATACCTGTATTTGCAGGAAGTGTCCAAGGAGTTGTCGTCCAAATAATAACACTAGCATCTAAAGTTTCATGTTTAAACGCAACATAAATTGATGGAGATATTTTATCTTCATGTTCTACTTCTGCCTCAGCAAGTGCTGTTTGTGCAGCCCATGACCAATAAACTGGTTTAGATCTTTGAATTAATAAACCTTGCTTTGCAATAGCACAAAGTTCTCTATAAATATTTGCTTCAAATTTGAAATCCATTGTTAAATAAGGGTTATCCCAATCAGCAATAACACCTAAAGCTTTGAACTCTTCTCTTTGAATATCAACAAATCTTCCTGCATGATCTCTACATAATTGTCTTAATTTAGACTTTGGAAGTTCTTTTTTCTTAGTACTTCCGATTTTTTCTTCAACTTTTTGCTCAATTGGTAAACCATGACAATCCCAACCTGGAACATATCTGATTGATTTTCCATCAAAATAGTGAAATTTATTTATAATATCTTTTAGTACTTTATTTAAGGCATGTCCTATATGAATATGACCATTTGCATAAGGTGGTCCATCATGTAAAGTGAAAGTTTCTGCACCTTCTCTATTACTTTTCATTCTGTCATAAACTTTAAGTTCATCCCATTGCTTATATTTCTTTGGTTCATTTTGAGGAAGATTTCCTCTCATTGGAAACGCTGTCTTTGGTAATAGTAAACTATCTTTATAATCCATTTTCATAATACCTTCAATTATCAATATTTATTGTTTTTCATTAAATCGTAGATTATATCTAAATATAAATAAATTTAATATAATCTATTTTTTTACAAGTTCAGTTTTTTTCACTACTGTACAATTATTGTACATTCTAATTTGTCATTTAAGTTTAATAGATGTTACCAAACTCTATATTTTATATATTTATTGCACAATTTCTAAATTTATTTAGAGTAATTACAACTTTTTTGTGTTAACATCTTCTAATAATTAAACAATACATAGGAAGTATACATGAATGAAAAACATTATGAAGTCGTAATAGTTGGTGGAGGAATATCTGGTGCCGCTCTATTTTACGAGTTAGCAAAATATTCAACAGCGAAGAATATTTGTATGTTAGAGAAATATGAAGCATTAGCTACTTTAAACTCAAAAGGAAGTAGTAATTCTCAGACAATCCATGTGGGTGATATTGAGACTAACTATACTTTAGATAAAGCAAAAATCACAAAAAGAACTGCAAAAATGATTGAAAAGTTCTGTTTACAGTATGGTTTAGAAGAAAAAATCATGTTTAAACATCAAAAAATGGCTTTAGGTGTTGGAAAAGAGGAAGTTGAATTTATTACTAATAGATATAATGAATTTAAAGATCTTTTCCCTTATTTAGAATTATGGGATAAAGAAAAGCTTAGAGAATTAGAACCTAAATTAGTTTATGCAGATAAAGAACAAACTAAAGATAGACCAGAAGAAATTATTGCAATGGGTGCAAGAGATGAGTATACTACAGTTGATTATGGTGCAATGACTGAAGAATTAGCTAAAGCAGGTCAAGAAGCAGATGAATCTAAAACAACTGACATTTTTTATAACTCAGAAGTTGAAGAGATTGAAAAAGTAGGTGATAAATACAAATTAACAACTGTTAATGGAACTGTTTATACTGCTGATTTTGTAGTTGTAAATGCAGGTGCACACTCATTATACTTAGCTCATAAAATGGGTTATGGTAAACATATGGGGTCTTTATCAATGGCAGGATCATTCTATATTACTAGTGGTGAATTCTTAAATGGTAAAGTATACATGGTACAAAATGACAAATTGCCATTTGCTGCGTTACATGGTGATCCAGATATTTTAGAAGATGGTAAAACAAGATTTGGACCAACAGCATTAGCTCTTGGTGTATTAGAAAGATACAAAGGTTTTAGTTCAGTTGGACAATGTTTAAAAACTATGAATATTGATGGAAGTATCCTAAAAATATTCTGGGACTTATTAAAAGATTCAGAAATTAGAAACTATGTATTTAAAAACTTCTTATTCGAAGTTCCTGGTATTAATAAAGGTTTATTTGTTAAAGATGCACAGAAAATTGTACCTTCTTTAACAAAAGATGATATTGAATATGCAAAAGGATTTGGGGGAGTAAGACCACAAGTTTTAAATAAAAATGAGAAAAAATTAATGCTTGGTGAAGCATCGTTAAGTGAAGGTAATGGAATTATCTTTAACATGACACCATCTCCTGGTGCAACTTCTTGTTTAGGAAATGCACAAAGAGATATAAAAGAAGTTTGTGATTATTTAAATCTAGAATTTGATGAAGAACAATTTTTAGCAGACTTAACTGACCCTGAGCTAGTATAAGACTTAATATAGAGTAAGATTTATTTCTTACTCTATCTGTACATACAATTACAATTCATTTATTTTAAAACTCTTACAAAGGATATTTACAATGTATGATGAAATATTTAATGAAAAAGACATGATTACCCTTCAAAATATACTAAGATTAAAAAAACAATCAATTACTACAGCTGAATCATGTACAGGCGGATTAATTGCACACTTAATTACTAAAATTCCTAATTCATCAGATATTTTCAATGGAGCTATTGTAAGTTATTCAAATAAAATAAAACATAAAGAGTTAAATGTTCAAAATAGTACGCTTGAAAATTATGGTGCAGTAAGCTTAGAAGTTGTTAGTCAAATGCTAGAAGGAACTATTAAAAAATTTGATGCAGATTATGCAATCGCAGTATCTGGAATTGCAGGACCAGGAGGCGGTTCTTTAAATAAACCAGTAGGTACCGTTGTAATAGGCTGTATAGGGCCTTTAAATACACGAGAAATAGATATTTACCACTTCGAAGGATTAAGAGAAGATGTTCAAATACAAGCAGCAAAAAC
This sequence comes from uncultured Campylobacterales bacterium, assembly GCA_947503785.1. GTDB lineage: Bacteria > Campylobacterota > Campylobacteria > Campylobacterales > Arcobacteraceae > Poseidonibacter. The sequence continues at coordinate 179 of CANNFB010000018.1, read as the reverse complement.
AGGGCTTAAAAAAATTTTAAAATTTATTCAAAAAACTATTGACAAATAAAAAGAAATCTATTATAATTCCACTCCATTTTAAGAAATAATTCTTAAGATAGTAGTGACCCGTTAGCTCAGCTGGTAGAGCATTTCCCTTTTAAGGAAGTGGCCGATGGTTCGAATCCATCACGGGTCAC
>CANNFB010000017.1 GCA_947503785.1 uncultured Campylobacterales bacterium | reverse complement strand
ACAACACCTCCAACAGTAAGTACTGTAACAGTTCCAAGTGGAGCTATTGTAACAACTGATGAGAATGGAAATGTAACCACAACTACAACAAACCCAGATGGAACAACAACAGTTGTGACAATCAAACCAGATGGAACTACAGATGTAGTAGTAAAAGATTCTAACGGAGATGTAATCTCAAATAATACTTATCCAGCAGGTTCAAATATAACAGGTACTTCACCAATAGTAGTAGAATATACAAAAGGTGATACAGTAGTAAAAACAACTACAAACACAGATGGAACAGTAGAAGTAGTAACTACAGATAATTCAACAACACCTCCAACAGTAAGTACTGTAACAGTTCCAAGTGGAGCTATTGTAACAACTGATGAGAATGGAAATGTAACAATTACTGATGGAAATAACCAGACAATTATTATAGATTCTAATGGTGATGTCACGTTAATAGATAAAGACAATAATACAACAAATTACAATGCTGGAGTAGATATTATAAGTAATGACGAAGGAGAAGTCACAGTAGATGGAACAGTAGTAATAGAAGGCTCTGATACTGTTAAATATTCTGACTTTGATAAAGATGGTATCTATGATTATATTGATAATGATGATGACAATGATGGTATTAGTGATATTATTGAAGGTAATGGTAGTTTAGATACAGATAATGATACTTTCCCAAATTCGAAAGATCTAGATAGTGATAATGATGGAATTATTGATACTACAGAGTATTCAGATAGTCTTGACACTGATAATGATAATACTCCAAACTATTTGGATACAGATTCCGATGGAGATGGAAAACTTGATATGGTAGAAGGTCTAAATGATGATGATTTAGATGGTATTTTAAATTATGTAGATGATAATGATAATGGAAGTAATACACCAATAGATAATGGTGATGGGACAGAAACAAGTAGCTTTAAAAAAGTAAATGGTTCTGGAGATGATGTAACTACAAAATTTACAACAGTACCTGGGAAACCAACGACAATAACAAATAATAATGATGGCTCAAGTGATATAGAAATCACAGAACCAAATAGTACAATTAAAATTAAAGCGGATGGGGGATTAGATATTACAGTTGATGAGAGTGAAGGAAAACATAATATTACTGTAGCAAACCCAGGAATAGATATTCAAATTACTGATCCAGATAATAATATGATAATCTCAACTCCAACGTATACTAATACAGATGGAACAACGTGTCAATATGATATAGAGATAAAATATGATGGTAGTGATATGATTACTGAACACTATTTAAATAAAGGATTGTCTTCTGAAATAGTAACAACAGTAATAATGAAAATACCAAATGCATCTTTAGATATTAACACTAATAATCAAGTTATCCATACAGGTGAGTTTACAAATACAAACTCTGATAATGTAAAAGTAACAGGAATAGTAAGCTGTGATGGTTCAATTTCTACAGTAACAGAATTTATAGATGATGAATATTCGTATGTAGCAGTAAATAAAGCAGGGTCAACAGTTGTAATAGATACAGATGGAAAAGTTGATACTCAACCACCTATTAAAGTTACAAATGAAAATCCAATCAAAGAGCTTAAACTTTCTGTAGATCCAGATAGTGGAGAAATAATAACAACAAAGGTATATAGTGATGATACTACAGATGAAGTTATATATCCAAAGGGAGCAAAAGTAGTAGCAAATAATAGCAATATAGCTGAAGTAGATGTTGATTTAACAAAGGTAAGATTAGTAACAGTATCTGTAAAAGATTCGAATAATGATAGTGTTACATCAACTACAACAGTTGATTCTTCAGTAGCAGATGGTGAAATCCAAAGAACAAGCTCTGGTGAAGATAGATTTGTAACCACAGAGATTACTCTAGGTGGAACAACGATAGTTGTAAATAATAAACTAGATGGAAAAATACAACATAAAGTAATAGTAGATGGTAAAACATCACAGGCAACTTCTTCTCTAGAAGGTGCAAATACAAAAGTTACAAGTTCTGGTGTTACAACAACATTTGATGATAGTGCTAAGAGTGGAGTAAAGACCGAAGTAAATACAAATACAGATGGAGAAACACAACACTTATTAGAAAAAGATGGAACTACTACAAAAGCAACATCTGCAATACCAGGATCAAATACACAAATAGTAAATGATGAGAATAATGAACCAAAAATATCAACATCTGTTGAAACAACAAATACTAATAATCAATTATTAGAAATAGTTGTTGAAGCAAACGCAGATGGCTCAGCAATACATAAACTAATTGTAAATGGTGTAGAAGTAAAAGCTACATCTAAAGTTCCTGGAGCACAAACAACTATTAAATCAGATGGAGAAATAGAAACAAATACTCCATTAGATGAAAATACAAATACAAAAGTAATTGCAAATCCAGATGGAAGTGCAACACATGAAGTAATAGGAAGTGGATTTGCTTCAAAAGCTACATTTGGAATAATAGGTGCTACAACAATTGTAAAAGATACAAAAGAAGTAGAAACAAATTTATCAGTAAAAAGCTCTATGTGCTTAAGCCAGACTGAATATGTAATAGTAAATGTAGTTACAGATATATCTGGTAAAACAACAACTAAGTTTAATAAATACTCTTGTAGTGATGATAGCTTTGTTGAAACAATAAATACAACAATAGATCAATCTTACGAAGCAGATAATAAAGTAGATGTAAGTTCTACTAATGGTGTAGTTGAGATATCAACACAAACAAAAATCAATGAATCTATTCAGTTCTAAGGAGAAAATGATGAGAAATTTATACCTAATAATAAGTACAAGTTTAATAGCACTTCTTCTTAGTGCATGTGGTGGAGGGGGAGGAGGAAGTAGTGATGCTTCCTTTGACTCTGGTAATACAAAAATATCAGTAATTACTTGTAATACTACAACACCTGTATATACAACTATTGAAACAGGAGATTTACTAGTAAAAGAAGTAACTCCTACTGAAGTTATTATAGTTCATGATAATAATAACAATAAAAAAGTATGTGTTATTTCAGGATCTGCACATTTGTTAAGGGATAACTAATATGAAAACATTAAAAATAAACTTACTAATAGTTCTTCTTTCTTTAAATATGTTTGCAAATGATATGAATAATATATTTGTAGATGTCTCAGCTGGTTTATCCAATACTCCTTATTCAAAGAGTGATACAGTAGGAAGTATTCGTTTATCTTTAGATGAGAATGGATACTTGTATGATTTAGCTCTAGGATATAGATTTAATGATAATCTATTCTCAACATTAAATTATCAATATTCTAAATTAGATGAAATTGACTTTGATGATTACTATGTAACATTAAATTATCAATTCAATCATGAATTAAAACCATATGTAGGAGTGATTTTAGGTAGAAGTTATTTACATTGGAATAAAGATCCATTAAATAGTTCACAAACTAAAAATCATACATCGGCAAGTGTGATGTATGGAATACAAACAGGATTAGAATATAAACTATCTGATAATATTTCTTTTATACCAAAAATCATATATTCAAGAACAGATCATGGAACTAATCTTATTTCTTCCCCTGCTAGATCTTATGTAGAGCATGATTCTAAGACTCAAGTTTTACTTGGGGTTAGATATAGCTTTTAAAATGAAAAGGAATAGTCATGATTTATCTTAAAGATGAACTTTATTATCTAGAAAATTTAGAAATAACAACTGCGTTTGATATTGAATTATATGAAGAGATTAAAAAGTTCGTATACAAAATTTTAGAGATGAATAATTTCGAGGAAATATATCTAGAATATAAAAAGTTCAATGAGTCAACAAATCTAACTTTTCCTCGGATAGAAGACACAATAGTAAATAAAGATAATTTAGATATTGAAAATATTAAAACTAAGATTGTTGTATGTTGTATTGATAGAATATTGGGTAGTAGAAAATAAATGATAAAAGAGTTATACACACAAATATCAGTTAATTAACAAAAATAGTGAACAGCTTTTTTATAGTTTATTTTAAACGTTACACAACTTCTTATATTTGGAACACGAAGCACTTATATTAGTTTTTCGTGTTCCACAAAGTGTTCAAAAAGTATAAACTGTAAAGTTCCACAAACCTAAAGGGATTGTGGAACAAAAAGAGTGAATTTTAAAATGATTTTTTACTTGAAGGATTAGTTTTTTTTATCACTTAATATTAATATATAATCTTTAATATCAAAGATTTTTTCATTTTTAATATAAACACGTGGAACTCTTTTATCAACCATACATACTATTTCATAATTGATTGTATTTAATGATTCCGCCACACTATCTATTGAAATTCCAGAAGTATCATTTCCACCAAATAAAACTATTTCATCCCCAACTTTAACTTTTAGATTTGTAACATCTATAATGCACTGATCCATACATATATTTCCAATAATAGGTGTTTTAACACCATTTATCATAACTTTTGCTTTTCCTGATAGCATTCTTGTATATCCATCGGCATATCCAATTGGAAGAGTTGCGATTTGAGACTTCTTGTCATTTTTATATTTTAAACCATAACTAACACCACACCCAGCATCAAGCTCTTTTACTTGTGAAACTTTTGCTTTTAGACACATTACTTCTTTTAATTCAACTGCATTTTTATTTACATTTTTTGAAGGATATAAACCATATAACATAATACCTGCTCGAACCATATCAAAATTAAATTCTGGTAAGTCAATTATTCCTGCACTATTTGATACATGTTTTATAGGAATATGCAATCCTCTTATCTCTAATTTAGAAACAATATGATTAAATTTTTCTACTTGTTTAAATGTAAATGTTTTATCAATCTCATCAGCAACTGCAAAGTGAGTAAATATACCTTCAATATCTATACCATCAAACTTTGATATTCCTAAGATTTCTTCAATAGTTTCATCAGAAAAGACCATTCCTAGTCTACTCATGCCTGTATCTAGTTTTATATGTATTTTTGCCTTTTTATTTAAAGAACTTGCTATTTTAGAATATTCGTACGCTTGTTCTTTTGTATAAATTGTTTGAATTATATTGTTTTGAATTATATCAAGAGCTAACTCATTTGGAGTGTATCCTAATACCATTATCTCAGTATTTGAAAATGCCTTTCTTAATTGTATTGCTTCACTTAAAGTAGCAACTGCAAATCTATCAGCTCCATTTTCAAGTAATACATTTGCAATACTAACAGCACCATGACCGTAACCATCTGCTTTTATTACAGCTGTTACTTTTGCTTTTTTATTAGTAACTCTTCTTACTTCTCTCATATTATGAGCTAGATTATCTAAATTAATTTCAGCCCAAACTGGTCTTGATAACTTCACTTATATTTCTCCTGTTGTTATATACATAAATTATTATTCTTATAGAAATAATAAAAAGAAGCACATTAACTTTTTATTACTTCTATAAGAATAAAATCATCAAAGGAAGAGACAAAACTCCCTTTGAATTAATTTATTTTTATATAGTTTAATAATACCTATTTGTATTTTTTTATTTCGCCTGAGTCAACTCTAGCAATAAAAGATTTTAACTCTTCTTTAACGATTGGCATTAGATAGTATAATCCAATAATATTAAAGATAGACATTGCAAACATTGCAGCATCAGAGAAGTCAATAACAGCACCAAAACTAATACTTGTACCTACAATTACAAATAAACAAAATATAGTTTTATAAACCATTTCATTAGTTTTACTTTCACCAAAAAGATAAGTCCAAGCTTTTAAACCATAATATGAATATGATACCATAGTTGAGAAGGCAAACATAACTACAGTAATTGCTAAAATATATTCAAATATAAATGATGTTTCAGTAAAAGCAGCTGATGTTAAATTAACTCCACTTAATTCACCTGTATTCATTCCTGAAATTGTAATAACTAAAGCTGTCATTGTACAAATAATTACTGTATCAATAAATGGTTCAAGTAATGAAACAAAACCTTCTGAAACAGGTTCTTTTGTTTTTACAGCAGCATGAGCAATAGCTGATGTTCCAACACCTGCTTCATTTGAAAAAGTTGCTCTTTTTAAACCTTGAATTAAAGCTCCAATAAATCCACCAGCAACACCAGCACCTGTAAATGCGCCAACAAAGATTTGTTCAATAGCATTTCCTATTTGATCATAATGAGAAATTAATACAATAAGTGCCATACCAATGTATAAAGCAGCCATAAAAGGAACTAGTTTTGAAGTAACTGAACCAATTGATGGCATACCACCAATAATAACAGATGCTACTAATATTGCTAAAATAATACCCGTAACCCAACCATAACCAGGAGCTATTCCAAATGTCTGAACAATCATTGCATTTGCTTGGTTACCTTGGAACATATTTCCAGCACCAAATGTTGAGAATATTGTCATAATTGCAAATCCAACTGCTAAAAATTTACCAATTCTTGCATGACCCTTATCTTTAAATGCCTTTGATAGATAATACATTGGACCACCAGAAACTGTACCATCTGCATTCTCATTTCTATATTTTACACCCAAAGTACACTCAGTAAATTTAGATGCCATTCCAAATAAACCACAAACAATCATCCAAAAAGTTGCCCCTGGTCCACCAATTGCTATTGCAACTCCTACTCCTGCAATATTTCCAAGACCAACAGTTCCTGATAATGCAGTAGTTAGTGCTTGAAAATGTGAAACTTCACCAGGCTCTTTTTTATCTGGATTTGAAAATTTTCCTCGTACAATATCTAAGGCTAATCCAATTCTTCTAAATTGTATAAAACCAAAATAAAAAGTAAATACAATTGCCGCAACAAATAACCATCCAACAATTAATGGAAAGGTTACTCCATCTTCTACTTTTACACCATAGAAAATTGCACTTGCAAACCAACCAAAGTAAGTAGTAAAGAATTGATCTATTTTTTGATCTATTCCTACAATCTCTTCTGCAAAACTAATACTCGGAATACTTAACATTGCTATATAAAATAACATGTTCTTAAATATTTTCATAAGCTTCTCCTTTTTTTATAATGTAATGTGAGATTACATTATTATTTTATTACGTAGCTAACTAAACCATTGTTTAATTACTAAATTGATCATCAATTAATTTAGTAATTAAACTTTTTAGAATAAAGAAAGAGAAAACTCTTTCTTTAACTTTATCCTTGATAAAAAGAGGAGAATAATAATATATCAGCGTTAGTGTTATTTTTTTTATCTATTGTAATAACATCTTTAACAATTTTTCCAATTGCAGGTGCAAAAGTAATTCCTAACCATCCAAGGCCAGTAGCATGAACTAAGTTGTCAAACTTTTCATCATATCCAATAATTGGAATATCATTTGGAGTTAAAGGTCTAAATCCAGTCCACTCAACCATATCAACTTTATCAAAATCATTTGTATATAAAGATAGGTTTTTGTGAATACTATCTATTTGTTTTCTTACAACATCCGGATTAGTAGTTCCTAGTTCAAGTTTTGAAGTCATTCTTACAGTATTTCTTCTTGGAGTCATTGCAATAAATAAATCAGCAAATAAAGATGAAGTTTTAGGTTTTAAGGCTTCATCCATTTTAAAAGTGATACTATAACCTTTTGCAGGAGTCATTAAAAACTTGTTTTTAGCTTGACGTGCCAGTTTATCATCAGCTCCTGTTGATAGTATAAAAGTATCAGCTTCATATACGTCTTTATCAGTTCTTATTTTAGTAACTTTTGAACCTTCAAACTCTAATCGTGCAACTTCTTCATTAAGTTTAAACTCTACACCTTTAACTTCTAGGTATTTTTTAAGCTCAAGCATAAATTCACCAGGATCTACATGTCCATTTTCTTTTAAAAGAATTGAACCTATAACTTTATCATTTAAAATAGGCATATATTCTTTAGTTCTTTCTTTTGAAAGAATTTCATAAGCTTCTGGATTGTTACAATGAGCTGCTTTTTCATCAAATGTTTTTTGTTCAGTATAAATCATAAGAAGACCATCTTTACAGAAATGAAAATCCATACCATCTTCTTTAACCATAGATTCATACATATCTAAACTAATTTGTCCATATCTTTCAAATAAAGCTAATGTTCTTTTTAATCTAGCTTCTGTTGAACTTGCTGCAAATTTTAAAAGCCATTTAAATAAATTAATATCAAAAGTAGGATGTACACTTGCAGGTGATTGTCCTTTTAACATTAATTTTAATGTGTCAGGAATAGCACCAGGTGCACTTAATGGAGCTTTTTTAAATGCTGATAATAAACCTGCATTTCCAAAAGATGTACCATTTGTAATATCACCTTTATCAATAACAGTAACACTTCTTCCACTTTTGATTAAACAATATGCTGACATAAGACCTATACATCCAGCACCTACAATTATGATATCTTTTTTCATTTTAATTCTCCACTTATCTTTTCAATTCAAATTAATCAAACTATATTATATTACTTTTTTGCAATAGATTCTATTTCAATCAAAGCATCTTTTGGTAATCTTGCTACTTCATAAGTTGCACGTGCAGGAAATGGAGCTTCAAAATATTGTCCATATATTTCATTTACAACAGCAAAGTCTTCTATATTTTTTAATAAAATTGTAGTTTTTAGAACATCATTCATATCTAAACCAGATTCTTCTAAAATATATTTAGTATTTTCTAAAGATTGTTTTGCTTGTGATGCAATATCAGTACCAGCAAATTCACCTGTTGTTTGATCAATAGGTAATTGACCTGATATATATATAAATCCATCTTTAAAAATTGCTTGTGAATATGGACCAATTGCACTTGGAGCTTTTGTAGAGTTAATTTCTTTTTTAGAGTTCATTTTATTTCCTTGATTCATGATAATTTATTTTCATTAGAAAGATTGTATAATAATTTTTTATCAATGTAAAGAGTTTTTATCACAAATTAATAAATTTTTATCATTTTGACAATAATTTATTATCAGTTGACTTTTTTTTACTATTTACTTATAATAATGAAATCAAGCATTTAAGGATAATTTTTGAATCAATATATTAATAAGTTTATTCCCATCGCTGAGTTTTTAGGTGAAGTATTAGGAAGTAACACTGAAATAATAATACATGATTTAACTAACTACAATAGATCTATTGTTTATATTGTAAATGGTGAGTTAAGTGGACGTAATATAGGTGATCCTATTACAGATTTAGTTTTAGAATTTATTGCAACAGAATCAAAAGGTAACAAAAACTTCATATCTAACTATAATTCAAAAACTATAGAAGGTAGACTATTGTACTCATCAACATTTTTTATTAGAAATGATGTAAATAAAATAGTTGGAGCATTATGTTTAAATTCTGATTATCATGAAGTCAAAAAATCTATATCATTTTTAACATCTTTATTGCCAAATTATGTAGATGATAAAACTTTATCACTTAACAATATAAAAGAAAATTTAAACTCAAACCCTCAGGAATTAACACTTAATAAAATAGATGCAATTATTAATGAATTTAATATAATACCAAATAGAATGACAACAGAAGAAAAAACTGATGTTATTAAAGCATTAAGTGATTGTGGAGTATTTAATATAAGAGGTTCAGTTCAAGAGGTTGCAACAAAATTACAAATGTCTGAACCTTCAATTTATAGATATATTAAAAAGATTAAAAACTAGTTTTTTAGTTATACTAAAATAAAAAGGATACTCTTTGTCTGGAAAAATAGAAAACTTACTTATATCGCAAAACCCAAATAGTACTATGCAAGAGGTAACTCAAATTGTCTTAGAAGAAGGAAAAGGTATTTATGGAGATAGATATTATTTTCAAGAAGGTACTTTTTCAAATAAAGGCAAAATAGAAGTAGATAGAGATGTTACTTTAATCGAAATAGAAAAGATTGATGCTTTTAACACTGAATATTCACAAAGTATAAGTGCAATGGATTTAAGAAGAAACATTGTAGTTTCAAATTGTAATTTAAATAATTTGGTTGATAAAGAATTTCAAATTGGAAATGTAATATTAAAAGGCATTAGACTTTGTGAGCCATGTAAATATTTAGCTGACAAATTAGATAACCAAAAAGTATTAAGTGAACTTGTACATAAAGCTGGATTAAGAGCCCAAATTATAAAAGGTGGAAGTATTGATAAAACTTCACAAATTGAAATATAAAAGTTAACCTATAAGGTTAGCTTTTACTCTTTTATTTCTTTTTATTTTTCTTTTGTGATGCTTTTTTCATTTTAGCTTTTATTTTAGCTTTTGCTTTTGCTAAATCTACATTTACACCTTTTCTAGCATTAATTACTTGTCCATCTGCTGCTTTATGGTCAAAACTTACAGGAACAGCATTTTTTAGTTCCCTAGATCTTCTTGCCATTTTATCGCCGTCTGTTGTGTCTACACTTGAAGTATTTTTTCTTGACATGTCTTACCTTAGTTTATGATTCCCGTATTCTATAAAAATTTTAATTATAAAGACTTAATTATAGTCGTAATTTCATTAGATTTTGGAAATCTCTGCTCAATCTCCAACTTATTGAAGATAATAGAGCCATTTAAAATGACTTTAAAAATTCCACCTGAACCTTTATTTAACTTTATCTTTACATTTTCAAAATTACCTTTTAGTTCATCTTCTAACCTAGAAGCTTCTGGTAAATAGTTTCACTCTCCGCAATAGTATATTTCTATATTCATTTTAAATCCTTGTATATTTACATATAAATGATTATATAGTATTTATTTTTAGATACCAAATATTTATTTTTTTCTATACTCACTTAATAGAACTAATGTTTTCAAGTCTTTTGCAGTTCCTCTTTGTTTTAAGTGCTCACATACGCGATTAAATCTTTCTTCATTATAATCTTGTCCTAAATGAAATTTTGCACTAGTTTTCTGTGGAACTAGTTTATAAAGAAATGTTGCATTTATTATCTTTTTATAAATCTCATCATTTAGAGGTTTATATCCACCCTCTTTTTGATACTTTTGCATTAGAAACTCTAGGGCATTAGCTTTTTGTTTATAATCTTCCATAAACTCTATTGTTCCATCAATTATTATAGATTTAAACATATGAGTTGCGGGTGAAGCATTTCCAGTATCTGTACTAAAATATGATGGAAGTTGAGAGTATGATTCAACTACAGAGAAACTAGCATTATTATTGTCTTTTATAATATCTATCTTTTTACCTTTTTTTGCTCCATGAAAAAAAATCTCTTTATTTATTGATACAAAATTTAAAGGTAGGGAATAAGGTTTATTATCACTACAAATTGCCAAAGTTCCATATTCAACATCTTCTAAAATATTTTGTATTAAACTTTCATCTTTTATTTCATAAACTTTTCTCATCTTAACTATCCTCATTCCAATCAAATTGCATTTGTTTTGCTGTTTGTTTTGCTAAGTCATAATTTTCAAGTTTAGAAACTAAATGTAAACTCATATCAATACCTGCTGAGATTCCAGCTGATGTTACAATACTTCCTTCATCAACCCATCTTACATCATCTATAACATTTAAAGTTGGATAATCGCTCTTTAAATCTTCAATATCTTCCCAATGTGTTGTAACAGTTTGAGTGGTAATAACATCAGCTTGTGCTAAAAGAAATGCTCCTGTACAAACAGAAGCTATTAGTTTTACACTTTTTGATTGCTCTTTAATCCAATTTATTACATTTGGCTTTTTAACCTCTTTAGTATGAACGCCACCAACTACAACTAATACATCTATTAAAGGATGGTTAGTAAACGTAAAATGAGAGTTAATACTAAATTCACCCCTAGCTGTTATTGTAGTTTTTTCTTCACTTATTAAAAAAGTATTAAATTTTTTATCATCATTTAAAAACCTCGAAGCCACAGAAAAAACTTCAAAAGGTCCAGAAAAATCTAAAACTTCTGCATCATCATAAATATAAATTCCAATATTCATTAATCTTTCCTTTTAATTTTTTTTAGTACTATATCGAATATCTGACATTGTCACAAGTGCCAATTTGTAAAAATATTATAAGGACAGTTATGTATCATATAAATCAAAATAGTAAAAGATCACTTCATAAGCAACTTTTTGAAGCTTTGAAACAAGATATTATTGATAACTATAAAATAGATGAAAGACTACCTTCTATTAGAAAAGTTATGACCATGTATAATCTTAGTAAAAACACTGTTGAGTCAGCATATTCTCAACTAGTTGCAGAAGGATATATAGAGAGCATTCCTAAAAGTGGCTATGTTGTAATTGAGAACAATTTTACTAACTTTACTAATACATATATAGAAATACATAAGGAAGAAAAAGAAGAACTTCTTTATGATTTTTTTCCAGCAAGACTTCAAAAAGAAAGTTTCCCTTTAAAAATATGGAAACGTCTTTCAACAAAAATTACAAATGACTCCTTAGATTTAGGAAAATATTCAAATAGACAAGGTGAAGAAGATTTAAGGATAGAGATTGCAAAATATCTTAATACCTCAAGAGCTGTAAAGTGTACAGCAAACCAAGTAGTTATTGGAAATGGATTTATAAGTTCAATTAGTTTATTAGCTTTAATTTTAAATAAAGAACATGATACTTTAGCTATTGAAGAACCAGGATATCATGTAGCTAGAAAAGTATATGAAAATCATAAATATAAAGTAGAAAAAATAGCAGTAAATAACAATGGTATAGACATAGAAAAACTAGAAAATAGTAAAGCAAGACTTGTTTATATCACACCCTCTCATCAATATCCAACAGGAGTTGCAATCCCAATTTCAAATAGATTAAAATTATTAGATTGGGCAAATAAAAGAGATGGAATTATAATAGAAGATGATTATGCTAGTGAATTAAACTATGTAAATAGACCTATTCCTTCACTTCAAGGATTAGATATAAATAATCGAGTTGTGTATATAGGAACTTTTTCAAAAGCACTCTCACCAGCACTAAGAGTTAGTTATATGGTATTACCTACTAATATACTTGAAAGCTATCAAGAAAACTATTCTTACTATGATTCAGGAGTATCCCTTCTTACTCAAAAGACTCTTCATAGTTTTATGAAAGATAGTTATTGGGATAAACATTTACGAAAAATATTAACTCAAAATAAAAAGAAACATAATCTTTTAAAATCATTATTAGAATCAAAACTAAACAATAGTATGAAAATTGTAAGCCAAGGTGGTGGATTAGCCATTTTGATACAACCAACACTTAGTTTCAATTGGGAAAAGTTAGAAACTTTAGCAAAGGAAGAGAAAATAAAAGTATATTTTGCAAAACCTAGATGTGGAGGAAATTATCAAGCAGTGATGATGGGTTTTGGAGGAATAAAAGAAGAAGAGTTAGAAGATGCTATGGATATTTTTTCAAAAATTTGGTTTAAATGCTTCATCTAAAAGTAAAAAAGTTTTATTAACTTTTTTACTCTTTAAATATTATACAACAATGGTAACAACCAAGAAAAAGTAATCCACATAATAAACGTCAGAGGAATACCTACTTTTAAGAAATCACCAAATGTATATCCACCAGCTGTCATAACTAAAAGATTTGTTTTATAAGCCATTGGTGTTGCATAACTCATATTTGCTCCAAAAAGAACTGCAAGTACAAAAGGTTCTGCTGGCAAGTTTAACTGTTGGGCTATCCCTATTGCAATTGGCGTTCCAATTACTGCTGCTGCGTTATTTGACACTATATTTGTCATAATTGCCATTAAAAGCATTAAACCACTTAACATAAAGGTTGTGGACATTCCATCCATTGATAATACAAAAAGATGAGCTATATATGAAGCTGCTCCTGTTTTTAATAAAGCACCTCCAAGTGCTAGGGAAGCTACTACTATTAAAATTACTTGTGTATTTAAAGCATTTGAAGCATCTTTCCAATTTATACAAGAAGTTAAAAACATCAAAAATACTCCAAGTGTTGCACTAATAGCAATTGGAAGTATTCCTAAAGCAGCAACAGCAACTATTCCAAACATAATAAAAAAAGCTATTGGTGCTTGTTTTGAGTGAGTTAAATCAGAAGTTGCATCTAAAACTAATAATTCTCTACTTTGTTTTAATTCTGTAATATGTTCACTTTTACCTTGAATTAATAAAACATCACCAATTTTTAAACTAATTTGAGCAATATCTTTAAGTACTGTTTCAGTCTTTTTTCCTGAACGATGTAAAGCTAAAGCTATTAAATTATGTCTTTTTAGGAATCTACTTTGAGAAAGCGTTGTGTTATTTAGCTTCGAACCTTGGGAAATAATAACCTCAGCTATTTGTTGTTCTTCTGCTAATAAAGGGTGTTCTTCATCAACTGCACCTAAACTTGAATATAAAACGGCATCAAGAATTGTCTCATAACTTTTTAGATTTTCAGGAGTATCTTCTACTACTAACATATCTTCAGCTTTTATAATAGTTGTAGAGTTTGGAAGAACATACATATCATTACTATTTCTATGTATTCTTAAAACTTTCATCATTCCATCAGTTTTTAAAATTAGTTCGTTTAAAGGTTGATCTTTAGAAGCAGATTCTTCGCTAATCATCAGTTTTGCAGTAAATACTCTAGGTGAAGTATCAGAAAAAGGTGCTTGTCTCTCTTTTATAAAGTAAGGGACAACTAACCATAAGTAAACCAAAGCAAAAGAACCAGCAATTGCAACAGGTAAAAAGAAATCAAACATTCCAAAATCTTTCATTCCCATATCAACAGCAACGGAAACAACAAGTAAGTTTGTAGATGTTCCTATAGTTGTACTCATTCCACCTATTAGTGTTGCAAAGCCCATTGGCATTAAAACTTTTGAAGCAGATGTTTTTGTTTTTATAGAAACTGCTGTTAAAATTGGTAATAGTAAGATTACGATTGGTACATTATTAACAAAAGCACTTAAAACAGCACCTACAATTAAAGTTAGAAGAAGTGACAACTTAGGGTGATTAGCCCAAAGTTTTGATAGCACCCTACCCACTGGTTCAAGTGCACCAGTTCTAACTAATCCTTGTCCAGCTATCATCAAAGCACAAACAGCAATTAAAGCTTCATGCCCAAAACCCGAAAAGAAGTCGATTGCATGAAGTTTCGTATTTTCATACTCATAAGGAAATATTGTAAATCCTACTGTTAATGCAACAATAATAAAAAGACTTGAAGTTTCTAAGGGGATTTTTTCTCTTGTAAAAAGGAAAAGTGCTAAAATAGTCAAAAGCATTACTGCTATTGAATGATTATTAACAGTTGTAACTAATTCCATAAAAATACCTTTTTTATTTATTACTTTGATTATATCGAATATAGATATAAATAGAAATATTTGTTATAATCCTTTTTTCAATATATATTCAAGGAAATAAATGAAAATAGCTATTTTATCAGATATCAAATCTAATGTTTACGCACTTCAAACTGTACTAGAAGATATTAAAACTAAACAAATAGATGTTATCTTAAATCTTGGGGATTCTTTTTATGGACCAATTGAACCTAAAGCTACCTATGATTTAATAAGACAAAATCAATTTATAAATCTAATGGGAGATGAAGATAGAAAAATATTAGAATCTACTCTTGCACAATTAGAAGAAAATGAAACATTAAGATATACCTACAATGATTTAGGAGATGAAGTTTTATATTGGATTCAAGATTTGCCTTTTGAAAAACTAATTGGGGCAGATTATTATATGATTCATGGAACATATTTAGATGATTCAGTCTATATGTTAGAAGATATTGCAAGTGGGAAAGCAATACTAAGAAATGATAAAAAGATATTAGAAATAATAGATGATATAACATCAACTTTTGTAATGTGTGGAAACTCATGTCTTCCTAGATGTATAACTTTAAGTTCAGGGCAAGTTGTAATAAATCCAGGTTCAGTTGGATTACAAGCTTTTAAAAGCGACACTCCAAATAAATATTCAATAGAAAACAACACTCCTGCTGCTTCTTATGTTATATTAACAGTTGAAGACAATACTTATGCTGTTGAACCTGTACGAGTTGCTTATGACTATGAAAAAGCTGCTTTAAAAGCAGAAGAAAACAATAGACCCGATTGGGCTTATAGTTTAAGAACTGGAAAAATTTTAAAATAAAAATAAAAAGGATATAAATGAAAACTGTAAATAGAAAAAAAGAACACGCTGTTAAAATCAAAAGTGATGAAAAACTAAAAGATCCAGCAGAGATTAAAGAGTTACTTGAAAAGAAACAATTTAAAGGTTATTATAAAACAAAAGTAAGATTTATAAATTAAAGCCTCTTTAGCTATCATACAAAAATAAATTGGATAACAGGAATTTAAAACATAATGCAAAATATAAGTGAATTAGTAGAAAAAATAAGCAATGATGAAAGTATAATATATGCAGTTTTTAGTGGAATAAGAAACAAAGCTCTTAAAACTTTTAACAAAGTTACAATAAAAAAAGTAACTATCCAAAATGAAGTAAAACATCAATTCGAATACTTTTATGATAAAAATGTTGAACATAAAAACTTGAATAACGATGAAACAAAAGCTGAAATATCAAACTTACTTGAAACATATTTTAAACAAGCGCTTATAAATACAATAGATTCAGATTATCACGTACTAATTAGTAAACTTGGAGTTGCTAAGATAAATAAAAAAGCACCTACAAGAAAGTTTGAAGAAGCAGCTCATAATAGAAAGAAAAAGTATATTCTAAACGAAGGTGAAAAATCAGCATTTTTAATAGAACTTGGAATTATGACAGAGCAAGGTAAAATTGTAAACTCGAAATATGATAAGTTTAAACAAATAAATCGTTATTTAGAACTAGTATCAGATTGTATTCCTTATTTAGATAAAAATAAAACTATTCGAATTATTGATTTTGGATGTGGAAAAGCATATCTTACTTTTGCTCTTTATGATTATCTTGTATTAAAAATGGGATATAACGTAGAAATTGTTGGTTTGGATTTAAAAGAAAATGTTATCAAATTCTGTTCAGATTTAGCAAAAAAATTAAACTATGATGATTTAAGATTTGAACAAGGTGATATTAAAGGCTTTGATCAGTTTGGTGATATAGATATGGTTATTTCACTTCATGCTTGTAATACAGCAACTGATGAAGCACTTGCAAAAGCTGTAAATTGGGGTGCAAAAGTTATTCTTGCCGTTCCATGTTGTCAACATGAGTTCCTAAAGAAAATCAAAAATGACAAAATGATTCCTATGATGAAATTTGGAATTATTAAAGAAAAATTAGCTTCTTTACTAACAGACAGTGTACGAGCAAATGTATTAGAAATCATGGGTTATCGTACACAAGTGTTAGAATTTATAGATATGGAACATACACCTAAAAATATCATGATTAGAGCTTTTTTTGAAGAAACAGAAAACATTAATAAAGTTGTTAAACAATATAAAGAGTTTAAAAAAGAATGGAACATCTCTCCATATATAGAAGAAGCTTTTGGAAAAAGTTTAAGAGATAAACTGTAAAGAAGATTATTCTTTACAGATTTCTTGAGTAATTACCACACTGTTATTATCATCAATAAGTGTTAGTTCATTATCAAGAATATTACACTGTAGATTCATAGAACGTTTATAAAGTAACTCTATGTCACCTTCAATATTTAAATGTATTACTTGAAGATTCTTAAAACGAAAAAGTGTGTTTTCTATTTGTTTAAACCAAATACTTGCTAGACTTTCTTTAAAAGTATATATTATCACTTTTTCAGAACGTCCACATGCTTTTTTGATACGTTTTTCATCAGGTTGACCCAAATCTATCCACATCTCAATATCATCCCCAAATGACTTTTGCCATAAATCAGGCTCATCATCAGTAGATATTCCTTTACAAAACATCAATGTATCATTTGCGTTTAATACAAAAGCAACTAATCTAATCATTAGTCGTAAATCATTTTCAGATGGATGTTGAGCTATCGTTAGGTTATGTTCCTCATAATAGTGTTCATCCATATTTGATATAGTTAGTAACGCCTTGTTAATAGTTGCATTAGCAGCCATTGATATCCTTTTTTATATCTAGTTTTTGTGATTATAGCTAAATAGATTAGGTATTAATCAAACTTTGTAAGAGATCTCCATGTTCCTGCATTGTGTACATTTTCAAAACCTTTTGCTTTTAAGCTTCTCTTTGCAGATCCACTTCTACCTCCAGACGCACAACAAAGAATAATAGGCTTTTTCTTATTTAACTCTTTAATTCTACTATCAAGTGCTTCTATTGGAATATTGATACTTCCTTTTTTATTTGCTACATTAAATTCATCAGCGGTTCTAACATCTACAATTTGTCCACCTTCTTTAAGTAGTGAGGGAACAAGTTTTAAAACCTGATATGTAGTATATTTTTTGTAAGCTATAAAAGCTGCTAATGCAATAAATGCATAAATTATATTTTCGTTCATAAACTTTTCCTTATTCTATTTCATCTTTGTAAACTATTGAGTTATATTCTTTTGAATAAAAAAGTTCTCCAGAATACAATTGTTGAGCATACTCTTTAAACCAAGCAGAGAAACTCATGGCTACAATTTCCCGTTCGCTTAACTCGTACCATAAAGTAATAACTTGACCTTTTGTTCCTGTGGAACTTGGGCTTAAATCAAGACAATAGTGATCTCCGCAGCCATCACTTGTAAATGGAATCCAGTTCTTGTTCCACCAATCATTTTTAACGCCGTCATCAGGAGTTGATACTTTTTCTTGAAGTTCGTTTATCTGTAGTTTCTTCCAAGTATTAAACTCTTCAATAATACGATGTGTTGATAGAAACTCTTGAGAATCAAAAAGCCAAGCAGCTTCACCTTTTTGGCCATTATGTATTTTTAATACCTCTATAAAGTCATCTGGTAAATCTACACCAATCACACTTATAAGTTCTTCTATTTCAGCATCTGTAGCAGGAGGATTTAAATCTAGTAAACCATCACTATAATTGTCAGCAAGCCATTTTTTAAACTTGTCAAATTCTTTATTCATTTAAATCCTTTAAATATTCTTCGTATTCTAATAGAATTTGACTTTAAAACACTCCCTCTACTTTATAATTACATTTAGGACAAGACCCATTTTTTATATTGTTTTCAATTGTATTAAATCTATGTCTTCTTAAAAGTATCTCATTACAGTTTGGACAAGATGTATTATTTCCTAAATTTACATTTCCAATATATACATAGTTTAAACCCTCTTCTCTTCCTAAATCATAAGCCATTTTCAAACTCTCAACTGGAGTATTTGGCAAATCTAAGTCTTTATAATCTGGATGAAAAGCACTTATATGCCAAGGAGTATAAATATCCAATTCATTTTTAATAAATTTTACAATATTGTGTAGTTCTTCTTTTGAATCATTTTTTGTAGGAACAATCAAAGTCGTTATTTCAAGCCATATTCCATTTCGTTTAAAATGTTTTAGATTTTCTAAAACTTGATTTAAGTTTCCACCTAATTCTTTTTTATAATAGCTTTGAGTAAAACATTTTAAATCAATATTAACAGCATCAATAATACCTTTCATATCATCAATTACCTCACTACTTTCAAAACCATTACTTACATAAACATTTTTTATTCCATGTTTTTTAGCCTCAATTGCTATATCTTTAGCATAAGGATAAAAAATCGTAGGTTCATTGTATGTAAAGGCAACTGATTTGCAGTTATGTTTAAGCGCTAAACTTACAACATCTTTTGGAGATAAATATCTTGACCTATCAATTTTCTTTTCTTGTGAAATTCCATAGTTTTGGCAAAAAGAACACTTAAAATTACACCCAACTGTTCCTAATGATAATACTTTTGTATTTGGTAAAAAATGATAAAGAGGTTTTTTTTCAATTGGATCTGCATTTAAAGCTGAGATATGTCCATAAACTAAACACTCAACCTTATCACCAATATTTTTATTAACTCCACAAATACCTACCTGCCCTTCTTTTAATTTACAGTAATAGGAGCATAAAAGACAAACTAATCTATCATTTTCTTTTTTATAATATTTCATTGTTTTAATTTTTATAAAATTTCTAATTCAAAAGGTTCAATATGAGCATTGTATTCTTTGAAATTATTTATAAAATGCAAATAATGCTTACTTTCATAATGTTTATTTAAGGCATCTTCATCTTTCCATGAATCAATCACAATAAATTCAACAGGATTGTTTTTTGTTTGAAAAACTTCATACATCAAACACCCCTCTTCTTCTTTAGAATCCTTGATAGTCGATTTAAGTAATTCTTTTAGTTCTTCTATACAATCTCTTTTTGCTAAAAATATTATTTGTCTTGTTATTGTCATAATTATCACTTTTCTTAGTATTTTTTATTGTAGTAAATGTTATACATTAAGTACGTCGTTAAAATTGGGTAAAGAAACAACATCACCAGGATTCATACTATGGATATGGATATCTCCAATTCTAACTCTTACTAGTCTTAATGTAGGAAAACCAACTGCAGCCGTCATCTTTCTTATCTGCCGTTTTTTCCCTTCACAAAGTGTGATAGAAACCCAACTTGTAGGGCCATGTCTTGCATCACGAATATTACGACCACGAGTGGGCAGTTTTGGCTCACCCTTAAGTGCAAATGCTTTACAAGGAAGAGTTAAATATTTACTTGAATTAACAGTAATTTCAACACCATTTTGCAGTTTGCTCATCGCATCTTCTGTAATTTCTCCATCAACTTGTACATAGTATTCTTTTTCTATACCCTTATCTCTTATTTGAAAGCTTTTCATACCATCAGTTGTAAGTAATAACAAGCCTTCAGAGTCATGATCTAGTCGTCCAATAGCCATAGTATTATCAGGAAAATCACATAATTCACCTAATAACTTTTTCTTTCTTTTAGCTTCTTGTACAAACTGACTTAAAAAACCATGTGGCTTAAATATTTTGAAATGATAGTGATTTTGAACTGCGTCTGGCTTCATATTATTCCTTACTTATTCCCCATTTAAATTTATCTTTATACCAGCCATTCATATCTGAAATAGTCACACCATTAGCTTTTCCAGAACTAGCATGAATAAATTTACCCTCACCTAAATATATACCACTATGATTTACATGACCTTTTAAACTAGTATCGAAAAATACTAAGTCCCCTTTTTTGATTTCATCTCTATTAATCTTAGGACCTATTTTTGATTGAGCGATAGAAGTTCTAGGCACGGGTATATTATTTTCATTAAAAATATAATACACAAATCCAGAACAATCAAAACTCGCAGGACCAGCCTTTGCATAAACATAAGGACTTCCAATTTTTGATTTTGCCATTGATATTAAAGAGTCAGAAGAGGTAGTAAGAGATTGTGCAGATAAATACAAATATAAAGTAGACACTATTACTAATATAAAAATAAAATATTTTAATATCTTCATAATCTTATTTATCCTTATTTTTTGAATAATCTATCTTAATTAAAGATTGAATTTTATCATAAAAATCTTCATCTGTACAAAGTATAATAAAATTAAGTGAAAGGATGGTATCTTAGGCTTAATATAAATATCATTTAGAAAATGATTGTAAGGAAAATATATGAAGAGATCTATTGGGATGAAAAGTTCTTATGCTTTAACAAACAAAAGTGTAGATGATGAAATCACAGAAATATCAGCTGGTAACTTTGCTTTAGGATATGAAAGTAAAAGTGGACTATTTGTAGTTCAAAATTTTGGTCGTTCTGATACTGATTTAAATCACGAAATTAAGGATTGGATTGGTAAATATAAAAGATTTAAATTCTTCTATGCTTCAAGTCCTAAAAGTGCTTTTATTAAAGAATGCAAAAATTATCATGCTTTTGATAAAAATAAAATAGATAATAAAAACCACCCAGAAAAACCTGAAAATGCGGATTATGATTGTCCTTATTGTAACTAAGTTAGTTACAATCTTACTTCTATTCTATTTCTACCGTTATTTTTTGCTTCATACAGAGCATTATCTACTTTAATAAAAGTTTCCACAAATTCATCTGATTCTTTCATCTCAGCTAAACCAAAACTCGCAGTAACTTTTATTTCATTTTTTTTATAAGTACAATTCATTTGTTCAATACCAACTCTCATTCTCTCTGTTATACTCTGTGCTTTTCTAAGATCAACACCAAATAACAAAATAACAAACTCTTCACCGCCATAACGCCCAAATAAGTCACCTTCTCGAAGTCTTATTTTTGTTTGTTGAGCACATTTCTTTAATACTAAATCTCCCCCATCATGGCCATGAGTATCATTGATGTTTTTAAAATGGTCTAAGTCAAACATAACTAATGTAACTTTTTGATTAGAAACCCATGCTTCTTCTGTTTTATCTTTTAGCTCTTCTATAAAACCACGACGATTTAAGATTCCAGTTAAAGAATCTGTTATAGATTCTATTTTTAGTTTTCCTTGAGCTTCTTCTGTAAAACTCAAAAATGAAAAAACTCCAACAGCCACACTAAATGCAGGCCATATTGCTTGGGAAGTAATCTTTGTAATAGCAAAAAAATCCTCAGATATTTCAAGTGCAATTGAGCGTGAAATAAGAACTATACTCATAATTAAGAATACATAAATAAGAGTAGTATCTGATGAGTTTCTTTCTTTTTTTACTTTAAAAAAAAGATAAATAATAATCAAAAAAATGGAAGGAATAATCACACCACTTAAGTGTAAAACAGCAGTAAAATCATTCTTATAAGTTAAATAACCTTGAAGGCAAGAGTGTAGAAGAAATCCAGCGATTATAAAAAGCCAAGGTACTTTTTTTTCACAACGATTAAAACTAAATAAAACAATTCCCCAAATGAATATCAAGGACAAAATTGCAGAGATTATTTTAAAAATAATTCCTATTTCAAATACATATAAAAACCAACTAATTGAAAAGGCAAGAAAACCAAAAGTTAGAAAGTGAATAGAAGCTGGTTTACCATCTAAATCTTTTATACGAGATCCAGCTAAGGCTACAACAAGATTCAATAATCCTAAAGTAAGAAAATATATCTGTTCTGGTGTCATTCTAAAAGATCCTATTCTTTTAATTTTTTTATTAGAGCGTAATCTTATCTAACAAACTATTAAGTACTAATTTATATAGAATTTAGAATGTTAAGTTAATTTTTTACTAAAAAACTCAAGAGTACGTTGCCATGCAATCTCTGCATTTACTTTATCATATCGAGCTGTCGAGTCATTATGAAAGCCATGATTAGCATCTTTATACATGTGCATTGTATATTCTACATTATTAGCTTTCAAATCCTGCTCATACTCAGGCCAGGAAGCATTAACACGTGCATCTAATTCACCTAATTGAATCATAAGTGGTGCTTTAATATTTTTACGTAAATTCGAACTTGCAGGCGTACCATAGAATGGCACACCAGCACTAAGAAGATTTGAATCAACCGCAGCTAAATAATTTACAATATAACCACCAAAACAAAAACCAACAGCACCTAAGTTACCATTACTATTTGGATGTGACTTTAAAAAGTGTGCAGCAGCTACAAAATCATTTTGGATTTTAGCTTTATCCATAGTTTTTTGCATAGCTCGACCTTCATCATCATTACCAGGATATCCACCTAAAGGAAATAATGCATCAGGTGCAAATGCTATAAATCCAGCTTTTGCAAGTCGTCTTGCAACATCTTTAACATACGGATTCAACCCACGATTTTCATGTATAACTAATACAACAGGAAGCTTAGCGTCCAAATTTTTTGGTACTACTAGATAACCTTTTCCTTTTTCATGACCTTCAGGCGAGTCGAATTCTACGTATGTTGCTTTTATACCTTCATCATTAAACGATACTTGCTCTGCTAAAAGATAATTAGGTAATAAAGCAGAAGTTAATACACTCATAGAAAAACCAAGTGCAGTTAATCCACCAAGCTTTTTCATAAAAGTACGTCTATCCATTAAGCCATGTGCATATTCATCATACCAATCGAATGCTTCTTGAGGAATATTATCTGTTTGTTGAGTATTCATAGTTGATCCTTTATTTTTAAATAATTACTAATTTTATAATAATAGTATATCAAAAATATCTTTTTATTTTTTTGGGAGAGATAACTAAAAAAAAAGCTAACAATAGAAATTGTCAGCTTTTAAATAAAGGAGAGAAGGAATTAAGGTTAAATTCTTAAATACCTAGCAACTAGATTGAACTCTAGTGTCAATACCTTCTTCAGGATAGAATGAAGCTAATGTACAATGAGAAATTTCAGATGCAGCTGAAATAGCAGTACTAGCTTTTGATGTTTGAGTATTGTTATAAGCTAAATAATCTGGAGAATCGTTATTCTCAACAGGATAGAAAGATGCAAATACTTTGTTATCCGATGTTGCTACTGCTAAAGTTTGATATGTACTTGAATCACTCTTAACCGATGATAGATAACTTGGTGTATCATCATTTTCTACTGGGTAAAAACTTGTAAATGTATCTTGTGCTGATAATGTACTTCCTGCTAATAAACTTAAACCTATAATTGTTGTTGATATTTTTTTCATTTTAAAATCCTTGTTAATATTAATTTTTTTATTCTTTGTTTGTTTTGATAGTCGTATTATAGATTTTTTATGTGTATCTTGTATAAAGGGCTCGTTTATTGTTTGTGTAGTGAGGATTTTAAAGTGAAGCAGGAAAAGTTAAGTAAATAAGATAAAAGAGGACAGTAATTTAAATTCGCCTGTCCTCTTTATTCTCCTTTATTTTAAGTAAGTCAAAATCTCTTCATTAATATTAAGAGATTTTGGTTTAATATCTTTCATTAAATTTTTAAAATTTAATACTACTTCGTCTTTATTTTCATCAGTTACTTTTTGATTAGATTTGATTAAATAAACAGAAAAATCACTTAAGAATGAATTGATAAAAGACATCCATTGGGCTATTAGCCCTTTAAAATCTAAAGATTTTATATTTACTTTTACATCATCGTTATGGGCAATGATAGCTTGATATTCTTCTAGTTTATAGTAAGTTCTTAAAAAACTTGAAGTTCTATTTTTAAGTTTGTTTTTTAAATCTTTGTTATTTGAAATATCTGCTAAAACTAAAAAATAACCCATATGATAAAGAGGAGTTAAAAATGAAACTTGATTTGAAGGCTCTTCTTCCCACTCATTAAATATATTTTCAATAGAACTCTTAGAGAAGTATAATTCTTTCATTTTATCAAAATAGGCAATTATATTCATAGAATCTCCTTTGTGAACTATCTGGGGCATATATCTTGTTGTTCCTGATATAAGTATAAATTTTTCTACAGATTCCTTCATCACACTTTCTTTAAATTCAGAAGATTTAAATAAAACACTAGTGTTAATTTCTAGATGATTTTTTTTTGAATAAATTATTTCCATTTTAATATTTCCTTAGTATTTATATTTGCTAATATATTTTTTGATTTTGTATTGTCACATAAATAGTCTTGATTCAGTATTTAACTATTTTTTTCTTTGACAAAATGTCGCTTCTTTTGAATTTTTGGAACTTTGATTACATTAGTTTTAATATTTTAATAATATAATCATATATAATTTATTAATTAAAAAAACTAGGAGAATAAATGAGATTTTCTGAAAAAATAGCTATTGTTACGGGTGGTTCAACTGGAATTGGAAAAGAAACTATTGCAAAATTGAATAATGAAAAAGCAAAAGTTTATAATCTTGATGTAGTAGAAGTTAAAGATTCAAATAGCACTTTTATTAAATGTGATGTAAGTAATTACAATCAAGTTCAAGATGCCGTTAAAACTGTATTTGAAAAAGAAGGGCAAATAGATGTTCTTTTTGCAAATGCAGGAGTTCATTTATTTGCTAATATTGAAGAAACCAGTATTGCTGAATTTGAAAATATACTTTCAATCAATATAAAAGGGATATATTATATTCTAAAAGAAATAATACCTATTATGAAAAAGCAAAATAAAGGAAGCATCCTTCTTATGGGTTCTGATCAATCATTTGTAGGAAAAGGAAGAAGTTCAGCGTATGGTATGACTAAAGGTGCAATTGCACAGCTTACTAAAAGTACGGCAATTGATTATGCTGATTATAATATAAAAGTAAATTGTATTTGTCCGGGAACAATTGATACTCCATTATTAGATAAAGCTATAAGTAAATTTCAATCTTTAACAGGTATGGAAAATGAAGAAGTTAAAGTATTGCTAGAAGAAGCACAACCAATTAAGCGAATTGCACAACCCCATGAGATAGCAAACGTTGCTTGTTATTTATTATCAGATGAAAATAGTTTTATGACAGGGGCTTTAGTCCCTGTTGATGGCGGATATACTTGTCAATAGATATTTTTAGGGAGGATAGTTAAATTCCTCCTTCTTAATATTAAAATTTAATTGGTATACAACCCTCGGAATTTTAATTTTAATTTTGTACTACTTATAAATATCACCTCTACTATCAACTTTTAATATTTGTATTTCTTCTTCATTTATAGAAAAAAGTATTCTATATTTTGATATTCTAATTCTATAAATTGGAGGTATCTCATTACCTGTTAATCTTTTAACGTCACCATCTGGTAAGTTTTGGATAGCATTAAATATTTTTTCTTGTAGTTTTCTATCATATTTGGAAAACTTCTTTTCAAAAGTTTTAGAATATGATATTTTCATAAGTTAAATTTACTTTTAAAATCATTGTTTGAAGTAAATTCTTCATTTGCCAATATTGACAAAATTTCTTTTTCATCATCTGCTTCTAATATTAAATCAGCTTGTTGTTTAATTTTTGAATTCTTTTCAATATATTCACTAAGACTTTCTCTAACCATTTGTGAAATTGATTTTTTTTCTATAAAACTAACTGCTCTAGCTTGTTCATATAGTACTTCATCTATTGTTAAATTTAATCTATGCATAAATACTCCTTTACATAGTGATGTATAAGTGTATTGTATCATAAGTTTATTTATAAATATAAATTAGTATTAAAATTAAATGGATATGATTTGTCATAAGGCAATAAAAAACAACTTTGAGCTCATGGATTTTGCATTGTTCAAAAAGTATTTTTTTATAATATTTATAATCATCATGCTTAAAAAAGATGTTCATAGAACGAACACCTCTTTGGGTTACGTGATGTGGAGTATCAAGTACCACTATTCTTTTTATTCTTGCCATTTTTATATCCTTAAGAGAAGATATAAAAGTATAATTAAAATAATTATATTTGTCTAAAATTGTTTCAATTTGTAATATTTTAGTTTAGTTAGTTTTTGTTTTCTTAATAATTAAGTATCCTCGTATCTGCATGATATACTAAATCTAGAGAGTTTTAAGAGTTAATATATTGGTTTAGGTATGAAAGCAGTTCAATAAACTTAAAGTATTAAACTAGCTTGAGGGACAGTCAAATATTTCTCTCCAATGTTTTTTTATACCAATTTATACATTAATACTTAATAATTTTATTACAGTTGCTGGCTTAGCTCTAAATGTTGGATTTAATTTATCGGATTCAACCATATGTGAGGCAACATCATGTGCCAATAAATCTTTTTCTGTAGCCCATTTTTCAATTATTACAAATTCATTTTCTTTGTTTTCTACCTCTTTTAATTCATAGTGTAAACATCCATTTTCTTTTAATACAATTGGAGCAATTTTATTGAATGCATCAATTTGTTTTTGTCTATGGTTTGGCTTTACTTCTATTAAAATTAATAACGATATTTCTTGATTCATTTTATTCCTTAGTATAACGGCTAAGGTGAGGAACGATGCGGGTATCACGGCTTAATAATCTGAACTTGTAGGTATCTTTATGCGACACTTAAAAGCTCGGTATTATCGGTAGTTTACACTCGTTCCTCTCCTCAAATTTGTTATCTTTTGTCTTTTCTATTTGTTCGAACTATGCTTTAAAGTTGTTCTCTTATAACTTTTATTATTCAAATAAAGTTGGTACAATAGATAGTACTAACAATATTGCCATAATAACATTAAATCGTCTTATTCCAATATCACTTTTGATTAATTTTTTTAAAACTACTCCACCAATAGCCCAAGAATTTGCTGAAACTAATACAGTTAGAAAGAATATTATTGTTATAACTATAATTTGAGTAGTTGCATTTTCTACAGATGTAACATATACTGAGATAGCAGTAATTATTTTAATCCAATTTTTTGGATTAATCCATTGAAATAAAACTATTGGCATAAATTTTAAAGGTTGTGAGTTTTCATCATTTTCTTGAAATTTTGGTGTTGAGTTTGCTATTTTCCAAGCTAGGAAAAGTAAATATAGTATTCCCACTATTTTTAATATTGTGAATGCAAATGGATATATTTTAAAAAACTCACCAAGTCCTAAGCCTACAAATATTGTCATCAATGGAAAGCCAATAACAACACCTAAAATATGTGGTATTGTTTTTTTATAACCAAATGTTAATCCTGAAGATAAAAGCATAATATTATTTGGTCCTGGTGTCATTGATGTTGCAAATGAAAACATAAATATTGATACGAATAATGTAAATGTAAAAGTTTCGATATTTTTCCTTTTTTAAGATAACGCCGCCATAAGCTGCGGCTTTGTAGCTCTGAGTGTTGTGCTATTCAAGCACAAAAACGAGCAACGGAAAAGCCGTCAGATTAATGGCCTTGTTATACGTGACTTCAGTGCCATGAAAATTCCGATACAAAAGGATCAAGTTGTTGACCATTTATAGAAATGTAGAGTGTCGTCTCTTTACCTAACGCATGCCTTTTAAGTAAGCGATGGTTTCCATCTATTACCCATTCATGACTATCAATTGCTGTTATTAGTACTGGTTGATTTAAACGAAACTCATCCATCTTTGCTATCATTTCTGTATTAATGCCATCAGTGCGATTGATACTTAGCAGTCTATTTGTCTCACACTCAGAAATTTGGTATTGATCGGCATTGATATTTATATCATCAATAAGGGCTGCAATATTTATTTGAATACCAAAAGTTTGCAGCACAATTACTTCATCAGCTACACCTTTATAAATAATCATTGCTTAATCCTTTTTGACGTATAAATAATCTGGGGACAATAATCTGGGGACAGTGTACCTATTCTTTTAAACATCATTTTTCTTTGGTCTTCCTTCTTTTTTATTTGTGTAGTCTGTTCTTGTTTTTTTACTTTTATTTTATCTGTCTAATTAATTCTTTAAACTCCATTGGTTTATTTTCATGATAAATATACCCAAATAAAGCTCCTACAAATCCTATACTAGGATTTACATTTATATTATATAAATCAAAAATACTACAAATTGTTAAAGCAAATAAAGCCCATAACAAGATTAAACTTATATACGCAGCTATATATTTAATATAATTTAACATGTATCATTCCTTTTTAATGTGCTGGTGTTATAGTATACCAAGGTGGAAGTATATTCATTATAAATATCTACTAGACTATATTGTTTAAGATCAACCATTATTTTAAAGGTTGTAGCTGTAACATCTAGAAAATTCCGAAGACAGTTTATATAACTATTAGAATTTAAAATAATTGGTATACTATCCCCGGAATTTTGTAAAATAATTGGTATACTGTCCCCGGAATTTTGGTCCCCGGAATTTTGCAGTTTCCACTTGTTCCTCTCCTAGTATTTGTTAACTATTCTATTTTAAATCCACCATCACAATACCAATCTGATTTATATAAAGCTTCATAAAAAGCTGTTTCCCAAGAGTTTTTATTATTATTAAATCTACTTTCAAATTCTTCTTGAAGATACTCTTTTACAGCATCTTTCCCACTTGAAGTATATAGACTATTTAATCTAAAATTAATATCTGCCAAATATTTTGCTGAATTTGCAATATACAATTCATTTAAAGCAAATAACTCAAAATGCACTTTTAATCTTTTTTCCATAATAGTTTCTGGAATAGAGGATTTTATATTAAAAGTTATACTAGCAGGTCTTTCTTTATTAACAACAGCAACTAAATATTGTTCATTTGAAATATCATCATAATAAGGATGAAGAATTTCTTCTTCTGATGAATTTGGATTATACGAAGTCAATTTGATTTTATTACAATCAATACAAGCAGGTATTAAGTTTATTGGAGACACTGCAAAAGTTGGATAGTCAGTCTTCGCTAAAACATGGTCTAATGTTGTTACTGTTCTTTGATTACATATAGGACATATATTATGTTTGGCTAATGAGCGTAAATATTCATAGTGACTTCTTCCAACCTCTCCTTTTGGAACAAGCTTTTTTTCATATACTTTTACCATATCATTTTTTGTGACAACGCCATTAACCATAGTTGTAGGATGAATTTGATAAATATCATTAGTTGACGCTAAGGTATCATAATTATTAGTTTCATTTTGAATATAAGTACTGATACTTTGTAATCTAGATACTAATGCCGTATCCCTAAAATTAGAAATGCAATCAGAAAAAACATTTACAACAGAAAGAGTTGGTTTTGTAATATGTACCATTTACATAATCCTATTATTTTTAAGATGCATTAAACCTTTAGCAATTGCTTTAGCTTCACTTCCTAATTGATTATTAAAATATGCTTTTACTTCGTCATAATTATCTTTATTGTCAATTGCTTTTTTTATTAAATTATAAAAACCTGCATTTGTAACTTCTAAACCAAAAACTTCATGTGTCAAAATACCAACATTTTCTCCAAAAGTTTCTCGTTCTGGTCGTTCTGCTTTTGCAGAAATACCTATACGATTAAGAATCCAAACACATTCTTTTGGAACTTCTTGCAATATTACAGGAGAATGTGTAGCAATAATAGCCACACCATTTCTCAACATTAAAAGTTGAGATAATGCTCTTGTGAAAGCTGATAATAATGGAGGGTGTAGATGTGATTCAGGTTCATCAAGCATTACCAAGGTTTTTTCTTCCACTGTTTCTACCAATCTAGTAATTGTTAACAAAACAATTTTATGACCTGATGATAATTTTTTAAAAATATCAGAAGATTCTTCTTTAAATTCTTCATCAGCGACTATATCTATTAATTTTAATATATCTGATTCTTGAAACATTGGGTCTGATTCAAGAATTTTTACTGCATTTTTCCATCTTTCTTTTCTATTCCCTAATTTACAATTATGAAGACTTTTAACAAATTCATTTTTTAAAATAGTTGGACTTTTAGGAGAAGCATCTTTTCCTTCTCTTTTTAAAACAATATATGAGTATGTTAAACCTTCTCTTTTATTTTTTTGCTCTTTTTTAACTTCAGATTCATCAAATGCACTAAAAGATACAGATATAACATTAGAAAATAAAGTTTCTTCATTTGAATTAAAGACACCATGTTTGACTGTAGTTTCAGCAGAAAATAATGTATTTAACATATTATTTAAAAGATGTGTTTTACCTACTCCATTTCTTCCTATTAGAACATGTACATTTGTCGATGGTATAGAGTTAGGAGTTACATTAAATTCTAACTTTATATATAAATTTGTATTTTTAGGTTTTGGTGCAATAAATGTAAAGTTATATGGTGTTAAAGTAACTCCACCATGAGCAATTCTATGAAATTGTCCTGTTACTTCATTTTGAGTAACCTCTCTAAGAAGAGAAACTCTGGTTACTTTTAAATTTTTAATTTGTTCAAACACTTCTAGATTGTATGAAACATCTCTTAACTTTAATAATATTTCATTTCCTATTTCGTCTTCTAAACTATTAAGTTTTTCATAATAAGTTACACTTTGTCCTAATGAAAAATAAATTTCACTCAAAGATGTAAAGTCTTCAGAAATATTTGCTCTTCTTTGGGTCTCACCCATATCAGTTTGACCAATTTTTACATTACCAATATAAGTTTTATTATTATTCGTATCATTATAATATAGTGTGTAAAGTGTGCTAAATTCAAACCAATCATCCCAATTATCATTTATTAGATATGCGGTATTCGACTCTAAATCATTTGGTAAAGAATTTAAAATATTAAATTGCAAATTATTCCTTTGTCTATAATGTAGTTAACTATTTATTCAAGGAACATTTTATCCTATTAATACCTATATATATTATTAAAAGACATAATAAATGTACCTTTAATAATTAATTATATTACTTATTGTAATATTTTGAACTATTTATAAAATTTTTGATTATTATACTTAAATAAAAAATGTCCTTTTATACCTATATAAGCTATTAAAAGGACACTATGTTCCGTTATTTGTCAGATATCTTATAATTAGGACATTATGTCCCTTAAGAAAAAGATTATTATTTATGGAGGTTAAAAAAATTATTAGATGTAGTTCGAGATAAAATTAGATTTAAACATTATAGTATTTCTACTGAAAGAACATAAAAGTATTGAAACAACTATGATATATACTCATGTAGTAAAGGAGTTGAATAAAGATGAAATAAAAAGCCCATTAGATTTTTAATAAAATACTTTTCTAAATCCAACAAACCCCAGAAACATCAATATTAACATGAACTTTATCCCCAGGAAGAAGTGATTCTTTTTGCATTTGTTCTCGTGTTAATTTACTATTAAAAGAAATTCCACCTATTGAAAACTCGATTAAAAGCTCATCTCCAATATGTTGTTGATGAATAGAACAAACTTCACCTATTAGTGTATTTTCATTTTTCATGCCATCACAGTTTTCTCTACATATTTCTATATCATCTGAGTTTATCATCACTACAGAATCTCTTTTTTTAGAATAACTATCAGGTATTACTAATCTTTGTCCATCTATAAATACTTTTACAAGATTACCTTCTGCACTTTTTTCCCATGGTGAGAAAAGTAAGTTAACACTTCCACTCTCAACCAAGTTACCTTGGAAAAGTGCAACTCTTTTATCACATATATGATTTAACCAGTTATGATCATGACTTGATATAAATATTGTTGTATTATATTTTTGTTTTGCAGAAAGAATAGCTTCTTTGATTAGTTGTGCAGAGTTTGTATCAACTCCAGATGTTGGTTCATCTAAAATTAAAACTTTTGGTTTTAGTATTAGTCTTGCAGCAAGGGCTACCCTTTGGGCTTCTCCACCTGAAAGTTGAGACCATTTTCTATGTTTAAAAGTACTATCAAGTCCTACTAAAATTAGGGCTTCTTCTACCCTTTGTTCTACATCTACAGTATCTTTACGAAGCTTCAAACCAAAAGCTACATTTTCATATACTGTTCGTTTTAAAAGGTATGGATTTTGAGGAACCATAACAATATTTTGTTTTGTTTCTTGGTTTATATGTTTATTATCAATTCCATTAAAATGTAAAGTTCCACTTGATGGCTTATCTATAAAAGAAAGTAATGAAAATAGCGTTGATTTACCACTACCATTTGGTCCAAAAAAACCAATAATTTTATTTTCTTCAAGACATAAGCTATCTATATTTAATACTTTTTTACCATCATAATGTTGCTCGATATTTTGAAGTTCATATAAAGTACTCACTGTGTCCATTTCCTTTTTAAAGATGATAATGCAATATTAACTATAAGTGCCACTGCAAATAAAACAAGCCCTAAAGCAATACCAGTTACAAACTCACCTTTACCAGTTTCAAGTGCAATTGCAGTTGTTACTGTTCTTGTGTGATATTTGATATTTCCACCAACCATCATCGAAATACCAATCTCTGTGATAATTCTTCCATAAGCTGTCATAGCAGCTGTCATAAGACCAAATCTAGCCTCAACTAGGGTTACTACTAAGATTTGGTATTGAGTAGCTCCTAAACCTTTTAAAGATGTATATAGTCTTTTATCTACAGACTCAACTTGAGTTGCTGTTAAAGCAATAATAATAGGCAAACCTAAAACAATTTGACCTATTATTATTGCTTGTTGTGTGAAGAGCAAGTTATGCTCTCCAAATGGCCCTGCTTGTGAAAGCATAGTATATGCAATAAGTCCAATTACAACAGTAGGAAGTGCCAATAAAGTATCAACTATAGTTCTAATAACTGCTTTACCAAAGAAGTTATAATAACCAAGGGCAAATCCCAAAGGAAGCCCAATAGCTAAACTAATTAATAAAGACCAAGAAGAAACTGTTATTGTTGTACTAATAGCAGAGTAAACACTTTCGTTCCCTGTCATTAGTAAATCTATTGCTTCGTTAAAACCATCTGTAAAAAGATTCATTCTATATACTAACCTTCAAATTTAATTCTTTTTTATTTTCCAGCATTTGGAATAAATAGCGCTTGACCTAATAATCTAAAGTCAGCAATTGTTTTTTGTGTAGATGCAGATACAACCCAATTAGTAAACTTTTTAGCTAATTCTGGTTTTACATTTGAACATTTTTCTTTGTTAATAGAAACAACAGAATATTGGTTAAATAATGATTTATCACCTTCAACTACTACTTTTAGCTTATTTGCTTCACCTTTTTGAGACATATACTTAATCCAAGTACCTCTATCTGTCATTGTGTAACCATCTTTTTCCGCAGCCATATTAATAGTAACTAGCATTCCTTGACCTGTTTGAACATACCAAGAAGAAGCAGATTTTGCATCTACATTTGCATTTTTCCATAAAGACAATTCTTTTTTATTAGTTCCTGAGTTATCTCCTCTTGAGAAGAACTTAGCAGATGTATTTTTGATTTTTTGTAAAGCAGCACTTGGAGTTAAGCCATTTACAGTTGCAGGATCTTTTTTTGGCCCTACTATTATAAAATCGTTATACATAACTTGCTGTCTATCAACACCAAATCCAGTAGCAATAAATTTTTTCTCAGATGCAGGTGCATGAACAAATAAAATATCTACATCACAGTTTCCACCCATTTTTAAAGCTTTTCCAGTTCCTGTTGCAACCCACTTTAAATTTGTTCCAGTTTCTTTTTCAAACTTTGGCGCTAAATAATCTAATAAACCAGTATTATCTGTACTTGTTGTTGTTGCCATCATTAAAGAATCTTTTGCACTCAAAGCTGTTGTAAATACCATACTGGCACTAGCAATTAGTAGTGTTAACTTTTTTATTTTCATTTTTATTTTCCTTTTAGTTAAATATATTTATTTGTTTTTGTAATAATTGGTTATTAAACTTAATAACCTTAACCATTTGCTTTTGCTCAATACTTGCTGTATTTTCTTCTGTTACTAAAATACAATTGCTCTCGTATAAAGCAGTAATCATTCCTGAACCATATTTATTGTTTCTTGTTACGCTAAATCCCCCGTTTTCTAAATTTCCAAGTACAAGGTTTACTCGTCCTTTTTTAGTTTTAAAAGCTTCTTTATTTTCTGCAATTATTACATCATGATAAAAACCACTATTTCCTTGTATTTTATTTAATACAGGAATTGCAAATAGTTCCATATTTACCATTGCAGTTAGTGGGTTTCCAGGTAGACACATTACAAAAGTCTGTTTATCTTTGTCTTTATCTTCAATGCTTCCCATCATAATAGGACGACCTGGTTTTACATTCACTCCATGGAAAGCAGTTTCTAATCCATTTTTTACAAATGCTTCACCAACAAAGTCAGCATCCCCCATAGAAATACCACCAGTTGTAATAATCACATCATAAGTTTTTAGATTGCTTATAAAGTTTACTGATTCTTCTAAATTATCTGGAACTACTCCACTATAAGTTGCGCAAAAACCAGCTTCTTCTAAAAGTGAAACTAAAGCATAAGAGTTACAGTTGTATATCTCTTCTTCATTTGCGTTTTCCCATGGTTCTTTTAGTTCATTTCCAGTTGATACAACTGCGATTGAAATTTGCTTGAAAACTTCAATCATCATAAGACCTTGTGAAGCTAGAAGAGTTATATGAGAGGAATTAATAAGCTCACCTTTTTTAAATAAAACATTGCCCTCTTTTTGCTCTTCACCTTTTAGTCTTAAATTGCTTCCAACTTTTACATCTTCAGGAATTCCAACGCTAGTATCACTTACATCAAAACAGTTTTCAATAGGAACAATAGTATTAGCATCACTTGGAACTTTAGCACCTGTCATAATCTTATAACATTCACCCTGCTCTAAAATAGCCTGAACATCATCACCTTTATCACCTGCGAATATTACTTTTTTTATTTTTAATACTTTTCCACAGTCATCTACTTTAAATGCAAAACCATCCATTGCTGAGTTATTAAAAGATGGTAAATTTTTCTTACAAATTACATCAGAAGATACTATTCTTCCTAAGGCTTTTGAAATAGGAACAATCTCTTTTAATGTTGTAGTTCTTGCTAAGTCTAGACTTATTTTTACAGCTTCTTCAAAATCTAGAAAGTTTAGTTTAAAGCTCATTTAAAACCCTTATTTGTCTGTATTTTTTTGCAAATGTATTTACTATTTTTTCTATTTCTTCTATTTCATACTTTTTTGTAAATGTTAAAGATATTGCATTTCTTGAAATTAGTTCTTCATAACCCATAGCTTGAATAACTCTTGAAGGCATTGATAAACCTAAAGAACAACCTTCTCCATTTGTAATAAGTATAGAGTTTAAAGCTAGTGTTCTTATGATTTCTCTTGCTTTTATGTTTTTCAAGGCAAAGTGAAGTGAGTATTCTAATGTATCTTTTGAATCAACAAAGAAATATATATCATCACCAAAAGCATTTATTAGTTTTTCTTTAAATAACTCTTTTTGGCTTGTTTCAAAATTCTGTATTTTCAAAGCTTCATTGATTGAACTTACGGCAACTACATCTTTGAAACCAATAACTT
The DNA here is from genome assembly GCA_947503785.1 of uncultured Campylobacterales bacterium. Taxonomy (GTDB): domain Bacteria; phylum Campylobacterota; class Campylobacteria; order Campylobacterales; family Arcobacteraceae; genus Poseidonibacter. The sequence continues at coordinate 28,388 of CANNFB010000017.1, read as the reverse complement.
GCTCATCAAATAATTCATCTTTAAATAACAGACAAGAAGATAAAGCAAAACCTGTTAGCTTGTAAGAATCAAAATATATAGCATCACTACTTTTAGAAAAATCTGCACTTGCATTTGATATGATTTTAGAAGAACATATCTTTTTCACTTCTTCTAAATCAGTCTTTATAAAAGTATCAATAACATAAGATGAGATAAAGATAAAATCAACATTTGAAGTTTCTATTTGTTTTGTATTTATTTTTCCATCTTTTTCTAAGTCAATCCATACAAGAGGAAAACCTAAAGCTTCATAAGATTTTGCAGCTTGAATAATTCCATATGATTCACCAACACAAACAGCAATCTTTCCTTTTTTTTCTAGTTCTAAAAACAGACCTAAAAATCCACTTTGTGAGAATGAAAATGTTACTAAATCTGAAAAACTATATTTAGACTTTAGCTCCTCTTCTATTTTTAAAAAGGTGTCATTATTTTTTAATATATCTAACGAGAGGTCATTAGATATATGCAAATTTTGCACATTTGGGTATTGTAAAGAATTTAATTTAATCACTTTTCATTATCCTTAATATTTAGTATCTCTTTGTTATCTTTCAAAAACAGCTCTTTAAATCTATTATCTGCATATTTTTTAATATCATGTTGCAAGATTTTATAAGTTTGAATAACTTCTCTTGCTTTTGGAGTAAGAGAACTACCACTTAGCTCTCCTTGTCCTTTATTTGTATATACTAAATCATCTTCAATATTATTCTCTAGTATTTTAATATGAGTCCATGCTTTTTTATAATTCATCCCAACTTTTTGGGCTGCTTTTGAAATAGAACCTGTTTCATCAATTAGCTCTAAAACTTCTGTTTTTCCACCACCAAATATAAGATTTTTTTCATCATCTTCTATCCAGATTTTAACTCTTACTTTCACGATGTCCCTTTTTTTCTCTAAAACATCCTAATTGACAATGGACTACATCTAAGTCTGTACTTTTTACTGTTGAACCAACAGTATTTAGAGAAGTTTTTTTAGCTTCTTCCCATAAAATTTCACAGGTAAGTGTTGTTTTACCATTATAATTTTCTTTTATTCTGCTATAAACTCCCATATTTGGGTCTTGAAATTTAAGTTTTCCAAATACACCTAATTCACAATTTGTGATTTTTAATCCTAAACTTTTAGTAATTCCTGACATTTCTTTAGGCTCTCGTCCTATTAAACGTGCAACTTTAAACGCTTTTAGACAAGATAGTTTCCCATCTTCGTCTAAATTCGTCATTATTAATTCTTTTTGAATACTATCAAGTTTGAAATCTAATTTATCATCAATACTAGACATCTATTCTTCCTTGGTGTGTATATAAATTCATTTTCTTTCCACGTGCAAAACCTATCATTGTAATACCATGTTTATGTGCTACTTGAACACCTAAATATGTTGGTGCAGTTCGCGATACAATAATAGGAATTCTATGCATTACAGCTTTTGTAACCATTTCAGAGCTTAGTCTTCCTGATACAAATAAAACTGATTTTGTAGTATCTAAACCTTGTAATTTACACTTACCAACAACTTTATCAATTGCATTATGACGTCCTATATCTTCAGCAGTAATAGTCGAACCATCAAGTAAGTAAATCATAGCTTTATGTACACAACCAGTTAGATTGTATAGTTCACTATCACGATAAAATTCTTTTACCTCAGTAGAGATTGTTAAAGGTTTTATAGTAAAGGCTGTTTGGTTAAAAGGTATTTCTAAAGACCCTTCAATATTTCCAGTAACTCCACCACCACAACCACTAACTAATGTTTTTTCTTTATATAAATTTTCTAGTGAACCTTCATCAATTTTAGCCTTAACATCAACTCTTAATCCATCTTCGCTAATACTTAAGTCTTCGATATCATCCATACTAGAAATTACATTTTCACTCATTAAAAAACCAATTGCATGGGCATCTTGATCTTTAGGAATACACATCATAGATATAGTTTTTTCACCATTTAAATACAAGTTAAGACGTGATTCATCAATAGTCACATCTTCAAATTCAGTTGCTTCATTTTCTATAAGTTTGTCAATAATTACTGTTTTTAAATATTTGGCATTTTCTATATTTTCCATGTTTTTCCTTAATATGCAAACTTTGCATATATCTATTTTTGTAAAAAAGAAAAAAGGTTTCACTCCCTAAGGAGTAAAACAACTTTTTTTATTTTTCTAAATCTTCATATTTTAAAATTTCAGGTCTAAATTGTTCTAAATATTCAATAGGTAATCTTCCAGTGATAAGACCAGGAATATAGCCTTTTACAGAAACAAAATATGAATAAATTGTTTCAAATGTAAAGAACGAAATAATCGCACTTCCCATAAAGTGAACAAATAAAAGTAATCTTTTAACCTGAATAGTCTCAGCATGCGTTGCTGCATCAGGGAACATAAACCAAATGATAAAACCACTTAATACAAGTAAGAAGCCAAAAGCTACAAACGCGTAATAGTTAATTCTATTCATTGCTTCATATTTTCCTCGCAAAAAGATCTTATTCCAAATCTTCATACTTGGTCGTACAAAATACTTGTGATCTTTAAAAGCAATAATAGTCATGATAAACCAAATTGGCATCCAACCTAATCCTACCATTTCATGAGTTGCTCTCATAAATCTTGCAAGTTCTCCACCACCAGTCCAGTTTCCAAATGTAATTGAAAAACCAGTGATAAATAAATATATCATAATGATAATATTTAATATAAGTACTAATCTTTGAAAAATAGAATATACTAAAACAGTATCTTCTGCTCTAGTAATTTTTGCTTGTTTTCTTCCTTTTGCAACAATAAACATTGTTAAGAACAAAAAGAATTCAACTAAAAATACTATAGGTAGTAAATGTTGTCTTTCCTCAAATGCTCTAATAACTTCTGGTGCAATTGTATGATAATCTGGTCCAAATAAACCAACTTCCATTTGCTGATATTTAGTTAAACTTTCAAAAGGAACAATTTGTCCAGTGAAGTTTCCTTGCAGCATTTGTAAGATAAATTCATATACGTAACCAATATCAGCAATCGTTGCTAACCAAAAGTACCAATATGTTAAAAGGACGAATAGAAGGCCTATAAATATATAGACCTTATACTCACTTAGAAAACTTTTATTTTCCATACGCTTTATCCCAACCATAAGGTGCAGATTGAGATCCATGTCCAGCAGACATTACTCTTTCTCTAAAAATATTTGCTACAGATTCTGCATCACCTACTAATAAAGCTTTTGTAGAACACATAGCAGCACAAACAGGAACTTTTCCTTCTGCAATTCTATTTTGTCCGTATAATTCTCTTTCATGTTCACTGTTAGTTTCTAAAGGACCACCTGCACACATTGTACATTTATCCATTACACCTTTTGTTCCAAATGCACCGTTACTTGGGAACTGAGGAGCTCCAAATGGACAAGCATATAAACAATATGAACAACCAATACATGTATTCTTATCATGTAAAACGATACCGTCTTCTCTGATATAGAAACAATCTACTGGACATACTTGCTCACAAGGTGCATCTGTACAATGCATACAAGCAACAGATAAAGAAAACTCCATCCCTTGCTTACCTTCATTTACAGTTACAACTTTTCTTCTAGAGATCTCAACTGGTAACTCGTGTGCTTCTGCACAAGCAACTGAACATCCATCACAATGAATACATCTGTTTTCATCACAATAAAATCTCATACTTGCATAATCTACATTATTACTACTCATATTGATTCTCCTACGCTCTTGCTATCTGACATAATCCACCCTTAGTCTCAGGTATTTGTGTAACAATGTCATAACCGTAGTTAGTAACAGTATTTGCACTTTCACCTGTAGCATAAGGAGCAGTTCCATCTGGATATTTATGAAGTAAACTTTCACCTTCCATAACACCTGCGAAGTGAATTGGAATAAATATTCTATCAGGTGTAACTGAATAAGAATAATGTGCTTTTACTTTAATTTTTGTTCCTTGAGGTGAATGAATCCACATCATTGAACCATCTCTAATTCCATATCTTCCTGCTAAATCAGGATTGATATCACAGAACATTTCTGGTGTTAATTTAGCTAAATATTTACTAGCTCTATTTTCCATACCAGCACCGTTCATATTTACAAGTCTTCCAGTTACAAGGTTAATTGGGAAATCTTTCGCCCAATCTTGTGCTGTTTGCTCTGAAATATATCTTGTATCAACTCTCCAATGATTCTTTTTATCAGGGAAAGAAGGATATTCTTTTGTTAAATCAGTTCTTGGTGAATGTAATGGTTCCCTATGTTTTGGAATCTCATCTGCCCATCCCCAAACTTTTGCTCTAGCTTTCGCATTTCCATAAGGAGCAATTCCTGCTTCCATACATTTTTCAGCAATAATATTTGATTTATCAACTTTCCAGTTTTTACCAATTTTAGCTTTTTCATCTTCTGTTAATGTAATACCTAATACGGCTTCAATATTATCTTTATTAATCTCAGGATATCCATCTTTGTTACTTGAAGCTTTTGGTGCACTGCCTTTTCCAGCAAGTAAATCAACACCATCTCTTTCCATACCAAATCTGTTTCTGAACCCCATACCACCTTCTTTAACACTTCTGTTAATGTTGTATAATACTGGGCTTCCTGAATGTCCTTCTGTCCAACAAGGCCATGGTAAACCATAGTACTCACCAGTCATCGGTCCGTAACCTCTTAAACTTACTTCATCAAACATGTGCCAATTTTCTTGGTGCATTTTTAATCTTTTTGCTGTCCAACCTGTTAATCCAATAGTTTTGATAATTCTAGCTATCTCATCTGTTGCATCTTCTGGCCAATTAAAGTCTTTTTTATCTTCTTTTACTTTCATTCCAGCTGTAAATTCATCATAGAAACCTAATCTTTTTGCTAATTCAAACATAATGTCTTGATCAGCTTTTGATTCATACATTGGTTCGATAACTTTATCTCTCCATTGTGCAGATCTATTAGTTGCAGTTACTGAACCTGCTGTTTCAAATTGAGTTGCAGCTGGTAAAATATAAACATCATTTTGCTTATCAGTAATAATTGCACCCTCATTTACAAATGGGTCACAGAATACTGCAAGATCTAAATGATCTAAGGCTTCTTTAACTTTTTTTGTTTGTGCAGTTGATGTAATACCATTACCCATAACAAATAAAGCTTTTAAACGTGTATCTGCATTATGAATTGCATCTTCACCTTCATTTTCACCTAAAACTCCAGCCCACCATCTAGCTAATGTGAAACCTTTTTTACCCATCCAAGATGGATCTTTAAATCTACCTTGTAACCAGTCAAAATCTACACCCCATGATGAAGCGAAATATTTCCACGAACCTTCAGATAAACCATAATATCCTGGTAATGAATCTGCTAAACAACCAAAATCAGTTGCTCCTTGAACATTATCATGACCTCTAAGAATATTAGTTCCACCACCTTCAACACCCATATTACCAAGTGCTAATTGTAAAATTGGAGCCATTCTTGTATTAGATGTACCATTTGTATGCTGAGTTAAACCCATAGCCCAAATTAAAGTTCCTGGCGTGTTATTTGCGTAATGCTTAGTAATTTGTACAATTAAATCAGCATCAACACCTGTAACTTCCGCAACTTTATCAATTGGCCAATTTTTAGCTTCAGCCATGATTTCATCCATACCAAAAACTCTATCTTTAATAAAATTCTTGTCATGCCAACCTTTTTCAAAGATTATATTTAACATCCCATACATAAATGGAATATCAGTTCCTGGTCTAATTTGTGCAAAATAATCCGCTTTTGCTGCAGTTTTAGTAAATCTAGGATCTACTACAATTATTTTTGCATTGTTTCTTTCTTTTGCTTTTAAGAAATGTTGGAACCCTACTGGATGATTTACTGCTGGATTTGCTCCAAAAATAATTATCGCTTTAGAATTTTGTATATCTCCTAAAGAATTTGTCATAGCACCATAACCCCATGTGTTTGCCACTCCGGCAACTGTTGAGCTATGTCAAATTCTAGCTTGGTGATCTATATTATTTGTTCCAAACATTGCAGCAAATTTTCTGTAATAATAAGATTGCTCATTATTGAATTTTGCTGAACCTAAAAACATTGTTGAATCAGGACCATCTTTTTGTCTTAAATCTTCTAGTTTTGAAGCAATACCATCTAAAGCCTCATCCCAAGAAATCCTTTTCCATTCTCCGTTTTTCTTAACCATTGGATGTTTAAGTCTTACTTCTGATCTAACCATATCAATCATATCAGCACCTTTACAACAGTGCCCTCCAAGTGATACTGGATGATCTTGAGCAACTTCTTGTCTTACCCAAACTCCATTTTGAACTTCTGCTATTACACCACAACCAACTGAACAAGCTGTACATACAGTTTTAACTGTTTTTGAACCAGGAAAAGGATTTTTAATCTCTTCTGCTGTTGCTTTTCTAGTTGCAGTAGTACTAGCAAAAGATGATGTCACTCCAAATGCAGTTGCAACTGCAGCCATTTTCATAAATGACCGTCGTCCTACTTTCGCATTTAAAGATTCATATGTATTTGCTGACATACATTACTCCTCTACTTATTTTGCGCTCTTGTAAAATTCTTCCCAAGACGCAGTTTTTTTGTATAGAATTTCTTTTTTATTTGAACTTCCAACAACAACTCCATTATTTTCGTCACCTTGTATAGATGATCCTCCAGTAGCCGCCAATACACTAGTTCCTGCAACTGCTGCTGCACCTGCTGCAACCAGTGCTGTTTTCTTGGCAAAATTCCTTCTGCTTTCTTGCACGACTGACCTCCTTATAGAAATTAAGCCCCTAAACTAAGAGACTTTATTAAAAAAACTATTTTTAGTTTTCTTAATAAAATCTCTAAAAAAGGAATTACCTTTTTTAGATTTCGCTTTCTGCTGCACTCACATTATCAATAGGACCTGTGGGTTTTTCGTCTTTTTTGGGACCCAATGCTTTTAGTGCTTTATTTTTAGCTCTTCGCTCTAACTCTTCATCTGAAATAGTTTCTTCTACTTCTTTTTTCTCAATTTTTGGTTTTGGTTTTGGTTTACTAACACTTAAATATAATCTTTCAAACTCTACAAATGAGTGTAATACTACGATTAATTCTTTAAAAACTTCTGAGCTTTCATGCTCATAAACTTCTTTTGCAAACTCATCAATAAAATCATTAATAATCTCTGAGAATATACAGTGGACAGTATTTTCATACTCTTTTTCACCCTTAGTAATACTTTCACATAATTGTGCCATAAATGAAAATAAGAAACCAACAGAATCTTCATATTCAAAGTATTTTTTTTCATCTCTTCTTAATTTTGTTTTGGCAATAAATTGAATCATTTCAACTCTTTTTTTACCAGATTCAACACCTTCATCATAATAAGAAGCTGTTAATCTTATTTTTTTAGTTGAAGGATTGTGGAAGATATTATCAAATTCTTGTAGTAAGGCTACGTTTGAACTTGCATCTAATGTATTTGAAATATTTACTAAAGCTTCACCAGAACTTGGATCTAATGGATTTTCTTTTAAAATATTTATTAATCTAATTAATTCAAAATAATTTTCTGTTTTTTGAGTATCTACAAAAAAGTTTGCGAATAAATTATAATAAAGTGCTCTTGCTTTATTTATAGCTTGATTATCTTGCATTAGTCATTTCCTTGATTTTTTTTGTCATAATAGTTTTGCATCATAATTTTTGGTTTACAGTCTGCACAACAATAAAGACTTCTTTCTTTTACTGGATCATGTGCAAAAAGTGGTGCCATCATATCTGCAATTTTTGTAACAGCTTTTGTAGTAGCAAACTCCACTCCACATTCAACACATGCAAATAAATCATCTTTGGCAAGAATACTTTCTTTAAACCAAGTTGGTTCTAGTTTTATAACATCTCTTTCAATAGTTAAACAATCAGCTTCAGGGCATGAAACTTCACAGTAACCACATGACGTACATAAAGATGGATTTAATCTTAGAGTATTGTCACTTGCATCTGCTTGTAAGGCATCTACATTACAAGCTCCTACACAAACTAGACATAAAGTACATTTGTCTTCATTTACCTTTACAAGTCCATAATGAACATGTTCACCAGTTTTTACAACACCCAAATCTTCATCGCCTACAATCTTTTGTAATCTGTGAGAGAAGATTTCTCTTTTTTTAAGAGTATCTTGGTTGAAATTAAACTCAGAACCTTCAATAAATGAAACTTCATCTAGTGCTTTAATTAATTCTTCTTCAGTCATTGCAACTAGAATTGCATCTTTACCATATTTAGCTTGGTAAATATCATTTACTATTCTAATAGCATCTCCAGAACCTTTTGAAATAAAGTCTGAATAGAAAATCACTTGAGAACCTGAAATTTGAAGTAGTGTTAAAAAAGAAGCCTCATGTAAAAACTTTTCACCTTCAATTGCAAAAGGTAAAACATCTTGTTTTAAATTAACATTTAGAGAACTAATATTCATTTTTTCAGGAATTACTAAAGGATGAGTTTTTTCAAAGAACTTACTCATTTCAAATAAAGATTCTTTATTTGATGGAGCATAATCAATAGCACCACTTGGACATACAGAAACACATCCACCACAACCATGACAATCAATTTGTGAGAAACCTAAAGTTTTTGTTTCATCGTCTTTTGTAATTGCTACTGTGGGACAAACTTCTTCACACTTAGAACAGATTTCTTCTCTTCTTTCATGATATTGACAAATACTATGATCATAAGTAGTGAATTTTTTATAAGAATAAGAGTTTATGTTTTCTTTTAAAGTATTTATAACATCTTCTACACTTGTTAAATTTGGGTCAAAAGTACCACTTTGATTTAATCCTAGTTGCTTAGCATCAAACCAAACAATTTGAGATACATTTAAAGTAACATCTTTTCCTTCATCATCAACAACAACTTTTAAGTTTCCAATATGTCCAGAAATTTCTTTTATTATCTCTTCTTTTACAGAGAATAACTCAAAATCATCTTCATTGATTTCTTTTGTGAAAGATTCATACTCTTCTTGTGAGTTTGATACTAGTAATAATTGTTTTGATACTTCTTCATTGTAAGAGATATCTTGAGCAAAGTCATATTTTGTAGCTGCAATTTCGTAAAGTTTTAATACATTTTCAATTTTCGTTGAAACTGAATCATTTGAATTTTTAATATAGAAATCGATTTCATCAGCATTTAATTCTGAGTCTACTTCTTTTGTATTTGAAATTAAAAAGTTTTTTTCTTTTGTATCATTAATATCAGTAGTAACTAGAATCTCTTCACTAATTGGGAAGTCTAGTCCCTTTGGATTATAATATATAAATTCTTGCATATAATATGCCTTTTTGGTCAATAATATTTTACTTAATAATATATGTATAAAAATTAAACAAGGCTTAAATGTTAAAAAATATTTTACCAAAATCTTACTAACTGTTACTTTTAAGCTCTAATATAAAATCAAATCTTTTTATATTCAAAAAATTAAAGCATTTTTTTGAGCATTTTTTAGTAAACTAATTCATGATTAAACGTATTCCAATATTACTTTTTATTTTAGCAATAATTTATATCTATTTTAAAGATGAAACTTTTACTAATAAAACTATCACAATAGGAACTTCAATTCCAAAAACAGGAATTATAAAAGCTTGGGGCGATTCTGTAACAGCTGGTGCAAATTCATATTTTAAATATGCAAACGAAGAAAACATCTTAGGTAGTAAAAAAATAAACTTTTTAATTTATGATGATAAGTATGAACCAGAACTTACTATTGATAATGCTCAAAAGCTTGTATTTAAAGATAAAGCTTTTGCTCTTTTTGGTTTCGTAGGAACTCCAACTGTTAAAAGTGTCTTACCTTTATTATATGATGAAGATATACCTTTCTTTGGTGCTTTTACTGGTGCATCTTTTTTAAGAAATACTAGCAATAAAAATTTCGTAAACTTTAGAAGTTCATACGAAGAAGAAATAGAAGCTATTGTTGAGCATTTATATAAAGATAAAGGGCTTAATAAAATCGCAGTATTTTATCAAAATGATGATTATGGAGAAGAAGGTTATATATCATTATTAAAATCTTTAGAAAAAAGAAATCTTCCTTTAGTGTCAGAAGGTTCATATAAAAGAAATACACTTTCAATAAACCATGCTTTTAATGAAATAAAAGATGCAAATCCACAAGCTATTATAATGGTAGGAGCTTATAAAACAAACTCATTATTTATAAAAAAAGCTAAAGAAAATGAAAAACTAAAAAATACAATTTTCTGTAATATCTCTTTTGGAGATGCAAATGAAATGGTAAAAGAGCTAGAAAAACAAAAAACAAATACCAATAATCTTTTATTTTCTCAAGTTGTACCTAGCTATACAGATATAAATATTCCAGCTATAAAAGAGTATCAAACTTTAATGAAAAAATATTATCCTAAAGAAGAGTTAGGGTTTATTTCACTTGAAGCATTTTTATCTGCAAAGGTTTTAGTAAATGCTATACAAAGAGTAAAAGGTAGTTTAACAAGAGAAAAGTTTCTTTCTAGTTTACAAAATACACCTTTTAATGCATTAGAAGGTTTTTATTTAAACTTTAAGAACACTCAACTTCTAAATAATATTTATTTATTTCATTATAAAAACTCTACTTTTGAAAAGATAGAGAACTAAGATGAGTTTAAAAAAGATATTTTCATTTTTTGATAACTTGAGTTTTAAGTACAAAACTTCTTTTTTAGTTTTAATTATTGCTGGGGGAATGATTTGTATAGTTGTATTATCTCAGATTTCTACATTTACAATAAAAGAAGATTTTGATATTTTATTTGATAATAGAACAAAGACATTAATCAAATTAGAAAATATAAAAGATACCTATAAAGTAAATATTCAAGATACCCTAAAAGATTTAGAAGAAAGAGATATTACATATATTCAAGCTAAAGAAGTTTTAGATTTAGCTCAACAGCTAATTGAAAAAAACTGGAATGAATATAATAAAAATATAGAACAAAAAGCATCTCCTTTATTTATAACTACTTTTATTAAAAAGTTTCTAATTAATGAAGAAAAATATCATGAAAATAAAGTTTTAAAAAAGAATATAATAAAAAATATTGATAAAAAACTATTAAAAATAAAAAACAGACTAATTAATTTTAATTCAGGGGAAAAGCACTCTTATTACACTGAATTAAATTTTAGTATAAATGCTATATCTATTTATATTACTAGTTTAATCAATTATGATTTATCACTTGCAATTAATGAAAAAAGAAATACTCAAAAAGTTTTTAATACTATTATGATTTTTTCTTTTATTTCTATCTTTTTGGTATTTTTATTCTCTATTATTCTTACAGTTTTAATCATCAATAATGTTAAAACTTTACACAATACCTTAGAGCAAAAAGTTGAAGATAAAACAAAAGAATTAAAAGAGTTAAATAATTATCTTGAAACAAAAGTATCAAAAGAAGTAACCCAAAATAGAAAGAAAGATATTATTATGTTTCAACAAGCAAGGCTTGCATCCTTAGGAGAAATGCTTAATAACATAGCCCATCAATGGAGACAACCTTTAGGCTCTTTAACTATGATAGTACAAAGCTTTCAAACAAAGATGTTATTAGGGAAATTAACTGAAAAATTTGTAGATGAAAAAGTTGATGATGCCCTACTTTTAGCACAAAATATGTCTAATACTCTAGATGATTTTAAAAACTTTTTTAGCCCAGATAAAACAAAAAGTAAATTCTTTATTAAGAACTGTATTGAACACTCTATGCAACTTGCTAAATATTTATTAGAAAAAGAAAATATCAAGATAAATTTGATAATAAAAGAAGACATTGAAATAAATAGTTTTTATAATGAATTATCTCATGTATTTTTAAATGTCATCTCAAATTCAAAAGATGCTTTATGTTCAACTATTAATAAAGATGATAGAATTATTAAAATAATAGTACATAGATACAAAGAAAACATCATTATAAATATGCTTGATAATGGTGGAGGAATTGCTCCTGATATTATTCCTAAAATCTTTGAACCTTACTATACTACAAAGTATAAAAGTGCAGGAACAGGAATTGGTTTATATATGTCAAAACAAATTGTTGAAAAGCATATGAATGGTACTATTTTATATAAAACTGTTACACATAAAATTAAAGATAAAAGAAATTTTAATTGTTCCTTATTTACTATTAAAATTCCTATTATAAATGAAGATAGTGTAGATACAAAGTAAAAAATCGCAAATTAGCAAGAAATAGACAAGATATTGCTAAAGTTAAAGAAACTTCAGATAACTTGGGTCTTGATTCAGTGTTAAAGAATCCATTGTAATTAAATTGTAATAAATAAAAACTACAATAATATCTAACAAATTGAAGGAGATAAATATGAAGAAATTGCCTATATTAACAGTTGCGATGGTTACACTATTATCAGGAAGCATTCTTAATGCTGATACTCTAAAGGTATTAACTTGGAAAGGTTATGCTCCTAAAGCATTAGTAGAGAAGTTTGAAAAAGAAACTGGAATAAAAGTTGAACTTACCTATTCAAACAACGAAGAAATGATATCTAAACTTCGCGCAACAAGGGGAGCTGGCTTTGATGTAGCTCAACCATCACAAGATAGAATTAGTTCAGTTCAAAAAAAATATAAAATTTACAAAGCACTTGACTATTCAAAAATAGATTCTACTCAAATTATCACTTCAATGCTTACCGCTGTTAAGAAAAATACAAAAGTAGGAAATGAGTCATTTGCTGTTCCTCATTGTTATGGAACTTCAGGATTGATAGTTAATACAAAACTAGCTCCAGATGCAAAAGATTATAGTGATTTATTAAATCCTCTATACAAAGGGAAAATATCTTATAGACTTAAAAGACCAACTCTTATAGCTATGGCTTTTACAAAAGGTGATAATCCTTTTGATAAGTACGATAATCCTAAAGAGTATAAAATACTAATGGATAGCGTAGCTGAAGATTTAAAAAAAGCTAAGCCTTATGTTAAAAACTATTGGGCAAATGGTGATGCACTTTTAGGCATGATGAGAAGTGGTGAAGTAACAGTTGCTATGGGTTGGGATAATGGTGGTTGGAAACTTCATAAAGAGAATCCTGATTTAGACTTTATTACGCCAAAAAGTGGAGCATTAGGTTGGATAGATACTTTTACAATTCCAGCAAAAGCTAAAAATGTAGCAGGTGCTTATAAGTGGATCAACTTTATGTTAAAGCCCGAAAATGCAGCATATTTTACAAATGATAGTGGTTATGGTACTGCTTCAAATGGAGCAATAGCACTTTTAGATGATGAGAAAAAAGCTAATTTTGAAAGAAGTTTTTCTAAAGCTGATATCGACAATATCAAATGGTACCCACCTGTTCCTGCTCAACTAGAGAAAATAGAAGGTAAGTTATTAGACAAGATTAAAGCTTCAAATTAATTTATAATGAGGAAGAATTACTTCCTCATTTTCAAGGAATAAAATGAACCATAGTTTAGAAATAAGCAGTTTAAAGAAAGTTTTTAGTGATTTTAAAGCTGTAGATGGGATTGATTTTTATGTAGAAGAAGGAAGCTTTTTTTCTATCTTAGGACCTTCGGGATGTGGTAAAACGACACTTCTTAGAATGATAGCTGGATTTTTAGAGCCAAGTTCTGGGTCTATAAAAATAAGAGGAGATGAAATGATAGGAATATCTCCAAATAAAAGACCTGTGAATCTTGTTTTTCAAAATCTTGCACTTTTTCCAATGATGGATGTGGGAGAGAATGTTGCTTTTGGGTTAAAAAGACAAAATTTCTCTAAATCAGAGATAAAAGAAAAAGTAACTTCTATTTTAGAAAAAGTTCAATTAGGTGGATATGAAAGAAAAAATGTAAATGATCTTTCAGGTGGACAAAAACAAAGAGTTGCAATTGCAAGATCTCTTGTTCTTGAACCTTCAATATTACTCCTCGATGAGCCTTTAGGTGCTCTTGATTTAAAACTTCGTGAGCAGATGAAGATTGAACTTAAAAAACTCCAAAATGAATTTGGAACAACTTTTATATACATTACACATGACCAAAGTGAAGCACTTGTTATGAGTGACAGAGTTGCTGTTATGAACAATGGAAAGTTTGAACAAATAGATACACCTCAAAATCTTTACTCAAATCCAAAAACTAGTTTTGTAGCTTCATTTGTTGGTGAAACTAATAAATTTGAAGCAAAACTAACAAGTGATAGAAGTAGTGTAAAAACAAAAGAAGGTATAAATTTTAAAGTTAATTTAATTGATCAAAATATAAAAGAAGATTGCTTTTTATTTGTACGACCTGAAGCAATTGCAATGATGATTGAAGAAGATATGGAAGATATGAACTACTTTGATTTAAAGATAAAAACAATTCTATTTGATGGTTCTAATACAAAAGTATTAGCATCAATAAATGAATCAGAACATGAAATAATGGTTTCATTACCTCAAAATAGACAATTTGCTCATATTGAAAAAGGCAAAATCATAAGAGCGGGTGTGCATATAAGTGATTGTAAGTGCTATGAGTAATCATTCTAAACTAGGATTTTATATTTTTTTTGTACCTATATTCTTATGGCTATTTTTACTTATAATTTTACCTCATATTGAACTTTTTTTAATGTCTTTAAAGTATGAAGATGACATGGGTAATATGATTTGGTCCTTACAAAATTATAAAGAGTTTTTTACAGAAGAAATTTATTGGCTTAGTTTTATAAGAGTAGCCCTTTATTCTATATTGGTTACTTTTTTGACTTTTGTTATCACTTTTCCGATTGCATTTTATATAACAAAAATTGTTTCTGTTAAATATAAAGGCTTTTTAATAATCCTTCTTTTAATGCCTTTTTGGGTTAGTGAACTAGTAAGAATTTATGGGTGGATGATTCTTCTTCGTGAGAGCGGTGTAATAAACTATTTTTTGCAAAGTCTAGGATTCATCGACAAACCAATAGAAATGCTTTATAATGATGCTAGTATGATTATGGGACTTGTTTATACTTCGATGCTTTTTATGGTTGTTCCTCTTATCTCATCGCTTGATGGAATGGATGATAGTTATATTGAAGCAGCTCATGATTTGGGTGCTTCAAAAATAGTTATTTTCTTTAAAATAGTCATTCCTTACACTGCTCCTGGTATTGTCTCTGGTTCTATTGTGGTATTTATGTTAACTCTTGGAAATTATCTTACACCAAATCTTATGGGTGGGAAAAATTCTCTTTGGTTTACTGAACAAATATATAATCAATTTATTGCAAGTTTTAACTGGAATCAAGGTGCTGCTTTTGGATTTTTATTGTTAGTTCTTTCTTCTTTTATAATTTGGATTGGTTTAAAAATTACAAAACAAAACCTTACAAAGGCATTATCATGATAAAATCTCTTCCAAAATCAAAAGTATATGATAGTGGTTTTAAAATTTATATAATTTTATTTTATATATTTTTATTTGCACCATTAATCATTACCTGTGTATTAGCTTTTAATGATTCTGATTTTCCAACACTTCCTTGGAATGGATTTTCATTAGATTGGTTTTTTGCAAATACGGAAAAAAGAGTTGGACTTTTTTATGATAGTGCAAACTTAAAAAGTATTTGGATAAGTATTCAAACTGCATTTTTTGTTTCTATTTTAGCTTTGACTGTAGGAACTATGGGAGCATTTTTATTTGAACAAGAAGATTTCAGATTTAAAAAAGGGCTTTATTTTTTAGCACTTTCTCCCCTTGTTATTCCCGGAGTTATTTTAGGTATCTCTCTTTTACTAGCTACAAATAGTTCAGGGGCTTTTATTGAAGAAACTTTTGGATTAGATTTTGAAGTTTTGAGACCTAGTTTTTGGTTGGTTATTGTGGGACAGTTTGCTTTTGTATCTACTTTTGTTCTTTTAGTAGTAAGTGCAAGATTAAAAAAGTTTGATAAGTCACTTGAAGAAGCTGCTTTAAACTTAGGAGCAAATAGATTTGAGGTAATAAAATTAATAACTTTACCTTTTTTACGTCCAGCTCTTATAGGTGCAGCTGCCGTTGCTTTTTTAATGAGTTTTGAAAATTTTAATACAACAATGTTTTTAATAGGATCAGATACAACTTTACCTATAAATTTATATTTACAAGTTAGAGATGGGAGTACACCTATTATTAATTCAATTTCATTTTTACTTATAGTTTTAACATCAATTATGGCAATTTTAAATTTAGTATTTACAAAAAAAGAAAAACACTAGGAAGAAAGATGGGGTTTTGGGAAAATTTTAAAAAAGACAAGAAGCTTATAGTAGCACATAGGGGAGCTAGGTCTGTAAGAGCAGAAAATACAATGTCTGCTTTTATAGAAGCAATAAAGAAAAGTGATTATATTGAATTAGATGTTGCCTTTACAAAAGATGCTGTTGCCGTTATTATTCATGATAATACATTAGAAAGAACTTCCAATGTAAAAGACTTTCCTGAATTTAAAAAACCTTACAAGGTTATTGATTATACTTACAAACAGTTGCAAAAGTTAGATTTTGGAGAGTGGTTTTTAAAGGAAGATCCTTTTGGAACTATTAAGAGTGGTAGAGTTGATATCCAAGAATTAAAAGCCCTAAAAATACAAAGACTTTTATCACTTGATAAACTATTAAAATTTCTTAAGAAGTATAATTTTCCTGTAAATATTGAAATAAAAGATGCTTCAAAAACACCATTTGATAAAATAGCTGTAAAAAACATAGTTGATATAATAGAAGAAAATGTTATGGTAAATTATGTTTTAATTTCATCTTTTAATCATAAATACTTAAGACAAGTACATAAGATTAACCCTAATATAGATATAGCAGCACTGCAAGAAGATGAGCATCCAAAAGATTTAGTTAAGCGACTAAAGCGTTTAAAAGTTAGAAGCTATCACCCTGCCTTTCATTTAACCAATACAGAGTTAATACAAAATCTTACAAATGAAGGAATATTTGTTAATATTTTTACAGTCAACGATAAAAATGAAAAGCAAAATCTTTTTGATAGTGGAGCAAAATCAATAATTACTGATATTTTAGATGATTAAAATAAACAAAACTAAAGATTTTATCTTCAACTATTGATAAAAATGATAAACTTATTAAGTTAGTACATATTATTTCAATAAAAAACCAAAAGGTTATAGATGCAAAATAAAGATTTAAATATCTTACATGATTTTAATATTTTATACTTAGAAGATGATGAGAACTTACTAAAACATACACATGATGTACTTGAAGATTTTGTTAATAATATATATGCAGTGAAAACTTCAAAAGAAGCAATGGATATATTACTTAACAAAAAAGTTGATGTAATAATCTCTGATATATTGCTTGAAAATGAAAATGGAATAGATTTCTTAAAACATATAAAAGAAAAAGATATCGATATCCCTACAATTTTAACAACAGCACATACAGATACAAAATATTTACTTGATGCAATAAAACTAAAAGTTGAAAACTATATTGTAAAACCTATTAATATAAAAGAATTACTAAATACTTTACATGATATTTTACTTCCTATAGTTCAAGAAAAAGAGATTCAAAAAAATATTCATGTAATCAAAACAATATCAGCAATTACTGATAGTAAACAAGTAGATATAATAAAATATATTATAAATAGTCTAGATAATGATAACCTTTTTACTGCTTCATATACTGATATTATGGAAGAGATATCTATTTCTAAACCAACACTTATAAAACTTTTTAAAGAACTTGCACAAAAGCATATCTTAGTAAAAACTGCTCATAAAACTTATAAGTTTAATGACGCTGCATTAGATAATATCTAATGCTTTTCTTTAATTAAAATATAAGCACCAACAGAATTTATTTTATTTTTGTATCGTTCCATAGATATAATTTGAAGTTTTATATCAAAGTTTTTTGTATTAGCTTTTAACTCAAGCTCATTTTTATTAATATTTCTTACTTTTACTATTTTTTTATCTTTTAATCTTTGAACAACTTCTTTTATATCAAATTTCACTTCTTCATTTTTATTAAAAGATAATGTTAATATTTTATTTTTTAATAGTGTTTCAACTTTTTTATTTTTAGAATATGCAAGATTAGTTTTCTTATTATTTATTATATAAGTCATTATTACATAATCATAATTCTTTGTATTTATAAAACTTTTTTCTAAATTTATATCAATTCGTTCATCTAAAAATGATTCCTTTTTCATCCAAAAATCTGCATATTTTACATTTAATATATCAAGTACTTTATTTGTATTAATATAGTCTTGCTCTAGTGAAGTAGGAAATAATGCAATCATTTCTTTTTTTGAAACATTATTTCTTCCTAAGTACCTGATTTGAGAACTTATCTTAATTCTAGTATCTATATCAATGCTGTTTTTTAAAGGAATAATAGCTCCATTTACTAAAATATTGTTCTCTTCTAAGACTTTATAAAATCTATTTAGTTGTGATTTAGCTGATATATTAGTAGCACTTATTGGTCCTAATAAAGCAATAAAACAAAGAACAAATAAAGAAGTGGCAATATATTTAAAATTGAAATTTTCTTTTTTTAATATTGAAAAAATAGTTATAAAAGTAAACCAAATAATAAAAAGAGCAATAGCATATCTTGACTCAGTAATACCATAATCACTTACCCTTCTAAAAAATGAAAGCATTAGCATTCCAATTGGAATAATCATAATATGATAATAATACCTGTCATATAAACTAATAAGTTTAGAGCTTTTATCTTCAATAATAAAGACTAGTATTTTTGTAAAAATACCTATATTTCCAAAAGCAATAATCATTAAAGCTAGATTTCCTTTTGGTAAAGCTCCTTCCCACAAGATTTTAAAAAAATACATATATAAAACCACCATATATCCATAAAGAAGAGGAAGTAATATATTTTTAACAAGTGTTTGAAATACTTTTGCTAAATATAATTTATTATTTTCATATAAAAAGTCACGGCTTATATTTGATAATACAAGAAAAGGAAATAATCCAATAAAACTAATAATTGCAATATCTTTATAAATATAAGTTGCTACTTTAAGTTCAAATAAATATGCAATACTTGCAATTATTGCATTTAATCCTAGAACTAAAATAAGAGCATAAAGAAAAGCAAATGAAACTGTATATAATCCATCATGAATAAATATTAAAAAAGCTTTATTAGTATTTTTTGTAAATATAAAAGGAGCAATAACAAAACTTAATATATTTATAATAATTAAGAAAAATATTGATATATCAAAGTTTAAGACATTATAAACCATAAACAAAGTAATAAAAATACTTAAAATTAATTCAAATATAAAACTTATATTTTTATTATAAATAAACAATTTTAAAGAAGTTAGAGGAAGAATACTAAGAAATAAAGAATACAAAAGATTATCTTGAATATCTTGATCAAAAATATAGATTTTATATGAGTCTAAAAAAGCAAAACTAAGGCTTAAAAATATAAATACAAAAACAAGAGGAAAATCAAAAAATGTAGATTTAACTTTTTGAGTACTAGTTGGTAAGCTTAATAAGTTTTTAAACATTTAAATTTATTAATTCAGAATTTTTTACTATTTTTCCACGACTAAGTGTTAAAATACCTTTTTCTTCAAAGACCTTTAAAATTCTACTTATTATCTCTCTTGATGTACCTAAATGAGAAGCTATATTATCATGAGTAATTGTAATTGTTTTTTGTTCTTGTGAGTTAAGCCAATTAAGTAATCTTTCATCAATATTTTTAAATCTTAAATCTTCTATTAAATTAGCCATACTATCTAATCTACTTGCAAACAACTCAAGTACATAGTGTCTAAAAGATTCTTCTTTAAAAAATATATCTTTTATTATATTAGATTCAATATAATAACCATTCACTTCATCTTCAGTTATAGCTGAGCCAATTGCTAAAATATCACTTAAGCCTCCACTTAAGTTTACATTGCATTGCTCAAAGGGTCGTAAATAATAAAGTGTTATTTCTTTACCTGATTCATGTTGACGATAAACTCTTACCGTTCCTTTTGTCAAAAAAAGTATATCTTGACATTTATCACCTTGATAAAAAAGTTGAGTATTTTTTGGTATTGTTGTTTTTCTTGCAGATTTTAATAAAATATCTTGTGATTCTGTTGATAATTTATTGAAAAAACTGTAATTGTGCATAATTAATCCTTAAATTTATAAAAGAAGAGAGATTGATTTTTATTAAAAGGATAGAAAAGTTTCTACCCTTTTTTTCTATAAATTTATTATAAAGAAGATATAGATTTGTTTTTAATCTCTTTCCACATTTTATCTGCTTTTTTTATGTTTCCTGGAATATCTTTAAGCCATAAACCTTTAACTTTGTTATTTAGATTTACGTAAAGTTTATCTTCAACAATTTCCCAAACAAGAGGATCTCCATGGAATTTCTTACCAGCTGTAATACCAAATGCACACCAACCACCATACGCAGGAGCATATTTAGAAGGATTTTCATCGAACATATTTTTATTTTTTTCTGTTATAAAAAGATAAACTTCACCTTCATATTCTGAAATATGACTTCCATTACCCATTACAGGTCTTCCAATCGTATGGTAACTAACAGCATCATAACCTCTTAATACAGGTGTTGAGTGAATGTCATTAGCAAAAGATAATGTAGATATAGACATAATAAATAATGCAATTAGCATTTTTAATTTTTTCATAATTTATTCCTTTTTTTGATGGTAATTCCATCTTTATTTTTAAAGCAATGAAACTATAACAAAATAAATTACGCTTGTATGTGACCGATGATACACAAGTTATTTAGTCTTTTAAATTTAAAGAATAGGTTTATCAATTCCAAACTTTTTATACCAATCATAAGACAATACAATATGATGATTAGCTTCATTATCTAAACTTTTAAGATATTCATCTTCTGGGTATGTTTTTGATAGTTTCAACCAAATATTAACGGCAAATAATAAGTGTGCTTTTATGTCTTTTGGAACTGGGATATAAGGTCTAAAATCCGTGATACCTTCTTTTTCAAGTTCAGCTAATTTTTCATCTGAGATATAATCTATTGGCGTGTTTGTTCTTGGATTTCTAACTATTTTAGCTTCCATATCTTTTTGATACTGAGCATAATCAAATACTTCTACTGGTTCGTAATCTTTATTTATAACTTCTTCATTCATTTTTAAAACTTCTCTTATATAATTTTTGCGTATTATAACAATATAATATTTAAAGGAAGAAAATACCTTGTTTAATAAGCTTTATTTAATTTCTTTTCATATTTTTTTTGTATGTATTCTATAACCAATACTATTAACCAATAAACAATAGCCACAGCTAAAAAACTCTCAAAATATTTAAATGAACTTGATGCTTCAAGTTGAGCTTTTGCCATTATTTCTGGAACCCCTAAGGTAAATGCTAAAGAAGTACTCTTTAATAAATCAACAAAATTATTTACTAAAGAAGGAATTGCAACACGAAAAGCTTGAGGTAAAATTATATGGTAAAAACTTTGAAATCTTGACATTCCTAAAGATTCAGCTGCCTCAAATTGTCCTTTTTCTATGGAAGCTATTGAGCCTCTTATTGTTTCAGCCATATATGCAGAAAAATGTAATGATAAACCAATAATCGATGCAGTATAAGCATCAAGAGAATTAAACACAGGAAAGATTTGTGGTAAACCATAATATAGTAAGAAAAGTTGTACAAGAAGTGGTGTAGCTCTAAAGAAAGAGATATAAACATTAAAAATCTGACTTAAGATTTTAATTGAAAATGTTTTAGTAAGTGCAATAACTACTGCAATTACTAAAGCAATCACACTAGAAATAAGTGCCATGCTTATAGTAATATCAATATATTTAAAAAGTATAGGAAAGATTCCTAAAGTATAATCTATATCAAAAGAGTTCATTATTTTTCTGTAATATCCGTCTTAAACCATTTTTGAGAAATTGCTTTTAACTCACCACTTTTTCTTAAAGCATCAAGTGCAGTATTTACGTCATTTAAAATAACATTATTATCTGATTTTAAAAATGGAAATGCATTTACAAGAACTTCTAGTGGCGATCCAACAATTTTAAGTGGTAATTTCCCTTTTTTTATTGACTCTACTGCTGAAGTTCTATCTTCAATATAAGCATCAATTCTTTTTAATTTAACATCATTTTGGAAACCATTTCCATCATAAGTGATAATTTCAATTTCATTATTTTTATCAAATTCTTTAATTATTTGAGAATAATTTGTTCCTAAACCAACACCAACTTTTTTACCTTTTAAATCAGATAATGAAGTAACTTCATTATTATCTTCATGAACTATAATTTGAGCACCGTCATAAACATACGCATCAGCAAAATCATATTTTTCTGTTCTTGCATCAGTTTTTGTAATCTGATTTGAGATAGTATCAATTTTTTTAGTTTCTAACATACCAAAAAGTCCAGAGAATTTTGAAGTTTTAAACTCTATTATTTTATCAAGTTTTTTTCCAATTGCATTCCAAACATCAATTTCAAAACCTTTTAAGACATCATTTTCATAATAAGTAAAAGGGAAGTATCCACCTGAAGTTCCTACTTTTATAACTTGTTTTGTATCAACTGTTTCTTTATCATCAGTACATGCTGTGAATAATACTGAAATAAGAACTATAAATAGTAAAAAATATTTTTTCATTTTGTATCCTTTGTAATTTGAACGGATTTTGGCATAAAAGATATAAGAAAAAACTTAAACATAGTAATTAATACTTGATTAAATTACTATACTTTATTTCAATAAAAAAATTAATGCCATAAAAAATGATATATCTACATAATTTTTACATATTAGAACTAACTTTATTTACTTGTTTGAGTTTGTTTAATAGTTTCATTTGTAGATTTTATGCTATCATATTTATCTGACAAAACTACAAACATATATCCCATAGCAAATAGAATCATTATAATAATTAATATATTTTTCATATTTTTCCTAAAATTTTTTATGTATTATAGAGTAATTTATTTTAAAGAACATCCACAGGAAGTAAAGCTGTCATTTGCTCTTAAATATTCTCGTGCTTTTTTAGAAATCAAATCAACTATAATATTTAAAAGAGCAGTAACAAGTAAAAGTAAAAACATTCTATCAAGTCTAAAGTCTGCTATGGCAGAATCTATATAAAATCCTAAGGTAGCAACTCCAAGTATTCCTAAGATTGCACTCTCACGCATAATGATTTCCCATCTATAAAAAAGGAAAGCTAAGAACTGATTATAAACTCGAGGTAGTACTTCATAGAAATACTTTTCATTTCTCTTTTTTGTAACATCAGGACGCAATGTTAATAGATTTGTTTCATTACCCATTAGGTGTCCAATGATTGAACCATTATGGAGCATAAGAGCTAAGGCTGCAGGAAGCATTGAGGGACCAAATAATTGTAAGAAAATATAAGCTAAAATATATTCAGGAGTTGATCGTAAAATTACTAAAAAAACATGAGATGTTAGTCTTGTAGGTTTTGTAAAAAACTTTTTTGAAACCAAAGGAAATAAAATCAAAGCTAAAAATGCTGTTAAAAAAAGTGAAAGCTGAGTTAAAATAATAGTATTAAAAACACCTGGAAGTATCTCATTTGAAAAGATATTATCAAACCAAGTAACAGTTTTATCAAAGCCTAAATCATTTCTAATTGGATGAGGAACAATATCACTTGTTACAAATCGAACTAAGTTATCCCAATTAAATCCTGAAAAATCATCTAGATAAAAAAATGAAACTATTGTTAATGGAATAAAAGTATACTTATTAAACCACCATTTAACACTGGCAACAACAATATAAAATAGTATTAATATCATCCATACTTCATGATAATAACCTTGCATAAACGAACTTGAAAGATAGTAGCCTAAAGTAGTAATTCCAACAAAACCTAAAATTGCAGTTGAACGAAGTGCACACTCAAATCTATATAAAGTATACGAAACTAAATGAGGAAATGCATCAGGAATTTTTGTAAATATAAAATATGATATTTTACTCTTACCTCTTAAAACTTCAGGAAAGGTATCATGTTCTTCAAGAATCTCTGCATATACTTTTGCAAGAATTGCACTATAAGGTATTATGATTGCAAGTATTGCTGTTAATGTATTTAACCCAAAAATTTGCAGGAATATTAAAGCCCAAAAAAGTTCATGAATAGCACGTGTAAAAGATAAAGATATTCGAACTAACATATTTGAGAAAAATAGTGCTAGAAAAAATCCGATAATACAAGAAATAAAAATAGATAAAATAGCAATTGAAATAGTATTTAAAAAGGCTTCAAATAAAACAGAATAATCACTAAAAGAAAGCTTTACAATTGAGAAGAAAAATTCTTCAACTAATAAAGAAGTATCAACTGTTGAGATAGATAAATCAGCTATAAAAAAGCTTATTACTCCAACAATAAAAATTACAAAGCTTACCCTTAGATTTTTAGTCACAAACATAATACAACTTCTGTCTGTCGTCATCATTTAAATCACTACAGGCTTTATCAACTAATACAGTTCCATTTTTAAGACCAATTACTCTATCAAAGTTTTTGATTGCTAAATCAACGTTGTGTAATGCACAAATTGAAGTTTCAAATTTTGAAGTTAATAGTTTTAAAGTTTTATCACTTAAATATTCATCAAGTGCAGAAATTGGTTCATCTGCTAAAAGAATAGATTTTTCATCATAAATAGCACGTGCAATTGCACATCTTTGTTTTTGTCCACCTGATAGGTTTATTATTTTTGATTGAAGTTTATCTTCTAATTCTACATCTTTTAAAACTTTTAGGATTTCATCTTTATATTGTTTTGAAGGAAGGATTAGATTTCTTAAGTTTTTAAAAAGTGAGTTTTCATCAAGTTTAGAGATATAAACATTGTGAAAAACTGACAAATTATTTACAAGACCTAACTCTTGTGGAATATAAGTAGAGTTTTCTTTTTGTAAATCAAAAAGGTGTTTTAACAGAGTAGATTTTCCACTACCACTTTTACCTAAAAGAGCGACTTTCTCGCCCTTTTTTATAGATAAGTTAAAATCACTTAAAACATCAAAGTCTCCATAAGAGATAGTTTGTTCTTGTAAATTAAATGCCATATTAAAAATTAGTCAATAAGACCAATTTCCTTAGCAGTTTTTAAAATTGGATCAAAATCTGAATTTTTTGCTTTAATAAATGCAGCTCTTGGGAATGCACTTAAAATTTTTTCATCTTTTAAGTTAATAAGAGCATTTGTAAGTTTTGCAGTAAATCCAGCTCCATAAACTTTGTCTAAGTTTCCATGTGCAGTAAACTGGTAATCAGGATAAGCAGGAGTTTTCCATAAAACTTTAACTTTTGAAGCATCAATGTTTCCAGCTTTAAGCTCTCTATCCCAAACTTTAAAGTTAACAGCACCTGTTTGATAAGCACCACTTTGTACTAAAGAAATAGTTTTAGTATGATTTCCTGAGAAACCAACTTTTGAAAACAGTTTATTAGGAGCATCTTTTAAATTTTCTCTAATAAAGTACTCAGGCATTAATCTTCCAGAAGTAGAACCTTTTGAACCAAAAGTAAATGTTTTACCTTTAATACCAGCTGGGAATGCTTCATTTGCTTCTAAACCAGTTGATGCATTTGCAATGATGTATGAATGGAATTCTGGATCTTCAACACCTTGTGCAATTGCAATTGAACCAGGAACTACAAGTCTAGCTTTAACACCAGATAATCCACCAAACCATGCAAGTTGAACTTGATTGTTTCTAAATGCTGCAATAGATGCAGAATAAGACTTAACAGGTACAAACTTAACGTCAACATTTAATTCTTTAGTTAAATAAACAGCTAACTTAGAGAATCTCTCTTTTAATTGTGTTTCATCTTGATCTGGAATTGCAGTAAATGTAAAAGACTTTGCATATACAAAACCAACAATCATGATTAACATTAGTAATATTTTTTTCATTGGATAAAAACCTCAATAATTTGAAGCATATATAAAGATATAAAGTAAGATTGGTAAATAATCATTCTCTTTATGTCAAACCTAAACCTTAGGTCTAAATGCTATTTTAATTTCGAATCATACTATATCAAACGTAAACAAAAGATTAAATGGTAAATATTTTTTTACTACCTTAATAGCTATTTAAAATAAAAAGATGTAGAATCTTTTTATATTATTACATTTCAATGTAAAAAAGAGGATATATGAATAACGAATATAAATTAACTAAATTCGTTCAAGCTGCAGGATGAGCCGCAAAGATGGGTCCGGAGGATCTGAAACATACTCTTTGTAACTTATCACCAAGTGATGAAAAAATTTTAGTAGGATTTGACACAGCAGAAGATGCTAGTGTTTATCAAATTAATGAAGACCAAGCTATTGTACAAACATTAGATTTTATTACACCAGTTGTTGATGATCCATTTATATACGGAAAAATTGCAGCTGCAAATGCTTTATCAGATATATTTGCCATGGGAGCAGATGTAAAAACGGCTTTAAATATAGTAGGCTTTGATAAAAAGAATTTACCAACTGATGCCTTAGGAGAAATTCTAAAAGGTGGAAATGAAAAGATCAAAGAATGTGGTGGACTTTTATTAGGTGGTCATACTATTGAATCACCTGAAATGTATTATGGACTTTCAGTAACAGGGATTATACATCCAAATGATATTGTAAGAAACAATACTTCAAAAGTTGGTCATGTTTTGGTTTTAACAAAACCTCTTGGAATGGGAATTTTAACAACAGGAATTAAAAGAGATTTAGTTGAACTGAAAGTAATGAAACATTGTGCTGATATTATGGCCAGTTTAAATTATCTTCCTTCAAAAATCATGAAAAAGTATGATGTAAGTTCTTGTACTGATGTAACAGGCTTTGGACTTTTAGGACATAGTTTAGAATCAGTAAATGAACTTACTTCATTTTTAATTAAGTGTTCACAAGTTCCTATTATTTCTGAAACAATTGCATTATCAGATGATAAAGTAATTCCAGGAGGTACACGAAAAAATATGAAATATATGGAAGATAAAGTTTCATATATTGGCGATTTACCACATTATGCTAAAACATTATTATGTGATGCGCAAACATCTGGTGGTTTATTAATTGCTATGGATGCTGCTGATGCAAAAGAATATATTAAAGAAGTTGAAGATTTAACTTTAGGGTATGCAGCTATTATTGGAGAAGTTATTCCAAAAGGTGAGAAAGATATAATCGTTCACTAAATAGAACTAGTCATTTTTTGATGACTACAAAAAAGAAGTAAAACTACTTCTTTTTTTCTTTAAAATTTAAATAATACTCAATCTCTGCTGGAGTTAATATCTTAATTGTATTTGTACTTCCTGGCATTCCTACTGGATATCCTACTGTTGCTACATAAGTTCCTGTTTTATCTAGTATATTCTTCTCATCTAATGCTATTAGCATTTTTTGAAACATTTTTGAAGCTTGGGCTTCTTTTATTGTTCCTATTGGTTCAACTCCCCATATTGCTGTTAGAGAATTTAAAATTTTCTTTTTATGTGTAAATGCATAAATTGGTGTTTTTGGTCTATATCTTGAAATTTTTACTGCTGACTTTCCAGAACTTGTAAGTGCTAATATACCTTTTGCTCCTAAATCATCTGCTAATTTTGTTACTGTTGCTTGTATTACATCAAATTCATCTAGGTAATCAAATTTACTTTGTTTATCATAGTTATATATATCTTCTGTTCTTGATATAATATTACTCATTGTATCAACTACATTAATTGGATCTTCTCCAACTGCACTCTCTTCTGAAAGCATAACAACATCAGTACCATCTAATACTGCATTTGCTACATCTGAGATTTCTGCTCTTGTTGCTCTTTCATTTTGTGTCATTGAAAGAAGCATTTGTGTAGCAGTAATAACTGGCATACCTTTAGCATTTGCTTTTTTAATTAGCATTTTTTGAATTGTTGGTACATCATAGTAAGGTACTTCAATTCCTAAGTCACCACGTGCTACCATGATTCCATCACTTTCTTCCATGATTTCATCAATATTTTCAACTGCATCAAACTTTTCTATTTTTGCAATTAATTTACCTTTATAGCCATTCAATAGTTTTCTAGCTCTTTTCATATCACTTCCATTTTGAACAAATGAAATTGCGAAGTAATCTACATTATTTTCTACACC
>CANNFB010000016.1 GCA_947503785.1 uncultured Campylobacterales bacterium | reverse complement strand
TGTCTTTATTAGCATGTGAAGATCATTGTCCAAAACATTTACCATTACAAAATAAAATTGCTTACTTACGAAGAAAATTAGTAGCATTAAGATAATTACGAAAGAGGATTTCCTCTTCGTATTTTCATTAGTAAATGTATAAAAAGTTAAGTATCAAAGATTTGATATTTAACTTTTTGTATTTTAGGGAGATATAATGAGCTTAGCTAATGACTACTTTTTACTTTATCATGGAATAACATTTGAACAAAATTTAGATGTTGAGGGAATTGATACAAACATAACAAATGATATATTTTCAATCTATGCTTTAATATTAAGCACGACTAGAAAAAACTGTGATAAATATTTACCACTAACATCATTTAAAACATATTGTCAACAATTAAATGTTAAAACACCTTCAAATATCAGTGAATTAAATCACTTACAACATAATATTGTTGAGAATATTGGTGAGACAAAATCAAAAAATTATATTGATACTTTACATGAATCTTTTGAGTATCTAAAAAAAGCTGAAATTATAAATAATGATGATTATCAAAAACTAATTTCGCTTTTTGATCATAAAGAACTAGATATTAAAGATGAAGATATTAATTCAGATAACAAGAAAGAAAATACTCCAAAATTATCATTTAAAGAACTAAAGCCAATATTAGAAGATATTATTGAAGAGATAAAAGCTCTAACAAAAAATGAAAACACTTTTAGTGAATTAACTGAAACAAAAGATTATCTTAATAATCAAAAATTCTCTATTGGAATTACTGGTGTTATGAATGCTGGTAAATCTACAATGCTTAATGCTTTAATGGGAAAAGAGATTTTAGGAAGCGCTGTAGTTCCAGAAACTGCGAACTTAACAATTGTTAAACACAATATAAAAGAAAAAGCAAAAGTTTTTTATTGGAATAAACAAGAATGGGGTAAAATTGAAACTGCTGCGTTAGAGCTTGAATCAATGAGAGATTATGTAAATGAAACTATTGCTACATTTGGAGATGAACTAAATTCGTACATTCAAAAAGAATCTAGATATGATGAAGTTGATATAAATGATCTTTCATTATACACATCAGCTGAAGCTGAAGGTAAAAAATGTAATCTTGTAAAATATGTTGAATTAGGTTCAAATTTAGACTTTTTATCAGATGGTATTGAAATTGTTGACACTCCTGGTCTTGATGATCCCGTAATTCAGAGAGAAGAAATCACAAAAGAATATATTTCACAGTGTGATATGATGCTTCATCTTATGAATGTATCTCAAAGTGCTACATTAAAAGATGTTGAATTTATAATTGATGCTTTACTTTATCAAAACATCTCAAAATTATTAATAGTAATTACAAGAGCAGATACTGTTTCAAAAGAACAATTAGATGAAGTAATATCTTATACAAAATCCTCAATTGAAAAGCAACTAAAAGCACAAAATAAAGATTCTCAACTTGACTATATTTTAAAAACTATTAAGTTTATTCCAATTTCTGGAAAAATGGCTTTATTGCATCGAACAGGAAGAGAAAAAGAAGCTTTGGATGCTGGGTTTACTTTAGAAGATACGGGTATTTTAGAAATTGAACACTATTTAAATGAAACACTTTTTGGTTCTAGCTCACAAAAGGGTGAAATCATCATCCAATCTGCAAAAACTCAACTTCTAAAAACATTAGAAAAAAAGAATTTATCATTAAATTATGAGTTAAAACTATTATCAAAATCAAAAGAAGAGTTAGAAGTTGAATTAACAGAATTTGAAAAAAAGAAAGTAGTAAATAAAAGAATTTTTGATGCTATGAATGAAGATATTGTTTATTATAAAAATGATGCAAAAAACTATATAGACTCACTTGAAACATTTTTAGAAAGTGAATTAGTTGATTTACAAATTATTATAAAACAAAGAGTAATTTCAGATGTTAGATATAGCTTTGAGAAAACAAAGAAAAAACCTGAAAACTCAAGAATAAAAGTAATAGTTGAAACTGCAATTAAAGATGGGATTATAGATGTTATTAGAGATTATAGATATAAATTTATTGTAAAATCACAAAGTATTGGGGAACAATGTGAGCAAAAATACCAAGATTTTGGTTTTGTCATGGGTCATAAAAATGACAACTTTGATGCAAGAGGTTTTTTCCAAGATGATTTTAAATCAGGATTTTTAACTTCTAATAATGAAATTTTAATTTCTCAAATAACAGGAGCTGTTTCTAAATCAAAGGCTGCAAAGTTAAATGAACTAGATAGAGAAATAGAAAACTTTATTAAGGGTCAATTTAAAGGTATTGAAGAAAATATAAAAACTAAAGCAAATAAAATTTCAAATCATTTAATTGAGACTTTCTTTGACACATTAAATGCTCCACTAAATAGAGTAAAACAAAAACTTCAAGATGAAGAAAATATTTTACAAAATCAAATAAAATCCTTTGAAGACAATGATAAAAATAGAGCAAGTTTATCAATAGATATACATAAAAAAATAAAAAATCTAGATCAAATTTCTACTGATATTAAAGGACTAAAATAATGAGTGCAAATTTAAAAATATTAGATAGTTTTATTAATGAGTTTAAAGATACTTATAAAGAAGTTGAAATAATTTATGACCAAGGACTACTAGGTGATATAAAAAAAATTGAAGACCAACTTCTTCACGAAAGATTTTTCCCTTCTAAACAATTAGAAAGTATTTTACAAAAACAAATTAGACGTGCTAGATTCCCAATGGAAGTTGCAATTACAGGACAATTTTCAGCTGGAAAATCTACATTTTTAAATGCCCTACTTTCAAAAAATATTCTTCCAACTGGAATAACACCTGTTACTTCTAAAGTAAACTTTATTAGTTATGGAGAAGAGTATAAACTAAAAATTACCTATTACTCAGGCGCACAAGAATATGCACCAATAGAAGCTATAGCTGATTTCACAGATCAAAGATCTGAAGATATGAAAGATATCAAATATCTTACATTATATGCTCCTATGGACATCTTAAAAGAAATATCTTTTGTAGATACACCAGGACTTAACTCACAATCTCAAAGTGATACAGATACTACAAGAAGTGTTTTAAGAGATGTTGGTGGAATTATTTGGCTAACGCTTATTGACAATGCAGGAAAACAATCTGAAGCAAAAGTTCTTGAAGAATATATGCAACTTTTTAAAGATAAATCATTATGTGTTTTAAATCAAAAAGATAAGTTCTCACAAGAACAAATAGAAACAACGACAAAATATGTATCTGAAAAATTTGGGAAGTACTTTGCACAAGTAACTCCAATATCTGCAAAAATGGCATTGGATGCCAGAGCTTTACAAAAAACTGTACTTATTGAAGATTCAGTTGACGCTATTTTAAAAGATTTTAAAAAAGATTTAAATGCTAATTTAAATGCTAATACTTTAGATTTCTTTGAAGAAAAATATGATACTTTTCAGAATAAATTAAGAGAGATTAAATATTCTGATATATCTTCAAACCTGAAATTATTACAAGATTCGAATATTCAAGAAGTGTTAGATTTTATTGAAAATGAAATGAGACCAAAAGCAGCTGAATCAAAAGAGTATGCAATCAAAAAAGATTTAAAAGGTATCTGCGATATTTTAATAAAAGAATACCAAACTATTATTGGAGTATATGATGCTTTATGTAATGTTTTAAAATCTTGTGAAGAAAAAGTACTTAAACAATTTGATGAGATTCATAGCAAGCATTCAAAAGAGTTATTTACTATTTATAACTCTTTAGAAAGTATTATGGAAAAAGTGGCAAATGAAACTTACAAAAATATCCAAAGAAGACCTGCCTTTAGATTTGAAGAATCATCAAGAGGATTTTTAAAATCTGAAAAAATTGAAAAAATTGAGTTTGAAACATATTGGATAAATGCAGACAATATTTATAAAAACTTATTTTATGATGATCAAACTATTGATAAAATGTTTAAAAGATCAATCAAACTTCTTAAAAATGTTGAGCTAAATACAGATGAAGCCTTTAGAGAAGTTTATAGACATATAAAAACTGAAGTGCAAAAATGGCAAGAGCCTTATGAACTTATCAAAAAAAATAGAGAAATCGCATCTGATACTGAGTTCTCAAATACAAGACACTTTGCAGCAAAAGTATATGAAAATGTATTAAGATCATACCATCGAGCAATTTTAGAAAACATCTCTGCTTTAAGAAAAAAGTTTGCATATTTTAATGGTGCATTATCTTATTCATATATTCAAACTACACAAGCTACTATTGCATACTTTGAAGAACAAATTCAAGAATCTGAAGAATTATATAAAAAAGAACCAACAAGATTTGCTATTCAACATCCAAGAGAAGATGAAATACTAGCAAAACTAAAAGCAAATTTTGGTTTTGATAAAATTGAAGATTTTTTAACTTCAAGAAGAAACTATTTATTTAAGATTGCGAAATATTCAAAAGAGCAATATCTTGATATAAATGAAGATAGAATCAGCTTTGTTAAATCTAAAGAAGCTGAATATATCCAAAAAATTAAAGACTTAGAAAAAATTAAAGAAGAAGTTTAAATTTGAAGTTTCTTCTTTTTTTATCAATATTTTTTGTCTTAAACCTAAATGCACAAGAATCAAAACTTGATGTTAAGTTTTTTGGAACTATGGGTGCAGTTTATAATGATAACAATAAATATATATTTACAAAAGGTCCTCATAGCAAAGATGGCTCATCAAAAAAAATAAATACATATGTAGATAGTATACTTGGTACTCAAGCTACATACAAATTTAATGACAATTTATCTTTAATAACACAAGCTATAATAAGAAAAGATGATTTTGGAGATATAAAACCCTCTATTGACTGGGGATATTTAAAATATGATTCAAATGAAAACTTCATTTTTAAAATAGGTCGAATTAAGCTACCATATTATAAAAATTCTAATAACAATAATATTGGGTATTCTAAATTAATGATTAGAGAGCCAATTGAAGTATATGGACAGATGCCATTTGACATATATAATGGTGTAGAATTTATTTACTCGAATATCATCAACAAATATTTTTATACAATTCAAGGAAGTTATGGCCAAGAAAAGTTTGATATTCCAATACAAACTTTAGATCAAGTATTTAATAATGAAATAAAAGACTTAAAAGCAATAAACTTTACTTTTGGAAATGATATTATTGAAGCTAGAGCTTCCTATTTACATGGAAAAATATCAACATCAAACGTACTAATTAACAATCTTTTTGCAGGTTTAAGACAAGCTAATTTAAATCATTTAGCCGAAAAGTATGAAATGAAAGACAAAAATGCAGAATATTTTGGATTAGGTTTATTTATAGATTACAATAATTTCATTTTTTCTAGTGAATATGGGAAAAGAAAAGTTGATTCATTTTACTTAGGCACTTCCGGTTTTTATACAACTTTAGGATATAGATTTGGGTCTTTAATACCCTATTTTACATATGCTAAAGTTAAAATGGATAAGAATACATCACTAAATACTAATACTGCCTTAGATTATTTAGTAGGAATTCAAAATGTTGCACAAGATGCAAAAACATTAGGTTTTAAATATCATATAAATCAAAATATGGATTTTAAATTTGAGTATCAAAGAATTAGACCTAAAGGACTTAATGGTGGGTTTAATCTAAATTCTACAGGTGATTATGAAAATTCAAGCTCTAATATCTATTCTTTTTCAATAGATTTTGTTTTTTAAGAGAATTATCATGAAAGGAACTCTATTAATTTTATTATTTATACTATCACAATTCCTTCAAGCAGAAATTGTAATTGTTACAAACAAAGATTCTGATATAAACACTTTATCAAAAGAGTCAATCAAATATTTATATTTAGCTAAAGTAAATAAAATCAATGATATTAAAATAAAACCTTTGCTCTCTGAAAACAAAGAATTACATGAAAGATTTATTAATAACATCATTGATAAAGATGTTCTTCAATATAGTAGTTATTGGGCAAGATTAGTTTTTACAGGAAGAAAACCAATACCAAGAAGACTTAGTATTAAACAAATAAAAGAAAAACTTAATGAAAAGAATACAATCATATACATTGAAAGAAAAGACATTAATAAAAATTGGAAAATAATATATGAAAAATAAGTCAATAAATTTCTTTAAAGAATTTATTAAATATTATAATTCATTATCAATACTTAAAAAATTTCTAATCCCTTCAATAGTAGGGTTTATGTTTTTTTTGTTTTTTTATATATATATTTTATCAAGTACGACTTATATGAAAGAAACTATTCACCAAATTAATAAAGAATCTATTCCTATTTATGAAACGATCTTTGATAATGAATTTTTATTACAAAAAATTTCTTTTGAACTTAATAACGCAGTTGTTGCAAAAGAGCTAGATTGGATAAAAGAGACAAATGCTTATGCGAGTAAAATTCAAAAAAACATAGAAGATCTTGAAAATACTAGCTTAAAAAATGAACTTATAAAGATTAAACAAGCCTTCAACGATTACTATTTTGAAGCTAGTAATTTATCTGAAGATTTAATTGAAGATGACAATACTTATGACTATATTCATATTAAAACACAATTAGTAGTGAGTAAATATAATAAAGTCTTAGAACTTTATCAAAGTTTACGAGAAACAATCAAAAGTGGTATTAAAAATGATGTAAATTCTATTTACGAAACATCTAGTAAAATTTTATTTAATAGTAGTAATGCTTTTATTTTATGGATTGTTTTATCATCTTTAGGTCTTTTTTATATCTATAAAGATATGAGTTCTAGAATAAAACAAATCGTAGAAGAGGCAGAAAGTATTGCAGAAGGAAAAGCAAACTTTCATAAAAGATTATCTTCCCTTTCCTCTGATGAATTAGGGCTTATTGTCAATTCTATTAATACTTTTATTTCTAAATTAGAAAAAAATCATGAAGACTTAGAAGATGCAAAAGATGATATAAAGCGTTTTATAGCAGACACTGTACATCAAATTAGAACTCCTTTATCCAGTATTCTTATGAATGCTGAAATGATAAAGGACTTACAAGAAGATGACTCGTTAACACCTTTTATTGACTCAATTGATGCTTCAATAAACATGCTATCAAACTCTTATGAGGATTTATCTTATGTAACTTCTTATGACTCAATAAAATATAATCCTAATTTAATATCTTTGAGTGAAATGTTAGAAAAAAGAATTGCTTTTTTCCAAACAATATGTAGAATGAATTTAAAAGAGATAGAATCAGATGTTGATATAAATGCATATACTTATATAAATATTGTAGAATTAGAAAGGCTAATTGATAATAATATTTCTAATGCAATTAAATATGCCAAAATAGAAAAACCTATTTATATTAGCTTAGTGAAATCAAAAAAATCTAATAGAATTATCTTAGAATTTAGAAGTTTTGCCAATGAAATAAAAGATAAAAATAAAATATTTCAAAAAAACTATAGAGAAGAAGAATCAAAAAGAGGTTTAGGATTAGGCTTAAATATTGTAAAAAATATTTGTGATAAATATAATATTTTATATGTAGCTAGCTATAAAAACAATCAGAATATCTTTACTTATACTTTTGATGAAATAAAAAAAATAGGAATTTAATTTAAAATTGAAATATATACAACACTATCCTCAAGAGATACAAAACCAAATACAAGATTTGATTAACAAAGATAAACTAGGTGATTACTTAAGAAAAAAATATCCCAAAAAGCATGAAATAAAAACAGATAAAGCTTTATATGCTTATGTAATGAATTTTAAAAATGAATATTTTAAAAAATTTCAAGTCTCAAAAGTTATGTATGATGGAAAAATAAATGTAATAAGTAATGCACTTGGAATGCATACAATAATTTCAAGAGTTCAAGGAAGTAAGCTAAAATCAAAAAATGAAATACGAGTTGCATCTATGTTTAAAAATGCTCCAGAGAAGTTTTTAGAAATGATTATAGTTCATGAATTATCTCACTTTAAAGAGAAAGAACATAATAAATCTTTTTATAATTTGTGTACTTTTATACAAGAAGATTATCATCAAGTAGAATTTGATTTAAGAGTTTATCTAATTCACTTAGATTTATATGGAAAGTTATATTAACTTTCCATATTCATTTTAGACTTTTTAGTTTTACTTTTCTAATTCAACAGTATTTAAATACTCTCTAAAAGAATTTTGACCTAAGTTATCTGCTTTGTATGAAGAGATTAAATCTCCCACAAAATCAACAAGTTTAGAAGCTTCAACTTTTACACCAGTTTTATGAGCAATTCTACTTCCCTTTTCACCTTGAAGTTGTCCACCCAATAAAACATCATAACCTTCAACTCTTTTTCCATCTTCATCTCTAACTTTAGTTCCAACAAAACCAATATCAGAAATTTGTGGATGTGAGCATCCATTTCCACAACCTGAAATTGCGATCATTACAGTTTCAGTAAAATCAGGGTTTTTTTCTTCTAATTCAAGTACAACTTTTTTAGCATATTCTTTTGTTTCAGTAATACCAAATTTACAGAATTCTCTACCAGTACATGATTGTAATCTTGCTCTAAATGGTGTTGGAGCATATGGGTAACCTAATGCATCAATTTCATCTGCTAAAACTTGTGCATCTGCATCTTTTACACCATAAATAATAAAGTTTTGAGTAGAAGTTAAAGCCATTCCACCTGCATTATATTTTTTACAAATATCACTCATTAATTTAAAATCATTACCATCAACTCTTCCTGAGTTTGTAGCAAATCCAATAAATGATTCTCCAGCTTGTTTTGCTTTATGAATACCAAAATGATTTCTATTTTCTAAAGCTGTAATTGCTGGTTCTTCTAAACCATCTTCTAATTCATAGCCAATAACTTTTTCAATTTCAGCTACAAATTTTTCTAATCCCCACTCATTTACTAAGTGTCTAACTCTCGCTTTATTTCTATTTGCTCTATTACCATAATCTCTAAAAATTTCAGCACATGCAACTGCTACATCTTTTACTTGTTCAGGCTTAACATATTTGTTTGCTCTTAATGCAATTTGTTTTGATTTTGAAAGTCCACCTGCAAGTGTTAAGTCAAATAAAACTTCATCTTTATCATTTTTAAATGCAGTAAATGCTACATCTTGAATTTCATGTGCGGCTGCATGTCTTGAACACCCAGAAATTCCGATTTTATATTTTCTTGGGAAGTTACAAAATCTATCTTCATTTTCATCAAAATAAGTATCAATTTCACGTGCAAGAATACTTCCATCAATGATTTCATCTGCGTCAATTCCACCAACAGGTGAAGTCATAATAGGTCTTGGACCATCACCTGATGCCATTCTTGAAGTTAATCCTACTGAATCTAAAAGTTTAAAGATTGCTGGAATATCTTTTATTTGAATATAGTGAAATTGTATATTTTGTCTATCTGTAATATCAACTAAACCTTGAGCATATTCAAGTCCAATTTTTGCCATTACAGCTAACTGTTCTTGATTCATTTTTGTATCAGTTAGTTTGATTCTTTTCATAAAGTATTTTTTATCTTCTGTTTCATCCGCATTTATATGTGGATACATACCATACCATTTTAATAATCCAATATATTCGTCACTTAAAGGTATACCTTCCTGTGCTTCTTTAAACATATCTTCAATAACATGTAAAGGATTTCTTGAAGCTTTTAGCTGTTCAACTGCTGATAATTCTTTTTCTGCCATAAAGGACTCCTAATATTTATATCTTTATTAAATAAATTTTTAAAATTATAACATATAAAATTAAATATACAATTAATTTAATCTTGATTATATTACTAAGGTTTAATTTGTAGACAAAAAAAAGTAAGAGAAGTAAAATTCTCTTACTTTTAAAATTAAAGATATTAGTTTTTAGTAACTTAAGTTTTGATAATCTTTGTTTAATAATTCATTTGCAACATCCATAGGTTTTGCAACTGTAATTCCATCTAATAATACAGATTTATCTTTTCCTGCATTTGGTAAGTATAGAGGACATACACTAACTTTTGCGCCTTTTTTCATAATAGCTTGAAGCATCATTTTAGGACTTTTATCTTGTGGCTTTAAAACTTTACTATCCATACCTTTAACAGCTAAATCTCCTGCACTTGAACAAAGAGTCATATTGATTTCTTTTTTTTGTTTTAATGTCATCATTGATAAAACCATAGCCATCATTTGCGTTTGAGCATCAGGTGATGTAACTACAACATTTAGACCTTTTGCAGAGTTTGCACTTAATAAGTTTGGGATAAATAGCATTGCTGCTAGAGTGATTGCGAATATTTTTTTCATATAGTTTTTCCTTTTAAAATATGTATTTCAAAAGAATTATAATCATTTAATCCTTATATTATAATTAATACTAATAATTAAAATATAAGATAAACTTATTAATATATCTATATTTATTTAAAAAATTCTTTTTACGATAGTATTAGCAACGGAACTATTTTATTTAAATGTCATATTAAATAATCAAAGAAAAATAGATTTTTCACTATAATATAACAAACTAATAACACTAAGAGAAAATATGAAACTATCAAATATACAATTAGAAGAATTCAATTCAAATGGCTTTATAATCCTAAAAAACTTCGCAAAGGAAGAACTATGCGATGATATTTTAGAAAAAGCGAAAGAACACTTGCAAAGAAAAGAAGCTCCAATCGAGAGTGAACAAGAATATATGAATGTAGATGAAGAAAAAATCACAGTTAGAAGATTAAGACAAGTGTATAATAGAGAAGAAGTATTTAGAGATTGGATGACAAATAAAAAAATTAGGCCAATTTTAAAACAAATACTAAACGACACTCCTATACTTACTTTAGCTCATCATAATTCAATTATGACTAAATTACCACATGAAAGTACTAGAACTTATTGGCATCAAGATAGAAGATATTGGCATTTTAATGGTGACAACTTAGTTTCAGTATGGCTTAGCTTAGGTGATGAGTTCTTAGAAAATGGACTTCTAGAATTTATTCCTGCATCACATAAAATTCAATTCTCAAAAGATAGATTTGATGAAGATTCAAATTTTTTAGATGAAAACAAGGAAAACCAAGAACTAATAAAAACTAGAACATCGCAAAAACTTAAAAAAGGTGATGTAGTCTTATTTCATTGTAAAACTTTACATCATGCAAGTAAAAACCAAAGTGATGATGCAAAAATTTCATTTGTTTATACAGTGAGAGCGAAAGAAAATACTCCAATTAAAAATACAAGAAGTGATTCTAAGGAGATAGTTCTTGACTAGTGATTTAATAAATCTATTAAAAGAAAAAACAAAGTTATCAAATAATTCAATTAAGAATATAATCACTTTACTTGATGAAGGATGTACTATTCCTTTTATTGCTAGATATAGAAAAGATAAA
The DNA here is from genome assembly GCA_947503785.1 of uncultured Campylobacterales bacterium. Classification (GTDB taxonomy): domain Bacteria; phylum Campylobacterota; class Campylobacteria; order Campylobacterales; family Arcobacteraceae; genus Poseidonibacter. Next base: position 62,456 of record CANNFB010000016.1, on the reverse strand, counting down.
ACGGAAAATGCCACGGATGAAGACTTAAGAGCTTTTGAGGAAGTTTTTAATTATTCGAAAAAACTTATAAAAAGAAAAGAAGATATTTTAAACCTCTTAGATGAAAAAAACTTTTTAAATGAAAAGCTAAAAAATAGTATAAATGAAGCTAAAACGATACAAGTTTTAGAAGATATTTATGCACCATTTAAAGATAAAAAATCTTCAAGAACAAGTGATGCAATTGATAATGGATTAGAACCCTTAGCAAATATAATCCAATCTTTAAAATATACAAATGAAGAGATACAACAAAAATCAAAACAGTTTGTCAATAATAAAGTAAAATCAAGTGAGGAAGCAATACAAGGAGCTAAAGACATAATAGCTCAAAGATATGCTGATGATTTTAAATCAAAAGAGATTGTAAGAAATCTAATAGCTTCATGGGGAGAACTTCAAATAAAAGAAGGAAAAGCCTTTGATAAAAAGGGTGTTTATTCAAACTTTGCAAATAAGTCTGAAAAGATAAAATATATTAAATCTCATAGAACTTTAGCAATTTTGAGAGCAGTAAATGAAAAAGAGCTTTCTGTAAAAATAGAAATTGATGAAAATCACCTATTGGAAAATATAAAAAAATACAAAATTCCACAATGGGCATCAAGTTCTAAAGATATAGTTTTTGAAAGTTATAAAGATGGTTTAAAAAGATTACTTCTTCCAAGTCTAAAAAGAGAAGCTATAAACACAATAAAAGAAAAAGCATCAAGTGAAGCAATTGAACTTTTTGGTAAAAACTTAAAAGAATTACTTCAAACAGCTCCACTTGTAAATCAAGTCATTTTAGGAATGGATCCTGGTTTTGTATCTGGTTGTAAATTAGCAGTAATAGATGAAAATGGAATTTATCTAGATTCAAATGTAATCTATCCTACAAAACCACGAGAGAATATGGAACTTTCAAGTAAGATAGTTTTAGCTTTAATCAAAAAGTATAAAGTAACTTCAATAGCAATTGGAAATGGAACAGCATCAAGAGAAACAGCCGAATTTATAATAAACCTTATAAAAGAAAATGATTTAGATATAAACTATGCAATAGTAAGTGAAATAGGTGCAAGTGTGTACTCAGCATCAAAAATAGCAGCCCAAGAATACCCAAACCTAGATGTAACAATCAGAGGTGCTATTTCAATTGCAGGACGACTTCGTGACCCAATGGCAACACTTGTAAAAATAGATCCAAAGTCTTTAGGAATTGGTCAATATCAACATGACGTAAATCAAAAAGAGTTAGCTTTAAAACTTGAAAATACAACAGTTGATTTAGTAAATAAAGTAGGTGTTGATTTAAACTCTGCTTCATATAAACTACTATCTTTTATCTCAGGGATTTCAGAAAAACTAGCAATAAATATAATCGAACACAGAGATACTATAAAAAAGTTCAATAGTAAAAATGAACTTCTAAAAGTAAAAGGTTTAGGAGCAAAAGCGTATGAACAAGCAGTAGGTTTCTTGCGAATAAAAGAAGGGAAATCAATCCTTGATAATACAGCAATTCACCCAGAAGATTACGCTCTTACAAAATCTTTACAAAAAAGCTACAAGATAGAAGAGATACAAGATAATCAATTAGAGAGTATTGCTACTAAGCTAAACACAAGTATATTAAAACTACAAGATATAATCCAAGAACTAAAGAAACCAGGATATGATGTAAGAAATGAATTTAATCAAGTGAAATTTGCAAGTGATATTACAAAACTTGAAGACTTAAAAGAAGGATTTATGTTAAGTGGAATTGTAAGAAATATTACTGACTTCGGAGCTTTTGTTGATATTGGTCTAAAGAATGACGCCCTACTTCATATTTCACAAATAAGCGCAAAAAGAATAAACCATCCAAGTGAAGTTTTAAGTATCAATCAGAACTTAGAAAAAATAAAAGTTGTAAGTGTTGATTTAGAAAAACAAAGAGTGGGATTGAGTTTAAAATATGAATAAAAATAAATTATTTATTTATAAAATATATTTTTTGTAGTTTAATATCAATAAAATTCAAAAAGTATTTATAAATATAAAATATTACTAAATACCCTAAAACATAGAATTATAGGGTATTAAATACACCAGTGACACATTAGTTACATATCATTTAAGTATACTCTTATAATATAAAGAGAATAATTCGGAATAATTATTTTTAATAATTAATGAAAGAGAGACTGCTTATGAAAAATTATTCCATAAAAACTAAAATACAAATAATTGTTTTTTTATCAATTATTATCTCAATTGCCATTGCAATTCAAGCAATAATATCAATGGAAATACAATCAGACAAAAAAATCGAAGCTTATAAAGTTGAAGCTTATAAAAATAAAGAACTTGAATTGAAAAATTATGTTTCAATTATAGAAAAAACTGTTGATTCATATTATGAAAGAACTTCAGAGGAAAAAATTCAAAAAGAAGTAGAAAAAAACTTATCTGATAAAGTTAACTTCATCCTAAATATAATTAATACTATTTATTCTAAAAATAAAGATACTTTATCAGTAGAAGAATTACAGAATAAAATAAAAGACCTAATTAATAATTCTAGATATGAAAATGATGGTTATTTTTGGATACAAGATACAAATAGCTATATGGTTTTACATCCAATATCAAAAAAATTAAATGGCAAAGATATTTCAGATATCAAAGATATTAATGGTAAATATATATTTAAAGAAATGACAAATATTGTAAATAAACAAAATGAAGGAACATTAGCATATTCATGGCAAAATGAAGGATTTCAATCTCCTCAAACAAAAATTTCTTATGTTAAATTATTTAAGCCTTTTAATTGGATTATAGGTACTGGAACTTTTGTAAATGATATTAATTCAAAATTACAAAAAGAGGCATTAAAATCAATTGCTAATATTAGATATGGGAAAGATGGCTATTTTTGGATTAATGATAGTGATTCAAAAATGTTACTACATCCTTTATCTCCATCTTTAAATGGACAAGATGTATCAAAAATAAAAGACACAAATGGAAAATATATATTTAAAGAAATGACAGAGATTGCTAACACAAAAGGTCACGGTTTATATAAATATTTTTGGAAAAAAACACAAGCAAATAAAGCAGAAGAAAAATTCTCATATATTACTAAATTTAAACCATGGAATTGGGTTATTGGAACTGGTGCTTATGTAGATGAAATTGAAGATAACGTAAACTTGATGATAGAAAAAACAAATCAAGATATTAATGATTTTATATTTACAATAGCCATTGGTGCAAGTTTAGCCTTAATTTTACTAATTCTTATTTCACTTTATATTGCAAAAAAATTAATTTTAGAGCCTTTAGATAATTTTCAAGATGGATTACTAGACTTTTTTAAATATTTAAATAGAGAAACAAAAGATGCTCAATTATTAGATGATTCATCAAAAGATGAATTAGGAATGATGGCAAAAATAGTTAATAAAAATATTAACTTAACAAAGCTAGGAATAGAAGAAGATAGAAAAGTTATAGATGAAACAATAGTTGTTTTATCGGAGTTTGAACAAGGTGATTTATGTCAAAGAGTTAGTGCAAAAACATCAAATCCAGCACTACAAGAGTTAACAAAACTACTAAATCAAATGGGAACAAATATTGAATATAATATCGAGCATGTATTAGATATATTAGAAGAGTATTCAAATTATAATTATCTTAATAAAGTTGAAACAAGTGATATTAAAATGCATTTATTAAAACTTGCAAACGGAGTAAATTTATTAGGTGATTCAATAACAAATATGCTCAAAGAAAATAAAGAAGTTGGATTAACACTAAGTAATTCATCAAATACTCTTTTAGACAATGTTAAAACACTTAATGACACATCAAACGCAGCTGCAGTATCGCTAGAAGAAACAGCAGCAGCACTTGAAGAAATTACAAGTACAATTGTTAGTAATTCACAAAATGTAGAAGAGATGTCTCAATTTGCAAATAAAGTAATAACATCAGTGGAAGAAGGAAATCACTTAGCTAATAGAACTACTTTATCAATGGAAAAAATTAATGAACAAGTTAGTGCAATAAATAATTCTATTGGAATAATAGATCAAATTGCATTTCAAACAAATATTCTTTCGCTAAATGCCGCTGTAGAAGCAGCAACAGCTGGTGAAGCAGGAAAAGGGTTTGCTGTTGTTGCACAAGAAGTAAGAAATCTAGCTTCAAGGAGTGCAGAGGCTGCAAAAGAGATAAAAGATTTAGTAGAAAATGCCAATATAACAACTAATGAGGGAAAAACAACATCTGATAAAATGATTCAAGGTTATGAATTATTAAATCAAGATATTAAAGAAACTATAAAATTAATCAAAGATGTAGAACTAGCATCCAAAGAGCAACAAGCAGGTATAGAACAAATTAATGATGCAGTATCACAGCAAGATCAGCAAACTCAGCAAATTGCAACTGTTGCTAGCCACACTAATGAAATTGCAATAAAAACATCATCTATCTCAAAAGGTATAGTAAAAAATGTAAACTCTAAAAAGTTTAATCAAGAATAAAATTCAAAGTTAACTCCATGATTGATCAAAATCAATAAATAAACACATAATATTGATTATAATTATCATAAATAAATTAAAGGTCAATACATGGAATATACATTCATCCTAATCATCCACCTACTTTCTGCAATAATCTTTATAGGTTTTATCTTTGCGGACGTAATAGTTTTTCCAGCAGTTAAAAATAAACTCGGAGTTGAGTTTCATACAAAAATGATAGAAGCGATAGTAGGACGTGGTCTTAAAATCTATCCGGCAATTGTTGTACTACTTATGGGTACTGGTGGATATATGTTTTCAAAATACGTAAATAGTGAAGTAGGATACTTTGAAACTTCAATGCAAGTATTACTATGGATTAAACTGTTCTTTGTTGTTCTTATCGTTCTTGGAGTGATTTATACTATGTATTGTAAGCTTACAAAAACTGAGCCTGTTGCTTTTATGAATTATTTTCATACTTATGCTTTAGTTTTAGGAATTGCTATTGTAATAATTGCGAAGTTAATGTTCGTAGTTTAAAAAAGTAAAGTAAAAACTAGAGAAAATTCTCTAGTTTTTAAAAGCAATTGCATCTACTTCAACTAAAACATTTTTAGGTAAAGTTTTAACAGCAACTGTTGCACGTGCTGGTGCAGTTTCAGCTTTGAAATATGCTCCATAAATTTCGTTAAAAGCGGCAAAGTTATCCATATCAGATAAATAACAAGTAGTTTTTAATACATTTTCATAAGATGACCCAGCTTCTTCTAATACTGCTTTTAAGTTTTCCATAACAACTTTTGATTGTTCTTTGATTCCACCTTCTATTATTTCCATTGTTTCAGGATTTAAGGCTATTTGTCCTGATGTAAATACTAAGTTAGCTAATGCTGTTGCTTGGTTATAAGGTCCGATTGCATCTGGAGCTTTTTTAGTTGATATAATTTCTTTCATAATTTTCCTTTAATTTTAAAATGTATTATATTTAATTTTTATAAAATTTAAACTATTTTTCCACTACGGGAAAAAACAGTTCAAAATCTTTCTTTATATGACAAAGTGTTTCATGATTCGCAAGTTTAAAACCTTTATATTCTATAGCAGAAATAACAACTGCTTTTGAGTAAGAAAGAACATTTTCATCTGCTAAGTATTCATTTACATCCATCCATTTTGCTTCTAAAATCTCTTTAGTATCTTCAATATTTATTTCACTTGATTTTGCATGTCCAATACATAATATATATAAATTTGATTTATGAAATTGATGTGGATAAAAGTGACCCAAGCTAATAATAGAATCAAACTCTATATCAATCCCAGTTTCTTCTTTTACTTCTCGTACAAGAGCAGTAGAAATCATTTCACCATTATCTATATGACCGCCTGGAAGTTTAAAACCAAGGTTTGAGTTTCTTTCTTTTATTACTAATAATTCATTTTTTTCATTTATTATAACTGCTCCTACACCTAAAGTATGGTTTGCAGCAGTTGGGATTATAGCATCGTTAATTAGTCGTTTTACTACTAAAACATATTTTTCATCACAAGAATGAAAGAAAAAACCTTTTTTTGTAGCAATTGGAATAAAATCAGAACGATTTATATCAATATATATCCAAATAAGATTTCGTCTATCTTTGGTATTTTCTATTAGATAATCCAAGTTTAATTCAAATTCTTCTTTAGAATTTGGAAGGGATGATTGTTCTATTGTTATTCCATTATATGGGTCTAAAATAGTTTTAAAACACCCTATTTGCTCTATACTTGTATTATTCATAATTTAAACCTTTACATTTTATAATTTTAAATACTTTTTAATATACAATTAAATCTATTAAAGTATACGCAATTAAAAGCATTATCAAACCAATAAAAATATCTAGAACCTTCCAAGTAATTGGTTTTTTAAATAAAGGAATTAGAAGTCTAGCACCATATCCTAAAGATATAAACCAAACAGAAGAAGCAGAAATAGCACCTATTAAAAAGTATAACTTTAAATCATCACTTAAATTTGCACCAATACCACCAATTAAAAGTACGGTATCTAAATATGTATGTGGGTTTAAAAAAGTAAAAACTAAAAGCATTGATAACACTTTTCCTAAAGGATTAGTTTTTATTTGATCATCTATTTTTATACTTTCATTTTTCAAAGCTGATTTAAAAGATAAAAAAGCATAAAAACATAAAAATAGTATTCCTATAATTGCAATACTATTTATTAAAACTTGATTTCCTTTTACAAAAAATCCAAGTCCAAATACCCCTGCTGAAATTAAAATCGAGTCAAATAATACACATAAAGTTACTGCGATTCCAACATACTGTTTTAATAATCCAAGTTTTAAGATATAAGCATTTTGAGCTCCAATTGCAACTATTAAGGAAAAAGTTACGATAAAACCTTTTATATAAATATCAAGCACCCATATAACCTTTTGAAAGGTGTACAATTCCGCTTATGATAAATTGAACTGCAATTGCTCCTACAATCAATCCCATAAGCTTTGTAATAATATTTTGTCCTGTTATTCCTAAATATTTTTTAATATAAATAGAGTTTTTTAAAACAAAATAAAATACTAATGCATTTAAACAAAAGGCTAATGAAATAGAGAATAAATCAAGAAAAGTTGTAGCTTGGTGTTTAAAAATAATAATAGTAGTAAATAACCCTGTTCCAAAAGCAATAGGAATTCCAATAGGAATAATTGCTAGTTCAGTATAGTCTTTTTCTTCATTATCAGTTTTTTCTTTTGTTGCACCATTTACCATAGAAATTGCCATTAAGATTAGAATGATTCCACCCATAACTTTTAATGAGTTTTCATCAATACCAAAGATTTTTAAAATAAACTCACCACTAATAAGTACTACAAAAAATGCAATTATAATTGTTAGCGTTGATTTATAAGCTACTTGTGATATCTGAGTTTTAGTAATATTTGTACTTAATAAAGACAATGCAATAGCACTTATTCCAATAGGATCCATAATGGCAAAAAATGTTATTGATTGTTGTAAGAAGTTTGAAATGAGTTCCACTTAACTCATTCCACCCTTGGAGGCCATTCGTTTTTCTAATCTATGCCCAATATAACTTAATATGGAAGTAATACATAAATATAACAGGGCAATAACAATCCATGTTTCAAAAGGAGAGAAAGTGTTTGCAACTATCTCTTTTCCAACTTTTGTTAAATCTGTAATAGATATTACAGAAACTAAAGAAGAATCTTTTACAAGTGCAATAGTTTCACCAACTAGTGTTGGCAAAGCTCTTTTAAAAGCTTGAGGGAGGATAATATATCTCATAGCTTGGAAGTTTGAAATACCAAGTGATTTAGCAGCTTCAAGTTGCCCTTTATCAATTGACTGAATGGCACCTCTTAAAATCTCTGCCATATAAGCACCAAAGAAAATCCCAAGGGATAAAATACCTGCAACAAATCTTTCAAGTTCAAAGATATTTGCAACTATAAAGTAAAATAAAAATATTTGAACAAGCAGAGGAGTACCTCTTACAATTGTAATATATACAGTTGCTATATCTCGTAAAAAAATCATTGAAGATAGCTTCATAAGTGCTACAATAATACCAATAATTAAAGTTAAAATCATTGCAAAAAATGAAATTTTAAGGGTTATCCAAAGCCCTGATAATACAGGACCTGCTTTCATTTCAGATTTTAAAGCAATAACATCACTTTCATAGATATCTTCACCAACTTTATAGTCAAATAGAAAACTACTATCTAAATTCTCAACTTCAACTTTTTCATCACCTTGAATAAAGTATTTGTTATCTTCGAATACTAGTTTTCCATCTATTGGAGATTCTATTTCTGTTGTTTCTTCATATGCAAAATATTTTGGAACACTATTCCATTTCCAAACATAATTCATGTTTGCAGCAGCTGCATAAAAGAAGTAACCTACGGCTACAAAAAACATTATGGCAATAAAATGCCCTAATGTTTTATTCTCTGCTAATGATTGTCTCTTAGCCATATGTTACTGAACTCTTTTTAGCCAAGAAGTATCTCTTAACCATTTTTCATTTAATTTTTCATGGAAATCTACAACTTTATCACCCTTAATTTGTCTTAAGAAATTATTTAACCAATTAAGAAAATCAGGATCACCTTTTCTAATAGCCCAACCAAGAGGTTCATAAGTTAATGGTGCATCTAGGTGAACTAATTTATCTTTACCTTTATCACTCATAAATAGAATATTGTAAGGTTGATCATAAACCATACCATCTGCTTTACCATTTAAAACTTCAGAAGCTGCATCAGATTCTGTCTCAAAAGTAATTATTTTTGCTTTTTTAAAGAATTTTTTAGTAGCAATTTCACCTGTAACACCAAGTTTAGTTACAACCGTATATTCTGGTTTATCTAAATCAGCTGCTGATTTAATTTTTCCAGCTAACTCTTTTCTAATCATAATTGTTTGACCAACAACTACATAAGGATCAGCAAAGTTAATTTTTAAGTTTCTTTGTTGAGTAATAGTCATACCTGACATAATAATATCAAACTTATTAGTAAGTAATCCAGCAATAATACCATCCCATGAAGTAGGAACAAGTTTTAACTTAACACCAATTTCTTTAGCCATTTTTTTAGCCATATCAACATCATAACCTATGATTCGACCTTTTTTATCTTTCATTTCAAAAGGCATGTAACCAGGCTCCATACCTACTCTTAATTCACCTCTTTGTAAGATTTGATTTAATGTAGATTTTTTCCACAACTCAATATCATCTGCAAATGAATTTACAGTGAATAATGTACTAATAGCAAAAACTGCTACTAAAAACTTTTTAACTAAATTCTTCATGTGTTTCCTTTTTATTTAAGATGGACTAATGTGTTAAAATTTCTTTCAAGAACTTTTGAGCTCTATCACTTTTTGGGTTATTAAAAAACTCTTCTGGAGAATTTTCTTCAACAATTGTACCATGATCCATAAATACAATTCTATCTCCAACTTCTTTTGCAAAACCCATCTCATGAGTAACACATACAATTGTAAAGTTCTCTTGAGCTAAATCTTTCATTACAGATAATACATCTCCAATTGTCTCAGGATCAAGTGCAGATGTTGGCTCATCAAAAAGTATAACCTTTGGTTTCATAGCTAAAGATCTTGCAATTGCAACTCTTTGTTTTTGACCCCCCGATAAATCAGCAGGATAAGAATCAGCTTTATCTGAAAGTTTTACTTTTTCAAGTAATTCTCTTCCAATTTTTATAGCTTCAGCTTTTGATCTTTTCTTTACAAGGTTTTGCGCAAGTGTTATATTCTCTAAAATAGTTAAATGAGGGAAAAGATTAAAGTGCTGAAAAACCATTCCTACTTCACTTCTAATTTCTTTTAGATTCTTTTTACTAGCATGAATATCAATATTGTCAACAAGAATAATTCCCTCATCAATATCTTCAAGTCCATTAATACATCTAATTAATGTAGATTTTCCAGAACCTGATGGTCCACATACAACAACAATCTCACCTTTTTTTACACTAAAGTCAATATTCTTAAGTACATGGAAGTCATCATAATACTTATTAATTTTACTCATAGAAATTATATTTTCGTTCATTAATACTCTCTTTTTAGAATCAAGCTTAAATGTTACTGAAAACTTATTTAAAATACAATTAAGTTGTAATTTTTACATAATCAATTTATAATTTAATTCTTTATTTAGACTATGATATAATCCATTTTTTAAAATAAGGATATGTTTTTATGACAAAAACAAAGATATATGAATATAGAGCAGATTTATTACTTTTAAGTGTTGCAATTGCATGGGGTGTTACTTTTTTGATGGTTCAAGAAGCTATTGACTCAACTCCTGTTTACTCTTTTTTATTCTTTAGATTTGGACTTGCTAGTATTTTGATGTTTTTTATTGCATATAAATATCTAAAAGAGATAAATAAAAAAACTGTCCTAATTGGTATATTATTAGGTACTTTTTTATTTTCAGCATTTGCCACACAAACTTTTGGGCTAACGTATACAAAAAGTTCTATTGTTGCTTTTATTACAGGACTTAATGTAATTTGTGTTCCTTTTTTAGCTTATTTTATATTTAAAGATCATGTACGTAAAAATGTCTTTATAGCATCTCTAGTTGCAGTTATTGGCCTATATTTACTTACAATGTCTGGAAAACTTACTCTAGGTTTTGGCGAATTATTAACACTTATTTGTGCTTTTCTTTTTGCTTTACATATTATTTTCACAGGCAAATATTCAAAAGAAGTTAATGTATATCTATTAGTTCTATTCCAATTAGTTACAGTAACAGTTTTATCACTTATTTTTTCCCTAAGCCTTGATGTTACAACTTTTGATTTAAATTATGATTATATTTTTTTTAAAGCTGTAATTGTAACAGCAGTATTTGCAACAGTATATGCTTTTTTAATACAAACATATATGCAGCAATTTACAACTGCAACTAAAACAGCTGTTATCTTTACTATGGAACCTGTTAGTGCTGCAGTGTATGGCTATGTAGTAGGTGGAGAGGTACTTACGGGTATACAAATCACTGGCGCTGCTTTAATTATATTAGCCACTTTAATAGCAGAGTTACAATTTAAGAAAAAAGCATAGTTAAAACTTGCTTTTTTAATGCTACTTTTTATAGATAATATTGTTATACATTTTATTTAGGAGCATTAAATGAGTAAATTTCTATATATTACAGACCAGCTTGAGCATAAAGAACATAGTTTTATTGGCCCGCTTTTTGAAAAATATCTAACTGCACATTATGAAATAAATATTATCTATTTTTCTAAAACTAAAACCAATTTTGAAAGTTATGATAATAAGTTTATTATTCCGCACGAGAAAAAAACAAATACACTATCAATATTAGAAGAAAATAATATAAGTCTTGGAGATTATGATTTTGTAGCAGTAAGAAATGATACTGATATTTTAAAAGAAGTTATACAAAAAAGACCAATATTCAACTATAAAGTTGCATTTAGATTGTCTTATCCAAAAAGAATTGCAAAACTTCAAAAAGATGAAGCAAATAACAAAAAGAGTTTTTTAGATGTTATTAATAACAAAATTAAATTATATGGAGAAACAAGCCTTATAAATGATTGTGATATTTTCTTGCCAACATCTAGAAAAATGAGAGATGATTATTTAAAGAAAGTTAAAACAAGAACTTTTGTTATTCCATCAGGAATTGATCCTGAAGTTATGACAAAAAACATTCAACATGAAGGTGTTGAAAAAAGATTTTTCTATGCAGGAACTTTAGATAAACTAAGAGAATTTGAAACTATTCTAGATGCCTTTAGTGAATTATCAGATGGAACATATAAGATTATGATTTCTTCAAAAGATCCTGAATATACTCAAAAGTTGGTTGAAAAGTATTCAAGTATTAAAGAACATATAGAAGTACATAATGCTAAAACAAAAGATGAACTTTTAGACTTAATTTCAAAAGCAGATATTGGTCTTGCACTATTACCTGATATTGAATTATTTAACTCTTCAACACCAATGAAAGTACTAGACTATTACTCTTCAGCCGTTCCTTGTATTATGACACAAAATGAAAATAATGAATCAATTTTTGATAAAGATGCAAGTGCATGGATGTGTAATTTTACAAAAGAAGATATTAAAGAAAAACTTGACTACATCTTAGGATTAACAAAAGATGAAGTAACACAAGTAGGACTTGAGGGACAAGCAAGACTGCTTGCAGTTAGAAATTATAAACGAATAGCTGATGATTTAGCTCACCAATTAAATATTTTATAAGAGGATTTTCCTCTTATAATTATCCTTTTTTTAATACTTTTCTTTAAATAGGACAATTTCTATCCTATATTGATTTAAATCAAGACAATTTTTATCCTATTTAACTATACTTCCCATACAAATTTAAAAAAAGGATAAAAATGAAAAGATCTTTCAAATCTATTTTGTTTTCGTTATTAATATTTAGTACAGCATACGCTGGAGATAAATTCAGTAATATCACTCAAGATTACTTAACAAATAATGCTTCGCTAAATGTAAGAACGGTTATTGCTAAAGATCCTAAGACTTCGTTAAAAGTTTTAGAAATCTTAACACACGACAGTAATAAACAAGTAAGACAATATGCAAAAAACAATTTAAAATAATTTATACAAAATAGAGTAGATTGTCTCCCTTTTCTACTCTATTATTTTTTAAATTAAATTTGAAGTTTTATCCCAAGAAATTACAGCCCAGTATGCAAAGTCTTTTTCTTCTTTTTTATTTTTATCTAAACTATCATAATATTTTTCTAATCGACTAATTTCATCTGAACTAAGTCCATCTATACTCCAAGAAACACTTTTAATAAATTTCTCTTTTGAAGTATATATTGTACTTCTTCCCTCGCTTTGTATGAAATTAACACTTGCACTTATTCCAAGTGAATATAATATATTTACAAGATAAATATAATCAGGTTTTCGTATAATCTCTCTTTGTAAAACTTCAAGAATCTCTTCACTTACAAAAGACCCTCCTTTTTTATATGTTAAGACTACTTTTTTATTAGCTTTGTTATTTAGTTTAACTAAAACTTCTTTCATATTCTTAACTTCCATAGAACGGGAAGCTATAACTAAATCACAATTAGCTACCTCATCCCAAGAATCATACCAAGATTTATTTATAATATTTATATTTTCTATTTTTTGTTGCTTTGCATTTTCTTGAAGTATTTCTAACATCACAGGCGAGTAATCTAAACTATTTATTTCTTTTACATTTTTTGCAAGTCTTAAAGATAAGTTTCCAACTCCACATCCAACGTCTAAAACGCTATTTATTTCACTTAAATCTAATAATTTTAAGAACTGCTCATTATAAATTGACTTATGAACTTTCTTATTCATAAAAGGAGCTTTTTCATCCCAGGCATCTTTTCCTTTTGCTTTAAAAGAAGTAAGCTGTTTTTGTTCTACATAAAGTTTATTGAAATCTATATCTTCATATTTCATAATTAGTCTTTTTTAACCCAAACTTTAAATTTCCAAGCGGGAGATTTAACTTTTCCATGTTCAAGTATTTCATCATATAATTTTTCTTCTGTCAAATCCCAAGTTGAGAAATCAATAGGTTTTAAAAAAGCATCAGCAACACCCTCAAAATCTACTTCGCTTAAATACATTTTATCAACATAAGGAAATAGTGTTTCATATATATTTGCACCACCTATTATAAATAGCTCTTCTTCTGCACTCTCTCTTGCAAAATTAAAAGCTTCTTGAACATCAGAAAAAGTATGAACACCTTCATGCTCAAATCCACTGTTTGATAATACTAAAGATGTTCTATTTGGAAGTGGTTTCCCTATGCTTTCAAATGTTTTTCTTCCCATTAAAATATGATGTCCAGATGTAATAGTTTTAAAGTTCTTAAAATCTTCACTTATATGCCATAACATTTCATTGTTTAAACCAATTTCCCAATTCTTTCCGTATGCAACTATCATTGAAATTTTCATCTATTATCCTTATACTGCCATTTGGGCTTTAATACCCTCATGTGATTCATATCCAACTAATTCAAAATCACTCATCTTAAAATCTTCTATATTTTTAATCAAAGGATTAATCTTCATAGTTGGTTTAGCAAATGGTTCTCTACTTAATTGCAAGTTTACTTGATCATAGTGATTTGAGTATATATGAGCATCACCAAAAGTATGTACAAAATCTCCTACTTCTAAATCACACACTTGCGCAATCATCATAGTTAGTAATGCATAAGAAGCAATATTAAAAGGAACGCCTAAAAATGTATCTGCAGATCTTTGATATAACTGACAAGATAGTTTTCCCTCTGCTACATAAAATTGAAAGAATGTATGACAAGGTGGTAATGCCATCTTCTCCAACTCTCCTACATTCCAAGCTGATAAGATCAATCGTCTAGAATCAGGGTTTGTTTTGATTTGATTGATTAACTCAGCTAACTGATCAACTGACTTTCCATCAGTACCTTTCCATGATCTCCATTGAGCTCCGTAAACAGGTCCAAGTTCTTTTATAGTGTCAGTATTAACATATCCTAAATCTTTACCTTGAGCATCGGCATTTGCAGTCCATACTGTTTTTTTACCAATTAAATTAGAAGCTTTATCTCCATAATTAATTTCAGCCAATCTTCTTTCGTCTGTACTTCCTTCAATAAACCATAACAATTCAGAAATAATAGCTTTTAAGAAAGTCTTTTTTGTAGTAACTAAAGGAAATCCTTCAGATAAATCAAATCTCATTTGGTATCCAAAAACTGATGTTGTACCAGTTCCTGTTCTATCTTCTTTTTTAACACCTTTTTCTAAGATGTGATTTAATAAATCTAAATATTGTTTCAATTGCTTTCCTTAGTTAACTATTCTTATTTTAATTGGCTTATTATATTCAAATAAAAGTGAGAGATGGCTAAGGATTTAGTTAAGTGGTAACTCTACAGTAAATTTCGCACCTGTATAGGTTTTTTGATTATAAGTATATGTTTCATTGCAAACTTCAATTTTACCCTTTAAATGTTTTGTAATAATTTGATTTGTCATATATAAACCAATACCTGTTCCTATTGATTGGTGCTTAGTAGTAAAGTATGGCTCAAAAATTTTATCAATAGCCTCTTCTTTTACCCCTGTTCCACTATCTTTAAAAGTAATAATTGCATTTTTATCGTCTTTTTTTGTTGTTACAAAAAGATATCTATCTTCACTTCCAACACTATTTTCTATAAAAGAATCTTTTGTATTATTATATATATTTATAAAAGCTTGAATAAGTATATTATCATTAAGTTCAAGTTCAATATCTTCATCTATATCATTAATGATTTTTATGAAATTATTATCATACGCTATTTTTATTAAAGTTTCTAATTTTGAAATAATATCTTTTAATTTATATATACCTTTATTAGTTGAATCAGACATAAAGAAATTTCTAAAGTCATCAATAGTTTTAGATAAATAATTAGCTTGATTTATTACACTTGAAGCACAATCTTTTAATTCCTTTGTTGTGATTTCTTTTCCTAAATCAATCCAAACATCTATAGCTGAAACATTTGTTGTTATTACAGATAATGGTTGTCTCCATTGATGAGAAATATTTCCTAACATTTCACCCATAGATGCAATTTTTGATTGAGTTAATAACATCTCTTGCTGTTTTAAGTGTTCTTTTTCTAACTTTATTATATTTGATATATCATTAGCCATCATTAGAATAATTTTTTTGCCTTTTTCATCTACAAAAGGTTTTTTAGTAGTTACATAGTGTAATAATTCTTTATTTTCTGAATCTATAAAGTCTTCATATACCACTTCTGTTTTACAATTATCAAGTATATTTTTAAAATCTTTTTTAAAGAAATTTGATATTCCTTTTTTACTTTCAAAATCATAATCATATTTACCAATCATTTTCTCAGCTTTTGTATTAAAAAGCTCAGCTAATGAATTATTTACTAGTAAGATTTTTCCATCATAAGTCTTTATAATTATTGGGTCAGGTGTCTCATCTAAAACAGATTCTAAAAACTTCTTTGATTCTTGCACTTCAATATTTTTTTGCTCTAAAGAATACTTAGCTTTTTCTAACTCTTCTAAAGCATTTTTAGTTCTATATTTTTCAATAGAAAGTTTTCTATTCCACCATAAAATCCAAAAAATTATAAATAAGGCAATAATCATAAACTTCCAAGCAAGAGAATAATCTACTCTTTCTATTGTTTGTAAAGAAAACCATTTTTGTTGAATTGCACTATGCTCTACTGAGCTTATTTTATTAAATCCTTTAGAAAGAATACTTGTAAGTTCAGGCCACTGTTTTGGTGCAACAAAATTGTAGTTTATATTTCCATAACCAGAAGGCGCAGCAACTTTTAAATTCTCTAATCCAGCAAAAACACTTGAATAATTTGCAACTGCTAAATTACCAATATAAGCATCTGCTTTCCCAGCATTAATATATTCTAAAGCTTTTACAGTATCAGAAGCATTAATGATTTTAATATTTGGATAATCTCTTTTTATCCAATTATTTGTTTGAAAGGATTTTTCTAAAACTATAGTTTTATTTGCTAGGTCTTTCATTGAACCTATATATGGAGAGTTTTTATGTTTTATAATCATCATTGGATAAGAAAGAAATGCTTCCCCAAAAGAAAACCTTTTAACATTTTCTTTACTTTTAACTGTAAATAAAATCGTATCAAACTTTTCTCTAGTTTCAATCATATTATAAGAATCTTCTACAGACATATTTTCAAAAACAAATTCAACCTCTAGTCCGACATTTTTTGCACTTTGTTTAATATAATCTACTGCAATACCTGAAGCTTCATTATTGTCAAAAAATTCAAAAGGTGGCTTATTGGCTCTAATACCAAATCGTATTTTTTTATGCTTTTTAATAAACTTCTTTTCATCTAAAGTAAGAGTATTCTTATTGTTACTACTATATGGCCTGATAATCCATTTTTGTAATATTATATTCATATCTTCTCTTGATATATCATCTAAGCCTTTTTGCAAAATTGACTTTAATATAGGCTTTCTAATATTTGAAAAAAGGTGAACGGATGCTGCTTCTAAATCTTCTTGTGCAATATCTGTTAAACCAACAATTGAGTTATCTCGTATATAATTATCTACAACTAAGTGATAATCAACTAAAGCATCGACTTCTTGATTTAAAACTTTACTTGTTGATTCATCTAAGTTATTAGTTTCAACTATTATAATTTTTGGAAATTTTTCTTTTATTTTTTTTATAGTCGTATAACCTTTTACAACTGCTACTTTTTTATATTCTAAATCATTAAAATTTTTTATTTTTTTATTTTTATC
This sequence comes from uncultured Campylobacterales bacterium, assembly GCA_947503785.1. Taxonomy (GTDB): domain Bacteria; phylum Campylobacterota; class Campylobacteria; order Campylobacterales; family Arcobacteraceae; genus Poseidonibacter. Next base: position 44,975 of record CANNFB010000016.1, on the reverse strand, counting down.
TGATACATATATATACTCTCTTACTTTATAATACTCATTACTAAAAAGCCCAAAACTTTCTCTATCTTTATTATAAAATGTTGCTGGAAGTAAATCTAGTTTTTGTTTTTTGAAATCTTTTAAAAGAATCGACCAAGGAGAATAGATGTATTCTACTTTTAGTCCCGTATTCTTTATCACTTTTTGTAAAATATCATTGTATAAGCCATCTGTTTTATTCTTATTTTTGTCCAAAAATATATAAGGTTTTGCTTGCTCTATTCCTATTTTAATCTTATTATCTTTAATCCAATTTCTTTCTTTTAAAGTCAAAGAAGCATATGATTTTGATACATTTAAATTTAAAATCCAGTTTTGTCTTATTTTGGTCATAGTAGTAAAAGAGAGAGAATCTAATGTTTTATTAATTATTGAGGCTAAAATTGGATTTTCTTTTCTTATTCCAAATCTAAGGTCTTCTTTTTGTGTTTGATCATGTTTAAATATACCAGCTAATTTGATATTTGGAATCATAAGATTTTCTACTTTATGAATATTCAAACTATTTGTTATTACAACGTCAATTCTCTTTTCATTAAGTGCAAAAAATCTTTCATTAGCATCATTGAATTCAACATATTCAATATTCTCTTTTTTTAAAATATCTATAATATATGTATTTTTTACAACTCCAATTTTTTTATCTTTTAAAGAAGCAATTCCTTTATAGTTTCCAAAGTCTGTTCTTGTAAAAACTCCAATAGGAATTTCATAATATGATTGAGTATAAATAGTAAAAGGTAGTCTTTCTTTTCTATATGATAATTCTGAAATAATATCAATCTTAGAATCAAGAAATAACTTATAAATTTCAGGCCAAGTGCCTCCAACTTTTTCAAATTTCAAGCCACTTTTTTCTGCAATAATATTTATCAAATCTTGTGTAAACCCAATTTTTTCACCATTTTTTATAATATTAAAAGGGATAAAGTTATCCATTGATGCAATTTTTATTTTAGGTGAGCTTTTAATAAATTTTTTTTCTTCTTCTGTAAATTTGGCACTAGATGCATTTAACATAACAGCAGAATAAACTAATAAAAATAAAATAACAAATATTTTCTTCATAATTAAGTTTACTATCTTTTTTCTTTTAACATGTACTCGTAAAGGTACAAATATTGTCTTAATTGTTTTAAACTATCTAATTTCAAGCCTGTTTGAATCCAACTTTCTATTTCGGCAGGGATTTCAAAAACTTTTAAAAGTTCTTCTTTCTTTTCTCTTGATATTTTTTCATGTTCAAATAAAACTGAGATATGTCCTAAAACTGATGTAATCCCTAAGTCTCTTTTCGCTGCAATATCTTCTAATGAAAATCCTTCTTGTACTAATTCATAAGTATCTGTATATGTTTTAGTTAGTTTCTTTAAAGGAACTTTTGTTTCTATCTTCTCTTTAAACTCTTCTTTTATCTCTTTACATAAATTAATAAACTCTTCTCCATACTTTTCAAACTTTACAAGCCCTACTCCATTTACTTCTAACATCTCTTCTTTTGTAGTTGGTAGTTTTGAAGAAAACTCTTTTAAACTCTTATCTCCAAAGATTACATAAGCTGGCACTTCATGTTCTGATGCCATTTGTCTTCGTAAGGTTCTAAACTTCTCATACAGTTCTTCATCAAAAGAAAGTACAAGTTCTGATTCTTCTTGTTTTACTGCAATTCCTAGTTTATCTTCATCTATTAAAAGTTTTTCAGTTCCTTTTAGAATTTGCATACCAAGATTATTGAGTTTTAGTACTCTAAATTCACCTAAGTTAAGTGCTTGCATATCTATTAGTTTATCTGCTATTGCTACCCATTCATTTTTACTCTTAGTTGACCCTAAACCATATACTTTTAATTTATCATGTCCAAACTCTAAAAGCTTTTGATTCTTTGAACCTCTTAGAATATCAATGATATGGTTTGTTCCAAATCTTTGTTCACTTCTGTATACTGCCGATAAGAACTTTTGCGCATCTACACTTACATCAATTTGCGCAATCTCACCTTTAGTACAGTTATCACATAATGTATTACAAGTATCTATTTCATCTTCAAAATACGAAGCTATTATTTGATGTCTACAGTTATTAGAAACACAATACCTATACATAAACTCTAACTTATCAAGTCCAGTTTGTTTGTATGAATCATCAATAGCATCTTCTATTTGTATCTTTCTTTTTACCTCATCACCTTTTGAATAAAGTAAATACACATAAGCCATCGCACCATCACGTCCAGCTCGTCCAATTTCTTGATAATAATTCTCTAATGTTTTAGGTAAGCTTGTATGTATAACAAATCTAATATTTGATTTATCTATCCCCATACCAAAAGCAATTGTGGCTACCACAATATCAACATTTTCATAGACAAAATCATTAAATACTTCGTCTTTAGTTTGCGCACTTAATCCTGCATGATAAGCTTTTGACTTATATCCATTATCACGTAAGAATTGAGCTGTTGTTTCTGCTTCTTTTCTTGTAAAGGTATAGATAATTCCGCATAAACCTTTGTGTGATTTTAGAAAGTTTAGTATTTGAGTTCTACCATTTGCAATACGAGGTTCAACTTTGATCTCAAGATTGTCTCTTTGCGTTTTTGCTCTAAAGTGTTTTGCATTTACTAGCTTTAAACTAGCGGCAATATCTGCTTCTACTTTTTTTGTAGCCGTTGCTGTAAATGCAGCAATACAAGTATCAGGAAAGAATTGTTTAAGTCGATTGAGATTTCTATACTCAGCTCTAAACTCATGTCCCCATCCAGATACACAGTGCGCTTCATCTATTACAAAATAGTTAATATTTATTCTTTGTAAAACTCCAACAAATTCATTTGAAGTAAATCTTTCTGGAGCTACATATACAAATTTCAATTCACCTTTTAATAAAGCTTGCATAGTACGTGTATTATCATCATTACTTTGAGATGAGCTAATCATCGAAGCTTTTATATCTAAGTCTTTTAAAGCTTTTACTTGGTCTTGCATAAGTGCAATAAGGGGAGAGATCACAACTGTGACACCATCCATTAAAAGTGCAGGAAGTTGATAACATAATGACTTTCCACCACCAGTTGGTAGGATAGTTAATACATCTTTTTTTTCTAAAATGTTATCAACTACTTCTTCTTGGAAAGATCTGAAATTATCGTGTCCGAATATGTTTCTTAATATTCTTAGTTTTTTATTCATAAATGGATATTATCATATTATGAGTTAAAGGAAATTCAACACTTTAATAACTCCCTAAATAAGAACCGTTCTATCTTTTTGTTCTACGTTTTATAGCTACCACAAAATGATATATAAATACTGTCATCAATAATTTATGTCCTAACCAAGCCCAATACATTGTTCCATAACTACTTGTTGATGTTTTACTAAAAGGATTAGAAAACTTTAAAATATCATTCAACATCCATGTAATATGATTTTCCCTAAATCCATCTAATGATAATAAATCAAAGTTAGCTATTCGATAAAAGATAAGTGTACATATTAGCATCCAAAAAAGAGGTAATAACCAACTTTGTCCAAAATTTGAAAATCCTTTATTCAAATAAAATATAAACTTATCTTGTCCTTTTGAAACTTTTAATTGTTCTATCATTTCACGAGCATAGTATTTATTTGCCGTAACAAAATCGCTGATAGAATCATAATAGTTTTTAAAGAATCTATTTGTTTCTCGACTTGCTTTTTCAAACTCCACATATCCTATTTTTGCCGAACTAACATGTGCGTCATTCATCTTAAATTCATTAAACTTTAATTTATCAAATACCGCATTTTTAATAGTTGTATTTTTGAAACTAATATTACGTTTTATATCTTTATGATTATTATACTGATTATCTACAAGTTGTAAATCCTCAAAGATATTATCTTCGCTTTCAATATCTTTTATAAAGCAGTTTTTTATTCTAAATACTGTTTCAATATTTGAATTTGTAAAAATTAATTTGTCTATTTCTAGATTTTGAAAATTAACATCATCTTCAAAGATAATATCTTTCAATTTAAAGATATTTATTTTTATGTTTTTTAGAATTAAAGAACTCTTTTTTATTGCATTATTTTCAACCAACAAGGTAGAGTTACTTAGGTCAAAATGGTTAATTTTTAGATTCTCTGAGTTATGAAATAAATTTAAGACTTTGGAGTTATTGATTAATAACTTATCTTCAAAAGTCGTATCATGTATGCAATCATTTAAATTTAAATTATTTTTAAGTTGATTAAATATTACTTGACCAGAAAATAATGTATTCTTAATTTTTATATCAAAAACCTTTGAGTATGAGAAATCTACATTTCCATTTATTCTAGTCTTATTATCTTCAATCCGTGAAGATCTAAAAAAAATCTTTTTTATTGTAGTTTTTTTGAAATTTATATTTTCCGTAATAGTATCTAAAAAATCAATTTCATCTAAAACCGTTTCAAAAAATATTAAATCACCATTAAATTCTGAATTATCAAATGATAATTTTTTTGTTGATGAAAAAGAAGTATCTTTTTTAAAATTACATTTTGTGAATTTCAAATCATTAGAAGCAACTTTATATTTCACACTTTCATTAAAATCTGTATTCGAAAAATTACCTACTTCAATTTTATTAAAACTAACATCTTTTGAAAAAGTACATTTATTTTTAATAGTCAGAGTATTTATAGTTGGAAAGTTACACTCTTTTTTAAATTTTGTATTATCAAATATAAGTTGATGATTAGCATCTTCCTCGATAATAAAATCATCTTTGATAATTGACTTCTTTATCAACAAGTCTTTTGCTTTGTTTATTGTAAAACTAGATATTCTTGAATTATCAAAGACTATAGATTTACAATCCATAATCATTTTTAATGATGGGTATCCAATCAATTTTGTCACATTCAATTTTTCAGTGATATTGTTGAGTATTAACTCTTTAGTACATGTACAATTTTCAATTGTAACATTAGTATAGTTATCTCCAAAAAGATTGACAATACCAACTAATGTTGTATTGCTTAAAATTAATGTGTGAGTTGTACATAATTCTAAATCTTTTACTACAGAATTTTCTATCTTAAAATCATTAGTAGCACAAATATTAGTGAATTTATCATTAAGTGTTGAATTATTAATATCAACATTTTTTAAGTTTGAAGCATTAATTTTTTTACGAATTTTACTGTCATGAATTATTAAATTACTTCCAAGATTTTCTAAATTTAGATTCCCATTTATAATTGAATTATTTTTTATATCTAAGGTATTTAAAGATTTTAAACTAATGTCATTATTTATCTCTACTTTATCTAGTACTATATTGGTAATTGAATCATTAAAATTAATATTTTTTGAGAAAACTATATTTTCTAGATGTATATTGTTATTTTTGTTAAAAAATGACAAATGGGATTTTATTTCAATATTGTCTATATTTATTTTATCAGTATTTGAGATTTCAAGTGTTTTGTTAAATTTGGATTTTTCAATTATTGCTAAACATTCAATTCTTCCCACAAATATAGAATTACCTTTAAATACTGAATCAACAACATTAAAAGATTTTGAAACAACAAAGTTTACATCTTTTCGAAATTCTGAATTTTTATTTATCTTTAGCACATCACATACTATATTCTCAAAGGAGATTTTATTTTTAAATTCTGAGTTTATTATTTCTAGTGTTTGAAGTTGTATTTTTTTTAAATCTCCATGAAAAATACAATTATCAAATATTATATGTTTTATCTCCTCACTATTTAAATTGAAATCATTAAAAAATATGCAGTCTATAAATTTTATAGTTTGGTTACGAGAAGAAAAATGGTCATGAAAGAAATTTGTATTAGACCTATACCTACTTCTATCAATTTCGAAATTTGGAAATTTTACATTGAATATTTCAACTGGTTTATACGTACTATTTCTGCGGTCATCTATATAATATGTTTCTTTTATAGTTCTCCAAAACAATGTGATATTTTCATCTGAAAAATCTTTTTTATCACAATGGAAGACACAATATCTACCTTCTTCATGTCTTTCATTATTACAATCTTTTTTTATACAAATATTTGCCATGAGTTCTCCATAAGAAGAAATTATATCACATATAATTATATATTTATTATTAAATTATTTCAAACTAAAGGTATATAAATCTCAGTTTTTAAGTTTTCTTCTTTGGTTCTTCGTGGATCTCTATTTAGATATTTTTCTATTATTGGCAACTCTCTTAACTCAACTGAACTTTCAACAATCCAATCTGCAACACCATCATAAGTATTAATCAATGTTTCATAAGAACCTTTATGTAAAAACATTGCATACTTACCACCATCTATAATTTTTGTTTGAATTTCACCTTCTGGTTTTACTGTTTTATCATCCCATGAAATGCACGCATCATATCTTAGTTTATCAACATCTGTATGATGAGGATTATCATGGCCTATTCCAAATATCATGGCATCTTTTCCCATAAGATTCTTTTTATATTTAATTTTATTCTTATAAACAAAAGGCATAAGTACTTCCCAAGCATTTTGGGCTGCAATTTGATATTTACCTGTTTTTCTTACATATAAAATCTCAACATCTTTTAACTCTACAATCTTAGCTTCTAACATTTTATTTCCTTTTATCTTTTTTTGCATTTTTGAAAACTCCTTAGGAGTAACACCAAAATGTTTTTTAAAAGCTTTTGAAAAAGAGGCATTTGTTTCATAACCACTATTCATAGCAATCTGAGTAATCTTCTGTTTTGTCTTAAAATGCAAAGTAGTACTTTGTAATCTTACTCTTCTAACATAATCATTCATACTCTCGCCAACAATTGATTTAAAAATTCTATGAAAATGGAACTTTGAAAAACTCGCAATTTTTGATAACTCATCAAGAGTAAGTTCATTATTATAATTTTGTTCAATATATAAAATAACTTTACATACACTTTGTATATACTCATTTTTTGTTGCTTCATTCATGATTGACTTCTTTCAAAACTTTATGTGGTATTTTATTGTTATTTGAGAATTAATACTACTCTCAAATTGCTATTTTAATATATAAATTATATACAAAATAATTACTACATATTACATACACACAACATTAGCTATAATTAAAGTATGAAAAGAAGAACATTTTTTAAATTCACAACAATATCAGTATTAGCATTATCAACACAACTTTCAATTGCAAAAACTATACAAAAAGATGTACTTGTAGTTTTAGATGAAGTTTACGAAGTACTATTTCCTAAGACTTCGAATATGCCCAGTTCTAGAGAATTCAATGTTATAAATTATTTACTTGATAATATAAATAATAAGAGTTTTTTAGATTATGATAAAACTTTAGTACTTGAAGGTACACAAGATTTTATAGCAAACTTTCCTGAGTTCTTAACTTTAAAACAAGAAGAGAAAAAAGAGCTTATTTATTCTATAGTAAACACAAATGATTATGCTCAAACTTGGATTTCAAAACTATTAACTTTTGGAATTGAAGCACTATTTGCTGATCCTCTTTATGGTGGGAATACTTCACAAGTTGGATGGAATAGTATTAATCATAAGATTGGTTATCCAAGACCTCAAAAAAGATATGGACAAAGGTTGTAATATATGATTTATGATGTATGTGTTATCGGAAGTGGAGCAGGAGCTGGTCCTATTATTTATGAGTTAAGCAAAAAAGGCTTAAAAGTTTGTGTTTTAGAAAAAGGTGAGTTTTATAAAAGAGCCGATTTTTCAAAAGATGAACTTGCAGTTACAAGAAGAAGTGTTTATAATCCAAAATTAGAAGATGAATACCATACAGTTGAGGAATTTGTTGATAATAAATGGACTAAATTTCCAACTTATGATACGGGTTGGGATTTTAATAATGGAAACTTAATCGGTGGCTCATCAAACTTTATGAGTGGATTTTTTTATAGATTAAAACCTGATGATTTTAAATTAGCTTCTAAATATGGAAAAATAAAAGATTCAAATATCGTAGATTGGCCAATATCTTATGATGATATGGAAATGTATTATGACAAACTTGAAAAGGTTATTGGTGTATCGGGAGAAGTTTCCAATTATGCACATCAAGAACCTAGGTCTTCAAAAAACTTTCCTTTTAAAGCTTTAGATGAACATCCCATTACAAGGTTAATTGATAAAGCATCAAAAGAGTTAAACTTTAGTATTGTAAAAACTCCAAGAGCAATTATTAGTGAAGGTGTTAATCACCGTAGTGCTTGCTATTACTCAAATTATTGTGGTTCGTATGGTTGTTCTAGTGGAGCAAAAGGAAGTTCAAGAGAAGCTTTGATTTTGCCAGCACTAAAAACAAATAATCTTATAATAATTACAAATGCAAATGTGATTAAACTAAATACAAATGCAGATAAAAAAATTATCTCAGCTACATACTTAACAAAAAATGGAAATAAGAAAGAGTTAAAAGCAAAGCTATTTATTCTAGCTGCTCAAGCGGTTGAGACTTCAAGATTATTGCTAAACTCAAAAGATGAAAACTTTCCAAATGGAGTTGCTAACAACTCTTTAAATGTAGGGAAAAATCTACTCTCTTCAAGTGGTGGAATAGTAACAGGAATATTTAATGAAAAGACAATACCTTTAAAAGATTTGATGACACCAGGACTTTTTGTAAATAGAGCTATTAAAGATTTTTATTTTACAAAAGAGTTTAAAGGTGGCATGGTAGAAATGGTTTTTGAACATGCAAACCCAATAAGGCGTGCTAATTTTTTTAAATGGAATGAAAATGATTCAAGTAAACTTTTAATTGGAAAAGAACTTCAAGACAAGCTTTTTTCATCTTTTACAAAAACAAAAACTTTAAATATGGAAGTATTTGCAGACTGGACTCCAAATGATAATTCTTTTGTAAGTGTAGATGAAAAATACAAAGATAAATACGGCACACCAGTTGCTAATATACGAATAGGCACATTAAAACATGATTTAGAAGTATCAAACTTTTTAGCAGAAAAATCTATCAAACTTTTAAAACAAATGGGAGCAAAAGATATTCAAAGCAATATTGATGCACTTCCTTCATCAAATTTACAAGCTGGTGGATGTAGATTCGGAAATGATCCTAAAGCTTCTGTTTTAAATAAATATTGCCAAGCACATGAAGTTAAAAACCTCTTTGTTACAGATGGAAGTTTTATGCCAACGGGTGGTTCAGTTCCCTTTACTTTTACTATTTATGCAAACTCTTTTAGAGTAGCTTCTTATATTAAAAAAAATTACAAGGATTTAATTTGATTACTTTTAATTTTGACCCTTACCAAACATTAAAATCAATAATTCAAGTTACCTCATCGCATATGGGAAAAGACTATTTAAAAGTTATATGTGATGAATTAAAAATATTATTTGATGCTCAATTAGTTTTTATTACAGAAGCAATTGACTCTAATCCAACTACTAAAGTTAAAATATTATATTCTACAAGCAAAGAATCTCCAAAGGATTTTTTTCTTGAAGGAACTCCTTGTAAATTAACTTATGATAATAAAATTATTCAAATCAAAGAAGGCGTAAATATAGATTTTGAAAAATTTATAAATACAGGTTTTGAAAGTTTTTATGGAATTCCAATCAATGATAAAAACAATCAATGTATTGGACATATTGCAATAATATCTAATAAGAGAAGAGAACTGCCAAAAGAAATTGAAGATATTGCTCACATTTTTTCAAGAAGAATTGAAGCAGAATACCAAAGAATTATATTAGAAAATGAAAATCAAAAGATGATGAAAAAACTCTTTGAACTCTCAATTAAAGACTCATTAACAAACTTATACAATAGAAGATTTTTTTCACAAAAATGTGAAGAAGTATATAAACAATCAAAAAGAGATTTTAATAAAGCAAGTATCATATTCTTAGACTTAGATAATTTTAAAAATATCAATGATACTTATGGTCATTCAGCAGGAGACTACATCTTAAAAGAAGTAGGTAGAATCTTAAAAGAAACTTGTAGAAAAGATGTTGATTTTGTATCAAGAGTTGGAGGTGAAGAGTTTGGAATAATTTGTCTTAATTCTAATAAACACAATTCAAAACAATTAGCACAAAGAATAATGACAGATACAAATGATTTCTTTAAAAATGAAGAATATTCAGTAACATATAGTATAGGTATTGAAGAATTTAATCCTTCATATAATTCAGGGGAAGAAGTTTATACTTTAGCAGATAAAAAAATGTATCAGGCAAAATCTTCAGGGAAAAATAAAATTATATGCTAATTTTATTTTCCTAGTTTATCAATCCCTCTTTTTATTTAAAAACTCAATAATATTATTTGCAACCATTTTTATAAGCCTAGTCCTAGCTTCAATACTAGCCCATCCAATATGTGGAGTTAGAACTAATCTATCTTTATTTTTTACTTTTAATAAGGGATTTGATTCTTCAATTGGCTCTTTATTTACTACATCAATTCCACAATAAATTTCTTTTTCATCTATTAATCTAGATAAATCATCTTCATTTATGATTCCTCCACGTCCAAGGTTTAATAATATTGCACCATCTTTCATAGTATTCATATTTGAATAATTTAATAAATCTTTTGTTTGTTCATTTAATGGACAATGAACTGAGATAATATCACTAGTTTTAAGTAATTCATCTAGTTCAACTCTTTTAAATTCACTATTATTATTTCTTCCACTTGTAGAATAATACACTACTTCACAATCAAAAGCTTTAGCTCTTTTTGCAAATGATGATCCAATATCCCCAAGTCCAATAACCCCTACTCTTTTATTGTCAAGTTCAAAGAAAGGTTTATCTATGTGCGTAAAAATTTCTGATTTCTGCCAATTACCTTCATTTACATAATTTTTATAATAGTTTAGTTTTTGAACAAAATGAAATATCATTCCAAAAGCTACTTGAGAAACGGAAGAACTAGAATAACCTGCTACATTTTTAACTTCAATATTATTCTTTTTTGCATATTCTAAATCTACATTATTTGTTCCAGTTGCAGTAATTGCTACTAATTTAATCGAAGAGTTTTCCATCTCCTCACTTCCTACAACAACTTTATTTGTTATTACAATATCTGCATTTTTAACTCTATTTTTAGTTTCAGAAGATGAAGTAGTATCATAAGATATAACATCACCTAAACCATTAAAAATAGATACGTCCATATCAAAACCTAAAGTTGCTCTATCTAAAATTACTATTTTCATATTTTTCCTTTTTTGTTTTTTTGTGTATAAATAAAATTCCAATTAATACTGTTATTATACCAATTAAAATACTAAGTTTAAATGGCTCATCCAGTAATAAAAAGGAGACAATTGAAGCACTTACAGGTACTAAATAAAATATTGAAGATACTTTTGAAACATCCCCTTTCTCAATCATCACATATAAAAAAGACAAGGCACCAATACTTACACCAATTGCCATATAAAACAAGGCTATGAAAAATTCAAAGTTCCAAGTAATCCTAATTTCTTCATTTAATAAAAAAGGTACGACTAATATAGTTGAACTAAGTGTTTGAATAGCCCCACCTGAAAATAAATTCATATCTTTACAATACTTTTTTTGATATAAATTACCAAAACTCAAGCCAAAAAGAGCAACAAATGACCAAGTAATTCCTGCAATTGCACCAATACTTGTATCAATATTTGAAATAACTACAATATTTACACCTACAAAACCTATAACCAACCCTATCCATATTCTACTATTTGATTTTTCATTCAAAAATTTAAATGCTAAAAAAGAGACTAGTATAGGTTGTAAAGCAATAATAAGCGCATTTATTGAACCCGATATTCCATATGATATAGATATGAAAACGCCTACGGAGAAAGTACCTACAGTTAAAATTCCAGCAACACTAATATGAAAGAATTCTTCTTTAGTTTTTGGCCAGCTTACTTTTAGAATAATAGCAATTAGCAATAAAATACAAAATGCAATAAAAAATCGAATAGCCAAAAAAGCCATAGGACTTGAATTTTCTAATCCATACTGAGTAAAGATAAATCCACTTCCGTATAAAAATATAAATCCTAAAGGAAGTAAAAAATCTTTTATATTTATGTTCATCTTATTTACTTTTAATATATCTTGATTCTTGGGTCAAACCTTCAAATCCCCAAGAGTCAGCATCTATTTCATCTATTACAATATAACTTGCATTACTAATATTTCCTAATAAGTCTTTAAATGATTTATATACTTCTTTTATATACTCTTGTTTTTGATCTTTAGTATTTGTACCTTTTGTAATTTTAATATCAAAATAAAAAGTACTATATCTTTTCTCTCCCACTGTCCAATTACTAGGAGATACAAATTCTACTAACACAGATGTTACATCATGCTTTTTATTCAAAATATTACTAGTTTTATCTAAAACAATTTCTGTAATACTTTCAACTAACTCATCACTTTTAAGAACATTAACTTTAACATTTATAAATGGCATAATAGATCCTTTAGTTTTTGCTTGACTGCATGGTCAAATAAAAGTATAGCAAAATATTGACTGATTAGTCAATATTTTAAATTTTTATTTTATTTACTAGTTTTTAGTGAGTTGAGAAAAAGTTCTAATTGAGAAATGCAAGTTTCAAATACTTCTGCATCTTGTGATTTTTTTGCAGTTCCTAGACAACCTTCGATAGATGCAACTACATAAATAGATAAAGTTTTAGGGTCATTATGATTTATCTCATTTTTATCACATGCTTTTTGTAAAACCACTTCAATAATTTCTTCAAATCTAAAATAAACTTTTTCAAGTGCTATTTTAAAATCCTTATCATTTGAAGATAATTCTTGAACAAAGTTATTAAGTTTACATCCGCAGACAAAATTAAAATTATCTCTTTTCTTAATAAGCTTCATTAATTCGTCAATAATATTTTCTTCATATTGAAATAAATCTGAGTATTTATTTTCAATATATAAACTTACTCTTTCATTTATAATGGCTAAGGTAAGCTCTTTCTTTGATTTGAAGAAATGATACATTGAGCCTTTATTCATAGAAGCTTTTTTAAGAATTTTATCTATAGATGTCGCATGATATCCATTAGTATAAATCTCTTCAAATGCAATATCTAATAATTTATTTCGAGAACTACTCATGCTAATTTCTTCTTTGACCTGGTTTAGGAGCGCTTACTTCTTTTTGTAAGTCAATTGATAAATTATGATAGAAAAGTTCTCCATAATCTGTAGTTCTATTTATAATCTCATAAGCTTGAACTAAAGTATTATTATATTTTAAAGCATCTTGTAAGATTTTGATTATCTTTACCGATTCTAAAAAGTTTACATGTGAAGGTGCTTCAATTGGTGAGCTATAATATTTATGCATTCTTTCAACCAAATTTTTATTTCTAATTTCAATAAATACAGATTCAATTGGGGATTTAAAGAAAAGTATTTTTTGTTTTACATTAATTGAAATATATGTTGTTTCCATTCCATATATTTTTCTTGAAAAACTATCAAAAAGAAAAAGTTTTTTATTATAGTTATTGTTAAATAACTCATATATAAGTTCTAATATTTTAATCTTCTCTTCTTTAGAGTAAAAGTTACCAATACTTGCAAAACAAAAAGATAAAATAGATTTAATAGAATACCATTCAGTTGTATCATAATCGTATCTTAACATCTGATCAATTCTTGCTAATTTTAATTCTTCTATATCTTTAGTACTTTTTGTTCTGTACACTTCTTGTACAGCAGTATCTCTATACATTGGTCCTGGAAACTGAGCTTGAATAACAAATCTTCTATTTTGTTCTAGTTCCATTATGTATTTTAGACGTCCATGATAGTCTTCATCAATAATTCTAACTTCTTTTTGAGGTATTTGTGTGATTGATTTTAGAAACTCATCACTATTACAACCCTCTTCCCATATATAATCTGGGTATCTAAAAATACTACAAATTTTATCTTTTATATCGTTGCTTGGCTCAATATCTGTAACATTGTCAATCCATGAAGTTACAGTCCTTCTATCTTTGTTAATTAATGATGCAAATTTAGAAATACTTAAGTTTGATCTTTTAAATATTTCAATAAATTTATCAATTGAACTTTTATAATTCATTTTCAGCCCTTTATAATTTTTATTTATAATTGTACCATTTTAAAGCAAAAAAACAAATATTGTACATATTGACTTAATAGTACAAAAAGTTGTATTTTACAATACAGAAATGATACATCACTAGTATCTATAAATGATGTATACTATTACACAAATAAATATTGAAGGATATATATGAGCGCAGGAAAAAAATTTAGACAAGCTTTAAGTGAAGAGACACCGTTACAAATCGTTGGAACTATTAATGCATACCAAGCATTACAAGCTACAAAAGTTGGTTATAAAGCAATTTACCTTTCAGGTGGAGGAATTGCAAATGCATCATATGGTTTACCAGATTTAGGTATGACAATGATTGAAGATGTATGTATTGATATTAGAAGAATTACTTCTATTTGTGATACACCAGTAATCGTTGATGCTGATACAGGTTGGGGACATGCATTTAATGTTGCAAGAACTGTTAAAGAATTTATCAGATCTGGAGCTGCGGGACTTCATATTGAAGATCAAGTTGCTGCAAAAAGATGTGGACACAGACCTAACAAAGAGTTAGTATCTACTGAAGAAATGTGTGATAGAATCAGAGCTGCAGTTGATGCAAAAATGCAATTAGACCCTGATTTCTATATCATTGCTAGAACAGATGCTCATGCTTCTGAAGGTCAACAATCAGCAATTGACAGAGCTAAAGCTTATGTTGAAGCTGGAGCAGATGCAATTTTTGCAGAAGCTGTTCACACTTTAAAAGAATACAAAGAATTTACAGACCAAATGTCTGTTCCAGTATTAGCAAACATTACTGAGTTCGGTGCAACTCCAATGTTTACAACTGAAGAATTAGGTTCTGTTGGAATTGAAATGGTTCTTTACCCATTATCAGCATTTAGAGCAATGAATAAAGCTGCTTTAACTGTATACCAAGACTTAAGAGAAAAAGGTACTCAAGAAGGTACTTTAGAATTAATGCAAACAAGAATGGAACTTTACGATATGTTAGGTTACCACGAGTATGAGCAAAAAATGGATTCATTATTTGCACAAAGTAAAGCGAAGTAATTCGCTTTATTACACTAGACAGAAAACAATATTAATTAATTAACTATAAAAAGGAAAAAGATTATGAGTACACCTACAGGATTTAAACCAAAGAAATCAGTTGCACTTTCTGGAACTTCAGCAGGAAATACAGCTCTTTGTTCAGTTGGAAAAAGTGGAAATGATTTACATTATAGAGGTTACGATATTTTAGAATTTGCTGATAAAGCAGAATTTGAAGAAATTGCTCACTTAATTGTTCATGGTACATTACCTAATCAAGCAGAGTTAGATGCATATAAAGAAAAACTTAGATCATTTAGAGATATACCTGCTGGTGTTAAAGTTGCTTTAGAACAATTACCAAAAACATGTCATCCTATGGATGTTATGAGAACTGGTTGTTCTGTACTTGGTGCTATTGATCAAGAAAAAGAAGAGCATCCAAAAGATGAAGCTCAAGATATCATTAATAGATTAATGGGATCATTCTCTTCTATTTTATTATACTGGTACCACTATGCATATAATGGTAAAAGAATTGATGTAGTTACAGATGATGATACTGTTGGTGGACACTTCTTACATTTATTACATGGTGAAAAACCAAGAGAATCTTGGGTAAAAGCTATGCATGTATCTTTAATCCTTTATGCAGAGCATGAATTTAATGCTTCTACATTCACAGGAAGAGTGATTGCTGGAACAAATTCAGATATGTTCTCTTGTATCACTGGTTCAATTGGAGCTTTAAGAGGTCCTAAACATGGTGGAGCTAATGAAGTTGCATTTAGAATTCAAGAAAGATATTCTTCAGCTGATGAAGCTGAAAAAGATATTCTAGAAAGAATGGCTAAAAAAGAAATTATTATCGGATTTGGACACCCAGTTTATACTTCTTGTGATCCAAGAAACGTAGTAATTAAAAAAGTAGCTGAAGATTTATCTAAAGAAAACAATGACATGTTAATGTATGACGTTGCAGAAAGAATTGAATCAATTATGTGGGACAAAAAGAAAATGTTCCCTAACTTAGATTGGTTCTCAGCAGTTTCTTATAATCAAATGGGAATTCCAACAGATATGTTTACTCCAATTTTCATTATCTCAAGAGTTACGGGATGGGGTGCACACGTAATTGAGCAAAGAGAAGATGGTAAAATCATTAGACCTTCTGCTACTTACACTGGACCTGAAGGTTTAACATTCGTTCCTTTAGCTGATAGACCGTAATACTTTAAAATATTCAAGTGTCACATAGTGAAAACTAAATGACAAACACTAAAAGGATGGGTCTATAAACTCATCCTTTTTTTTAATTATATAAAAGGGATATAAAATATGACAAATGAAAAATATCTAAAAGACTTAGAAGGTTTTAACACTAAATTTTACGATGTAAAAGCTGCTGTTGAAGACATCACTCCTGGTTCTTTTGAGAAACTAAACTACATTTCAAGAGTATTAGCAGAAAACTTACTTAGAAAATGTCCTAGTGAAGATTTAAAAGATTCTTTAATTCAATTAATTGAAAAAAGAACTGATAAAGATTTCCCTTGGTACCCATCAAGAGTTGTAACTCATGATATTTTAGGACTTACTGCATTAGTTGATTTAGCTGGTTTAAGAGAAGCAGTTGAAGCTGGTGGTGGAGATCCTAAACAAGTTAACCCTGTTGTTCCTACTCAATTAATCGTTGATCACTCATTAGCAGTAGAATGTGGTGGATTTGATCCTGAAGCATTCCAAAATAATAGAGATATTGAAGATAGAAGAAATGCGGATAGATTCCACTTTATTAACTGGACTAAAGAAGCATTTGATAATGTAGATGTTATTCCTCCAGGGAATGGTATTATGCATCAAATTAACTTAGAAAAAATGTCTCCTGTTATTCATAACATCGATGGTATTGCTTCTCCTGATACATTAGTAGGAACTGATTCACATACTCCTCATGTTGATGCTCTTGGTGTTTATGCACTTGGTGTTGGTGGATTAGAAGCTGAAAACGTAATGCTTGGAAACCCTTCATTTATGAGAGTTCCTGAAGTTATTGGTGTTAAAGTTATTGGTATTAGAGCAGAAGGAATTACTGCAACTGATATCGCATTAACATTAACATCATTCTTAAGAGAAAACAATGTTATCTCTGCATTCTTAGAATTCTTTGGTCCTGGATTAGAGTACTTAAACTTAGGTGATAGAGCTACTATTTCTAATATGACTCCTGAATATGGTGCATCTGCTGCTATGTTTGGTATTGATGAACAAACTTTAGATTATTTAACTTTAACAGGTAGAGAATCAGAACAAGTTAAATTAGTTGAAGCATACGCTAAAGCAAATGGTCTATGGGCTACTGAATTAGCTAAAGCTACATATGCTAGAGAAATTGTATTTGATTTAACTGAAGTTACAAGATCATTAGCAGGTCCATCTAAACCACATAAATTAGTACCAACAAATACATTAGTATCTGAAGGTTTAATTAAAGACTTTAAAGAAGAAGACGAAACTAAAATTCCAGATGGTGGAATCTTAATTGCAGCTATTACTTCATGTACTAATACTTCTAATCCTAGAAATGTTATTGCAGCAGGTTTACTTGCTAAAAAAGCAAATGAATTAGGTCTTAAAAGAAAGCCATGGGTTAAATCTTCATTAGCACCAGGTTCAAAAGTAGTTGAAACTTATTTAAAAGATGCTAACTTACTTCCAGAACTTGAAAAATTAGGATTTGGTATTGTTGGATTTGCATGTACTACTTGTAATGGTATGTCAGGTGCATTAGACCCTAAAATTCAAAAAGAAGTTGTTGATAATGATATTTATTCAACTGCTGTATTATCTGGAAACAGAAACTTTGATGGTAGAATTCACCCATATGTAAAAGAAGCATTCTTAGCATCTCCAGCACTTGTTGTGGCTTACGCATTAGCTGGTTCTATTAGATTTGATATTGAAACTGATTCATTAGGTACAGATAAAAATGGTAATCCTATTACATTAAAAGATTTATGGCCAACAGATGCTGAAATCAACGCAGTTGAAAAAGCTTCAGTTAGACCAGAAATGTTTGGTGCAATTTATGATCCAATGTTTGCAAAAAGCGAATTGAGTGGAATCGAAATTTCTCCATTCTATAAATGGAATACTCAATCTACATATATTAACAAGCCACCTTACTGGGAAGCTGAATATATGGAAATGCCTGAACTTAAAGGTATGAGACCATTAGGTGTATTCCCTGATAATATCACTACTGATCACTTATCTCCATCAAATGCAATTTTACCAACGTCTGCGTCTGGTGAATATTGTTTAAAAATGGGATTACCTGTTGAAGATTTAAACTCTTATGCTACGCATAGAGGGGATCATCATACAGCATCACGTGCAACTTTAGCAAATCCAAAATTATTTAACGAAATGGTTAAAAATGAAGATGGTTCTGTTAAACAAGGTTCTTTAACTAAAATCATGCCTGAAGGTACTGAGTCTAGAATGTGGGAAGCTATTGAAACTTACACAAATAGAAAACAACCTTTAATTATCGTTGCTGGTACTAACTACGGTCAAGGGTCTTCTAGAGACTGGGCTGCAAAAGGTGTTAGACTTGCAGGTGTTGAAGTTTTAATTGCTGAATCAATTGAAAGAATTCATAGAACTAACTTAGTTGGAATGGGTGTTTTACCATTACAATTCCAAGCTGGTGATACTAGACATACTTATGCAATTGATGGTTCTGAGACTTTTGATATCGAAGGTGATATCACTCCAAGAACTGATTTAACAGTTGTAATGACTAGAGCAAATGGTGAAGTTGTTAAGTTCACTGTTCTTTGTAGATTAGATACTTCAGCTGAAGTTGATGTTTACAAAAATGGTGGTATTCTACAAAAATTCGCTAAAGATGTTATTGCTTCTTCTAAAAAATAATTAGATACATTAACAGAACACTTTTAGGGCTTTGCCCTAAAAGTATTTAGAAGAAATTATAAAATTTTTTCTAAATACTTTTAACACTTAAAATCAAACTCAAGGAAAATAAAATGGCATATACTCCACAATTTAAAGTTAAAGCAACATATATGAGAGGTGGTACTTCAAAAGGTACATTTTTTAATATAGCAGACTTACCAAAAGAAGCACAAGAAGACTCAAAAAAAAGAGATAAATTACTTCAAAGAATTGTAGGAAGTCCTGATGTTTATAAAAAACAAATGGATGGAATGGGAGGAGCTTCTTCTTCTACATCTAAAGCTATCTTAGTTGGAAAATCAGATGTTGCTAATCATGATGTTGATTATTACTTCTGTCAAGTTGCTATTGATAAAGATTTCGTTGATATGAGTGGAAACTGTGGAAACTTATCATCTGCGGTTGGTCCTTTTGCAATTACTGAAGGAATGGTAGATAACGTTCCAGAAAATGGTGTTTGTTGTGTAAGAATCTGGCAAGCAAATATCAAAAAAACAATCCTTTGCTATGTTACTATGGAAAATGGTATTGTTAAAGAAATGGGTGATTATGAAATTGATGGTGTTGCATTCCCAGCTGAAGAGATTGAATTAGAATTCGTTGAACCAGTTGACCCTTCTGAAGAATTATTTCCTACAGGAAACTTAATTGATGATTTAGAAGTTGAAGGTGTTGGTACATTTAAAGCTACTATGATCACAGCTGGTATTCCAACTGTATTTGTAAATGCTGAGGATATTGGATATAAAGGTACTGAACTTCAAGGTGATATTAATTCAGATACAGAAGCCTTAGCTAGATTTGAAAAAATTAGAATCGCTGGCGCTCTTAAAATGGGTGTGATGAAAGATGCTTCGGATGCATTGACTCAACAACATACTCCAAAAATTGCTTTTGTTTCTCCTGCTCAAGAATTCATCACTTCAAGTGGTAAAGAAGTAAAAGCTTCTGAGATGGATTTACACGTACGTGCATTATCTATGCAACAATTACATCATGCTATGATGGGAACAGCAAGTGTAGCTATTGGAGTTGCAGCTTGTATTCCTGGAACTTTAGTGAATATAGCTGCTGGTGGTGGAGATAAAAACACTGTTACTTTTGGTCATCCTTCAGGTGCTATTAAAGTAGGTGCTGCACTTACAGAAAAAGATGGTAAATATACTGTTGAAAAAGCTTCTATGAGTAGAAGTGCAAGAATTATTATGGATGGTAATGTTCATGTTCCTGCTGGAACTATGGATTAATATTTAATACAAGATTATTATATTAACTTCCATAAAAAAAGGCTTATGATTTAAAATCATAAGCCTTTTTTATTTATACTAAATTTATTTAAAAATCATCATCACTATCTAAAATTTTAAGAATACTGCTTTTTTTCTGATAACCTTGAAATTCATATCTAATATTTAATTCACCATCTTCTTTAGTCACAATAAATGATGTAGGATAAACTTCAACTGGAAAAGGATAATTTTCTATTAATTCATCATGTATTATATTATCATCTTGAACTTTCATAAATTCAAAATTATCTCTTGTTTCTTTTATTTCTTCTAATACTTTTAACTGTCTTGTACACCAAGGACAAGAAGGAATACTAAACATTATAAATATATCCTTATTTGAAGGCATTTCTTTTATACTATTAAATTCTTTTGCTTGACCTGTTATTAACAAACTTATAAAAAAACATAAAATAAATATTCTTTTCATCTAACTCTTCTTCTTTATTTCACCAATGATGAAACTTCTTTAAATACTGGGTTCTTAGCATTTACAGTTAATTCAAATAATAAAGATTCATACGTAGTAGGAATTACGCCTGCTTGAACTAATCTTGAAATTGCCATATCTGTATCTCTTTGCTTTCTAGAAGTCACACAGTCAGTTACAAGTACAGGTTGTAATCCTGCTTCAAGTAAGTCAATACAAGTTTGTAAAACACATACATGTGTTTCAATACCTGCGACAATGACTATTCTTTTATTAGCAGCTTTTATTGCATCCATTGTTGTTTCATTTTTACAACATGAAAAAGTAGTTTTTTCAAAATGAGGATCGGCATCTACAAGTTCTCTTAAACTTGGGATCGTTTCACCAATACCTTTTTTATATTGTTCATTTACAATAAAGGGAACGCAATGGATTTTTAAACCTTTTACTAAAGTCATTAAGTTTTTTTCTATTTCATCTTTATTAGTCATATGAGGATATAACCTCTCTTGAACATCAACTAAACAAAATACTGTATCTTCTACATTAATTCTCATCTTCACTCCTTAAAATTTATTTTATATAATACTATTTATATATCGAAATATCTTGGAAAATATTGACAATTTAAATTTATTTAAAAGCTACTTTTTCTGCACGTTCAAGTAAATCTTTTGCACCTTGGTCTATAAATAACTGAGCTAGAGTTTGCCCAATATTTTCATAATTATTAATATCAGCAGTAATATCTTCAGAAATTGATTCACTACCATCTGGCATTCCTACAATTGCTTGAACTCTAACTGATTTATCATCAATAATTGTAGCTTTTACTCCAATTGGAACTTGACAACCACCTTCTAATGTATGAACAAAACTTCTTTCAATTGTTGATTCTATTTGTGCATTTTTGTCATTTAATACTGATAATATTTCAATAATTTTAGGATCAGTTGTAGTTTCAATTCCTAAAGTAGCTTGACCCATTGAAGGAATCATTTCATCAGTTGAAATAGGAACAAAGTATTTTACTTCATTTTGTATCCCAAGTTTTTGAACTCCAGTAGCTGCTAAAATAATTGCATCATACTCGTCCGCATTAAGCTTTGCAATTCTAGTATTAATATTACCTCTTAAATCTTTTAATTCAATATCAGGACGTAGTAACTTTAAAGCCATTCTTCTTCTTAAACTAGTAGTTCCAACAACTGCTCCTGTTGGTAATTCACTAATTGATGAGTATTTATTACTTAATAAGGCATCTCTTGGATCATATCTTTTAGTAACTGCTGTTAATTGTAAACCATCTTCAAATTGAGTTGGAACATCTTTTAATGAATGTACAGCTAGATGTGCATTTCCTTCTAATATAGCGATTTCAAGTTCTTTTGTAAATAAACCTTTTCCACCTATTTTTGCTAATGGAACATCAAGAATTTTATCACCCTTTGTCATAAACTCTTGTAGTACTATTTCCATATCAGGATAATGTTTCTGAAGTTCACTTTTTACAAATTCAGACTGCCATAAAGCTAATTGACTTCTTCTTGTTGCAATTACTAATTTTTCCATGTTTCTTTACCTTATTACTTGTTTTTACCTAGTTTTTCATATTTAGTTCGCATTGTATCTTTTTCTCCATTAACAAATATAGTTGGAGTACCTTGAACCATAACATCTTCACCCATTTTCATATCATTTTCCATAGAATCTAAAATATCAATTGATGAAATATTATCTTCTGTAAATGAAGTTTTAAATACTTTATTAAATCCAGCTACGATTTTTTTATTATCAGTCTCTTTTGAACCAAAATACTCATCCCAATCAGTTTTATAAACTTTTAGCTCAATATCTTTAATCCCTTTTTCTTTTCCTAATTCCATTAATTTAGATAAAGGTCCAGCTGCTGGATGTAATCTTAATAATGGGAAATGATAATAATATAAAGCAATAGAGTCTTTATTTTTATTTACATGATTAATTACTTCTGGAACATAATCCATACAAAATGGACATAAAGGATCAGAGAAAATTACAATTTTATCTTTTGCATTATGATTACCTGCAATTAATTTTGCTTTGTCATAATATTTTGCAGTTAAAGATGGTGTTACTAAATCTTTTAAAGATTTACCATTTTTTGAATCAATTAAGTCTAGTGAAATATATCTACCATCTGAGAAGACAATATCTTTTGCATTAACAGTTTTATTTTCAACAGTAGCCTCTACATCAATAATATAACCATACCAACCTTTGATAGGTAATTCTTTTTTCGTATTTATACTTAGATTTTCAACTTTTACATTTGGATTTTGTGAGATTCTATCTTTCTCAAATTTTAATACATTATCATCACTTACACTCGCAAATAAGCTAGTAGTTAATAAAACAGCAAGTGTTAGTACTTTTGAAGCAGTTTTCATTATAATTGTTCCTTTATTTAAATATTAGTTAATAGTTTAACTATTTAGCATTAATACATGGTTAATACTAAGAGCGTGATTTTACAGTTATTTTCTTAATATCAAAAAGTTCTTTTGCTTTATTTAGCATTGTAGAATTTATAATATCATTTAGCTGTAACTCTTGCTGAGAAGGAGTTGGAGTTGAACTTTTATGCATATCTGCAACACATCCTGAACTCATTTCTACTTCTTCAATCATCGAACCTGTATCTTGTAAATTTGAATCTTCATTTTCTTCTACTTTTTTAACTTCACTAGTAGTTTTTTCTACACTTTTTTCTATAGCTTTGGAGGCTTCTTCCTTTTTAAAATCTAGCTCAACATTATTTCCATAAACATCTTGAGCAAATGTTCTAATTAATGCAAAGTGTTTATATAAAAATTTTCTATCATCACCTTGCGCATAAGATACTATAGAAAGTTTATTATCTTCATATCCATTAAAGATAAAGTTGTTCTCAAAGCATTCTCCTAAAGTATAATCTCTATCATAAACCTTTGATGTTAATTGCTCATACAGTTCATTTTTCTCTTCAATTTGAGGTTGTTCAATTGGAACTACCTCAACTTCTTGATATGCGTTTACCTCTTTTTGTTCTTCAACTATTTCTTCAACTTTTATTTCTGAACTTACAGTTTCTTCTTGAATAGATATTTCATTTCTAGTTGTTGGTAAATCATCAAAAGGAGTAGGATATGAAACTTCAGGGATTGAATCAATTACAGATAAATCAACCATTGACGTAGTTTCAATTAAGATTTTATCAGCTTCGGTAACTTCTTCTATCTTTGTTTCAGGAATATTTTCCATTACTTCTTCTGTAATATTTGATTCAAAAGAGGGGGTTTCTTCTTTTATTTCTACTTTTTTTATTTCTTCTACTATAGCTTTCTTTTCTATCGTATTTGTATTTACGATATTAGCCACACTTGGTTTTACACTTTCTTCTTTTACTTTTATATCTTCAACTTGAGCAATTATTTCTTCTATAGTTTTTATATTTGTAGCTTCAATCATTTTCATTAATGTTAAAATTAATACAAATCCACCATCAGAATTTATAGCTAAAAGATGTTTTGCATCACTTAGTATTCTAAAAAATCTATCAAATAAAAGTAAATCAAACTTTGCATCTTTACTTATCATCTTATCTTTTAGGTAAATCGTCATTTCATCACATACTTGAGAAACATCATAATTTTCTAACTCTTTTATAACGCTTGTAATCTCACCTTTATTTAAAATTACATGAAAAATATCATCCATTAATTTTGGATCAATTAGTCCTAACATATCAACAACTGTTGAAGTCGTAATTCGTCCACGTGAAAAAATAATCGCTTGGTCTAGCAAAGTTAAAGTATCTCTTAAACTTCCTTGCCCACTTCGTGCTACTATTTCTAAAGCATCTGTATCAAAATCAATATTTTCTTCATTTAAAATATGAGCTAAGTGATGTACTACATCTGTATCTGAGATTTTATTAAATCTAAAGTGTTGTGTTCTACTTAAAATAGTTGCAGGTAACTTTAAAGGATCTGTAGTTGCAAGTATAAACTTTACAAAACCTGGAGGCTCTTCTAATGTTTTTAATAATGCATTAAAAGCTTGTGTAGTAAGCATATGAACTTCATCAATTATAAATACCTTAAATCTTGCAGAACTTGGTTTGTATTTTGTATGCTCAATTAAGTCTTTAATATCATCAATTCCACGATTTGAAGCAGCATCCATTTCAATTACATCTAAATGTCTATTAGCATTTGCACTAATGCAGTTATCACAAACTTCACAAGGTTTTGAGGTAGGTCCAGTTGAGCATAATAATGCTTTCGCCATTATTCTAGCAGTTGAAGTTTTACCACTACCTCTTAATCCACTAAGTAAATATGCATGAGATAATCTATTTGAATCTAATGCTAAGGATAAAGTTTGAGATACAGTACTTTGACCTACTAAGTCTTCAAATCTATTTGGTCTATATTTTAAAGCTAATACTTTTCTTTCTATAATCTCTTCACTCATATTTTACAATTCCTAACTTCAATATTTTTATTTTTTAAAATTCTCTCTATCATCTTCATATTTATTTCTCCTGTATAACATACAGAAATATTTAAATTACCTTCGTTTATATGCTTTTTTTGTGAACTTAAAACTAAAAGTCTATTTGCTATTGCATTTCCTGTTTCAATTAAATTTACATCTTTTCCCATAATTTTTTTTATTACACTATCAACTAAGGGATAGTGAGTACATCCTAAAACTATAGTATCAACATTTTTATTTTTCATAGGGCTTAACCATTTTTCCAGCATTTCAAATGTTTTTTTTGAATCAATCTCACCTTTTTCTATCTGTTCAACTAAGCCAATACATGCTTGTTCATAAATTTCAACTTGCTTAATAGAAGCTAGTTCATTTACTAAATCTTGATACTTATTGCCCTTTAGCGTAGAAGGTGTTGCTAGAACTCCTATTTTTGAAGTTTTAGAAGCTAAAACAGCAGGTTTAATTCCAGGCTCTGTACCTACAAGAATTAAAAAAGGAAATTTATTTCTTAAGTGCACAATTGCAGCAGAAGTTGCAGTATTACAAGCAACAATTAATGCTTCTATTCCATGTTTTTTTAGTAAATATTCTGTGATATTATCACAACGTTCTAGGATTTGTTCGGGAGTTTTTTCTCCATAAGGAGCATAAGCAGTATCAGCTATATAAAAGATATCTGCACCTTTGAAAACTTTTTGGATAGCACTTACAACAGTTAGTCCACCAAGTCCAGAATCAAATATACCTACTTTCAAATAAAACCTTTAATTAAATTTATAGATTATAACTAAAAGAGTATAACTAATATGTTAAAAACAATGTTAATATTTTGATTTAAAGGGAAATAAGATTTCCCCTTTAAATTAGAAAGCTTCTACGATAGAACCTTGATATTTTTGATTTATAAAACTTTTAATCTCATCAGAGTTTATTACTTCATTTAAGGCTTTTATATATTCTTTATTTTCATTTCCTTTTTTAACAACAACAATGTTTGCATAAGGAGAATCTTTTGATTCAATTACAAGCGCATCTTTTAATGGATTTAACTTAGCCGCTAATGCATAGTTTGTATTGATAATAGCAGCATCTACTTCATCTAAAACTCTTGGTAATTGAGGAGCATCTAACTCTTTAATTTTTAAATTTTTAGGGTTCTCTATAATATCAACAATAGTTTTAAAATCAACATCCTTAAATGTTAATAAGCCTTCTTTTACTAAAATATCTAAGGCTCTACTTTCATTTGTAGGGTCATTTGGTACAGCAATTGAAGCACCATCTTTTAATTCACTTAAGGCTTTAATTTTATTTGAATATAATCCCATTGGCTCTAAGTGCACATTTACAGTTTTAACTAAGTTTGTATTCTTATTTTTATTGAACTCATTTAAATATGGTAGATGCTGAAAAAAGTTAGCATCTAGTTCACCTTCATCTACTGCAATATTTGGAGTTACATAATCTGTAAATTCAACAATCTCTAAATCATAACCTTTAGCTTTTAATAGCGGTTTAACAGCTTCTAAAATCTCTACATGAGGAACAGGTGTTGCTCCAATCTTAATAGTTGTTTGTTTTACTTCAACTTTCTCTTCTTTATTCTTTGATGAATCAGAACAAGCTACAAATCCAAGTGCTAAAGCACTAAGTGCTGTTATTTTTAAAATATTTTTTATCATTTATTCTTCCTTTATTTTTTTGTAATTTTATATAAATAATCACCAAAACTTTGAACTACTTGCACTAATGCGATTAAAATTAGTACAGTGTAAATCATAGTATCAGTTTGGAATCTATAGTAACCATATTTAATAGCTACATCTCCTAAACCACCACCACCAACAGCTCCTGCCATTGCAGAAAAACCAATTACAGTAATTAGTGTTAATGTAATTGCTGAAATAATTGCAGGCAAGGCTTCCACTAACATAACCTTGAATATAATTTGAAAATCACTTGCTCCAAAAGATTTAGCAGCTTCAATAACACCAATATCAACTTCTTTTAAAGCACTTTCAATTAATCTTGCAACAAAGGGTGCCGCTCCAATTGTCAAAGGAATAATAGCAGCAGTAGTACCAATACTTTTCCCTATTAAAAACTTTGTAAGAGGAAATAAAACTATCATCAAAATGATAAAGGGAAAAGATCTTAGTGTATTAATAACTACATCAAGCATAGAATATATTTTTAGATTTTCTCTTAATCCACCTTTTGAAGTTAGTGTTAAAATAATTGCAAGAAAAAATCCAATTATTAAGGCTAGGAAAGTTGAGATAAATGACATATAAACAGTTTCACCAAGAGCTGGAACTAAAATATCAAACATTATAATACCTCCCAAATAATATTGTGTTCTTTTATATAGCTTGTAACTTTTTCTTTGTTTTTTTCTTCAATATTTATAACCATATTACCTACTATATGTGAGTTTATCTCTTCAAGTTTTCCCCATACAATATTAAAATCCATATCAAGCTCTCTTGCCATTTTTGTGATAAATGACTGAAAAGCATTATCTTTTGGAAAATAAATCTTTATATTAACTCCAGTATTTGGAACAACTTCAGTTTCACCTAAAAACTCTTTCATTTTATTATCAGGCTTTAAAAACAATTCTTCCGTATCATCAAAACCAATAATATTTCCATGCTCTAATAATAATGCTTTTTGTGCAATTTGCTTTACAACTTCCATCTCATGTGTTACTAATATAATTGTAATATCCAATTTTTTATTTATTTGCTTTAATAAATTTAAAATAGAAGTTGTAGTATTTGGATCAAGTGCAGAGGTAGCTTCATCACTTAATAAAATATCAGGATCTAAAGTCAATGCTCTAGCAATTGCAACACGTTGTTTTTGTCCACCGCTTAATTGATTTGGATAAGCATCAGTTTTTTCTTCTAATCCAACTAAGTCTAATAAATCTTTTACTTTCTTAGCAATTTCTTCTTTAGTATATCCCCAAAGTTGCATAGGAAGTGCAACATTTTCAAATACTGTTTTTCTTTGGATTAATGAAAAATGCTGAAATATCATTCCTATATTCTTTCTAAATTCTCTTAGTTCACTTTTTGCAAGAGTTTTTATTTCTTTATTATTAACTAATAAGGAACCATCAAAGTAATCTTCAAGTCCATTAATACATCGTAGAAGTGTAGATTTTCCAGCACCACTATGTCCTACAATTGCGAATATTTCACCTTTTTTTATATCAATAGAAATATTATTTAAAACTTTTATATCCCCATAATATTTATCTAGATTTTTTATACTTATCATTATCTGTCCTTATCAAGCTGGAATAGTATATAAAAATGTATAAAATATGAATTAAAGAAGTAATTAATAAAAATATTTAGCTATATTAAAATAAAATATATTTATAAGAAGGTATCTTTTATGTTCCATCATTTTCATCCTTATGAACCTTTTATTAACACAAATACAAAGAAAATCATTGTAGGAACACTTCCTCCTCCTAGATTTTGTACAAAAGAATACAAAGTAAATGATGTAGATTTTTGCTATGGCTCACAAGATGGCTTATTATGGAAAAGTTTAGACGTAATTTTTAATTTAAAACTAACATATAAAAATACAAAAGAAGAGATAGAAAAAAGAAAAGGGTTTTTAATTTCTCAAAAAATCGGCGTTTGTGATATCGTAAATACTTGCAAAAGAGAAAAAATAGATGCAAGTGATATAGGCATGAGTGATGTTGAACTTCGAGATATATTAGGATATTTAAAAAAGTTTAAAACTATTGAAACTATTATCTTTACAGGTGGAAACTCCAAAAATGGCCCTGAGTATTTTTTAAGACAAATTCTTAAAAAAGAAAAAATAGAGTTTAAACAACTTTCAAATGAAATCCCAAAAATACATTCATTCTTTTTTGATAATAGAAATATTCAAACAATAAGTTTAACTTCACCATCAAATGCAGCAAATAGATTTATAGGTTCAAACTCTTTTTATAAAGAACAAAAAAAGAAAAATCCAAACTATACAACTTTTGATTTTAGAGTAGAACAATATAGAAAAGTGTTTTTAGATGATTAAGACATAAAAAAAGGAAAGCTTAAAAAGCTTTCCTTTTATTCATTCATTCCTGCGAAAAATTCCGCATTGTTTTTAGTTTTTTGCATTTTTGAGTATAAGAACTTTAAAGCTTCAACTTCATCCATAGATGCAATTGCATTTCTTAAAATCCAAGTTTTTTGTAAAATTTCTGGAGTAAGAAGTAATTCTTCTTTTCTAGTACCAGATTTAATAATATCAAGCGCAGGATATACTCTTTTATTAGCTGCATTTCTTGATAATACAACTTCTGAGTTACCTGTCCCTTTGAACTCTTCAAAAATAACTTCATCCATTTTTGAACCAGTTTCAATTAAAGCAGTTGAAATAATAGTTAAACTTCCACCCTCTTCAATATTACGAGCAGCTCCAAAGAATCTTTTTGGTTTATGTAATGCATTAGCATCAACACCACCAGAAAGTACTTTTCCAGAACTTGGAGTTACAGTATTATAAGCACGTGCAAGTCTTGTAATTGAGTCTAATAAAATAACTACATCTTTTTTCATTTCTACAAGTCTTTTTGCTTTTTCAATTACAATCTCAGCAACTCTTACATGATTTTGAGCAGGTAAGTCAAAAGTAGAAGAATAAACTTCACCTTTTACACTTCTTTGCATATCAGTAACTTCTTCTGGTCTTTCATCAATTAGTAATACCATTAAAGTAACTTCTGGATGATTCTTTGAAATACCATGAGCTAAATCTTTTAAAAGTTCAGTTTTACCAGTTTTAGGAGGAGCTACGATTAAACCTCTTTGACCTTTACCCATTGGAGCAAATAAATCAAGCATTCTTCCTGTCATTTTCTTTGAATCATATTCAAATTTAAATTTTTCAGTAGCATATAAAGGCGTTAAGTTATCAAATAATGGTCTGTTTTTTGATTCTTTAATAGGTAAGTAATTAATAGCTTCAATTTTTAATAAAGCATTATATTTTTCACTATCTTTATTAGGAGGTCTAACTTGACCTGAAACTATATCTCCAGTTCTAAGTGCAAACTTTCTAATTTGAGTAGCACTTACATAAGAATCATTAGAAGTATCAGAGAAATTACCATCAATTGCTCTTAAAAATCCAAAACCACCATCTTTAATCTCTAGAATACCAGTAAATAAAATAAAACCACCTGCATCAATTTGAGACTTTAAAATGTTAAACATTAAATCTTGTCTTTTTAATTCTTGTGGGTTTTCTACATCAAGTTCTTTTGCGATTGTTAGAAGTTGTTCTAGTGTAAGTTCTCGTAGTTGTTCGATTCTGTACCCTTCAACTGGTACATGAGTTCTAGCTTTTCTAGGACTTTTCGTTGTTGTTTTGCTCTGAGTTTTAGACTCTTCCATTAGTAATGTTTACCTTTGATTGTACATATTTTAGATTATGTAATTTTTGTAGTTTTTGTAGTTTTTTATTAAGTATTGCTGTTATTGTAGTGTGAAATTAAGAATTTGTCAATTATTTTGACTTTTTATTAAATTTAGGCATAAAAAAAGGTGTCAAGTAACTTGACACCTTATCTTATAATGAGATGATTATAAATCACCCTCATGTTTTCCTAAATATTCAGCAACACCTTCAGTTGATGCTTTCATACCTTCGTCACCTTTTGCCCAACCAGCAGGACAAACTTCACCATGCTCATTAGTAAATAACATTGTATCAACCATTCTAATCATTTCATCAATATTTCTACCTAATGGTAAATCATTAATTACTGAGTGTCTTACAGTTCCATCTGCGTCAATTAAGAAAGAACCTCTTAATGCAACAGCTTCACCAAATAATACATCATAATCTTTAGAGATTTGCTTAGAAAGATCAGCAACTAATGGGTATTTAATTTTTCCAATTCCACCATTATTTACATCTGTTTCTCTCCATGCAAAGTGAGAAAATTGTGAATCAACAGAAACACCAATAACATTAACACCTCTTGAAGTAAACTCATCAATTCTTTTAGAAAAAGCAATAATTTCTGATGGACATACAAAAGTAAAATCTAATGGGTAGAAAAATAATACCGCACCTTTTTCACCAATGTTTTCGTATAAATTAAAATCTGATACTATTTGACCATCTGCAAGTACAGCTGTTGCTGTAAAATCTGGAGCTTTTTTTGTTACTAACATATATATTCCTTTAGTTTTGTTTAGAAATGTATTATATAATAATTTCCTATAAAAAAAACTAAAGTTTGCTTAAATTTTGAAATTTAACAACTATTTATTATTTGATAATTTTTATCCTTTCATATCTACATTCTAAAATTTGGTTTATCTTTCTTTATTAATATAAATTTTTAATATAAATTTAAATGTTTCATAATTGCTAGTTTTTCTATTAAAATTACTAATTACTCTTTTTTAAAGTTAATTTTATAATTTCTGTGATAAAGTTTTTTAAATTTTATTAAGGAGTTATATATGGCAGTAATAATTACAGATATTTGTATTAGTTGTGATGCATGTTTAGACGAATGTCCAACAGAATCAATTGTAGATAATGATGAGAACCCAACAGGTGAAGATATTTATTATGTAAACCCAGAGACTTGTACAGAGTGTATTGGTGATAATGATGCACCAGCATGTGCTGATGCATGTCCTACTGAGGGATGTATTCAATGGGATGCAAGAGATTCTTCAGCTAATCCAGTTAGAGATGGAAAAACAGCTGGTGAAGCTTGTGTTGAAGACTAATATTTAATTAGTTTTACACTTTACACCACTTACAAAAAGGCAAGTAATTTTTAATTACTTGCCTTTTTTTTATTTTTTAGATATAATCCGCGACTTAATAAAAATCGAGGAATAACACTATGGAACAAACTTTATCAATCATCAAACCAGACGCAGTAGCAAAAAACGTTGTTGGAAAAATCTTATCAAGATTTGAAGACGCAGGATTAAGAATTGCAGCAACTAGAAAAATGCAATTAAGTAAAGCAGATGCGGAAGCATTTTACGCAGTTCACGCTGAAAGACCATTTTTTGGTGACTTAGTAGAATTTATGATTTCTGGACCAGTTGTAGTAACTGTTTTAGAAGGTGAAAATGCTATGAGTAAAAACAGAGACTTAATGGGTGCAACTAATCCTAAAGAAGCTGAAGCTGGTACAATTAGAGCAGACTTTGCAGAATCAATTGATGCAAATGCAGTTCATGGTTCAGACTCAGTAGAAAATGCAAATATTGAAATTAATTTCTTCTTTGCACAAAAAGAAATTTGTTAATTATTCATTAATTAACATATTTTATAATGAAAATAGAATTTAAAAAAGCGCCGCAAACTCCCAAGAAATTGGAAGTTACTGTTGATTCAGTTAAAATTGAAGGTACTTTTTGTAAAATGTCGCAATCATTAGTAAAAATTGATGCCACGTTAATTGGAAATACAGATATTGATTGTTGCCGATGTGGAATAACAGACAATATAGAAGTTAATGAAAAACTAGATTTTTTATTATCTGATCGTATTATTAAAAATGACGAACGCGAAGATTTAGTAATTGAAATAGAAGACGGTTTAATTGACTTTGACGCACTTGTTCAAAGTGAACTAGAAGCTATTAAGAGTGATTATCATATCTGTGAACAATGTTCAAATGATAATGATGATTTTGAAAAAGAATTTTAAGGAGAAAATAAAATGGCAGTACCAAAGAGAAGAGTCTCTCATAGTAGAGCGGCTAAAAGAAGAACACACTACAAGATTACGTTAAAAAGACCAGTTAAAGATACTGATGGAACATGGAAAATGCCTCATACAGTTAACCCAAATACTGGTGAATATAAAAGCTAATGCATACTATAGCAATAGATGCAATGGGTGGGGACTTCGGTCCTGAACCTATCATTGACGGGCTTATTAGTGCTTTAAAAAGCAATAATAACTTTACTGCAATAGCAGTAGGTAAAAAAGATGAATTATTATCTTTAATACCACAAAACTTTTTATCAAGAATTGAGATATTAGATACAGATGATGTAATTAGTATGAGCGATTCTGCTACAGATGCACTTAAAAGAAAAGAATCTACAATTTATAAAGCTATAGAATTAGTTCGAGATGGAAAAGCTGGAGCTGTTGTTTCTGCTGGTCACTCTGGTGCTTCAATGTCATTAGCTACTTTAAGAATTGGTAGAATTAAAGGTGTATCAAGACCTGCTATAGCTACACTTATGCCTACAAGCGAAAATCAAAATACCTTAGTATTAGATGTTGGAGCAAACGTAGATAGTGATGCTAAAAATTTATTCGAATTTGCTGTTATGGGTCAAGTTTATGCAGAAGCTGTATTACAACTTGAAGATCCAATTATTGGATTATTATCAAATGGTGAAGAAGAAAGCAAGGGTAATGAAGTTACTAAAGAAGCTTATGGTTTAATATCAAAAGTTCCCAATTTTGCAGGTAATGTAGAAGGTAGTGATATCTTCAAAGGAACAGTTGATGTTGTTGTTTGTGATGGTTTTGTAGGAAATATCCTATTGAAAACTGCCGAAGGTGTTGCAGATACAATCGGTAAAATCATAAAGAAAAGTCTTAAGCGATCATTAATTTCAATTGCTGGTGCAGTATTAATGCGAAAAGTATTTAAAAACTTAAAAGTTAGAGTTGATTATGCAGAATATGGTGGAGCTCCATTACTTGGAGTAAAAGCACCTGTTATTATTGCACATGGTAAATCTAATCCAAAAGCAATACACAATGCAATTTTACAAGCAATTAGTGCAGCGAGTTCTAACCTTAATGAAAATATTGAGAGTAGATTAGCACAATATAGTAAATAGATTTTATTTATTTGCTATACCTCTTATATAAGGATATGTAAATGACATATGCAGCTTTTAGATCTATTGGAGCATACGTTCCTCCAAAGATTATGACAAACGCAGATTTTGAGAAAATAATTGATACTAGTGATGAGTGGATTACTAAAAGAACTGGTATTAAAGAAAGAAGAATTTCTGAAGAAAATGAAGCTTCATCTGATTTAGGAGCAAAAGCAGCGCAAGTTGCTATTGAGAGAGCGGGAATTGCTAAAGAAGATATTGATTTAGTAATTTGTGCAACTGTAACTCCTGATTATTTATGTATGCCTTCAACTGCATGTTTAATTGCAGCGAAGCTTGAACTTCCTCCTGTACAGGCTTTTGATGTTAGTGCTGCTTGTACTGGTTTTGTTTATGCAACTTCAGTTGCTAAAGCCTTTGTTGAATCTGGTATGAAAAAAAATGTATTAATTGTTGGAGCTGAAACATATAGTTCAATTTTAGATTATACAGATAGAGGGACTTGTTTCATCTTTGGAGATGGAGCAGGTGCAGCAATTATATCAGCAACTTCAAATAAAGATGAAGCAATTATTGATGTTAATTGTTCATCAGATGGAAACTATGAAGATTTAATTAAAACTCCAGGTGGAGGATCAAAGCATCCTTGTAGTCAAGAAGTTTTAGATCAAAAAATGGCTTGTATTAAAATGAAAGGAAATGAAACTTTCAAACTTGCAGTTCGTACTTTAACTTCAGATGTAGAAGTAATGATGAAAAAGCATAATCTTGTAAGTGAAGATATAAATCATTTTATTCCTCATCAAGCAAATATGAGAATTATTACTGCTGTTGGAAAAGCTTTAGGAATGAATGAAGAGCAAACAGTTGTAACTGTAGATAGATATGGTAATACATCAGCAGCTTCAATTCCTATGGCTATGAACTATGCTTACGAGTCAGGGAAGATTAAAGCAGGTGATACTGTTTTATTTGATGCCTTTGGTGGTGGACTTACATGGGGTTCAGCACTAT
Organism: uncultured Campylobacterales bacterium; assembly: GCA_947503785.1. Taxonomy (GTDB): domain Bacteria; phylum Campylobacterota; class Campylobacteria; order Campylobacterales; family Arcobacteraceae; genus Poseidonibacter. The sequence continues at coordinate 9,633 of CANNFB010000016.1, read as the reverse complement.
TTAAATTTGCACCAAATAAGTAATAATTTACTTAAATAAAAAGGGGAAGAATTTATATTCTTCCCCTTTTTTTTACTTCTTTAACTCAGCTTCTAAAAATCTTTTATAAATACTGAACTAATCCCATATAAAATATTGTCCCTGTAAAAATAGAAATTAAATAGTTTTTTAATGTTAAATGCAAAATTGCAGTAAATAAAATAGCACCAATCTCTTTAAAACCATAAGGGGCTAAGGTAAAATCAATATCCTTAATAGAATAAACTATTAAAATAGTCATAATAACAGCAGGAAAGAATCTTTCAATAAATACTATATAAGATGGCAAATCATTTTTCTTAAAAAATAAAAATGGTAAGACTCTTGTAAAATAATTAACTACAGTCATAATAGCAATTGCTATATAAATCTCATAATTACTCATTTTCAACTCTTTTTCTAAATGTAAACATTAAAATTAATGCTAAAAGTATAGAAACAATTAGCATCTTATCACTTGGAACTGTAAACAGTGCTATTAAAGAGGCTGTTGCACCAATTATAAAAGGAACTATATTTTGTAAATTTTTATATTGTTCAATGCACAAAACCACAAATAAAGCAGTTAGCGAAAACTCTAAGCCTGCTGTATTAAATTTTATATTAGAACCTACAATTGCACCAAGAGTTGAACCTATAAACCAATAAGATTGATTAAAAGCTGTTAAAAAGAAGTAATACCACCTTTTTTTTAATTGCTCATCATCTTTTATAGTAGTAAGTAATGCATAAGTCTCATCTGTTAAACCAAAAATTAAATAAGGTTTTAATTTTCCTGTTTTTTTAAATCTCTTTAATAAGGATAAACCATAAAAAGATTGTCTAATATTTATAAACCAAGTTGCAATTGCAATATCTACAAAACCTGCTTTTGCATTAAAGAAATTAATAGCTACAAACTGTAGAGCTCCTGCGTAGATAAACAAAGACATAATAGGAGCTAAATACCATGAATATTCAAAAGATACTAACAATAAACCAAAGGCAAAACCTAAAACACCATATCCCATCATTACAGGAATAGATACTTCAAATGCCTTTTTTATTTCATTTTTGTATTTCAAACTACTAAATTACTAATTAAATTTTTTATTATTAGGATTGTTTTTAAATACATTCATAGAGTTTTGTTCTTTATTTTTATTAAACTTATCAACAGTTGCAACTGAATTAATATATAAAATTGATTCTTCTACAACTATTTGAAAAACACAATGCAATGGAACTTTTGCAACAGAACCAAAGTTTTCACTTCCATATCCTGCTTCAAATGTTAAGAAGTTATCATTTATTTCAACAGTTGTATAAGTATAGTTACTTAAAATAAACAGTGAAAACTTTGCTAACTGATCTTTGATAGGTTTTGGAAGTTCTGGATTAAAAACCATTCCTTCAATATTTGCTGTAATTGAAAACTCTTGATTATTATCTAATAAGTATTCGATAGTTTCTTTTACTTGCTTACACACTAAATTTTTATATTCTTCATTCTCTATAATATCTGTAATCATTTATTTAATTTCCATTTTTAAATTTTAGTGCTATTATAACTTATGAAACAAATAATTGCGCTTATTTTTATAAGCTTTATCATTACAAATAGTTTTGCCTATGAATTTGAACTAAATAAAAAAGATTTAGAATATATAAATAATTCAGATAAAAAGAAATTTATAGAAAATAGATTAGGAAAGTATCAAACACTAAAAGAGAAAGTTAAAGACTATGAATTAATAAGAAAACTTTCACATGTAAATTCGTTTATGAATAAAATATTTTCAAAACATGATATTGATTCAAAATCGTCAATTGACCATTGGGCAACTCCAAAAGAGTTTTTATTACAAGGTCATGGGGATTGTGAAGATTATGCTATTTCAAAATACTTTACTCTTTTAGAGTTAGATATACCAAAAGAGAAGTTATATTTTGGAGTTGTAAAAGTAAAAGGCTCAAATACAGGTCATATGGTTTTGCTATATCTTGAAAATAAAAATGCAACTCCTCTTGTACTTGATAACTTGAGCTTTAGAGTAATTCCATTAACTAAAAGAAAAAAACTTATTCCAAAGTTTGCATTTAATGAAATTGATTCATATAAATTTACAAATGAAAGATTTACTAAAAAAGTTAATGTAAATTGGGGAAAAGAAGATAAATGGAATAAGTTATTAAAAAGAGTTTATAAACATAAAGAGTAATCACTTAAAACATCAAAATCTATCATTGCATTCATAAGTGCAATTTTTTGGGCATTTTTTAACATATCTAAGGTAATATCATTTTCTATTAATAAATTATCATTTAGATGTCTAGCTCTTGTAGTACCTTCTAAAAGATAAGATTTTGAGGTAATCCAAGTACCTTTATATAAAATTGCTATATTTGCAATACTAGTATCATGAACAATATCATTTTTTATGATTATGATTTCATCACAATTATCTCTTTTTTTATAAAGTAAATCTAACTTATCTCTATTTGTAGTTTTTTTAGAATATTCAATTTTATCATCAAAAACTATTTTAAAAGTTTTTATTTCTCTTTTTTTATATTCACTATACTCTACGTTTAAAATACCCTCATCATTATAAATAACTTTACATTTTAAAAGTTTATGTGAAGGTGGGTAAATATAATCTTGCAGATTAATATTTAAAGCTATTGTATTTGCAATTCTTTTACAGTGGTATGACAAGTTTAGGACTTCATAATCATCACATTTTATTGTTTCAAAATAAGTTTCTTTTACCATAATTCTCTTTATTTTTTTTCTTTTTAAAAAGGAAGATATATTTTATCTTGTAATTCTTCATACTCTAATTCGACTTTTGAATCACAAGTAATTCCACCACCACTTTTATAAAAGAGTTGTTTATCTTTTTCTTCAATAAATCTAATCATAACAGAAGAGTCCAATGATTTTCCATCATATACACCAAACACACCTGTATAAAAACCTCTATTATAATCTTCTGTATTTTTTAACAATTCAATAGTTTTTTTCTTTGGAGTTCCTGTAATTGAACCTGCTGGAAGTAAGGATGTGAGAATATCCCCAATATTTTCATACCAATTATCTTCTAACTGTCCAGATATCTTTGAGCTAATTTGAAGTAGTTTTTTATCACCTGCATTTATTTTATCAATATATCTAAACTTATCAACACGTACTTTTGAAGCAACAATTGATAGATCATTTCTAAGTAAATCCACAACCATAGTATGCTCAGCCATCTCTTTTATATCACCTAAAATTTTAGCTTGTGCATTTGGGATTGAAGCGTCAATAGTTCCTTTCATAGGATGTGTATATATTTTGTTTTTCTTTATTTCAATAAAACGTTCAGGAGAAAAACATACAAAGTTAAAGTCATCTTTTCTAAATCTTAATTTAAATTTCGAGTGAACTTTATCATAGATTTCATCTAAGGAATATTGCGTTTTTATTTTTGTTTTTGCTGTTAGATTTAAAAGATATGAATTTCCCATTTTAATTTGTTCTTGAAGAAAATCAAACTTTTTTTTGTATTCTACAAAAGAAATTGGCTCTTTTAAAAGTGTAGTTTTATGTTTAATTTTAGAAGCATGTTTTGAGTTTAGTTTATATTTTACATCTTGTGGAAGTTGTGATAGTTTTTCAATATAAAAATTTTCCAAATTATACGAAAGTATAAACAAAAAAGGTTCTTTTTGTGAACCTAATTTATTTAATTTATCTTTTATTACTTCTTTGTTCAAACTAAGCTAATATAAGTTTTTTTAACACAGCTGCTCTTATTGCAACTCCATTTGTAACTTGCTCTAAAACTTTACATCTTGGGTCTTTTAGCATTTCATCTGTAATATCAATATTTCTATTCACTGGTCCTGGATGTAAAAGTAAAATATCTTTATCAGCCATTAATTCTGTTGTTATACAAAAATCTTTTGCGTATTCATTTAATGATTGAAAATAAGTTAAGTTATGTCTTTCAAGTTGACTTCTTAAACTCATTACAATATCTAAGTCATCAATTACTTCTGAAATTGTACTAAATTGTTTAAAATCATCACTTTCATATTTAAAACAATCAGGAGCAATTAAATTTACTTCAATTCCAAATCGAGGAAGTAGTCTTCTGTTAGATCCTGCAACTCTAGAATTTCTAACATCACCTACAATACCAATTTTTTTACCATCTGTTTTACCATCATAATACTCATAAATTGTAAATAAATCTAAAAGTGCTTGAGTTGGATGAGAGTGTCTCCCATCTCCTGCATTTAAAATTGGACAATCAACATAACCAACTAAAGTTTCAGGTAAACCACACTCTGAGTGTCTAATAATAATTGCATCAGGTTTCATTGCATTTATATTTGCAACTGTATCATATATAGTTTCACCCTTAGAAGTTGAAGATGAGCCTACATCTAAAGATACAACCTCTGCACCTAATCTTTTAGCTGCGATTTCAAATGAACTTCTAGTTCGCGTAGAGTTTTCAAAAAATAAAGTTACTATTATTTTACCTTTTAAAACATCATTTGGCTCAGATTTTAAAAAATCTCTTGCATCATCAAAAAGTGATAAAATCTCTTCTTTTGAAAAATCTGAAGTTCTAATTAAGTGCTGCATTTATTTCCTTTTATTTTACTTTTGATTTTAGCAAAAAGCTCTTTAAAAATTAGAAGTTTTATGTATAATAAGAAACTTTTTTTTAGGAAATATTTTAATGAAATTACAAATACTCATACTATGCCTTATTACATTTTTATTTACAGCTTGTTCAATAAAACCCCTAGAACCGGTAAAATTCGAATCAATTAAAAAAGATATTTCTTTTACAAATGATATTAAACCTATTTTAGATAATAGATGCGTATCTTGCCATTCGTGCTATAACTCACCTTGTCAATTAAAACTATCTTCTTTTGAAGGCTTGCAAAGAGGTGCTTCAAAAGAAGATATTTATGCAAATAGATTAAGTGCCGCAAATCCTACAAGATTATTTACAGATGCTGTAAATGAAAAACAATGGAGAGAAAAAGGTTTTTTCTCTGTTACTGATACTCTTGTAAATTCTTTAGATAATTCAAAAGAATCCATTATGATGCAATATCTTTTTCAAAAAGACAAAAACCCCTTAAATATAGGTGATTACTCTCCTGAAACGGATGAATTATCTTGTTCTAAAAACAAGGAAGAATTGAGTGATTTTTTTGATGAGAACCCACATAAAGGAATGCCTTACGGCTTTCCAGCTTTAGAGAAAAAAGAATACAATTTATTAATGACTTGGTTAAAAGATGGAGCAAAAGATGACACTCTAAGAAATATTATTCCAAATAAAGAACAAGCCCAAATAAATAAGTTTGAAAAGTTTTTAAACAATAAAAGTATTAAATATAAAGTTAGCGCTAGATATATTTATGAACATCTTTTTTTAGCTCACATATCTTTTGATGATAAAAGTGAGAACTTTTATGAGTTAATTAGATCAAAAACACCAAGTGGAAAAGAAGTAGAAATTATTGCTACAAAATTTCCATATGATGAAATTAAAGAAGATTTTTTTTATAGATTTAGAAAAATTGAATCAACTATTGTACATAAGACACATATGGTTTATAAACTAAATAATAAGAAACTACTTAGATTTCAGGAACTATTTATAAAACCAAAATGGGAAATTAAACCCTATTTAGCATCATATAATAAAACGATTGCAGCAAATGGATTAAAAGTTTTTGAGCAAATACCAGCAAAGAGTAGATATCAATTTATGCTTGATGATATTCACTATATTATTATGACATTTATTAGAGGACCAGTTTGTAAAGGTCAAATAGCATTAAATGTAATCCAAGACCACTTTTGGGTTATGTTTATGGATCCTGAATATGATTTATCTTTACATGATAAGTTTTTTTTACATGATAATATGAATAACTTATTTATTCCAAACCAATATGGGGATAATCCAAGTATTTTAAAAACTGCTTCAATATTAGATAATTATGAGTTAGCAAAAAAATATCAAATTAGTAAGTCTAAAATATACAAACAATACTATCCTGAAGGTCTAGATTTTAACTCAATATGGAAAGGTAATAATAAAAATACTAAAAGTGATTCTATTCTAACAATATATAGGCATTTTGATTCAGCATCAGTTCATAAAGGAGCTTTAGGAAATATTCCTAAAACTTTATGGGTAATTGACTATCCATTACTTGAACGTATTTATTATTCATTAGTTGCAGGTTTTGATATATTTGGGAATACACCACACCAATTATTAGTTCGAATGCACATGGATAGATTAAGAATAGAAGGAGAAAGTAATTTTTTAGAATATTTACCAAAGCAATCAAGAAAAGATTATTTTAATTCTTGGTATCAAGGATGGTTAGCTACACAACTAGCTAATTATGTTCCATCAGAGATTAATAGTCAAATTAATTATCAAACAAATAATTTTAAAGAAGAGTTTATTCAAAAAGCTTTTGCATATCTAAACATAAAAGAAGATTCTATTAATTTTATAAGAAAAGACTTTATAGATTCAAGCATAAAAGAAAAATATAATACAAAAAAAGAAATTGAACAAACACTTAAATCCTTAACACTTCCAAATAGTTCACAGATAATTAAAACGTTTACTGATTCAAAATCAAATCTTGCACATATTAAAATTAAAATGAATAATAAAAAAGATTTGGTTTATTCTATGGTTATTAATAGATGGCATGAAAATGTAGCTTTACTTTTTTCTGAAAGTTCAAGACTTGATAGCACTAAAGATACAGTTAATTATATAGAGGGATTTGTAGGTTCATACCCAAATGTTTATGTAGAAGTTAATCAAGATGATTTAAATGAGTTTTTTAATCTTTTAAAAAACTATAAACACAATAATGTAAACAAAAGGAAAATTCTAAAATTTGTTGTAAATAGAGCTAATCCAAACTTTTGGAATAGTTTTGATTGGTTTAATAATGAATTTAAAAAACAAGATAGTTTAAATTATGGATTAATGGATTTAAATAGATATATAAGCAAAGCAATTAATAATTAATGTATTAATAAATCGTTTAAATATTTTAGCTATAATCCTTTTATAATTAGAAAAAGTATATAAAATACAGGGAATAAAATGATTGAACAAATAGATAAACAGTACGTACTACAAACTTATGCAAGAAATTATGTAAATTTTAAAAAAGGAATAAATGCAACTTTATTTGATGATAAAGAAAATGATTATATTGATTTTACATCTGGTATTGGCGTAGTTTCAGTAGGTCATGGAAATAAAAGAGTAGCAGATGCTATTTATAAGCAAGTAAGTAATATTACTCATATTTCAAATCTTTATGCAATTGAACCACAGGCAATGCTTGCAAAAAAGGTTGCAGAATTATCGAATATGGATGTAGGAATATTCTTTTCAAATTCAGGTGCAGAAGCAAATGAAGGTGCGATTAAAATTGCTAGAAAATATGGCAAAACACAATTTGATAGTAAAAGATATAAAGTTATTACTTTAACTCATTCTTTTCATGGAAGAACAATAACAACGGTAAAAGCAACTGGACAAAAAGCTATGCATACTCCAAACTTTGCTCCTTATCCAGATGGTTTCTCTTATAACCATACAATTGATGATATTTATACTTCAATAGATGAAGAAACTGTTGCTGTTATGATTGAATTAGTTCAAGGAGAAGGTGGAGTTCAACCTTTAGATAAAGACAAGGTTCAAGAATTAGCTAAATTTTTAAAAGAAAAGAAAATATTACTAATCGTTGATGAAGTGCAAACAGGATCATTTAGAACGGGCGAGTTCTTAGCTTCAAATTTATATGAAATCACTCCTGATATTATTACTATGGCTAAGGGTTTAGGTGGAGGTGTTCCAATTGGTGCAGTTTTAACTACGCATAAAGATATTTTAACAGCAGGCGATCATGGTTCTACATTTGGTGGAAACTATTTAAGTACAAGTGCTGCATTAGAAGTGTTAGATATTTTAGAAGAGACTAAAAACTCTGGGGCGCTAGATGAAACTATTATTCACTTCCAAAGTAAGATAAATGAAGTTTATGAAAATCATAAAGAATTATTTACAAAAACAGTTGGGCTTGGATTAATGAGAGGACTTAGAGTAATAGATGCAGATACTTTAACTGCAATTGTAAAAGAAGCTTTTAATTGTGGAGTACTTGTACTTAAAGCTGGAAAACACACCTTAAGATTGCTACCGCCTTTAACTATCTCAAAAGAAGAGATAAATGAAGGATTTAAAAGGTTAGAAAATGCACTTTCAAAAATCAAATAATATCAAAGTACTTTTATGTTCTTTGATATCATTAAATTTATTTGCAAATGAATTTGCTCTAAAAGAAGATATCTTATCAGATACAAGACAAAGAAGTTTTGATTTAACACAAAAGAAAGCTAATGAAGATAGCGCTAAATTAAAAAAAGACTGGATTAATCCAATCACTTATCAATATACAAAAAATTTAGGAGAAGAGTATAAAAATGAAAAATCAGTAATTTCTATAAACCAACCTATTTTCCAAAGTGGTGGAATTTATAAGGCAATTAAATATGCAGACTCTACCTATAACTATTCTAGTTTAGAAATTTCTCAACAAAGAAAAAACTTAATACAAACAGCAACAAATTATCTTTTTCTAATAAAGAAAACTGATTTAAATATGCAAAAAGCAGAACTATCTGTACTAAATGCAAAGATTGATGTTAATAGAAAAAAAGAACAAGTACTAAATGGTTTTTTAGATAGTTCCTTTTTAGATAATGCACTTTTAGCACTTAATTCTTCAAAACATAGCTTAATTGATTTAAAATATCAAAGACAAGAATTAATCAATAATTTTCATAATATTTCCTCAAAAGATTATACAAACTTTTCTCTTCCTACATTAAAACTATTTAATGAAAAAGAGTATATGGAAAATAATATAGAGATTAAAAAAGCAGAAGCTGATATTGTTAGAAAAGACAATTTCGCAGATATTACAACAGCTAAATACTTGCCTAGTGTAAATGCATTTTATACTTACACAAAAAATCATTTTACTGATGGCAAAGCTGGTTTAGATAAAGAAAACACTGAAAACTATGGAGTAACAGTTAATGTGCCTTTTGATACTCGAACATTTAATGATATTGAAAGTAAAAAACTAGATTACTTAAAATCAAAACTTGATTTAAAAAACAAAATCACTGACGAAAAAACATTCTTCAAATCTAAGTTAGAAAAGATAAATATGATTGAAGATAGAATTAATATAACAAAAGAAGATTTAGCAGTTTATGATTCTATTCTAAGTATTATTTATGAAGAAAAAGAAGCTCAATTAAAAACACAAAGTGACTTAGACACTTTACAAAACTCACAAAAAATCAAAGTCTTAGATTTAAAAGTTTTTGAAATAGATAAGCAAATAGAACTTCTAAGTGTTTATGCAAAACTACATTAGTTAGTGAAAAAAAGAAGTGAAACTACTTCTTTTTTTCTTTAAAATTTAAATAATACTCAATCTCTGCTGGAGTTAATATCTTAATTGTATTTGTAC
>CANNFB010000015.1 GCA_947503785.1 uncultured Campylobacterales bacterium | reverse complement strand
CCCGTTAGCTCAGCTGGTAGAGCATTTCCCTTTTAAGGAAGTGGCCGATGGTTCGAATCCATCACGGGTCACCATTTATAAATGTTAATTAATTTTACGGTCCCTTCATCTAATGGTTAGGATTTTGGATTTTCATTCCAACCATAGGGGTTCGAATCCCCTAGGGATCACCAATATTATTTGACATTTATCTGGTCGATTAGCTCAGTTGGTAGAGCGCTACCCTTACAAGGTAGACGTCGCAAGTTCGAGTCTTGCATCGACCACCATTTTTAAGAATCCCAAAATGCAGTGGCATTGATTTTTAAATCTTATTTTAACAGTGACATCTATTTAGATTTATCTATTTAGTATTTTTAAGCGCGGTAGTAGTTTAGTTGGTTAGAACGCCTGCCTGTCACGTAGGAGGTCGAGGGTTCGAGTCCCTTCTACCGCGCCACTATAAATTTAAAAAAATGACTTAATGTCATATTTTTAGAGAACAACAATTTTTGAGTGACCCGTTAGCTCAGCTGGTAGAGCATTTCCCTTTTAAGGAAGTGGCCGATGGTTCGAATCCATCACGGGTCACCATTTTAAATCTTATTTAACTTCAATTAAATCACCTAGTTCAAATCACATTTATAAAGTAACTTTTTATTATTAAAAAGGTATCCTTCCATCTTAAAAGACCTTATCACAGGATAAATTTTATGTTTAAAGCAAAAAGCTTATATCACCTAATTGTCTACAGTATTTTATTTATTGTAGTATTAATCTCATTTTTTACATTCATTATTATTAATAATGCACATGAAGAACTTCAAGAAAAAATCGTAACTTTAAATACTGACTATAAAAACAATCAACAAGCCTTAATAAAAAATGATGTTAACTCTGTAATTAATTTTATTAAATATACTCATGATAAATATAAAAATATCAAAAGTGATAAGTTAATAAAAGAAGAAATACTAATAGCTATTAACCAAATGAGAAAAAACGAGAATATAAATGAATATATATTCATTTATAATTTTGATGGAATTTCTCTTCATCACCCAATTGCAAAAAAGAATGTAGGGAAAAATCTTCTTGAAATAATGGATATAAATGGCAAAAAAGTAATTAAAGAATTAATTGCTGTTTCAAAAAAAGAAGAAGGTGGATTTGTTGAATATAGTTGGTACAAACCAGATATTTCACAAAATGTTAAAAAAATATCCTATTCTAAATCTTATGAACCCTGGAACTGGAGTATTGGAAAAGGAGTTTATTTAGATAAAATTGATAACCTAGTACAAAATAAAAAATATGAATATGACCAAAAAATATCTGACTATACTTTACAAATTACATCTTTGACAATAATGCTTGTTTTATATTCAATATTTATATATAAAAATGCAACTATTTTAATTGTAAGTGATGTAAAAGAGATTGGTAAATATTTTAAAGAATCTCAAAAAAATGATAAACCTTTAAATCAAAATAGATTAATCTTTGGTGAGTTTAAAGTAATAGCAAATTATGCAACAGATGCTATGAATAATATAAAACTAAAAACTCATATGCTTGAGGATTTAAATAAGAATCTTGAATATAAAGTTGATGAAAAAACAAAAGAGTTGACAAAATTAATTGCATCTCAGAAAAATTTTATTAATAACTCAGTACATGAGATAAATACACCACTTTCTATTATACAAACAAATATAGACTTATTAAAAATGAATATCCCAAATAATAAATATATAACTCATATTGAATCAGGTGCAAAAATAATCCAATATATATATGATGATTTATCCTATTTAATCAAAAAAGATAGAGTTATTTATGAAAAAGAGTATTTAGATCTTTCTAAAATTATATCTCAAAGACTAGATTTTTTTCATGAAATTGCTACTTCGAACTCATTACATTTTATAAGTAACATAGAAGAAGATATATACATTAAATTTAATATAACTGAATTTCAAAGAATAATAGATAATAACTTATCTAATGCAATTAAATACTCTTATTCAAATTCTCCAATATTCATAAAACTTAATTATACAAGTGATGACCAAGTTGAGTTTTCTGTGTCAACAAAATCCAAAAAAATTGAGTATCAAAGTAAAATATTTGATGATTTTTATAGAGAGAATAGGAATAGAGGTGGTTTTGGATTGGGACTTAAAATTGTAAAAGAGATTTGTGACAAGAATTTAGTTATAATAAAACTAGAATCTAATGAACAAGAAACAAAATTTACTTATAGGTTTAGAATAAATGAAAATATTACTACTTGAAGATGAATTAATGTTAAATAACGCAATTTGCGAGTATTTAAAAGGTATAGGTCATATCGTAGAAAGTTTTACAGATGGCCAAGAAGTATTAAATGATGTTGATATATCTTATGATTTACTAATACTTGATATAAACGTTCCAACAAAAGATGGTTTTGAAATACTTGAAGAGTTAAATAGTAAGAAAATATATATCCCAGCTATTTATATATCAGCTTTAATTGATATTGATGACATTACAAAAGCCTATGATTTAGGTTGTAGAGAATATATAAAAAAACCTTTTCACTTAGAAGAATTAGGAATTAAAATAAATCAGATATTAAAAAAAGATCAAAATAAAACAACACATATAAAATTTTCAGAAAACTATTCTTACTCAAAAGATAAACAAACGCTATATTTCAATGCAGAACCACAAAGCCTAACTAAAAAACAACTAGAGATAATTCATATACTAGCCCTTAATATTAATATGATTGTTGACTTTGAAAGATTTAGAGTTGATATATGGGATGGAGAGAATATAGACAATCCTACTATTAGAGCTGAAATATCAAGGTTAAAAAAAGCACTAAAAGAAGACTTTATAAAGAATATCAGAGGTTTAGGATACAAAATCGACAGATATTATTCAGTTTAGTAAAGCCCTATTGTAAGGGCTTGAGCTAATTATTTGCTACGTTAAAACTACTCTAAAAAAAAGATTTCAAAAAAAAAATTAAATTGCTACCTTTTTGCTATATTAACTTATTATACTTTCAATGTTAAATTATTGAACAATATAGATTGTTTGGTAAAAATAATTAAGGAGAGCAGAATGAGTCCAGAAAAAGCACAAGCATACTGGAAAGAAAATATTTCTATGATTATTAAACTATTAGTAGTTTGGTTCGTAGTTTCTTTTGGTTGTGGTATTTTATTTATTAATGAACTTAACGCTATTGAAATCAGTGGAGTTAAATTAGGTTTTTGGTTTGCACAACAGGGTGCAATTTATGTATTTGTAATATTAATTTTTGTTTACGTTAAAGTAATGGCAGGAATTGACGAAAAATACGGCGTACACGAGTAGAAAGGAAAAACTATGGAATTACAATCATTAATTTATCTATTCGTAGGTATTACATTTGCAATATATATTGGTATTGCGCTTTGGGCTAAAGCTGGTTCAACAAAAGAGTTTTATGTTGCTGGTGGTGGAGTTCACCCAGTTGCAAACGGTATGGCTACTGCAGCTGACTGGATGTCTGCGGCTTCATTTATTTCACTTGCGGGAATTATTTCTTTCAAGGGTTCTGATGGTGGTGCTTACTTAATGGGTTGGACTGGTGGATACGTTCTACTTGCTATGTTATTAGCTCCTTATTTAAGAAAATTTGGTAAATTTACAGTTCCTGACTTCGTAGGTGACAGATATTATTCTGATACTGCTAGACTTGTTGCTGTTGTTGGTGTTATTTTTGTATCGTTTACGTATGTTGCGGGACAAATGAGAGGGGTTGGGATTGTATTCTCAAGATTCTTACAAGTTGATGTAAATACTGGTGTATTAATCGGTATGGCTATTGTATTCTTCTATTCTGTTTTAGGTGGAATGAAAGGTATTACATATACTCAAGTTGCTCAATATGTAGTTATGATCTTTGCATATATGATTCCTGCAATCTTCATTTCATTACAAGTTACTGATACATTCTTACCTCAATTAGGTATTTTTGCTCAAACAACTTTTGCTTTTGATTCTGGAGTACAAGTTATTCCTGAAGGAACTTATCTATTACATGCACTTGATACTGCTGTAACTGATTTAGGTTTTGGTGCTTATACACAACCAGGTAACTTATGGAACACATTTATGTTAACTACTGCATTAATGCTTGGTACTGCTGGTTTACCTCACGTTATTGTTAGATTCTTTACAGTTCCAACTGTACAAGATGCTAGAATATCTGCTGGTTGGGCATTATTATTTATTGCAATTATGTATACAACTATTTCATCAGTTGCTGCATTCTCAAGAGTAAACTTAATTAAAAACGTTCAAAACGTTGAATATGCTGCATTTGTTGATGGAAAATTATCTCATCCAGATGGAACACCTAATAATGGTGGATGGTTCAAAACTTGGGAACAAGGTGGATTATTAGCATGGACTGATAGAAATGGCGATGGTAAAATTCAATATGCTCCAGGTGCTGCATTTGATGGCGCTAAAGGTAAACCTGTATTTGATGGAAGTAAAATTACTGAAAATGGTAATAGAGCTACTACAAATGGTAAAGCCCTTTCTAACAATGGAAAAATTGAAAATGAATTATATGTAGATAGAGATATTATGGTTCTTGCGAATCCTGAAATTGCTAACTTACCTAACTGGGTAATTGCATTCATCGCAGCTGGTGGACTTGCAGCAGCATTATCTACAGCAGCAGGACTATTACTTGTAATTGCTTCAGCTATTTCACATGACCTTATGGGTCAAGTATTATTTAAAGATAAAGAAACTGGAAAATCAACATTAACTGAGAAATCAGAATTAATGTGGGCTAGAATTTCAGCAGTAGTTGCTATTTGTGTTGCTGGATACTTAGGAATTAACCCTCCTGGTTTCGTTGCACAAGTTGTTGCATTAGCGTTTGGTATTGCTTCAGCAGCATTCTTCCCTACAATTATCCTTGGGGTATTTGATAAGAGAATGAACAAAGAAGGTGCAATTGCTGGTATTATTACTGGTCTTGTTGTTACAATTGGATACGCAGTTTACTTCATCTGGGGTCCAGGAACACCGTCTGAGTACTTCTTAGGAATTTCTCCAGCAAGTTTCGGTACGATTGGTACAATCCTACATGTTATTGTAGCATTTGTTATATCTAGAATGACTCCTCCTCCTCCACAAGAGATTCAAGATCTTGTTGAGAGTATTAGGATTCCTTCAGGTGTTGGTCAAGCTGTAGACCACTAATTACCATTACTAAAAAGTATGCCCTCGGGCATGCTTTTAGTATTTTTTTATATTATTGTCTAATAATATAAAAAAATACTAACTCAAGGAATCTCAATGAGCCTACAAGATCAAGAAGCCTTTCTTTCAAATATACACCCCTTCGAAGTTTTAGATGATGACCAAATCAACAATTGTATCAAACATATGGATATAGCTTATTACCCAAAAGATAGAGTTTTAATAAGTCCTGAAAAAATATCTGATCACTTTTTTATAATCATTAAAGGTGCAGTTTATGAATATAAAGATGATGAAGTTGTTATGGATTATCATCAAGAAGACTCCTTTGATGCTAATTCACTTATATATAATGAAACTAAAAATACATTTAAAGTACATGAAGATTTAATATGCTACGAGCTTGAAAAAACTACTTTTTTAAAACTAATTGAAGAGAATGAAAAATTTAAAAACTTTTTTTTAAAAAATCTTGTTAATAAAATTAAAACATTAAAAGATAAAGAGTATACATCAGAGCTATCTTCATTTATGATTGCAAAAGTTGATGATACAATTATTCATCAAGCTTGTATCGTTTCAGAAGATACAAAACTTATTGATGCAATTGAAAGATCAATGACATTTAAAACGTCTACAATTATTGTAAAAAAAGAAGATAATACTTATGGAATAATTACAGATTCTCTTCTAAAAGTAAAAGTATTATTAGAAGGTAGAAGCTTAGATATTCCAGTAAAAGAAATTGCGATTTTTCCATTAATGACAGTATTTAATGATGATTACCTATTTGATGCTTTAACTATATTAATTAAAAGAAATATAAAAAGAATTGGAGTTACAAATAGCCAAGGTGAGATGATTGGAGTAGTAGAACAAATTGACATTCTTTCTCATTTTGCTAATAATACTTATGTAGTTGATACAAAAATTAAAAAAGCTAAAACAATTGAAGACTTAAAAGATTCAAGTAATGATTTAATTAATATTATAAAAAGTTTACAAGCAAAAGGGGTAAAAGTAAATCATATCTCAAACTTGATTGGTCAACTTAATACAAAGGTTTATCAAAAACTTTATCAATTAGTTGTACCTAAAGAATTACAAAAAGATGCTTGTTTAATTGTAATGGGAAGTGAAGGAAGAAACGAGCAGATTATAAAAACTGATCAAGATAATGCTTTAGTTGTAAAAGATGGTATTGATGTAGCTTTATATAGACCATATATGGAACAATTAACTGCTCATTTGATTGACTTTGGATATCCACCTTGTGAAGGTAATATAATGGTTTCAAATCCTTTCTGGTGTAAAACAGTAAGTGAATATAAGAATGAAACTAAAAGGTGGATTGAAGCACCAGATATGCAAAACTATATGGATTTAGCAATATTTTTTGATTCTTTCGCAGTTGCTGGAGATAAAGAATTATTAATTAATTTAAAAGATGATTTATTTGATAAACTTCATGATCAAGATGTATTTATGGCTTATTTTGCGAAAGCTACATTAACTTTTGATACACCAAGCACTGTTGCAAACTTTATGACAAAAGTACATTATATTGATATTAAAAAAACTGCAGTATTCCCAATAGTTCAAGGTATTAGGTCTTTAGCATTAAGAGAAAAAATTAGAGAAACTACAACTGTAAAAAGAATAAAAATTTTAGAACGTAAAAAAGTTTTAGAAAAAGAAAAAGCAGATGAATTACTTGAAGCTTTTGATGTTGTAAATACCTTGAGATTAAAATCTCAGTTAGAAAAATTACTTGAAAACAAAGAAATAAATAATGAAATAGATACTCATAATTTAGGTAAAATAGAACGAGATCTTTTAAAAGATTCTTTTAAAATTGTAATAGATTTTAAAAAGTTTATTGCCTATTCTTTTAAAACAGATAAGATTTCATAATGTTTGATAATTTCTTTAAAAATTGGAATAGAAAAAAATTAAAAGATAAAAAATATGATTTTTTATTTGATGATCCACTTCCAAATGAATATGTATGTTTAGATTGTGAAACAACTGGATTAAGCCCTAGAAAAGATGAGATACTTTCAATTGGTGCAGTTCATATAAAAGATAATAAAGTGATCATGAGAGAAACTTTTAATATCTTTGTAAAACCATCAAAAAACATTAGCGCTGAATCTATTAAAATTCATCGTATTAGACCCGTTGATTTAGAAAATGCAGTAAGTCCAAAAGAAGCAATTTTTAAAATCTTAGACTTTATTGGTTCTCGCCCAATAGTTGGATATTACATCAAATTTGATATTGCTATGATTTCTAAATATACTAAAAAGTATATTGGTGTTAAATTACCTAATGAAAGTATTGAAGTATCATCAATGTTTTTTAGATCAAAAAAGAAAACAAGTGAATATGAATTTATTGATTTAAAATTTGATACTATAATGAAAGAACTTGACATACCAATTCTTGGTAAACATGATGCTTTAAATGATGCAATTATGACTTCTATGATGTTCTTAAAACTAAAAGATATAACTCCTGCTAAAACTACATTTTACACTAGTTAAAAATTATTTAGCAAAAATCATAAGAGAATAAAATTTATTTATTCTCTAATATATAGCTTCTAAAAGTTACATACCTCTATTTTTAAAATTAAATATAACTTAAATTTTTTAAATAAAAGTTCTACGTAAATTACTCTAAGTATTATTATTCTTATTTTTATTCCTACGATATAAAAATGTTATGTTTTTTTACTTTAAAAAAAGCTGTATTTTTAATTAGAATAAAATAAACCCAGGAGGCAGATATGAATGATGAGTTAGTACAACGAATCAAAGACAACCCAAAATACCAAGAACTAATAACAAAAAGATCAAGTTTTTCTATTAAACTTGCGATTTTTGTATTAGTTATGTTTTATGCATTTATCTTAACAATTGCATTTGAACCAACTTTGTTAGCTACAAAATTAGGTGATGGCGTTATGACTGTTGCATTTCCAATTGCAGCTGCAATTATAATCATTAGTTTTATTACAACATTAATTTATGTTAGACGTGCTAATGGTGAGTTTGAAGATTTAACAAATCAAGTTAGAGAAGATATAAAGGATGCATTATAATGTTTAGAATTTTAGCACTTATTTCAATTTTTGCTATTGCAGCATTTGCTGCTGGTGATGCTACTTTTGAAGCGTCTAAAAGAGATATTAATGTTTCTGCAATTGTAATGTTCTTTATTTTTATTGGTGCAACTCTTGGAGTTACTTATTGGGCTGCAAGTAAAACTAAATCTGCAAGTGATTTCTATACTGCAGGTGGCGGAATTACTGGTTTCCAAAATGGTATGGCAATTGCTGGGGATTATATGTCAGCAGCGTCTTTTTTAGGACTTTCAGGTTTAGTTTACCTAAAAGGTTATGATGGATTAGTTTATGCAGTTGGATTTTTAGTTGGTTGGCCAGTAATTTTATTCTTAATGGCTGAAAAATTAAGAAACTTAGGTAAATTTACTTTTGCAGATATTGCAGCTTTTAGACTTGGTCAAAAAGAGATTAGAATATTAGCAGCATTTGGCTCATTATCTGTTGTTACTTTATATTTAATTGCACAAATGGTTGGTTCTGGAAAACTTATTCAAGTATTATTTGGTTTAGAATATGAATATGCAGTAATGCTTGTTGGTGTTATGATGATTATTTATGTAACTTTTGGTGGTATGCTTGCAACTACTTGGGTTCAAATTATTAAAGCTGTTTTATTACTTTCTGGTGTTACTTTTATGGCATTTATGATTTTACAACAATTTGATTTTAACTTTGCACTTCTTGCTACAAAAGCCGTTGAAACGCATACTTTAGGTCAAGATATCATGGCTCCTGGTGGCTTTATTTCAGATCCTATTTCTGCAATTTCACTTGGACTTGCATTAATGTTAGGTACTGCTGGTTTACCACATGTTCTTATGAGATTTTTTACAGTTGGTAATGCAAAGGAAGCTAGAAAATCTGTTGTTTATGCAACTGGTTTTATTGGTTATTTCTATTTAGTTATTGCTGTAATTGGTCTTGGTGCTATTGTTTTCTTAAACTCTGATGCTGGTGCACAGTATTTCGTTGATGGTAAATTATTCGGTGGAAATAACATGGCTGCTATTCACTTATCACATGTTGTTGGTGGAGATATTTTCTTAGGATTTATTTCAGCTGTTGCCTTTGCTACAATTTTAGCAGTTGTTTCTGGACTTACACTAGCAGGTGCATCTGCAATATCTCATGATATTTATGCAAATGTTATTTGTAAAGGTAAAGCTAACGAAGAAATGGAAATGAAAGTTTCTAAAAGATCAGTTATTGTAATTGGTATTGTTGGAGTTGCTTTAGGTATTGCTTTTGAACATCAAAATATTGCCTTTATGGTAGGACTTGCTTTTGCTATTGCAGCATCTGCTAACTTCCCAATTCTTTTCTTGTCAATTTACTGGTCTAAACTGACAACTAGAGGTGCTTTTATTGGTGGATTCTTAGGATTACTAACAGCTGTGGTTCTTGTTATCTTAGGTCCTGTTGTATGGGTTTCTGTTTTAGGAAATGCTGAAGCAATTTTCCCTTATAAACACCCTGCTTTATTCTCTGTTACTGTAGCATTTGTTAGTATTTGGTTCTTCTCAATTACTGATAAATCTCAAAGAGCAAAAGATGAAATTCATGCTTTTGAAGCACAAAAAGTTAGAGCGGAAACTGGTTTCGGTGCTGATGGTGCAGTTGATCACTAAAAAGCTTACAAAAGAGAACTATTCTCTTTTGTAACAAATAAATTTTATCCATTACTTTTTGTAACAAAAAATATAACTTTTTGATATATTATATTAATATAAATTTAATCTTAAAAATTTAATTTAATTTAAATAATTAATTATAGTATTTTTTGTTACATTTCTACTTATATTACACAATTTATACACTTCTTCGTATTTATTTCTAACTCCCGATTATATTTTTATGTTACATTAATAGATAATTATTTTATATGCTATTTTATTGCTATTTTATTTATAGTATTTAGTTATATAAAAATAAGTATAAAGTATAAAATATTTTAATATTTATACTAAAAAAAGGAAGCAGAATGAAGGACGAATTAGTAGATAGAATCGAAAATAACCCTAAGTATCAAGAGCTAGTTTCTAAAAGAAATAGTCTTGGTATTAAACTAGGTGTTTTTGTACTAGTTATGTTTTATGCATTTATTTTAACAATTGCATTTAACAAAGAAGTTTTAGCAACAAAAATTGGTGATGGCCTAACAACAATAGCATTTCCTATTGCATTAGCTATTTTAATTATTAGTTTTATCACAACTCTTATTTATGTAAAAAGAGCAAATGGTGAATTTGAAGATTTAACTAATGAAATTAAAGAAGATGTAAAGGATTTAATTTAATGTTTAAAATATTAGCACTTATTACAATTTTTGCACTATCTGCATTTGCTGCTGGTGATGCAACGTTTGAAGCTGTAAAAAGAGAACTTAATATTCCTGCGATTATTATGTTCTTTATTTTTATTGTTGGTACATTAGGTATTACTTATTGGGCTGCGAGTAAAACTAAATCTGCAAGTGATTTCTACACAGCTGGTGGCGGAATTACTGGTTTTCAAAATGGTTTAGCAATTGCTGGAGATTATATGTCTGCTGCAGCTTTTCTTGGGGTATCTGGTTTAATTTACTTAAAAGGTTATGATGGTGTTATTTATGCTGTTTCATTCTTAGTTGGTTGGCCAATTATTTTATTCTTTATGGCTGAAAAGTTAAGAAACTTAGGTAAGTTTACTTTTGCTGATATTGCTGCATATAGATTAGGACAAAAAGAGATTAGAACCTTAGCTGCGTTTGGTTCATTATCAGTTGTTCTTTTATATCTTATTGCACAAATGGTTGGTGCGGGAAAACTTATTCAAGTATTATTTGGTATGGAATATGAATATGCAGTTATACTTGTTGGTGTAATGATGGTAATTTATGTAACTTTTGGTGGTATGCTTGCAACTACTTGGGTTCAAATTATTAAAGCTTGTTTATTATTATCAGGTGTTTCATTTATGGCAATTATGGTTTTATATCACTTTGATTTCTCTTTTGAATCTTTAGCTGTAAAAGCTGTTGAAAATCATACTGCAGGTGAATCTATTTTAGCTCCTGGTGGATTTATTTCTGATCCTATTTCTGCTATTTCATTAGGTATGGCACTTATGTTAGGAACAGCTGGTTTACCACACGTTCTTATGAGATTCTTTACTGTTGGAAATGCAAAAGAAGCTAGAAAATCTGTTGTTTATGCAACTGGTTTTGTTGGTTACTTCTGGATTATTATTACTGTTGTTGGATTTGGTGCAATTGCATTTTTAAATTCACCAGAAGGTGCGCAATATTATGTAGATGGTAAGTTATTTGGTGGAAATAATATGGCTGCTATTCACTTATCTCATATGTTAGGTGGAAATGCATTCTTAGGATTTATTTCAGCTGTTGCCTTTGCTACTATTTTAGCAGTTGTTTCTGGACTTACACTTGCAGGTGCATCTGCAATATCTCATGATATTTATGCAAATGTAATTTGTAATGGTAATGCAAAAGAAGAAGACGAAATTAGAATTTCTAAAATCTTTGTTGTTGTACTTGGAGCTACTGGTGTTGCATTAGGTATTATGTTTGAACAACAAAATATTGCATACATGGTTGGTTTAGCATTTGGTATTGCAGCATCATCTAACTTCCCAATTTTATTCTTATCTATTTACTGGAGAGGATTAACAACTAGAGGAGCATTCATAGGTGGATTTATTGGACTTATTACTGCTGTTACATTAGTAATTATTGGGCCAATTGTTTGGGTACAAATTTTAGGAAATGCAGAAGCAATTTTCCCATATAAACACCCTGCATTATTCTCTGTAACTTTAGCATTTGTTTCAATTTGGTTCTTCTCTAAAACTGATAGTTCTCAAAGAGGAAAAGACGAAAAAGAAAAATTTAGAGCTCAAGATGTTAGAGCAAACACAGGTATTGGTTCAGCAGGTGCTGTTGACCACTAGTACTTTAAAACTAAAGAGATTTTCTCTTTAGTTTTTAACTATTATTAAAAGTATTTAGTTTAAAATATTTTTAATAATAATTAAGGAAAACGTATGAGTATATTAGAGCAGAAAACATTTTTAAAATCAATTCATCCCTTCGAACATTTAAATAAAGTTCAATTAGAAAATTTCGCTCAAAGTATTGACATTGTTTATTTTAAGAAAGATGAAATAATACAAAAAGAATCAATTCAGCCAAGCCATTTATACTTTGTTTTAAAAGGTATTGTTCAAGAAAAGAATGAAGAAGAAGTATTATCAATTTACCAAAAGAATGAAATTTTTGATCCTGTTTCATTAATAGAAAATTACTCAAAAAATACTTTTGTGACTGTACAAGAAACAATTTGTTATGCACTCCCTCGAGAAATATTTATAAATACCCTTCATGAAAATGTTGAATTAGAAAGCTATTTTTTTCAAACAATTTCTCAAAAATTAAATAAAAATATTCATAATGAAAAAAATAAAGAGATGGCAAATATTATGATTGCTAAAGTAAAAGATGCAAAAATTCATAAAGCCGTTATTATTGATTCACAAAAAACTATTTTTGAAGCTGCAACAATAATAAAAAAAGAAAAAGTTCCTACCCTACTTTTAAAAGATGAAAAAGGTGAAATTTATATCGTAACAGATTCAGATTTTAGACAAAAAGTAATTTTAAATAGAATGGATTTTGATGATAAAATTATAAAAATTGCATCAAAAGGAATTATTCATGTAAATGAGAATGATTTCCTTTTTAATGCACAGTTAATTATGGCTAAATTTGGTATGAAAAGAGTTGTAGTTAAAAATGATGAACAAGAAATTGTAGGTATTTTAGATCAAATTTCTTTATCTTCATTTTTTGCTACTAATACTTTTGCTGTATCAAATGAAATAGTTCATGCAGAAACAGTTGAAGAACTCAAAGTTGCTTCACACTCATTTATTAAAATAATCAAATCTCTTAATGCAAAAGGTGTAAAAATTGAATTTATTTCAAAATTAATAAATCAATTAAATAAAAAGCTTTTAGACAAACTCTATAAACTTTTAGCTCCCCAAGAGTTATTTAATCACTCTTGTTTAGTTGTTATGGGAAGTGAAGGTAGAGGTGAACAAATACTAAGAACAGACCAAGACAATGCATTAATTATTGATGATGATTGCACTTTAGATGAAAAAGTTATTCAAGATTTTACTCATACCTTTACTGAAACATTAGTTGACTTTGGCTTTCCTAGATGTGAAGGGAATATCATGGTGTCAAATCCTTACTGGTGTAAAAAAACTTCAGGGTTTAAAGACCTAATTTTTTCTTGGGTAAATGAACCAAGTCCTGATA
The DNA here is from genome assembly GCA_947503785.1 of uncultured Campylobacterales bacterium. Taxonomy (GTDB): domain Bacteria; phylum Campylobacterota; class Campylobacteria; order Campylobacterales; family Arcobacteraceae; genus Poseidonibacter. The sequence continues at coordinate 65,953 of CANNFB010000015.1, read as the reverse complement.
ATCTTATGAATACTGCAATATTTTTTGATGCAGCATGCGTATCTGGAAACAAAGAATTACTATCTAAATTAAAAGAATATTTATTTAATGTAGGTGGTAATTCGCAAACATTTAATGCAAATTTTGCAAAAGTTATTACAAACTTTGATGTTCCATTAGGTTTCTTTGATGGCTTTGTTGTTGACTCAAAGAGTAGTATACATAAAAATGAACTGGATATTAAAAAAGGTGGTATTTTTATAATTGTTCAAAGTATTAGAGCTTTATGCTTAGAAAAACATATATTTAAAACAAATACTGCAAAAAGAATAAAAGTACTAACAAAAAAAGGTATATTTGATGAAGAAAGTGCTCAAGAATTAATTATGGCATTTAACTTTTTATCAAATTTAAAACTTAAATTTAATTTAGAAAAACTTGATAAAAAAGAAGAAATAGATAACTATATTAATCCTGATAAATTAAATTCAATGGAAAAAGATTTATTAAAAGATTCATTTAAAATTGTAATAAAATTAAAAAAGAAATTAGACTATCACTTTAAGTTGAGTTATGTTTAAAAATATATCAAACTATTTTAATAAAAAAAAATTAAAAGATAAAAAATATTCATATCTTTTTGATAAACCCAACTTAGATGAATACGTGTGCTTTGACTGTGAAACTACAGGTTTAGATCCAAAGATTGATGATATAATCTCTATTGGAGCTGTAATTATAAAAGATAATACAATTATTTCTAGTAAAAAATTTGTAAAGTTTGTAAAGCCTAAAACAAAACTACAAGCAGAAGCAATTAAAATTCATCATATTAGAGAATGTGATTTAGAAGAGGCTGAAGATATTGATGAAGTGATTGAAGAGTTTATTGAATATATTGGAAATAGGACACTTGTTGGCTATTATTTAGAATTTGATATATCAATGATTAATAAATATTTAAAACCTAAAATAGGTATAACTCTTCCAAATAAAACACATGAAGTTTCTGCGATTTATTATGATTATAAAATAGAAAGAATTCCTCAAGGAAATATTGATTTGAGATTTAATACAATTATGGATGATCTTAAAATACCCTATATGGGAAAACATGATGCTTATAATGATGCAGTTATGACTTCATTAATATTTATCAAACTTAAGAACTTTCCTAAGGTAAAAATTTAATAGATTAATTGCCTACTAGAAGTTTATTTTCTAGTAGACAATTTTTTGATTAAAAATTTATATTTTATAAATTTGGGTATTTAGTAACTATTAATTTAGTTTTTTCTATATTTAAGCCAGCTTTTGAACTAGCATCCTGTAAACTTTCGTTTTCTTTTAAAAGTCTTAATAAAACTTCGATTTTTTTGTTTGTTTTTATATGTGTAATTGACATATTATTCCTTTTTTTCTCTACTTAATAGAGTAATCAAAAGATAAAAATGAGCTTTTTTGTATAAATGTGTAATATCAACGAGCATGTAATCTAGCGGTAATTAATAAAAGGCATAAAATAACAGATGAAACTCTTATTCATCTTAAGTAAAGTTATTATAGCTTAAAAAAAGATAAAATGCAAGGAGTTAAAGTTAACTACTTTTATATAGGAAAAAGAACAATTCTAATGCAAACTAATCTATGATTAACAGCTTTTGTTAATTAATATTATATTTAGTGTAACTTCTAAACATCATGTACAATTTTAATACATTTTTACTAACAAACTATTCTTAAGAGGCCTTTATATTGTGCTTTTATTACAAAAGTACCCATCTAAAATATTTTAAAAATTTAATGTATATTTTATGTACTTTTTCTCAAAAAAAATATACAATGTATATAGAAAAAGATTATAAAACAATGCTATTTTTATGCTATTGTTTTAAATTATAATCTTTCACTAAAATCTAATAAAAAAGGATTACTTAATGGGTTTAATTGAGAATATCAAAGAAAAAGCAAAGTTACAATTAAGAACAATTGTTCTTCCTGAGTCTGAGGACGAAAGAGTACTTAAAGCTACACAACAAGTATTAGAAGAAAAAACTGCAAAGGTCGTTTTAATTGGAAATGAAGATACAATTAAAAAAGATGCCTTAGCATGTGGTGCAAATATTGAAGGTGCTACAATTATCGATCCAAAAAAGTTTGATAATATCGACACTTATATTAATGAATTAGTTGAACTTAGAAAGAAAAAAGGTTTGACAAAAGAAGAAGCTACAGAAATTATGACTACTGAACCTAGATTCTTTGGTTGTATGATGGTAAGACTTGGTGATGCGGATGGACTTGTTGCTGGATCAAATTCTCCAACTTCTGATGTTTTAAAAGCTGCTATTCATGTTATTAAAACAGCACCTGGAATTAACACTGTTTCATCTGCATTTATTATGGAAACTGCTGATGGTAAATTTGGAGACAATGGATTAATTCTTTTTGCAGATTGTGCTGTTATTCCTGAACCAAATGCTGAACAATTAGCTGATATTGCATGTGCAACTGCTGCAACTGCTGCATCTGTTGTTGGACTAGATCCAAGAGTTGCTATGTTATCATTTTCAACAAAAGGAAGTGCAAAGCATCCATTAGTTGATAAAGTTCAATTTGCTGTTGATATTTTAGAAGATAGAAATGTAGATTTTGCCTTTGATGGTGAAATGCAAGCAGATGCTGCAATTGTTGAAGCAATTGGAGCTAAGAAAGCACCAGGTTCTGAAGTTGCAGGAAAAGCAAATGTATTAGTTTTTCCTGATTTACAGTCTGGAAACATTGGATATAAATTAGTTCAAAGATTTGCAGGAGCTGCTGCTCATGGACCAGTTGTTCAAGGTTTAGCAAAGCCAGTTAATGACTTATCAAGAGGTTGTTCAATTGAAGATATCTCAAACCTAGTAGCTATTACAGCAACTCAAATTAAATAATTTTAAATTAAAATAAGGAAGTAATATATGTTAGTATTTATCTTAAACGCAGGAAGTTCGTCTTTAAAGTATCAATTAATGAACCCATTAAGTAAAGAAGTTTTAGCTGTTGGTCTATGTGAAAGAATTGGAATTGATGGTGTTTTAAAACACGAATTTGGTGAAGGTCAAAAACTTAAACTTGATGTTGCAATGCCTACGCATAAAGAAGCTATTGAATTAGTATTAAGAACATTATCACAAGGTGAAGGTAAGGTTATTGATTCAATTAATAATATTGATGCTATTGGACATAGAGCAGTTCATGGTGGAGAAGAGTTCGCATCTTCTGTTATGGTGTCTCCTAAAGTAATCGAAACAATGAAAAAACTAATTCCTTTAGCTCCTTTACATAACCCTGCAAATATTATGGGTATGGAAATCTGTCAAGAATTAATTCCGGGTAAACCAAATGTAGCAGTTTTTGATACTGCCTTTCACCAAACAATGCCTGACTATGCATATATGTATGCACTTCCTTATGATCAATATATTAAACATGGTATTAGAAAATATGGATTCCATGGAACTTCACATTTCTTTGTTTCAAGTGAAGCACAAGGTATGTTAGACAAAAAACATAATACTAGAGTTATTGTTTGTCACTTAGGAAATGGATCATCTGTATCTGCTGTATTAAACGGCAAATGTATTGATACATCAATGGGTCTTACACCTGTTCAAGGTTTAATGATGGGTACGAGAGCTGGTGATGTTGGTGCTGGAGCACTTTCTTATATGATGAGTCAAGAAAACTTAACTATTGATGGTGCACTTGATGTAATGAATAAAAAATCTGGAATTTTAGGTATCTCAGGAAAATCATCAGATTTAAGAGAAGTTCTTGATGGTATGCAAGCTGGTGATGATAGATGTAGATTAGCAGTACAAATGGTAGCTTACAATATCAAAAAATATGTTGGAGCTTATGTTGCTGCACTTGATGGTGTTGATGCATTATGTTTCACAGGTGGTATTGGTGAAAACTCAGCATTAATTAGAGAAATTGTTTGTACTGGTCTTGACGGTATGGGATTAAATATTGATCCAGTAAAAAATAATAAAAGATCTCAAGAACCAAGAGATATTGCTACAAATAGTTCTTCTGCAAGAATCTTTGTTATTCCAACAAATGAAGAGTACGTTATTGCTAATGATACTTACAAAATTGTTTCAGAATTATAAGAATAATTTTTAAATATTATAAAGATAAAGGCACTTTGCCTTTATCTTTTATCTTCCTTTAGAGGCCGTACTAATTCTTCTATTTCTCGTATTTCGAGGATTTTTTGATTCATTATCTTTTTGTTTTTTCACTTCATTTTCCCATTTAGAAATCAATGAACTATTCTCATCTTTTTTACTAACTCTTTTTTTATCTGGAAATTTAATATTTGCTTTATTTTTACCCTCAGATTTATTTCTTTCAGGACTTGAATTATCTCTACTTCTTGATCTAGAATTTGAATCAAGATTTGGCTTATTTTTTGCTCTGTTATTAGATCTTTCATTTGTCTTTTTTTGAATATTAGGCTTAGCTAATTTTGGCAAGGTAAAGCCATCAACAGCAACAACTTCTATTGATTTTTTAATAAGTTTTTCAATATCTGTTAAAAAGAAGTACTCATCACTACAAACTAAAGACATAGCAACACCCTCATTTCCAGCTCTTCCTGTTCTTCCAATTCTATGAACATAATCTTCAGAAACATTTGGTAGTTCAAAATTTACAACATGAGGTAAAAGGGCAATATCAATACCACGTGCTGCGATATCAGTTGCTACTAAAACTCTTATTGCTTTTGATTTAAAATTACTTAATGCTTTTGTTCTAGCACCTTGTGATTTATTACCATGAATAGCAGCAGATGTAATTCCTTCTTTATTTAAAAACTCTGCTAATTTATTTGCTCCATGTTTTGTTCTTGTAAAAACTAAAACTTGATTCCATTTACCATCACTAATTAAATGTGATAATAAATGTTTTTTTGTATCTTTATTTACATAATGAACAACTTGACTTACTTGATTAGAAGATGCATTTCGTCTTTCAACTTCAACTATCTTTGCATTGTTTAATAATCCTTCAGATAATTTTTTTATTTCATCAGAGAATGTTGCTGAAAAAAGAAGTGTTTGTCTGTGCTTTGGAATTATTGCTATGATTTTTTTCATATCGTGAATAAAACCCATATCTAACATTCTATCTGCTTCATCAAGAACAAAGAACTCAACTCTTGATAAATCAATACATTTTTGACCAACTAAATCTAATAATCTACCAGGTGTTGCAATTACAATATCAACACCTTTTCTTAACTCCGCTTTTTGAGGGTTGATACCAACTCCACCAAAAATAACTGCTGATTTAAGAGGTAAGTATCTACTATACGCTTCTATATTTTCAGCAACTTGAGAAGCTAATTCTCTTGTTGGAGTTAATACTAATGCTTTAACATAATGTTTTTCTTTAAATGTACTTTTCTTTTTACTTAAAGTATTTAATAAAGGAAGTGTAAAAGCTGCAGTTTTTCCTGTACCTGTTTGAGCTGCTGCTAAAATATCATGTTTTTCTAAAACGATTGGAATTGCTTGCTCTTGGATTGGAGTTGGTTGTGTATAACCTTGCTCTTCTATTGCTTTTAGGATATCTGGATTTAATCCTAGTTCTGTAAATGTCATTAATTACCTTTGATTTTGTTATCTAACAAGAAACAGTATCTAGTCTAGTTTATCATTAAATATTAGAAATATCAAAAATTTAGGGAAACAAAGAATAGTGAAGATTAATTACTAGAATTTTTTCGAAGTATAACACAATAAAAAGAATTTAACAAATAATTAAAGAATATTAAAAAAGAAGCAGAAATAAATTCTACTTCTTTTATATTAGTAAGCTTTTAAACCAGAGCTAAAGTTCATACTTACTTTTGATACAACTTGACTCATAAATTTATCAAGAAACTCATCAAATTTATCTTGTTTTTGCCAAATAGCAGTATCAACTTTTGAAAGTTTTATAATTGATTTTTCAGCACTAGAAATTGTAGCAACCTCATCAACAAGACCTACTTTTTTCGCTTGTGAAGATGTAAATATTTTTGCATCTGCAAATTGTGTATGCTTTTTAACATCAAGTTTTCTTGCATTTGCAACATCATGAATAAACATATTATAAGTATCATCAATTACACTTTGTAACTGCTCTTTCTCATAATCAAACCACTTTCGCGTTGGGGTTCCTGATTCTTTATATTTACCTGCTTTTACAGTTTGAGTTGATATTCCAATTTTTTGCATTAATTCTTCAGTATTAACACCTTGCATTATTACACCAATTGAACCAACCATTGAACCAGGATTTGCAATGATTTTATCTGCCCAAATAGAAGCATAATAAGAACCACTAGCAATTACTCCACTTGCATATACAACAACTGGTTTAATAGCTTTTAACTCTTTAATTGCATACGCTAGTTCAACAGAGGGAGCTACGGCACCACCTGGAGAGTTTACAATTAATAAGACACCTTTAATATTAGTATTTTGTTTTGCTTTCTCTATTTCATTTAAAGTTTTACTTACATCTAAAATTGGACCAAAAAGTTCAATTCTTTGTAAATTTGCAACTTCAAATGTTCCATTATCATTCATCTTATCATTTGGACTGTATACAATAAAATACATAATAGTTAAAAAAACTATTGTTTTAAAATATTTAGTTATGAAATCTAAAATCGCAATAATGGGAGAGAATAATATTTTAAAAAAATTAAACAATAACTCCTCCTATAATAGTTTTATTTACAGATTTAGTATGTAAAATAATCTGCATAGCTAAATCCTCTTTATCTTCAATTTCATCTGGCAGATTAAAAGATATGATATCAGCATCTTTTTGTACTTCTAAGCTACCCTTATTTAAACCTAATGCCCTACTTCCATTTATAGTAGCAGCTTTAAGTAGTTTTTGTGAAAGCTCAATTATATTTTCATTTGAATGAATCATCAACGCTGTTCTCAACTCATCAAACATAGATAATGAATTATTAGAACTTAAACCATCAGTTCCAATTGAAAAATCAATACCTTCAAGTTTTGATAAATCTAATTTAGAATTATTTAAAACTCTATTTGATGTTGGACAATGATTAATAACAGCACCTAAAGATTTAATTTTTTCTAAATCATCAGCACTTGCTTCAACACAATGAGTAAAGGATAAATTTTTAACATTTGAAAAATGTGTTAAAAATTCCATAGGTTTAGTAACGGCTTTACTCTGATTTAAAAAGTTTTTAAAGAATTCTACAAATAAACCTTCATCTTTATGTAACCACTCAAACTCTTCAGGAGATTCTAAAAAATGAGTTGATACGCTTAACTCTTCAGCTTTAGCTAAAGCTAAACTTTCTCTTACTAAAAAGGGATGTACTGAATATGGTGAGTGAATTGCAATAGCAGGAATAAAGTTTTTAGAAGCAAATTGTTTTGCACTATTTAATCTACTTTTAAAATCAGCAAATAATGTATCTGCCATATCTGCTTTACTTCCAATTACTTCACAAAAGAATACTGTATTAATAGGTGACTTTACACATGGTTCCATATCAAAAGAATAAGATGATATTGCACCTATTGTTGTAGTTCCTGTTTTTTTCATTCTATCAAGTTTTGTTGAGATTAATTTATTTGTAGCTTTTTCTATTAAAATATCTCTATTTTTAATAACAGAGTTTAACCAAGATAGAAAGTTACCATATTTTAGTGTTGTTGAGTTTGCGCAGAATTCTAAATGTACATGAGAGTTAATAAGTCCAGGCATTAAAACTGAATTAGCCTCTACATCTAAAATTTCTTCATTTGGATATTTTTTTCGAATATTCTCTATCGTATCTATATCAACTATTTTATCTTCAAAAACAATAGCACCATTTTTAATGATGCTAAAATTTTCATCGCAGGTAATAACCCACTTTGCACTTAGTATATTCATACGATTGTGATTATTCTGTTACTTCTTGTTGTTGAGCTTCTTCAACAGCTTTAATTTCAGAAATGATTTGCATTAATGCAATTAACCCCATATGATAACCAAATGGTCCAAATCCAGAAATAACACCAGTAGTTGCGCTTGCAGTTAATGATTTTTGTCTAAACTCTTCTCTTTTATAGATATTTGAAATATGTACTTCAACTGTTGGAAGTTCAACTGCACTTAATGCATCTTTAATAGCTATAGACGTGTGAGAATATGCTGCTGGATTAATTAAAATTCCATCAACTGTTCCTAAACATTCTTGAACTCTATCAACAATTTCACCCTCTAAGTTTGATTGAAAAAATTCTAATTCAACCCCATTTTGTGCTGCTGCATTTTTTAACTGCTCGTGAATTTGTTCTAGGTTCATTGGACCATAAATGTGTTGTTCTCTAATACCTAACATATTTAAGTTTGGTCCTTGAATTACGGCTATTTTCATATTATATTCCTTTTATAAAATTTAGGTAAGATTATATTTAAATTAACGTTAAACCCTACCAAAGAGAGAGATATTATGAAAAATTTTATTTTACTAGATGAAAATGCAGTATATTTTGAAGCAGAATTTTCTTGTGATAATGTAATCTTCTTATCATTACATAATGATAAGTATTTTATTACAGATGCTAGATATACAACTGAAGCAAATGAGTTTGCGAAGAATTGTGAAGTTATTGAATCGTCAAACTTAATACAAACAGCAAAAGAAATATTAATTAAAAACAAAATAAGGAAAATCACATTTGATCCAAATGATTTTAAATACTCTACTTATATAAATATAACAAAAGATTTAAATACAAAATTTGTAGCCATTCCTAGTTTTTCAAAACAAAAAAGAATTATTAAAAGTGACGAAGAAATAAAACTTTTAAAAAAAGCAGCCCAGCTAGGACGAGATGGATTTAAAGAACTTGCTAAATTTATAAGAAAAAATGGATATAAACAAACAGAACAATTCTTATTTTTTAAAGGTATTGAAAAAATGAGTCAAAGTGGAAAACTAGACTTAAGTTTTGATCCAATTATTGCTATAAATGAGAATGCAGCAAAACCTCATGCTTTACCAACTTCAAAAAAATTAAAGAAAAATGATTTAATACTTGTAGATGCAGGTGTTAAATATAAAAGATATTGTTCCGATAGAACTTGTGTAACAAGTGCTAATTTTGAAAAGTTAACTTTCAAACGAGAGCAAAACTTTAAAAATAAAAAGCATCAAAAGATTTATGACCTTGTTTATAAAGCTCAGTTAAATGCGATTGAAAAGGCAAGAGTAGGAATGAAAGCATCACAAATAGATGCACTTACAAGAGATGTGATCCAAAAAGCTGGATATGGAAAGTACTTCATTCATAGTACGGGACATGGAGTGGGACTTGATATTCATGAATTTCCAAATATAAATTCTAAGTCTGATGTAATAATTGAAGATAATATGGTTTTTACAATTGAACCTGGTATTTATTTACCTAAAGAGTTTGGAATAAGAATAGAAGATACTGTTGTTATGAAAAATGGCAAAGCTATAATACTTTAAAAAAATATGGAAAAGAGACAAATTTGAAAAAAAATCTAAGTGATAAGTTAACACTTTATAAAACTAATATTTTTCCATATATTTCAAAAAAGCAATCAAGAAAAAAATATCTTGTAACTATTGGTATTGGGGGTAATGTTGGAGATGTCAAAAAAACTTTTAATAAGCTATTCTTATCTTTAAAAAACAACTCTCATTTTCATATTGTAAGAACAAGTCCCTTACTTACAAATCCAGCCTTTGGTTATACGGAACAAAAAGACTTTTTAAATGGTATAATTGCGATTAAAACTAATCTAAGTGTGAATGATTTTTTTAAAATTATGCAAAAACTAGAGATTAGATATGGAAGAAAACGATCTTTTCAAGATGCACCTCGAACATTGGATATAGATATAATATTTTTTGATAATAAAAAAATAAATACAAAAAAACTTATTATTCCTCACAAAGATTGGGCAAATAGAGAATCGGTTATTATTCCTTTAAATTATATGAAGAAAATTTACAAAGGTAGAAAATGAAAAAAAAAGTAGTTGTTGGAATGTCTGGTGGTGTTGATTCCTCTGTTACTGCATTGCTCTTAAAACAGCAAGGTTATGAAGTAGTAGGCTTATTTATGCGAAATTGGGAGTATGGTATCAAAGGTAGTCAGTGTCCTAATCGAATAGAGTTTGAAGATGCAAAAAAAGTAGGTGCACTCTTAGGAATAGATGTAATTGGTATAGATTTCGTTGAGGAATATAGAACTAAAGTATTTGATGTATTTTTAGAAGGCTTAAAAAAGGGGCTTACTCCTAATCCAGATATTCTTTGTAATCGTGAGATTAAATTTAATGTATTTTTAAATGAAGCAAAAAAAATGGGAGCAGATATGATTGCAACTGGACATTATGCAAAAATATCTAAATATAACGATCATTATGTTCTTGATACTCCAAAAGATAGCTCAAAAGATCAATCTTACTTCCTACATGCACTATCAAGTGAGCAACTTTCTCACTCAATGTTTCCACTTGCAGATTTAACTAAAAAAGAGGTGAGAGAAATAGCTACAGAGCATAATCTACATGTAAATGATAAAAAAGATAGTACCGGTATATGTTTTATTGGTAACCAAAGATTTGATGAATTTATTACGCAACATCTAAAAGCTATTCCTGGTGATATTGTAGATGAAACAGGAAAAGTAATAGGAAAGCACAAAGGTCTTATTTGTTACACACTAGGTCAGAGAAAAGGTATTGGTCTTGGTGGTATAAAAGAAACTGAAACGGCTAATAATATACATAACCCATGGTACGCTGCACAAAAAAATATGGAGAAAAACACATTAACAGTTGTGCAAGATACAAATCATCCTTTACTTATGAACCAAAATGTTGAAGCTTCTCATATACATTGGGTATTAGAAGAGCCACCTAAAGTTGGTGATAAACTAATGGCCCAAGTACGTTATCGTCAGCAAAAACAAGCTTGTACAGTAAGTGAAACTAACGGAGATAAAGTCATAGTTAAATTTGATAAGCCACAAAGAGCAGTAACATTAGGGCAAAGTCTTGTTTTATATGATGGGGAGTATTGTTTAGGTGGAGGATTTATAAGTAATTACTTTAATTAGAAATACTCTTAATTCTAAAAGATTTGGTATGGAGTCTCTCTCCATACTATTAAACGGAAGAAAGCTATCCTTTCAAGATACGCCTCAAACCTTGGATATAAATACAGAAAACTTATTATTCCACAAGAAAATTAGGCAAATAAAGAATCAGTGAATATTCCTTAAAAAAGGATAAGAATGAACAAAAAAGTAATGGTAGGAATGAGTGGAGGAATTGATTCTTCAGTTACTGCTTATATGCTACAAAAAGAAGGTTACGAAGTTGAAGGTGTTTACCTAAAACTTCATAATAGAGATGATGGTTACCACGAAAAAAACTTAGGATTCATAGAAGATGTTTCTAAGTTCTTAAATATTAAATATCACGTATTAGACTTATCTGATAAATTCACTCAAAAGATATATGACTACTTTGTTCAATCTTATTTAGAAGGTACTACTCCAAACCCATGTGTAAAATGTAATAAAAACATCAAATTTGGTGCAATGCTTAAATTTGCACAAGATAATGATTGTGAATACTTAGCAACTGGACATTATGTAAAAACTGATGGAGAGTTTCTCTACAAAGCTGATGACAAAACAAAAGATCAAAGCTACTTCTTATCACAAGTTGATAAAAAAGCACTTCCATATATGATGTTTCCTTTAAGTACTTATAAAAAAGAAGACATTGTAAAACTTGGAGAAACATTAGCTTCTGTATATAAAAAAATTACAGAAAAAAATGAATCACAAGAAATTTGTTTTGTTGAAACTGTTTATACAGATGTAATTAAAAGACATGCAAATATTGATCTTCCTGGAGATGTTTTAGATGAAGAGGGGAATGTTGTAGGTGAACATAAAGGTTACATGCACTATACAATTGGTAAAAGAAGAGGCTTTACAGTTAAAGGTGCTCAAGAACCGCACTTTGTAAAAGAATTAAACCCAAAAACCAATACAATTGTTGTTGGAAAGAAACATGTCTTAGAAGTAAATGAAGTAATAACAAGTGGGCTCAATATGTATATTGATGATACAAAATTTACAGCAACCGTTAAATTAAGATATAGATCAGTATCTGTACCATGCGAGGTAGTTATTGAAAATAAAAAAGCAATCATAAGATTAAAAGAGCCATCATTTGGTGTTGCTACTGGACAATTAGCAGTTTTCTATGATGGAGAAAAAGTTATTGGAAGTGCTTGGATAGAAAGTACAAAATAATAAATTAGTTAAAGTACTTAATTCATTAAGTACTTTTTAGATAAAATCGCAAATATACTCATTTAAACTAAGGAAATTTTCATGTCAACATATAAAATATTTAGTGGTTCTGCCAATCCTGAATTTGCTGCTAAAGTAGGTAGTTATTTAGGTGTTCGTGTCTCTAATGCTACTTGTAAAAAATTTAGTGATGGAGAAATGTCTGTTCAAATTACAGAAAGTGTAAGAGGTCAAGACGTATATATTATCCAACCTACATGTGCACCTACAAATGACAATTTAATGGAGCTACTAATCATGGTAGATGCATTGAAAAGATCAAGTGCAAAATCAATCTCTGCAGTTATTCCATACTATGGATATGCAAGACAAGATAGAAAAGCAGCTCCTAGAGTTCCAATTACTGCAAAATTGGTTGCTGATTTATTAGAAGCTGCTGGAATTACTAGAGTTGTAACTATTGATTTACATGCTGCACAAATTCAAGGTTTCTTTAATATTCCTGCAGATAATTTATTTGGATCAATCTTATTTGCCAATTATATAAAAGATAAAAACTTACCAAATCCAATTATTGCAAGTCCGGATATTGGTGGTGTTGCACGAGCTAGATCTTATGCTGATAAACTAGGATATGATTTAATTATTGTTGATAAAAAAAGAGAAAAAGCTAATGAATCTGAAGTAATGAATATCATTGGTGATGTTCAAGGTAAAGATGTAATCTTAGTTGATGATATGGTTGATACAGCAGGAACTTTAGTTAAAGCTGCGGAAGTTTTAAAGAAAAAAGGTGCTAATTCAGTAATGGCATGTTGTACTCATGGTGTTCTTTCAGGTCCAGCATATGAAAGAATTGCAAATGGTGTTTTAGATGAACTAGTTGTTTCAGACACAATTCCTACACGAAAAGATGCTAAAAAGATCACTGTATTAACTGCGTCTACAATTATTGGTGAGACAATAAGAAGAATTCAAAATAATGAATCTGTAAATTCAATATTTAATGATTAATAGACAAATTATAAAAATTTAGCTATAATACAAAAAATTATTAAAAACAAAAGGATATAAAATGAAAAAAATCATATTATCATCAGTTGTATGTGCATCAATGATGTTCGCTGCAAGTGAGTACAAGTACGAAATTACACCAATGATTGGTGGAGCATATACAGAGGGTAACTTAGGTTTAGAAAGAGATTATATCAATGGTGGATTAGCATTAGGATTTAATCAAGTTGATTCTATGATTGACCAAGTTGAATTTGCTATGTTCAGAACAGTTGAAGACGTTGATATGGTAAATGCTGCTGGAAATTCTATTAATAGAGATACAGGAATTACTAGATTTTTTGTTAACGTTGTAAAAGAATATCCATTAACGGCAAATGCTTCTTTATATGCATTAGCTGGTGCTGGTCTTGAGTTCTTTGATGATGATGCAAATAATAACAATAATGAAAATGGTCTTGTAGGAAACTATGGTTTAGGTGCAAAATATAAAATTGCAGAACAATTCGCATTAAAATTTGATGTTAGACATTTAATTGAAGCAGATTCTGGAGATAATACTTTATTATATAACTTAGGATTCTCTGTTCCTTTTGGTAAAATTGCAAAAGCTGCTCCTGTAGTTGCTCCTGTAGTTGTGCCTGCTCCTATGGATTCTGATAAAGATGGTGTAATTGATGCAAAAGACAAATGTCCTAATACTGTTGCAGGTGCTATTGTAAATGCTATGGGTTGTGAAATGGATGATGATAAAGATGGTGTTGTAAATAGATTAGATCAATGTCCAAATACAATTGCTGATGCAAAAGTTGATAATGTTGGATGTATGACATTAGTTAATTTAAATATTAACTTTGATACTAACTCTGCAGTAATTAAAGATTCTTATGATTCAAAAATTGTTAATTTTGCTAACATGATGAAAAGTAACACTAAATTAAAAGCTACAATTGAAGCACATACTGATTCAATTGGTTCTGCTAAATACAATCAAAAATTATCTGACAAAAGAGCAGCTTCAACTGTTGAAGTTTTAAAATCTTTAAACGTTGATTCTTCTAGATTAAAAGCTGTTGGTTATGGTGAAACTAAACCAGCTGCAAGTAATATGAATAAAGAAGGAAGAGCTCAAAACAGAAGAGTTCACGCTGTAATTACTAAATAATTATACTTCAAAACAATAAGATTAGGAATCTTCCTAATCTTATTTCTCTCAACACTTAATATCAAAATTCAAAATATACTAAATCCTTTTAATAAAAAACTGAACTTTTTTTGCTATAATAAAATAAATTATTATAATACAAGGAAGTTAAATGAAAAAAATTTTATTAACATCTGCACTATGTGCATCTTTTATGTTTGCTCAAAGTGCACCAAGTAGCGAATATAACTACGAAGTAACACCTTTTGCTGCGGGAATATTATCTGATAGTAAGGCAAACTTAGATGACGATCACTATGCAAATGCTGGTATTTCATTGGCTAAAAATTTACAAAACTCTTTTTTAGATCAAGTTGAACTAGCAATAATGAGAAGTGATAGTCTTAACTATAATGGGACAACTGGAAATACTAATATTAATAGAGTATTTTTAAATGCTGTAAAAAAACTTCCATTAACTGAAAAATTAGCTGCTTATGGTTTACTTGGAGCTGGTTATCAAGATGTTACTCAAGAAATGAAAGACAATGATGATTCTGCATTATTAAACTATGGTGTTGGATTAAGATATGACCTTCCTTATTATGCAATCGCAGTTAAAGGGGATGTAAGACATGTCTTTTCTATTAATGATAAAGAAAATGATCTTATGTATACATTAGGGTTAGCTATGCCTCTAGGAAAAAGATATTCAGAAAATATCGTAGCAAAAGTGCCTGTAATTGAAGAACCAATTGCTGCAGTTGTTCCAGTTGTAGATGGAGATGATGATAACGATGGTGTATTAAACTCAAAAGATTTATGTCCAGATTCATTACCAGGTGCAGTTGTAAATGAAAATGGCTGTGAAGTAGATGATGATAACGATGGTATTGTTAATAGACTTGACAAATGTATGAATACATCTGAAGGTGTTACAGTTAATGCAGATGGTTGTGTAGCTACACTTAATCTAAATATTAACTTTGATTATAATTCAGAGAAAATTAATTCTACATATAATTCAAAATTACAAGAATTTGCAGCTATGTTAAATGAAAACCCTAAGTTAAATGCAACAATTGAAGCACATACTGATTCTAAAGGTTCAGAAAAATATAACCAAAGATTATCTGAAAAAAGAGCAACTTCTGCTGTTAGAGCTTTAGAAAACTTAAATGTTTCTCCTAATAGATTACGTGCAATTGGATATGGGGAAACTCAACCAATTTCATCTAATGATACAGAAGAAGGAAGATCAGAAAATAGAAGAGTTACAGGTTTAATCAACCAATAATTTAAATTAAAAGACTTAGATAATCTTATCTAAGTCTTTATTCCTAGCATTAAATCTCCCTCACTTTTAATTTAACATCAAACTTACAAAACTTTAGATATAATCGCGATAAATAATAAAGAATAAGGATAATAACCTTGCAAGAAAACATTAGAAACTTTAGTATCATTGCTCATATTGACCATGGTAAATCAACGCTAGCTGATAGAATTATTCAAGAGTGTGGTTCAGTAGCAGACAGAGATATGTCTGCACAAGTAATGGATACAATGGATATAGAAAAAGAACGTGGAATTACAATAAAAGCACAAAGTGTAAGACTTGATTATGTAAAAGATGGACAGAACTATGTTTTAAATCTTATTGATACGCCAGGTCATGTTGATTTTTCATATGAAGTATCTCGTTCTTTAGCTTCATCAGATGGTGCATTATTAATTGTAGATTCAACGCAAGGAGTTGAAGCTCAAACTATTGCAAATGTTTATATAGCAATGGATAATGATTTAGAATTATTACCAGTTGTAAATAAAATTGATTTGCCCTCAGCTGATCCACTTAGAGTTCTTGAGGAAGTTGAAGATGCTATTGGGATTGACTGTACTGAACATAATTTAATAAGTGCTAAAACAGGTCAAGGTGTACGAGAATTAATCGATTCTATTGTTGATAGAGTACCTTCTCCAGTAGGAGATACAAATGCTCCTACAAAAGCTCTTATTTATGATTCTTGGTTTGACAACTATCTGGGGGCACTTGCACTTGTACGAGTATATGAAGGAAGTATTAAAAAAGGTCAAGTTGTACGTATGATGAATACTGAACATGAACAACAAGTATTATCACTAATGTACCCTCACCCTTTAAAGAAACAAACTACAAATGAAATTAAAACAGGTGAAATTGGTATTGTAGTACTTGGTATTAAAACTGTAGATATTATTGCAGTTGGAGATACTATTACTGATGCAAAAAATAGAACAGCTGAACCTATTGATGGCTTTGAACCAGCAAAACCTTTTGTATTTGCAGGAATCTATCCAATTGATACTGATAAGTTTGAAGACTTAAGAGATGCCTTAGATAAATTAAGATTAAACGATTCTTCAATCTCTTACGAACCAGAAAGTTCAGCAGCACTAGGAAGTGGTTTTAGAGCAGGTTTCTTAGGAATGCTTCATATGGAAGTAATTAAAGAAAGATTAGAGAGAGAATTTAACCTTGATTTAATAGCAACTGCTCCAACAGTTATCTATGAAGTATTAAAAAATGATGGTCAAAAAATTGTAATTCGAAATCCAAGTGAATTACCTGAACCTAATTATATTGATACAATTTATGAACCTTATGTGAAAGCAACTATTTTAGTGCCAGATGAGTTTTTAGGAAATGTAATTAAACTTCTTAATGACAAAAGAGGTGTACAAAATAAAATGGATTATATAGGAACTAGAGTTTTACTTGACTACGATATTCCTATGAATGAAATTGTAATGGACTTTTATGATAGATTAAAGTCTACAACAAAAGGTTATGCATCTTTTGATTATGAACCAGTTGGATTTAGACCAGGTGTTTTACAAAAACTTGATATTAAAGTTGCAGGTGATGTAGTTGATGCCTTATCTATTATTGTTCCAGAAAATAAAGCACTTTCAAAAGGTAGAGAATTTATCAAAGCCTTAAAAGAATTAATTCCAAGACAATTGTTTGAAGTTGCTATTCAAGCATCAATTGGCTCTAATATTATTGCTAGAGAAACTGTAAAATCAACAGGTAAAAATGTAACTGCAAAATGTTATGGTGGAGATATTACAAGAAAAAGAAAACTTCTAGAGAAACAAAAAGCTGGTAAGAAAAGAATGAAGTCTATAGGGAAAGTAAATGTACCGCAAGAAGCATTTATGGCAGTATTGAAGATATAATTCTTCAATACTAACTCCTTAAACCTAAGTATAATAATCTAACTTAAAATTCAAAATTAAGAGAAACTATTAGTTTAACCCTTAGCCTCTTTTATAGATTTTAATTCTAACCATCTCATAATAATGGCTGAAACATAAGGAATACTTTGAATCAAGATTGTAAGTGCAAAAACATAAACCTCAACAATTCTTGTTTCATTTGTAAAAATCAATGCAAAAAATGAACTCAATAATAAAACTGCAAATATAGTTTCATATTTGATTGGATTAGTAGTTGCTTTTTCAACTTTACCACCGCCCTTTTCAGTTCTTTTAAAAGGAAGTCCATCTTTTACAAAGCCATCAAATACAGCTTTAAATATAATCAATTGTAAACTCATAGAAGCAATTGAACTTAATATTGTATTTTTATACGAGGTTTTAACGTTTATCCTATATAAAATAAAAGTATGTAATATATTAACAAGAAATGCCGTAATAATAGGAATAGTAAGAGCAATGGTTGGAATTGTAACTCCTACAAATATTATTACAGGAACCCAAATAATATTCATCACTGCCATAACAGGTCCCAAAGCATCACTTAACCAAAAAAACCATCCTGTAATAAACTTATTTTTCTGTCTAGCGTTTAATTTTGTAGACGAAGGTAAAAATTCTTTATAATGCTTTTTTAGTATTTGAATCGCACCATAAGCCCATCTATGTCTTTGTGTTTTAAAAGCTTCAATAGTATCAGGTAACAGTCCATATCCATATCTTCTATTTGTATAATGTGCAACATATCCTGCTTCAAAAAGTCTAAGACCTAGTTCACTATCCTCAACAATAGTATCCGTTCCCCAACCTCCAACTTCAATCATGGCATCAAGTCTTACTAGAACCATAGTTCCATGAACTACAATAGCATTTTCTTCATTTCTATCAATCATACCAATATCAAAGAAACCTGCATATTCTGCATTCATTGCGGCTTTTACAATGGATTCATGACCATCTCTATGATCTTGTGGAGCTTGAACAATTGCAACTTTTGGATCATCAAATAAGGGAATTAAATCGTTAAGCCATGGTGATTCAACTTCATAATCAGCATCAATTACAGCAATAACTTCTGTTTTTTTATTTGTATATTCTAATGCTTTATTTAAAGCACCAGCTTTAAATCCAGTACAAGTAATATTTAAAAATACAAATTTACTTCCTAACTCTTCACATAATTTTTCAACTGGTTTCCAATAAAATTCTTCAGGAGTATTGTTTATAATAACAAGTACTTCATAATTTGGATATTCAAGCTTTGATAATGCTTTTAATGTTTGGGCTAAAACATCTGGCTGTTCTTTATATGCAGGAACATGAATAGATACAAAAGGAGTATTATCTGATTTTAAATTACTTTCAATTAATCTTTTTGGCGCTTTTCCAATAGAGTTCTTAAATAATTCGTTCGCTTTTGCTAAGGTAATTACAACTAAAGGAATCATCAAAAATGTACCCATACTCCACATGACCCACATACCAAAATTCATATAGTTATTAAAGGGGTATACAATTGCCATTACAATACCAAAGGCCATACCTTGAGCTGCAATTCCATATGCAAAAGCATGATATAAGTTTAACCTCTGATTTTTAAGACCATAAAGCGTTAAAAATGCACCAATAATAATTGCTGCTAACATTTGATAAATCCAATATTCATTTACTTCAATATCACCATTTATATAGAATTTTAATTTTCTATCTTCATTGAAAATACCCCAATATTGCCCTACATTTCCTTCTTCATAACCTTTCCAAGGTTGGTCAAAAGCTTCAACTATATTATATGGAATATTATTAGTTGCTGCAGTATTTAAAAAACCTCTAATTGCATTAGCTTGATTTTCTAAGCCAGGTATTGCATTTTTATTATTATATCCATTACTTGGCCATCCAGTTTCGCCAATAACAACCACTTTAGGAGAATATTTTCCTTTTAAATAAAAATATTTTTCTAAAATATAAGTATTAAAATTTTCTATTTTAACCTCTTCCCAATAAGGCAATATATGTACTGTTAAAAAATCAACATTTTTTGCCAAATCTGGATAATCATCCCAAGTTTTCCAAACTTCTGCAGTGGTGACTTTCTTTTTAACAAAATTTGATATAAAATTTAAATATCCAATTAGCTCCATGCTATTTAAATCTTTTCTTAATATTGTTTCATTTCCTACAATGATAGTATTAATACTATTAGGATATTTTTCACTAAGATCAATTGCTCGAGTCACTTCTTTAAAGTTCTCTTTATAATTACTACTTAACCATATACCTAAATCAATAGACATATCATCTCTTTTTGAAATAACTTTTAAAATCATCTCAGCATCAACTGTAGAATAAGTTCTAAGTCTTTTTGTAAAAAAAGACAACATTTTTACATCATCTTCAATTTGCTCTTGTGAAAGTAATTTTTTTTCATATCCTGAATATGGAGAATAGGATAAAGAATCAATGCTTCCATAGGAATCTTGACTTAATGTTATTTGATTATCTTGAATAAGCCAAAAGAAAACTTGAAATAAACCTGCAAGAACAAGTCCTAAAAATAATATATATCTCAATATTAACCTTTTATAATTTAATTATTTATTTTTTTGCATTTTACCATAATCTATTAAAATACCTAATTTTAAATAAACTTTACATTTTAAATAATAAATAGTATTATTAAGGTATGAAATGCTTAACATGCGAAAACCTATCCTTTCAAATCATTTGTAAAACTTGCCAAAAAAATTTATTAGAACCCTCTTTCCATAAAAGAGAATTGCAAAAAGATTTTTATAACTACTCTTTTTATGCTTTATCAGATATAGAAGACTTAATAACATCAAAATACTATTTTCATGGAGACAGAGTTTTTAATATTCTTGCAAAACTATCTTTTGCTAAGTTTTCACAAAATTTTAATCTAAGTGATAAAATAATAGCTGTTGCAATAGATGACCACACTCGCCATGATTTCTCACACACTGCAATTTTAGCAAAGCATTTAAAATCTGATATTATAACTCCGAAGTACAACTGTTTGAAAGCTACAAATATAGTAAAATATGCGGGGAAAGATTTAGAATTTAGAAAGAATAATCCAAGAAAATTCAAAGTTTCTAATATCAAAAATCAAACGCTTATACTTTGTGATGATTTGATTACAACAGGAACTACTATACTTGAAGCTAAAAAAGCTCTTCAAAAACAAAATAATAAAATCTTATTTTCTTTAACCCTAGCTGATGCAAAACTTTAGTATAATTCTTTTTTTAATAAAGGGATTAATGTGATAGGAATTATTGATTATAATATGGGAAATTTAGCAAGTGTTTACAATGCTTGTCATTTACTAGATGCAAAAGCTTCAATTGTAAAAAACCCAGAAGATTTAAAAAACTTTAACAGAATTATTCTTCCTGGAGTTGGTGCATATGGTGATGCTATGAAAAATTTACATGAAACAGGAATGTTTCAAGCAATTCATGAGTATGCAAAAACAGGAAAACCTATGATTGGTATTTGTCTTGGAATGCAACTTTTATTTGAAAGCTCTCAAGAGTTTGGAGAGACAAGAGGTCTTGGACTTATTGATGGACACGTTGTGAAATTTGATAAATCAAAAATGCATGAAGATACAAAAATTCCACATATGGGATGGAATACAATAAAAACCCAAAATGAGCATACTTTATTTGAAGGATTAAAAGATCCTTATTTATATTTTGTGCACTCTTATCATGCAGTAACAAATGCTAAAAATGTTATTGGCACAACTGAATATGGTTATGATTTTGCAAGTGCTGTACATAAAGAAAACATATATGGTTTTCAACCTCACCCTGAAAAATCACATGACAATGGATTGAAGATACTTAAAAATTTTATGAATTTATCACACTAAAGGAAATAGATAATATGGATATTTTACCGGCAATAGATTTAAAAGACGGAAAAGCTGTAAGGCTAAGTAAAGGGCTAATGGAAAGTGCAAAAATTTATTCAGATGAGCCTTGGCAAGTAGCAAAGAGATTTGAAGAGTTAGGAAGCAAATGGCTTCATATAGTTGATTTAAATGGTGCTTTTGCAGGTGAACCTGCAAACTTAGAACAAATCAAAAAGATTAGAGAAAACTGTAATCTTAAAATTGAACTAGGTGGGGGAATTAGAGATGAAGAAACTATTAAAATGTATGTTGAACTTGGAGTTGATAGACTAATTTTAGGTTCAATTGCAGTTAAAGATCCTCAATTTGTAAAAGATATGGCAGCGAAATATCCAATTGCTGTAGGAATTGATGCTATGAATGGAATGGTTGCAGTTGAAGGTTGGGCTGAAGTTTCTACTATGGAAGCTACAACTTTAGCACGTGAGTTTGCAAATGCAGGTGTTGAAGCTATAATTTGTACTGACATTTCAAAAGATGGAATGCTTTGTGGTGTAAATGTTGAGTTTACAGAATCAATTGCATTAGCTTCTGGAGTTGACACAATTGCCTCTGGTGGAGTTAAAGATATCAATGACATCATTAACTGTAAAGCCAATGGTAACATCGCTGGTGTTATTGTAGGAAAAGCATTCTATGAAGGAACTTTGGACTTAGAAGAAGGGTTTAAAGCTTTATAAGATGTGTTTAGTAGTTTCTCTAGTATTTACAGCACTTGCATATTTATTCTTTCAAGATAATAATATGCAAGGCTTTTATATAAATGGAGGGATTGCTATATTTTTTATAGGACTTCTTATAAGAAATATCCTTACTTCTAAAAAGAAATAAAATGTCATCAAAATCAAAACATGAATCTATCTATGAAAAGATGATGAATGAAGAAGATGCTAGAGTTTGTAAAGCAATTGATGAAAAGGCTTGCAAAGTAGTTCCTGGAAACTTTTTTTTAACTATTATTAGTTACTTTTTTAATAAACTTGCAGACTCTGTAGCCAATATGAAAGTTATAATTCCATGGCTAATGGAAAGTCTAAATGTCCCTCTTTTTTTAATAAGTTTTTTAGTTCCTATAAAAGAATCTGGCTCACTTTTACCTCAACTTTTGATTGCAGCATACATTAGAAAACTTCCTATTAGAAAATATATTTGGAGTCTTGGAGTTTTTTTTCAAGCACTTTGTATCATTGCAATAGGGATTGTAGCATGGAATATGAAAGGATTAAATGCAGGTATTGCAATTATAACTTTAATAATCATAATGAGTTTAGCAAGAGGATTAAGCTCAGTTGCTGCAAAAGATGTTATTGGTAAAACTATTCCAAAAACGAGAAGAGGTATTTTAAATGGTTATGCAGGGAGTTTAGCTGGACTTATAGTAATTGGTCTTGGAGTATATTTCTTACTAGTGGGAGAAAAACCATTCTCTCCTCAAAACTTTGGAATTCTGCTTTTTTTAGCTGGTTTTTTTTGGATTATTGCAGCACTTATTTATTTAAAAATTGAAGAGTTTGAGGGAGAAACTGATGGAGGAGGAAATGCAATTTCTCTTGCTTTAAAAAAGCTATCACTTCTTAAAACAGATAAGGCTTTTAGACTTTTTGTAATAACAAGAGCTTTATTTTTATGTTCAGTATTATCAGCACCTTTTTTTGTAATTCTAGCACAACAACAATCAAATTCAAGTAGTTATTTATTAGGATTATTTATTTTGGCAAGCGGATTTGCTGATTTTTCTTCTTCAATTATTTGGGGAAAGTTATCTGATATTTCTAGTAGAAAGTCCATGATTATAGGCGCAAGTATTTCTACAATATTGGGATTTTTGGTTTTTACTTTGAGTACTTTTTATGAAAATATTTTTTCCATTATTTGGGTAATGCCTTTAATATATTTTATTTTAACAGTTGGATATCAAGGTATTAGAATAGGAAGAAAAACTTACTTAGTCGATTTAGCAGGAGGAAATAAAAGAACTGATTATGTAGCTGTAAGTAATACTATTATTGGTATTGTTCTATTATTCTCAGGTTTTATAGGAACACTTAGTTCTAGTATTGGATTAAATGGAATTATTCTTTTATTATCAATAATAGGTATGATAGGTATTTTTTTAGCTTTAAAGCTACCAGAAGTACAAAAAGAGAAGTAATAAGTCTATTTCTTCTCTCTTTTACTTTTGTTCACCTGCATCTGTATAATGAAGTTCTAAACCTTTAGAGGTTGAAACAAAACCATTTACATTAATTCTTCCATCATGTACCATCTTATGATGTTCTTTACATAATGGGATTAGATTATATTTATGATTTGCATTTATATGCTCAATAAAACCTTCTTTGTTTGCTCTGGCTTGCTCTTTTATATGATGAACATCATCACAAGCTTTTCCACATATTACACAATTTGATGCGTAAACATTTTTATTATACTTTGAAGTCTTTCTCATACTCAATCTCTCAATTGAATCATAATCATCTGTTAGTTTTTTTCTTATATCATTTGCTACAGTTAAAAACTCTTTGTCCATGTGTAAAGATTTAGCATACTCTAATCCATACATAGAAGAGCCACTTCCGAAGGCAAGTTTTCTATCAAAGATAAGTTTATCTTCTTCACTTTTATACATTACAGATAAGTGAAGTGCAATAATATTTTTTAGTTCTTCTACTTCTTTAATTTCAGGAAGCTGATGAAGATGTGTTGCAAATACAAAAATAGCTTCAAGTTTTGAAAGCTTTAAAATCGAACTTGCAACTATTGATAAGCCACTCATTGTTTCAGTACTATGAGAAATCTCATCTCCTAAAACTAAAGATTTTTTACTTGCTCTATTAAAGATATTCTTTAATTCCAACATCTCCACAGCAAAAGAAGATAGTCCTTTTGCAATATTATCTGCACCTGATATTCTTGTATACACTGCATCAAAAATAGAAAATCTCATAGATTTTGCAGGTACATAAAAACCTGCTTGTGCTAGGATTACTGCAATCCCAATTGCTTTCATTAATGAAGATTTTCCAGATGAATTAATTCCATATAATAAAACACCATGCATCTTGTTGTTCTTTATATTTACTGGATTTGAGTTTTTAATTATTACATTGTTTTTATATTCTTTAGAAGCTAAACTTAATTCACCTAAAATAATATCATTTGGAACATAAATACCCTGCTCTTCATTTGCTTCAATTATAGGATGTCGTAAATCAATACACTCAATAAAATTTTCATCATCATTTGTTTTTACAAGTTTTGGACAAACATAGTTGTATTTTTTTGCTGTTTTAATATTTGAAACTGTTAAATCCACTTCTGCAATAAACTGAACTAAATCTTCTAAAAGTGGAGCAAACTTTTTTTCAAACTCAACAATTTTCTCTTTAAATACTAATTTATTAAGTTCTACGATTTTTCTTAAGTTATGAACATATTTATCTGAAATTTCATCTGTTAATTTACAAGATATTTTTACAGAGTTTGTTTGAATTTTTATAGTAAAATCTTTAAATAAATAAAGTTCATCATCTACAATTATATGTGAGTTTAACAGGTCTTCTTTGATTAGATTAAATCTATTTTTTGTTAGTGTTAAGAAGAAACCTTCTTTATCTAATCTATTAATTCCTACAAAATTTGAGTCTCCAACTTTTAAATATGTCAGGACATGAGCTCTTAATATTTCAAGCTTAGAATATAAAACTTCATTTTGCGCATTTAGTTCATCTATTTGAGTGTTTATTCCACTATTAACCATATTTGTCTCTACATCTTTTAACATATATTTTCCAGATATAGATAAGTCAAATGTTGAATCAATTGAGCTAATAAATAGCTCTAAATCAGCACTTGAACAAGGAGGAGAAATAAACTTATAGTTTTCCATAAAAGTTACAACTTCTTTAATACTAAGAAGTGAATCATATAAATAGTTTAATTCGAAAGGATGAAGACGTGTAAGTTTTATTCTTCTTGTTAATCTTTCAATATCATATATATTTGCTAATTCATTCTCAATTGGAGTGTGATAATCAAATAGTTCTTTTGATAGTGCAAATCTTCTTAATAACTCTTTTGAATCTTTAATCGGATGGGTTAATCTTTCTTTTAAAAGTCTTTTTCCCATTGCAGTTGATGTGTTATTTATAAGTTTAATAAGTGATGGATTGTGATTAGTTTCTATTATATTTAATTGCTCAATTGCATTATTACCTAAATAAATATATTTACTAATATCAAGTTTAGAAGGAAGTGATAACTTTTGTATTATATTTGAGTCATGACCAATTACAAAGTCAATTAACACGGATAAAGATTCTGTACTTAAAGGAACTCTTTCCATATCTAAATGCTCAATAGGCGTTAATAAAGATTGAATTGAAAAAACATTTTTAAACAATTCATTTTGATAAGATATTTTTGGTCTAAAGGAACCTATATGAAATGTTTTTAGTTTTAATTCTAAATAATCAATAACTTCTTTTTGATTTATATTTTTATCAGCAAAGGTAACTATCACTTCATTAGTTTTATGCATATTCATATAATTAAATACTTCATCTAAAGCAAAAAACTTATCTTCACTAGTTCCATGTATTTCATTATAATAACACTTTCCAGTTGTTACATCAATAGCTGAATATCCAAGTAGATATATTCCTCTAATTTGATCAACTAAAAGTGAAGTGATATTATTTTCATCTTGATCTATTACAAAATCAAAGTTTGTTCCAGGACTTACTACAGTATCAAGATATCTAGAAACATTTGGTGGTACACCTTTTTGTTTTATAAGTACAACTGTGTACTTTTGCTCTCCTATAATTCTAGCTAGGTGTTTTTCTAAAGATATTGCAGGAACACCTGCCATAATTGGGTTTTCTTGTGAGTTCTCTAATATTGTTTTATTTTTTCTAGTTAATTGAATATTTAAAAGTTCAGCAATTTCTTTTGCTTTTCCTATTTGTTCTTCATCATTATTAACTTCATAAACTTCAAAAAATGTTCCTATTTCCATTAAAACTACGGTATTTTTACCATACTTTTTTTCAAACAGTTTTTGCAATTTAAAATAAGTAATTGTTAAAAGTGTTTTTTTATTTGCTAATATTTCTGCTACTTCTTCTCTCACTTATGCTTTCTCACTCCAGTCCAATCTCTAATTAAATTTCTTTGATCTTTAGTTAAATCTGCTTCTTTATGTAGCCAAATATATGTTGGCAGTGGCATAATTGCATAAGCAGTTCTATAAATGCCTTTTAGTTTTTTTTCTTTCTCTTCATCTGTATAAGTTTCCCAAATAGAGAAGTTCAGCCATTTTCTTCCATTATTTACATGGTTTTTTATAGTCCACGAAAATGGTGCAATTTGAGAATACCATGGCCACTTAACTTCATCAGAATGGCAATCATAACAAGAGCTTTTAAACATAGTCATAATTTCTAAGGGAGCTTTGAGTTCTAAGTCTTTTTCAACTGCAGCATTAGTTTGATCAACTCTAATAAATTGCATTAAAATAAATATTATTAAAAAAATTAAAAGTGTTCTTTTCATGTTTTACTTTGTCATTAAATTGTATGGTCTTTTTATTTCTTCCATAAACATAGAAACAGACATATTTCTTCCACGTCTAAAAAATTCTTTTTTATCAAAAAAGACTAGCATAGTTGGTATTGAAAATACCGTAAAATGACTTGTTATCTCTTTATGCAAGTCCGTTTCTACTTCTAATAAATCAAATAAAGGAAAGTTTTTACTTATTTCATCTTCAATCTTTGGTTTAAGAACTTTACAGACTGAACAATTTTCACCAGAAAAGTATATTAATACAGGATTTCCTGTATTAATACTACTTTGTAGTTGCTGAAGGTTCTGAATTTTCTTCATTTACTTCTTCTTTTATTGTTTCAGGTTTATCTTTTTTAGATTTTTTGTCTTTTTTAGATTTCTTAGATTTCTTAGATTTACCATCAATATTTACTTCATATGCTTTTTCTCTAAAGATATCTTCTTTTGTTAAAGATATACCTTTCATATGTGTAAGAGGGAAGGCAAAGGCGATACCTTTACCTGTTGTTGTAATATGTAAGGAATGAATAATTTGCTTAATTACATTATTTACTAAATATTTAGGTAATAGAAATAAAAGTAAAGTGTCATTAGCTTCAAAGGATGTTCTAAAGTAATTATCCATTTCATCAAGACCTATTCCATCACCTCTTAACACTGTAACTCCAGAAGCTCCAGCTTTATGTGCTGCAGCAATAGCATCAATTTTTTTAGCTACTGGAACAATAATAACTACTGCACTAAACTCTAAGGATAAAGAATGTCTTACATCTGAACCATCAACATTAACTGTAGCTAAATCCATATTCTCAGCATCAACTAAATTGTCATGTAATAAATCTTCTTTTTCAATTTGAGTATCTGATTTAACCTCAAATTTCTCAATTAAAATTCCATATAGCATTACGGTTATCATTGGGAATAGTGAAGCAAAGGCAATAAGTCCAAATCCATCAATTAAAGGGCTACGTCCTGGAATATTTGTAGCTAATCCAATACCTAAAGCTGCTACTAAAGGAACAGTAACAGTTGAAGTAGTAACTCCCCCTGAATCATACGCAATTGGAATAATATACTTAGGAGCTATAAATGTTAAAATAATTACAATTAAATATCCAACAATAATATAATAGTGAATATGTCCACCATCTACAATTCTAAAAGCACCTAATGCAATACCAATTGCAACACCAGAAGCTACAAATAATCTTAAGGCAAAATCATTAATCTTACCATCAGAAATATCTTTTGCTTTTTTTGCAATTGCCATAAGAGCTGGTTCTGCCATTGTAGTTGAAAAACCAATTGCAAAAGCAAAAGCATAAATCATCATTACAGAGTCAGATTTAGTTAATTGATAAGCCATAGTCTCACCAAGTGAGAATAGACCCATCTCAAGTCCAAGAATAAATGCATACAAACCAACAATTACAAGAGTAAAACCTAAAAATACTGTTTTTAAGTTTTGTATAGGTTTTTTTAATACTCCATATTGGAAGAAAAGAATAATTGCTAAAATAGGAATAACATCTTTAATTACAGATAAAATTCCATAAAGGATAGATTCAAAAGTAATATCAGTAGGAGAAGAAACTGCAGCTTTAACTACTATATTTGCTACATCTTGAGCATCAACTAGATTATATACTGCAATTCCATAGATTTGAACAAATATCATTGGTGTTAAAGAAGCAAAAGCGATTAGTCCAAACCCGTCAATAACTGGATTTCTTCCTTTTATATTCGATGCTAATCCAATACCTAAAGCTGCAACCAAAGGAACAGTTACAGTTGAAGTGGTAACTCCACCTAAATCGTAAGATAATCCAATAATTTCAGGTGGTGCAAAAAAAGTAACAGTAACAACTATTATATACCCAGCAATGATATAATAATGAATTGGATGACCTTTAATAATCCTAAATACACCTAATAAAATTGCAAGTCCAACAGACCCAGCAACTACAAATCTCAAGACTGTAGCGTCAATTCTTCCACTGGAAATTGAAGCAGCTTTATCAGCAATTACAGCAAGAGCTGGCTCTGCTATTGTAGTACCAAATCCTATTAAAAAACCAAAAATTAAAATCCATGTAGTCCAGCCAGATTTAGCAAAATCTCTTGCAAGTCCTTCCCCAACTGGAAATACTCCAATTTCTAGACCTTGTAAAAAAATTGCTAAACCAACACCTACTATACCTAATCCAATAGCTGTATTAACCCATCCTTCTGGTACTGCTTGAATAATTGCTAATTGAAAAAATAGAATTACAACTATAATTGGAATTAAATCTCTAAAAGATTCTTTTAAAAGCTTCAAAAAGAAGTTAAACTGCATCATGTAATATTATGTCCCCCGTTGTTCCAAATAATTATTTTATTTAGCTAAGTACATATATTATACATAAATTTTGATAAATTTTTGATTGATATTAAGTTATTTTATAGATAAAGCAGTTTTACTGCTTTACCTATTTATACTTGGTGTGGACTTTGTTTAGAAAGTCTTTCTTTTTGAGAAAGGTAAGAATTTAAAGCACTAATATATGCTTTTGCAGTTGCTAACATAGTATCAATACTTAAACCATGTCCTACAAATGCAGGTGAGTTTTCATCAAAAGAAACTCTTGTTGTAACTTTTGCTAAGGCATCTTTACCTTCAGTAACAGAAGTAACTTTATAATCTTTAAGCTCTCCATCGTAACCTGTTAATCTATCAATAGTTTTAAAGATCGCATCCATAGTACCATCACCAATAGCTGCATCTCTCATAATTTGATCTTTAAATTTAATAGCTACTGCTGCTGTTGGAACCCCATTTGAACAATCAGAAATCTGTAATGCTTCTAATTCATAAGTTTTGTCTTGATTTAAAGCTTCATCAGTGATTATCATTCTAATATCATCATCACCTATATCTTTTTTCTTATCAGCTAAAATTTTAAATCTTTCAAAAGCAGCATTTAATTCTTCATCAGAAACTTTATCAAAACCTAAGTGTTCAATTCTATCTCTAAATGCAGCACGACCAGAATGCTTACCTAAGATTAATGTAGATTCTTTAAATACACCTACATCTTCAGGTTTCATAATTTCATATGTTTCATTATTCTTTAACATACCATCTTGATGAATTCCACTTTCATGAGCAAATGCATTTTTACCTACAATTGCTTTATTTTGTTGTGGTTCAACACCAGTTACAGTTGCAACTAATCTTGAAGTTGCATATATTTCAGGAGTATTAATATTTGTATATAATTCTCCAAAAGCATCTTTTCTAGTTTTAATAGCCATTACAGCCTCTTCTAAAGCAGAATTACCAGCTCTTTCACCTAAACCATTCATTGTAACTTCTATCTGTCTAGCCCCATTCATAACCGCGGCTAAAGTATTTGCAGTCGATAAACCTAAATCATTATGATTATGAACTGAAATAATTGCTCTATCACCTGCAAAATCAGATAATTCTTTAACCATTGCACCTAATTCATGTGGTAATCTATATCCAACAGTATCAGGTAAATTAATTGTTGTAGCACCTGCAGCTATTACTGCATCCATAACTTCTTTCATAAAAGGAATTTCAGAACGTCCTGCATCTTCTAATGAAAATTCAACATCATCAACGAATGTTCTTGCATATTCAACTGCATGAATAGCTCTTTTAATAACTTCTGCTTCACTCATTTTTAATTTATACTTCATATGAATTGGAGAAGTTGCTATAAATGTATGAATTCTATGTTTTGCAGCCTTACTTACAGCTAATCCTGATTGTTTAATATCATTATCAATTGCACGACTAAGAGAACAAATAGAAGAATTCTTAACTTGTTCTGCAATTCTAGAAATTGCATCAAAATCCCCAGGACTTGCGGCTGCAAATCCTGCTTCAATAACATCAACACCTAATTTTTCTAGTTGTAATGCTATTTTAATTTTTTCTTCTGTATTCATTGAACAACCTGGACTTTGTTCACCGTCTCTTAATGTAGTATCAAATACTATAATTCTATTTTTATCCATGTGATTTTACCTTTTAAAATATGTATTATTATATCTTTTTTATTATAAAAAAGAAAAACTATGTAATGTGATTTGTGATTGTATAAGTGTCTAATTTTTTTAAAATTAGAGAGTTTTTGTAAGAAGCAATAAAGAGTTAACACTTTTGATGAAATGATTATTGTAAAAATTAAATATTTTCATAGAACTCTCCTAAAGTTTAAATCTGCATAAGTATAATTAATTTAGATACTTTTGTCAAGACTTTGTAGAAAATTCAGAAAGAACAACTTGATTACGCCCTTTTACTTTTGCTTGATATAATGCAATGTCTGAATACTTATACAAAGTATCTTCATTAATTATCTCTTCTGCTTTTTGAACAATAAGACCTGCAGAAATAGTTACAAATTTACTATTTCTACTATTTTCATGCTCAATTTTTAAACTTTCTACAGCATTTACAACTTCTTGAACATAGAATAAAGATTCTTGAAGCTTTGAACCTGAAAATATTAAACAAAATTCTTCACCACCAATTCTAAAAGCATAATCACTTGACCGAGAGGTGTGTTCTTTTAAGACTTTTCCTATTTTAACTAGAACATCATCACCTTTTGGATGACCATAAGTATCATTATATTTTTTAAAATGATCAATATCAAGACTAACTAAAGTTATAGTTGAATTATCTCTTTTTACTCTTCTTATTTCTTGATTCAAAATAGTATTAAAATGCCTTCTATTATAAAGTTTAGTTAAATCATCTTCTATAATTAATTGTTCTAATTTTTTCTTATCTGTTATATCATTTCTAATAGCAGTATAGTTTATAATTTTATCATCTTTAAAAACAGGTGTAATTGTAAGATTTGCATAATAAACCGTTCCATCTTTTTTTCTATTTTTAATCTCTGTACTGAATTTTTTTCCTGAACTTATTTCCTTCCACATGTTTTTATAAAATAGGTCAGGAGTATCTTCATGCCTTAAAATATTATGACTTTCTCCAATTAGTTCATCTTTTTTGAATTTAGTAAACTCACAAAAAGAACTACTTACATCTACAATAATTCCAGCTTTATTTGTAATTGAAAGAAGAACATTCTCATCTACTATTTTTAATAAATTATCTTTTTCAAAAAGTTTATTTTGTAAATGTCTATCAATAATGCAATCTTGTACATCTGAGATTAGTGTTATTAAATTAATTGGTTTTATAACAAATTTTGAAATTTTAAGCTCAATAGCTTTTAAAAAATAATCTATATCAGAATATGCCGTAGTAATAATAATAGGTACGGAAGTGGATCCAATTTCTTTTATCAGTTCAAGGCCATTCATTTTTGGCATTTGTATATCAGTGATTAAGATATCAGGATTAACTTCTTTAAAAAGTTCTAAACCTTCTAGTCCATTATTTGCAACATGAAAATTCTTTACATATTTTTTAAAGAAAAAAGACACTTCTTCACTAATCATCTTTTCATCTTCAACATATAAAATAGTGATATTACTTAATAATGTTTTATTTATTTTCTTCAAATTAACTTCTTTTTTATTTATACATTTTAGTTATTATAAATAAAGTATACTATAAAAGACTTTATTATAATTAGGTATACTTTCACTTTTTCATACTTTTACATAGATAAAGGTATTGATATAGTAAATTCAGCACCATCTTCTGTATTATTTACAGACAATTTACCTTTCATATTTTTTTCTATAATTATTTTTGACATGTATAAGCCAATACCTGTTCCCTTGCCTTCTTCTTTTGTTGTGAAATAAGGTTCAAAAACTTTCTCTATTATATTTTTAGGTATTCCACCTGCATTATCTTTTATTATCACAGCTCCATACTTCTCAGACTTTTGAATTTCTAAAGTAACTTTTGAATCAATAATTTTTTTCTCAGTAAATGCATCTTTTGAGTTTGTTAATATATTTAATATAACTTGAGAAAATTCATTAGCAAATCCAATTACTTTTATATCTTCATCAACATTATATTCTATATCAATTTCGTGATAATCAAAAGTTGAACCAATTAAAGACAATGAATTTTTAATTGAACTATCAAGACTAAACTCACTAATTTCTTTATTTGGCTTAAAGAAGTTTCTAAAATCATCAATTGTTTTTGACATAGTAGAGGTTAATAAATTAGCTTTGTTAACTGATTTTTCCATAAATTTATCATCTAGTTCTTCCATCATATAACTTACTTGTATATTTTGGATTACTAAGCCAATAGCATTTAAAGGTTGTCTCCATTGATGCGCTATATTTCCTATCATCTCACCCATTGAAGCTAATTTTGATTGTTGAATTAAAAGTTCTTCTTGTGTTTGTCTTTTTGAAATTTCTTCAATTACTATATTTTCTAGATTATCATTAAGCTCTTTTAACTGTTTTGATTTATTTTCTAACTCATCCGTTCTTTGTCTTACTCTTTTTTCTAGTTCGTCATGAGACTTTTTTAACTCAATTTGTGATTTCTCTAAACTATCAATCATTTTATTAAAAATAAGTGATAGTTTTCCAATTTCATCATTTGTCTCAATTTTAACTCTTTTTGATAAATCCCCATTGTAAATTTTAAGAGACACTTCTTTAAGATTTACAATAGGCTTTGAAACCATTTTTGCAATAAGAAAAGAAACAAATAACATGGAAAGAAACATCATCGTAGCTAAAATAAAAAACTGATTATACATTTCATTTAGTTTTTTATTATACTCATTTAAAGATAATTCAAAATGCAACCAACCCCAATGTACTGAACTTAAATATATAGGATAAGAATAAATAAAAATATCTTCATTAAAAGTTTTTGAATATAGTATTTCATATTTAGATTTTTTTATTTTTTCCATTTCTTTTTTAGAAAGAATATTTTTTCTATTATTTTCTTCTACTTCCCATTTATTTTGCTGAATAACTAAACTATTTCCATTTCTTCTTGAAATAGTTAATTTTTTAATCTTTTTATTAACTTGAACAAAGTCATATGCAAACTCTAAAATTTTTATATCATCATCAACAATCATAGCATCAGTATTAACAAATACAATAGAATCTCCCATACTTTTTACATTTGCTTTAATAGCATCTAACACAGATTTTTGTTGTAATTTAATTACCTCAAAAGAGAAGAAACTTAAAACTAAAAAAATAGCCATAAATATTAATATAAATACCTTAGTAAACAAGGTATCTTTAAAACTTCTAATATTCATTTATATTTCTTTTTTAAAGCAAAATACTCATCATAATACTTATCAAGATTTTTTAAATAATCATCATCAACTTTAAATAAAGAATGAAATTTTAATATTGTAATTATTTGTCCACTTCCTTTGATTTTATTTAAATCTTGACTAAGTGAAAAAAAAGATTTTATAGTTAAACTTTTTGTATTTTTACGAAATAAACCAATAAAAGGAATATGTATTTTTTTAGATTTTTGAATAACAGCAATTTTCTTTTTTAAAGAAGGATTCAACTCAGAAGATATATCCCATGTTTCTTTTCGCACTATTGCAAAATCTGATTTATTAAAAAATACATTTAGAATAGCTGTTGATTCTTTCTTCTTTAAAATAATTTCTTTAAGTGCTTTTTTTGAAGATTCTTTATTATTGATTAATGAGTTTTTATCTAACCAAACTGAAGCACCAAGATCTCCTTCTTTTATTGATATGGTTTTATTTTTAATTCCCTTAAAATCTTTTGCATTTAAAGATTTTTTTCCTATTAAATAGTATTGAGGATATTTACTATCACTCATATTTAAAGACCAAAAATTATCACTATTTTCAAAAATATCTTTTTTGTTTTTAAAGAAAAATGGTAAATCTAATATAACCATCTCCAATTCACCATTTTTTAAAGCACTGTACAAGGATTCTGATGTGTCATAAAATTCTATATCTAATTTACCATCATAACTAGTAGCTACATCTTCTAGCCAAATCTTTAATGCAACTCTTGCATCTTTAAATGATGATAATAAAGTTCCTTCAGACAAAAAACCAAACTTTGATTCAAATTTTGGTTCTGCATATAAAGAAGTCATAAGATGAAATATAATTAATAATTTTATTAAATTTTTCATAAGTATCCTATTCTTTTATTTTTATTATATCAAAAATATATAAAATTAATAATTTTTAGTTTAAATGTAATACTTGGGTTTAAGTAAGAACAGGGTAAAAATAATATTTTACCCTTTGTAAATAGAGAGTTTAGTCTTTTTTAGTTTCGTTTTCTTCTGTACTTGTTGTATCTTCATCAGAAGAAGACATGTCTTCAGTTTCAGCTTCAGCTTCAACATTAGTTTCTTTTTTATCTTTAGAAAGTGCATCAGAATGAAGATCTTCAGCTTCAAAAACTACT
The DNA here is from genome assembly GCA_947503785.1 of uncultured Campylobacterales bacterium. Classification (GTDB taxonomy): domain Bacteria; phylum Campylobacterota; class Campylobacteria; order Campylobacterales; family Arcobacteraceae; genus Poseidonibacter. The sequence goes on along the minus strand of CANNFB010000015.1, from coordinate 30,237 downwards.
CCACCATTTTCTTTTATAATTTCACGAACTCTCTCACCCGTAATTACTTCTAATTCTAATAATTCAGCAGTCATTTGTTCAATTGCAGCATCATTATCTCTTAAAGATTGAAGTACAAGTTCATATCGTTCATTTAATACAGTTTTTATATGTGAATCAAGATTCTTAGCCATATCATCAGAGAAATCTTTTTGTGTTTGTCCACCTAAGAATTGGTTTTGTCTTTTTTCTAAAACCATCAGACCAACAATATCACTCATACCATAGATTGTAGCCATTGATTTAATAATATCAGTAGCACGCTCTAGGTCATTTCCAGCACCTGTACTAATTTCACCAATAAACACTTCTTCAGCAGCACGACCACCAAGTAGTGTATCTACTTCAGCTATTAATTCATGCTTTTGCATTAAGTATTTATTTTCTTCTGGAGTATTAAGTGTATATCCTAAAGCAGCCATTCCTCTAGGAACAATTGATACTTTATTTACTTTCTTAGCACCTTTTGTAATTTCTGCAATAACAGCATGTCCCGATTCATGATAAGCTACAATTTTTCTCTCTTTTGGAGATATTCTTCTCGATTTTTTCTCTAAACCTGCGATTTGTCTCTCAACAGCTTCTTTGAAATCTTCATAAGTAACTTCATCTTTTTTTGCACGACCGGCAAGTAATGCAGCTTCATTTACAATATTTGCTAAATCAGCACCAGCAAGTCCTGCTGTCATTCGAGCTACTTCAACTAAATCAACGTCACCACCAACTTTTACACCTTTAATATGTACGTTTAAAATCTCTTTTCTACCTTCAAAATCAGGTTTATCAACTAAAACTTGTCTATCAAATCTACCTGGTCTTAATAATGCAGGGTCAAGCACTTCAGGTCTATTTGTTGCAGCCAATACAATAACAGGCGCTTCTTCTGTAGCAAATCCATCCATTTCAGCAAGTAATTGATTTAGTGTTTGTTCTCTTTCATCATTACCCCCCATTGGTCCACCAGATGCTCTAGATTTACCAATAGCATCAATTTCATCAATAAAAATAATCGCAGGTGCAACTTTTTTAGCTTGCTCAAATAAATCTCTAACTCTAGATGCTCCAACTCCTACAAACATTTCAATAAATGCAGAACCAGAAACACTTAAGAACTCAACATCAGCTTCGCCAGCAACAGCTTTTGCAAGTAATGTTTTACCAGTTCCAGGAGGACCTACAAGTAATACACCTTTAGGAATTTGAGCTCCTAATTTTACATATCTGTCAGGGTTTCTTAAAAATTCAACAACTTCTTGAACTTCTTCTTTAGCTTCTTTATTTCCTGCCATATCTGCAAATTTAGTATCTGGTTTTTCAGAATTAATCATCTTTTTAGATGATCCAATTCCAAGAAGGCCTCCGCCTCCTCCACCCATAGATTTTGACATCTTTTTCGAAATAAACATCCAAATACCTAAGAAAATGAAAATAGGTAAAACCCAGCCAAACAAAATATCAGCTAGAATATTTTCTTCATTTATTCCACCATAATTAATTCCATTTTTTTCTAAGCTTGGAACTAATGTTTCATCAGGAACAACTCTTCTTGCAGTATAAGTAGTAACTTGACCTGTATTAGATTTTGATACAGCTCTAATTTGAGTATTACCAATTCCTACATATTCAATTTGCCCAGAACCAATTAAAGTTTTTAACTCAGAATATGGAATTGTTTTATTTGTAGATTGTGTATTAAATGGAGTAACTCCATTGTTTGAACCATTTCCCATTTGATTTTCAGGGAATAATGCTTTAAAAGCAAAAATTGTTACTATAGAAAAAATTACAAAAACTAATAATGGATTATTATTAAAAAAGTTGTTATTATTTCCACCATTATTGTCATTATTTTGTTTATCATTCATAAACTAAAGCTCCTTATTATTTTTAAATACAACTGTAACCCATTCATTTTTATGAATAAGCTCTATTTGTTTTAAGTCTTTAAATTTGTTTAACACTCTATCAATGTGTTTATCTAAAATACCTGAAATTATTAATATACCATTATCATTTAAACAGTTTTTTAAATCTTTTGCAATCATTGCTAAAACATCAGCAACAATATTTGCAATTACTACATCATATTTCTTTTTTGCTTTATTAGCAGATCCAATCCATGAAGTATCAAACTTAACAGCATTTAATTCAAAATTACTAGCAGTATCTTTAATACAAACTTCATCTGTATCACAAATATCCACAACACAATTTTTCTTTGCAGCTGCAATTGCTAAAATTCCACTTCCTGTTCCTACATCTAAAACTGTTGATTTTTCATCAACATAGTTATCAATAGCTTCAACACAAGATGAAGTTGTTTCATGATGACCAGAACCAAAAGACAGTGCTGGATCAATTATAATATCAATTTTCTTCTCTTTCTTTTCTTCCCATGAAGGACGAATATAGAAGTTTCCAATTTCAACAGATTTAACTGATTCTTGATATTGTTTTATCCAATCAATATTCTCTTTTTTTGTATGTGTAGTTGTACACTTAATATCTAAAGCTTTTGCAAACTGTAAGATACCCTCTTCAACATTAGATAAATCATCTTCACTTCTTGCAATTAATGTTCCATTAATTTCTTCAATGGCATTATTATTTGTTAATGACGTAAGTAGATCTAAAAAAAGCTCATAATTTTTATTTGGATTAATTGTTAATTCAAAATAGTATTCAGACAAATATTTCCTTTTTATTTAACTATATAAAATTTAATTATTTTATAAAAAGTGAGATATTTTATCTAAATTACATTATGAATAATATTAAGAAGATTTAAAAGAATGAATCAATCATATCTCTCATAACTTTTTGATCAGATATTTTATTGATTAAATCCCTAAATTCATTTGCTCCAGTATAACCTTTTGAGTATGAATGTAGTAGTTTTCTAAACATAACTGTTCCATGTTCTCCATGAAAATCAAGTGTTGCATCAAAGTGTTCTAAAATAATCTCTTTTTTTAAGTTCTGAGATATATCTTTATCTTCAATATTTTGTTTTAATTGATGAAAAATCCAAGGTCGTCCAATTGCACCACGACCAATCATTACACCATCAGCTTTAGTATATTCTAAAACTTCTCTAGCTTTATTGTAGTCTTTAATATCACCATTTGCAATAACAGGAATACTAACGGCTTCTTTCATTGCTTTAATTGCATCATAATCTACAGGAGCTTTATATTTTCCAGCTCTTGTTCTTCCATGAACTGAAACAAAATCTACGCCACAAGCTTCAACAGCTTTTGCAATTTCAACTGGAATTTTATCAGTAACACCAATTCTAACTTTTGCACTTGTATATTGTTTTGTAGAATATTTTTTAACAGTTGAAAGAATACTTTCAAGTTTTTTTAAATCTCCAAGTAAGTTTGAACCAGAACCATGAGAAAATACTTTAGGAGCTGGACATCCACAGTTTAAGTCAATGCCATCAATTCCATCAATATCATTTAACATTAAAACTGCATCTCTAACTAATTCAGGACTATTTCCAGCAATTTGAACAATATAAGGATCTTCGCTTGGAGATTTTTCTATCATTTTAAATGTTTTTTCTGATTTATAAACTAATGCATTTGAAGAAATCATTTCAGAGATTGTAATATCTGCACCAAATTTTTTAACTACAGATCTAAAAGGTAAGTCAGTATAACCAGCAAGTGGCGCCAACACCATTAAGGGTTGGCTAAAATCGATTTTTTTTGTCATTATTTATAAGAGATAGATTCTAAATCGTAGTGTTTACCAGCATCTTTTAAATCTAAAAGCGCTTTGAATGATGAATATTCACCTTCTGGCGTAGTGTCAACTATTTCTCTTACTTTATCAATCATTTCATACTCAAATAATACATGTAAGTATGCAGGAGTTGATTCATCAATTTCTGAACTTAATTTTTCAAATAATGCAATAATTTGATCTGGTTGTAAAATTGATTCATAATTTCTAGCAAGTGCAAGATAATCTTCAGTTGTATATTCTAAATCTTTAACAATTTTAGATAGTTCTTCTGAAGAGAAACCAAAATCATTATTAGCTGCATCTTTTTCGAATAATCTTCTTGCTAAATCTTTATCTAATTTTACATTTTTGTAAAGCTTTTTAATTGTAGTCATTGATTTTTCATTTATAACATTTATAAAAGATTGTCTAACTACATTTGGCGCATAATTTTCAACTTTCTTAAGAACATCAACTGCAAAATCTGGTTGTTCATTAACTTTGTTAATTAAATTTTGGTTCGCTAACTCTGACATCTCATTTAATTTTAATGATTTATCAGTTACAAACTTACCTGCTTTAATATCTTGAATATTAGCAATTAAGTTATTTAACTCTGAATCTGACGAAGTAAAAGTATCACTTTTAACATTTAACTTTAATTGTGAAATAATTGCTGATAATTCTTTAAAAGCTTTTGTTTTAAATCTTTTTGGAGGATTTTTTTCTAATAAATTTGATTTAATTAGAGTCACCATTGTTTCTTTATCTTTATTTATTGCTCTTTGTTTAAATACATTTATTAAACCATAAAATAGAATATGTCCTATTGTAGCTATAAATAAGAAAACTAATGGAACTATAATCCAAACTGCAACTGGTAAAAGCAGAGAGATATCAAGAATCGTAACTTTAAAATCCCCCAACTCTAAACTAAATGTATATCCATAAATTAACCCAATAAATAATACTGAAAAAACAATATATTTTTTAAAACCCATAATTAAATCCTTTTTACAATTTTTCTGCTTCGTAAATCTCTCTACACGGTGTACAAAACTTTGCGAATGGTTTTGCTCTTAATCTTCCAATTGCTATTGATTCATCACACATATCACAAGTTCCATAACTTCCATCAGCAACTCGTTTTAATGCTTCTTCAATCTCTTCTAGTTCTTTAACCTGTTGATTAGCAATAATGCCTTCTTTAAAACTATCACTAGATATCTCAGCATAATCAAATTCATCTTTACATTCAGAATTCTTCAAACAATCAATACTATCTCGGCTTCCTTGTATATTTTTTATGATTAATACTTTTCTATCTAATAGAATTTGTTTTAACTCTTCAACTTGTTTCGTGTTAGCCACATTGTACCCTTAAATTTAAAATTTTGCTATTATACAAAAAATATTATAAATTATTTATGATACGGATGATTATTTATGATACAAAGGCCTCTAAAGATCTGTTCAGTTAAGACAATATTAGCTATTTTATGCGCCATTGTTAAATCACTTAAAGATATTATACTATCACATTTCTTTAAAAATTCTCTTTCAAAGCCAAAAGCACCACCAATAAAAAAATTTATTTCATTTTTACCCTCTAATATTTTAGAAAAAGAATGTGAGTCTAATTTTTTTCCTAAAACATCTAATGCAATATTATAACCTTTTAGTAAAGGTTCATAAGTTTCACTATAAGATTTTTGTGCTTCTTTTTCTCCAATAGTTTGAGCTTTTGAAATTGATTTATTAAAAATATAATGAACTTCAATTTTTGCATATTTTAAAGACATCTTAATAAACTCTTTTATTAAAATATCAAACTCATCTTTTGATGGTTTTACTATAGAATAAATATTAATTTTTACCACAGGCATTCCTTTCAGTCATATAAAAACCACTTCTTACAGTATTAAGAGTAATGTTTTTAATTTTATCTGTAATTTCAATTTCACTAATTACACAAATTGGATGAGTAGATATTTTTGCTAAGTAAACTATTTTTTCAGCTAATATATTACCAATATCTTTAGTATTTATTTTTTTATACTTTACTAGTTCAATCATATCAATCTCAAGTTCATTTGCTTCTAATATTTCGATTTCTAAGGAAGTTGAAAGTACTAAAAGTTTTTTTTCTATTTTTCTTCTAATTAATTTTATTGCAAGTTTTTTATCTTTATGTATTAAAGAAAGATTTTTTTGCTCTAAATGTAAACCATCACAATAATCAATTAATTCAATTTTATCATTTATTATAATTGGAATATTAAGAGATTTTTTTAAAAAGATTAAATTTTCTTTTTGTGTTTGAACAGAAGATATCAGATCTTTATATTGAATAAGTTTTACATCTTTTATTTTACGTAAATTTATAAAAGATTCAATTGAGATGTTTTTTTTTAGAAGAGTTTCATAATCACATAAAACATATAAAAAGGTAGAGGCTTCAAGTTTAAAACCTAAAGCCTCTTCAAAATTTGATAGCATTTAGTTTGCTATTTTCTCTTTTTTAAACATTTTTAATAAATCAGATAATGTTTGCTTCATATCAGCTCTATTTACAACCATATCTATTGAACCTTTTTCAAGTAAGAATTCAGCTCGCTGGAACCCTTCTGGTAAATCAGCTCCAATAGTTTGTTTAATAACTCTTTGACCTGCAAATCCAATTAAAGCACCTGGTTCAGCCATAATAATATCACCTAAGAAGGCGAATGATGCTGAAACACCACCCATTGTAGGATCTGTTAGAATTGAGATAAAAGGCAGTTTTGAATGATCTAATCTTTTAAGTGCTGCAGAAGTTTTAGCCATTTGCATTAAAGCAAAAGTTGATTCTTGCATTCTTGCACCTCCTGAAGCTGAAACAATAATAAGACCTTGGTGCTTTTCAATAGCTCTGTTAACAGCTCTTACAATTTTCTCACCTTCAACTGAGCCTAATGATCCACCCATAAAAGAAAAATCAAATACTACAATTTGAACAGGCGTTCCATTAATTTCACAATCACCACTTACAACAGAAGATGTTCTTCCTGTTTTCTTCTCTGCTACTTCAACTCTCTTTTTATAAGAAGTTTTATCTACAAATTTTAAAGGATCGTTAGGTCTTAAATTTTCATCATATTCAACAAAAGTACCTGTATCTGCTAAAATTTCAATTCTTCTTTTTGCCCCAATTCTCATATGAAAATTACATTTAGGACATATATTATCTTGATTTTCTACTTCTTTAAAGAACATTAGGGAACTACATTCAGGACACTTTACCCAATGACTTGGAGCATCTTTTTTTGTAGCTTGTTCTTTTGAATCACTATCAAATGATATTTTGCTAAATAAGTTTTTTAAATCCATACTAAATCCTTTTTTATCTTATAAATTTGTGAATTTTTCTAATTCGTCAAGTTTTTCCCAAGGGTAATCACTTTGTCCAACTTGTCCACGTGATGCAACATCAGCATAAAGGAAAGTCTCTTCACTTGGCTTGTCTAATGCAAACTTATCAGTAATCCACTTAGGAGTTAATGAAAAGCTATTCATAACAAATTCAGATAACTCATCATCATTTAATTTTTTAAACGTACCCATTGTATCAACAGAAACTGAAGTTGGACGTGCTACTCCAATTGCATATGATATTTGAACAACTGCCTTTAATGCAAGTCCAGAAGCTACAATATGTTTTGCAATCCAACGTGCTGCATATAAACCAGATCTATCAACTTTTGTATAATCTTTAGAACTTTGTGCTCCTCCACCTATTGGTGAATAACCTCCAAAAGAATCAACAATAAGTTTTCTTCCTGTTAAACCACTATCATGTAAAGATGAATGACTTACATATCTTCCCGTTGGATTGATATGAATAATTGTACTATCTTTATCATACATATTTGTTGGAAGTCCAGAATCATCAATTAAACCTTGAATTAACTCTCTTACTTCTGTAATATCCATACTCTCAACTGAAGGTGCTGAAACTACAATAGTATGTATTTTTTGTGGTTTACAATTCTCAAAATTTTCTTTTGTACCATAATCAACAGTAACTTGAGTTTTAATATCTACACCTAGTTTATGATTATGATTTAATGCATAATTATAAACTTTATCACTTAACATTCGGGCATAAGAAATAGCTGCAGGCATATAATCAGCAGTTTCTGTTGAAGCGAATCCAAACATAATACCTTGATCACCAGCACCTATATCTCCAGTTGTTTGATCAACACCTTGTGAAATATCTGGACTTTGTTGGTTTAATAATACTTGAACATTTACATCATCTGGATGTAAACACTGCTCTTTTGTAAAGCTTGATTTTCCATCATAACCAATTTTAGCAAGGGCTGCTTTAACTAAATCTTCATAATCTTTATCAGATAATTGGCAAGTTGATTTAACTTCTCCACCAATTATTACATTTTTTCCTGCTACAAAAACTTCAGATGCAACTCTGCTGTTTTTATCTTCAATAATTAATTTATCAACAATAGTATCCGCAATAATATCTGCACATTTATCAGGGTGACCTGGGCTTACTACTTCTGAAGTAAATAAATACTGTTTTTTGTTTTCCATGTTTGTTTTCCTTTAAGGTTTTCCATTTTTGTTTTCCATTATTTTTAATTACAATTTTGCTGTTAAAAAAATAACAAATACAACAGCAAGTTGAATTTATTCTACGGTAACTGATTTAGCCAAGTTTCTTGGCATATCAACATCGTTTCCTAATCTAACTGATATTTCCATTGATAATAACTGTAAAGCTATTAACATTTCAAAAAATTCTAACATATAATGATCAGTTTCGTTAATTTTAATAAAGTCATCACTTAAATCAAAATCAAGTGGTGATATAGAACAAATAGTACTATCTCTAGCACTTAATTCTTCAACATTCGATTTTATTTTATCGTAAAGTAAATTTTGAGGCATTAAAGCAATAGTGAATAGCTCTGGATCAGCTAATGCAATTGGCCCATGTTTCATTTCACCTGCAGGATAACCTTCTGCATGTAAATATGATATTTCTTTAAGCTTTAAAGCTCCTTCTAAAGCAAGAGGGAAAAATACATCCCTACCTATAAAGAAGAAACCATGACCATGTAGGTACCTTTTTGATAATCTTTTTGTTTTTTCATGCATAGCATCATCAATAATTAATGATTTTGGAACTTCTCTTAAAGCACGAAGTTCTTTTTGTAATTTATCTTTTTCTATAATATTATTTGCTTTTCCAAAATAAAGTGCTAACATCCATAAAACAACAGTCTGAGTTGTAAATGCTTTAGTAGATGCAACACCTTTTTCAATTCCTGCACGCGTTAAAATAGTAGCATCAGCAGTTCTTGTCATTGAAGAATTATCTACATTACAAATAACAAGAGTTTTAAGTCCTGCTGCTTTTGCCATTTTTAAAGCTTCTAAAGTATCTGCTGTTTCTCCACTTTGAGAAATTACAATAAATAGAGTATCTTTTGTTAATAAAGGATCTTTATATCTAAATTCACTTGCAATTTCAACATTACATTTAACTTTTGATAATCTCTCAAAAAGATATGAAGCTGTTAGTCCTGAATGATATGAAGTTCCACAAGCACAAATTTTTATTTCATTAATTCCATCAATTAATGACTTATCAATTTCATCAAATAAAATTTCATCATCATTTAAACGTCCAAGCATACAATCACTTACAACATCACTTTGCTCATAGATTTCTTTTTCCATAAAGAATCTAAAACCATCTTTTTGTGCAAATTGCTTAGATGTTGGAAGTGTTGCCCAAGAATAATTGTCATTAAAAAATTCAATTCCTTCAGCACTTGCAATTCCACCAACTCCATCTTCTAAATAAACAACATCATTAGCTAAACCAATTAAAGGAGCATCAGAAGATGCAAATAATACTTCATTTTCATCTTTACCATTTGCAACAATTAGAGGGCTTCCATGTTTAAAGAAAAATATTTTTGATGGATCTGCTTTTGTAATTAAAAGTATAGAAAATGCACCTTCTAATCTATCAATTGTATTATGAAAAGCTTTTGTTGTATCATTTAGTTTATTATTATAATTTTCAAATAAATGAACAATAACTTCAGTATCAGTTTGTGATACGAATTTATGTCCAAGATTAATTAATTCTTCTTTTAATTCTTTATAATTTTCAATAATCCCATTGTGAACTACATAAGAGTATTCACCTAAGTGTGGGTGTGCGTTAAGTTCTGTTGGTTGCCCGTGAGTTGCCCATCTTGTGTGGCCAATTCCTAATTCATAATCTCTTGAAGAGCTAGCATTTACTTTTTCTTCTAAATTATGTAATTTTCCTAAAGCTTTAAATACATCAATTTTATCATCACCCAAAACAGCAATTCCTGCAGAGTCATAACCTCTATATTCAAGCTCTTTTAAACCATCTAATAATATCTTTGTTGTATCATTTTTACCTATATAACCAACTATTCCACACATATAGTAACACCTTTTAGTAAAATTTTATTTAGCGATTATACTTAAAACTTACTAAATAATATCTTTCTTGTAAAAATATTATTTTTCTTTATTTAAAATTCAAATTTTCTATTAGTTCTTTATGAACATGTCCATTACTAGCAACAATATATTTATTTTCAAATAATACATAATCATTTCCATCTATATTAGATACTTTTCCTCCTGCTTCTTGTAAAATAATAAGCCCAGCACTAACATCCCATGCTTTTAAATTCATTTCATAATATGCTTCATAAATGCCTGAGGCAACATAACATAAATCAAGTGCGGCAGAACCTAGTCTTCTTATATCTTGACATTTTGGCAAGATATGTTTTATTTTTTCTACAACATCATTTAAGTCATCTTCACAAGTCCCAGAGGAGTAAGGAAAACCAGTTGAAAGTAGTGCTTTTTGAAAATCACTTTCTTCTGAAACTTCTATTTTTTCACCATTACAATAAGCACCTTCACCTACAACTGCAGTGTATAATTGATTTAAAATCGGATTATATACAATTCCAATATATGGTTTTTTATCTTTATAAACTCCTACGGAAATTGCAGTATGTGGTAGTTTATTTACAAAGTTTGTAGTTCCATCTATTGGGTCTACTATAATTGAATTTGAAAATATTTTATTTGTATTATCTGACTCTTCTGCTATTACATTAAAATCACTAAACTCTTTTTCAAATCTTTCTTTTAAAAAGTTCTCAACAGCAACATCGTATTTTGTAACTAAATCTTTTTTTGCTTTAAAAGTTACATCTTTTTTTGAATAATAACCTTCTTTAAATATTTCACCAGCTTCTTTTATAATTTCTATTAATCTATTTTTCATTTATTTCCCAACTTTTCAATTTTCAAAATTTTTATTTATTTTAGCAAAGGATAATTACAAAATGATTAATGGACTTCAAATAAAAATTATTTATTTAATATTTAAATATAAACTATAAACCTTTTACTGCTATACTCAATAAAGAAGAAATCAAAAAAAGGATATTAAAAGTTACTTTTTAACTTTTAAAAACAATTACTATGAAAAAAGAACTTACTATAAAAGATTTAATTGATTCAAAAACACGGTTATTACTATATATATCATCTTTATTTACATTACTATTTCTTCAAACTTTTTGTACAAATATTTGTGAATTTATTGATGGATTACTTCCAAGTCAACTATATAGAAACTTATTTATCATCTTCATTGTACATAGTATCTTTAGAGAGTTCTTGTATTGGAAATATAGAGAAAAAAAGGGAAATCTATCCTTACCAAGACAAGCTTATCTTTTAAGTGTAGTATCATGGATAATTGCAGGGTTTAGTGCATTTTTATTACACTACTTTTTATATCCTAATTTTCCATTAACTAGTCATATAAGAATATTTTTAAGTTACTTAATTTTAGGAGCAGCAGTTTTAGCTCAGCTTGAATACATTTTATTTGAAATAAGATATAAAAAAATTTCGAATAATACAAATTATACTTTTTTCAATGAAAAAATCTCTAGAAGAATAATTGAAACTTTTTTAATTTTTACAATATCTCCAATAGTTACTTTGTTGCTTATAATTTTAAGATATAACACTGAAGGAATAATTAGTTCAGATGTAACAATTGATATGCTTTATATTGGTGGATTAATGATTTTTATTGCTGTAGTTCTAGCTATTTCTTTTGGAAATATATTAAAAGAAGACACTAAAACTATAATTGAAAATATCAATAGCGTTAAATCAGGAGAATATACTAAAACTCAAACAATTAATAGACCAGATGAATTAGGTGAAATATCTTTTGCAATAAAAGATATGTCAAAGTCTATAAAAGATGGTATTGAACAAATTGAAGAGTTACATGGTGAAATTACCAATACTCAAAAAGAAATCATTTATACAATGGGTGAAATTGCTGAAACGAGAAGTAAAGAAACAGGTAATCATGTAAAAAGAGTTGCAGAGTATTCTTATATACTTGCAATTAAAGCTGGACTATCTGAAGAAGAAGCAAGCATTTTAAAACTAGCTTCTCCTATGCATGATATTGGAAAAGTTGGAATTCCTGACAATATTTTAAATAAACCTGGAAAATTAACTTTTGAAGAATTTGAAATAATGAAAACACATGCTCAATTAGGTTTCGAAATGCTAAGACACTCAAAAAAACCAATACTTCAAGCAGCATCTATTGTTTCAAGAGAACATCATGAAAAATATAATGGATTAGGATATCCAAGAGGACTAAAAGAAAAAGAAATTCATATATTTGCAAGAATTACGGCAGTTGCAGATGTATTTGATGCTTTAGGAAGTGATCGAGTTTATAAAAAAGCATGGGATGATGAAAAGATATTTAAACTATTTAATGAAGAAAAAGGAAAACACTTTGACCCTGATATCATAGAACTATTTTTTGAAAATATTAATGAAATATATAAAATCAGGAATATCTTTAAGGACGTATAATTTTAGTGTGAATGCAGAATTATGAACGTATTAATATTCGATTTAGAAATTTATGTATTTGATATTACGAGAGATTATATTAAAGATATTGATGTAGATAAAACAAATGATTTAGTAAATTACATACAAAATTACAAAAATCTTTCAGGCAAATATTCTCTTGTATCAAATAATTTTTTGCAACACTTTTGCAATACCTATTTAATATAATTTAAGTAAGAGATTTATTCTAATAAGAAAAAATCTAATTTTGTTCATTTAGTTATGAATATTTAAGCGATTATTAAAAAAGGATATAGCATGAGAGTAGATAATAATTTAACTGGTACAATTCATATTGATAATGGAAGTATATTTCCATTTCCACCAATAAAAATGAAAGCTGATTTATATATTGAAAAGTCTCAAATCATTTGGGAAAGAGATAGAAAAAGTATTGAATGTAAAATAAAAAATAAAGGTACTAAAGATAGTGGTGCATTTTATATTAGATTTTATACAAAACAAAAAAATAAGGCTTCTAGATTCTTAATGCAGCGATATATTCCAAAACTTAAAAAAAATGAAGTATTTAATTATAGTTTTAATATTATGAGAATTGCGCATAACTATGAAAACAACTTAAATGATATAAATAAATTTATTATTAAAGTTGACTACAATAATAAAGTTGAAGAATATAATGAAAAAAACAATATAGAAACAATAACAGTAAATACGAGTTATGTACCAACACCTCCAACTTTAAATCTTAATAGTTTTTATCCATATGATTCAAATGGAGAGCAATACACTAAAATAAATTTTGATTTAAAAAAGTTCAAAATTATTGAAACTGAAGATTATGGTGTATACAATCCCTTCGGTGCAAACTTTGGTAAAAATGATGAACCTTATATTTGGGTTTATGGTATAAAAATTGACTTACAAAGTCTACTAAATGATGAATATATAATTCAATCTAAAAACTATGGGCATGGAAATATTAAATCTATGGGTGACGGAAAAACTGCAATGATTAACAATAATGTAGGAAATATGAGCTTCGACTTAACACCAATACCTATTGTAACTGCTGCTTGTATGGGTATTATTGTAATTGTAATGGAAGAAGATGCAGGCCCAAGTAATAATGCAATTAAACAGGGGTATAGAGCAGGAGCTAGGAAAATAAATGAAATTATTTCAGGATTAAAAAGTATTAAGAAACTTAAAAAATTAGCTAAAGATGTAGATATTTCTATGGTAGGTATAAATATTGATAATATACTTAAAGATTTACAATCAGATGTAGAAAAAACTATTATTGACTCAGCAACAAAAGGTGCTATTAGATTAAGTTTAAAACATGTAGTAAGTGATACTCTTTATGCTGTAGGAGCAGCAGTTGATTCAGATGATAAAATCGGTACTTTTACAGAATTTTGTACATATACAGATATCAAAAAAGTTAAAAATAAAGATTTTTCACATGATATAAGAGGGGATGGTGCGCATTATAGAATTAGTGGTTCAATAAGTGCTCAAACGCCTAGTAATAATTACAAATCATTTAAACATCAATTAAAATATGGAGATATTATTTTATTCTCAAGTGAAGCTGGAACAAGTGATTTAATCCAAATCCCTACTAATAGTAAGTGGTCTCATGTAGCTATTGTATATCAAGAAGCTACCCAAAATCATGATGTAATGATATTAGAAGCTACTCCAACAAATGGCGTTTCATTAGTGTCTCTTGGTAGTAAAGTTAAAAACTATGATGGAGATATATCTGTTCGTCATCTTAATGTACAAAGAGTAAATAGTATGCAAAATGCTTTGTCTAATCTATATAGAGAACTTCGAGGTCGAAAATATGAATCCAAAAATACTCAAGGATTAAAAGAATTAAGTAATGCGGCAATAGACACATTAGATAAACAAGGTGGCCAAACTTTAAACCAAGAAAATCTATCAAAAGTTTTCTGTAGTGAATTAGTGGCAGAGGCTTACCAACGTATGAATTTATTATCTAGTACTAATCCTCTATATCCTTCAAATGAATTTATACCAAAAGACTTCTCAGAAGAAGGAGAATTAGATTTACTTCAAGGTGAACTTTTAAAAGAGCTAATTATAAAAAAGTAGTCTCTTTTTAAATACTAGTAATTAGAATATATTCAGATGGTTTACTCTATAAAATCTTATTAATAGGGTAAACTTTTTACATTCTACTTTGAAAGTTCTCGAATACTCTGTATTTAGAAAAAATTTATTTTATCTTAAAATGATTGTATGAGGTAGAGATAAGTAGAATATATTTGTGAATAGGGTTTAAAATAAGAGAATGAGTTTCTCTAAATAGTAGAGAAACTCAAGGGCTTGAAAGACTTTGTCTTACATTCCCATACCAGGCATACCACCCATGCCCATATCAGGCATAGAAGGAGCAGCAGTATCAGCTTTAATATCAGTAACTGTAGCTTCAGTAGTTAATAATAAAGATGCAACTGAAACAGCATTTTGCATTGCAACTCTTCCAACTTTTGCAGGATCAACAATACCAGCTGCGAACATATCTACATATTCACCACTTGCTGCATTAAATCCTACATTTTCATTTTCAGATTTTTCAACTTCATTTGCAACAACACCAGCATCAAAACCAGCATTTAAAGCAATTTGTTTTAAAGGTGCTTTAATAGCTCTTAATACAATATCCGCACCAATTTGCTCATCACCTTCCAAAGTTAATGAAACTTTTGCAGCAGCTCTAATTAAAGCAGCTCCACCACCAATTACAATACCTTCTTCAACAGCAGCTCTTGTTGCAGATAATGCATCATCAACTCTATCTTTTTTCTCTTTCATTTCAGTTTCAGAAGCAGCACCAACTTTAATAACTGCAACACCACCTGAAAGTTTTGCTAATCTTTCTTGTAATTTTTCTTTATCGTACTCAGAAGAAGTACCTTCCATCTCAGCTTTGATTTGATTAACTCTACCTAATACAGCAGAAGCTTCACCAGCACCATTTACAATAGTAGTATTATCTTTATCAATTACAACTCTAGCAGCCGTTCCTAAAGCTTCCATACCAGTTGATTCAAGCTTCATTCCCATTTCTTCAGCAACTACAGTACCTGCAGTTAAAACAGCAATATCTTCTAACATAGCTTTTCTTCTATCTCCAAAACCAGGAGCTTTAACAGCAGCTATATTTAATGAACCTCTTAATCTATTTACAACTAAAGTAGAAAGTGCTTCACCTTCAACATCTTCAGAAATAATTAATAAAGGTCTTCCTGTTTGATTAACCGCTTCTAAAATTGGTAACATTTCTTTTAAGTTAGAGATTTTTTTCTCACATAAAAGAATAAATGGATTTTCCATTTCAGTAGTCATTTTTTCAGTATTTGTTACAAAGTAAGGTGATAAGTAGCCTCTATCAAATTGCATACCTTCAACTACATCTAATTCATCAGAAATACCCTTAGCTTCTTCAACAGTAATAACACCATCTTTTCCAACTTTATCCATAGCTTCTGCAATCATTGCACCAATTGCAGTATCAGAGTTTGCAGAAATAGTAGCAACTTGCTCAATCTCTTTTTTATTAGCAACAACTCTAGATGCAGCTTTAAGTTCAACTAAAATAGCTTCAGTAGCTTTATCCATACCTCTTTTTAAGATAATAGGATTTGCTCCTGCCGTTACATTTCTTAAACCTTCTTTGAATACTGAATGAGCTAATACAGTTGCAGTTGTAGTTCCATCACCTGCTTCATCAGCAGTTTTTGAAGCAACTTCTTTTACAAGTTGTGCTCCCATATTTTCTAATGTATCTTCTAATTCAATCTCACGTGCTACAGAAACACCATCTTTTGTAATTGTAGGAGCTCCAAAAGCTTTTTGTAATAATACATTTCTTCCTCTAGGACCCATTGTAACTTTTACAGCATCAGCTAATTTTTCAACACCTGTAAATAATCTATTTCTTGCATCATCACTAAATCTTACTTCTTTTGCCATCTTACATAACTCCTATAATATTTTCTTGTTCTAACACTAAATAATCTACACCATCAAGTGTAAATTCAGTTCCTCTAAATTGTTCAAAAACAATAGTATCACCTACATTAATTTCTGTAACTTCTCCACCGATTGCTTTTACTTCAGCAGTATTTGGTTTTTCTTTAGCTGAATCAACTAAAATAATTCCACTTGCCGTTTTACTCTCTACTTCAGTTCTTTGTACTAGAACTCTTTTTCCTAATGGTCTGAAATTCATGTTAATCCTTTTATTAAGTTTTATAATATTTTTTTATAATTTTATATTTAGCACTCTATTTTTTTGAGTGCTAGATTTTATATAATTTTTACAAATTTGTCAAGTAGTATGAGTTAAAATGACTAAGAGTTTGATTTAATATGAAAGATATAACTATTTGTGTCTATTTATATACTTTAAAAGTAACTCTTCAAGTGAGATTTTTAAGTTCTCATCAAGAGTATTTAGTACTTTCTCACACTTTAAAGCTAGTTCATCTGCAGCTTTAATAGCACCTTTTAAACCTAATAAATTTACAAAAGAGTTTTTTGCTTCATCATTTTGTGTTGTTTTGCCAGCTTCTTCATCACTTTGAGTTTCGTCAATAATGTCATCTTGAATTTGGAATAACAAGCCTAAATCAATTCCAAAGTTATATAATTTTTCTTGAGTTTGGAAGTCATATTCAGAAATAATTGCACCCATTTTAAGTGAAGCTGCTATTAGTTTTGCCGTTTTATGAATATGTAAATATTCTAACTGTGAAAGCTCAAGTTTCTGATTTTCAAAATAGCAATCAATTGCTTGACCTATTATCATCCCATCAATTCCACCATTAGTAGCTAAACATTTAACTAATTCTATTTTTACATCATTTGACAAAGGAGCATTTGCTATTTGTTTAAAAGCTTCTGTATTTAATGCATCACCTACTAAAATAGCTGTAACTTCATCATATTTTTTATGTAATGTTTCAAAGCCACGTCTTAAATCTGCATTATCCATAGAAGGTAAGTCATCATGAACTAGTGAATAAGTGTGAAGCATTTCAAGACCTAGTGCAACAGGCATAGAATTTTTAATAAGTAAACTTTTATTTGATTTAATTATAGAAAGCAAAAGCATTGGACGAAATCTTTTTCCTCCAGCTTTTAACATATCACCTAAAGCATCTTCAAAATAAGGATGGAAAGTTTTCGAAGATGGAAGATTATTTAGTAAATAGTCTTCAAATTCATTTAATAAGTTTTTCATTTGACTATTTTTGTCCCATAGAACCTAATCCACCCATCATATTCATGGCTGTCATTTTTTGATTTTCTTCAGTTTGTTTAATAACATCATTCATACATGAAATTAATAGAATCTGTAAAGAATCTTTGTCTTCAAGTAATGAATTATCTATTTGCAAATCAATTACTTCTGAGTTTCCATTTACTGAAATTTCAACCATCCCTCCACCAGCTTTTGATGTAAATATTTTAGAAGCGTTTTCTTCTTTAGCATTTGCAGCTATATTTTGGAATTGTCCCATCATATCATTTAAGTTTAAATTTTTTAAGTCAATTCCATCAAACATGGTCACTTCCTACTAATTCATTTGTTATCATGTCAATATTGTTATCATCATCAACAATTACTACAATTGGTTTATAATTCTCTAGTTCAACCTCAGAATATGAAGCATAAGAAATTACAATAATTTTATCGCCTATTTCAACTTTTCGCGCAGCTGCACCATTAAGACACATGTCTTTACTTCCAGCTTTACCCTTAATAACATAAGTAGCAAATCTTTCGCCATTGTTAACATTAACAATTTCAACTTTTTGACCAACTCTTAGACTTGATGCTTTCATCAAATCTTCATCAATAGTAATTGATCCAACGTAATTTAAATTAGCATCAGTAACAGTAGCTCTATGAATTTTACTATATAGCATTTCAAATGTCATATAATTTAGTCCTCTTTAACTTTGTAAATTTACAGCGTCACCCCAATACTGCTCAGGTATTAAATACTCAGCAACAGGGTTCCCACCTAATATATGTTCTTCAATAATTTTATCTATTTTTTCCTTAGACAATTGACAATACATGTGATGTCCAGGTTCAATTAACATAACTGGTCCCATTTGACATCTACCAAGACATGAAGTTCTAATAACTTGTACAGGTCCCATTAAACCTTTTTTCATCAAAGATTGAGCCGTATGATTAAATAAATCTCTTGTCTCTTCATTTACACATGATGGTTTTGGCATACCTGGAGGTGAAGCTTGCTCACACTTAAAGATATAAAACGTTGGTTGTGGAATTGAAGGCATTGCCATTGGTCTAGTCCTTTTATAAATAAAATTTGTATAATTTTAGTGAATTTTAACACTTTTTTATTAAAACCTAATAAAAATAGCTATTTTATTTTTTTTTAAATCTAAAATAATATACTATTTTTTTAAAATCTAAAATTTAAAGGCTATATATGAAAAAAATATTTTTCATTCTTTGTTCATTCATGTTACTTTTAGAGGCATCAAATCCAATTGCTGTTTTTAAAACAACTCAAGGAGAAATCGAAATTGAATTAAGACCAGACTTAGCTCCAAAAGCTGTTGAAAACTTTGTAACTCACTCTAAAAATGGTTACTATGATGGATTAATATTCCATAGAGTTATTAGAGGCTTTATGTTACAAAGTGGAGATCCTACAGGTACAGGAAGAGCTGGAGAATCAATTTGGAAGAAAAACTTTGAAGATGAGTTTTCACCAAATGCCCTGTTTGATAAGCCAGGTATATTAGCAATGGCTAATAGAGGAAGAAATACAAATGGTAGTCAGTTTTTCATAACTACAGTTCCAACATATTGGCTAAATGGAAAGCATTCTATTTTTGGTTATGTTACAAAAGGTATGGACATAGTTAAAAAGATTGAAAATGTTCCAACATCTGGAAGAAGTGGTGGAGATAAACCATTAAGTGAACAAAAAATATTAAGTATCACAATTAAATAAATCAAGTTTATCTTGATTTATTTATCCAAAGATTTTATTCATAGTTTCTTTAGTAGCATAAGTCATAATTTGTTTTTCTAAAGTTTCAACTCTTTTAGATTCATTATTTGCTTTTTCTTTCCAATATTCAAGTTTTTGAATTAAAACATCATTTGTTTCAATTGCCTCATATTTTTCAGTCATTTTTACTAATTTTTCATTGAGTTCATCAATTTCAATTTGAAAGTTGACTTCAATTTGCTTTTTTTCTTTTGCAAGTTTAGTTTTAATATCTTCAATTTTAATTTTTAATCTTTTAATATCTAAACGTAAATCGCTATTTTCTTTTGTTAATTTTAAAGACGTATTATGCTTATCTGCATTTTTTTTATAAGTTGCTAATTCACTTTTTAAGTTTCTATTTTCCAAAGAGTACTTTTCTGCTACATAAATATATTTATCTGTATTTCTTTGTGCTTTAAAAAACTCTTCATTAGCATCTTCAAGTTTCATTTTTAAATCATTTATAATTGTATGTTGTTCTGCAGTTCCCGCTTTACTTCTGATAAAAATTTCACTTTTATCTTTCATTAAAGCTCGTTGCATTTCTCTTTTTTTAGCTAATTCTTCAGTTATATCTTTTTGAATAGATATTGCACCCTCAACTTCACCTTCATCATTTAACATTGTGATCATATAACAATCAGTAGTAAAAGTACCGCTCTCTTTTGTACTGTTTTTTAATGTTCCACTCCATGATTTATTATTAAGAACTTCGGCATACATTTTCACATATAAATCATTTGAAGTATCTTTATGTTTTAAAAACTTAAAATCTTGACCTATTAATTCTGCTCTTGAATATCCAGAAATTTTACAGCACAAGTCATTTACTTTTACAATTCTCATATGAATATCTGTTTCAATTACAATATTATTTAAATCAGTTACTTCTTTATATTTAGATAGTTCTCTATTTTTTTGCTCAATTAAAAACTCTTGATATAAAACACCAGCTAAATCATTCATTAAAGAAAGAAGATGTCTTATATCAATAGGTTTAATAATATACTCATGAATTTTTAATTTAATAGCTTCAAATAAAAACTCATTATCTGAATGTGCAGTTGCAAAAAAGATTGGTACTTTAGAATCAACTCCTCTTATTGCTTTTACCATATCAATACCATTTAATTTTGGCATATTAATATCAGCTAAAATAATATCTATGTCATCTTGATTACGAAGATATAATTCTAAACCTTCTTTTCCATCTTCAGCAGTATAAACATTTTCAAAGAAATTTGATAGTAGCTGAGATAATTCTGTTCTAATTACAGCATCATCCTCAACATAAAGAATTCTTAATCGTTTTAGTAGTTTTTTATCAATTGACATTTTTATTTTATTTCCATACTTGTAATAAGTTCAATGAATTTAATAAAATCAAAGGGTTTTAATAAATATTCACTAACCCCATACTCTTTTGCTTTTGTAATATACTCAGTTTCGGTATGTGCAGACATAACAATAATAGGAATATTTACATCTTGATCAATTATATTTTTAATCATCTCTAAGCCATTCATTATTGGCATATTTATATCTGTAATAATTGCATCAATATCAGGATTATTTTCTAATAATGTTAATGCTTCTAAGCCATTATTTGCTGTTAGAAAATTTGCTTCTAATTTTGTTAAAGCATCCGTGATTATAGAAAGTAAGTCTTCTTCATCTTCAACAAAAAGAAGCTTTAATCCTCTTAATTTTTCTATTTTTTCATGCATAATTTTTCCAATAAATTTAGTCTTTTAACTCTTCTTTATCTACAACTCTTTCAATATCCATAACAACTAGCATTTCATTATTATCTAATCTAACATAACCTTTTAAATATTTAGAAGGAATAGCAGACCCCATTTCAGAAACAGAAGCTAGTGTACTCGTATCTAATCTTTGAACATCATCAACTAAATCAACTATGATTCCAACCATTCTTTTATCTTCAGTTATTACAGCAATTACTGATGTATTTTCATCATAAGTACCAGCACTTGTATTGAATTTTAATCTAATATCTAAAATTGGAACAACTTCCCCTCTTAAATTAATAAGACCTTTTACCCATTCAGCTGTATTTGGTAAGGGTGTAATATTATCTGGATAAGTTAATATTTCTCTAATTTTTGGTAATTCAATTGCATACTTCATTGCGCCTAATTCAAATGTCATAAATTCACTAGTATTAGCATAATCAATTACTTTTTCTTCATTATCCATAAATATTCCTTTTATTATACTTCTTTATTAAATACAAATTTGTTTTATTTTATCAATTCTAAACTTAAAGCTTATTGTTTTTTTAAATTATTTATTGTACACGTAGCAATATATTTCGGACTTTGTAAAGATACTATATCACCTACTTGCAAATTACTTAGAGAAATTATTTTATTTTCTTTAGATATTTGTACAAAGCCATTCTTATCTTTTTTATCAGGATGATTTAGCTCATAATTATTTTTTAATAAATCAATACTATTTTGTAGTTTTATTAAATATTGAGAATAATTATTTTCAAATGTTCTTTTTAACATCTCTAATTCATTTTGAGAAGTTGATGCTTTTTGAGCTAATGTTGATTGAAAAGATGATTTTAAAAGTTTTATTTCTGATTGTATAAATTCAAATTTTGTTTCAATCGAATTTTGCTTAAATAGCTTTTTTAAATTTAATACATTTTGTTCTTTATTAAATAAAATTTGTTTTAGCAAGTTATTAAACTCATTTGACAAAGAGTCTAAATACATTCTGTGTTCATTAATATCAGGTAAGGCAATTTCAATAGCATTAGAAGGTGTTGCAGCTCTTATATCAGCAACAAAATCAGAAATTAAATAATCAACTTCATGTCCAACAGCTGAGATAATTGGAGTCCTTGCCTCATATATTGAATTTGCTACAATCTCTTCATTAAATGCCCATAAATCTTCAATACTTCCACCACCACGGCCAGCAATAATGACATCACAAGATAAAGTATCTGCATATTTAATTGAGTTTGATATGTCATTAGCAGAGCCCTCACCTTGCACTAAAGTAGGTATTAAAATAAACACAACTAGAGGCCAACGATGTAAGGCTACTTTTTTCATATCTTCAATAGCAGCTCCAGTTGCAGATGTAACTAAAGCAATTTTTTTAGGATATTTTGGAAGTGCTTTTTTTATATCAGGATTAAAGTATCCCTTTTGTTCTAATTTAGCTTTTAGCTGCTCATAGGCAAGGGCTAAAGCTCCTTGGCCAGCTGGTTGAATCTTATTACATAAAAGTTGATAATTTCCACGAGGAGCATAAACTGTGATATTTCCAGTAATTACAATCTTTTGACCAACTTCTAATTGAAATTTTAAATATTTAGTGTTACCTCTAAACATCACACAAGAAATTGTAGAGTTTTGATCTTTTACAGAAAAGTATATATGTCCTGAGTTATGATAAGTCAGATTTGAAACTTCACCTTCAACATATACTTGTATAAATGTAGTTTCAAGTAGAGATTTTATTTGTGAATTTAAAGTAGATACAGTAATTGGGTTATTCATAAAATCCCTTATTATATTAAAGTTTTCTTGCAATAATTAATGTTGAAATATTCATAGAAAAAGCTTTTACATGAATAGGTTCAAGGCCAGCTATTTTTAATTCTTTACATAAATTATCAGTTGTTAAAAACTCATCAATTGAGTTTGGTAAATAAGTGTAAGCTTCTTTATTTCTAGAAATCAATCCACCTAATGTAGGCAAAATTTTATTCATATAAAAATCTGTTAGATAATCTAAAGGATTCGTTTTTTCATTCTTTGTAAATTCTGAAATTACAACTAAACCATCTTTTTTCAGAACTCTTGCAAATTCATCAAAAGCTTCTTGTCTTTGAACAACATTTCTAATTCCATAAGATATAGAAATAATATCAGCGCAATTACTTTCTAAAGGCATAGAAGCAGCTCCCGCTTCAATAAATTCAACTTCAGGTAGTTTTTTCTTTCCAACTTCCATCATTCCAACACTTGGATCTACTCCAACAATATTTTCAATTTCTATATTATTAGATTTAGCAATTTTTTTCCAATGTTGAATCATATCACCAGTTCCACAAGCAACATCAACAATTTTTTCTATTTTAGTTTTACCATAAAAATCAAAAGCTAGATTACACGCTTTGTTTCTCCATGACTTATCAATTCCCATTGATAAAACTCTATTTGCAACATCATAAGTCCCAGCAATATCATTAAACATTGATACAATTTTTTCTTGTTTACCCATTATTCACAATCCTATTTAAAAATTTATAATATATATTTCCCAATTAAAAGACCTAAAATAAAGCCAATATTAATAGCAACTGCTAAAAACATGTATGACATTTTTTTATCTAATTGGGGCAGTTTTTCTAGAATTTCTTCTTGTTTATTTAAAGTTTTATCAAAATTTTCGCTAGCTTTTCCAAAAGTTTTATATGAATCATCTAAAACTTTTGTTGCATTTTTAAGTGCAATTTCTGAAAACTCCATTCTTTCAACAAGCTCTTTTGCTTGTTTAAAACTCATTTCACTCATTTTTTAATATCAATCCAAGTATCTAAATCACAAAAGATTTTATTTAATACATTAATTACATAATCTTTTGCATCTGTTTGTATTCTTCTAAAGAAAAGATATTTTCTTGCACTTTCAATATCACCTAACTCTTTTGCTCTGATAGCTTTTTGTGCAAAGTCAGTGTTATTATATGCCATTTCCCATACTGTTGAACCTAGGTATCTACTCATTGTAATTACTTTATCATTCTTTACAGGAAAATATTTTGGATCTTTTACAAAATCACAAATAACTGAATTTGAATCAATATATTTATGACCAAAGAAATTAATAAATTGTTCTTCAATATAATCAGGTTGCATAGAAATTGCTCTATTTAATGCAAACATAATATTTTCAGATGGATTATCTTCAATTTTTTTTATTTTCTTCATAGTGGCAATTGCATTTTTGCCATCAAGTTCACCATCACCTAAAGGAATAATCCACTTAATATTTCCAAAAGTTCCTACTTTTTTTATCTCGTCTAAAACCAGTGATGAAGTTTTATTTCCACCAACATCAACAATAACTTCATGATTGTCATCCATTAAAATTAACTCATCAAGCTCAGTTAATTTATTAGTTCCCAACATTCTTTTATTTACTATTTCAGTTCTTGTGAATGATTTTGAATCATTATTTTCATCATCAATTTCAATATAAGTGATTTTTTTACCATGTTTTTTATAAAGATAAGGAGCTATTACTTGCATAGCAACGGTAGACTTCCCTACACCACCTTTTGTTTGTGGAATAATAATCATATCAATTAACCTTTTGGATTACGTTTCATAAACTCGATAATTTTTCCATGAAATCGTGCATAAATTTTATTTAATGAGATTTCATAATTATATAATTTGGCTATTTTATCGTAATTTTCATTAATTCCATATTCACACCAAGCTTGTAATTCTTCATAACTTTCAAACTCATATCCAAATCTTTTTAACAATCTATGAGTATAGGAATCTACAACCATATACTCTTGTTTACATGAATAACAAAGAATTGCATCAGCAGTTTCTGGACCAATTCCTTTTTGTTCTAAAAGCCAAGTTCTATCTACATTTAAACAAAAGTTTTTAAAGGTATCAAAATCTTCTATTATTTTTTTTGCTAAAGCAATAAGTCTAACAGATTTTTGATTTTTAAAACCACTTGGAGTAATGGCTATAATTAACTCTTCTAAATTAATATTTGATAACTTTTCTAAGGTATCTATATCTAATTCTCTTAAGTTTTCTAAAGATTTTTCTACATTTGCCCACTTAGTATTTTGAGTTAATATCGAACCTAATAATATTTCAAATTCATTATCATTAGGCCACCAAAACTCATTTCTTTCATCTATTAAAGTTTGTTCTTTTAAAAAACATAATAAATCATAAGAAGAAGAAATACTAATCAATCATAGCCTTAGTTATTATATATTCTTGCATATTACATAGTTTTTTAATTTTAAAGCACTCAGTAGCTTTTCCTGCTTCATTTATATCTGTTACCATTATTTGAAGAATCGATTTACAAGAACTTGGAACTTCAAAATGACCACCAAGGCCAGTTACAACTTTTTGAATTGGTATTTTTTTATCCATACCAATAACATTATCTCTACATCCTGTTAATCCAATATCAGTTAAATAAGCAGTATTATTAAAAATTTGTAAATCATCAGTTCCAACATGTGTATGTGTTCCACATATCATACTTACTTCATTTTGTAGCATCATAAGCATAATTCTTTTTTCACTTGTAACTTCTGCGTGAAAATCAATAAAGATATTTTTAATTCCATCATCATGAAGTTTGCTTACAAGTTTTCTAGCCCAGTTAAATGGATTTTCAACAGTTGGCATTGTGTATTGTCCCATTAAGTTAATAACAGCTAATTTTTCAATACCTTCGGGCGTTTGTACATCACAAATTTTAAGGCCACTCCCTATTAATCCAGGAGGATAATTATCAGGTCTCAAAACTGGTTTAGTTTCAAGTAAAACCATCATATCTTTCTTTTTATCAAAAGAGTGATTACCTCCTGTAATTAAATCAATACCCATTTTAAGTAGTTCATCACAATTTTTAGTAGTTAATCCAAAGCCATGACTTGCATTTTCGCCATTTGCAATTACAAAATCAATATTATATTCTTTTCTAATTGTTGATAAATTTTCTTTTATTATTTTGCGGCCAGGACGACCTACAATATCACCAATAAATGCAATTCTCAAGTGAATCCTTCAAGTTCTAAATATATTTTGGTGATTGTATCAAGTGTAAGTTTAGGGATAACTTTTGTTAGAGATTATTCAACTGTTTTGCGCAAATATTTGCTTGAGAAAATGCTATTTGAAAATTAAAGCCACCTAATTCTCCAGTGATATTTAAACACTCTCCAATAAAAAACAAATCTTTTTGCTTTAAACTTTCAAAAGTGTCATGATTAATTTCATCTGTATTTATCCCCCCACGTGTAACTTCAGCTTTTGTATATCCAAAATTTCCTGCAGGTGCAAATTCATAATATTTTAAAATAGATAGTTTCTCTTTTTCATCTTTTTTCAAAGAAGAAATTGTCTTATCTTCTAAATCAATAGATTTTAAAAACTCTTCTGTAAATCTTTTAGCAAAAGGTAGGGCTGAAGATATTTTTTTATTACTTTTTAAAAAATCTTCAATTTTATTTTTTGGTAAAAAATCAATAGCCATTTTTCCTTTTTTCCAATATAAAGATGAAGTAAGTATTACCGGACCCGAACATCCTTTATGCGCAAATAAAAATGACCCTTCAAATTTCATTCCATCAACAAATGTATTAACATAAGTTGAAACACCAGATAAATGTTTAAACCAAAATTGATCTTTTTGAACTGTAAATCCTACAAGTGCAGGCTCTAGTTTTTCAACTGTGTGTCCAAATTTCAATGCAGTGTCAAAAGCAATAGATGTGGCACCTAATACAGGATAAGATAATCCACCACTTGCAATGACTACTTTTTTTGACTCAATAATATTTCTAGTAGTTTTAATTTTATAAGTTTTATCAAAATCTATTTCTAATACTTTTGTATCAAGATATTTTTTAATATGAGTAGTTAGTTTTACAAACATTTCAATTACATCTGATGAACTATTACAAAAATAAGTACCTTTAACAATTTTAGGATTAATCTTTGGATTAACGCCATTTGAATTTAAAAATTTTAATAAATCATCTTTTGAGTATTTAGCTAAAATTTCTTTTACAAAATCTCTATCACCTAAATAATTTTTGTACGTAACTAATTCATTAGTTATATTACACTTAGCTCCACCAGAAACTTTTATTTTAGAACCAATTTTTGCATTTGAATCAATTAAACAAATATTTTTATATTTTCTTTTATCTAATCTTGATGCAAACATTAAAGCACTAGCACCAGCTCCTACTATTACTATATCGTAGATGTATTATCCTTTTTACATATAAATCTATTTATTCCATTATCATACTCATATTCTAAAGAATAGTCATTTGCTTTTAATATATTGTGCACAATATATAACCCTAAACCAAAAGAGTCTTTAGCTTTATCTTCATTTGCAAAAAAAGGCTCAAAATATTTATCTAGATTATGTTCTAGTTTTTTCCCATTATTTTCAAATATAATATTTTCATCTTGCGTCTTGATTGTAACTCTATTATCATCTGAGTATTTAATAGCATTATCAATTAAGTTTTTTGTAGCAATTGAAAATAATTTAAAATTAACATTTATCTTTTTATTATCATAAGAACCAAGTATTATTTCATCTTCAAGCATTAGAATATCTTTAGCATTATCAAGTACATCATCTAAAAAATAGAACTTTTTTTCAATATTTTTTGTTGAGGAAATCAACTCTTCTATCGATGCAAACTCATTAATAAGAAGCTCTAATCTAGAAAATACAGATTTTAATTTTTCATTATTTTCTTCATTTTGTTCTAATTGAGTTAAAAAGTTTCCTTTAGTAATTGGAGTTTTCAACTCATGCATTATATTTCTAATAAAAACATTTCTAGCTTCTTTTAAACTTTTTAATTTTAAAGCAGCTTTTTTAAACTCCATTCCTAAAAGTGACACTTCATCTTTAGATTCAGTATTACAACAATCAAAATCAAAGTTTTCATCTCCTAGAGTTTTTACTTTATCCTTTAATATTTTTAAAGGCATCAATTTTCGTAGTGTAATAAAATACATTAAAATTATTGTAATAATAACTATTAAAAATACAAGTATTATATAAATATTCGTATTATTTTCTGTAGTTGAATTATCTTTTACTAAGATAGTTTTACCTCTTTTTTTCATATATAAATAGTTATTATCAGCTAATTTTAAAACTCTAAATACAATCTTTGCACGAGGATCTTTTCTTTCAATTAAAACTTTTGTTTGAGGATTATAAGTAATTGCATTTATTTTTCCCATATCCATAAATAAACTATAATTAGAATTTTCTAGACTTTTTGCAAAGTCTATATTTAAGCCATCTTTATGATGTTTTCTAAGTACCAATTTTATTATTGGAATATATTTTTGAAATAATTCAGCTTCTTTAACTTTATAATTTTTAGTCATTAAAATACCAAAACTAGCAATTACTAAAATAATTGATATTATAAAACTTACGGTTATTGTAAAAAATATTGATTGTCTATTCATTATGAAATTTATACCCCATTCCTCTAATAGTATGAAGATACTTAGGTTCTTTTGGATTATCTTCAATTTTTTGTCTAATTCTATTTATAATTACAGCTAAAGATCCGGAGCTTTCATAATCTTGATTTAATAAATCTGAATTATCAAAAATATCTTCTCTTGAAATTACAAAACCATCTCTTTTAATTAGTAGAGATAGAACTTCAAATTCTGCTGCTGTAAGTTTAACATATTTACCATTTTTTGTAATCTCTTTTTTATCCACATCTAAAATAAATGCTTTATTTTTCACTTCATCTTGAATATTAGAGTGATTAAATCTTCGTAAAATCGTTTTTATCCTAATTTCTAATTCTCTTGGATCATATGGCTTAGGTAAATAATCATCAGCACCTAACTGTAAAGCTGTTACTTTATCAGTAATATCGCTTCTAGCACTTGAAATTATTATAGGAATATCAAAATCTTTTACAATAGCTTTGCAAACATCTAATCCATCCATTCCAGGAAGTGTTAAATCAAGTATAATTAAATCATAAGTAGTTAGTTTTAAAGAAGAAAGAGCTAAAAATGGCTCTTCATAATTAGTTACTTCAATATTAAATTGCTTTAAGTATTCAGTTAAAACAACAGCTAGTTCAACATCATCTTCTATCATTGCAATTTTTATCAAATTAATCCTTTTTGTTAAATCTTTTATTTATTTTTAAGATTGAATATCTATTAGAACTTTAAGTTGTACTTTTTGTTTAGTATTTAAAACAGCATAAATTTTTTTAATCATATCTATTTTAGATTTTATCATAATTTCTTTTAGTTGAACTCTTTGATCATCAGATAAATTTAAATCTTTTAATAAGCATACCTTTTTTATTATAATAACATATGAAGATAATAAAACTATAAGATATGCAATAAGATTTAATTTAGGGATATATTTTAATAAGAGTTCATATAAATAGTAAAAAAAGGGCTAAAAAAAAGCTTAGCTCAAACAATCAAAGATTGAATAAGCTAAGCTTTTGTATAAATACTCAAGAGCTGGCAGCGGCCTACGTTTCCACAAGGGGACCCTGCAGTATTATCAGCGATGAAGAGCTTGAC
>CANNFB010000014.1 GCA_947503785.1 uncultured Campylobacterales bacterium | reverse complement strand
AAAGATTACTTTATAAACTATTTACATTGTTAAAGATCATCCATCTTTCGCAACATTGTGTGTCACTTAATTTGGACGGGAATTATAGGAGATTTATCTAGCTTTGTCAAGAGGTATTACTTAAATCTAGTTTAAATTTTGGAAGTTCTTAGTTCTATTGGTTTTTTACAATAGAAACATTGGATAATCCCTAATTTATAGGTTTTAATAAGCTATTTCATTATATTTTGTTAATTTTCCATTTACTATTTTATCTTAATATATAATGTGTAATATAAATATAGATGCATATTAAAGATGTTATTAAGACTAACATAATAAAATTACGCATTAAAATAACAACAATATTAAAAAGGATATACATATGTACAATAGAGATTATTTATCAAATAATACAAATGAGCATTCACAAGAATCATCTCAAGCACAGTTAATGAGTTTCTTAAAAGCTACTTATCAATTATTCGCTGGATCATTATTAGCTGCAACTGCTGGATCATATATTGGTCTAGAAATTGTTGCCTTCTTGATGGGTCCTGTTAAATGGCTTTTATTTGGAGCAGTAATTGCAATGGTATGGTTTGTAATACCAAAAGTTAAACATAAACCAGGAGTTAATTTATTAGCTTTATTTGCTTTAACATTTATGACAGGGTTAATGATAGCTCCATTATTAGCATCAATTTTTGCAATGCCAGGTGGTGCATCAATAGTTGGTCAAGCTTTCTTAATGACATCTGTTGCATTTGGTGGGATTTCAATGTTTGCAATGACAACAAAAAGAGATTTCTCTTCAATGGGTAAATTCTTAATGATTGCACTTATTATTATAATTGTTGCAGGTATTTCAAATATCTTCATTCAATCATCATTAATGCAATTAGGAATTGCTAGTGTAAGTGCATTGTTATTCTCTGCATTTATTTTATATGATACTCAGCAAATCATCAGAGGTGGATATGATTCACCTGTAGAAGCTGCTTTATCATTATATTTAGATTTCTTTAACTTGTTTATTTCATTATTACAAATTTTAGGAATTATGAATAGTAACAACGACTAAAACTAACTCCTTTGGGAGTTAGTCTTACTAATTAAACTGTTTTAACAAATATAACTTCAAACTCTAAATAATTTAATTTATACTCTTTATATAACTTCTTTGCATTTTTAAAATTCAAACTATTTGACCCACCACTTACACCTGATTTTTTAATATAATTAAATAAATCTTTTTTGTTTTCAAATTCTAATTTATACATAATTGTTTCAAATTCGCAAGTGAAATGATTAGAAAAAGCTTTTTTAATTTGTTTTTCTTCTAAAATTGGTGATTTTGTATTTGTTATAGTTTGAATTGTTTTAAATGTATTTGAAGTGAATAAAACGGCATTAATTTCATTTGTAATTAATGCAAGACTTTTCACTATTTTGTCTAAATCTTTTGACCATTGTAATGCTGATGAAGAAAGTACGATATCATAAGAATCATTCTTTATCTCTTCAAGAAATTCTTCTGTATCAAAATCAAAGCATTTAACGTCTAGATTACCATTTTTAGGGTGTAACTGACACATTTCTTTCGAAAAATCTATAGCCTTATAAAATTCTATTGGCCAAGAAATATGAGAAAATACTTGTCCTGAACCACAACCTAATTCTAATATTCTTTTGGGTTTAGATTTTAATTCTCGAACTAATGATTTAGCGATAATTTGTTGGATAATATTATGGTTGTTATATTCATTTGCATGCTTAGAAAATTCATTTTTTATTGACAATTTTACTCTTTTTTTAGTGTTTAATTGGAAGGTAGTTTTATTTTAACTTTTTCTTAATAAGTTTTAGATAAAATATATCCCATTTTTCAAAAAGGAAATAGATAATGACATCTACACTTTTGGTAGTTCAATTTGTTTTAGCAATTTTATTAACAATAATAATCTTACTTCAAAAAAGTTCAAGTATCGGTCTTGGAGCTTACAGCGGAAGTAATGAATCATTATTTGGTGCTAAAGGTCCAGGTAATTTTTTAACTAAAGCAACAATGGCAATAGGCTTAATTTTCGTTATAAATACATTAGTTTTAGGTTATATGTATAATGAAAAAAGAAATGAGAGTGCGATTGATAATGTAAAAACAGAAACATTAATTCCATCTATGCCAGTTCCTACAACTGAGCAAGCTCCAGCAGCTCCAACACAAGCTCCAGTGCCAACGGTACCTACAGCTAAATAATTCAAAGAAGAAAAGAAATATATAATATTTCTTTCTGCTTTGCATCTACAATTTTAATCTTCACTTATCCCTAAATTTCAAATATTAAAAAAAGTTCAAAATTACATATTTAATCTTCATTGAAGCAAAGATATCAAAGTAAAAAATGGTATAATACCCACAAATTAAACAAAAATATAAAGTTTGTAATAAATAAAGGAGAATTAATGTTAGAAGAGCTTAATGCTGAGACAAAAGATCATATGGAAAAGTCTATTGAGGCTTTAAAAAGAGATTATAAAACACTAAGAACAGGAAAAGTTACAACTTCTGTATTAGATGGAGTAAAAGTTGACTATTATGGAACACCAACTGATTTAAATCAAGTAGGTTCAGTTTTAGCAGCAGATGCTACAACAATCGTTGTTAATCCATGGGAAAAAAATCTTTTAGGTGATATTGAAAAAGCTATTCAAAATGCTAACATTGGTGTTAATCCAAATAATG
Source organism: uncultured Campylobacterales bacterium (assembly GCA_947503785.1). GTDB lineage: Bacteria > Campylobacterota > Campylobacteria > Campylobacterales > Arcobacteraceae > Poseidonibacter. The sequence goes on along the minus strand of CANNFB010000014.1, from coordinate 85,832 downwards.
ATGGAGATTTAATCAAATTATTCTTTCCACCAATGACTGTTGATCAAAGAAAAATCAGTGCAAAGGGTGCTAAAGTTATGACTGATAATGCAAAAGTTGCAATCAGAAATATCAGAAAAACTGCAAATGATAGAATCAAAGTTTTACACAAAGATAAAGAGATTAGTGATGATGAGAGCAAAAAAGCTCAAGATGAAATTCAAAAAATTACTGATTCTTATGTTTTAAAAGCTGACCAAACTTTTAAATCAAAAGAACAAGAAATTTTAACGGTTTAATCATGGATGTATCTCAAATATATAAAGATGCTCAAGCATTATTAGAAGGTCACTTTAAATTAAGTTCAGGAAATCACTCTGGATTTTATCTACAATCAGCAAAAGTTTTAGAAGACCCTAAAACTGCAAAACTATTAGCAGAAGCTTTAGCTACACAGATCAAAGAATCTGGTATAAAAGTTGATGCTGTTTGTTCACCAGCACTTGGTGGATTAATTGCTGGATTTGCATTAGCAACTGCTTTAGATGTAAGATTTATCTTTGCAGAAAGAGTTGATGGAGATATGACTATTAGAAGAGGCTTCGAAGTTACAGAAGGTGAAAACTATGTAATTTGTGAAGATATCATCACAACAGGAGGATCTGCTTTAGAAGCAGCACGTCAAGTTGAAGCTGATGGTGGCAATATTGTAGCATATGCTGCACTTGCTAATAGAGGTTTTTGCTCACGTGAAGGTTCAGACTTAGAAGCTAAAGAAAATTGTAAGTTGCCACTTGATAAACCACTTTTTGCACTTGAAGACTTTACTTTTGAAATGTATTCCCCAGATGATTGTCCATTATGTAAAGATGGAAGTGTTGCATATAAACCAGGTTCAAGAGGTAATTAATCACAAATGGCAAGATGGAGAGATACTAAACAAAATAAAAGTAATCCTAAAGAAGATACTTCTATTAAAGAAAAAAACATTCAAATAGAATCTTCTCCTCTTTCAACAAGATTAAGAGCCTTTTTAACAGATACTTTTTTAATTACTACTCCAATACTTTATATTGTTATATATCTTATCATGGGTAGTGGTGAGGCTTTTTCAGAAGATAAAATAAAAGGCTGGTCAATAATTCTTATTGTTCATCTTTTACTAATTATATTTTTCTGGTTTGTAAAAAGCCAAACTCCTGGACTTAAAGCATATCAGCTAAAAATAGTTGATACTCTAAGTAAAGGCAGAATATCATTTATTCAATCACTAATTAGATATGTCGCAACACTATTTGCGGTTGTATCATTTTTCTTAATTTTTTTACCATTTATAAGAAAAGATAAAAAAACATTTCAGGATTTAATTTCTAATACAATTATTGTTCCTGAATAATGTTATTTTTCAACCTATCTGCTTTTTACTTTTTTTACTTTGCTGCTGTTGGTGTATATGTGATTTTTATGCCAAAAGTTCTTCACGATATTGGTTATAACGCTTTTGATATTGGTATAATTTTTGCCCTTGCTCCACTTATGAGATTTGCTACTCCTTTTTTATTTTTAAAGCATATTGAATTAAATCAAACTGTCTTTAAAAGTGCATTATTTTTATCAATATTAACATCATCACTTTTTTATTTTACTATTCATAATTTTTATGCTTTTATGATTAATAATGCAATATTAGGAGTTTGTTTATCACTTATACTTCCTTACTTAGATGTAACTGCAATTAAAAATCTAGGGACAAGTAAATATGGAAAATCGCGGCTTTATGGATCAATTGGCTTTATGTTAATTTCATTGATACTTGCAAAGTTTTTAAGTTCCCCAGAGATTGCACTACATTATTATTTAGGGGCAAATATTTTAACAGTAATTTTCGCACTTCTTTTAGTAAAAAATGATGTTACTCATGTAAAAAGTATTGAAGATGAGAGTTTTTCTTTTTTTAAATATTGGCCTTTTTGGCTTAGCCTATTCTTTATGCAAATGAGTTTTGGAGGCTTTTATAACTTCTTTACAATCTATGAAACTCAAAATGGTATTAGTTTAGAAATGACTTCATATCTCTGGTCTTTTGGTGTAGTTTGTGAAATCTTAATGCTTTATTTTCAAGCTCCACTTCTTAAGAATAATCTATTAAATATTTTAAAAATATGTGTTGGAATTACTATTTTTAGATGGCTATTATTATATTTATATCCTGACTCATTAAGTATAACTTTCTTCGCACAAAGTTTACATGCTTTTTCTTTTGGTTTATATCACAGTACTGTTATCATATTTCTATATACACTTTATGAGAATAAAAAACTAGCTCAACAGTTTATGTATGGAGTAGCTTATGGATTAGGTGGCTTTATAGGTGCTTTAGTTGCTGGTTTTGTATATGGTGAGTATTTATTTATTTATAGTGCATTATTTGCTCTTATTTCACTTATCGCACTATTTTTAATTTAATCTTCTATCTGTCTTAATTTTAGTTCTAACTCTTTAACTACATCCATTAAATCACGAATTCTTTTTCTTTGAGATTCATCTTCTAATTTTGAATTTGCCAGACTAACTTTAAATTCATCTATATCTTTTTCAAGCTGATTATTTCTTTTAACTAGCATATCTTTATCATGTCTTAAATCATGAATATTACCAAGTTTTCCCTCTACTTCCTTTTTTTTGCCTTTCATTCTTTCTAAATATTTTTCATCAACATTATGCATTTGCATTTCGTAATGATTTAATTGTCTTTCTTTACTTATATTTTTTAAATTAGCATCTTCTAATGAAGTTTGTAGATTAATAATATATTTTTCTAATTCATTTATTCTTTTATGTGAATTGTTTAATTCAGATTCTAATTTATTATTCTTGTTAGTTAATTCTAATTGTTTTTTTCTACTATCTTGTAAATTAACAATAACTTTTTTCTTAAATTCTCTTTTTTCATTTTCATCATCTGTTGTTAAAAATCTAATAGCAATATATCCTATTATATCTTTTCCTGATTCATCATATTGAGGGAAGATTGTAGCGTTCACAAAATAAGGACTTCCATCTTTTGCTTTATTTTTAACCTTTCCTTGCCATCTCTTTCCTGCTTGAATTGTTTCCCACATTTCTTTAAATGCAGCCTTTGGCATATCTGGATGACGAATAATATTATGTGCTTGTCCAATTAATTCTGATTCTTTATATTGTGCTACTTCGCAAAATATCTCATTTGCATAAGTAATAATGCCTTTTAAGTCTGTTTTAGAAACAATTGCAACTTTATTTAAAGCATCAAGATATCTTGTCATTTCTTCTTCTTGTGCCGCCATTTTTCTATAAGAAAATCGTTCATAACATCTATTGGCTATTTTTAAAAGTAATTCTTTTGTATCAATTGACTTAGATATATATTCACTAACATCATACTCTATGGCTTCAAGTAGAAGTTCTGTTTGAGTATGTATTGTATTAATCATAAAAGGAATACTTTTATCTATATTTCTAACCTCTTTTAATAAATCCACTCCATTCATTCCTGGAATATTTACACTTGTAAGAATTAAATCAATTGAATCTTTATTTTTTTTATATTTTTCTAATGCTTCAAGCCCATCACTGCATACATAAACTTCTTTTAATACAGATTCTAAAACTGTAATCAATTTTTTTCTTAAAGCTTTATCTGCTTCAACATATAGAATTGTTATATTTTTTAAAATATTTGCCATAAATATTTCCTTTTAAAATATTGAATACTAAATAATATTATAAACTATTTCTGTTTTTAGTTTTTGTACTTTTATTTCACTTATACTTAAATTATTAACTTCTAGTTTCATCAATTCTTCTATAGTTTGGATATTATTTTTTGATACACTATTTAAAATTATACCTCTATATGCCTTAGCCCAATGACTTACGACTTTTCCATCTTTTATAAATTTCATAGTTGTATATGGTTTACTCATTTTATAAAACTTTTCGTAAAACCCTGCACGTAAGTCTAATACATCTTCATCTGCTAAATACTCATCCAAAGCTTTAGTAAAATGCTCTTTATAAAAAACTTCTACTGCTAATTTATCAAGTTTTTCACCTTGCTTTAGTTTATAATCAGGTAATCCTATATCACCTGCTAGCATTGGTCCAAACAAATTTGAAAAGATTACTACGTTTTCATCTATGTATTTTTTTTCTAAACTTGATAATTCTTCATATTTCAAATAATCATACGCAACACCATCATATCTTTGAATTACTTTTTTAGTATTTCTTTTAAAAATATCACTTGAATAATAATCTATTACATCCTGTTTTTTTGTACCTATTAACTTTGCAATTTCATCATTATTAGCATTATTTATAAAAGATTGGTATTTATTTACCATCTCTTCTCTGTGTTTAAACAACTCAGGAAAGATAAAACTTTCTTTTGTAAATTTAGTATCAGTACCATCTTTATATTTTGCTTCACTTGGTGAAAATAATATTTTCATTTTTTTCCTTATTCTGTAAAAGTTCCATCAACATAGAACCATTTATTATCAATTTTTAAAAATCTGCTATTTTCAGTAAAGGAAGCATCTAAATTATCTTGTTTTAAAGTCGCTCTAAACTTTACAAAACTCTCTTCTTTTCCTTCAATAGTTTCAAATATTTCCAATTTTATAAAATCTGTATAATCACTAAAATTTATAATATCTTTTTTCCAACTTTCAATATTTAAAGTATAGTCTTGATTATCACTGTGAGTTGTTTTGATAATGTAGTTAGCATCATTTAGAATATATGCAGTAAATCTTGAACGCATTAATTCTTCTGCTGTTTTAGTATTAGAACCATCATGAAAAACTTTACAACATTTTTTGTATTTTTTTAATGAGCCACAAGGACATTCATTATTTGGAGGTATCTTCAAAGTAAGACTCCTAAAATATTTTAGGAAATATTAGCATAAATTGAGTAAAATCTTTGTAGACGTAAGTCTACAAAGATTTATTATTTACTTGAATTAGAAGCTTTTTTCTTTACTTTTTCTGCTTTTTTTGCTGCTTTATTTTTCTTTTTTTCAGCCATTTTTGCTTTCTTTTCTGACTTTTTAGCTTTTGTTTTTGTTTTTACATCAGTTTTTTTAGCCTTAGCATTTTTATTGATCTTTTGCTTTTTAGCTTTTAATTCATCTTTTGACATTCCAGATTTTTTTGCTTTAGAAATTTTAGCTTTTCTTTTATCTTCAATTTTTGAAGTCTTCTTTTTTTCAGTCATTTTTGCTTTAGAAACAGTTTTATTTCCTTTTACATTTGCAATAATTCCTGGGCCAAAACCTTTGATATTTTTTAAATCATCAGCACTGTTAATCTTATTTGATTTTCTGTACTTTATGATTTGATCAGCTTTAACTGGTCCAACACCTTTAATACTCATAAGCTCGTTTTTTGATGCAGTTTGTAAATTTACAGCTGCAAAAATAAATGAAACACTTAACATTAGTAATACAATAATTTTTTTCATTTTTCTTTCCTTAAAATAATTTAATTTATTATATCTAATTTGAATTAAATATTTTTAATTTTATTTTGTAATCATGTATAAATTGTGAATTATTATTTTTCTTTATACTTTCCTACTTTTGCTTTTCTTTTAATTTCTCTTTCAATTATAAATTGTGAGTACCTATAATTGCCACCTTCTATTGACATTTCTTGACTATTACAACTTGGACAATAAAAGAATACTTTTGAGTTGTATTTATTTTCATCATATACTAGCAAATCCTCACATTTAGAGCATTTACTGTGAAGAGTTTTTATATTTTCCTTATCCCACTCCCAATACCATGAGTTTTGACTGTTTAATAAGTTATCTTTTGTATAATTATAATTATCTTTTTTAAAAAAGAAAATATAACATATATAAAGTGTTATAGATAAAGAAATAAATAGAGTATAGATGATAAATGAATCAGAGATTTTAAATCCTAATGTAATTTTTGAAATTATACAATAGAGTTATACATATACAATTTAAAGGAAATGAATGTTAAACCAAATACCACTGCAATTAATCTCAAATTTTGCATCTATTATCATCTTAGGTATCTTATTTTATAGATATTTACAATATAAGAAAAATATGGATGTAATTCAAGGCTTAGAGAAACTACACATTACAAATGAGTTAAGTGATGAGGATAAAAGTTTTATTACACAAAATGAAAATGAGTATAAATTAAAACTTATGAAAACAGAAGGACTTATTAAGTTTGCTAAACCATTACTTATTTTAGTGGTTGGTTTAATCTTTATATCTTTCCCTTTTGCAGAAGCTTTAATTCATTTAAATGTTGTTGTTGTTGCATTTATATTTATGCAAGTAACTAAAATTCATACAACAAATATTTACGGATTACTTTATAAATTAACAAGAGAAGACTAAGTTTTCTCTTATTAATCGTTTATCAAATATTTTAAGTTATCATGATTTAAAATTTTGATATAACCTTTTTCATTTTGAATTATTCCATCTTTTTTTAGTTTTGAAATTTTTCTTGAAAATGTTTCAGGAGTGATATTTAATATTTGCGCGATTTTTACTTGTTTTAAATTGATTAAAATTGACTCATTATCTAATAAAAATTTAGCAATTTTTTCACTACTATTTGAGCTAATATTATATGAGATAAAACTCTCTAAAGCTTTTATTTTTTTTGTTAAAGATTTAATAAAAAACATTGCTATTTCTGGTTTTAATAAAAACTCAACTTTAAATTTTTCATAATCAATTAGTAGTACTTCTGCATCTGTTTCAAAAGCACAATTTGCAGGAAATTTAGCTTCATCATAGTTTGCAATCTCTGCTATTAATGATGGTGCCATTAGATTATGAATAATAACTTCATTATCTTTATGATCATGTGTATATAATTTTACAACACCTTTAATTAACAAGTGGAGAAACTTTGGATGGTCCCCTTTGTAAAATAGTATTTCATTTTTGTTATATCGTTTTTTTATTGATATTTCTTTTAATCTTAATAAATCATCATTTTTTAAAAAGCTAAAAAAATAATAATCTTCTAATCCATCTATTTTCATATTTACTCTCTTTTTGTATTGACTAAAATCAATGTATATAAACGTATTTTATGTAAAAATATTAAAAACTAATTTAAATAAGACAATTTTTGCCTTAAATATCAAAAGAAAGGTATTATTCACTATGACAACAGAAAAATTTGAAATAGAAATCAATACTTTAAAGAAATTTTTTGAAGTATATTGTAATGATAAACATGAAAATCAAATACAAAAAACAGTTAATTTAGAATATAAAGATAAAAAATTTAGTCTTGATTTATTACTTTGTGAAGAATGTCATGAAGCTATAAATTATTCTTTTGAGCGATTAGATCAATGTCCTCATGAAATAAAGCCTAGATGTAGAACTTGTCCATCTCCATGTTATGAGAAATCAAGATGGAAAAACATTGCAAAAGTTATGAAATACGCTGCAATTAAACTAAGTCTTACAAAAATGAAAAATAAAATTAAGAGTATTTTCTCTTAATTTTTACCACTTTACCTCAGCTTTTCCAACTTGCTTTAAAATATCATTTGTTTTTGAAAAGTGCTTACAACCAAAGAATCCTCTATATGAAGATAAGGGGCTTGGATGAACACCTTTTAATATATGATGTTTACTTGTATCAATAATCTTTTCTTTCTTTATTGCACTTGCTCCCCATAATATAAAAACAATATCTTTTGTATTTAATGAAATGAATTTTATTAAATTATCTGTAAACTTTTCCCAGCCTAATTTATGATGAGATTTAGGTTTTGCTTCTTCTACTGTTAAAATTGCATTTATAAGTAATACTCCATCTTTTGCCCAAGGATTTAAATCTCCATCTTCACATGTGGATTCATGATTTAAATCTGTGCCAATCTCTTTTAATATATTTCTCATTGAAGGTGGGTTTTTTACACTACTTGGAGTTGAAAAAGCCAAGCCTTGTGCTTGGCCTGCTGCATGATATGGATCTTGTCCTAAAAGTACTACTTTTAAATTTGACATAGGTGTTAAATCAAATGCGTTAAAAATCTTTTCTTTAGGAGGAAAGACTGTAGTTGTTTTATATGCTTCACTTATACTTTTCATCAACTTTTTATAATACTCTTTTGATTCTTCTTCTTTAAAAAAATCTTGCCAATTCATTTTTATCCTTAACTTCTTATATCATTTTCATTTATTATAAAACAGGTGATTTAATAACCATCATTTTTTCATTTGACATCTCTTCCATTGCATGAACTATTCCACCCATTCCAAGTCCAGAAACTCTAGCTCCTCCAAATGGCATCCAATCAACTCTAAATGCAGTATGGTCATTTACCATTACAGCAGTTGCATTTAGTCTTTTTACAGTTTTTAAAGCTGTATCAATATTTTTTGTAAACACAGCAGCTTGGAAAGACACATCCAAAGAGTTTGCTCTGTTTATTGCTTCATCTAATGTCTTATATGAATAAATACATACAACTGGTCCAAATACTTCTTTTTGAGAAACTATTGCCTCATCAGAAGGATTTAAAAGTACAGTTGCTTCATAGCAAGATTCGCTTATTCTTTTTCCACCTGTTAAAACTTTTGCACCTTTTTCAATAGCTTCATTAACCCATTGCTCAACTCTATTTACTTCATCATTGTTAATTAAAGGCCCAACTTCTGTTTTTGGGTCAAGTTGATTACCAACTATTAGTTTTTTTGCAGCTTCAGTTAATTTTGTAGCTACTTCATCACAAATTGATTCATGTACATATACTCTTTGAACAGATACACATACTTGTCCTGCATGATAAAAACCACCTTTTGCAAGTGAGGGAATCATATCTTCAATGTCTGCATCACGCTCAACTATAACAGGAGCAACTCCACCATGCTCTAGTGCAACTCTTGTACCTGGACTTACTTTTGAATTTAAATACCAACCAACTGCTGCTGAACCTATAAATGTTAAAAAATTAGTTTTAGTAGAAGTTGCTAATAACTCACCTGCTTTTCTATCACAAACAACTGCTTGTGCCCAACCTTTTGGAAGTCCTGCCTCTTCTAATATTTCAACTAATCTTACCGCACTCATTGGAGTTTGTGTTGCTGGCTTTATTATAACGGGACAACCAACAGCAAGAGCAGGAATAACTTGATGAACTGCTAGATTAAAGGGATGATTGAAAGCTGAAATTGCAGCTACTACTCCAATTGGTTCTTTAAAAGTATAAGCCATTCTATTTACGCTTGAAACTGTATGACCCATAGCTATTTCTTTACCTTCATAAGCACCTAAATGTTCAATTGCGATTTTAATACCATTAATAGCTCTTTGAATTTCTACTTTTGAATCTATATATGGTTTTCCACCTTCACTTGCACATAAAATTGTAAGCTCTTCTACTTGTGAAGACATAATCTTCATCGCGTTTTCTAGAATCTCTATTCTTTTATATTTTGGTAAGTGGTTTTTTGTATCTAAATAAGTATTATGAGCTAAATCAATTGCACTTTCTACTTCTTTATATGTACTAAACTTAACTGTTCCTACTATTTTTCCATCAAATGGTGATGTTACTTCTATTGTACTCATAATTTTCCTTTTCCTTTTCTTTTTCTTTTTACTTTACTATACTAAACACTGTTTTTTTGCTAATAAATCATTTAGAATTGCATGATTTAAAGAATAATCTACTGCCAAATCAATTAAATGAACACCTTTAGAATTTACACATTCTTCAAGAGTTTTTTCGAACTCTTCAACTGAAGTTGGTCTATAACCATTTGCTCCATAAGATTGGGCATATTTTACAAAATCAGGATTACCTAAATCAAGTCCAAATGTTTCAAATCCCATACCTGTTTGTTTCCATTTAATCATGCCGTATGCATTATCATTTAAAATAATAACTGTTATATCAAGTTTAAGTCTAACTGCAGTTTCAAGCTCTTGTGAGTTCATCATAAATCCACCATCACCACAAACGCTAACAACTCTTTTATTAGGATTTACCATTTTTGCAGCCATTCCAGAAGGAAGTCCAGCTCCCATAGTTGCTAATGCATTATCAAGTAAAAGTGTATTTGGTAAGGCACATCTATAATTTCTTGCAAACCATATTTTATAAACACCATTATCAAGTGTCACAATATCTTCATCATCTAGAATAGATCTAATACTTCGTACTGCTCTTTGAGGTAAAATAGGAAATCTATTATCAGCAAAATATGCATTTAAATGTGTCTTTATTTCTATAACCATTCTTTTAAAGTATTCAAAATCCCAATGTTCTTGAGGTGATAAGGCATTTGATAAGGCATTTATATTTGAAGCAATATCTCCTATAACATCAAGTTGTGGAAAATATGTATCATCAACTTCACTTGGGAAGAAATTTACATGAATTACTTTTGTACCATCTGGAGTATTTTCCATAAAAAATGGTGGTTTTTCAATAACATCATGTCCAACATTTATAATTAAATCTGCTTTTTCAATTGCACAATGAATAAAATCATCTTTTGAAAGGGCTGCTGTACTTAAACAAAGTTTATGATTTTCATCAATTACACCTTTTCCCATTTGTGTTGAGAAGAAAGGAATTCCGGTTTCATTTACAAAGTTTGTTAAGGCATTACCAATTCTTGTTCTATTTGCTCCAGCACCTATTAAGATAAGTGGCATTTTTGCTTTTTCAATCATCTTAACAGCATCTAAAATAGCTTCTTTTACAGCCATTGGATACTTAAATGCTTTAACTGGATAAATATTAAAATCAACTTCTTCTGCTGCTATATCTTCCGGTAATTCAATATGAACAGCTCCTGGTCTTTCAGTTGTTGCTAATTTAAATGCTTCTCTAACCATAGATGGAATGTTATTTCCATTTACAACTTGTTTTGCATACTTTGTCATTGGCTTCATCATACCAACTATATCTATGATTTGAAATCTACCTTGCTTTGATTTTTTAATTGGCTTTTGTCCCGTAATCATCATCATAGGCATTCCACCAAGCTGTGCATAAGCTGCACTTGTTGCAAAGTTAGTAGCTCCTGGGCCTAAAGTTGATAAACAAACACCTACCTTTCCTGTTAATCTTCCATAAGTTGCTGCCATAAATCCAGCTGCTTGCTCATGTCTTGTTAGTATTAACTTAATATCTGAAGTTCTAAGCGCTTCAAGAAAATCAAGATTTTCTTCACCTGGAATTCCAAAGATATATTCAACACCTTCGTTTTCTAAAGCTTTTATAAATAATTCTGATGCATTCATATATTACTCCTTTAATTTATTAAATTATATTTCTATTCTTTATAATAGTATAACTATTTTAAGTAATGCTTTATATTATATTAATCATATTTTTTATACTATTGCTTTAATTCAAAAAGAGGTCTAATATGAAAAAAATTCTACTAATTCTAATCGTGGCAATAGTTGTTCCAATAGTTTATTTAATCATAAATAATTATAACAATGTTCCAAAACTAGATGAAGATGTAAAAGAAAAATGGTCACAAGTTCAAAACCAATACAAAAGAAGAGCTGATTTAATTCCTAACTTAGTTTCTACTGTAAAAGGTTATGCAGAGCATGAAAAAAGTACTTTTGTTGAAGTTACAGAAGCTAGAAGTAAAGTATCACAAATCAATGTAAATGCAGATACTTTAAACAATCCTGCCGCTATGCAACAATTTTCTCAAGCGCAAGCTGGATTATCTAGTGCTTTATCAAAACTTATGTTAGTAGTTGAAAAATATCCTGATTTAAAAGCAAATGAAAATTTTATGGCTTTACAATCACAACTTGAAGGTACTGAAAATAGAATTACAGTTGCTAGAAAAGATTTTATTACTTCTGTTAAAAACTATAATATTGAGTTAAGAACAATGCCTGGTAAATTAGTAGCTGCGATTGTGCATCCAAGTGCAACAGTTAAAGAAACATTTAAAGCAAGTGCAATTGAGCAAGAAGCTCCTAAGGTATCATTCTAGTATGTATTTAAACGATAAAGAAAAGCAAGAGATTTCAAAAGAGATAGAAAACCTAGAGTTACAAAGTTCAGCTGAATTAGTAGCAGTGGTTACTAAAAGAAGTGCAAGTTATAAGTATATATCTTCACTTCTTAATATTTCTATACTTGCTTTTTTATCTATAATACTTGTAATTTTTACACAAATATCTTCTTTATTACTTCTTGAAATACAATTATTTACTTTTATAATTTTATATTTAGTATTTGAAAAGTTTGATAATATTATTATGTTAATACTTCCAAAATCTTATAAATACAATATTGCGAAAGAGTATGCAAATAAACAGTTTTCAAATCTTGGATTAAATAGAACTAAAACAAATCAAGCTTTGATGTTTTTTGTAAGTTTAGATGAAAAGTATGTTGAGATTATTGCAGATGATACTATAAGTTCTAAAATTTCAAATGAATATTTTCAAGAAATAGTTGATGCTTTTATACTTGATGTAAAAAATAAGCAGTTATCAAATGGATATTTAAAAGCTATTCAAGCTTGTAGTCAAAAATTAATTCAAGAGTTTCCTATTCAAGCTGATGATGAAAATGAATTAGCTAATGATGTTATTGAGTTAGGATAGATGATGAATATAAATATTAAAAAAATATTATTAACTCTTCTTTTAATTTTTAGCTTTTCTTTTGCAGATATTACAGATTCTTTCCCACAACTTTCAGGACGTGTAGTAGATACTGCAAACCTTTTAACACCAAGCCAAAAAGAAGGACTTATTGCAACCCTTAAAGCACAAGAAGAAGAAACTTCTAATCAAATAGTTGTTGTTACTCTAAACTCTCTTGAGGGTTATGAAATAGCTGAGTATTCATATCAACTTGGTAGACATTGGGGTATAGGACAAAAAGATAAAAACAATGGTGTGTTATTAGTAATCTCTTTAAATGATAGAAAGCTTCGTATTGAAGTTGGTTATGGTTTAGAAGGTGCATTAACTGATAAAATATCTCATGAGATTATTGAGTACACGTTGAAACCTAAATTTAGACAAGGTCAATATTATGAAGGTATTCAAAAATCAGTTGATCAAATAATCTTAGCTATTAAAGGCGAGTATGTTCAAGACAAAAGTGCAGAAAATAAGAGTTCTTCTAGTGAACTTTTTCCTATACTTTTCTTTATCATTATCTTTGCTTCAATGATATTTACAAATATCTCAAAAAAATTACGTCATAAAATACTTTATAAAACAAGTCAATCTTCTTTATTTTCTTCTTTTTCTGCTTTCTTTGCTTACGCATTTAGTACAGAGTTTACATCATCTAATTTAGTTGTTGCTCTTGTTGCTTTTATTATAGTTTTTATCATTTCATTCTTGAGTATGAAAAAAGTTGATTTTGATAAAATTAAAAGAAACTCTAAAAATACATCTTCAACTTATGGTTCAGGATATAGTGGAGGCTTTGGAGGCGGTGGTTTTAGTTCTTCAGGTGGTGGTTTCTCAGGCGGCGGTGGCGGCTTTGGAGGAGGAGGTGCTAGTGGTGGCTGGTAATAAAGCAATAATATTTGATTTAGATGGAACGCTTATAGATTCTTTAGAAGATATTGCAGTATGTATGAATCAAGTTTTAAAAGAGTTAAACCTACCCTATTATGAAATAGAAGATTATAAATATTTTGTAGGTGGTGGAATTAGTATACTTGTTGATAATGCTCTTGATAAAGATATCGCACAAGAAATAAAAGATGAAGTGACATCAAGATTTAAAGAAGTATATGATCAAAAACTTCATAAAAAAACTTTGCCTTATGAGGGAATTTATGAACTTTTAGATGAGTTAGAAAAACTAGATTTCAAAATAGGAATCTTATCAAATAAACCTCATGAATTTACAGTTCAATACGCAAATAACTTATTTTCAAAATATAATATGCCAGAGGTTCATGGTCAAAAAGAAGAAATACCAAAAAAACCAAACCCAATAGCTGCAATAAATATAGCAAATATATTTCAAACACCTTGCGAAGAAGTTTATTTTGTAGGGGACACAATGGTTGATATGCAAACAGCAAAAAATGCTGGAATGATTGCAGTTGGAGTACTTTGGGGATTTAGAGATGAAAAAGAGCTAAGAGACAATGGTGCAGATTTCATTGTCTCAAAACCTAGTGAAATTATAGATTTACTTAAAGCCTAGCTTTTTAAGTACGTCTATAGGACTTAGGTCATTATCTTCTGCAACTTTCTTAAATTTATCATCAGGTGAGGCATCTAATCCTATAGTTTTAAGTTTTGATATAAACTCATCACTTGTTATATTCAAAGTCATTGCAACATCTTTGATAGTTTTTTTACCAAGTCCTGTTAGTGGAATACTTTTCTCTCCATCAATTTCAAGATTTTTTTTAAGTAACTCATAAATAAAATTTGGACTTACTACATTTGTTTTTGCAACAAAAGATAGAGTTTGTTCTGTTTTAAATTTTATATTATTACTATTTAATATCTCTTCTACTTTTTCTAAATCATAAGATAGTTTTTTTGAAAAACTTTTGATTGATGATAATTCTGCATGAGAATATGGAGCCGTCCCATAATCTTTTTCCCATGAAGATTTAAAATCCTCTCCAAAATTAAGAAAGTTAGAAAAAGGCGATATTTCAAAAAGTGTTCCTACTATAAATAAAACAAATAAAACACTTGCAACTAACATATCTTTTGTAAAAAATACAAACTCTTTTGACTTATTTTTTAAATAACTAATCATTGGTTTGAAGTTATAATATATATGCAAAATAGCACCTATTATAAATATTATCATAAAAGTAGAATGCAGTTGTGCATATTGTTCTTTTGATAAGCCTAATAATTCCCAGTTTGCCCAGTTTGCAATACGTCCATGTGGACTAATAAAAAGAATTATACCAGTGTATGTCATAGCTAACATCGATAAAAGCATCGATAATGAAGTGATTTTTTTAAGGCTCATGATAAGCTCCTTGTATGTTAAAATTTTAACATACAAGTATTAACGCAGTATTAATATTTTAAAATTCTAATTCAAAAAACGTCTCAGTAATTTTTTCATATTTTGCAACTGAACAAGTGATTTTTGAGGCATTTTCATAATCTTTAAATTCAGATAAAAATAGTTTTTTTAATTTTTCTACGTTTGAAGTTTTAAATACAAAATATCCTAAAATATCCGTACCTCTTGAACCTGGTTTTTCAATTCCAAAACTATCAAACTTCCAATGAACACCTTTTGAAAAGAAAAATACTTCTTTAATTCTTTGTTTTAATTCTCTTCTAGTGTTATCATCAAATGTTTTTAGATGAATATAAAATGCAACATTTACATTAAATTCATCTTGAACTAACTTCTTTTGACTAGGTGTTTGCGCTACTGCTATATTTTCTTGACTCATTATTATCCTTTTTTGATTCTAAATTAAATAAATTATTAATATTTTTAAAAACGAATTTTATCTAAATAATATATAGATATACTTATGTTTACTTTTTAGTAAAAAAATTATCAAGAAACTTAAAAAATAAAGGCAATATTATGTCAATTATAAATCTTGAATATACTGATATTTTTGATGAACAAAAAGTGAAAAAATTAATTTTTTCTAAGCATTTAATTAACAGTGAATTTAAAGAAAAATCTTTATTTACTTTATTAGTTGATGGAAAATCTATGCAACCTGTGATAAAAGATAAGGCTATAATAGTTGCAGATTTATCAAATAAAATTCTAGAAAATGAAAAGATTTATTTAGTTTATTATGAAAATAAAATGTGGGTAAAGAAATATAGCTTAGAGAATAAAAACTTTTATTCTATTAATCCTAATTTTTCACACTTAATATATAAAGAGGATGAAGTACAAGTAGTTGCAAAAGTTTTAATCACTTTTACAAACTTATAAATTAAATATTCTTCTATAGTTTTCTTCTAAAGAAGTTTTATCTTTATAATCAATCAACTCTCCTATTTCAATATCAATAGTAAGTTGTTCATCTCTTTTATTAATAGCTTCTTTTAGAACTTCATTAGCATTTGTTTTTATATAAACTGGCAAAATAGGAAGTCTATTTTTTAATGCAATTATTCTAGCACCCTCTTTAAAACTTGAAAGAGGAGTATTCTCTTTATTTCTAGTACCTTCAGGAAAGATATAAATAGAGTTTTCATTTTTTACTACTTCTTTTATATCTTTAAAAAATGGTGCCATATTTTTAGCTTCCCTATCTAAAAGAATTGAGCCTGCATTTCTTGTAAACATTCCAAAAAAGAAAGAGTTATATAACTCTTTTTTAGCAATCCAAAAACCTCTAATTTCTGTATCTTCTAAAGCAGTTTCTATAATCAAAGGATCTACGATACTTCTATGATTTGAGATTAGTAAGTATTTTCCATCTTGTGGTAATTTTTCTTTATTTATTACATTTACATTTAGTTTTAATTTTTTAAATAAAGTTTTTGCATATTCTCCTCGAAGAAGCATTTTTTTTTCATTGTTTTTTTCATTTTTAAGTAAAAATCCAAATTTATTTGTAAGATAAGTAGCATAAAATGCCATTGATATTAATTTTAAGTTCAAAAAGTTTCCTGATAGTTGTTTGATTGTATTAAAAACGATTTTAGCCAAATAAATTTACTATTAGGTTGAATTTGCTTTATTCTAAATACGATATTGCTATAATCAAGAAAATTATTAAGAAAAGATATAAAAAATGGATATTCAATTAAGATTTTTAGAAAAAGCAATAAAAGATAAAAATTATATAAGCTTTACATACAAAGGAAAAAAGTATGAGAAAATCGAAGCTTCTAAAATAAATACACAAGATTTTGATCTTAAATTAATTAAGAATTTAATTATTTTAAAAAATAAGTTTATTTAATATATAATGCGATTATTATTTTAAAAGGATATATATGAAAAAAATCATTTTAGCTTCGGCTTTAGTAATCTCTACAACTTTTGCATTCGATATAGCTTCAGCAGCTTCTTCAGTTGGTGGTGCTTTAGGTATTAGTGCAGAGAGTATTGGAAAACAATTAACAGATATTGTTAAAGCAAAAAGCCCAGCAACAGCTGAACAAGCTAAAAGTTTATGTACACAAGCATCAACATACAAATCATTTGTAGGTATTGCTGATGATGGAATGATGGCTAAAGCTATTGATATTTGTGCAGAAAAATCAAGTGAAGGTTTAGAAGGAAAAGTTAATGAAGTAAAAGACAATGCTACTTCAGAAGCTGCTAAAGCTACTCCATCTATGATGGATACTGCTACTAAATTATTAGGAAACTAATACTCTTATCAAACCCTTTTTGGGTTTGATTTACTACTACACCTTTCTCTTTACAACAAATAATGTTATGATTCATAAAAAATAAAATTGGTAATAATATGAATACAACAAACTTAATGAACACAGCACTTAAACTTGCAAAACTTGACTCTATGCCTTATGATACAAATATCATAGTTGAAGGTGAAAATATTAAAAAAGTACTTATTGGAATTGATATGGAAACTCCAGAGTTACTTTTAGCACAGCAAATGGGATATGATTGTGTAGTCTCTCATCATCCAAAAGCAGATTCTTGTATAGTTGATTTTGCAAAAGTTATGGATGTACAAATTGATCGAATGGTAAAATCAGGTGTACCAATAAACAAAGCTCAAAAAGCCCTAAAAAAGAAACAACAAAGTGTAGACCTTGGAAGTCATGCTTCTAACTATGACAGAGTTAGTTCTGCTGCAAGACTTATGAAAATGCCTTATTTAAATATTCATATTCCTGCTGATTTTATAACAGAAGAAATAGTTCAAACAAGACTTGATACAGCTTTTATAAATAAGCCAAAAACAAAACTAAAAGATATTATTGAAGAGTTAAACTCATGGGAATACTACATAGATAAAACTGCCCAACCTGTAATAAGAGTTGGTTCAAATGAAGACTATGCAGGAAAAATTGAAGTTTTAATGGCAGGTGGAACAAATGGTGGAATTGATGTATATAAAGCCTACTTTGAAGCAGGAGTTGGGACAATTATAGCTATGCATGTACCTGAAGATGTAAAAAAAGCAATTCACGAGCAAAATATAGGAAATATCATAATAGCACCTCATATGCCAAGTGATAGTATTGGACTTCTTGAAATTGTTAAGGCTTGGAGAGAAAAAGGTGTTGAAGTTACTTGCATGAGTGGAATTGTAGAATAAAGAGTAATAATATTAAATACAGCAGCTCAATTTTTTTATAAAAAATCATCAAAAAGTTGAATTGTGTATTTTTTAACTATAAATTTTAAAATTTTAAAATTTCTTTTATAAATAATAGTAATTATTTATAGATAATCTCTCCTAAAGTACTGAATTTACCGTTTCTTTTCTTTATCTATTCTGCTCTATAATATATATAACAAAACACAATAACAATACAGTTACAAAGGGAAGAAATGGAAATACAGACTATCAAAAAAATGGAGAAAGAAGCAATCAAAGGAAGCGGTGTAGATTTTTTAAGACTCGGTTTTGCTTTATTTTTCATGGTTGCTGTTTTAACGTACAGTTTTTTAAGTACAGGTGGAGTACCAAACAATATGTTCTTAGGAATTGCTGCACTTTTTGGTGCATACATGGCTATGAACATTGGAGCAAATGATGTTGCAAACAATGTAGGACCTGCTGTTGGTTCAAAAGCACTTACTATGGGTGGAGCAATTGTTATTGCAGCTATCTTCGAAGCTGCTGGTGCGTTAATTGCTGGGGGAGATGTTGTAAAGACAATCAAAAAAGGGATTATTGATATTGAAGCCTTTGGTGGAAATACAGACTCTTTTATTTGGGCTATGATGGCTGCACTTCTTGCTGCTGCTATGTGGTTAAATTTTGCAACTATGGCTAAAGCTCCTGTATCAACAACTCACTCAATTGTTGGTGGTGTTATGGGTGCAGGTATTGCAGCAGCTGGTTTTTCTATTGTTGCTTGGGGAACGATGGCTAAAATTGCGGCTTCATGGATTATTTCACCAGTATTAGGTGGAGTTATCGCAGCACTATTTTTATATGCGATTAAACGTTCAATGGTATATAAAGAAAACAAAATTGAAGCAGCCAAAAAATGGGTACCTATATTTGTAAGTATAATGTCTTGGGCATTTGTTACATACTTAACACTAAAAGGACTTAAAAAAGTTTGGCCAGATATTGTTGATATCTTTGTATTTTTACCAGATGCTAAAAAACCTTCATTTATAGTTGCCGCAATTTTTGGTCTGATTGTTGCTGGAATTGTTTATATTATTGTTAAAGCAACAGTTGCTAAAAGAGCAAGTAATGTTGAAAATAGTAGAGATGGTATCAACTCCATGTTTACTGTTCCTCTTATTTTTGCAGCTGCACTTTTATCTTTTGCACACGGTGCAAATGACGTTGCAAATGCAATTGGGCCACTTGCTGCTATTAACGATGCTGTTATGACAGGTGGTATTTCAAGTAAAGCAGGTATTCCATTATGGGTTATGGCAGTTGGAGCATTAGGTATTGCAATTGGTCTTGCTTTATATGGACCAAAGTTAATTAGAACTGTTGGTTCAGAAATCACTGAATTAGATCAAATGAGAGCATTCTCTGTTGCAATGGCAGCATCAATTACAGTTATTATAGCTTCACAACTTGGACTTCCAGTTTCTTCAACTCATATTGCTGTTGGTGGCATTTTTGGAGTTGGTTTCTTAAGAGAGTATTTAGATCATACAGAAAAGAAAGATATTGTTGCATTAGGACAAGAAGTTGTTGATGATGAGAAAAAAGTTTTAAAAGCCTTTAGTTCAGAGCTTAAAACAATTGAACATAAAAAAGACAAGAAAAAAGATGATTATGAAAGAATTGTTGATTTATATAAAATGATTGATGCAGAAGAAGACAAAATTAAAGAAGCTAAGAAAAATTTAAAAACTGCACAAAAAGTACAATATGTAAAAAGAGATGCAATTAAAAAAATTGTTGCTGCTTGGGTTATTACTGTTCCCGCAGCTGCATTATTATCAGCAATGGTGTACTATATGATTAGAGGTATAGTATTATAATGCTAAGAAAGATTTTATTACCGTCTATATTGATAATACTAGCATATGGTTTTTGGGTTAGTCCTGATTTTAAAGAAATTGCAGCTGGTGTTTCAATTTTCTTATTTGGAATGTTATCTCTAGAGGAAGGATTTAAAGCCTTCTCTGGTGGTGGACTTGAAAAAGTTTTAAGGAAATCTACAGATAAACTTTATAAAAGTATTGGATTCGGGGTTCTTGCAACTACAATTATGCAATCAAGCTCACTGGTTTCAGTACTTACTATTTCATTTTTAGGAGCTGGATTAATTGGTCTTGCTCAAGGTATTGGAATAGTTTTTGGTGCTAATATTGGTACAACAACTGGTGCTTGGCTTGTTGCTGGATTTGGATTAAAAGTTAAAATATCAGCATATGCAATGCCTATGCTTGTATTTGGTGTAATTTTAATATTCCAAAAATCAAAGGCATTAAAAGGTTTTGGATATATTTTAGCTGGTCTTGGTTTTCTTTTCCTAGGAATTCATTATATGAAAGATGGATTTGAAGCTTTTAAAAGTACTATTGACTTAACAGCGTTTGCAGTAACTGGACTTAAAGGTTTATTTATCTTTACAGGTATTGGTATTTTTGCAACAGTTGTAATGCAATCATCTCATGCAACACTTGTTCTTATAATCACAGCTTTATCAGTAGGACAAATATCTTATGAAAATGCCCTAGCACTTGCAATTGGAGCAAATGTGGGGACAACAATTACAGCTATTATTGGTGCTATGAGTTCTAATATTGAAGGCAAGAGGCTAGCTGGTGCACACCTAATATTCAATATGGTAACTGGATTAATTGCAATTATTTTCATGCAACAAATCATGTATTCAGTTGATTTTGTAAGTAATTTTGTAGGAATTAATAATGATGACTATACATTAAAACTTGCAGTCTTCCATACAATATTTAATATAATCGGTGTATTAGTAATGATTCCATTTATTGGTAAGCTTGTAATATTATTGGAATCTACTCTTAAATCACCAAAAGAGAATCAAAAAAGTGTTGAAAAAGCAAAATACTTAAATGATTCAGTTCTAGAATTACCTTCAACTGCCATGGCAGCAATTAGAAGAGAAACTTATCACTTATATGAGAATGCTTTTGAAGTTATAGCACATGGAATAAATATCAAAAGAAGTAATATATTGTCAACTATACCGATTGAACAAGTTGTTGAAGAAAAGTATAGTAATAATAAAGTAGATATAGATGAATTCTATAATAGAAAAATTAAAGGTATTTATGGAGAAATTATTGACTTTTCTACAAAAGCTCAATCAAATATGACTCCAAATGATATTGATCAATTGTATAACTTAAAATTAGCAAATAAAGATATAGTTGAAGCTGTAAAAGACACTAAACATCTTCAAAAAAATTTAATTTTATATTCAAATAATACAAATCAACATATACGAGAACAATATACGAATATGAGAAGAGATTTAGTAGCATTATTAAGAAATATAGATGTAATTTCTAAAACAAAAGAAGAAGAAGAAATTTTAATATTACTTTCTAAAGCAAAACTTCATGCACAAAAATATGATTTTATTTCAAATGGAACTTTAGATAATTTAATTAGAAAAAGTTTAATCACAAATGAGATGGCAACATCTTTAATGAATGATAGCTCTTATGCTTATGATATAAGTAAAAAATTAGTGTCTATGGCAGAAATTCTATATAATCGTGAAAACAATGATTTCTTAATTGATGATGAAGATGTTCAAACAATTTTAAATGAAAAGGCTAACTAATATGGGTATAAAAAAATTTATTACTTCGGTAAAAGAATCTTTAGGATTAGAGGTTAATGAAACTACTAAGAAAAAGAAAGCATTAAAAATATTAATTAAAAAATTAGCAGCTAAAAAAAGTAAGTTGAAAAAATCTTTTAATAAAAAAATTGAAAAGAAACAAAAAAAAGACTTAGAAGAAGAATATAAAATAGTACGTATTCAATTAAAAAAAGGTACTAAACTATTACAAAAATTAAATTTAGAAAATAAAAAGGATGAAAATGGAAGATAATCAAACAGTATTTGAAATAGATGGAGAAAATATCACTATAGATGAATTAATAAATTCATTTAAAGAAAAAAAAGTAGTAAATGAAAATTGTTCTAAAGCGATGAAGAAAAGAGATGATGAAAAAAAACTAAAGCCCTATCAAGCTGAGTTAATTAAACTTCAAAAACATTTAGAAGAGACAAATCAAAAAATGATAATACTTTTTGAAGGTAGAGATGCAGCTGGAAAAGGTGGAACTATTAGAAGAGTTACAAGATATATGGATGAAAAGCATTATAGAGTTGTAGCTTTAGGAAAACCAACTGAAGAGCAAAGAACTCAATGGTTTTATCAAAAATATATTCAGCACTTCCCAAGAGCTGGTGAAGTAGTACTATTTGATAGATCTTGGTACAACAGAGCTATGGTTGAATCTGTATTTAACTTTTGTACACAAAAAGAGTATGATGACTTTATGGATGGTGTTTCTAGTTTTGAAAGAGATCTTACAACACAAGGTATTATCTTTATAAAACTTTATTATAGTGTTACAAAAGAAGAACAAGCAAGAAGGTTTGAGCGAAGAAAAACTGATCCATTAAGACAATGGAAATTAAGTGAAATTGATATGCAAGCACAAGAAAGATGGGATGATTTTACAAATTCAAAATATCAAATGTTAAAACATACGAACTCACATAATGCGCCATGGACTGTTATTCGTTCAAATGATAAACAAAAAGCTAGATTAGAATCATTGAAAGTAATTTTAGGTTCAGTAGATTATGCAAATAGAGATGAATCTCTTGATTATTTACTTGACCCAGAAATTGTAATTTCTGGTGCAAGAGAGATAGAAATAATGGATGCTCAACGTATAAGTTGTGGAAAATTTACAAACTAAGGAAATAAATGAAAAGTGAAATAAAAATTGAAGAAGCTAAAAAAATAGAAGCTATAAAAGCAGAAAAAAAAGTAATAAAAAATAGAGAAAACAAAACTCAAATCTGGGTAAAAAATGAAAAGTTAGCATATGAAAAAGAATTAAGAAGACTACAAGTAGAACTTCTTAAGTTCCAAAATCATATAAAAGATGCTGGATTAAAAGTTCTTATGATTTTTGAAGGTAGAGATGCTGCTGGAAAAGGTGGAACTATCAAAAGAATCACTGAGCATTTAAACCCAAGGGGTGCACGAGTAGTTGCTCTTGAAAAGCCATCAATAGAAGAATCAACTCAATGGTACTTCCAAAGATATGTAAAGCACCTTCCTAGTGCTGGTGAATTAGTACTATTTGATAGATCTTGGTATAACCGTTCTATGGTTGAACCTGTTATGGGATTTTGTACAGAAAGAGAACATCACAAGTTTTTAAAAGATGCACCTGCTTTTGAAAAAATGATTGCTGATGAAGGAATTCAAATCTTTAAATTTTACTTCTCTGTTTCAAAAGAAGAGCAAGATAGAAGATTTAAGGAAAGAGAAACAGATCCATTAAAACAATACAAACTAAGTCCTGTAGATAAAGAATCTCAAAGATTATGGGATGAATATACACTTGCTAAATTTATGATGCTAAGTGCAACTCATACAGAAGATGCTCCATGGACAATCATAAAAAGTGATGATAAGAAAAGAGCTAGAGTAAATTGTATTAAGCATATCTTACAATATGTAGACTATCCAAATAAAATCTCTGATAAGAAAATAAAAGTTGATGAAGATATCATCGTTTATGGAAGAGATGAAACTATAAACATGGAAAGTATGTTTAAATTTTCACTAAAAAAATAGTAAATCAATGAGTTTTAATAACTCATTGATCCCGCGTTTAAAAGCCCAATTGAAATTGATAAAAATGCCATTAAAATTCCTACAGAGATTACCCCATCAGAAACCTTAGTTTGAAATGAATATTTTCCACCAAGTCTTGTCACCATAAATGCAAAAATTAATTGAATTAAAATAGCAATTAATCCCCAAATAGCAAAATCTAAATAAGATGTAGAGTGAACTAAAGCGCTATATAAAGGAATCGATACTCCAATAATAGCTCCACCAAAACCTAAAGCTGCTGCAAGATTGTTGTCTTCAAAAATTAGTTTGTAATCATCATAAGGTGTAACAATTGCATATAAATATAGAAAAATAATCACTAAAATAATAGCTGTCAAAAAGAAGCCCAAAAAGCCTGTAAATAATCCTATTTCCATTTTAAATCCTTTTTTTTGAAATCTTATCTAAAAATAGCTATATCATATATTATTGTAAGATTTTTTTATTTTTAGATATACTTTTTTAAAGATTATTTAAACAAAGAGGAAGTTATAAATGAAACAAATTTTATTATTACTAATATTTTTAAGTATTATTTCAAATGCATCAGAGAAAGCACCAAAGATGGGCTGTATTTTGTCTCAAACTGGTGAAGTTACTGTTAAGTGGTCTGAATACACAGACGAAAAATACGCAATTGAAAATTCAAGTAAAACTGTAAAATACACTGCTATTAAAAAAGAAGGTAGCAACTTCAAAGAAATACTTGTAGGTTCTACAATACAAGCCGATTTCAAAGGTAAAAAATTACTTGCAAAAATTACACATATTCAATCTAAGAAAAGAATCGGGCGTGGAGCTAGACATGGTGTAATTGAAATGGAAGTAAGAGTAAATAACATCACAAAGACAATGCCATTTGTTTATTTTTATGAAGATGGAAATTTACTGATAAAAAGAAATGTTAATTTAAAAGAGTTTAATTTATCAGATGAGGAAATATATGCTGAGTTGAGTTTTGGAATGCATTTTGATTCTCTAGTTTGTGCTATATAACAGAGAAATCTAGATATCTAATTGATCTTTTAAGATTTTAATTAAAATTTCTTCTTTTATATTTGGAGTTTCTGTTTTAGAATATATTTTTAATAAATATAAATTTTCATTTTTATCTATATAATAATAAATGATTCTAAAACCACCACTCTTCCCAGTTTTTGAAGATGAGTTTTCTAGTCTAATTTTATATAAATCAGATGAGAGTTCAATACCAGCTTTTGGGTTTTCATTTAAAACTTCATTCAATGTCTTTAAATCTAGAGGAAGTTTTTTATTCTTTTTATATAGTTTCTTTGCATCTTTGTTAAAAGATTCTAAACTAATTATTTTCAAGTTCATTTATCAAATCTTCTAAAGTATCTTCTTTTTTATTATTAGAAATACTAGTCTTTAACTCTTTTACTGAAGTTTCGAATTCATTATAAAAAATATTTTCTTTCTGAATTTCAACATAAGACTTTATAGCTTCAATTATAACTTCACTTCTATTAACAGAAAAAGTTTTAGTAAACTCATCTATTTCATCAAGTAAATACTTTGGAACGCGCAATCCAACTTGTTGCTTTTCTAAAGATGATAAAGTATTCATATCTATCCTTTTGTTTTACTATATTATATATAATAGTTTTACATTTGTCAAATATAGTATAAATTGTTGAAATATATTATCATCTCGAAAAGTGGAGATTAATTCTCTGGGGTGTAATTTTATCAATTAAAACACGTTAGTTTTGTATACTCGTATCTGCATGATATAAGATTAGTCAATTTTTATATAATTAAGTACCATATCCCAGGAATTTTCAATGATACTTTTGTTCTTTATTTTTTCAACTTTTTCCTAATTAAATTTTCTATTTTTTTTATATTATTTTCCAATTCAATATGATATTTATCTTCATCTCCAAGAAAATATAATATTTTACTTTTCTTTTCTTCATAAAAGAGTTTCCCAACATATTTCTTATAATCATCATCTTCATTAGGATTACTCATTAATAATTGGTCTTGAACAGAATAAAAAAGTTTATTTTCAAATTCAAATATAGGTTTAAATAATTCTTCTAAATCATCATTCCAATAAACTTTACTTTCCATTATAGATAAGTTTAATTTACTTCTATTTTCTTCAACTTTTTTCCATCTTTCTTGATATGCATAAGTTTTATTTTTAAATTGTTTATCTTTATTTGATAAATCACTAATATCATTTGAATTTTCATACTCATATTGAAACATTGCTGGGTTTCTAACAATTTTAATACCATTTTTATATTTATATAAATCAACTAAAACTTTTTTACATAATTCATATTCATCTTTGCCTTTTAACTGACGTTTCCAAGTGTTTAATCCTTGGAATGCAACATAAGAGCCAATGCCACCAAAAATCAGTAATGCAACTTCTTTAAGAAGTGAAATACTTTCTTTTAATATTAATAAACAGTCAATTTCAGTACCCATATGTATCCTTTTATCAATAATAGCTAGAAATTAGTCAATTTTGTTCTAGTTCAAGGCGGAGGAAAAATTAGCTTAGGAGCTTACTAGTAGTAAGTGAGTAAGTTAATTTTTTTGACAACGTAGAAATTGGGCAAAAGTGGCTAGTTTATAGCTATTATTTTTTTACTAGTGATTTTCCAGCAAGGTAACCACTCGCCCAAGCAAACTGCAGATTAAATCCACCCCTATTTCCAACGATATCTAAAACCTCACCTGCAAAATACAAGTTTTTACATTTCTTACTTTCATAAGTTTTATTATCAACCTCATCAGTTCGAACTCCACCACCACTAGCTTCTGCGTGACCGAAGCCCTGTGTATCTGTGATTTTGAGTTTCCATTGGTTTAGTTGGTATGAGATTGCTTTGATTTGTTTTGCATTTACTTGTTCTGCTTTTGTATCTTCTGGTATTTTACAAAGCTCTAGTAAAACTGGTGCTATTTTATTTGATATCATTCCTGTTAAAATATCCAGTGCTTTTTGCTTTGGTGCTGTTTTAAACAGACTTTGTATTTGGTCGCTCAAGTCATTTCTATGTAGTTTTGGAAAAAAGTTTATAGCTATTTTTACATCTTGGTACATACTTAGATTGTATGCTGCTACTTGAGATATATCTAAGATAGCAAAACCTGATACTCCATACTTAGTAAATAGTACATCTCCAAATATCTCTTGTTCTTTTTGTCCATTTATATAAAGTTCTACATTACACTCTTTTTTAACACCTTGCATTCTGCTATGGTATGTTACATCTGTATGAAGTCCTACAAGTGATGGATATGTTGGATTGAAGCTATGTTCAAACTTTGAAGCGAAGTCTAGTCCTGTTTCATTCGCATTTAGTTGTGGTGCTGCGCCTAGTCCATTTGAGATAAGTACTTTATCATATCCCACAAACTCTCTTTGTTCTGTCTTGATTGAAAACTTATCATTCTCTTTATCTATATCTTTTATTAAAGAGTCTAGATATACCTTCACATCTAAAGAATCAAGTGTTAACTCTAATAGTCTTGTAACTGATTTCGCTTCATTTGATAATGGATATACTTTATTTGTCTCTTTTATATCTAGTAGTAATCCAATAGATTTACAAAACTTTTCAAAAGCCTTGAAGTCAAACTCTTTTAAAGCGTAAGTTGTAAAGTCAGGATTCTCTCCTAAATAATTCTTTGGAGTTACTTGACTGTTAGATATATTACATCTTCCATTTCCAGAAGCCAATATCTTTTTACCTATACCTTTATTTGCATCAAATAAATCAACTTGAATATCTTTGTTTAATCTCTTAGCAGTTATTGCGGCTATTATACCAGCAGCCCCTGCTCCTATTATTGCTATTTTCAATTTATACCTTAGTAGAATACTGCAAGCCATATAGTTGGCTCATCTTTATTTGTGTATTTTACCCTATGTTTTGTAAAAGCTTTAATATTTATATAATCTCCCTCTTTAAGTTCTATGTCTTCATCTTCATACTCTAAGATTGCACTTCCTTTTAGTATAAGTACAAATTCATTTTTTTCTTGTGAGTACCAAAAGTTTATAGGTGAGCTTTGTCCATTAGATACTATTTTTTCTATTTTAATCTTGTCATTTTTTAGTAAATCAAAGAATTGTTCTTTATTCTTATCTATTATAATATTTTCAAATACGTTCTTTTTCATTTTTTTAGCCTTTTTACAAGTAGAATTATAGCCATTTTTTTTAATACTTTACAAATATATACCTTACTAATTTGATTTACTTTAAAGAAATATTTACTTTTTAAAGAAATTTTGAAATTTCTTTTTTTTTAGTCATGATTAATTAATTTAATCTTAATTGTCATCAAAAGCCCTATTATATAGGACTATATAGAAATAAATAAATCTTGTTTTTGTTTAAGTTTAATCCTTTTTTATTAAATACAAGTAATTTTATATAGAATATTTAATTAATTGCAATTAAATCACTTGACATTAAAAACAAAACATTCTATACTTTCACTATAAATTAAATAAAAAAAAGGATTACACAATGCAAAACGAAACAATTGCAGTTCACGGGGGCTATAATAAGAAAGAGGGTTATGGTTCAATGTCTGTGCCAATTGCTCAAACTACTGCATATGCCTTTAGAGATTCAGAACACGCAGCAAATTTATTTGCTTTAAAAGAACTAGGACCAATTTACACAAGATTAAATAATCCTACTACAGATGTATTAGAGCAAAGATTTGCACAACTTGAAGGTGGAGCTGCTGCTTTATGTGTTTCAAGTGGTCAATCTGCAATCTTTTATGCAATTGCAAATGTTGCAAAAGCCGGTGACAATATATTAATCTCAGATAAATTATATGGTGGAGCAGTTACATTACTAACTCATACTATTAAAAGATTTGGAATTGAAGCTAAAATTTTTAGAAGTGAAGATGCTTCAAACTTAGAAGAACAAATTGATGATAGTACAAGAGCTATTTTCTTTGAATCATTATCAAACCCACAAATTGCTGTTGCAGATGTGGAAAAAATAGTTGAAATCGGAAAAAGAAATGGTGTTTTAACTATTTGTGATAATACAGTTGCAAGTGCAGCTTTATTTAACCCAATCAAATGGGGTGTTGATGTTGTTGTTCATTCAACTTCAAAATACACAAATGGTCAAGGTACTGTTATTGGTGGAATTATTGTTGAAAGAGACGGTTTAGCTGAATTCTTCAAAGCAAATGAAAATAGATACTCAGATTTTACAACTCCTGATGCTTCGTATCATGGTTTAGTTTATACGGATGTTCCTCTTCCAAACTTTTGTTTAAGAGCTAGATTATCATTAGCAAGAGATATTGGAGCAGTTCAAACTCCACTTAATTCTTGGTTACTAATTCAAACTTTAGAAACTTTAGCATTAAGAGTTGATAAACATTCAGATAATGCACTTGAAATTGCAAAATTCTTAGAATCACATCCAAAAGTAAAAGCTGTAAACTATCCAGGATTAGAATCAAATAAATATTATGACAAAGCTCAAAAATATTTCAAAGGTGGAAAATCATCTGGATTAATTTCATTTGATGTTGAATCTTTTGAAGAAGCTAAAAAAGTAATAGATAGTGCTAAGTTATTCTCAGTTGTTGTAAACATAGGAGATAGTAAATCACTTATCGTTCATCCAGCATCTACTACTCATTCGCAAATGAGTCCAGAAGAATTAGAAAAAGCGGGAGTAAGTCCTGTTACTGTTAGACTTTCAATTGGTTTAGAAAATACTGTTGATTTAATTGAAGATTTAACTCAAGCGTTAAATTAGTGGATATGAAAAAATGCCATTAATTTCGACAAAAGGTGTATATGGTTTAACTGCCATGTATGAACTTAGCAAACATGATAAAAAAACTCCTATGCAAATCAAGGAAATTTCATCAAATGCTAATATTCCTCAAAATTACTTAGAGCAACTTTTAAGCAAACTAAGACGTGCTGAGCTTGTAAAAAGTATTAGAGGAGCAAAAGGTGGATATATCTTGGCTCATGCGGCTGAAGATATAAAGGTCTTAGATATTTTAGTTGCACTTGAAGGTGATATAAATGTAGTTGATTCGAAAACATCAAATCCTATATTAAATATCTTTTTTGATGAATCAAAACAAAATATGAAAAAACTATTTGATATGAACTTAGCAAAGCTAGATGATTATCAAGATAAATACAATGAATTTTTACATTACAGTATATAAAGGAAATTAAAATGAAATATGCAAATAACATAACAGAATTAATCGGTAATACACCTTTAGTAAAACTACAAGGTGCAAGTGAAACAAGTGGAGCAACAGTTCTTGGAAAATGTGAATTTATGAATCCTTCACATTCAGTAAAAGATAGAATTGGTACAAACATGATTAACTCTGCTTTAGAGCAAGGTTTAATCACAAAAGAAACAACAGTAATTGAACCAACATCTGGGAATACAGGAATTGCATTAGCAGGTGTTTGTGCAGCTTTAGGAATTAAATTAGTTCTTACTATGCCTTCATCTATGAGTATTGAAAGAAGAAGATTATTAAAAGCTTTAGGTGCTGATTTAGTATTAACTGAGCCTGAAAAAGGAATGAAAGGTGCTATTGATAAAGCAGTTGAATTAAGTGAAAAAACAGAAAATTCATTTATCCCTCAACAGTTTGGAAATGCAGCTAATCCTGAAATTCATAGACTTACAACTGCAAAAGAAATTATTGCAGATACAGATGGAAAAGTTGATATTTTTATTGCTGCAATTGGTACAGGTGGAACAATTACAGGTGTTGGTGAAGTATTAAAAGCAAATAATCCAAATGTACAAATTATTGCAGTTGAACCAGAAGCATCTCCTGTATTAAGTGGTGGTAAACCAGGTCCTCATAAAATTCAAGGTATTGGTGCAGGATTTGTTCCAGATGTTTTAAATACAGAAGTTTATGATGAAGTTATTCAAGTATCAAATGAAGATGCAATTGCAAGTTCAAGATCTATTGCAAAAGAAGAAGGTTTATTAATTGGTATTTCAGCAGGTGCAAATGCACATATTGCAAAAATAGTTGCTAGCAGACCTGAGAATAAAGGTAAAACAATCGTTACTATTCTTTGTGATACTGGTGAAAGATATTTAAGTTCAGGGTTATATGACTATGACGAAGAGTAAAAACTCTTCGTTCTCATATGCCAAATAACATATGAGGAAAGAATAGATGCAAGAAAAAGCTTACAGATCAGTTGTTAAGACAATATCTTGGCGAACAATTGGTACTCTTGATACAATTATAATCTCATACTTTATTACAGGTAACTTAGCAATGGCAGCTTCAATTGGTTCAATTGAACTATTTACAAAAATGGTTTTATACTATTTTCACGAGCGAGCATGGAATAAAATTGATTTAGGTAGAGTTAAACCTACGGCAAATGATTATCAAATATAGGTTGTATTATGAGTAAAGAATTAGTAGACAAATTAAATAAAGAATTAGCTGGTAAAACTACACAAGAAGTTGTAGAGTATTTTTTAAAACATTATAAATATTCTTCAGCATTAAGTTCAAGTTTAGCAGCTGAAGATCAAGTATTGACAGATATCATTTTAAAAAAATATAAAAATGCTAAAATCTTCACTTTGGATACAGGAAGACTTCACCCTGAGACATATGATGTAATGGATGCAACAAATTTAAAATATAACATCAAATTAGATGTATATTTTCCAAATGAAAATGATGTTCAAGAATTATATAAAACTCAAGGTGTAAATGGACAATATGAAAGTATTGAAAATAGAAAGACTTGCTGTGGTATTAGAAAAATAGAGCCTCTTAAACGTGCTTTAAAAGGTCTTGATATCTGGTTTACAGGATTAAGAGCAGCGCAAAGTGTTACTAGAACTGATATGAAACTTGTTGAGTGGGATGAAGGGTTTAATTTAATAAAAGTTAATCCTTTAATTTTATGGAATGAAGATGATGTATGGGATTATATAAAAGAAAATAAAGTTCCATATAACAAACTTCACGATAAAGGCTTTCCAAGTATTGGATGTGCGCCATGTACAAGAGCAGTAAAAGAAGGCGAAGATATTAGAGCTGGACGATGGTGGTGGGAAAACCCTGAACACAAAGAGTGTGGTTTACACAAAAAATAAAATATACAAACGATGAAATCAAACTTTTAATTTGAGAGAATCAAAATTAATGGAGAAAAACTATATGGAAATAAGTCAAGAAAGATTAACACATTTAAAACAGCTTGAAGCTGAATCTATGCACATTATGAAAGAAGTAATTGCAGAGTTTCAAAACCCAGGTATGCTTTACTCAGTAGGTAAAGATTCATCTGTAATGCTTCATATTTTACAAAAAGCATTTTATCCTGCACCTCCTCCTTTACCATTAGTTCATGTGGACACTAAATGGAAATTTAAAGAGATGATAGAGTTTAGAGATAAAAGAGCTAAAGAAGTTGGTATGGAGCTTATTACTTACTCAAATCCAAAAGGTATTGAGATGAATATTTCTCCTTTTGAACATGGTAGTGCAATGCACACTGATGTAATGAAAACAGAAGGTTTAAAGCAAATGCTTGATATCCAAAAGTTTGATGCAGTATTTGGTGGCGCACGTCGTGATGAAGAAAAATCAAGAGCAAAAGAGAGAATTTATTCTTTTAGAGATAAAAACCATAGATGGGATCCAAAATCTCAAAGACCAGAACTTTGGAATGTTTATAATGGAAGACATACTAAAGGTGAATCAATTAGAGTATTCCCTATTTCAAATTGGACAGAATTAGATATCTGGCAATATATTTATTTAGAAAGTATTCCTATTCCTGATTTATATTTCTCAAAAGAGAGAGATGTAGTAGAATATATGGGTACAAAAATCATGGTAGATGATGAAAGAGTTCCTGAAGAATTACGAAAAACTGCTAAAAAAGAAATGGTAAGATTTAGAACATTAGGTTGTTATCCATTAACAGGTGCAGTAGAATCAGAAGCTACAACATTACCTGAAATTATTCAAGAGATGCTTGTTTGTACAACTAGTGAAAGACAAGGAAGATTAATCGATAGTGATGGTGACGCATCAATGGAAAAAAAGAAACAAGAAGGGTATTTTTAGTATGGCACATCAATCAGATTTAATTTCAGAGAATATAGAAGCATATTTAAAAGAGCATGAGAATAAAGAAATATTAAGATTTATTACTTGTGGTTCAGTAGATGATGGTAAATCAACTTTAATTGGAAGACTATTATATGATTCAAAAATGATCTTCGAAGATCAATTAGCAGCAATTGAAAAAGATTCTAAAAAATCAGGAACTACTGGTGATAAAATTGACTTAGCACTTTTAGTTGATGGTTTAGCATCTGAGCGAGAGCAAGGTATTACTATTGATGTTGCTTATAGATTCTTCTCAACTGATAAAAGAAAGTTCATTATTGCAGATACTCCAGGTCATGAGCAATACACAAGAAATATGGCAACGGGTGCTAGTACTGCAGATGTAGCTATTATTTTAATAGATGCAAGACAAGGAATTTTAACTCAAACTAAAAGACACTCTTATATTGCTTCATTATTAGGTATTAAAAACCTAATCGTTGCTATTAATAAAATGGATTTAGTTGATTTCAGTGAAGAAGTATTTGAACAAATTCAAAAAGATTATAAGCAA
The DNA here is from genome assembly GCA_947503785.1 of uncultured Campylobacterales bacterium. Lineage (GTDB taxonomy): Bacteria > Campylobacterota > Campylobacteria > Campylobacterales > Arcobacteraceae > Poseidonibacter. The sequence goes on along the minus strand of CANNFB010000014.1, from coordinate 52,128 downwards.
ATTGTTCCAAATCTTCCTCATAATGAAGATTTAAATATTGAATTTATTCCTCTTTCTGCATTAGATGGAGATAATATTTTAACAGTTTCACCTAAATGTTCATGGTATACAGGACTTCCATTAATGGAATTACTAGATACTGTTGATATCCACAAAAAAGCATCTACAGTATTTAGATTACCTGTTCAATATGTTGTACGTCCTCACTTAAACTTTAGAGGGTTCTCTGGAACAATTGCTAGTGGTTCAATTCAAGTTGGTGATGAAATTACAGTATTACCTTCAAGAAAAACATCTAAGGTTAAATCAATCGTATCAAATGATATTAAAGATTTAAGACCAATTGGAAAAGATGAAACTGTAGAAACGATGGAGAAAGCATTTGCTCCAATGGCTACAACAATTACACTTGAAGATGAAATTGATATTTCAAGAGGGGATATGATTGTAAAATCTACGGATATTCCTAAAGTATCGAATCATTTATCTGCAATGGTAGTGTGGATGGATGAAGCGCCATTAGCTCTTAATCAAAACTACATTATTAAAAGAGCAACTTCTGTATTAAATGGAGCATTTAATTCAATTGAATTTAAAAAGAATATTAATACATTTGAAGAAATTGCTGCTGATACTTTAGAGTTAAATGATATTGCAAAAGTTACAATATCACTTGACAGAGAAATTGCAGTAGACCCATATCATGAGAATAGATATACAGGAAGTTTCATTATTATTGATAAGTACACTAATTCTACAGTTGGTGCTGGTATGATTGTATCTTCAGTTGATGGTTTTGCACAACTTGAAGAGCAAAAAAGAATTTATACTCAAGCTGAAATTGAGTTAAATACTTATATTAGAAAAAACTTTCCAGAATGGAACTGTAAGGCTATATAATGTCAAATAATTTAACTTTAAACATAGAACAAATAAAGAAAGAAAAAGATGGATTAGATGTCTTAAGTGACATCTATATCTATGCAGTTTTAGGTGAAAGAGTTACCGCAAAAGATTTAATTAGATTTCAATGGTATGGAATTTACCAGCATGAAGATAATCAAGACTATTTTAGAATTGTGATTCCTTTACCATTGGGTGAGTTAAATGTTGAACAACTTAAAACTTTAGCTTTTATATCAAAAGATTATGCTAAAAATTCTTTAGATATTAATCACGGACAAAAGATTGAATTTAAGTACTTAAAAATGCATAACTTACCACACGTTTTTAATCTTTTACACAATGTAAATTTAAGTACTATTTTTGAATCTGGACATACTGTAAGAAGTATTATTACATGTCCTATAAACACTGTTGATTGCAAGCAGTTAATTGATGTTAGTTCAATTGCTAGTAAAATAAATGATACATTTATTGGAAATAAAAAGTTTTCAAACTTACCAAATAAATTACAAATGGCAATTAGTGGATGTAAAGAAGGATGTAATCTTGATGAAACTCCAGATATTACTTTTAATGCTAACTCTTATAAGAATAATAAAGTTTTATTCTCTGTAAAAATTATTGATGAACATATAGGATATATTACATCTTCTCAAATTGTGAATACAACAAGAGCTATTGCTAATATTTATAAAATATTTGGAAATAGAACTGATGTTAAAAAAAGTACTTTTTCATCTCTAATTCAAACGTGGGGAATAAAAGAATTTACAAATATCTTAGAATCATCTATTAATTTTAATCTAAAAACAATCGTTTTAGAAGAAGATAATACAGCTACAAAAGGTGAGCACTTTGGAATAAACAAAAGTATTGTTGAAGGTCAAAGTTATATAGGTTGTAAAGTGCCTTCGTTAAAATTAAAAGCTTCAGACTTCTCTGGACTTGCAAAAATTCTAGAAAAACATGAAGCTTCAAAAATAAAATTAACAAATAAAGGTCATATCATTGTTTTAGATGCACCAACAACTAATGCAAATGATTTAGCAAGTGACTTAAAAAAAGTAAATTTTAATCCTTTTATATAAAGTGAGATAATGAGCAATAAAGTTTTCAAACCATTTTTAAATACTAATACAAATACTCTTGATTTCATAAGATATAACACAATTGGAAAAAATAAAAAAGAGTATTTTGATTACACAGCTACAGGACTTGCTTTTAGACAAATAGAAAATAGAATACATGATGTATTAGAAACTTATGCAAATACACATTCTAAAGAGTCATCAAATGCAGATACAACAAGTAGCTATTATGAAATGGCTAGAGAAAATCTAGCTAAGTCTTTAGAACTAACAAGTGATTTTGCAATACTTCCAAATGGTTGTGGAACAACCGCTGCTATTAAACATTTTCAAGAATTACTTGGACTTTATATTCCCCCTGCAACTAAAAAAAGATATGACATTCAAGTTGATAAATCAAAACTTCCTTTAGTAATTGTAGGACCTTATGAACATCACTCAAATGAAGTTTCTTTTAGAGAAGCATTATGTGAAATCCAAAGAATTAACCTTTGTAAAACAGGTTTAATTGATTTAGACCATTTAAAAGAGGTCTTAGAAAAAAATAAACATAGAGAGATAATTGCATCTTTTTGTGTAGCTTCAAATGTTACAGGAATTATTACTAAATATAAAGAAATATCAAAAATATTAAGATCTTATAATGCTATCATCTGTTTTGATGCAGCAGCTTCATCTCCTTATATAAATATTCCATGTGAACTTTATGATGCAATGTTTATGTCTCCACATAAGTTACTAGGTGGCCCTGGTTCTTGTGGACTTTTAGTAATTAGAAAATCCTTAGTAGATGTTAGTTTATCTCCTACCTTTGCAGGTGGTGGCACGGTTGAGTATGTAAACAAAGACCGTCATGTTTATCAAAAAAATATAGAAACTAGAGAAGATGCAGGAACACCAGGAATCTTACAACTTATTCGTGCAAGTTTAGCCTATCAATTAAGAAATGAAATAGGTTTTGATTTTATTAAAAAAAGAAAAGACAAATTAAAAAATATATTTTTAGACGAACTTTCCAAAATTCCTACATGTGAAATCTATGGAAACCAAGAAGAAGATAATATTGGAATTGTATCTTTTAATATTTCAGATCTAGACCCTTATGAACTATGTTCAAAGCTATCAGAACAAAAAGGTTTTCAAACAAGAGCAGGATGCTCATGTGCTGGTCCTTATGGTCATGATTTATTAGGTATTGAAGATATAGATACAGATGAAAACCCAGGTTGGATTAGAGTTTCTATTCATTTTTCACAAACACAGGAAGAGATTTTAGACTTAGTAAATTCAATTAAAAAGATTGTTAACTAATCTTAACTTTTTGTTTAGTATTCATTAATCATTTGAGTATATAATCTTTTTATCGATTTCATAATATTTAAATCAGTATTTGTTCTATTTTTTTCAATTTAATATATTTTATAAAAACAAAACTGATTAATAAACTTGATTTCAAATATAGAAGTAAAAAGTATCTTTGCAATTAGTTATATATAAGTTTTATGGTCTCCTCCTATACTCCATAGCTAGATACAACCCAATCTTCCCAAATTGGGTTTACTTTCTTTTCTCCTTTCCAATAGAGATAATTTTTTTATATTTATTATTACATTTTGCATAAAATTATCTCTTTTGGTTTAAATTTTAATTTTAATTTTTTTTTGTTTAGTAAATATTTACTTATATTGGTTATAATAACATGTATTATATACATATATTTAACTCAAAAATAGGCTGAAATATGAGCTTTTTTAAATTTATACTTATTTTATTAATTATTTCTACATCATATTTTATTAATGCAGGAGAAATAAATAAAAATAAAAAAATTATATATTTAAATAATGATATGAAAATACCATTTTGGAAAATTATGGCAAAAGGTATTGAAAATAATATTAAATCTCTTGGTTATGATTTTGAAATATATGATGCCAAAAATAGTGCTAAAAAAGAACTTCAATTAACAGTAAAAGCACTTAAAGAAAATATAGCTGGATTAATTGTCACTCCATTTAATTCTTCTTCATGTGTAACTATATTAAACCTTGCAAAACAAGCACATATTCCAGTAGTCATATCTGATATTGGAACAGATAAAGGTGAGTATGTTTCTTATATATCCTCTAATAATAAAAAAGGTGCTTATGATATAGGAAAAGTACTTACAGAAAAAATGCTTTCTAATAATTGGCAAAATGGAACAGTTGGAATTATAGCTATTCCACAAAAAAGATCAAATGGCCAAGAACGAACTTTAGGATTTATAAAAGCATTAAAAGAATCAAATATCAAAGGTGCTGATATTAAACAGTTAAAAGAATGGACAGATGAAGAAACTTACTTATTTACCAAAAATATGATTTCTGAATATCCTGAATTAAAAGCAATATGGTTACAAACTTCTAATAACTATAAGGGTTCAATTAAAGCTATAAAAGAGTTAAAAAAAGAAAAAGAATTAATTCTTTTAGCTTTTGATGCAGAGCCAGAATATATTGAATTAATCCAAAATGGAGTTATCTTAGCTTCTGCTATGCAACAGCCCTATTTAATGGGAGAAGTTGCAGCAAAGACAATTGATGAATATTTAAATAATAAAATTGTAGAAAAGAATATTCAAGTTCCTGTATTAACAGTATCAACTCAAAATATCAATAAGAATATATCTGAAATAAAACTAAATGTTTTGGGTATTAAATAGTTTTTTAAACTATGAAAACAAATGAAAAATAAAAAATTCTCATTATATTTAGCCTTGAGTATAATTATATTTACTGTCGTAATTATAATCATGTCATTAAATTCTGCATATACTTATATAAATACAAAAGATGAAATTATCAAGAATATGAAAAATGATTCTGAAATAACAATTTTATCTTTAAATGACAATATAAAAAATATGATTGTTTCATACTCAGTAAATGAGTACAATAATTTAATATTACATGAAATAAACCGCAGAGATATTTTTGCAATTATAATAAACGATTACAACATGGGTAAAATAATTGGCGAAAAAACATTTATAAGTGGTAAAATTAAAATATCTAATACAAAAATTATCAATTATGATATTAATAATAAAGAACAAAATCAAGCTTTAGAAAATTGTTTTTATTCAAATACTTACAATATCAAATCTTCAATAGGTAAAGAACTTGGGTCTATTAGTATATATATTTCTGATAAATCTATGAATAAAGAATTAAATAATATTATTATTAGTAATATACAAAATAGTATTATTATATCTATAAGCCTTATTTTCTTTTTATTTATAACTATTCGTAGCTTTATTTTAAAACCTATATCTAATATTGTTGAGACACTTGGACAAAGAGATAAAGATGGAATACCCATAAAATCAATATCAAATAATCCTCTTATTGAAATGAATATTTTATCAGATAGTATAAATGATATGATTTTCTCAATCAAAATATCAAGAAATATTCTTAAAAAAGAGCAAGATAGATTAGAGTATCTTTTAGAATTAAGTCCAATTGCTGTAAGAATCGCTAGAAATAATGGCCAAGAGGTAATCTTTGCAAATAACGCTTACTCTAAATTACTTAGAGTTAATAAAAATCTTACAATACATAAAAACCCAAGAGATTATTATGCTAATAAGAAGAATTATGATCATATTCTCAGCTCTCTTGAAAAAAATAAAACTATCTATAATGAACTAATTGAATTAAAGATAGAAGATGAAACTATTTGGGCTTTAGCATCATATATGAATATTAATTTTGATGGTGAAAAAGCAATGATTGGATGGTTCTATGACGTGACAAGTGAAAAAAATAATGAAAATAAACTTTTTGAAGCACTAGAATTACAAACAACAATTTTTGATAATTCTGGATACTTAATAATAAGAACCGATGAAGAAGGACTAATTCAACAAATAAATAAAGAGGCTAAAGAACTACTAGGATATGAAAGTGAAGAATTAGTAAGTAAACTAACTCCTTCAAAATTCCATTTAAAAAGTGAAGTTGAACAAAGAACAAAAGAGTTTTCTAAAGAACTTCAAATAGATATAACTCCTGGATTTGATGTATTTGTAATAAAATCTAAATTAAACTTACCAAATGAATATGAATGGACTTATCTTACAAAAGAAGGAAAACATATACCTGTATTTTTATCTGTAACTGCACTTAAGAATAAGAATAATGAAATATATGGTTATATAGGAGTTGCAAGAGATATTTCAGAAACTAAAATTATGCAATCTCAGGCAAAACTTGTATCAATGGGTGAAATGATTGGTAATATTGCCCACCAATGGAGACAGCCACTTAGTGTTATTTCTACAATTGCTAGTGGAATAAGAGTAAAAAGTGAATTTAATATTTTAAAAGAAGATGAGTTATTACAGGATATGAGAAGTATTACAGAGCAAACTCAATATTTATCTAAAACTATTGATGACTTTAGAAACTTTATAAAAAATGATACAAATAGAGAAAATATTTATATATCTAATTTAGTTGAAAAAACGATGAGTATTTTAAAATCTTCAATAGTTAATAATAATATTGAAGCTGTATTAGATATAAAAGAAGATGGAATTATAAATGGTTTTGAGAATCAACTTATTCAAGCACTTATAAATATAATAAACAACTCAAAAGACGCTATAAATGATTATATTGGAAAGAATGATAACAAGTATATTTTTATTAAAACTCATAAAGTAAAGGGTAATTTAGTATTAGTTATAAAAGATAATGGAGGAGGAATAGATAAAGATATAATAGATAAAATCTTTGATCCTTACTTTACAACTAAACACAAAAGTATTGGTACAGGTATTGGATTATCTATGTCCTATCAAATTATTGTAGAACATCATAATTCAACTATCAATGTTACAAATGAAACTTATATATATAATAAGAAAGAATATACTGGCGCCCATTTTGATATTACTTTCTTATCTTAGATTATTTCATACTAATTTATTATTGTTATAAAACTGGTAGTTATTGTTACAAAATATATACCTATTAAAATGGCATAATCTTTTTTATTTGTATTAATATTTTTCATTATTTTCTCCTTTTTATAGGAGAAAATAAATTCTCCTATTAATTTTTTGTTTTTAATATATTTGTCTTAATCCTAAATACCTTCATATCGGACATATAAACCCTTTTGTCTAAAAAATTTTGTAAAAAAAAAGGATGTGCTAAAAAGCACATCCTTTTATAAAAATAGATAAAATCTAATTTCTATTAAGCAAATTTAGTCTTTTTAGCAGTTCTTTTTCTAACGTTTGGATCAAGATCTCTTTTTCTAACTCTAATCGAAAGAGGAGTTACTTCAACAAGCTCATCTTCTTCAATCCACTCTAGCGCGTTTTCTAAAGACATTTGTCTTGGTGGAACAAGTTTAATAGCTTCATCAGCACCAGAAGATCTAACGTTTGATTGTTGTTTAGCTTTAATTGGATTGATATCTAAATCATTCCCTTTAGCATGTTGTCCAACTACCATTCCGTTATAAACTTTATCTTGAGGTTTAATAAACATAACTCCTCTATCTTGTAAGTTGAAGATTGAATAACCAACAGCTTCACCATTTTCCATAGAAACTAATGCTCCATATTTTCTAGATTCAACTGTTCCAGAATGTGGTCTGAATTCTAAGAATGAGTGGTTCATAACACCCTCACCTTTAGTTTCAGTTAAGAACTCAGTTCTAATACCAATTAAACCTCTTGCAGGAATTTCAAACTCTAATCTTGTATAACCAGAACCCATTGGTACCATGTTTGTCATATTAGCTTTTCTTTTTCCTAATTTCTCAATAATTGCACCTGAGAATTCATCTGGAGTATCAATTACTAAGTGCTCAAATGGCTCTAATTTAACACCATCTTCAATTTTTACGATTACTTCAGGTCTTCCAATAGAGAATTCAAATCCTTCTCTTCTCATATTTTCAGCAAGGATACAAATTTGTAACTCACCTCTTCCGTTAACTTTAAATTTACCTTCACCAGTTTGCTCATAGTTCATAGCAATATTAGTGTTCATTTCAGCAGATAATCTTTCGTCAATTTTATTTGAAGTTACAAATTTACCTTCTTGACCAGCTAAAGGAGAATCATTTACTGCAAATGTAACAGATAATGTAGGCTCTTCAATATGCATAGGATCTAAAGGCATTGGGTTTGCAGGATCACAAAGTGAATCACCAACATCAATAGTTTCAAAACCAGCAACAGCAACAATATCACCAGTTCCAGCAGTTTTGATATCAAATCTATCAACACCTTTGAATCCAATAAGTTTAGTAACTCTACCTTTGATTTTTTCACCATCAGCTTTAACTAAAGTTACAGTTTCACCCATAGAAATAGTACCGTTAAAGATTCTAGCAATACCAATTTTTCCAATGAAGTTATCATAATCAAGTGTAAATACTTGTAATTGAAGACCATTTTCATCAGAACCTTTTGGTTTTGGAACTTCTGTTAAAATTGTTTGGAATAATGGAGTTAAATTCTCATTTGGTTCATCTAAAGATAATTTAGCATAACCATCTCTTGCTGCTGCATAAACAACTGGGAATTCTAGTTGCTCTTCATTTGCACCCATTTGGTCAAAAAGGTCAAATACTTCATCAACAACTCTATCTGCATCTGAACCTGGTTTGTCAATTTTGTTAATAACAACAATTGGTCTGTGACCTAATTGTAAAGCTTTCTTAACAACAAACTTAGTTTGAGGCATAACACCTTCTTGAGCATCTACTAATAAAAGTACACAGTCAACCATTTTAAGAACTCGTTCAACTTCTCCACCAAAATCAGCATGGCCTGGAGTGTCAATAATGTTAATTCTTACACCTTCATAATCAATAGCAGTATTCTTAGAAAGAATTGTAATTCCTCTTTCTTTTTCAATATCATTACTATCCATAACTCTGTCTTCTACTTCTTGGTGAGCAGTAAAAGTTCCAGATTGTTTTAATAATTCGTCTACTAATGTAGTTTTACCGTGGTCAACGTGTGCGATAACCGCAATGTTTCTAATATCTCTCATTTAATCTCTTTTTATTAAAATTTTCGGGATTATACTAAAACTAAGCTTAAAGTAAGGAATAAATGTATATAGATTCATATTAGATAACAAAAGTCAAATTTTATTTGTATTTATTCTTAATTCTCTAAGGATATAAAGAATTCTTTTGTATAATCCTTCAAAATTATTCTTTAAAAAAGTTGTAACAATGATAGAAATAAATTACCAAAAAATTCTGGAAGAAATAGAAGAAGAAATACAACCTCTTTATAAAAAAGGACACGTAGCAAATTATATTCCAGCACTTGCTAAGATAAATCCTAGACAATTTGCAATGAGTATAAGATTACTTGATGGAACTACATATAATATTGGAAATACAAAAACAAAGTTTTCTATACAAAGTATCTCAAAAGTTTTTACCTTTACTCTTGCTTTACAATTATATGGAAGAAGTTTATATAAAAGAGTTGGTCATGAGCCTTCTGGTGATCCTTTTAATTCACTTGTTCAACTTGAATATGAAAATGGAATTCCTAGAAATCCGTTTATAAACGCAGGTGCAATAGTAGTAACTGATAGCTTATTATCAAAATACAAAGATAAAAGTTTTGATACTATTTTAAATTTTATACGACTTGCTGCAAATGATTCAACAATTTCATTTGATAAAGAAGTTTATGAATCAGAAGTCGATCATGGATATATGAATTTAGCATTAATAAATATGATGAAAAGCTATAAAAATATTAATAATCACATATCAGATGTAATATCAACATATTTTAAACACTGTTCAATTGAAATGAATACAGAACAATTAGCTGATGCTATACTCTATTTAGCCAATGATGGAATAAATCCCTTGACAAATGAAATAATTACAACTGAAACAAAAGCTAAAAGAATTAATTCTTTAATGCTTACATGTGGCCACTATGATGCATCAGGTGACTTTGCATATAGAGTTGGATTACCTGGGAAAAGTGGTGTTGGAGGAGGAATTGTTGCTATTGTTCCAGATAAAATGTCTCTTAGTGTATATTCACCAAATTTAAATAAACAAGGTAATTCCTTAATAGGAACAAGAGCCTTAGAACTTTTTACTGCTAAAACAGGTTTTTCAATTTTTTAATAAATATTGATAGCTTTTTTAGTATACTTATATAAAATAAAATTACAAAAAAGGTAAATAATGACTGCATTGGAAATTGCTGATTTAATTGGAATAATCTGTTTTGCACTAAGTGGATTTCTAATTGCAGTACATTATAAGCTTGATATTCTTGGAGTTTTTATCTCTGCATTTCTAACTGCACTTGGTGGTGGAATGACACGAGATGTACTAGCTTCTAAAACACCCTATGTATTTACAGATACCATGCCTGTGATACTTGTGATTGGAACTGTAATCATATCACTTATTTTTAAACTTCATAAAATTGATGATATAGAAGGTAAAACTGCCTTTATAATCTCAGATGCAGTTGGTCTTGTATCTTTTGCAATTACAGGTTCACTTGTTGCAATTGAAAATGAGTTTAACTTTTTAGGGGTATTAATCCTAGCTTTTATCACAGCAGTTGGTGGAGGAACAATAAGAGATATACTAATAAATAGAGTTCCTTCTATTTTAGTATCAGAATTTTATGCAACAGTAGCAATAATCGTAGGTCTTATAACTTATGCCTTGCATATCTTTGATTTGCAAAGTATTCCTGCTTTAATTGGTGTCTTTATATTTGGTGTTGCTTTACGATTATTAGCTTATTATGAAGGCTGGCATTTACCTACTTTATCTAAATAATAAAATTTATTCTTGGATTAACTTTTCATTTATCTTTTATGGGTACAATCTGCCAATTTAAAAATTTAGGAGAAAAAATGAAGAAAATATTATTTTCAGTTTTATTATTTGTTGCAACATTTGCAAATGCTTTAAGTATTGGTGAGTCTACACCAACTTTTGAAATTAAAGATCAATTCGAGAAAATGCATAAAATTTCTGCAGATACTAAAACTATTTTAGTAGCAGAAAGTAGAGGTACTAGTGTTATAGTAAGAGAATACCTTTTAACTAAAGATACTAACTTTTTAGAAACTAACAAAACTAAATATATAGCAGATATTTCTGGTATGCCAAGTTTAATTTCAAAATTTATTGCTTTACCAAAAATGAAAAAATACCCATTTCCAATTCTTTTAGTTAATGAAGAACAAGCTAAATCATTTTCTACAAAAGATGATAAAATTACTGTTTATACAGTTACAGATGGAAAAGTTTCTAATGTTAAGTATATTGAAACTACTGAAGAATTAGACGCAGTATTTAAATAAGAATTACTAGCTTAGGCTAGTAATTTTTTAAAAGCCTCAATAATAGCTATTGATTCTAAATCTTTAATTCTATCCTCTAATGAATCCACTGTCTCATCATTTGAAAGTTCAAGCTCTTTTTTCAAAATAATTCTACCATCATCATATTTTTCATTTACAAAATGAATAGTAACCCCTGATTTTTTTTCATTATTCTTTATAATAGCTTCATGTACAAATCTACCATACATTCCTTTTCCACCATATTTAGAAGGTAATAATGCAGGATGCGTATTTACTATTTTTTCTTCAAAATTTGATATTAATTTTGAGCCAATAATTTTCATATATCCTGAACAAAAAATATAATCACAGTTATACTCTTTAAATAGTTCTGCGATTTTTTCATCTAAATCTTCATTTGGATATTTCTTAGCATTTATTATAAAATTAGGTATATTCATTTGCTCTGCCGTTTTTAAAGCATTAGCTTTTGTATTATTAGAGACTACAACAGTCACTTGTGCATCAAGAATATCCTCATCACAAGCTTTCTTTATTGTTTTAAAGCCGCTTCCATTATATGAAGCTAAAATACCTATTCTTTTCATTCATTGTCCTATTATTATATAAATCGAATTATAACTAAATTACCTAGAATAAAAATTATTTTATTCTTTGAGAGTGAGTAATTGCAATTGCAATTGCATCTGTAATATCTAAAGGTTTTATCTCTTTTTTTATTCCAAGAAGTTTTTTAACCATAAAAGCTACTTGCGTTTTATCTGCTTTTCCATTTCCTGTTACTGCACGTTTAACCTGCAAGGGAGTATATTCTGAAAAATTTCCAAATTCTTGTAAAATTTTAAGAGAAATCGCACCTCTAAATTGTGCTAATTTTATTACTGTTTTTGGATTAAAGGCATAAAACATATCTTCAATAGAAACTTCATCTACACTATGATTTTTAAAAATCATATCAAAACCTTCTGTCATCTCCATAATTTGCTCTTGCAAAATTGTTGCTTTTATTTTAATTAAACCTGCTTCAATAAGCTTAATTTGGCCTCTGTTTTTCTCTATTATTGCATACCCACAGTTACGAGTTCCGGGGTCAATTCCTAGTATTTTCACTTATTTACTCTTTTTGTTCATTTTTCTATTCACATAATCTTAAGCCCGTATAATGGTATTATTTACATAAATTTTCACTTAATCAACACAAGTTATTCACGGGTTATTCACTATGTGTACAACATTTCATTTCGATGAAAACTATCAAAGTTTGTAAAATATACAATCAGGATAGAAACTATCTCTTTTAAGTTGAAAAAATTACTTTATTTATAATTTAATAAGTTTTATTAAAAATTGGATATAATAATTACTATTTATAAATAAAAGAGTTAATACTAAATGACAAACAAAGAGTTTTTATCAATTATTCAAAAAGAAGCTAGTTCTGCTGATTACAACAGATACTTAAAGCAGCTTGTATACAAAAAAATATCATCTGACGATAATATTGCAATTTTTGAAGTTGGAAATAAATATATAGCCTCTTGGATTAAGAGTAAATATACAGATGTTATTCAACATTGTTTTGAAATATATGATGGAACTAAGCCTACTATTGAAATAAAAATCGCTGGCGAGAAGAAATCAAAAAAAGAAATCATAAAAGAACGTATAGAAAATAAAACTGCTGAAAGTACGATACTAAATCCATCATATACTTTTGATTCATTTATTGTAGGTTCATCAAATCAAATGGCCTACAACGCATCATTAGCAGTATCGAATAAACCAGGTATTCAATACAATCCCTTATTTATTTATGGTGGAACTGGTTTAGGAAAAACACATTTACTTCAAGCAGTTGGAAATGCAGCAATTGAAAAAGGTCAAACTGTAATTTATGTAACAATAGAGCAGTTTATGAATGATTTTACTTTCTCAATTAAAAATAAAAATATGGAACATTTTAGGTCAAAGTACCGTAAATGTGACGTTCTATTGATAGATGATATTCAATTTTTATCTGGAAAAGAACAAACACAAGAAGAATTTTTCCATACTTTCAATGAATTACACAATGCAAAAAAACAAATTGTAATGACATCAGATAGACTACCTTCTCAAATTGCAGGATTAGTAGATAGATTAAAATCAAGGTTTGAATGGGGTTTAACAGCTGATATTCAACTTCCTGGACTTGAAACTAAAATTGCAATTATAGAAAAGAAATCTGAGTTAAATGGTATTTCATTAAGTAGAGAGATTATAAATTTTATTGCTACAAACTTGGATAATTCTATTAGAGAAATAGAAGGTGTTTTAATTAGAATTAATGCCTCTGCATCGCTATTAAACCAAGAAATAAATCTTGAAATGGTTCAAGGTTTATTAAAAGATCAAATAAAAGAAACAAAAGAAAATATTAAACTTCCAGATGTAATAAATATTGTTGCAAGTGAGCTTAATATAAAACCTAGTGATATCAAATCTAAGAAAAGAACTGCAACAGTAGCAAATGCTAGAAGAGTTGTTATATATCTTGCACGTGAGCTTACACATAACTCTATGCCAGATATTGCAAAGTTCGTTGGAATGAAAGATCACTCTTCAATTTCTCATAATATTAAAAAAGCAAATGAGCTAATTGAAAAAGACGAAAATTTTAAACTAATTATAGAAAATTTAAAGAATAAAATCATAAATAAGGAGTGGTAAAAGTATTAAACTTAAAAAAGTTTAAAGAGATTATGTGAAAAGGTGTGAATATTTCATTTCGTTTAGTCACATGAAAGAGTTTCGACTCATTCGTTTGCGAAGAAGTGTTTTCATCTTTTCACATGCTCTACTACTACCACTACTTTAAATAAAAAAATAGGAGATAAAATGAGGTTTGTAATTACAAAAAATATCATTGAAAATGTAATATCATCAATGCAACCTTTTTTAGAGAAAAAAGATGCTAGTTCTATTACATCACATATATATCTAGAAACTACAAATGGAAAACTAATTTTAAAAGCAACAGATTATGAAATTGGTTTAGAATCACATATTGAAAATATATCTGATAGCGTAGATGGAAAAGCTACAACAAATGGTTCTAATTTATTAGGTATTATTAAAAGATTAAAAAATGAAGATATTATCTTTGAAGTAGTTGGAAACAACATAATTATCAAACAAAATAAATCTACATTTAAATTACCTATGTATGATGCTAATGAATATCCAACATTAACTAAAGCAGATAATTTAAAAAATTTAGATATTTCAACATTGAACTTTATAAATTCAGTAAGAAAAATTACACCTGCAATTGATAATAACAATCCTAAGTTTGAATTAAATGGTGCATTAATAGATATCAAAAGTTCTAAAATAAATTTTGTTTCAACAGATACTAGAAGATTAGCTATCTCACATTTACAAAATATCAATAATGAAGAATCACAATTTATAATTCCTAAAAAAGCAATAATTGAAATACAAAAACTTTTCTTAGATGAAGCTAGTATAAACTATGATGATACAAATTTAGTAATTTCAAATGATAAAATGACTTTCTTTACTAAGTTAATAAATGGAAAATATCCAGATTATGAAAGAATTATTCCTCAGAATTTAAAATATAATTTATCATTACCAAAAAATATATTAGTTGAATCTATTAAATTAGTAACTTCATTATTTTCAAATATTAAAATTACCTTTAACTCTACAGGTATAATTTTTGAATCTTTAGATGAAGATACAGAATCTAAAACACAAATAGATATGGATTTAAATATTGATAAAGAATTTTATTTAGCAGTTAATGCTAAATATTTATTAGATTTTTTAAGTATGACAAATAATGAAAAAATTACTGTAGGCTTTAACGAATCAAACTTACCATTTTATTTAGAAGATGAAAAATTTTATACAATTGTAATGCCAATTGTTTTAGAAAAATAGAAAAAGGAAACCACCAATGAGTAATGAATATAGCGCTGGCAATATAAAAGTTTTAAAAGGGCTAGAAGCAGTTAGAAAAAGACCTGGTATGTATATTGGAGATACTAGTGTAAATGGTTTACACCATTGTGTTTATGAAGTAGTAGATAACTCTATTGATGAAGCAATGGCTGGATTTTGTGACACTATTAAAGTAACTTTGACAAAAAGTGGATCTTGTTTAGTATCTGATAATGCTAGAGGTATACCAACAGGAATGCATCCAACTGAGAAAAAATCTGCAGCAACTGTTGCTTTAACAGTACTTCACGCAGGTGGAAAATTTGATAAAGACACTTATAAAGTTTCTGGTGGACTTCACGGTGTTGGTGTTTCAGTTGTAAATGCACTTTCAAGTGATTTAAAAATGACTATTTATCAAAATAATGAAGTTCATTATCAAGAATTTAAAATTGGTATTCCAGTAGAAGATTTAAAAGTTATTGATACATGTAAAAAAACTGGTACAACAATTGAGTTTTGGCCAGATGGAACTATTTTTGAAACAGTTGATTTCCAATTTGATATATTATCAAAGAGATTTAAAGAAATTGCATATTTAAATCCTAGTATTACTATTGAATTAAAAGATGAAAGAGTAAATAAAAAAGAAATTTACCATTTTGAAGGTGGACTTGCACAATTTGCTAATGATATAAACAAAGATACAGCTGTAACTGAAGCAGTTTCTTTTAATGTAAGTGAAGATGATATAGAAGCTGATTTTGCAGTTTTATATAACACAACATATACAGAAAAAACACTTTCTTTTGTAAATAATATTAGAACAATTGATGGTGGTACTCATGAAGCTGGTTTTAAAGCAGGTCTAACACGTGCAATTGTTAAATATGTAAATGAAAATGCAGCAGCAAGAGAAAAAGATACTAAAATTACAGGTGATGATGTAAGAGAAGGTCTTATTGCTATTATTTCTGTTAAAGTTCCAGAACCTCAGTTTGAAGGTCAAACTAAGGGTAAATTAGGATCTTCTTATGTAAAACCTATTTGTCAAAAAGTTACATTCGAATCACTTATGAAGCATTTTGAAGAAAATCCACAACAAGCAAAAGCTATTATGGAAAAAGCTTTAATGGCTGCACGTGGACGTGAAGCTGCAAAAAAAGCTAGGGATTTAACTAGAAAAAAAGATTCATTATCAGTGGGAACACTTCCTGGTAAATTAGCTGAGTGTCAATCAAAAGATCCAGCAGTTAGAGAATTATACCTAGTAGAAGGGGATTCAGCAGGTGGTTCAGCTAAGCAAGGTAGAGATAGAGTTTATCAAGCAATTTTACCACTAAAAGGTAAGATTTTAAATGTTGAAAAATCAAGATTAGATAAAATTTTAAAATCTGATGAGATTAGAAATATGATTACTGCAATTGGTTGTGGAATTGGTGAAGATTTCAACGAAGAAAAAATCAGATACCACAAAATCATAATTATGACGGATGCCGATGTTGATGGTTCTCATATTCAAACTTTACTTTTAACATTCTTCTTTAGATTCTTAAGACCTATTGTTGATAAGGGATATTTATATATTGCGCAACCACCTTTATACAGATATAAAAAAGGTAAAAATGAAACATATTTAAAAGATGATACAGCTTTATCTAACTTCTTAATTGAAAATGGTTTGGAATCATTTTCTTTTGAAGGTTTAGGTTATAACGATTTAGTTGATTTATTTAAAACTGTTTCTAGATATAGAGGAATGCTTGCTCAATTAGAAAAAAGATACTCATTACCTGAAGTATTAAAGTACTTAATTGAAAATTCTGATTTAGTAAATTTAGAGTTCGATAAATTATTTGATGAAGTTAAATCTTTTCTTGATATTAAGGGTTATAATATTTTATCAAAAACAATTACAGATACTAAAATACAGCTATTTGTTCAAACAGGAGCAGGTTTAGAAGAGCTTATTATTGATGATGAATTATTTGCATCACCTTACTTCTCTGAAGCTACATATATCTATACTAAGTTAATAGAAAGAGATATTTCAATGTTTGATGGACGTGATTTAATTGAAATTCTTGATGAAATTGAAGACTTAGCAAAAAAAGGTGCTTATATCCAAAGATATAAAGGACTAGGAGAAATGAACCCTGAGCAATTATGGGAAACTACAATGACTCCAGAAGCAAGAAGACTTTTAAGAGTTACAGTTGATGATGCTGAAGTTGCATCTGATACATTTACTCTATTTATGGGTGATGAAGTAGAACCACGAAGAAATTATATTGAAGAACATGCCAAAGATGTTGAACATCTTGATGTTTAAAACTTTTTAGAGACTTTTTATAAGTCTCTAAATTTTAATTTATAAAAATAAATTGGAAATATATTTATGTATTTAAAATTTTTAATATTTATTTTTTTGTCATTATTTATGTATTCTAGTGAGAAAATAGAAAATATAAATATTGGGTATCATAATAATACAGATTTTGTACCAAAGTATAAAAATTCTCAAAGTGCTTTAAATATATGAGTTAATGATTTTGTAAAAAATATTTATGAAGATATTAATGTGAATTTATATAAAAATAATCAAGTAATGATTGATGATTATATTAATAATAAACTCGATGTAATATCACTTTCTTCTTATGAGTATTTAGATAATAAAAAAATACTTGATTCTAATACTATAGATTATCATCACTTAACAAAAAGCAAAAATAATCCTTTTCAAGAAATGTATCTAATTGTTAATAAAAAAAGTAATATAAATTCAGTTTTAGATTTAAAAAATAAAAAAATTGGAATTAATAATACAAATATATTTGGTAAAATATTTATAGAAGAAGTTTATTTAAAAAATGCTAAAAAAAATGCAGATGATATAATATCAAAAATAAATTATAATAAATCAAACTCTTTATTATTACATACATACTTTTCAAAGTATGATGCAGCTGTAATAACTTCATATGAATATAATGTTATGTTTGAATTAAATCCTGCAATAACGAAAAAAATAAAAATTTTAGAAACTAGTCCTCAAATTTTTCCTTATATATTAATACTTTTTAATAAAAATAGTACATCTAAAAATATTGAAATATTAAAAAAAATATTAGATGAATTCTTTATAAATAAAAAAAAGAATGAACTTTATGAAATACTGAAAGTAAAAGAATTAAGTAAAATTGAAAAAATAGATTTTGATCCTTTAAATATGTATTATCAAAATTATTTGAAATTAAAAAGTAAGTATAAGCAATAATGAAATTTAATCTTTTTGTAAAGTTTTATCTTTTAATATTATTTGTAATTACTTTTATACTTATTATATATGGAATAATAAATATTAATGATCAAAAAAATACAAATTTAAAAATTATGGAAAAGCAAGCTAATATAATTGCAAAGACAATTATTATTGCTAATACTGAGGCTATTCTATCTGATGAATATGCTGTAATTATAGAAAATTCTTTATCAATATTAAAAGAGAATGATTTAATAAAATATTTTATATTTAATAAAAATGATGAAGATACGATTTTGATTAAAAAAGACAAATGGTCCTTACTTTCAAAAATTGATAAAAATGTTAGAGATTTACAAACAGACAAAATAGAAAAATCTATTATAAATTGTTCATTTTGTAAAGAAGCTATATTCCATTATACTTATCCTATTCAAGTAACATCATATAATTGGGGTTGGGTTCATATAGGTTTTTCACTTGATGAATATAATCAAAATTTAAATGTAATTCATAAAAACTTTATATTAATTACACTTATATCTTTTATTGTTTTATCTTTTTTTATTTTTATCTTGACAAAATTGCTTTTAAGACCTATCTCAGTGCTTACTGCAACTACAAAAGCTATTGTTGAAGGTGATTATAAAGAAATACCAAACAAAAGCTCACAGGATGAGATATATGATCTAACTAATAACTTTAATATTATGCTTAAGTATTTAAAGAAAAAAGATGATGAAGTTTTTAAATCATACAACATATTAGAAGAAAAAGTAAATGAAAGAACTAAAGAGTTAAAAGAGTTAAATGAAAGTTTAGATTTAAAAGTCCAAGAAGAAGTTGAAAAAAGACATAATCAAGAAAAATATATTTATGAGCAATCAAAAATGGCACAAATGGGTGAAATGTTAAATAACATAGCACATCAATGGAGGCAACCTTTATCCGTAATATCCACGGTAACTTCTGGAATAAAACTAAAAAAAGAGTTAAATATATTAGAAGATGAAGAGTTTATTAATAGTTATACTATAGTTATGGAAAATATTAAATACCTAACAAAAACTATTGATACATTTAGTAAATATACAGAAGATAATTATAATATAGAACTAGTTAATTTAAAAAGTATCATTGCTGATTTAATTATAATGCATTCGGATATTTTGAAAAAGAACTTTATAAAAATTAATTTTAATATTCATGATAATGATATTAATATTAAAACTATTCCAAATGTTTTATCTCATGTATTATATAATATTTTAATAAATGCAAATAATGCTTTAATTAAAAATGAACTATTAAAAGAAAAAATCATAAATATTGGAGTTGTAAAAGAAGAAGAAAATGTAATAATTGAAATAGAAGATAATGGAGGTGGTATAGATGATGATATTATAAATAATATCTTTGAACCTTACTTTACAACTAAATTTAATTCTAAAGGTGTTGGAGTTGGATTATATTTATCTTATGATATTGTGGTTAATCAATTAAATGGAAAGATTAGTGTTTGTAATGGTACTTTAGGGGCACTATTTAAAATTGAACTACCGTATTTAATAGAATAAACATAGCTTTATAGCTATATTTATTATTTAATTTCTTCTAGTTTTGCAACAATATCAGTATGCGAGAAAATTTGACCTCTTTTTCTAATTATATTATTTACAATGTTATATCCATGATTTAAAGCAATAGCAATTGAACCACCTGATTTAAGTGCAATATCACCAGCTACATATACACATTTTGCTGTTGTTTCATGATGTTCATCAAAAATTGGTTTTGAGTTTTCATCGACATCAACACTACAAGACTTTAAGAAATCAACAGGAGTTGTTCCTCCAATTGCATAAATTACTCTGTCATATAATACAGAAAAACCATCATTATAGTTTACTTTTACTTTTCCAGCTTCATTTTCTAAAGACTCCACATCTGTATTCATTCTAAGTCTTAGTCTTTCTTCACCATGATATTTTAATAGTGTTTCTTCATTAATTTCATTTAATCTTGAAAAATTTGCTTTTCTATAAACAAGTGTAACATTATTATTTTGATCCGCTAAATCATAAGCATACTCAGCAGCAGAATTTCCACCACCTACAACTAATACTTTTTCATTAGAAGAGCACTTATCAAGGTTAAAACCTACTTGAGCTCTAATTGAAGGAGGTATTTTATATGATGGTTTATTTGGTTTTCCCATTTTTCCAATAGTTATAACGGCATTTCTTGTTTGAACAATACCTTTTGAAGTATGAACATTAAGGAATTCACCATTTCTAATGATTTTTTCTACTTCTGTATTAAAAGAAGAATCAATTTTATCACTATCAAGTAAATCATCAAAGTAATCAAGTGTAGTTTCTTTTGTTCCATCAAAGAATTCTACATTTCCTTGTAAAGTTGCTACTTGACCTTTATAATCTTTATCAACTCTTTTATTATCTTTATAAAATTTTCTTATAGTATTTGAGTGATTATCTGTTTTTTCAATTAGTAAAATTTCACCTATTTTATGTGATGATGCTTCAATTGCACAGCCTATTCCACCTGGACCTCCGCCAATTATTACAATGTCATATATTTTATCAGTCATAATTCTCTCTTTTAAATATTTATTAATTTCTCGGATTATACTTAAATTTAAGTATTTTTTCAATTAGTAATAATTGTAAGTAATATTTAGATAAAATTGCCTAAATTAATACTAATAAAGGTTATAAAAAATATGGAAATGAAATATGGTGAAAGAGAAATAAGAGAATTTGATATTAATAAAGATGAAAACTTTTGGCCAAATACAAATAAAAAAAATTATATTATAGATATTGAATTACCTGAGTTTATGGCTATGTGCCCAAGAAGTGGATACCCAGACTTTGCAACGATTAAAATTCAATATACACCAGATGAAAAAGTTATAGAATTAAAAGCATTAAAAATTTATATTAATACTTTCATGTATAGAGAAGTTTCGCATGAAAATTCTGCAAATGAAATATTTGATACTTTATATGAAAAATTAAGTCCTAGATGGCTAAAAGTTGTTGCTGATTTTAAACCAAGAGGAAATGTGCATACTGTAATTGAAATAGACTCTGCAAAGATGTAAGGTATAAACCTTGGAAAGATTAGTTACTACAACTCAAGCAGCCCAAATTCTTGGGCTTTCTTTACAAGGAATACACTATAGAATTAAAAAAAATCAGTTAAAATCAATTAAACAATCAGGCAAAATTTTTGTCTATATCACAGATAAAATGGAAAATGAGTCTATTACTGTCTCTACAACTAATAAAACAAATCAAAATAATGAAATAAATTTAGTTATTGAAGTAAAAGATGAACAAATTGCTTTATTGAAAAAATCACAAAAATGGATGAAGAAGCAGTATATATCTGAAATCAATAGATTAGAGCGAAATCAAAAAGATATGATGAGCGTTCTAAACTCTGAGATAAAACTTCTACAAAGTGCATTTAATGAAATGCGTTCAATTTACAAACCTCAAATTGAAGAACTTAAAAAAACAAGTGATACAAATAATTCCAAATTTATCACATTAAAAGAGTTTTCACTTTTTATGAAAAAAAATCATAAATCACAAAATGATATAAAATTAATAATTCTAAAAGCTATAAAAGATAATGATAAAAGATTTGTTTATAATAAAAGTGATAAAAAACTTTTGATATTAGATTCAAATTTTGAAGATTTATTGTAGTAATTATACATATTTACGAAAAATAGTGCAAAAAAAAAGAGTACTTAAAAAGTACTCTTCTCCAGATACCCAAACACACCACTAAAAAAGGTGCCTTGCTATGTTCCCATCCTGGGGCATTGTCTTTGATAATAATTGTAAGGGTCTAAAGAAGAGCACTCAAAATACCAATGTATTTTCAGTGCTTCTCTTTTAAGAAGTGAATTATATCTAAAAAATCTTAAATTTATTATAAACTAATTTACTTATTGCAAATTCTATGTATAATACGAAATTATTTAAAAAGATTGGAAAAGAAAATTTGAAAAAAGATTTTAATTTTATAGGTATATTATCTTTAATATTTGCTATGTTTATTTGGGCTAGTTCTTTTATAGCTTTAAAGTTAGCAATGAATGATTTAGAACCATACACAGTAATATTTTTTAGAATGGCTATAGCCTCACTTTGTTTTATTTACTTTATAAAAAGTTTTTTAAAATACGAGTTTTCAAAACGTGATATCAAGTATATAGTGCTTCTGGCTTTTTTTGAGCCATGTTTATATTTTATATTTGAGGCAAAAGCAATACAGCTTACAACTGCTTCACAAGTTGGGATGATTACATCTTTAATGCCTGTAATCACAGCAATGGCAGCAGGATATTTTTTAAAAGAAATTATTACAAAACAATTACTTCTAGGCTCTTTTATAGCAATAGCAGGTGTTGTTTGGTTAAGTTTACAAAGTACTTCAAGTGTTAGTGCTCCAAATCCAATACTTGGAAATTTCTTTGAACTTTTAGCAATGGTTTGTGGTGCGGGATATACTATAGTTGCAAGGTATTTAGCAAATAGATACTCAGCTTTATTTATAACTGCAATTCAAGTATTTATTGGAGCTATATTTTTCTTTCCATTTTTTCTTTATGAATTTTATACTACAGATTTAAATCTTACGGTGACTTCTATTTTATGTGTTTTATATTTAGGTGTAGTGGTTACTCTTGGTGGTTATGGTTTATATAACTACGCACTTACAAAAATTGAAGCATCAAAAGCAGCAGTTTTTATATACTTAATTCCTGTATTTACCCTTATACTAGCTTTTCTTGTATTAAATGAAAAACTTACGATTGTTGAATTGATAGCATCAGTTACAATATTATTTGGTGTATTTATTTCAGAAGTTCCCCTAGTAAAATTAAAAAAGATTTTTAGAATTAAATGACATATTTAATTCTATTTTTCTCTGCTTTTATTTCAGCAACTTTAATTCCTTTTGGAAGTGAAGCTTTACTTATTTATGACATAAAACAGGGTTTTAATATCGTTTATTTGGTACTAATTGCAACTGTGGGAAACTCTTTAGGTTCTATACTTAACTATTTTTTGGGATTAAAAGGAGAAGAGTTTTTAATAAAAAAGAATTTACTAAAAGAGAAGTCTATATTAAAAAGTAAAAAGTATTTTGATAAGTATGGATGGCTTTGTATTTTGTTTTCATGGGTTCCAATTATTGGAGACCCACTTACTTTTATAGCAGGAGTTTTAAAATTTAATTTAAAACTATTTATATTTCTTGTGATACTTGCAAAGTTTTCACGATATTTGTTTATTGCCCTACTTCTTTATTAAAAAAATCATAAATATCAGGATTTTTTGATTTGATTTTATATGTAACATCTTTAAATGTAAACTCTAAATAGTTTGCATGAAGCCATAATCTATGACTTCCTGTTTCTTTTTCTCTTAAACTTTTTTCTAAAGATTTATTTAAATAGTTTTCAGCAATTTCATCATCAATACCATAAATGGGATCTCCAACAATTCTATGTCCAATTGAATATAAATGTACTCTAATTTGATGTTGTCTTCCTGTTAATGGTATAGCTTCAATTAAAGTTGTATTATTTTTATCATTGTATTTTATAGGTTTTATAATAGTACAAGACTCTTTTCCACTATCTCCAGCTTTCATTCTAACACCTATATTTAAGCCCTCTTTTTCAAGTCTTGAATCAATTGTAATTTCTTCTTTTATTTGACCTTCAACTATTGCTAAATATGACTTGTGATATTTCTTTTCTTCAAACATATCTTTCAAAGTTTTTTCGCTTTTTTTATTTTTTCCTACGATTACAAGTCCAGATGTTTCTGCATCAATTCTATGTATTAAATTGGCATTTTCACCAAAATGATGTCTAATTTCATCTAAAAGTGAGTATTTTGTATTTTTTGAAATGGGGTGAACCATAAGGTGAGTTGGCTTATCAAAAATAGCAAATTCGCTAAATTCTATTAAAGGCTTTAAACCTCTTGAAATACCCTCAAAAACAGCCATGTAAATAAATTCACTAGGGATTTTATCACTTGCTTTAATTGTTTTCATCTCTTCATCAAATATTCTACCACGAGCAGCGTATCTTTGGGTACTTCGATGGTTTATATTTAAGTCTTGTAGTAGAAAAAGACTAAGCTTTTTATCTTTTATCGCTTTAATTTTTTTTAGTATAAATGGCAATATTAAATCCTAATTTTTTTTCCAAATAGGTCAAAATTTGTCTTGTTTTTTATGTTTATTTTTGCCTAGGTTAGATAGTATATCATACTAAAATAAATACTAATTTTTTATAAAATATTAAAAACATTGATAACAAGGGACATGTAGATGATTGAAAGATATGCTAGAGAAGAAATGAGTTCAAAATGGACACAGCAAGCAAGATATGCAGCTTGGTTAGAAGTAGAAAAAGCAGCTGTAAAAGCTTGGAATAAAATTGGTTTAATTCCAGACGCTGATGCTAAAAAGATTGTAAAAAATGCAACATTTTCAGTAGAACGTATAGAAGAAATCGAAGCTGTAACAAAACATGATTTAATTGCATTTAACACAAGTGTTTCAGAATCACTTGGCGAAGAATCAAGATGGTTCCATTATGGAATGACTTCTTCTGATGCAGTTGATACTGGTGTTGCACTTCAAATGAGAGATTCTTTAGACTTAATCATCAAAGATGTTAAGATTCTTATGAAATCTATTAAAAGAAGAGCTAAAGAGCACAAATATACTTTAATGGTAGGAAGATCTCATGGTATTCATGGAGAACCTATTACTTTTGGTTTAACACTTGCTGTTTGGTATGATGAAATGGCTAGACACCTTAAAAATCTAAAAGAAACTAGAAAAGTTATCTCTGTAGGTCAAATCTCAGGTGCTATGGGTAACTTTGCTCATGCTCCTTTAAAACTTGAAGAGTATGCAATGAAAGAATTAGGTTTAAAACCAGAACCATGTTCAAATCAAGTTGTTCATAGAGATAGATATGCAAGATTAGCTACTGCTTTAGCTTGTATGGCTTCAACTATTGAAAAATTTGCAGTTCAAGTTAGACATTTACAAAGAACTGAAGTTTACGAATGTGAAGAATTTTTTGCAAAAGGTCAAAAAGGTTCTTCTGCTATGCCTCATAAAAGAAACCCAATTTTAACTGAAAATATTACAGGATTAGCTAGAACTATTAGATCATTTGCTGCACCTGCAATGGAAAACGTTGCATTATGGCACGAAAGAGATATTTCTCATTCATCAAATGAAAGATTCTGGTTACCAGATGCATTTATTACATCTGATTTTATGCTTCACAGAATGAACAATGTAATTGCTAATTTAACAGTAATGCCTGAAAATATGATGAAAAACTTAAACTTAACAGGTGGACTTGTTTTTTCTCAAAGAGTATTATTAGAATTACCACTTAAAGGTGTTTCAAGAGAAGATGCTTACAGAATTGTTCAAAGAAATGCTATGAAAGTTTGGCAAGAAATTCAACAAGGTAAACCTTCAACAAATAAAAAAGGTGAATCTTTATATTTACAATATTTATTAGCTGATGAAGAGTTAGGTAATTCTTTATCTGAAGAAGAAATAAGAGAATGCTTTAATTTTGAATATTACACTAAAAACGTTAGTGCAATCTTCAAAAGAGTATTCAAATAGATTTAAAATTAGAAAACATAAGAAAATATAAAGGTAATTAAATATGGCAATTATGATTCAAAAAAGAAATGGTCGTAAAGAAGTTTTAGATATTACAAAAATCCAAAAGATGACTATTGAAGCTACTGAAGACTTAGATGGCGTATCTCAAAGTGAATTAGAACTTGACTCACAAATCAAATTTATTGATGGAATGAGCAGTTCTGATATACAAGATGCACTTATTAAAACTGCAGTTGAAAAAATTGATATTGATGTTCCAAATTGGACATTTACAGCAGCAAGACTTTTCATCTTTGATTTATATCATAGAGTTGGTAAAGCTACTCATGGAATTAAAGGTGAGCCTTACTGTCACTTTAAAGAGTATCTTCAATATGGTAAAGACGCAGGAAGAATTCTTCCTAACTTAGGTGAAGGTTTTGATTTAGACGAATTAAATGACTATATCAAACCAGAAAGAGATTATTTATTTAATTATCTTGGTATAAAAACTTTATATGATAGATATTTAATTAAAAATAAAGATGCTAATCCTATTGAATTACCACAGCAAATGTTTATGGCGATTGCAATTTTTCTTGCACAAGATGAAGAAAATAAAATGCAAAGAGCTAAAGAATTCTATGATGTAGTTTCTAAATTTGAAGTTATGCTTGCAACACCTACATTATCAAATGCTAGAACAAATAGACATCAATTATCTTCTTGTTATATTGGTTCAACACCTGATAATATTGAAGGTATTTTCGACTCTTATCATGAAATGGCACTATTATCTAAATATGGTGGTGGAATTGGATGGGATTGGAATCAAGTAAGAGCACTTGGTGGTGTTATTGATGACCATAAAAGTGCTGCTGGTGGAACAGTACCTTTCTTAAAAATTACTAATGATGTTGCTTTAGCAGTTGATCAACTTGGTACTAGAAAAGGTGCAATTGCAGTTTATTTAGAACCTTGGCACATGGATATAGTTGATTTTATTGACTTAAAGAAAAACTCTGGAGAAGAGAGAAGAAGAGCACATGATTTATTCCCTTCTTTATGGATTACTGACCTTTTCATGGAAAGAGTTTTAGAAGATTCTTATTGGACTTTATTTGATCCTTATGAAGTAAAAGATTTATCTGAACTTCATGGTGATGCATTTAGAGCTAGATATGAAGCTTATGAAAGAGATGAAAGTATTACAAAAGATAGAATGAAAGCAAAAGATTTATGGAAAAAGATTTTAACATCTTATTTTGAGTCTGGTTCACCTTTCCTTTGTTTCAAAGATAATGCAAATAGAGCAAATCCAAACTCACACGTTGGACATATTAGAAGCTCAAATCTTTGTACTGAGATTTTCCAAAATACAAATCCTAATCACTATAAAATTAAATTAGAATTTAATGATGGTTCAATTTCTACTTATGAAGAAGAAGATTTAGTATTAGTTGATGGTGGTATTGAGAAGAAAGCAAATAAAGTAACTGCACTTGATTCAATCAATGGTAAAAAAGTATTTATTGTTGAAAAACAAAAAATAGATGGAGATACTGCTGTATGTAACTTAGCATCTGTAAATCTTTCTAGAATTAATACAAGAAAAGACATTGAAAGAGTAGTTCCAATTGCTATTAGAATGCTTGATAATGTAATTGATTTAAACTTTTATCCATTAAGAAAAGTAAAAGCAACAAACTTAAAATCAAGATCTATTGGACTCGGTGTTATGGGTGAAGCAGAAATGCTTGCTGCAAATAAATTAGTATGGGGATCGCAAGAACACTTTAGAAAAATAGATACTATTATGGAAGCTATTTCTTATAATGCAATTTCATCTTCATCTAAATTAGGTGTTGAAAAAGGTGTTTACCCAACATTTGTAGGTTCTAAATGGTCTGCTGGTATTATGCCTCATGATCATGCACCTCAAGCTGTAAATGCACTTGTCGAAAAAGATTTATTTGATACTGCTTATGATTGGGACGTTTTAAGAGAAGAAGTAAAAGCAAATGGTATGAGAAATGGTTACCTAATGGCTGTTGCTCCTACATCATCTATTTCTATTTTAGTTGGTACTACGCAAGCTATTGAACCAGTTTATAAAAGAAAATGGTTTGAAGAAAATTTATCAGGATTAATTCCAGTAGTTGTTCCAAAACTAAACCCAGAAACATGGTCTTATTATACACCTGCTTTTGAAATTGATCAGTTACAAGTAATTAAAGCAGCTGCAATTAGACAAAAATGGATAGATCAAGGTCAAAGTACAAATATTTTCATGAGTTTAGATAAAGCTAGTGGTAAATATTTACATGAAATTTATACACTTGCTTGGAAACTAGGATTAAAATCTACATATTACCTAAGATCTCAATCTCCAGAAGCTAGTAATGATGTAGAAGATAGAAGTATGGAATGTTCAGGTTGTCAATAGGACAAGCTGTTTATAACGTATAAAAAATTGAATAAAATATAGAGGAATCCATGGAAAGAAAAGTAATATATAACCCAGATTCAAAAGAAAACTTAAACGATAGAAGAATCTTTGGTGGAAATAGTGATGGAATGATAAACTTCACAAAGATGAAGTACCAATGGGCACTTAATCTTTGGGATACAATGGAAGGTAATACTTGGTTTCCTAAAGAAGTACAAATGACTGGAGATGCTAAAGATTATAAGTATTTAACAGCTCCTGAAAAAAGAATGTATGATTTAGTTTTATCACAATTAATTTTTATGGACTCATTACAAACAAATAACTTAATGGATAATATAAATCCATATATAACTGCACCTGAAGTTAATGCTTGTCTTTCAAGACAAGCTTATGAAGAAGCAAATCACTCTAAATCATACGCAGTTATGGTTGAGTCTATTTCTGATAATACAGATGAGATTTATGATATGTGGAAAAATGATCCACAATTAAGAGAAAAAAACAATTATATTGCAGATGTATATAAGAACCTTGCAGGTGATATTACAGATGAAAAAATTGTACTTGCTCTTTTTGCAAACCAAATTTTAGAAGGTTTATACTTCTATGCTGGATTTGCTGCAATGTATGCACTTGGAAAATCTGGAAAAATGTTAGGCTCTTCACAAATGATTAGATTCATTCAAAGAGATGAAGTAACACACCTTTTATTATTCCAAAACATGATTAACTCTGTTAGAAAAGAAAGACCTGATTTATTTACTGCTGAATTAGAAGAAAAAGTTAGAGTTATGTTTAGAAAAGCAGTTGAACTTGAAGCTTCATGGGGTTCATATATCACTCAAGGTCAAATCTTAGGATTTACAGATGCAATTATCAAGCAATATATTCAATACCTTGCAGATAAAAGATTAGATGCAGTTGGATATAAACCAGAATATAATGTAAAACACCCTATTCCATGGGTTGATGGATATGCTTCATTTAATGATCAAAGAGCGAACTTCTTTGAATCGAATGTTGTTAATTATTCAAAAGGAAGCATTGACTTCGACGATTTCTAAAAAGAAGATTTTCTCATATTTCTTTTTGCTAATCTCTACGTTGGCACTTAAATTTTATGGACTCACTTACTTAAGTAAGTGAGTCCATAAAAAATCTAATCACCGCCTTGACCTTAACAAAAATAAACATGATAAAATCTCTTTTAGAGGATAAAAATTGAAAATTGAAATAATTATATCTATTTTAGCACTTCTTATTGCCATAATATCTTTATGGCTTCAATTCCGAAATACAAGAAAACTATATTTAATACTAT
Organism: uncultured Campylobacterales bacterium; assembly: GCA_947503785.1. Classification (GTDB taxonomy): domain Bacteria; phylum Campylobacterota; class Campylobacteria; order Campylobacterales; family Arcobacteraceae; genus Poseidonibacter. The sequence goes on along the minus strand of CANNFB010000014.1, from coordinate 22,061 downwards.
CAAACCCAAAATCTGGCAAAAATAAAATATTTTCATTGCTAAATGCAGGTAATAAAGATATTTTAATTACTGAAATAAGTTTGTGTTATAAAACAAAAGATGGATATTCTTTCCCTAGTCAAACTATAAGTCCCAAAGAAATTAATACTTTAAATTTAGCAGCTGGAAAAAGTATTGTATTTTTTCCTAAATTTGATAAGGGTATTGATGCAATTGATTTAGAAAAGATAGAAAAGATAGAAGAAAAATATTCTGTAAATATGTTTATTCATATTACATGGGTAGATTATAAGGGTATTGAATATGAAGATTACTGTCAAGTATTTAAACGTATTTTTGACTCAAATAAAGTATTTGATTCTTCAATTATCCCAAACAAACGTAGTCATAATTTATATGAATGTAAAAAATGGTTTAATTAAAACTCATAACAAAAATATTATCTGAATACCGATACTTTAAATCATGTGCTTTGATTAGTACTTTATTTATCTAAGTGCCATATAAACAAGTAGGATTAACAATAGCAACCCTACTAAAATTCCTTTTTTTATTAGTTCTTCTCTAATTTAAAATCCTTTTTAATCTTTTTTATTTAAACTTATAAACAAATACATCTTTTGAATAACCATGTACACTATCATGAGCTTTAATGTGCACTTTATTTAATCCCTTGGGAATTTTCACACTTGATAGTCCTCTTGTGAAAGGTTGTTCATTTACATGTGGATGATGAAGGGTTCTTGTTGCTAGATGTTTTCCATCAGGAGTATATATCTCCCACTTATTCGCAAAGTGATTCCATCCCTTATCATCATGTTTTAGTGTTACGTTAAAAGTACATACTTTACTGTTATTACAAGATACTTTTACATCTACAATTTTTACTTCATTTGCAAAGGTATTACTTGTAACAAAGAGTAAACTTATAAGGCTTAATTTTTTAGTCATATATTGATCCTTTTTATAAGTTTAACTTTTTAGTATAAATATTTTGTGTAGTCTTAAAATTCATCTTTTTCATAATATTTATTAATGCCATTCCATCCTTCTAAGAAATATAAGAAGTATGTAACATCTTCCATCTCTTCTTGGGTAACTTTTCCTTTCATTGAAGGCATAGTGTCAAAGTGTTTTACAACACCTTCTAAACATACTGTTTTAGCCTTATCTGGATTAATAAGATAATCTTTTACAAAATCAGTTACTTCATCTATCTGGAACTCTATATCATCTTTACTACCAATTTGGCTTTTTAGTCTAAATGATATTTCATTTCCTGTTGGTGCTTTTAGTTTTAAAACTTTATTATCATGTTCAATAAAGTTACTCATTAAAACTTGAATGTCCATAGATTTTACATGGCAAGAGCTACATTTATTATCAAATACTTGCTCACCTACTAGATACTGTTCTTTATCAAACTCTTCAGGGGGTGAAGCAAAAATTGAACTTAGTAATACGCAAACTATAATAATATATTTCATAATATTTCCTTTTATTAAATTCTAGCTAAAAAAAATCTATTTTAAAAGAGCTACTTTTAATTTAATATAATGCAAATACAGTACAATATTATGCAAATTTAAAGGATATACTTTATGTTAAAAGAGAAAATAGAAGATTTTGTTAAAACACAATTTGAAGATTTAGAAGATTTTACTTACGAATTAGAGCTTGAAAATAATTATGGATATATTAATTTTACGGAAGTTTTAGGAATTGAATCAAAAAAAGAGATGGCTTTTAAAATGATTGATGAAAAAATGCAATATCATTCAATATCGTATGGCTGGAAAGTTCTTGATAGAGGAACTAATATAAAATATTTCTGGATTGATTTATTATCTAAATAGTCAATTTGCCAATAGTTCTTTATTTAGGATATAATGAGTAAATAAAGGTTGGGAATTAATATGTTAAAAAAAATATTTCTTTTTTTATTACTATTTACATACACATTTGCTAATCAAAATACTTCAGATATTATCTTTACTACAAAAGAAAAAAATTTTATAAAAAATAATCCTATTATTACAGTTGGAGCAGAGACTGATTGGGCGCCATTTGATTTTTTTGAAAATGGTAAATACACAGGTTTCGCAAAAGATTATTTAGATTTAATTGAGCAAAAAAGTGGCTTAAAATTTAACTACATTACTGATACTTGGGAAAACCTACTGTTAAAAGCAAAAAACAAAGAGATTGATATGCTTCCTTGTTTAGCAAAAACTGAAGAAAGAGAAGAGTTTTTGCTTTTTACAGAAAATTATATTATTACTAGAGATTATTTATTCGCAAAAGAAGATAATAATACAATAAAAAGTGTTGGTGATATAAAGGGAAAAAGAGCAGCTATTATAAAGAATTATGTTCAAGAAGAAACATTTAAAAATCATTATCCTGATGTAAAATTACATTATTCAAATAACCTTTTAAATTCAATGGATGCTGTTATTACAAATAAAGCAGATTTTTTTGTTGCTAATATTGCATTAATGAATTATCATTCCAAAAAACACAGTATTTCAGGCTTACAAGCAAAATTTCAATTTGGATTTAATTGGAATCGTTTACATATGGCTACAAGAAATGATACTCCAATTTTAAGAAATATACTTCAAAAAAGTCTTAATAAAATTACTATCGAAGAAAAAAATAAAATTACTTCAAAATGGATTGGAAGCGAAAAGGTAAAAAAAAATAAATTAGATTTATCTATCGAAGAACTAAAATATATAAACAATAATAAAACAGTAAGAATTGCAAATGAACTTGATTGGATTCCTTATGATTATAATGAAAAAGGCATTCCAAAAGGGTATGTAATTGATTATATGAAATTACTTTTTGGAAAGTTAAATATAAAGCCAATTTTTATAACAGATAAGTGGTCCATTCTTTATAATGATTTTAAAAAAGCTAAAATAGACATTCTTCCAGTTATTAGTTACAATAAAAAAAGAGAAGAGATTATGAATTTTACACAATCATATTTATCTCAAACTTTTTCTATTGTAACAAAGAAATCAAGAACGGATATTATTAACAGTGATGATTTACTTGATAAAAAAATTGGAATGATAAAAGATTGGAATTTAACTAAAAAATTCAAAAATGAATATCCTAATGCAAATATTATAGAATTTGAAAATTTAAAAGATGTATTTGATGCAATAAAGGATAACTTTATTGATGTAACAATTCAAAATAAATTTTTAGCTAGTTACTATATTAATAAAAACTATAATGAAGATTTAAAAATTGTTTCACCTTTTGCTCTAAAAACTCTTGATGGTAAACTTTATATTGGAGTTAAAAAAGATTTAAATATATTGCATACATTACTTGAAAAAGCAATCTTAAATGTAAGTGCACAGGAACAAAAAGTATTAGAAGATAAATGGGTAAATATTTCAAATGAGACAAGTTTTACAGTAGAAGAAAAGTTATTTATTAAAAACACTAAGATAAGAGCGACCTCTACAAAGAAATGGGCTCCTTTTAATTTTATTGATAATGATGATAAAATGCATGGTATATCAATAGATCTCTGGAAATATATAATAGATAAATCAAATTTAAAAACAGAATTTATGCCTAAAAAAACTTTTACTGAATCAATTGAGAGTATAAGAAGTAAAGAGAATGATATAATAATAGGATCAGCTGAAACTAAAGAACGTAAAAAATATTCTATTTTTTCTAATACTTATTTAAAATCTCCGTTAGGTATTGCAACACTTCAAGATAAAAACTTTATTAAAAATGCTTCTGAGTTATTAGATAAAAAGGTTGCTGTAGGAAAAAACTTTACCGCACATAAGTTATTAGAAGAAAAATATCCTAATATGAATTTTGTTTTTGTAAAGAACCCAAAAGAAGGATTAGAATACTTATCTGATAATAAAGTTTACGCATATATTGATATGATGCCTGTTCTTTCTTTTAATATTAAAAATCTAGGATTTACTAATATAAAAATTTCTGGTCAAACAGGAATTGATTTTAATTTAAAGTTTATGATAAGAGATGATTATCCACTCTTACAAAGTATAGTTAATAAAGTTTTAAATCGAATGACATATAAAGAAAAAGAAGATATTTATAATGTATGGTTTAAAACTAAATTTGAAGAAAAATCAGATTATTCAACACTAATAAAAATTGTCTTAGTTTTTATTGCAATTCTTCTTTTTGTAGTTTATAGAAATAGGCAATTAATACAATATCAAAATAAATTACAATTAGCAAAAGATGAAACTGAAAAATCCTTGAATAATTTTAAAACATTAATTAAACTAAATATTGCAGGTATTCTAATAATTAGGAATAAAAAAGTTGTTTATATAAATGATGAAGCAATTAAAATTCTTGATTATAGTTCAAAAGATGAAGTAATAAATAAAGAGGTTTCAAAGATTCTTCAAACAGAGAAAAACTCAAACTTATGTGACTTACTAATTTCAGCTGATTCTTCTGAAATGAATGCGATTTCTAAAACGAATAAACTTATTCCCGTCTTATTAAAAGGTGAAGCAGCAGAGTTTGATAATTTGCCCTCTCATATTATTTCATTGATTGATTTAACAGATATAAAAAATAAAGAAGAATTAATGCTTCAGCAATCTAAAATGGCTAGCTTAGGTGAAATGATTGGAAATATCGCCCATCAATGGAGACAGCCTCTAAGTAGTATTTCTACAACTTCTTCAGGCTTAAAATTGCAAAAAGAATATAATCAATTAAGTGATGAAGATTTTATTGAATCTTTAGACAATATTACAAAAACAACAAAGTTTTTATCTCAAACTATTGATGATTTTCAAAACTATATAAAAGAAGATAAATTAAAAAAAGAGTTTAATATATTAAATAGTATTGAAAAAGTTCTTACTTTAATGAAAGGTTCTTTTACTAATAGTTTTATAAAAGTTGAAAATGATTTAGAATCAGTTACTGTAAATAGTTATGAAAATGAATTAAATCAAGCCTTATTAAATATTTTATCAAACTCTAAAGACGCCTTAAAAAATATAGATGAAGAGAATAGATATATTCATATTTCATCATATAAAACTAATATAGATGCAGTAATCGAAGTATTAGATAGTGGTGGCGGAGTTGATGAAGAAATTATTAAAAAAGTATTTGATCCATATTTTACTACTAAGCACAAATCACAAGGAACGGGACTTGGTTTATATATGACTCATAAAATTTTAACAGATAGTATGAAAGGTTCAATTAAAATTGAAAATTGTAGCTTTGGTGATTATGTGAAATGTACTAAAGTTACTTTAAAAATTCCTCTTTAGTTCTCAAGTCAATTTCGTAAAACTACATGCATTCAGCTTGTTTTATTTGTATAAAGAAGCTAAAATACAATTTCAATATTAAATATACTTCATTATTGTATTTACTTTAAACAATATTTTTTTAATTATAAGATATAATCACAAAAATTATAAAATACATCAGGAATAAAAATGTCATTAGGAAAAAAAACTCTCTTTTTATTAGTATCTCTAGTAGTTTTAATAGCTTTTACTGTCTCTACCTTTAACTATAAAACTATATTAAATAGTGGTATAAATCAGGAAACTACTTTTAGTAGTGAAGATTCAATGTTTGGAGAGTATGCTGATTTAGCTGTAATTAAAATGAATGAATTAAAATCTTCTATTTTAAAAAGTTTAGGTTTAGATCAAGGTGATGGCATAGGTCAAAATAAGGAACCTATTTCTTTAGAACTGTTAAAAGATAATGGAATAGTTTTAATGAACGGAACTTTTAAAGATGAAGAACAAGCTAAAAGCATAGTTGATTTACTAAATATTAATAGAAATGGTGAGTATGAATTTGAGGAGAATAGAATTAAGGATGTTGTTTTATTAAATAAATTATCTTTACTTATGGATTCTTTTAAAGAATTTTTTACTGATGGCTCAAAACTGGCTATTGAAAATGGAAAAGTTTTATTAAGCGGCGAATTAAAAGATTCTAATTTTAAGCCATTATTAGATTCAATTATTGCAAAAAGTAATCTTGATATGATTACTGATATAAAAGAACCTATTAAATCAAAAACTGAAACAATTATTGATAATATTAAAAAGTTTGTAGTTCCAAAAGCAATTGAAGTTAGTAGTGAATCTGAAAATAAGTTAAATGAACTAGAAAATATTACTCCTGTTAAAGCAGTTATTGAAGTTAAATCAAAATTAGTTCAAGATGCTCAAAATAGCATTAATAACTTAACTTCTAACAAAAAAATAACATTCAAAAGAAGAAGTACAAATATAACTGAAGAATCAAAAGAAACAGTAAAAGCAATTGCAAGTATTTTGTTAGGTGATAGTAAACTAACAGTAGAAATTGCAGGACATACAGATTCTAGAGGTAGAGCTTCTTTAAATAAAAGAATCTCGCAAGATAGAGCGAATAGCGTTAAGAATGCATTAACAGAGCTTGGAGTAGATCCTAAGCGTATAAAAGCAATAGGGTATGGCGAAGACTTTCCAATTGCACAAGATGATGCACAGGGTCTGTCAGAGGTTAATAGAAGAGTAGAATTTATTGTAGGAGAAATAAAATGATTGAAATAGCTTCACTAATAGTTATAAATTTATTAATTGCAGCATTTATTGGTATGATTATTGGGTATTTAATAGGTAAAAATAGTGGAAGTACTTATAAGCCTTCAAAAAATGATGATAATAAAGAAGATAAAGTTGAAGTTAAATCAAAAACAAGTGTAAACCCAATTTTCAGAAAGAACTCTAATGTTGACAATAAGCCACTAATTTTAAGTTCACCTAGACCATCAGGAAAAGATAAACTTATCAAAATTAAAGGTATTGATTTAAAAGTTGAAAAAGATTTAAATAAGTTAGGTATTTTTCACTTTAACCAAATTGCAGCTTGGTCAAATAGAAATTGTGATTGGATTGAAGAGTTTTTATTATTACCTGGAACTGCTAAGAAAAATCAATGGATTGAACAAGCAAAGATTTTAGAGTCAGGTAAAGAGACTGTATACAGTCAGAAGATTGATAGTGAAGAAGTAAACGTTAGTTAAAACTAAACGTTTACTCTTTTAAGTCTTTTAATAATAATTGCGATATCTCTTGAATAGTTTCTAGCTCTTTTACTATTATATTTCCATCCACCATTGTAACTACTCCAAACTTTTTTCCAATCATTCTTATGAATTTTTTTCCAATAGTTTAATTCAGCAATAGCATTTTTTGTAGCGAAATTAAAATCTGATATTAATCTCATAGCATACTTGTTTCTATTCCAAGAAGTATTTTTTGCTTTTTGTCTACTTAAAACAGTTTTTATATTAGCTTGATATAAGCCGTAATCTTTACTATCTACATTTACAAGGTATTTCCCAATTGATGATTCTTTAACAGCAATGGCCATTAATGAATAACTTAATCCGTATTTTTCACCTTGTTTTTTTATCTCTTTTAGTGTTTTTATTTCTTGTGATGTTAATTTTGTTGCGTTAAAGTTTGATGCAAAAATATTTGTTATAAACAACATTACTAATAATGTAATCTTTAAATTCATACAGTTTTCCTTCATTTTCTCTTAAATTAAAGCGCGAATTATATATTAAATATGCAAATTTGTCAAACTTTGCATATTATTTACTAGATTTACAGTAATTTTAATTTACTATTTAGTTAGTCCGGATTATAATTCCAAAAATCATTTAACGAGATATATTAATAGTGAAAAAACAAGAATTTAAAAAACTAATTAGAGAGATTGGCTTTACTTCACAAAGAAGTTTTGCGGAAGAAATAGGTGTAAAAGCAACAACTTTTACAACATACAAATTTATACCAAACCACATAGTAAGAATCATCAACATGGCACTATTAGCTAAACAAAGCGGTGTTGATTTTGAAGATATCAAAACTGCTATGAAAATAGATTAGATTTACTAATCTGTTTTTTTAACCCTTCTTTTTTATAAAAACTTAACTTAATAATTTTAACTATATTGAATTTTATAATTTAAATAATTTTCTTGAAAAAAATAAGACTTTAACATTTAATTTTAACTAAAAAAAAATTTAAAAAAGTAAAAGTATTTTTTACAATAAAAAGATCATTTTTAACAGTTTTTATTAATTTAATCCAATATTTATATATTTTCGTACTCTTTGAATCTCATCTAAATCAATTTTTTCTAGTACAATTTCTCTCTTATCATCTTTAATAACATTTCCAAATGGAGAAATAATAGCACTACCTTTTGCCATATTTAAATCAGCACTATTTGCAGCAATTACAAAACATTGATTTACAAGTGCAAGAGATTTTGAAATAGTCTCATAATGATCTTTTCTTTTTAATCCCCACATTGCAGGATTTAAAATAATATCAGCTCCTGCAACTTTTTGCCAAAGTTTTGGGAATCTTAATTCAAAGCAAATTAAGGTTGCTACTTTTAAACCATTTATCTCAATTATTTTTATATCCTCTTCCTCTCCTGCCTCAAAATGTTCTAGCTCATTTCCTAAAGGGAATAGTTTTATTTTTGATTGTGTATGAATAATCTTTTGTTTATCAAAAATATATAGTGTGTTATAAAACTTATCATTTTGTTTTGTTATAAGTGTTAAGGCAATAGTTTTATTTATTGCAAGCTCTTGAAGCTGTTGTATAGCAAAAGTTGAGAACTCAGATGCCTCTTGCATTCTGTTATAACAAAAGCCAGTCAAAGCAATTTCTGGTGCTAATATGATAGAATCTTTGGGACACTTATTTATTAACTCTTTTAAGTGCTCTAAGTTTTTTGTAAAATCTTCTGTTGTTTTAACTTGTAGTGCTATTAAGTTCATCTATTTCCTTTTGTATTAATTTTTCTAGTGAATTTTGATATGTTTTAGCTGTTGCAAATGTGCTCGCTTCATATTTTGTAACTAAGATTGGATTCGTATTTGAAGCACGAACTAATGCCCAACCATATTCAAAGTTAATTCTTAAGCCATCAATTTTACAAATATCTTTGATTATAGGAAAGTCTCTATTTAGTCTCTTTAACGATTCTTCTATTTTTTCCATTAGTAAGAACTTTTTATCTTCTTGGATTTTAATTTCAATGTTGGAACTTGTATAAATTTTTGGTAGCTTTTCAATCTCTTCATCTATTTTCATACCACCTTGAATTAACTCTAATACTCTAAAGGTTGCATAAATAGCATCGTCATATCCATAATATCTGTCATTAAAGAAAATGTGTCCTGATACCTCAGCTGCTAAGTCTGCATTTAATTCTTTAAGTTTTAATCTAAGATTTGAGTAACCAGTTTTATCCATGATTGTTGTACCATGAGTATTAATCTCATCAAATATATTTTGTGAATAGGTAACTTCACCAATAATCACAGGATTCTTCATAGTCTTTGAAAATAGTAAGGCTAAGGTATCGCCTTTAATATTATGTTTTTGAGTAAGAACAGCAATTCTATCTGCATCACCATCATAAGCAAAACCATAATTACAATCATCTTTTAAATAGCTTTTTAAATCAATAAGATTCTTTTCATTGCTAGGGTCTGGATGATGATTTGGAAAATCTCCATTTGGCTCTTTATATAAAGCTTTGTAGTTCAGATTTAATTTATTGAAAATTTGAGTTATAACAGTATCTGCCATTCCATTTCCACAATCTATTATAAACTTCTCTTTTAAGTTTTTAAGCCCTTTAAATTGCTCACACATATAATTTATATATAAAGTTTTAGCATCAACTTTTATAAAGTCATGATTATCAACTATATTAATATTTTCGTTTTTCTTTATCTCTTCATATAGTTTGATTAAATCATCTGCAAAATATGGTTGCTTATCTATTGTAATTTTAAAGCCATTATATTGTTTCGCATTATGGCTACCTGTTATCATAATAGAAGCTTGTGGTTTTATAATTTTGCCATCTATCTCAAACTCTTGATATGAAGCGAAGTAATTAACTCCAGTAGCTACTAGGCCTATATTTAGTATTTTACAGCCTGCAAGATTAAGACCAGAGATTAAAGACTCAAAAAGCATTGTAGAGTGCTTTCTAATATCATAACCTATTACTATATATGGATTTTTTACTTTTGTTTTCTCTTGTATTGCAAGTCCTAAATAGTAACCAATCAGTTTGGTATTTTCTTCATGCAATTCTTTGTTTACAATACCTCTAATATCGTATTGTCTAAATATAGCTTTACTTATCACTATTGATCTCTTTCTAAATTAATTAAAAACTCTTTCTTCTCATCTCCACCTGCATATACATTTGAAGTTCCATCATCTTTTTTTATTCTATGGCAAGGTACTATTATATTTAACATATTTTGTGCAAGTGGACTCTCTAGTGCCTTTTTTGATGTAATACCATCTATTTTAGAAGCCAAACTTGTAAAGCTTTCTGTTTTCCCATAAGGGATATTTAAAAGCTCTTTCCATACTTGTATTTGAAAAGTTGAACCTACTAGTTGCATTGGAAGTTCAAAAGAAGTTCTTTGTTTATTAAAATACTCTTCTAATTGAGTTCTTAAGGTATCAAAATATTCGCATTCAGATGGAATGATGTCTGTGTCAAAACTCTTTTTTAAAGTATCAATTCTAGCTTCGATATTAAAAGGTGTAAAGAAGCAAAGCATTACAATTCCTTTTTTCGAAGCTGCTGCAAACATTTGACCTAAGGGGGTATCAATTGTAGTTGTTAGTATTATCTCTTTGGACTGTGATTTATATTCTCTCATGACAGAATTTTATCATATTTATTATTTTATCAATGTATGTTAGAATAAAATAATATGTAAAAAGGAACTAATTTGAAATTTAAAAATAAAGTTTACTTAGAAGTGTCTATTAAAAATTCTCTTATATTCTTAATATTTGGAGTTTTTGTGATGCCAGAAATTTCATATGAGTTTGAAGCACTAAAAAATAATTTACAAGGTACGGTTATTTCAATGCTTGGCTTCTTAATGGCAGCAGTTATTATTGGTGCCTTTGAATTAACATATCAAAAATTGAATCTTAAATCATCTTTGCAAAGATACTTAATACATAGCTCAAAGTTTTGTATTTATTTGGCTATATACTCTTTAATGTGGATAGGTTATAAAACTATGACTTTAACAGATGCTTATTTTAATGATTGGATTTTATTTTCAGAAATATTAATTGTAATTTCTATTTTCCTATATGATATTTTTGATATTATAAGAGCAGTTGAAATTAATAAGGTAAAAATTAATGAATAGAAGAAATTTTATATACACAACATCTATATTTTCACTAGGAATAGCTTTAAATGCAAATAGTTCTTTGAAAAAAAATAAAGATGTAGGGTCAATGAAGTTTTCTATGCCTGAAGAATCTACTAAACATAAACAAACGTGGATGTCTTTTGTAGCTAAGGATTATATATGGGAAAAAAGACAAATTCCTTCTGTAAAAAGAAATTTAGCTCTAATTGCTAAAACTATTGCAAAATATGAACCGGTATCGATTCTTGTAAGTAAATATGAGAAAGAAGAAGCTATTGAATTATTAGACGGTTTAGACACTCATACCTTCCCTATTATTTTAGTTGAAAAAGAAATTGATGATTTATGGCTTAGAGATACAGGACCTACTTTTGTATATGGTGAAGATAATAAGAAGTATGGAATTGATTTTAACTTCAATGGTTGGGGAGAAGACCAAGAGCATGAACTTGATTCAAAGGTTGCTTCTTTTATTTGTAATAAAACAAAGACAGCAATTATAAATACAGATTTAGTTTTAGAAGGTGGTTGTTTTGAAATTGATGGTGAGGGAATTGCTATACTAACTGAAAGCTGTGTCTTAAATGATAATAGAAACCCTAATATGAGTAAAAAAGAAATTGAAGAAGAATTAAAGTACTTATTAGGATTAAAAAAGATTATTTGGTTAAAAGGAATAAAGGGAAAAGATATAACAGATGGACATACAGATTTTTATGTAAGATTTGTAAAAGCTGGTGAAATCGTAGTTTCTTATGACCCTGATGAAACATCTTATGATCATCAAATTACTAAAGACAATATTAAAACTTTAAAGAATGCAAGAGATTTAAATGGTAAAAAATTTAAAATAACTATTCTAGAGGGACCTATGCAAATTAATGAAAAATTTGGATATAAAGATTTTGCAGCAGGTTACATTGGTTACTATGTTTGTAATGGTGCTGTTATCATGCAAAGTTTTGGAGATAAATATGCTGATAAAAAAGCAAAAAAACTTTTAGAAAAAACTTTTCCAAATAGAATAATTGAACAAATCAGGATAGATGCAATAGCTTCTGGTGGAGGAAGTATTCACTGTGCAACCCAACAAGAGCCTATTGATTTATAAATTTAAAGAATAATAAATAAGTTATAATGCATCGTTAAATAAATATATTAAATAAATAGGAATAAATTATGAATGAAGAATTAAATAAACAAGCTAATAAAGAGATGAATAAAACACCTGATGAAAAAAAACTAAAAGGTGCATTTTTTGCAGCAATTGTAGGAGATGCTTTATGTCTAGGTTCACACTATGAATATGACGCACAAAAGATATATAAAGCTTATGGTAATAAATCAATAGAGAAGTTTATGAGCCCTGGAGAGATGATGGGTGGAGAAACTCATGGTATTGGTTGGGGTCAAAGAAACTATCATCCTGGTAAAAGTGCTGGCGGTACTACTGATTATGGAGATTACAATATTTTAATACTTGAACACTTAGCAAGTATTTCAAATCCTCCTAGAGCTTTTGAAGTAGCACCCCTACTTCCTCATTGGATGAATAGATTAGAGCACTCTTGGGGCTCTTGGATTTGTACTATGACTAAAGAAACGTATGCACAAGTTAAAAAAGGAACACCTGTAGAATATCTAGGTGGTATTTCAAATGCAACTGCTATTAGACATGTGGCTGCTCACTCATATTATGAAACTGAAGATGAAATAGTTGATGTTGCTAGAAAAGCTATGTTTACACATAGAGATGTTGATGCTCTTGATGGGGGAGAGTTTTTCGCACGTGTAACTCATAGAGTTTTAAGAGGTGAAGAACCACGTTCAGCTATAGAAGATGTAGCTATTTTAATGGGTGGCTTTATTGAGACAAAAGTAAAACAAGCAATTGCTAAATATGAAGAATCAATTGATGAAAATTCAGATTTATCAAAAGAACAGTTTTGTGATGATTTAGCTATTACTTCAATGGCAAGATTATGGGATGTAGGTAGAAGTGAACCTATTAAAGTAGGAAAAGCTAGTCCAACTCAAGGAACTCTTCCTGGAAGTGTTTACTTTATACTTAAATATGCAAATGATGTTGATGGTCTTAAAAAAGCTTTACAAGCAAATACAATGGTAGGTGGAGATAATGCTTCAAGAGCAATTGCAATTGGAATGGTATTAGGAGCATATTTTGGTATTGATGCGATTCCTTCAGAGTGGAGAAATACTTTAACTCAATGGGACTATTGTGAAGACTTACTAAATAAATTACCATTAATTAATAAAGATATATAATTAGCATAGGTATTTACTTTATTTCTAAGTTATAATTTATTATAAAATTATTATTTTTATAATAAATTATCTTTTAAAGTAAATTTAATCTACTTGTTAAAATTATTATAATAGTATATAAGTATTATTTTTATAAAAAGAGGAAAGACTATGTTAGATAATTTATCAATAAAAACTAAATTAATTGGGTCATTTTTATTAATTGCAGTATTAGTAGCAATTTTAGCAGGATATAGTAATTACGGTGTTTCTAAATCATCAAAAGGTTTCACATCATATAGAGAAATGGCAAAAGATAGCATTTTGGCAAGTCGTGTTCAAGCTAATATGCTTATGGTTCGTATGAATGTAAAAGATTATATTAATAATCCTACTCAAAAAGAAATTGATGAATTTAATTTCTATTATGAGAAAACAAACGGTTTTATTAAAACAGCATTAGATGAAATTAAAAAGCCAGATCGTGCAAAAGATGTTAAGAAAATAGCCGAAGATATTATTATCTATAAAGAATCTTTTTATAAAGTTATAGATGATATGAATGATAGAAATGATGTTGTAAATAAAAATCTTGATGTTAATGGAAAGAAAATAGAAAAACTTTTAACTTCAGTAATGCATAGTGCAAATGAAGATGGGGATAAAGATGCTGCATTAGCAACAGCTGAAGGTATTAGAACTCTTTTATTAGCAAGACTTTATACAGCAAAATATCTTAAATCAAATTCTGAAAAAGATGCAAGTAGAGCACATGAGGAATTTGGTACATTAGGTAAACAGTTAGATATTATACTAAATGAAGTTCAAAACCCACTTAGAAAAAAACAATTAAATAGTGCTATTGAACTTATCTCACTTTATAAAAATGGAGTGGATAAAATTGTTGCAATTATAAAAGATAGAAATGATGTTATTAACAACAAATTAAATGTAATTGGACCAGATATTGCTAAATTATCAGAGAATGTAAAACTTTCAATTAAAAAAGATCAAGATAGAATTGGACCTGAAGTTGCAGAGTTAAATAATAGTATTACAAATACATCTTTAATTATTGCAGTTACTGTTTTTGTATTAATTTTACTTTTATCATTTTTCTTGCCAAGAAAAATTTCTTCTCAAATTAACTCTTTCCAAGAAGGGCTTTTAAAATTCTTTAAATTCTTAAATAAAGAAATTGACCAAGTTGATCCTATTGATATGAAAAGCAAAGATGAATTAGGACTTATGGCTAGTATAGTAAATGAAAATATTGAAAAAACTAAACAACTTATTAAAGAAGATGAAAATTTAATTAATGATGTTAAAAGAGTAGTTGACTTAGTAAATCAAGGAAAAATACGTCAAACAATTAATGCTAGTACTACTAATAAAAATTTAGAAGAATTAAAAGAAATTTTTAATGAAATGCTTAATAGCATAAGTATTAATATTGATGACGATATAAATACTATTTCCCAAGGATTAGAAAAATTCCAACAATTAGACTTTAGTCATAGATTATCTAATCCTACAGGTAAAACATCAAAGGGATTAAATTCATTAGCTGAAATAATTAATAAAATGCTAATTGAAAATAAAACTAATGGTTTAACATTAGATAGTAGTAGTGATATCTTACTTAAAAATGTTGATTTATTAAATAGAAATTCAAATGAAGCAGCAGCATCTTTAGAAGAAACATCAGCAGCAGTAGAAGAAATGACAGGAAATGTTTCTCAAAATACTCAAAATGTAGTACAAATGGCTAATTTTGCAAATCAGTTAAATCAATCTGCAAAAGATGGTCATTCTTTAGCTGTAGAAACAACAGGAGCAATGGATGAAATCAATAGTAAGGTAACTGCAATTAATGAAGCTATTACTATTATTGATCAAATTGCATTCCAAACAAATATCTTAAGTCTTAATGCTGCAGTTGAAGCAGCAACAGCTGGTGAAGCTGGAAAAGGGTTTGCAGTAGTTGCAGCAGAAGTTAGAAATCTTGCAAATAGATCAGCAGATGCAGCAAATGAAATTAAAGGTTTAGTTGAAAATGCAAATGTAAAAGCAAATAACGGTAAAGAAATTGCAGATAAAATGATTTATGGTTATAAGGGTTTAACTGATAATATTGATAAAACAATAGAATTGATTGCAGATGTTGAAAATGCAACAAAAGAGCAACTACAAGGGATTGAGCAAATAAATGATGCAATAGCTTCTCTAGACCATAAAACTCAAGAGAATGCAAATATCGCAGCTGAAACTCATGATATTGCAGTAGAAACAGATAGTATTGCAAAACTAATTGTGTCTGATGCAAATGAAAAAAACTTCATTGGTAAAGATAGTATAGTAATTAAAAAATCAGAAATAAAAGTAAATAAAAAAGAAACTACACCAGTTAAAGCAGAAAGAAAGATTATTCCAAAAAATAAAACAGAAGAAAGAAAGAGAGTAGTTGAGGCTAAAACATCTGATACTGATGAGTGGGAAAGCTTTTAAAATATGAGTAATATTTAAGTTTAATACTAAATGTTAAGAAGTATAAATAAAACAATAAAAATATTATATGTTGAAGATGATGATATTGCGCGAGAAAATGGTATTGAGTATTTAGAAAACTATTTTGAAAAGATATATGAAGCAAGTGATGCTTTAATTGCTTTAAAATTATATGAAAAATACCAGCCTGATATTATCATCACAGATATACAAATGCCAAAATTAAATGGCTTAGAGTTTGTAGAAAAAATTAGAAAAACAGACTCTAAAACTCAAGTTATTGTAATAAGTGCCTTTAGCGATAAAGACTACTTATTAAAAGCAATAGAGCTCAAACTTGTTAAGTATTTAATAAAGCCAATAAAAGAGAATGAATTAAAACAAGCGCTAGTTTCTTGTATGGAAAGTATTAAAAATGATACTAGTAATATCATAGCTTTAAATAGTGAAGTTACTTTTGATATATTTAATCTTACCTTAGTAAAAAATGGTGAGATAATAAAACTACGAACAAAAGAGTTAGACTTCTTAATCTTATTGTTAAAAAATAAAAATAGATATGTTACATATAGTGAGATTGAAAACTATGTATGGCTTGATTCATCTATGAGTAAAGATGCTCTAAAAACTTTAGTAAAAAATATAAAAACAAAAATTCCCAAAGAACTCATATTAAATCTCTCAGGTACTGGATATAAAATTGATCTATGACTTGAGTACTACTTTGGCATATGGTATTACTTTTGGTATTTTGATTATGTCTATTGTATATACATTAATAAGATATATCTATTCAAAAGAGATGTTTTATATAAGCTATTGCCTTATGCAGATTTTTTCTTTACTATTTATAGCCTCTTATAGTAAGTTATTTGAATTAAGTCATATTATTGAACAAATAGCAATATTAGGTGCTAGTTTATTTTCGATTGTATTTGCTGTATCTTTTTATGAGGGTAAGTTTTTTCCTAAGATCTCTAACTATAAAGAACTTATAATAAACACCCTACTTTTTAATATAGTAATTTTAACCGCTTTTTATCACTATATATTATTTGAGTACTTGCCTTATACTATTATCTATGCGATTTTATTTCTATCAATTATATTTAATTTAAAGCAAGGGTTTAAACCTACAGTTATTTATGTTGTTGGTTGGTCACTATTATGCTTTATCTTGTTTGTAATGGATTTTAAAGCACTTTATATTCAAAAAGGATATATGGACTTAGTTTTATTGGCTTTTGCTATAGAGGCTGTTCTTTTTACTTTATCTGTTGGATATAAATACAATAATTTGCAAATACAAAGTAATTCTTATGAAGATATGCTTTTACAACAATCAAGACTTGCAAAGTCTGGTGAAATGATTGGAAATATTACACATCAATTTAGACAACCTTTAAATAATATAGCTTATATATTAATCAATATAAAAAAACGTTTTGAAAATAAAAAACTTGATGAGGTATATTTAGATAAGAAAATAAATCAAGCAAATATGCAGTTAGATTTTTTATCAAAGACAATAGATGATTTCAAAGATTTTTATGCACCTTCAAAACATAAAGAAGTTTTTAGAGTAAAAGAAGCAATAGATTCTTGTATTACAATATTAAGTGCAGATTTTAAAAAAAATAATATTGATTTGGAATTTCTTTTTAATACAAATGAAGATATTAAAATATATGGTGTTAAAAATGAATTATCACAAGTAATTCTAGCTCTTCTTTCAAATGCAAATGATGCATTAACAAGTATTGAAAATCCATCTATAAAGCTAGATGTTATTTCCTCGAATGCTGAGGTTATAATTGGGATTGAAGATAATGCTGGTGGAATAAAAGAAAAGAATTTAGAAAAAGTATTTGAACCATATTTTTCAACAAAAGAGAAAGGTTCTGGGATTGGACTTTATTTAGTAAAATTAATTGTTGAAGAGAGTTTTGAAGGAAGAATAGAATTAGTCAATAAAAAAAAGGGAGCAAAATTTACCCTCTTTTTTGAAAAATCATTTGATTAAATCACTTCTTGGATAAACAAAGGATAACTCTCTTGAGAGTTTAATGTCTTTATTTTCAAGTGTAAAAGAATTGATTTTTATTTTTAATGCAGTATCTTTTGTACTAGAAATAAAAAGTCTCTTTTTAGTCTCTACAATAAATATTTTTTTTACTCTCTTATTTGCTTCAAGTTTAAAAGCCTTAAATCTTTTAATTCTAAAGTTTTCATTATCCTCTAATTTTATATCAAAAGTATAGGCTTTATCTTGAGTATTATGAAAAGTTAAAACATAATTATTCGTAACTTTTTGTTCTGCTTTTATTTTATAGAGATTTGTAGTTTTATTTACATTTAGTAAAAATGGCTCTTTTTTAGATGCAAAAACAATCGCTAAAACAACACATAAAATAAGTGAAAGAAAATAAGTCATATTTCTTTTAGTAAAAAGTTTAGTGATTCTTTTGTGTATAACCGTATTTGTACTTCCCCAGTTTATTAAAGACTTTTTACCAAGTTTCCCCATTACAATACTACATGCATCAGCACATTCTAAACAGTCAATACATTCAACTTGTAAACCTTTTCTAATATCAATATTCGCAGGGCATATTTTTACACATGCTTCACAAGTAGTACACTCTTCATTTGAACTCCACTCTTTCATTTTGAAAATAGATTTTTCACGATTTACATAAACATCTCCACCTCTTGAAGTATCATAAACTATTTGTTTTGTATCATCATCATATAAAACAGATTGTATTCTTGAATATGGACAAATATAAACACAAAAGTTTTCTTTCATAAAAACAATATCGTATACTAAAAACATTGCAATAGATAGTATAAATATTATCATAAACATATGATCATTTGGGCTTTGCATATAAAGAAAAAAATCTTCAGGAGGAACGAAATACCACATAAAGTTTGTAGAAATCACTATTGTAATTATAAGCCAAAGAAAAATAGAAATATACTTTTTAAGATGATTAGATTTCTTAGAATAATCAATATCCTTTTGTTTGTTTTTAATTCTTCTCATATCTAAAATAGTACTTTCAATTAAATCTCGATAAATAACTCTAAAGATAGTTTGAGGACATCCCCATCCACACCAAACTCTACCAAAAAGTGTAGTCATGGCAAAAATACCAATAAATAAAAACATTAATAGAAATGGCATAATATAAAGCTCATTCATATTATAAACAAATCCAAAAAAATGAAATTGTAATTTATCAAATGATAAAAGTAAAATGTGATTATTGTCAATGGTAATAAACGGTAATGAAAAGGTAAAGACAGTAATAAAGATATAGACTAAATATCTTTTTTTAGTATAAGACATATAAACTCCTTTGTTTGACGAAGTTTATATTTTATTAGTGTTCATTTAGTGGTATGTTTAATAGACTATTGTATTTTTACCTTTTTGTTTTGCTTTATATAAGTTTTCATCAGCTTTTGAAAATAGTTCTTCTTTAGATTGTTCATTTTCTTTTGAGCATAAACCAGCACTAATTGTAATTTGCTGTGTAGTTAAACTAAGAAGTATCTTACTTTTGTTTATATTTTTACTTAATTCATTTGTTAATTGATAAGCTTTTTCTTTTTTAATCTTTGGTAATAAGGCAACAAATTCATCTCCTCCCCATCGTACTAGAGTATCAGAACTTCTAAATGTATTTTTGAAAATATTAGCTATTTCAATAAGGACTTCATCCCCTATTAAATGACCATATTTATCATTTATTTTCTTAAAATCATCTATGTCAAAGATTAAAATAGTTAACTCTTTATCATCTTTTCTCTGTGAATTAAAAAGCTCTTCAAAGATTAAATCAAAATCATTTCTATTATCTAAAGAAGTCAATTTGTCAGTTTTAGCAATATTTTTTAATATCTGTTGTTGACGTTTTATAAATAGTATTATAAAAGTCATGATGATTAATATTATGACAGAGAAAATTACAATATTTATATAAAAAGTTTTTTCTAATTCTTTTGTAAAATTACCCTCTTTAGCTTCTACGCATAAGTATAAATTTAATTCATCTATAAATCTAATATTTAGTACATATTTATCATTATCTCTATAATACTCATGAGTGGAGAGTTCTTTTTTATTGAAGTTATGTATTATTTTATTCACAAAAATATGACTACTTTCTACGCCTTGAATATTTTTTGAACTAATTAATATTTTATTATCTTTATTTACTAGATAGATTTCGTGATTGTATTTTTCTTTATAAGTTTTTAATAAATCACTTACATGTGAAGTTCTTAATCCAACTCCTGTTGCACCTAAAAAATTTCCCTCAAAATCTTTTACTTTATAATTTGTAAAAATAGTAATAGAATCGTTAGCTGCTAAATCAACATCAATATTACTTTCATATTCATCAACTATATTTTTAACCCTATAGAACCAAATATCTCTTTTTTCATTTGATGATATTTTTTTAAAATACCTTTAGGGTAGTAGTAATTTTTTGTTTTATCTGATACTAAAAAACTACTAGAAGTATTATATTTGTTTTTTATTGTAGAAAGATAGGTAGTAATTTGATCAATATTTTGTTCCCCAGATAACATCCAATTTACCATAAATGTATCTTGTGCCATAAGTGAAGAAACAAGATTTGGTTTAAGTATATCTCTTTGTATTTCTGAATATACATTATCACTACTTAGTGGCAAGGATTTATATTTTAATTCATTTTTTGCAAGATCTGTAGCAATTTTATAAGAAAAAAATGATGTAGCAAAAAATCCTACAAAAAGTAACATAGTAATTATTATTAATATTTTATAGTTATAAAGAAAGTTATTAGATTGTATATTTAGCATCTATTTCCTAACAAAAAGGTTTATTTATGTATATAATACCTAAATAGTGATTTGTAGTATATGATTTTACTAAGTAAACTATCTTATTTTTAAGCTTTGTTTTTTATAGCTTCGTATGCTATTAATATCTTCTTTCTCTCAATTCCCCAACGGTAACCACTCATCGCACCTGATTTTGCTAAAACTCTATGACAAGGTACTAAATAACCAATATGATTTGAACCAATTGCAGAGGCAACGGCTCGTACGGCTTTGGGTTTATTTATACTTTTTGCTATATCTTGATAAGTTGTGATTGTTCCATTTGGTATGTTTAATAAAGCTTTCCAAATATTTATTTGAAAGTTTGTACCTTTTACATATAAATCAAATTTCTTTTTTTCAATAAAAATATTATCTAAATAATCTTGTGCTTTCTTGTCATCTTCAATAAATGTAGCTTTTTCCCAGATTTCTTTAAATCTTGAGAAAACTGAAGCTTTATTGTTGTCTACAAAACCAAGATAAGAAACACCTCTTTTGGTAAAGGCTATTAAAGCTTCTCCAAAAGGAGTGAATCCATAACCATAAGTGATTTCAACATTTTGCCCTGATTGTTTATATTCATTTGGTGTAACGCCAATAATATTTACAAATAAATCATGAAGTCGACTAGAACTTGATAATCCCATATCAAGTGAAGAATCAAGAATACTTTTAGATTCTTTCAAGTGCTCCTTGGCATAATTTAAAGTAACAGATTGTAAAAATTGGATGGGGGTAACACCTACGTACTCCTTGAATACTCTAATTAAATGGAATTTACTCATTCCGATGTATTCTGAGATGGTGTCTATTGACGGTTGTTCTTTGAAGTTTTCATCGATGTATCGTATTACTTTTTCTATTTTTTTATAGTTTTCATTTTCAAGTAATAGTTTATCATCCATATTATTTCCTAAGTGTTTTAAGTTTAAGTGGTATTTTATACCACTTAAACTTTTAATTAGTTAATAAAATATTTTAGTAAGTAGATTGAGTATAAATCACAAAATCAGAAGCAAGCTCTTTTAGCTCAGCTTTGATTGTTTTTTGAAGATCAGTATTTTCAATATCATCTAATACATCACACATTTTATTTCCAATAATCTCAAA
>CANNFB010000013.1 GCA_947503785.1 uncultured Campylobacterales bacterium | reverse complement strand
TTTAATTCAGTTTTTACATTTGTTTCTTCAGGATTTGTTTCTATTATTTGTGTTGTTTGTCCTGTATTTGTAACTTTGTCTATTCCTGTTGTTTGTGAGCTAACAGTACTCATAACATTAGTATTTTTTTTAGCTTCTATCACTAATCTATCTAGTAAAGATGAAGATTTTTGAGGTATAGAGTTTTTTTCATCTTTCATATCTGTTACTGCAGTTTTATCATTTGGCATACTTTTAGTATTTACAGTTTGTTCTTTATTCATATCTACTGAAGATGAATGAGATTCCATCTTTTCATTTATTGAACTTTTAACTGCTCCACCTAATAATTTATCAAATAATGAAGCTTCTTGTTTTACTTCTTTATTTGATACAGAGGAAACTGTACTTGCACTTTTTGCTTCAGTTAATAATAAATCTATTTGCTTTGTCATAACCTAAACCTTTAATATATCCAATGTTTTAGAGTCAATATTTTTATGAGTATTAAATGAAGCAACATTTGCTTCATATGATCTCATAGCTTCTATTAAATCTACCATTTCAATAACTGGATTAATATCTGGATATGCTACATATCCTTCTTCATTTGCATCAGGATGAGTTGGTTCAAATCTTAAAATAGGTTTTGATTCAGAGTCTAAGATAGCTTTTACTCCAACACCTCTTAATTCCTGTGCTGAGTTTTTATTATTCATAGCTTCCATATCATTAGAACCTATTTTTTTAGTTTGATTTAATAATACATCTTCAAAAACAACTTGTTGTTTTTTATAAGGACCACCCTCTTGTGTATGAGTAGTTTTTGCATTTGCTATATTTGCACTTACAACATTTATTCTTGTTCTTTGTGCACTCATTCCTGAAGTAGATACATTATAACCATCAAAAAAACCCATAATTTATCCTTATATTTGCATATTCATAATTTTGTTATATGCACTAATTGCTTTGTTTTTAGTCTCTAGTGCTAACTTCATAGAAAGTTCAGCTTCTTCAATTTGTTGAACAGCTTCTTGTAAGTTTGTAACTTTTCCTGTAGCAATACCTTGCATTGCATTGTAACCTTCTACTTGTTCTTTATTTACTTCACCAATAGCATCACTCAACATATTTTGGAATGATTTATCATTATTGACTTTTTGTTCATTATTATTTAA
Source organism: uncultured Campylobacterales bacterium (assembly GCA_947503785.1). Taxonomy (GTDB): domain Bacteria; phylum Campylobacterota; class Campylobacteria; order Campylobacterales; family Arcobacteraceae; genus Poseidonibacter. The sequence continues at coordinate 88,473 of CANNFB010000013.1, read as the reverse complement.
ACTAAGTGGACTTATTGCATTTGATATTGAAGATATATTCATCATATTATTCCTTAATTAGCATTCAATTTATTATTTGAAGATAGAACCTCTTGAACATTAAGTTCACTTAACATAGATTCTATTTTTTCTTCGTTGTACTTAAAATTTAATTCATTTTCTTTATTTTCTAAATTAAAAAATGAAATAATCATGGAAAGCATAATATTTGATATGCCTTTTAAAACTATCGTTATTCCAATAATACCAAAAATCATTTCTAGAGGCGTGTAAAAGTCAGCATTTACAACAAAGAATATTACTGTAGCAAAAAAGCCAGATGCAATAAACAAACGGAAAATTCCACTATTTATTACACTTTGAGAGAATCGCTCAACGACCATAAAACTCAACTTTTAATAACAATAATAAAGCATTAAACATGTAAAATGCCTGCACCTAGTCATACCTTAATAAATATTTTTTAGTAAATATTTTATTACGTCCTGCAATTGTTTAGTAGAATCATCATTAAGAAACTCTTTTGTAAACAGTTTTCGCAACCTTCCAGTTGTAGAAATATTTGCAGACGTAGAAACGTTACCTATATATTCTACCATAAAATCCTCTTTTAGCCTATTTTTTTTAGCTAAACTTACTAAAGAATTAGCAATTGTTTCACCAATTTTATAATTTTTTGTATGATTGAAACATAACATTAATTTCTTTTTTTCAAATGATAACATTTTCATTAAAGAGTAAACATCAGTTAAAGCACTAGGATCGGTAGTTGTTAAGGCAATAATATTATCTGAAATTGAAAGAAATTCTTTAACAAAATCATTTAATCCAGCACCTGTATCAATAAGTAAAATATCATACTTATTTAAAGAAATAACCTCTTCCACTACTCTTGAAAGTACAAAAGAATTTGAATGATTTGAGTATTGATATCCACTTTTTCCTGCAAGTAAAGAGATATTTTCATAAGGGGTATCAAGTATTACTTCGTTTAATGATTTAGTACCATCTATATAATCAAAAAATGTATACTTAGGCTTTATATTAAATAATACTTGCATATTAGCCAAGCCAATGTCTGCATCTAATACTGCAACTTTTAAACCTCTTTGTGCTAATAAAAAAGCTATATTTGCGGTGAAAGTTGATTTTCCAACTCCACCTTTTCCTGAAGTAATTGTTATTAATTTAGTCTTTGAATCTATATGTATTTTTTTACGTGTTAAGCTGATTAATTTACTAGCTTGAGAAGAAATAGTATTGAACAATAATTATTTCCTCACACATTTGTTATTCATAAAGCAATCGATTAAAAAAGAAGAATCAGAGACAATCAAATCATCAGGTACATTTTGCCCAATAGAAAAATATGTAATAGATTTTTTTGTCTTATGTGCAAAAGATATTAAGTTTCCAAAACTTTTTGTTTCATCTAGTTTTGTAAAAGTCAAATAATCAATATTTAATCTAGAGTAATTTGTATAAATATCAAGTAAATCACTTTGTTTTACGTTAGCAGGAAGAACTAATATTTTTTCAATAGGCAATTCCTCTACTTTCTTTTGATATTCATTTATTAATTCAATTTTATCAATATCATATTGGCTAGAACCTGCTGTATCTATAAAAATATAATTACAATCTTTTAATCGTAAAAGTGCTTCAGATAAATCTTCTGGTTTTTTTACAATTTCCAAAGGTAATCTCATAATATTTGTATATGCTTGTAACTGCTCTATTGCACCTACTCTAAACGAATCTAATGTAACAATACCTACTTTATAGTTTTGTCCTAGTTTATATGCATATCGTGCTGCTAACTTTGAAATAGTAGTAGTTTTGCCAACACCTGTTGGCCCAACCATCATAATTATTTTTCTTTGATGTTTTCGTAAAGGTACTTCAAACTTTATTGGTATTATTCTTCTTAAAACTAATTTAAAAAAATCATTAATTTTTCCTGGATTTGATTTTAATGATACAGGTAATTGTTTGATAGTTTTTTTCATAATCGTATACGTCATTTCTTGATCAAACTCATTTTTTTCAAACAAAGTATACATATCAATAAATTCATGAGGTATAGTCAAATCATAAAGCTGACTTTTAGGTTCCCAAATAGATTGTTTAACTTGCTCTAATGCTTTTTGCATTTTAAGTATCTCTTCTCTAAAATCATATACATTTGCTTGCATCGGTTTATGAGGGGGAATAGCTTTTGTTATAGCTTGCTTAGTATATGTATGATTGTTTTTATTAGTTTCTTCTTCAACAGTAACAACAACTTCATACATATTTTGACCATTCTCATTTGCATTAGATATTTTTTTTGTTGATATTACAATTGCATCTTCCCCACACTCTTCTTGTGCTAAACGCAAGGCAGCAGTTGGTGTTTCTCCTAAGAAAGAGAGCATATTCATTTTAAGCGTCCATCTTTATAAATTTTTTCTATTTTTCCATTCTCTTTTCTTATACGAATGAAATTATCATTTTCGTAAATAATTTTTCCTCTTTTTTCTATTTCTAAGCTACCAAAGTTAAATACTACTGATTCTTTTTTGTAAATTTTTACGTCATTTTGGCATATTATAGATTTTTTATTTATATAATGAGTAGTTCTATATTCATTATTTTGAACTTGCTTTAAAGTTAGTGGAATACAAGCTTTTTTTAATTTTGATATAGTCATTAATCTTAAATTTGAAGTTTCTATTTTTTGTCTAAAACCTATGGCTTCTTTTGATATTAAAACACTTATTCCAAATACATTAGTTGTTAAAAAAAAAATTAATATACTAAGCTTTAACATTAAAGATATTTCCTCCATTAGCAGCAGTAATATCTTCAACTAATTCTTTATACATTTGCTGAACAGGTAATACTATAGAAGCTAATTTTTTATTTAATTCATATAAACTTTTTAATTCTATTTCAAGAGAATCGACACTCTGTCTATAAATATTAACATCAACACCCTCTTGCATTTTTTCAATAAGTTCTTGATTTAATTTAGCTTTTAACTGTGTAATTTCATTTATCATATAATGTTTTTCATCATTTCTACTCAATAAAGCTTCATGTTTAGCATCTTTAACATCTTGCATGTCAAGTTCAATAGATTGTTGTAAGTTTTTAACAAGTTCAGACATTCTTTGTATTGTTTCATCTATCATAAATTTTTCCTTACTTATTATTTTTACTTAAAAATTCATATAGCATATTACTTATTCCAAAAGTACCAGCAGAATTATCAGCAATGTTTTGTAAATACATTCCCTTTATAATATCAGAACCAGGACCCTCTCCTGCTATTTTTGTAGACTTTAAAGAGACATCCATTATTTGGTTTAAGAAAAATGATTCAAAGCTATCTGCAACTTCTCTAAGCTCTTTATTTTCTAATTTTTCAGTTTTAATATTTTTAAAATCTTTATTTTGTAAAGTAGCTATATCTACTAAATTTGCACTATTTAATTCCATTACTCCAACCTATCAAAGAAACTTTCTTCATCTAAAATATCATTTTGATTATTTTCTGCAAAGAATCTCATTTCAACCCTTCTATTATCAGAAGCATTATCACTTTTAGGATGATAAGAACCATATGCAGAAACTTTTAGAACACTTGGATCTATTCTATTTTTAATTAATTCTTTTACAACAGAAATTGAGCGTAATGCTGAAATATCCCATGCATCTCGAGGTATTGCCGTATTTTTGATTCTATTTGTATCAGTATGCCCAATTATCTCAATATTAAATGTTTGTGGCATAGTTCTAATCACTCTTGCTATTTTAGAAATAAATCGTTTTGCAGCAGGATTTGATAAATTATACTCTCCATCATCAAACATTATTGTTGATGGAATATCAAGAGTAAACTCATTTTTTCCTTTTTCAATACTTATTTCTTCACTCTCATTAATACTATTGGAATTAACTTCGGCAACTAATTGAGCCATTTCATCTGAAGCTTCTTCAGATGTACTATCAGAGTCTTCATCTGAATCTGAACTACTATCATCTGTTGAGTTCTTTTCTGTTTGCTCTTCAACTGAAGTGTTCTTATCAAGGAAGCCCATTGCTTTTCGCATCACTTCAAAATACTCTTCTACTTTCTTTTTATCCATTACAGCCATTGATAATAAGAGAATAAAAAATGTTAATAATAATGACATTAGGTCACCAAATTGAACTAACCAACCTGGCAAACATTTCTCACACTCTGGACATTTATCTTTAGCCATTATTAGTAGCTCTTATTCTTCTACATCAGTTAAAATTGAGTTTAACTGCATTTTAATATTACCAATTGATTCCTCAGCTGCTATCATTGAAGAACCTAAAATGATTACTTCACATGCATCAACTTCTTTATCATGTTTTTGTTTAAGTTTACTCTCTATTATACCTGCAAATAATGTTCCAATTAAAGCACCATACATTGTAGTTAATAAGGCAACTGCCATAGCAGGACCAACAGCAGCAGGATCTGATAAGTTTGCAAGCATTGCAACAAGCCCTACAAGTGTACCAATCATACCCATAGCACCTGCAGTACCTCCAATATTTCCAAACATAGATATCATTCTTCCATGTCTTTTTCCCATATGCTCTAGTTTAGTTTCTAGTAAAGGAGTTAACACTTCAGCTTTTGTTCCATCAACTAAAAGTTGAAAGGCTTCTTTGAAAAATGGATTAGTTTCTTCCATTACTTTTTTTTCAATTTGCATAACTCCATGTTTCTTAATCTCTGTGGCATAGAAAGTAATTTTTTCGACTAATTCAGGTAAAGGTTCAACTGATACTTCATTAAAAGCTACCTTCATAGCAGGTGATATTCTCTTTAAATCTGAGGCTTCAAATTGTCCGGCAGTTACTGCAATACATCCTCCCACAACAATAATAATAGAAGGGACATCAATATAAGGTCCAAAACCAACACCACCTAGAATAATAGCTAGGGCTACAAGACCCCAACCTCCACCTAATCCACCTGCTGTACTCTTATCCATAAATTATAATCCTATTTGGTTTAATTTGAAGTTATCGTTACCAATACTTTTGATTTTAAGGCCAAATTTACCCTCAACAATAACAGCTTCACCTTCACCTATTTTGATTCCATTTATTAAAATTTCTAAAGGTTCATTAACCATTTGTTCGAGTTCAATTATTTCTCCAATATCCCAGCTTAAGATATCTTTTAATAAAACTACTTTTGTTCCTAAGCGAACACTTAGTTTTAACTTTACATTATATAAAAGTTCTAAATTTTTTGGAGTTTGTATATTTGTTGTATTTATTTTAATTTCTTCTTTCACTTCATTATTAATAACTGGAGAAGAAATACTTTCAGGAGCTGAAACTTCTCTACCAGTGATTATCGAAATATAAGGTAATATAACTTCATCAAAAGATACAATTATTGGTAATTTATCTTCATCAAGTGAAAGAGTAAACTCGTAAGAATTATTTTTCGAAGATAAAATATCACCTTCTAAGATAGTAGCACTTTTAACTTCTGACTTTAGAGAAGAAATATCAGGAAAACCTTGAGCATTTACTGATGTACAAAAACTTCCACAAATATTAGAAATTATCTCATTTACAGCATCAACAATTTCATCATCAATATGATCCTTTAAATCACCCATTCCACCGAGCATTAAGTATTCAAATTTTGTTGCACTTATTGTTGGAATATAAAAATTCCATGTAGAAGTAATATTATTGAATTCAAATTTAACTACACCTTCTATTACCTGTACAGAACTATATGTTGAAGCATTAAGTTCATTTACTGTTTCAACTTGTGAACTCTTCGATAAAAGCTGCTCTAATGTATTAGATAATTCATCTTTGAATATGTTAGATAAATCTGATGCCAATTATTTAACCCTTACTTTCTATTTTCTAATTCTTGCATTATAAAAGCTTTTACTTTCATCATATCTTCTGTTGGATATTTATATTCAGCTTCTGCTCTTGTAATTTTAATAAAAAAATCTTTTGAACTTTTGTTATAACCAAATTTTACATTGTCTAACATAACCTCATTCTTAGCTAAGACTTGTTCATTTCCCAAAGTTTTTTTATATTCATCATCTTGAATAACTTTATTCTTATCATCAACATTATTAATTTTTTGAACTTTTTCAATATTATTTACTTGCGCATTATCAATATCTGGTATTCTTCCTATTTCCATAATATCTCCTTTTAGAAAAGTTACTAATTTTAAATATTATAGCACAAAACAAATAAATTATTTAAGAAATGGATTTTTTTTATAAAATATGTTAAAGAGATTCGAGGTATTCATCTAGACCAATTAACTTAAAATCAATTAATGAATCTAAATAAGGCTCTTTTATATACTGCTTAGCACTTGATATTTTTAATTCTTGTATTAGTTGTACTGCTGTCAAAAAATCTGCTGCAGTATCATTTAAAATTGCTTTTATTAAAGATATTTGAACGGAAGCATCGTTATATCTTCCTGATTCTAATAATGCTGCAACCATTAAATACAAAGAATATTTATCTTCTAATTTATATTCTATTTGTAGATATTCTAATATTTTAATAGTCTCATCTGAAGCATCAAAATGCAAATCACTTAATGCTTTTGTTCTAAGATAAGAAGGGGAATGTTTAGTTGTCATTTTCATATCTGCTTTTGAAAACAACCCTAAACCTTTTAAAATATCAACATAGTATTTTGTAACAATTAAAGGACCTTCTAAAAAATTATTATTTAAGATCAAAGGAATATTATCTTGTAATCTTGAATAATATTCAAAATCATTTTCACTTTTTTCTCTTTGCACTAATCTAAGTAAATAAATTAAAGGATCTTTGTGATGTTCCTTCAACAAAGAATGCTTAGCTAAAAGTTCGCCATTTTTTAAACTTTCTAAAAAGCTTATAGCTTTAAAAAATATTGTATTTTCGTAAGAGATGAATTTATATGATGTTTTATATGTAGGATTAATAAATAATTTATAAAGTTCTTTACCAAAATAATTATATAAACCCTTTTCAGATTTAATTGTATTTTCTATATATTCTTTATCTTTTACTCTTATCTTTAAGTTTTGTGCAGTAATTAAACTCATACTTGCATATAGTTTGTTTCCCGGGTTTAACTTATATGCCTTTTCAAAATACTTGTATGCATTATGAAAATCATTAATTTGAGCATATGATAAAGCTAAATTATAATGAACATATGATTTTGTATCTTTTTTTAAAAGTTTTTTTAATTTTACAACTCTCAAAATTGGGTCATCTCTTACAATTTCTAGAAATCTTGCATTATATTCAACCATTTCACTTAAGGAATTAATATTGTCATTTGAATTAAATAAAAATCCTTTTGCAGAATCATAAATAACCTCTTGTGTATCAGAAAAAATAAAAGGAGCAAAATAATAAATAAAATCTACTTTTCTTTCATCTTTTAGATTTACAACAGAGCTTAAATACTCTTTAGGAGTGTACTTATTTTTATTAAAATATATTTCTAATGGTAATTCTAAATTCGCTTTAAAACTTCTTTTCTTATTATTTATTAAATCTAGGTTTTCTTTTAATTGTTCTAAGTTATTTGATTTTAAATCCGTAAAAACACTTAACCATAAGACTTTATTTAAAGTATTAGGGTTTACAGTTGACTCCTTAGCTTTTTTTAAAAAAATACTGGCTTGTTTATAATTTTTTAGTTTTAAATGGAGTAAGGATTTTTTTAAATCCATTGCATAATCCATAGAATCTAAAACTTTTAAAGATTTTTCATACTCTTTTAAAATAATATAAGTATCAGCAAGCATTCGTTTTGAATGTTCAGAGAGATTTTTAAATTTTTTAGTAACTTTAATAATGGTATCTAAATACTTATTATCTTTTGAAATTTGATATAAATAATAGCATGAAGAAATATAAGAAAATGTATGATCATTTGCATTTAATGGATTTTCATATATTTTATTTAAATATACAATTGCATTATCTATTGAATTTAATTTATAGTAAGCAATTCCAATATTTAGATAAGAAGGAACTTGTAATATTTTAGCAGTTGTTTCGAAAATTTCAATAGATTTTTTATACTCATTTTTACTTAAAAGTAAAACAGCTTTATTAAAATCAACTTGAAGACTAAAGTTTTCTTGAGATTTTTTCAATTTATCAAATTGAAATATAATTTCTGGTTGAGATTCAATTAAATCTTTTTTAGCATATAAATTAATACATGATAAAATAGAAATTAATACTATTTTATATACTAAATTTTTTTTCAATTCTATTCCTAAACCATCGTATTAACTTGAGCATAAAGCTCTTCGTTTCTTTTTTCTAAATCTTCAATTTGATGTTTTTGATTCATTGTTTCTAAGCGTAATTCTTGTAAATCATCTCTTGCAACTTGCAAGTTATCATGATTTGTTTTTAGTGTTGTTGCACTAACTTTTACTTGTTTTTCATATCTGGAAACAATATCTTCAAGTTTTTTTAATTCTTTTTCAACTAAGTTTTTCTCTTCATTTACTTTTTTATAAAGTGACTTGTAAACGTTTGCACTTGAAAAGAAGTAAAGTAATAAAACACCTATGATTATTAATAATAAAAAATTTTCCAAATTTATCCTATTTTATAGCAAATAAAGTAGGATACTTCCTACTTTATTTAAATATTTATCTTTAAGTCTTATCTTTTTAGACCAATAAGAGTTGTTAAAATTTCATCCGCAGTTGTAATTGACTTAGCATTTGCTTCAAAAGCTCTTTGGAAAACCATAAGATTTACTAAACTTTCACTTAAATCAGCTGTACTAAGCTCTAAAGTTTGACCTTCAATTTTTCCAGCTTTATCGTTGTTAAGATTATAAATTGGTTCACCTGATTCATTTGTCTTAGTTAAAAGATTATCTCCAGCTGGATTTAATCCTCTATTATTATTAAATAGTGCAATTGAAGCTTGTCCAATAGCAAAATCTGCACCATCTTGAGTCATTGTAATTAAACCTGTGTTATCAACAGAAAACTCACCAAATGCAGAATCTGAAATACCTAAAGTATCAAGTCTTAATTGTAATGAGCCTTGAGATGCAGTTTGATTTACAGTATTTACTATTTCTATAAACTCAGCACCTGCACCACTTCTTCCACTTAGATCATTATTTTTATCTTTTGGTAGTGATTCAGTAGGACTAATAACTTTTTTTAACTCTGTACTAAAATCAACATCATAGTTTTTATCCAATGTTCTAACAACTAAGTTTCCATTAATATTTACAGCTTCAATATAATCTGTCATTGCAGGTGTAGATCCTGCAGCTGCAGTATTAAATTTGTTAACAAAATCATCAATACCTGTTACATTTTCAATATCAAGTGTTTGTGCAACAGGAGGAGTAGCTCCATTGTTAGGAACAGGAATATTAGAGCCACTTTCTTTATCAAAAATAGTTATTCCAAATGTATAATCATTTGCAGCAATAAAAGTTGCAGCATTTGTTGTTGCAGTACCAAAATCTGTTGTTGCAGTAGCAAGAGCTGCTTGAGCTGCTGTATCTTCTGTTGTTGCAGTAGTAAGAGCTGCTTGAGCTGCTATATTTTCAGCAGTTGCAGTTGCAAGAGTATCATCTGCTGCAGTTAATGTTGCTTGTGCAGCAATTACTGCTGGATCTGCAGTATTACCTCCTGCGGCTGCAAGTGCATTATCATAATCTGTTTGAGCAGTACCTTGGTCTGTTGTTGCAGTGTTAAATGTTGTAGTCGCAGTATCTGCACTTGTCGTTGCTGTAGCAAGTGTTGCAGCAGCTGTAGTTGCTGTTGCTGTTGCTGTATCAAGTGTATCTTGTGCTGTATTTAATGTAGATTGACCTGTAACTATATCTAAATCTGTTGTTTTATAAACATCTTGTTGTTTTCCACTAATTAATAAAGATAATGCATCTCTTGATGATTCTAGCGCAGCTTTACCACTTCCTGCTTGTGCAGTTACGTTTGTTTGGTAACTGCCCTGAACAGTTGTATTTCCTTGTATTTCACCAACTTCAGATATTGTAAATTCTTGTCCAGGAATTAATGATTTTATTTGAAGAATCCCTTTATACATATCTTCATTTTTTGTAGATAACTTAAATTCTTCAGTTAATTCTAAAACATCATTATTACTTGTAGACCCCGCACTAGATTCATCTGACATATATGAAACTAATCCTGGGATTTCAGAAATTTTATTTGCTAATGCTTTATATGTAGCAATTCTACTTGCTTCTGTATTGTAATCAGCATCAGACCAAGTTGTTGCACTTGGAGTAGCACTTGGATCGTCAAGTAGTCCAGATACAGAACCCTTATTTGTAGTAGGAATACCAGCAGCATCTAAATCATCTTTAAACGCTCTATCTGCTGTAGTAGAAATATAATTCTGAGATATTTTATCACCATTTATATATACATATATTTGATCACCTTCTTTTGAAACTAAGCCTTCTTGTCCTGACTTAAAGTTCACTTGTGAAGATTGTGTTACAGATGTAGCTGATGCTCCATCTGGAGTTTCTCTTAATTTTTGTAACCAATTAGAATAATCGGTAATTGCAGCTTCTACATCAGATATTTTTGCAGACTTTGTTTTAAGTCCCGCTCCTGAAAATACTGATTCAGCATCCGACATTGCAGTTGCTGAATAATCTGTTGCTTTTGCAGTAATTGTTTCAACATAATTTGAATGTTTAACTATTTTAGAAGATAATAATTTACTGTAATCATTTGTAAATACACTTACATTTGGATTTGTTGAAGTAACATCATTATCTGCATCTATTGATGTCATCATCCAACCTTGAACTTCATTACCAGCTGCATCTTGAAGAGTTCCATTATCACCCATTCTGAAGTTACCAGCTCTAGTATAGTAGTTTTCAGATGTTCCACTAGCTCTTGTATCAGCAACAGTAAAAAATCCATCACCACTAAGAGCCATATCATAAGAAACCCCTGTTAGTTTTAAATTTCCTTGAGTGTATAATTTTTCTGCATCTAGAATTTTAGAACCTTTTCCTATGCTATCTTGATACATTTGATCTGCGAAAGATATTCTTGAAGATTTAAAACCTACTGTATTTACATTTGCAATATTATTTGACTCATTGTCTAAAGCTGTTTGTTGTGACGCTAATCCTGAGATTCCTGTCCAAAGTGCTCCAATCATGATTTATCCTTTTTGAATAAAATAGTGAACTTTTATGTTCACATATTAATATTTGAATTCAAATACTAATATGAAAACATACAGCTATTTGATTAAATCCATAGCCGTACTTAACATCTCATCAGATGTTGTAATAGATTTTGAATTTGCTTCGTATGCTTTTTGATAAACTAATAAACTTGTTAAGGAAGTACTAATATTAGAATTACTTAATTCTAAACTACTACTAATTAACTTATTCATATCTCCAGCTCGTAAAGCTATTCCTGATTCTGCAGTATTTTTATATAAATTATCTCCTAAAGGATTTAATCCTTGCTCGTTTCTAAAAGTTGCAGTTTCAAGTTTTCCTACTAAAAATGAATTATTTCCATCTTTTAAATAAATATTTCCATCATCAATAACAACTGTTCCAAAAGAGTTATTAACTAAATTTAAATTGTCTAATTGCATTTGTATTTGATTTACTGGTAAATTATTTTTATCATTCAAAGATATTTTGCTAGTGATATCAATTAATTTTGCATCAGCAGCTTCAAGTGCAGTTTTTAATGCAGTTCTTGAACTATCAACCAATCCTTGTCCAGAACCTAAACTTGCATTTTGAGTATTTGTAATTTGAGAATAACTATTGTTTATTGAAGCTTCTACAATAGCTACATCTTTTCCTGGAATTAAAGATGTAATTTGAACTATTCCAGTATTTGTATCAACACTTGATGTTAACCCTCTCACATTTGACAATTGATCAGAAAATTTATTTAGTGTTGTTTGAATATCTGTATCAAACTGTTGAGTGATTTTTGAATTATTAACAAGTACAGAAATAGTATCATTTTCATCAAGTAAATTTGCTGTTAAATCACTATAATCAATTATTGTTATTTGAGAAAGAGATGCTCTTGATTCAACATCAGGCAATAAAGAGTAAGTTTCTAACTTACTTTTATAATCACTTGTTAATGCATCAATATCTGCTATTTTTGAATCTGCACTTTTATATCCATTTCCTGAAATACCACTATTATTTGCACTTGATAAATAGTTTGTAGCTTTTGTATTAATCGTCTTTATAAAGTTATCAGGAGGAATTATTTGGCTATTCTCATTTGAGATTGTTTGACTAGCTAAGAATTTATTATAATCATTTGTAAATGTTTTTTCATTTATATTTGAAGAAATGACAGAAGTTGTTTGAGGGGTTAACCCTAAAACTTTTAAAGAATCAGAAGTCTGTAAAAGGCCATCTATTCCCATTTGAAAGTTTCCTGCTCTTGTATAAGATATATCTCCGGTCTCTCTTTCTTTTACAATAAAATAACCCTTCCCTTCAATTGCAACATCATATGAATTACCAGTAACTTGCAAGCTACCTTGAATAGTTCTTTTATCTATAGTTTGAACTGTAGAGCCATTTCCATGCCCATTTTGGTATAATAAATCTTCAAATCTAACATCATCAGCCTTATGGCCAATTGTACTAACATTGGTAATATTATTAGATTCAACATTTAAAGCTTTTTCATAAGTATTTAAACCAGAAAGCCCATTCCAAAGTCCACCAATCATTGTAAATCCTTAAAATATCTTGCTTATTAGAGAAAATGGGATATTAGTAAACTTGTCAGAATAGACAGTTGATCTAATTCCTGCAAGTTTGTAATTATGTTCAGATACTTCTTCATTATCTGAATTTAAAATAACTAAAGAGTCATTTTTAATTATAGGGTCACCTGGATTATTTAAAGCAATTTTATAACCAGTTTTATCTCCATTTGCATCAATAATTTCACCACTAACATTGTAATCTAATAAAATATCATTTGCACTATCCGTAGGATCACTTAATTTTATTTTATTTTCAATATAAAGTATTTCTTGAGCTCTAACTTGAACCTCTCCATCATTATTCTCAACAGATCTTACAGTATATGCTTTATTAACACCATTTTCTCCAATATTACCATCTTCAATATTTTTACCTATTACGTTAGCTGCATTTGATAATGCAGTATGAGAGAAGGATTGTTGTAAAGATTGCATTGCTTTAATAGTTTCTTGATTAGTGTTAATTGTTGACATTTGCATTTGCGTTGAAAGCATTTGTGCTGAATCTGTAGGTTTTGTAGGATCTTGTAACTTCAATTCTGTAATCATAAGTGTTAAAAAATCATCATTAGTTAGAGTATCATTACTAATTGAACTTGTATATGAATTACCATCTAAACCTGTGTTTGAATTAACTGCTATATTATCTGTTGCCATTATAAACTCCTATATCATATTCTCTTCAAAGAAATATCTTACAACATTGTCAGAATCCATAGCATCTTGAACTCTAACGGCAAGTTTATCTTCGATTACAATAATATCGCCAGTTCCAACTATTCGTGAATTCACATAAATGTCTCCACCTGAACCAGCAGCTTTATTTAAAGAAATTATATCACCATCACTTAGCTTTAAAAACTCAGCTATGCTAATATCTGAATTACCTAACATTACGTCAACAACAATTTCTGTATCAACTAAGATGTCATAATCTCTTTCACTAATTTCCATATCTTATACTTTGTAAATAAATTATTTATTGATATTATATCATAATTGTAGAATATTTGTATTTATGTAGTCTATTTTAATTATTTTTATCAAATTACCATATCAAGAGTTTCAAGCATAGAAGCGACTTTCGCTTCAATATTACCATCAAAATTTCCTAAATCACTAGCAATTACAACACCACCAGCTGATACATTAGCATCTTGTCGAAGCTCTATAAAGCTTTCTAAATTCAATTGATCTTTTAGTAATTCATAATCTTTAGGGTTTAAATGAATTTGAACTTTTGAAGCAGTTTTTATTTTTTCAAGTAAATGGGTAATTGTTTGTTTCGCCATATTTGCAGAGTTTTCACCAATCTCAATACTAATTATTTTTTGTGCAATTGAAATAGAAGTTTTTAAAAGTTTTGCTTCCATTTGAAAGGTAGCTTGCTCAAAAAATGCAGCATAATGTTTTAAATCTTTTATAGCTTGAACAACTTGTGCATCTATGTCTTTTCCTGAGATTCCGTCATTTTCAAGGTTCGTAACTTTATTAGTAAGTACAGATATTTGAGAACTTAAATTTCGTACTTCCATAAGTAAAGGATCAACTTTTCCATTTATTTCTCTATCATCCAACACAGGCTTTGGAGTATTATTATTAATAAATGTACCTAGTTCATATTTTTGTACATTATCATTTCCATTATTACTGTTATTAACTACTTTTGCATTTGAATATACGTTATTACTTGCCATTATTCATCCATATCTCTATCAATCACACCATCTTCAATCATTTTTTGTGCAACATCTAGCATTTTTCTTTGTGAATTTTCTATATCTTTTATCTTAACTTTATTAAGCATTTCAAACTCTTCTAAGAATCTATCCCTTGCTCTTTGAGACATAGCACCTGTGATTTTTTCTAAATCTTCTTCAGGAGCATTTTTCATAGCAACAGCTACATCACCCGTATCTACATTTTGTAATATTTTCATTACATATTCGGCATCTAAATTTAGCAAGTCTTCAAATACAAACATATTTTCTTTTATTTTTGTTGCAAGAGAAGTATCAATACCATTAATATTTTTTAAAATATCTTGCGATTTTGGACCTAATTTATTTAACATATCAGCAACTACTTTAACCCCTCCAACATCTACAATAGAAGAAAGAAGTGATTCAAGTTTTTTCTCTAATACAACAGAAATTGTTCTCACAACATCAGGAGAAACATCTTTAATCGTTGCCATTTGCATAGTAACTTTAACTCTAGTTTCTTCTTCCAATTGCATTAAAACATCAGCAGATTTTGATGAATTCATGTGTGATAAAATTACTGCAATAGTATGAGGAGATTCATCTTTAATAAAATCAGATAGTTGTTTTGGATTTATTGCATCTAAATATGTAAAAGATTGAGAAGCCAATTTCATTCTTGAAAGTTTTGCTAAAACTTCATCTGCTTCACCTTTTCCTAAAGATTTATATAAAATATCTCTAGCAAAATCATAACCACCTGAACTAATAAAACTTTTTGATCTTGTATATAAATGAAACTCTTCCAAAATTGCTAAGGAAACATCTTTATTAATAGAAGATATTTGAGTAATAGCCGTAGAAATTTCTTCAACCATTTCTTTTGGTAAATGTTGGAAAATTTTAACAGTAGACTCTTCCCCGATTAAAACAAAAAATCTAGCGACTTTAGACATCATTGACATGCCTTTTAGTAAATCAATATTTTCAGACATTATCTATTTTCCTTGCTTAAAGTTTTTATCACCCTCTGAAAGAAGTAACTCAATCATTCTAGCAACTTCCTCAGGGTTATTATTAATCTCTTTATCTAACTCTTCAATAAATACTTCATATTTAGCCGCAGATTCTTCATCTAAGCCATCAATATTATTTATAATTTGACTCTTAACTTTTGATTTTAATCTTCCCTGGGCAGAATCAAGATCAAATTCATTTTCATAATCTGTTAAATTTTCGCTAGTGCTAATAGTCCCAGAACTATCAGGATTTATTGCTTTATCACCCAATATTACTACTTCATGATTCACAATAAATTTTTTATAAAATACAAATAATAATAATGCAGCAATTAGATATTGAAAATATTCACTAAACTCTTTTAATATTGACTTTATCATTGTAAGAGTATCAACAGGACTATCATTACCAACTGAGATAACATTTCCACTTTCATCTACTTGTTGTTTTGTTTCATCAAGTGACTTTACTCCAATAAACTTAAAATCTTTTACAGTGATTTTATCGCCTCTTTTTTGATCATAGCCAATTGTATCTTGTACAATTGAATCAATTGATTGTAAAAAATCTTCTTTATTTTCAACATCTTGTAATACACTTGAATCAAATGTAACGGCCGCATTTATTCTATTTATTTTTGAATAATTATTATCTTGCTGCTTTATTATCTTCTTTGAGATTTCATAATTAGTTACTGTATTTGTACCTTCACTTGAAGAGTTTGAAGTCCCTCCACCATTTGCACCACCTGGTTCTTGAATATTATTATCAACACCAGCAGTTCCTCCTGTATTTGATCCTACTCCTTGTGAGTTTGCAATATTTTCAATTACTTGTTGAGCTCTTATTGTTCCTTCAGGATCATATATTTCTTCTTCTATATTCTTTTTAATAAAATCCAAATCAACATTTACTCGTGCAACAACTCTACCAAGTCCTACAAATGGTTCTAATAATGCAACAATTTTTTGTTCATAATCATTTTCTATTTTATCTTTATACTTATTTTGGTTTAATGATTTAATATTATCCATATCATCTGATGATTTTTGAAGTAAGGAACCATCCTGATCAATTAGTTTTATATTCTCTTGATTCAAATCAGTAACAGCCGAACCAATAAAGTTTTTTATACCATCAATTTGTTTTTGTGTTAAAAAAACTCCTGGTTTTAGGGATAATACAGCAGATGCTGTAGTATCTGATTTTCTTTCAGTAAAAATTGAATCTTTTGGAATTGCAATTTTTACACTAGCTCTTAAAACACCCGATAAAGATTCTAGAGATCTTGATAATTCCCCTTCTAAAGCTCTTAAATACTTAACTTTATTTTCAAAATTTGTTGTACCTAAAGAAGACTTTTCAAATATTTCCCATCCCACATGTTGGCTAGTAGAAGCTTCACTAGTTACAAGTTTTATTTTTGCAATATTTATAAACTCTTTTGATGTTTTTAAAGTTAAGTTATTTCCACTTCCAATTACTGAAAATAGTATTCCAGAAGCTTCTAATTCATCACTTGCTAACATAACTTGCGTTTTAGTTAAATTTGAAGCAATTGTATAATTTAATTTTTTATCTTCTGCTTTTATATTTGAATAAACTAATAATCCAATTAAAAGAACGAATAATAAAGAGAATCCTCCAATTACTACAGCTCTTTGAGCAGCATTTAAATTATTTACAAACTTTACAAGTTGATCCATATATTATTTATCCTATTTAGTTTTTAGCAGATGATTCAATTACTGATCTAAATAATGTAGAATCTTTTTTTATAGCTGCTTGCACAGCATCAAATAAAACTTTGTTTTTTGACATTTCACTCATTTGAGTATCTAAATTCACATTGTTTCCATCATTTTGTTCTTGTAAACCTTTTAGTTGAACTAAAGATGGCCCTGCCATATTATTACTATTTTGTACATTTGCAAAGTGATTACCTTGAGTTTGTGATAATTTTAGAATTGGTGCATTTTGTGCATTTTTCAATTCACTTTCAAATGTTAAGTCTTTTGTTTTATAATTTGGAGTATTTATATTTGCTATATTACTTGAAATTACTTTTTGTCTTTCAGCTCTAAAGTTTAAATTATTAAAAAGTGTGCTTGTTATACTACTTGCATCCATTAGTTAGTATTACTCCCTATTTTATCAATAACCTTTCCATTGATTTCATCAATAGTTTTAATTGCTTTTTGAGATTGATCAAATCTTCTGTGAGCATCTATTAATTCAACCATTGCTGTAACTGAGTTTACATTTGATTTTTCTATTGCACCCTCAATAATCAAACCATCATTATTATCAAATATTAATAATTCATTATCATCTTTTAGTTTAAAACTATTATTTCCAACTTTCTCTAAATTTGTAAAAGCTATTTGAGTTATACCAATTTGTTCTCTAACATTTTCATCTATTTCAATAGGACCATTATTAGTATTTAATATATTATTCCCATTTGAATCAACTAAAAAGCCATCAGAGTTTTTAAATGCGCCATCTCTAGTATAAACTATATCACCATTTTGATCTTGTAATTTAAAAAAAGTATCAGGTTGTTCTAATGCAAAATCTAATTTATTTCCAGTGCTAGCAATTGCACCTACTTCACCATCAATATACATTGCATCAATTTTTGGTATATTATTTGTAACTATATTTATTTTTGTTGGAGTAAAATCTTCATTCTGGGCTCTTTGTAAATAGTGATTAAAAGTAGTTTCAGTTAAGCCATCTTGTTTAAAACCATGAGTATTATTATTTGCTAAATTATTACTAATTTGATCTAAACGATTAATTTGATTAATCATTGATGCTGCTAATGGATATGTACCTTGATTCATTATTTACCTTTTACTTTGCAAATTCATCTATAAGTTTATCTAAATCTTCACCAATTAAGTCATGATTTGAATCTCCATGAATATGTTTTGCAACTGCAATCTCTTGAGAACTACCATCATCTTCAAACAAATTATTTAAATAAAGAGATAGTTTTCTAATTACTGACATAACTCTTTCAATTTTTTGTCTATTAATATCATTAAATTGCATCAATTCCATTGCTTCAAAAATTTTCATATCTTCTGCATTTACAATATTAGAAATATCTTTAATATTAGTAGACATCTCTTCTGCTGCTTTTTTCTGAGTATTAAAAACTTCTATATTTGGAAACTTTGCACTTAAGGAAGTAAGTAATTTTAAATCTGAATCAATATAGTTTTCAAAGCTTTCTAACTTGCTTCTTACATCATTATTATTATCTAATGCTAAACTTAAAACATCAAATATTTGAGATACTTTTTCTTCTGAATCATTTGCAACTTGACTTAGTTGATTTACAACTTTAGTATCGCTATCAGCAGGAAAAGGGAATATACCTTCGCCAATTTTTACATCAGCCCAGTCTTTTCCTATTTCTTCTTTATCATCATCACTTTTATCTTCTTTTAAATTTTTTGAAGTTGTTGATTCAACAATACCTTCTTCATCAGCTGAAATATCATCAAAACTTTCAGTTGTTAAATCATTATTTATTAAAGGTTCTACATCAATATTACTAAACTCATCTGTGATATTTGTAGGAACTTCATCCTTATCTTCAGTAACTTCTAAATCTTTAAGTAATGCTTCAATATCATCATTATTTACAGTTCCTGTGTTGTCTTCAGGAGTGGTAACTGTTTGAATCGGCTCAGATACTTCTTCAACATTAACTTTTTCATTTTGTGAAATTAATTCCTCAATTTCATCAGTGTTTACAATTGGTGCTTCTTCTTGAACATTTGGAGTTTCTTCTTGAACGGCAGAATCTTCTTCATCAACAATATCTAAACCATTCATTAAAGCTTCAATTTCTTCTTGACTCATACTCATAATAAAAACCTTATATTATTTTTTTAATACTCCATCAAGCTTTTCTTTTAAAATTTCAGCATTAAAAGGCTTAACAATATAGTTATTTACACCAGCTTTTAATGCTGTAATAACTTCTCCTTTACCACCCTCAGTAGTAATCATAATAATTGGTGTTTTCATGTGTCCACCTTCACTTCTAGTCTTTTTAACTAGCTCTAAACCATTCATATTAGGCATATTCCAATCTGTTAGGATTACAT
The DNA here is from genome assembly GCA_947503785.1 of uncultured Campylobacterales bacterium. Classification (GTDB taxonomy): domain Bacteria; phylum Campylobacterota; class Campylobacteria; order Campylobacterales; family Arcobacteraceae; genus Poseidonibacter. The sequence continues at coordinate 68,786 of CANNFB010000013.1, read as the reverse complement.
CATATTTAGATTCTTCAAGAAGTTTCCAAGCCTTTACACCATCTTCAGCTTCATCGAAATCTTCTTTTTTGAAACCTAATTGCTGAACTACATTCCCAATAATTCTTCTCATTGTAGAACTGTCATCAACTATAAGAATTTTCATTACTTAACCCTTTATTATTTATTATAATTTAAAAATATCACTTATTATATATGATTTGTTTTAAATTTTCACTTAATATGTAAAAAATAATTTTTAAGATTTATCTAATTTTAATTCATCTTAAAATATAATAATAAAATATATAAAACTCTAAAGGAAAAACTATGATTAGAGGACTTTACACAGCTGCAACAGGAATGAATGCAATGCAACATCAAATTGATGTTACATCAAATAATATTGCAAATGTTAACACTAGTGGTTTTAAACAAGATAGAGCTGAATTTCAAGACCTTATGTATGAAACATTAAACTACACAGCAGGTCAAACATCACAAACAACAAGAAATCCTACTGGAATTGATACAGGGCTTGGGGTTAGAATTTCTGGAATACAAAAAAACTTCACAGAAGGTGATTTAAAACTAACATCTAATACTTTAGATTTAGCAATCGAAGGAAATGGTTTTTTTCAAATTACACTACCTAGTGGAGAAACAGCATATTCAAGAAACGGTGCTTTTAAATTGAATTCAGAAGGAACAATTGTAAATGGTAATGGTTATGAACTTGAACCACAAATAGTAGTTCCAGACAATGTTACAAATGTTACTGTTGGAACTGATGGAATAGTAAGTGCAACTGATCCTTCAACTGGAACATCACAAGAATTAGGACAAATACAAATTGCAGATTTTATAAATCCAGCAGGACTTATTCCACTAGGAGAATCTTTATATATGGAAAGTGATGCCTCAGGAGCAGTTCAAGTAGCAAATCCAACAACTGATCAGTTTGGTGGAGTTAGACAAGGAATGATTGAACTTTCAAATGTAAAACTTGTAAATGAAATGGTTGACTTAATTACTGCACAAAGAGCTTATGAAGCTAATTCTAAAGCAATAACAACAACAGATAGTATGTTAGATACTGTAAATAGATTAAAAAGCTAGGTAATTAAATAGTACATGAATTTAGAAGAATTGAAAAAACTTCGAGAAAAGAATTTTTTAAAACATAAAAAGAAAAAAAAAGAATATTATTTAAAAAATAAAGCAACGACTAAAACAAAAAGAAAAGAAATTGACTATTCTAAAGAACTTAGTAGTGAAAATTTTAGAAGTAAAATAAAAGAAATAGCTAAAGCACAAAAAGCTCATGTTGATGATAGAAAAGATTTAATTATTGCAAAAATAAATGAATACAAAAAAAGAAAAAAAGAATACTACTGCGAAAATAAAGAAAAAAGATTGGAATATGACAAAGAATATAGAGAAAAGAAGAAAGAGGAATTAAGAGAATATCGAAGAGATTATTATCAAAAAAATAAAGAAAAGATATTAGCTAAGCAAAAAGAAAAAAGAAAATCCTAAAAAAAGAGTAAATAATGGCAGAAGATACTATAGAAGAGATACAAGAAGAAATTCTAAATGTAGAAGAAGAAACTACTAATTCTGCTAAAACAGATGAAACTCAAAAAGAACAAGATGACAAAGATTCAAAAGAAAAAGTAGAAAAGAAACAGAAAAAAGTTCCATTTTTAAATAAAATACTATTTGGATTAGTAGGATTTTTATTATTACTTTTAATTGCTGGAGCCGTATTATTTTTTATGGGATTCTTTGACCCTATTGAAGAACCAAAAACGCAAGAACTTCAAGAACAAGAAAAGATTGTTAAAGAAGAGACTACTAGATTTAATATCAAAGATATCAATTCAAAGAAGTTGAATAAACAGCTTTTATTACTTACAAATAAAAATATGATGGAAGAAGAAAACAATAAAAGAGAAAAGATAGAAGAAGAAAATAAAATAAAACAAGAAGAAGAGAAAAAAAAGAAAGAAATTTTAGCCTTAGAAGAAGAAAAGATAACTAAAGAAAAAGAATCTTTAGAAAATAAAAAAATTGAACTAAAAAAACAAAAAGAAGAACTTGAAATACTTAAAAATGAAGCAATCGCGTTAAGAAATGAAATGATAAATAGTAAAAAACTTTTAGAAATGGAAAAAGAAGAACTAACAAAAAAAGAAATGATTTCTAAAGAGATAAAAATCAAAGAAAAAATCAAAGAAGAAATTCTTAGTAAAGATGAAAATAAATTCATATCATTAATTAATGTAGCAAAAATTAAAGGTGAATTATATAAATCATACTTAGATAGAATTACAGCAATTAACAGCGATTTAAAGCTTTGTAGAGATGAGTTAAATAGAATAGAGATATATTATGGGCCATTTAAAGATAATACTCTTAGAAGTCAATTATATAAGAAGTTACAAGAAAATGGAATAGAGAATTCTTATGAAGTTGAATTAACTAAAGAAGAGTTTGATAGAAGATGTAATTACTAAAGAAAACTTTTAAGAGTTTTCTAAAATAGAATAAGCATCTTTAACTTTTATCTCTTTTTTTTCAATATCAATATTTATAATATATGTATCAAAAATATGTGGTAATAAAAAAGTTTGAGGAAGATCTTTCGAAACTAGTGCTTCGTCTGTATCAATTTCTAAATAATCACTTATAGGGTATCTATGAATATCTTTAACTAAACCTAATTTCAAGTCATTTTCATACACAGCACAATCAATTAAATCAAACCAAAAAAATTCATTCTCTTTTAAGTTACAATTTTCTCTTGTTTGTTCAGGTGTTGCAAAAAGTTCTTGAGTTATAAGTTTTTTAGCAAGATCAATGTTTTCATAGTTTTCAAATAAAACTATATCTCTATTTGAATTGTATTCAACAACTTTTAATTTAACTTTTCGGTTAGTTATAAAAATCGCATCTTTTTTAAATTGCTCAGGAAAATCTGAGTCTATATGAAGCTTTAAATGCCCCTTTAGACCTACAGTTTTTCCTAATTTAGCTACGTATATATTACTATTCATATTCAAATTACTTTGCAATAACTTGGATTTTATATGATACACCATCTTTTGCTTTACAACCATTTGCCATAGTTTTTAAAGCATTAATCATATTACCATTTTTACCAATAAGTTTACCAATATCTGAACTATTTGCTTCAACCGTAATTTCAGCAAAAGTATCATCTATTAACTTTTTAGTAACAGTTACATCTTCAGGTACACTAACAATCAGTCTTGCGTAATTTTCAATAAAATCAGTAATCATAGCTATTAATCAACTAATTATTTAGCTGCTAATTTTGCAACTTTTTCAGAAGGTTTAGCACCAACACTTAACCAATAATCATATCTTTCTTGGTCAATTTTTAATACTTTTGGTTCTGATACTGGGTTAAAGTAACCAATTGATTCAATCCAACCTGAATCTCTTCTTTTTCTTGAGTCTGTTACAACGATTCTGTAAAATGGTTTCTTGTTTCTTCCCATTCTTGTTAATCTAATTACTGTCATGTTTCTTTCCTTTTATTTTATACTTTTATTATAGTATTGAGATCTAAACTCCAAGTGAGTTTACAGCTCAACACTATTTAAATTTAACCTATCTTGGTAAGGTAGGTGTTCCGCCAGGTCCCATTTGAGACATCATATTTTGTAAGCCTTTCATTCCACCCTTAGATGATAACTTCTTAGCCATTTTTGATGCATTTTTAAATTGCTTCAATATTTTATTTATTTGTACTTCAGAAAGTCCAGAACCTTTTGCGATTCTTTTCTTTCTACTTGCATTCATTAAAGATGGTTCTACTCTCTCTTTTTCAGTCATAGAACCAATTAATGCTTTAATTCTTTTAATTTCATCAGAGTTTTCAAAATCCATATCTTTTAAAGGTCCTGCCATTTGTGAAAGACCAGGAATCATTCCAATAATTGATTTCATAGAACCTAATTTACTCATCATAGCAAGTTGGTCTAAAAAGTCATTAAAGTTGAATTCACCTTTTTTGATTTTTCTACTTACTTCTTTTGCTTTCTTTTCATCAATAACAGCAGATGTTTTTTCAGCTAAACCTTCAATGTCTCCTAGACCTAATAATCTTGAAACTATTCTATCAGGAATAAATACTTCAAGGTCTGGCATTTTTTCACCAGTACCAATAAATCTTAAAGGAACACCAACTTGAGAAGCAATAGATAAAGCAACTCCACCTTTAGTATCACCATCATATTTAGAAAGAATTACACCATCAATTCCAATTTGTTCCTTGAATGATGTTGCTGTTTTTGTAGCATCATGACCTGTTAATGAATCTGCAACATAAAAGATTTCATCTGGATTAACAGCATCTCTTACATCTTTCAATTGAGTCATTAATTCTTCATCAATTGCCAGTCGTCCTGCAGTATCAATTAATAAAACATCGTAATGCTCTTTTGTAGCTTTTTCTTTTGCTCCAAGTGCAATTTTAATTGGATTAGTTTCATTATCATCAAAATATACGTCAACTTCAATTTGAGCAGCAATTTGTTTTAATTGCTCAACTGCTGCTAGTCTTTGTAAATCGCCAGCTGCAACTAAAACTTTTTTCTTTCTTTGCTTTAAGTAAGTAGCTAATTTACCAGTAGTTGTAGTTTTACCAGAACCTTGTAGTCCTGTCATTAAAATCGTAGTAGGAGGAGTGTTTGAATAAACGAAACCTTGGTTTCCTTCAGTTGTTAAAGTTTTAACTAATTCACTTTTTAATGCATTTACAAATGAATCTTGTCCGATACCAACTCTTTTAGTTTCAAGCTCAATAGCTGTAACTAAATCTTTTGTCGTTTTATGATGTACATCAGCTTTTAATAAAGATTTTTTTAATTCTAATGTAGCTTTTTTTAATGAAGCAACATCATCTTTATGTCTTATTTTATTAACAGCATTTTTTATTGAACCGGTTATTGAATCAAACAAAGCCCAACTCCTAGATTTTTTAAATTTTGTGGATTATACGTTTTTTATACTTCAAGATAGATTAAATATGTAGTTTTTAAGATTAGTTTTAGTTTGTAATTTTATAGACTTTAACCAAAAGTCCTTTAAATAGGTCTTTTGGTTCTTTTTAAAAAAGTTTACTTACTTAAATTTTAATTAAACTCGTAAACTTTAAATTCTCTAGGCTCTTTAGCTTCAAATACATAATCAAATATTTTAGTAACTTTTGAATGAAGTAATACTCTTGTTACATTTGTAGCAGTTCTACCATAAATTCCGTCACCAATAATTGGTAAGCCAACTGAATTTAAATGAACTCTAATTTGATGAGTACGTCCAGATTCAATAACAATCTTAATTTTAGATTTATTACCCTCAACTAACATTGGATAAACAGTTGATTTTGCTGGTTTACCTTTTTTAGCATCGATCTTAGATTTAGCACTTCCTCTATCTTTTGTTGTAAGAATTGGTTTATCAATAACAATTTCATCAATAACTTTACCTTCAACAATAGCAACATACTCTTTATAAACTTTATTTTGTTTAAATTCTTTGATTGCTCTATTTTGAAATAGTTCATTTTTTGCAAACATCATAACACCACTTGTTTCTTTATCAAGTCTGTTAAGTAAAATTGCATCTGGATATTTCTTGGCAACTTCATCAGCAGTTAAAAATGCAGGTTTATCTACTACTAAAATATCATTATCTTGAAAAATTACTTTTATTGGAGCAATATCTTTTATAGTAAAATATGTATCACCTTTAATTTCACCACGAGCGATCATTACTTTTTTTCCACCAACTCTTACTAAGCCTTTATCTATTAACTCTTTTGCTTTAGAATTAGAAATTCCTTCTTGAATTGCTAATAGTTTGTATGCTTTATCTCTTACAGGCATTTATTTCCTTTATTATGGGATCTATTGAACCAGCTTTAGTTAATACTGCTTCTTTTAGATTCTCTATATTATTTAAATATTTACTTAATTCATTATTATCAATTAAATAAAAGTCTTTTATACATTCAAAAAGTGGTTTTTGATTAAATATGTTTTTACCACTAATTAACTTACATTTAAAAAATGCAGGTTCAATTGGATTATGTCCACCAATTTTTTCAAATGCACCACCTAAAACTACTACATCTGATATAGCAAAGATATCATTTAAAATACCCATTTTATCTACTAAAATTATATCAGAATTAAAGTTTTCTTCTTGCGAATATTTATGATAAGTTAAAGACTTATCTTTTATATACTCTTTAATTAATAAATCAACACTATCAAACCTCTCTGGATGACGTGGAACTATCACTAATCGTCCTTGTTTTCTCTCATAGGCATCAAGTATTAGCTTTTCTTCATTTTCATGTGTACTAGCTGCTGTGATTAAAATATCAGTACCTTTTGTAAATGTATTATTTACTTTTGGTTCTTGTGCTAATTTAATATTTCCTAGTACTTCTACATTTGAAGCACCTAATTCTTCCAATCTTTTTTTATCTATATCACTTTGTGCAAAAACTTTATCAATATTCTTAAAAATTCTTTTATAAAAGAATGAAAATCTTTTATAAGAATTGTATGATTTATCAGAAATTCTTGCATTTATTAAAAAAGTTTTTGCACCTTTTCTTTTAGCAAAAAGAAATAGCATGAACCATAACTCAGCTTCCATGACTACTAAAACCTTTTGTTTATTTATCCAAAATGGCAAAAATATCTCAAAGGGTAAATAACGCACATTTGAAGTAAGTTTTGAAGCTTCTTCAAATCCAGTATTTGTAATTACAGAAACTCTAGCCTCATCTTTATAATAATCTATCAAAGGTTTAATTGCTTTTGTTTCACCCATAGAACATGAATGAAACCAAATGCCATTTTCTTTAAACCTAGAATTATTACTTAAAAAAAATTTTGAGGGAATTGCTTGTTTATATTTAGGATTCTTAGATTTAAAAATTAAATATGGAATAGCTAGTATATATATTACAAATAATAGTATGTAATAAAATATACTAAAAAGGCTCAAACTATGCCTCTTTAGTCTCTTCAGTTTCTGGTTCTTTATATAAAATTCTTCCACAATGTGGACAATTTATAATTTCTTCTGATTTAATAACTTCAGCATAAGTTTTGTCATTTATTTTCATATAACAACCGTAACATGCTTGTTTTTTTACAGGAACAACAGCAGAATCTTTTGCCCATCTTTTGATTTTTTCATAAAATGTTAAGATTTTATTATCAAATTTCTCTAATAATTCACTTCTATCTTGATATACAACATTTCTTTCTTTATTGATTTCTTCAATAGTATTATCAACTGCAACTTGAATGTCTTTAATTGACTCTTCTTCTTCAGTTAACTTTTCTTGTAAATCTTTTAAAGTTTCTTCTTTAGATTCAGATAATGTGTCTAATCTAATGATTTCTTCATTTGTAAAAGAAATTTGTTCTTTTGCAATTTCTTCTTCTAATTGTAAAGCTTTTAATTCTTTTTCTGTGTGAATATTATCATTCTTTTTAGAGATAGATTCTAACTTAGATTTTAACTCTGATAAATGGATATTATTCTTAGTTCTTTTTGACTTAATGTCATCAACCTCTAAATAAAGAGTGTTAATTGAAGCTTTAATTTCTTCTGCTGTTTCAACAAAAGTTGCTAGTTTTGCCTTTTCATTTTCAATCTTTGGCTCGAACATACTAATTGCTGTATCAAATTTTGATAATTTAATTAAATCCTGTAAATACTTATTCAATCGTTTCTCCTTCTATAAAAAACTCAAATGGATTTTTTGAAGCTGTTATTATAGCTGTTAATTCATTTTTTTTCAAATATTCTGAAAGAAGTCCTTCTAGCAAGCTGCTGAAGTATCTTTCACTCTCATAATGTCTTATATCAATTAATGAAATACCTCTAGCTTTTGCTTCCATAGCATCGTGATATTTAATATCACCTGTTAAGAAACAATCAGCTTTTACTTCATCAATTAAAGACATCCCTGAACCCGTAACTATAGCTACATTTTTAATAAAGTCATTACATCTAACTGTTTTAGCAGTTTTTAAATCTAATTTTTTTGATATATGTTTTACTAAATCATTAAACTTCATATTTACACTTGCATAAGATATAAATTCATCAGTGTTTTCAAGTTTTAAACCTAAAATTTCACTAACCACATATTTATTTAAATGTGTTTTATCTATATTTGTATGCATTGAAATTAAAGATATATCTTTTTTAATTAACTTTTGTAACAACTTTGTACTATAAGAGTCATAATTAACTCTTTTTAAACCTTTAAAAATTAAAGGATGATGAGTAATAAGTAAAGAGTTTTCTTCCACTTCGTCAAGTAATTCCTCATCTAAATCAATACTTATATATACTTTTTTTATTTCATCATCAAAAGAACCTACAAGTAAACCTGCATTGTCCCATTTCTCTTGCAAAGCAAAAGGTGATAATTCATCTAAAAAAGTATATATATCAAAAACTTTCAAATTAAACCCTAAGCAAATAATTCTGGATTATTTGTTTTTAGTTTTTCTAAAGCTTCCAAAGAAGATTTAGTATTAACTCTTGCTAATCTTTGTGGTTCTTGGCTTTTATATAAAACTGCACAACCTTGAGATAATTCTCGTACCTTTAAGATATAGTTTTGTCTCTCAGTTACTGAAATTGCTTTTCTTGCATCTAAAGTATTAAAAGCATGTGAAGCTATCATACATTGATCATAAGCAGGAAGTGGAAGTTCGTTTTCTAAGCATACTTTACACTCATTAAAAGCTTCATCAAAATGTCTAAATAACATATCAACATCTGCTATTTCAAAGTTATATTTAGAGAATTCATATTCACTTTCTTTATGAACATCTGCATAAGTAGTAATTCCATGTGCATTTTCATTCCAAACAATATCAAATACAGAGTCAACACCTTGTAAGTACATTGCAAGTCTTTCAGTTCCATAAGTAATTTCAACAGCAACAGGATCACAAGGAAGTCCTCCTACTTGTTGAAAGTATGTAAATTGAGTAACTTCCATACCATCAAGCCAAACTTCCCATCCAAGACCCCAAGCGCCAAGAGTTGGAGATTCCCAGTTATCCTCTACAAATCTAATATCATGTCTAGATAAATCTAAACCTAAAAATTCTAAAGATTGTAAATATAAATCTTGGATGTTATCTGGACTTGGTTTGATTAAAGTTTGGAACTGATAATAAGCCCCTAACCTATTTGGGTTTTCTCCATATCTTCCATCAGTTGGTCTTCTACTTGGTGCAACATAAGCTGTTGACCAAGGAGTAGAATCTAAACTTCTTAAAAGTGTTGCAGGATGGAAAGTACCAGCACCTGCTGGAATATCATAAGGTTGTACAATATTACATCCTTGATTAGCCCAGAACTCTTGTAATTTTAATAGAATTTGTGAAAATGTAACCATCTATTTAATCCCTAATTTTTAATTTATTATAATAAAATTATAAATTTTAATGCATTGTCTCGATACAGTTGTATCTTTTTAAGTAAAAAAACAAGTACTAAAAATAGTACTTGTTTTTATTATAGAATTACTTCTATTTCAAGTGAATCAGTTTCAACTTTTTTAGCTTGAACAATTCTATCTTCTTTTAATTTAATAGCTAACTCTTTATCAGAAATTGCAAGTATTTGCATTGCAAAATATGCAGCATTAATAGCACCTGATCTTCCAAGAGCTACAGTTCCAACAGGCATTCCTGCAGGCATTTGAACAGTTGAAAGCATTGCATCCATACCATCCATCGCTCCGCCTTTCATTGGAACTCCAATAACAGGTTTAGTTGTACCAGCAGCAAGTGCTCCTGCTAAGTGTGCTGCCATACCAGCAGCAGCTATAAATGCAACAGCACCTTTTTCTTCTGCTTCTTTAATGTAAGTCTTAGTTCTAGCAGGAGACCTGTGAGCTGAAGATATAATAAGTTCATATCTTACATTAAATTTTTCAAAAGTATCAGCACAGTGCTTCATAATTTCATAGTCAGATTTACTACCCATAATAATTGATACAAAATTCATTTTAAAATCCTTGTTTTTATATAAAAACACGATTATATCAAAAAGTATCTAATAGTTTTATAATCTTCGATATTTTAAGGCTTTGCCATGATTTATATTTATATAAAGTCAAAGAATCATTGTCATAAATAAACTTAGATAAAGACTTAGATTTATCTTTAATTTTAATAGTTTTAAGATGTTTATAGTACTTTGTTTTTTTGTCAATTTGGGTATTCGTTGATAAAACAATTGTGGGAATCATAAAGGCATCAGAGATATGAAAAGTAGAAGTATCTGCTGTAATAATTGAATCCATACTAGAAATAATATAGATAAAATCATTAATTGTTTTAGACTCTTTTGATAAGTTTACAAACCTATCATCAATAATCTTTGAATCAATATTTAATGTTGATATTATTGTGTATCCATCAATTTTCAATAATAATTCATTCAACATTGAAGAAGCAATATTTTGGGGAATTGTTTTACTTGCATTTGCAGAAAAAGGATGAAATAGAAGAAGTTTTCCTTTTACTTTTAAAGACTTTAGTTTTTCTTCTAAAGTATTTGAAACTTTTATATTATCAATATTTAATTCATTATGCTTTTCTAAAAATGATACAGACTTATAGTCTATACCAAACTTATATAGCCATGCATCAACTATATTTAAATTATTAAAGTAAGCTGCTTTTTCCATAACTGAACTATTGTCTATAAAATAATCATAAGAACAAAGTTTTTTACTTGTAATACTTAAAGGCAATACATTATTTATAAATTTTTGTTTTAAATAAATTTGCTTATCTCGTGAGTAGAAACTATTATTTGATGCATCAATAAAAACATCCATTTTTACACTTTTATAAAGCTCATTTAATTTATTATATAAAATTCGTAAAGCAGTAGAAGAAGAAATTATTTCACTAATAGTTTTACCTATCCCACCAATAATAACAATAGATATTTCTTCTTTATTCTTCTTAATTAGTTGCTTATAAATATCAACTTTTTGAGATTCATCAAATAAAGATAGTATTTCATCTTCATTTTTTATAAGATTTTTTTCAGTACTGTTTTTAAATTTTAAGGACTTTAAATACTCATTTTTATTACAGATACCTAGTTCAATAGGAAAAGATTCTAATTCTCTTACCTTAGTTTCTTTCAAAAGTCTAGTAGTATATTTATCTTTATCTACATTTTTAAAGACTCTTTTTAAATCAATAAAATCTTTTTCACTTGTAATATAAACTGTATCATTTTCTAAGTTCGATGGCATTTTGAACTTATAGTAATTAACCAAAGTGCCATCAGTTGTTTTGATATTAATATTTTGAGAAACTCTAAAAAAAATCATCTAGTGCTGCACAATTATATTTCAGTATTTTCAGTTCTTAACATTGTTAAATAAGGTAATTTTCCTGGTAGTTGAATCTTATTTGTATTACCACTATGTACTGATTCCATCTCTTTATTTGTTTCAGTTAATATTTTTTTGAAGTTAATGTAATAAACTCCATCTTCATTTTTAAAAATCTTACCAATTTCATTTTCACACTCTTCAATTTCATTATTTCTTGGAGGGAATATCTCAATATCTTGATTTGGATAAACTTTATATTTACACATAAAATGTTTTTCGTCTTCAGTAATTAGTCCTGTTACTTCATAAGAACCTGTAGAAATTGCATATTTATGGTTTTGTGAATCTAACTTATCAAATGGCCTATGCACTAAATAAGCATCCGTGAATCCTCTATTTTTTGTAGTATGTAACTCTCTTTGATATTTATCTGCATCAAAAGTTCCAGCATAATAATCATCAATAGCTTCTCTATATGCGTTTGCAGTTACTGCTGCATAATATGGAGATTTAGTTCTACCTTCAATCTTAAGTGAATCAACTGCTCCTGAATCCATAATTTCTTGAATATGTGAAGCTAGGTTCATATCTTTTGAGTTAAAGATATAAGTACCAACTCCTGGATCTTCTTCTATTCTAAATAGAGTACCTTCCTTTTCACTTTCAGCATATAAAGTATAATCAAATCTACAGTCATTTGCACATGAACCACGATTAGGAACACGTCCACTTTGAACTGCTGAAATTAAACATCTACCTGAATATGCGAAACACATAGAACCATGTACAAAAATCTCAATTTCCATTTCTGGTAAATGCTTTTTAATTTGAATTACATCTTTTAGTGAAATTTCACGTGCAACAACAATTCTTTTAACACCCATATCCCAGAATACTTGTGCATCTAGATAATTAAGTACATTGGCTTGTGTTGATAAATGAATATCAATCTCAGGTGCAATTTCCCTACATAATCGAACAACACCAGGTGCGGCTACAATAAAACCATCTGGTTTAAGTGCTGCCATGTTTTCAATATGTTTTTTTAGTAAATCAATTTGCGAGTTAAAAGGAAAACCATTAATAGTTGCATACACTTTTTTTCCACGTGCATGTGCATAATCAATACCTTCTTTAAATGTCTCAAAACTGAATTCTTTTCCCGCTCTAATTCTTAAAGAAAAATGGCTAACGCCTGCATATACTGCATCTGCACCATAATTAATAGCAATTTTTAATTTTTCTAAGCTTCCTGCTGGTGATAATAATTCTACTTTTTTATTATTCATAATATTTCCTTAATAATCTTTATCATTTATATTTTTTAAAATTTCGCAATTATACCTAAATTTTATATAATTTTAATATCAAACTATTTTAGTCAACTTTTACATTAATAATATATAATTATAAAAGAATTAAAATAAAAAGGATTAAAATGAAAAAGATTATATTAACAAGCTTACTTGCAAGCTTACTTTTAAGTGCAAGTGACTTACAAAATACAGGCGTTGAAGTTACATACACTGATTCAAATGATGAAGATAAAAATATTACAATAAAAAGAGAAACTCCAGAAAATTGTAAAAGTGTAAAATTTTCACCAAAAAATATTTTAGGTGGTAATTTAGTTGATGCAAAGGTACCTGAGAATTGTAAAACAACAGTTATTACATATTTAGGGAAAATATCTCCAATTAAGTTTTCACCTGATATTGAAACATATGGTGAAGTTGAAGTTTTAGAATTTATGGATAAAGCAAGTGATAATGAAAATATGCTTTTAGTAGATTCAAGAACTGTTGATTGGTATTTAAACCAAACAATTCCTAGTGCTATAAATATTCCATTTATTCATTTAAATAAAGGTCAATATCCTGATGATTTTTTAGATGCACTTGACACAATTGGTGTTGAAGTTACAAAAGATGGATATGATTTTACAAATGCTAAAGAGCTATTACTATTTTGTAATGGTGTTTGGTGTGGACAATCACCTTTATCTATGAAAAATTTAATTTCTATTGGATATCCAGAAGAGAAACTTAAATGGTATCGAGGTGGAATTCAATCATGGTTAACTTTAGGACTTCCATCTATTAAACCTAACTAGCAAGAAAGCTTTTAAAAGCTTTCCCACTCATCATCATCTTTCGATGGTTTTGCTTCAACTATTCTAGTTGGAGCTGGCCTTGAAGCTGATGGTCTAGGACTTGATGTTCGAGGTGATACTTCTTTTATAACTTCTGTAATTCTATTTGTTTTCTCTACTTTTTGTGCAACATTGTCTTTTTTTATTTGATCAAGAGATTTAAATACTTCTTCTGTAGCTGTATCTAAATTATTAGAAAATTGACTCAAAATATTATTATCCGATTCTTTTTTACAAGTTTCATCTACATAATCTTGAACATTGTTATGAACATCATCATGATTTTGTTTTAAGTTTTTCCAATTTGCATTTTTTGTAAATTCTTTTCCACTTTGTTCCTGTTCTACTATCCATTTACCTAAATCACATTCAGTTGGCTTTGTAACTGTCCATGAAGTTGTAGTTATTCCTATTTTTTCAAAATTTGTATTTTTGAATTTCACATGATCATTTTTTAATTTTGAAATTTTAAATACTAAATCAATATCAGAAATTTCACTAGCATTTGATACATTAAATTTTGCTCTATCTGCAATTTTTAATAAGTTCTCAGATAAACCTGAAACTTCATTTGCTAAATTACTTATCGTTGTTGCAGAACTTGCATTTACTTGTGTTGCTTGGTCAAGCGCATTTACAGCATCATTAATTTGAACAATACCACTCTCTTCTTCAACACTAGCAGATGAAACATCTTCAATTAATTCTATTGTTTTATTAATATTATTATTAAGTTTTGTATATCCACCAATCATATCATTAGCAATTATTTTTCCTTCATTTGCTTTTGATGTAGCTGTTTCAACAATACCTTTTATCTCTTTTGCAGCTTCAGCTGATCTATTAGCAAGATTTCGTACTTCAGCTGCAACTACAGCAAATCCTTTTCCAGCTTCACCTGCAGTTGCAGCTTCTACTGCTGCATTTAATGAAAGAATATTTGTTTGGAATGCAATTTGATCAATTACTGTGATTGCATCATTAATTGAAGTAACTTGCTTATCAATATCATCCATTGCTTGTGTAGTTCGAGAAGCTAATTTTTCACCTTCACTAGATGAATTTTGTAAGTCACTAGCTAAAGATGACATTTCTTTTACTTTTTGAACATTCGATTTAACAATAGAAGTAACTTCTTCTAAAGCTGCAGCTGTTTCTTCTAACGAAGCTGCTTGTTCATTTGCAGAGCTTGATAAACTATTAGCTGAACTTGATAAGATATTTGTATCTTCATTTAACTTTTTACCACTAGAGACAATCATAGATAAAAATTCTGAAACAGTAACCCCAATCAATTTAGTACTTGCGTTAATTGATGAAATAATACCACTTACTTCACTTCTAGTACTATTTTTATCAACTGTGAAATCAGAACTTCCATATCTTAGTAAAGTATTATTTAAAACACTTAAGTTTTCATTTGTTTTTTCAATCATTGAGTTTATTGAATCTTTTAATTCTTGAATTTGAGGATTATCAGAATTTTTTTCTACCTTGTAGACATAAAAACCATTATTTACTTTAGCAATTACTTCATCAACTTCTTTAATCACTTTTGCGTCAAGCTCAACACCTTCTCTTAATTTTCGTATATATCCATTGAAACTATCTACAAGATTTCCAACCTCATCGTTAGAATGTTTTTCAATCTCATTGATATTAGAACTAGCATCACTCATATTTTCAATAGCTTTATTTAAATTATTAAGAGGTCTAATAATTGCTCTATTAATTAAAAATGAATATATTATATAAACTAAGAATACTGCTATTAAAGAAAAAATAACAATATTTATTATAATACTATCAATTTTTTCTGAAGTTTGTTTTCTCATTAAAGATATATCAGCTTCTATATCATCTACATAAACACCAGTTCCTATAATCCAATCCCATTCAGGGAATCTTTGAACGTAAGAAAACTTTTGCTGTGGTGCTTCAAAGTTTGGTTTTGGCCACATATATTTAACTAATCCACCTTCAGTCTTTTCATTTGCAACTACTGAAAATTCTTTAAATAAATATTTTCCTGCTTTATCTTGAACATTTGATAAGTCCTTTCCATCTAAGCTAGGTTTTACTGAATGCATAACCATAGTTGGATGTGAATCATTAATCCAAAAATATCCATCTTTTCCATATCTCATTTTACTAATTGTTTTTAAAGCTTCTTTTTTTATTTTTGTAGAAACATCAGATACATACTCTCCTGTTCCTATAACCCAATTATATTCTTTAAATAGTTTTACAAAAGAAACTTTTGGTTGTGGTGTTTCAAATCCTGGTTTAGGCCATACATAATCAACAAACCCTTCACCTTTTGCTTTTGCAACAGAAGCAAACTCTTTGAAGATTTGTTTTCCACCTTTATCTTTATAATTAATAAGATCTTTACCATTTAGTTGTGGTTTAATAGGATGCATAACGATAACTGCATCTGTATCATTAATCCAAAAATATCCACTATCTCCATATCTAGATTCTTCAACAATAGTTTTTAATCTAAACTTAAGAGCATCTTCTGATAGAATATCTTTTAATTTAATATACTCACCTTCAAGAATAGAAAATAAAAAATTTGTATGCGTTTTTAAATCTTCCTGAACTTCTATTTTAATTTTATCAATAGCTGTTCTTTTATGATACGATTCAACTGTTTTCATAGCCAAAGAAATATAGTTCTTTAACTCCTCTTCCTTTTTAGCATAAGAATCTTTCTTATATTTCTCAACATTTTCATGAGAAAATTCATTAATTGAATAAATAGACTCAATTGCAATAGATAAAGATACTAATATTATTGTAAATAGTGCTAATATTAATAGCTTCACTTTTATAGAGATATTTGTGAACATGGTATTCTCCATTATTTTTTAATTTTATATCTATATACTATCTATAAAAGCTTTAATATTCCAAGTGTTTTAATATTATTATTTATAAAATTTTTATTTTAATATATTAAATAATTAAATAATTTAATCTTCTACTAATACAGAATTAATATCATTAACAATTGAAATATCAACTTTTCTATTCTTTGCCATATCTTTTAATATATCAATAGCCTCACTTTTTGAATATGCAATTCTATAACTCTTTATTTGAGTTAATGCCGTATATATATTTACACTGCCTAATAGTCTATCCTTTAAACTCATATCCTTTGCACTTATATTATAAGGATATCCACTCTCATCGAGGGATTCTTGTATTTTACTAGACCATAATGCAATATCATTAAATCCAAGTATATTACTTAATATCTTTTTATTATGATAAGGATATGCTTTAATTTCTTCATACTCATTTTCTGTTAACTTATTTTCTTTTTGTAAAATAGTTAAAGGTATTAGTAACTTACCTATTTTACTCATTGATGCAGAAATTAAAAAAGTATATTTATCTTTATGTTCAAACTCATAGAATTCACACATTTTCTTACAATTTGATATTAGTGCTGAATCTTGTTCTATAATATTTAAAAATATTTTTGTTATATTTAACACATTTTCAAAATCAAGTGCTGTTGTAAAATCATGTAAATTATTAAAAATAAACTGTAAAATATCATTTTCACTTTCTATATCTAAGAAAAATTCAATTTTTGAAACTTCTTCTAAAAAGATATTTGCTATATTTTCATCAAATAAAATATTAATATTATTCTTTACAAAACTGTTAATATCTTTTCTATTTTGAACGTCTTTTTTGGATAAGTCAAATTTTTCATCTAAAATATGAGAAAAATTTATTATTTTAGAGAGTAAAGGTATTTCATCTTTTTTTAATCCAAAAATTCCACTACCATCAATCTTTTCATTTTGATACTTTAGAACATTTTTATGATTAGAAAGAAAAGGGAAATCTTTAATTTTTTCTTCACTTAAATTAGCGAAATTTTCATCTTTTATTTCTACTTCATTTAAAGCAATGTCATGACATAAACTATAAGCACATAAATCAAACATTTCTTCTGGATTTAGATTTAGTTTTTGTGCTATTTTTAAAGATAAAAAAGCAATTTTTTTTGAATGGTTTTTTTTTGTATTGTTATATTGAGATTCTATAAAATCTAATGTATGAGAAGTTGATAATAAGAAATTGTTTAGGTTAAATATAAGTTGTTTTTTCTTGTCCATTTATAGTCCTATAATGAGTTTTTATTTCATTATATTACTATAAATGCACCAATGTATATATTAAAACTAAAAAGCTAATTATTCTTCTTCAAATAATTCACTAATTGCTTCAACGCTTGTATCTGTCATATCTAAATTAATATGAGCTGCACCTTTTACTTCAACAAGTTTTACATTTAGTCCATGTATTTTCATTTTATTATAAAAATCTTTTGTAACACTTGGTTTTGATATTTCATCTTTAGTTCCATAAATCATTACAAACTTTGCATCTTTATTCATCTTATCTAAAACATCAATAGCTAAAAGATGTTTTTCATTTGCATAATCTGGTCTCTCATATCTTCCTGCCACTAATACAACATTTTTTAATAAACTATTATTTAAACCAGCTAGCGATCCACTTATCATCGCACCAGCTGAATGCCCGATTAGTGTAATTTCTTTACTTTCATATTTATCTTTAAAAGCAATTACTAATTTTTCTAAAAACTCTACATACTCTTTTGTAGCGGCTTGATGGTTATACTCTTTACTTCCAATTGATTTTAACTTATTTAAAGAAGACTCAGAGTATCCAGGAAGTGCTACGGCAATAGTACTTATATCTGTTGACATATTTACATTTTCTGCAAATGGTGAATAACGACCAAGTACATTACTACCTTCATCCCATGTACCATGAACAATGATGATTAACTTATCATTATCATCACCTTCAAACATTGCATAGTTTATACACTCATCTCCAGCATAAATATATCCTTCACCTTTGTCCTTACACTCTTGGCTTGTAATAGTTTTTGAAAATAAAAGACTTGTAGAAAATAGCATTGCTGCAACTAAAATATTCTTTAACATAATTTACTCCTTAATAGTATTTAATTTCAATATATAAATAATTCACTTATAATAAAATATTATAACTTAAGGAGAGGTTTTGTTATGAATAATACTATAAATCTTTTACAGATTTATAGTATTTAAAGTAGTAGTTTAAAAGAGAGATTTAGTAAGGTGTAATTCCGATAAAGCCATCTACTTGTTTTTCAATAGCTTCAACTATGCCAGCTTGAACATAAATAATATCATCTATAAAATCTTCTTCAGTCCATTTCATACTTTCCATAGTATTTCTACAGCCGTAAAATTCCACATCATATTCCATTAAAGATTGAATTCTTTTTAGAGTATTAGCATCACCATCTTTTTTAATATGTCTCATTCCTGGACCATAAGTAATTACTACAACTTTTAAAGTTTCTGCTGGATATTCTTTTAAAATATTGTAAATAGTACCAATAATATGATTTGTTTTTTCAACATTTGAATCATATAATCTAACAACTAATTTTCGCGGATCATCAAATGTTGGCTTAGGATCTGAAAATGTAGATTCTGCATAAGCAAATATTGTAACTAATAGTATTAAAATTATTTTTTTCATTAATTATCCTTTTTTGTAACTTGAATACTTTTTACTATTTTACCATTATTTAAAACTCTACAATATAAACCTCTATGATGTTTTACTAAAAATGGTAATTCTTTTCCAAAAACGCTCAAGTGGTTACAAATTGTGCAAGCTTGTGTTATCTCTAACTCAACCTCACCTACTTTTAAAATACTTCCTATTTTAAAGTTATGTGGATCAAAATCAAATAATATATTTTCTCCAAAACTTCCAAATTCTAAATTTATTCCGTTTTCTTTTGAAATATCATAAGCTTTCATTCCCACAACCATTACTGACTTATCTTTATCTTTTCCTGCAAACTTATCGTTCCTTATTCCAAAACCTTTTATTGCTTCAAGCTGTTTTACTATAGGTCGGGGAAGTCCAGATGAACTTTTATCAGCACTAAAAATTTCAATTACTTTTCCAATATTTTTCATTTATTTTTTGTTTTCCTTTAATATCAATAAAAAGTCATTTTTATTCCAAGAACCTGGATATTTGTTTTCAAGTTTTCCTTCATTACTAAGTGAAAAGAAAGTTGGTGTCATTCCTCTATATCCTTTTGCAAGATTAAAGGGCAAAGAAACTTCTTCTATATCAACTTTTAAGAAAATAAAATCTTTTTGTACTTCTTCTTCAACATCATTTAAACTAAGAACTTCTTTATCCATTTTCTTACAAAAATGGCAAGTTTTAGAAGTTGCATAAACTAATATTTTTTTATTAGATTCTTTTGCTTCTTTTAATAGTTCTTCTTCATTGAAATCATTTGATAATATTCTTACTTTCTTTGGATTCTTTTCTAATCTTCGTTTTTTGTAATCCATGAAATAAATTGCTAAATTTGATATATCTTCATCATTTAATTTATAATCTACAAACTCTTTTTTATCATAATACTTAATAATAGATGGTTCACAAATACTATTGTTTAAATCTGGGTTTTTAAGATAGCTTTTTAAAAACTCTTCTATTTCAATTTGTTGCATTTCAGGATCTTCATTATCACCTATGTGCTTTGGACTATCAATGATTGCATAAGCTAGCATATTTACTGTTGGAGTGGTAAGGTTTAAAACCTTATTGTCTTTTTCAAAAAAATTAGTTTTGAGTAGTTTCATATCAATAAAATCGCCATGGCAAGATGAACATTTTTCTAAAAAGATCTCTTGTCCTTTTTCATAATTTGCATTTAAATTACTAATAAAAATTATAAATATTAGTAAAAGTCCTTTTTTAATCAATAAATATTCCTTTATTCAATTTAATAAATAGTTGGGTAAAACTACTTATTAAATTGAATAAAGTATAAAGATAAATCTTTATACTTTTTCATTTTTTAATCTAAGAAATACTAAACGATTCCAGGGTTGTTTTTAACACCAATAATATCAGGAGTATCAACTCTTAAGTTTACAATATGTTTTACATTCCCTAAGTAAGTCTCAACTGTTTCCCATACTGGCTCACCTGGTGATTTAGAACCAACAGTTGACCAACCTGCAACTTTGTAAGATTTACTAGCTTCAAGTTTTTTACCATTTTTTGTAAGTTGAATATCAGTAATTCTTTTACCCATCTTAGCTTTTGGATCAATTTTATAAGAAATACCACCAGTTCTAACCATATCCCCACCTTGTTGATAGAAAGGATCTGCGTTAAATAAGTTATCAGCAACATCTTCTAAGATATCTTTGATTCCTTGACCTGTAATATCTCTTGCATAAGTTTCTGGATAAGTCATAGCAGTTTGAGTCATTAAATCATCAAATGTAATATCTTGACCAGGCATTACTGTTGTACCCCATCTAAATCCAGGAGAAAGAGAAATATCTGCACCTTTAACATCAATTAAAGCATCACAAATAATCTGATCCCAAGAACCATTAAAGTTACCACGTCTAAATAGAGTTTCTTCAGTAGTAGCAATAGTTCTATTTAAATCTTTAATATAAGGTAATCTTACTTTTTCAATATATGATTTCATCTCTTTATCTTCTGGAACTAAATCAGAGAAAATTGGAAGAAGTGTAAATTTATGATCAACAATTTTTCCATTTTGAATATCTAAATCTAGAACATTTAAGAATTTACCATTTGAACCTGCATTACATACATAAGTAGTACCATTTTCATTTTTAACAGGAACTGCTTCAGGAACACCATCATGAGTATGTCCACCCATAATAAAATCAATTCCTGTACAAACTTCTGCCATTTTTTGATCAACATCAAAACCATTATGAGAAAGAACAATAACTGCATCTGGTTTTTCTTCTTCTCTTATAGTATCAACTAAATCTTGCATCTCTTCATCTTTAATCCCAAAAGTCCAATCGGGAATAAATCTTTGAGGATTTGCAATAGTAGTATAAGGGAAAGCTTGTCCAATAACTGCAACTCTAGCATTACCCATTTTTTTAATTGTATAAGGTTTAAAAGCTAATCCTGAATCTTCATCATAAGCTTCAGCACCATTCATTAAAGCATCTTCTTTTACAAAAACGTTTTGAGCTAGGAATTCTGCATCAAGTTCTTTTACATTTGCTAAAATTTCTTCAGCTTTGTAAGTAAACTCCCAGTGTCCAACAGCAATATCAACACCAAGTAAGTTCATTGCACCAACCATGTCTTTACCTCTAGTGTAAAGAGCTGTTGCACTTCCTTGCCAAGTATCTCCACCATCTAACATAAGTGTTTTTTCAGCACCAAAGTTGTTTCTTAAGTGATCAATTACAGTTTTAAGTTGTGCAAAACCACCAACTCTACCCATAGCTTTTGCATGTTTTTCAAAGTTTACACATGAAAATGCATATTCTAATCTTTTGTTACCTTTAATTCCATAATAATCTAACATCTTCTCACCAACAATATGTGGTGGCTTTCCATAGTTTTCATGAAAACCTAAGTTTACACTTGGCTCTCTAAAATATACTGGCATTAATTGGGCATGAGAATCTGTCATATGAAGAAGTCTTACGTTACCAAAATTTTGTAATTTATAATAGTCTTCTAATTTATTAGTATCTGTCATTCTAGTATGAGAATTTGCGAATACAGGTGCAGCACCAAGTACTGACATCATATATATAAATTCTCTTCTACTTAATTTACTCATGTTTATTCCTATTTTTAGTTTAAATTATTTTCCAGATCCTACAACAGTAAAACCTAAAGAAGTCCAAGCTTGCATACCACCTCTGTAGTATTTAATCTTTTCAACTGGATATCCCATTTTTAATAATGCAAATTCTGCATTTTTAACCATACCTGGAGTTTGTCCACACCAGTAACCATTACAATATAATGCTAATATTTTAGCATTAGAAAAATCTAAAGTACCGTCATCATTTTGAACAACACCCATTTCATCTTCCATCATTTCAATTGCAGTGCCTTTTTCATCAAAGTTAGTAAAGGGAACATTTATAGCACCTGGAATTCTTAATCTATCAAACCAACCTGGTTTTCTTGAATCTATAATTGCAATATTTTCATCAGTTTGAGCTTTTTTCATATATTCAATAAACTCTAATTCACCTAAAGTTTCTAAACCTTCAGCTAAACTAATTGGTTGAGGCGCACCTCTAAATGTAGTATCATATAATGCAGAAATTTTATTTCCTGCAGTTTGATTTCTCATAATAGTGAATTTTTCACCATTTAATTCCATATCAATTGATTTAACACCTTTTGAAATTGCTACAAAATTTGATGTCTCTTCTGCTGCTATTCCTGAAGTTGCTAATAATCCTACAAATGTAGTTGAAATAAGTAATTTAGTTAATGATTTCATATTAATCCCTTATATTTTTGTAAAAAAAAAGCCAAGACGTTATTCTTGACTTTTATTTTATAATTTTATTAATACTAAAATTTAGTATTTATATCCATCTCCAGGAATAGCTAATCTCCAAGTAGATTTAGCTTCTTGGGCTTGCTGTAATGCTCTAATAGCAAATTTACAAGATCTATGAGCAGCGAAACTAGTTTCTAACTTAGTTTTTGAAGCTTTACCTTTAAAATCTTTAGGATTAACTTGTTTTGCTTTTGTTTTAATAGCTTCTTCAACAGATGCAATTAAACCAGAAGTGTTAACTCCTAATCTTCTAAATTCTAGACCTTCTTTTTTAGCAATATCATTGTATTTTTTAGCAGTTTCAATAACCTTTACAATTCCATGAGTTTTTAAATTACACTCTTTTTCTACATCGATTTTTGAATAATCACTAGCATTAGCACTAATAAATCCAGAAGTTAAAAGTGCAATAGATGTAACTACTTTTAATGTTAATTTTTTCATAATTTTCACCTTTTACTTTCTAATATCTGGGCCATCAACTGGTAAACCATTTGATATATATGCCATGAAATATAATAATTCTTTCATTGTTTCTGAAGTATTTTTAGGTGGAACTTGTCCTTGATCTTTAATACATCCAGACATTCTTCTCTCTAAAGTACCTAAACCATCATTACTAGCTTTTCCAGCTGCCCATTTTAATCTGAAAACAGGGAAGTGTGTAGTTTGTCCTAAACCTTGAGATAAAGATTCATTTCTAACTCTTTGTCCCGCACCTTGAATATGACAAGTTGCACAAGAAAGATTTAAATATCCTCTTTGAGAAAAGTAATATTCTTTTCCTCTTTCATAAGCTTCAGCTGCTGCCTTACTTTCAATTTTAATATCAACTCGTTTTTCAGCATCTAAAGATTCTTGAGCTAAAAAGGCTTGTAAATGAGTCATTTTACCTTTTTTCTCATTCCATTTCTTTTCACCATTTGAAGTTAAACACTCATTAACAGCTTGAGTTAAAGATACAAGTTGACTTCTTTTTTCATCGTAAAATGGATATTCACCAGCAATATCTGTTTTAGGAAAACAATCTGTAAAAGATTTTCCATTTGCAAAAGGCTTATTAAATAATTCTTCACCTTTTTCTACAAACTCTTCTGTTGGTGGAAATTCTTTAATTTCATCATAAGATAATCTACCATTTTTAGAAAAAGCATAACCACCTTTAGAAAATTCGTCACCCTTGATATTTTTAATAAAATTATTCTTTAATTCATCATCTGTAGAGTATGGGAAAAATGTATTTTTATTTTTTTCAGGGTCAGCAAATTTTGCTTCAAAATATTTTACAATTCCTTCTCTATCTTTTTCTGCTTGCTTATTAAAGTCTCCAGCAAAAGAAGCACTTGTAACTAGTGCTGCTAAAGCTGTAGCTCTTACAATTTTAAATAACATGATCTCTCCTTAGATTTTGTTAATTACAATTAAGTAATTATTTAATTTTTGCCGAACTCGTTTGAGTTTCGCCTTTTAAATCTGTCCAAGTGATTTCAATTTTATCACCTTTTTCAGCACCCTTAAATTGAAATTTCATGTATGGGTTTTTAGATAAAAATTGACTTGTTGATACTTCATAAACAATTTTATCATTAACTTTTGCTGTCATATATGTAATAAAGTTAACTTCTTTTTTAGCTTTTTCAGCTTCTTGATAACTTAACATTGCATGTGAAGCTAATGCTTTAACAGTTACAATACCTTTTTTTAATTTTGCTTTAATTCTAGTTTTTTTTGCCATAATATTTTTCCTTTTATTTTCTATTCATTATTTAATTTATTAATATCTATATAAGTGTTGAATTAAATCAACCTCCACATCCACCAATTGTAACTTTTACAAGTTTAGAAGTTGAAATTAATTTTCCATCAACTAATGCTACAACTGTAACTGTACCTGTTTTAGCCATTTTAATTCTTACTGAATAGTCAACAATTCCATTTTCAGGAACAGTAAACACTGCAACCGTACTTTCTGGATTTGCATCTTGGAAAATTGCAACTGTTTTAGCATTTAATTTTGTAGAAACTGTTACAGGAATAACTGCACCATTTTCAGCAATATCTGGAGCTTTTAATTTAATTTTACCTTCACCTTTAGCTGCGTCTCCAAAAATTTCTTTTATTGCTGCATCTACTTTATTAGCAGTCCATGCTTTTGGTTTTGTTTCTCTAAAGTTAATAGCACTTAAAGTTGATGGTGCCATTGAAACTGCTAATGCACCTAATCCTAAGCTTAAAAAATTTCTTCTGTTCATTTTATTTCCTTTTATAATATTATTTAATTGTTTTTAAATAAGCAACTACTGCTTTAATTTGTGAATCACTTAACCAACCATTTTTACCAAATGCAGGCATTGCTGAAATTGGATTAGTTGTATATGGGTCATATATTTTTTGATATAAAGCTTCTTCTGGCCAATATTGTAAAGCTTGTAATTCTGGTCCCATACTTCCTGGTCCATCTACATTCTTTCCATTTGCCGCATGACAAGCTAAACAGTTACCAAGATTTTTAGTCATAAAAATCTTTTCACCTTGTTTAACTAAATCATCGTTTGCAAAACTACTTGTTGCCATTAAACCACTAATAGCTGACGCTATTAGTAAACTTTTTGCTAATTTCATTAGTTCTCCTCTTTTATTTACTTGAGTTAATCATATAATCAACTACTTTATTAAATTCTTCATCAGATATATCTACTCCACCTTTAGGAGGCATAGCATTTATTCCATTAATTCCATTTGCATAAACTTTGTCAATTCCTTTAGCAACAACTTCAGCCCAAGCTTCTTTATCACCAAGAACAGGAGCTCCAATTGCTGCATTAGCATGACAGGCACTACAACTAGTTTCATAAACCATTGCAGCCTTTGATACTGTAGCAGTTTCTTCAACTTTTGGCAAGTCTTTTATAGTACTAATTATAGGATCAAATCCTACATCAATTTCTGCATTAATACTCATCGGTTCTGGTTGTATACAATCTTTCATACATCTTTCACCTTGAGCTAAAGGACCTCTTTGTTCCTTAAGATCATTTCTATCTGGATGTACTGGGTAGAAACCATCAGGATTATTCATCTTAACATCCATGAAGTTTTTGTTACTTAAAACAAACTCATCATCAATCTCTTCGCCATTAGCTTTAATGCCATTTACAGATAATAAATATGCAGTAATTGCATAAACTTCATTGTCTGTTAAAGATTTTGGATTAGGGAAAGGCATTGCAGTTTTAATGTACCAAAAAAGTGTACTTGCATATGGCCAATAAGAACCAATAGTTTTTCTAGGACCTTCAGTACCTTCCAAACCTAATTGGTTTTTAAGTGAACCTTGTCCTCCTGCTAATGTAGGATAACCACCTACTCCACCAGCTCCAAAATCACCATGACACATAGAACATTGTGCTTCGTATAATTCGTCACCCTCTTCAACAGAACCTTCACCAACAGGCAAGCCATGCCCATCAGGCATAACATCTGTATCCCACGCTTTTATTTCATTTGCAGTTGGCATTCTACCGTGTGCACTAAAACCTTTTTTCTTTTGTTCATTAACAGCATAACCTGTATACATTCCATCTTTTACAGGATATATAACCGCACCATCAATATTTTTCTTTTCAGTAGCAGTTGCACTTGTTATCATAAGTGCAGATAAAACACCAACAGCTAATAATGATTTTTTAAGATCTAACATGAACATTATTTACAACTCCTTTTGATGTTACTTCCCATCCAACGATTGGATTTCTATGGTAAATACCTTCAACTCCAACATTTCCAATTAATTTATCAATTGAAGGTTGAATATGACCTGTATCATCTATTGCACGAGATAATAGAACTTTTTTCTTTCCATCCCATTTAATAATATATGAAAATCTAGTCCAAGACTTAGGTAATACTAAACCTTTAAGTGGAGCTTCAACCCAATTCTTACCACCATCTAAAGAGATATCAACTGTTTTAATTGTTCCTCTTCCAGACCATGCAATTCCATTAATTTCAACCATATCTCCAATTTTGAGATCAGTCCATGGAACTTCAGGACATGGTGAAGTGATAATTGAGTTTACTTCCATAGGCCAGAAGAAATTAATTGCCTTACCACTTGGTTGTAACATTGTATATTTAGATGTTTCTTCTTTTGAATGCCATGGTTTATCAGAAAACTCTATTCTTTTAACCCATTTAACATTTAAATTACCTTCCCAACCAGGTACTAATAATCTTACGGGATATCCTTGTTCAGGACGTAAAGGTTCACCATTTTGTCCCCAAACAAGCATTGCATCATCTAAAATCTTTTCAATTGGAATAGTTCTTCCCATTTCTGAGTTATCACTACCTTCAACTAAAGCCCATTGTGCTTCAGGTTTAAGACCTAAGTCTTCTAGTAAAACACTAAGTTTTACCCCAGTCCATTCTGCAGAACTCATCATCCCTTTAACAAATTGTAAATTATTAAATTGAGGTCCTCTCCATCCAGTTGAACCATTTGCAGGACACTCGATAAAGTGAATTCTAGATTCAGATGGATATCTTTTTAATTGTTCTAAAGTTAAAACAATTGGTTTTTTAACTAAACCATGAATCATAAGTCTAAATTTATTAGGATCAATTTGCGCAGTACCACCATGATTTCTTGTGAAGAATAAACCATTTGGTGTAATAATACCTTCTTGCTGGTGTAATGGAGACATTGATACAGTTGCATATCTATCACCAGAAGATAATAGGTCATGTACACGTCTTACATTATTATGTTCAAAAGGTGAAGGTATTCCATATGGATACTTATCAACTTTATCACCAAGTTTTGTTCCCCAGTCAACATGATGAGTAATATTTTCATCATCAGCTTTTAATTTTATTGGCGATAAAACTGTAGCTGCAGTTAAAGCACTTGCTGAGTAAATAGCTGTTTTCTTAAAAAAGTCTCTTCTACTAGATTGCTCTATAGAAGTTGACTCCAAATTCTTATTAGAATTTTTACTAATTTTCGTCATTTTCCCTCCTCTTTTAATTTGGCAATACATTAAATACCAACTAAAACATATAATTATAGTTTTAATATCTTAATTAAAACTAAAATGTAGAGTATTACTAATACTTATTTAGTAGTTCTTTGTATTGATAAACAAATATAATAAAAACTAATATTCACTTTACTTATTATGAAGTTATATTTTACTTATATTATTGATTTATGAAGGAGTTAAGGTCTATTTTTAGGGAAGTATAAATATTTAGTTTTTTTTAAAAGTTTTATTTTAATTTGGTAAAAATATTTTTACCAAATTAATTTTATTTTTTTATTAAAAGATTTTTTGCAAATTTTATTGCATTAGATGTAATTTCTTCTCCACTAATCATTCTTGCAATTTCATTTATTCTTTCTTCTTTTGTTAAAAGTGCAATAGTTGAGACACCATCTTTTTTATCAACTAGGAAATGTTGTGCTGAAGCAGATGTTAGTTGTGGTTGATGTGAAATAGCAAAAATCTGGTAAGATTTCGCTAATGTTGATAAAACATTTGCAATAGCATCACTTTCTTTCCCACTTAGGTTTGCATCAATTTCATCTAAAAATAAAACACCATTTTCAATAATATCAAATTCGCTCATTGAAGTTAATAGTGCTAATCTTAATCTATTATATTCCCCTGAACTAATAGTATTTAAATTAACACCATTTAATTCAAAATAAACTTCATCAATGCCATGTGAATCTAATTTTTTTTCTTGAAGTGTTATTTCTGCATTTGACAAATATAGAAATTTTAAATATTCATTTATCTTTTCTTGAAGGATTAAAACACTTTTTTTTCTATATGATGAAATATCAAGTGATAATACGTTTACTTCTTTTGTTAATTTATCAATTTTCTTTTCTAAAACTGATTTTTCAAAGGTAATATTATCATAAGAAAGAAGCTCTTTTTTTTTCTCTTCTTTATACTCTAATGCTAATTCAATTGAACCAAATCTTTTTTGTAAAGATGATAATTTTTCAATTCTATTTAGAACTGTTTCAATATCAATATCTTCTAATTCAAATAATGAATCATTAAAATTTTCAAATATATTATTTAGTTCATTCATTGTTTCATCAAAAAAACTTGGCTCTACTTCAAGTAATTCTAAAGTATTTGAAACACTCTGTCGATAGTTTAAAATTTCTGTTGCATCTTTAATTGCATCTTCGATTTTATCTTTTTTTGAAAGTTTTCTTTTTAATAAATTCAACTCTTCGTATTCATCTAATGTTGGATTAATACTTTCAATTTTTTCTATTTCAAACTTTGCAAACTCTTTTAAATCTTCAATTCTTAATTCGTCATTTTGTATTTTTTCAAGCTCTTTTTTTACTACAATAAGATCTTTATATAATAAATCAAATTTTTCTTTTACTTCAATAAATTGTTTATCATTTAAAGATGATAATTTATCTAAAAAATTCAGTAATTTAAAGCTTTCAAAATCTGATGTATCTCTTAAATTTAAATGCTTAATTAATTTAGAAGAAAAAGTATTTAAATTCTTTTTAGAAATTGTTTGATTATTTATAAAAAATCTAACTTTTTCTTTTTTTATAGTTTTGATTACAATATCATCATTTACTTCTAAATCATATAATTCATCTATAATCTTAGAATCACTTATTAATACTTCTCCTAAACTTGCCCTAACATCACTTTGAGCAAATAAAGATAAAATTGCTTGCATTAGTATTGATTTTCCAGCACCACTAGGTCCTGTGAAAACATTTAGTCCTTTATTAAATTCTAAATCGATTTCTTTGAAAGATAAACAATCTTTTAAATAAATTCTATTAATCATATAATTAATTTCCCCATCTTAATTTTTCACTTAAAACTTCAAAATAGTTTCTTTGACATCTATGTATCATTTTTGCATGTTGATTTGAAATCTTTATTTTTATAGTTTCATTCTCTTGTGCTTCATAAATATCCTGTCCATCAACAATAACAACCGCACCTTGTGAATCTGTAATTGTAAATTCAATTTGGAAATCAGCTGGCATTACTAGTGGTCTTTGAGTTAAAGAATGTGGAGCAATTGGAGTTATAATAAAAGCTTCAGTTAAAGGATAAACAATAGGCCCACCAACTGATAAGTTATATGCAGTTGAACCTGTTGGAGTTGAAATGATTACTCCATCACCATAATAGGAATTAAAATGTTTATTATCAATTTTTGCATCTATTTTAATCATAGAAGATATAGATTTTCTTGAAATTACAATATCATTAAAAGCTACAAAACTATTAGAATCAATTGTACCTTTTATCATCATACGATTATCAATTCTATATTTAGAGTTTTTAAAATCTTGCAAGAAGTTTTCTAGTTCATCCATAGATATATCTGTTAGAAAACCAAGCGTTCCTAAGTTTATGCCTAAAACTGGTTTATTATAGTGAAAAGATTTTCTTACAACTGACAATAAAGTTCCATCTCCACCAACAGAAACTAAAAAATCTACTTTTTTACATAATTCATCTAAGGATAAACCAATTTCACCAATCATATCTGCAGAATCATTTTCTAAAAATACTTCTATGCTATTTTTTTTAAAAATTGATTTTATATCATTATAGACTTCTTTTAATTCAGGACTTGAAGGTCTTAATATAATTCCAGCTTTATTTGTTGATGCTAATAATTCTAAGTTTTTATTTAATTTCAATGTTAATAACTCTATCTTTCATGTAAGGAATCTTGTTTTGCTAGTTTTAGTCATGAGTATATAATAAATACTTTTAAAACATACTATTAGATTTTGTATAATTAAAAATTAGATAAAAAAAAAGCCTTATCCGAAGATAAGGCTTTTTAATTAGGTAAGTAATTTAAATACTAACCATTTCTCTTTTTAATGATTTCTTCAGAAACATTCTTAGGAACGTCCATGTAGTTATCAAAAATCATAGAATAAGTTGCTCTACCTTGAGACATAGATCTTAAGTCTGTAGAGTAACCGAACATTTCAGCTAAAGGAATCATTGCTACAACTAGTTTTACACCAGCTCTATCATCCATAGATTGAACTTGTCCTCTTCTTTTGTTAACGTCACCGATAACATCTCCCATATAATCTTCAGGAGTTTCAATTTCTACTTTCATAATAGGTTCAAGAATTACAGGTTGAGCAGCGTCTGATCTACAACCTTTTTTGAATCCCATTGAAGCAGCTAATTTAAATGCCATTTCAGATGAATCTACATCATGGTAAGAACCATCATATAAATCAACTGCAATATTAACTAATGGATAACCAGCAAGGATACCACCAGCCATAGCTTCAGCACAACCTTTATCAACTGCAGGAACGTATTCTTTTGGAACAGACCCACCTTTAATAGATGATGTAAAGATATAGTTTTCTT
Organism: uncultured Campylobacterales bacterium; assembly: GCA_947503785.1. Lineage (GTDB taxonomy): Bacteria > Campylobacterota > Campylobacteria > Campylobacterales > Arcobacteraceae > Poseidonibacter. The sequence goes on along the minus strand of CANNFB010000013.1, from coordinate 37,335 downwards.
CAGAATCAGCAGGTAATGGAGTAATAGTTAAATATACATGACCATACTGACCTTTACCACCAGATTGCTTAGCGTATTTATACTCTTGTTTAATTTCATTTTTAATAGTTTCTCTATATGCAACTTGAGGAGCACCAACTTCAGCTTCAACTGCGAATTCTCTTTTCATTCTATCAACAAGAATTTCAAGGTGTAATTCACCCATTCCTGAAATAATAGTTTGTCCAGATTCTTCATCAGTTGCAACTCTAAATGATGGATCTTCTTGAGCTAATTTTCCTAAAGCAATACCCATTTTTTCTTGGTCAGCTTTAGTTTTTGGTTCAACTGCAACAGAAATAACTGGTTCTGGGAAATCCATTCTTTCTAAGATTACAGGATCTTCAATAGATGCTAATGTATCACCAGTAATTGTTGTTTTAAGACCAACAACAGCACCAATTTCTCCAGCATATAATTCGTTAACTTCTTCTCTTTTGATTGCATGCATCTTAAGAAGTCTTCCGATTCTTTCTTTTTTCATCTTAGTTGAGTTCATTACATAAGTACCAGACTTAAGAACACCTCTATAGATTCTTGTGAAAGTTAATTGTCCAACAAAAGGATCTGTCATAATCTTGAATGCAAGACCAGCAACTTCACCATCATCAGTAGATGGTACAATTACAGGTTCACCTTCTTGAGTTTCACCTTTAATATCTTCAACTTCTAATGGAGATGGTAAGTACATTGCAACTGCGTCAAGTAAAGTTTGAACACCTTTGTTTTTAAATGCAGTACCACAAGTCATTGGAGTAATTGTCATATTAAGACAACCTTTCTTAAGACCCATAACGATTTCATCTTCAGTTAATTCAACACCTTCAAGGTATTTTTCCATTAATTCATCGTCAGCTTCAGCAGCAGCTTCAACCATTTGTTCTCTATAAGTTGTAGCAGTTTCTAATAAATCAGCAGGAATTTCTTCAACATGATAATTAGAACCCATTGCAGCATCTACATCCCAAACAATTGCTTTCATTTGTACTAAATCAACAACACCCTGGAAGTTTTCTTCAGCACCAATAGGAATTTGAATAGGAATAGCATTTGACTTAAGTCTAGTGTTAACTTGCTCTTCAACGTTGAAGAAGTCAGCACCTGTTCTATCCATTTTGTTAACAAAAATCATTCTAGGAACTCTATATTTGTTAGCTTGTCTCCAAACAGTTTCAGATTGTGGTTGAACCCCACCAACTGAACAGAAAACTGCAACAGCACCATCAAGTACTCTCATAGATCTCTCAACTTCAATAGTGAAGTCAACGTGACCTGGTGTATCAATAATATTGATCATTAAGTCATCGTTAGTTTTTGGGTGTTTCCAGTGACAAGTTGTAGCAGCAGAAGTAATTGTAATACCTCTTTCTTGCTCTTGTTCCATCCAGTCCATTGTTGCAGCACCATCATGTACTTCACCAATTTTATGCTCAACACCTGTATAGAATAAAATTCTTTCAGTTGTTGTAGTTTTACCTGCATCAATATGAGCAGCAATTCCGATATTTCTAAGTCTGTTAAGTGGTGTAACTCTTGCCATCTTAATTCCCTACCATCTATAATGAGCGAATGCTTTGTTAGCTTCGGCCATTCTATGCATATCTTCTTTCTTCTTAAACGAAGCCCCTCTATCATTAGCACATTCGAATAATTCGTTTGCTAATCTTTCTACCATAGTTCTTTCGTTTCTTTTTCTAGCAGCTTCAACTAACCATCTAAGAGCTAAAGTTTGTCTTCTTACAGGTCTAACTTCAACAGGTACTTGGTATGTAGCTCCACCAACTCTTCTAGATTTAACTTCTAAAAGTGGTTTAACATTTTCAATTGCTTTTTCAAATAATTCAATACCAGACTCTTCGCCTCTTGTATCTAAGTTTGCAATTGCACCATACATAATCTTTTGTGCAGTAGATTTTCTACCGTCTAACATTACTGTATTAATAAATTTAGTGATCACCTTACTATTGTAGATAGGATCAGCCATTACTTCTCTTACGGGAGCTTTTCTTCTTCTCATTCTCTTATCCTTCTACTTATTTTTTTGGTTTTTTAGTACCATATTTAGATCTTGCAACAGTTCTACCGGCAACACCAGCAGTATCTAAAGCACCACGAACAATATGATATTTAACACCAGGTAAATCTTTAATTCTACCCCCTCTTACTAATACAATCGAGTGTTCTTGAAGGTTATGACCTTCTCCACCGATATATGAAATAACTTCAAAACCAGTAGTTAATCTAACTTTTGCAACTTTTCTTAAAGCCGAGTTAGGTTTTTTTGGAGTTGTAGTATATACTCTAGTACAAACCCCTCTTCTTTGTGGACATTTGTCAAGTGCAGGTGATTTAGATTTCTTAATCACTCTTTTTCGCTCATTTCTAACAAGTTGATTGATAGTTGGCATTCTTTCCCTTTATTATTGTTGTAGAGCAATCTATTAATATTGAATAATATGTGAGACTCTCTATTTATTTGGTTAGAGCAATTAAAGCAATGCTCATGCTTCTCGTTTGTCTTCAACATAATGTTGAAACGATACTTCCATTCTAGAGAAACAATTAGGTTTTCTAAAAAGTAGAGGGATTATACTGAAGTTATTCTTAATTGTTCTTTAGGTAAGTTTTTATTAGTATTTTTAGCTTAAAGGTTAGATTATTTCTTGTACTCGTCCAACATCACCTGATATTGTACGCACTTTTATTCCATGAGGGTGAGTTGGAGAATTAGTTAAGATATCTTTCACAACACCTTCTGTTAATTTTCCAGATCTTTGATCTTGTTTTAAAACTATTTTTACTTTAAGTCCAGGTTTAATATCGAATCTCTTTTTTCCATTCATAATAAAATCCTAAGCTTTAAAAGATAAAGCGTCTTTTGCAAACTCTATATTATAAAAGAAAATAATTTTAAACATTAAATCAACTTTTGTTTTCTTTGGTTCGCTTGAATCTAAAATATCAACTGTAAATCCAACTGTATTATCTTCAGATGAAATTGAAAGAGTAACAGGTTTTAAAGTTCGCATCATATTCATTGTTTCTTTATATACTTTTGGATTTAAACCATTTAAGATATCACCATCTTTATCTTCTTTTCTCATCGCTGAAAATAGTAAAGTTAAAGTATCTTTGTATATAGATTTTGACCAAGTGATTTTTCCATTTTTATAATGGTATATTGCTGTTTTATTTAATAGTGCACTTGGTTTTTCAGCTCTTACATCTTCAATCATTTGAAGAAAAAAGTTTATACCACCAATACTATTTGCATATTCATTTATTTGTATATTAAGTTCTTTTTTTGCATTTAAATCTAAATCATTAAATTTCATATTTATCCTATTGTATTTTATAAATGCAATTATAGCTAAATAAAATACCTTTTATCTATAAGATGATTTAGAACTTTTTATATCAACAGAATAAAAACCATTATTTGAAAGAAATATTTTTGCTTCCTCATTAATAAACTTATTTTTAGGACCCTTTATAATTTCTAATATAACGGGAGCTTCTTTTTCTTTATCAAACTTTAATTCAAAATATGGAATTAGATTTCCACAGACAGAACGAAACATCATTTGAGATAGATTATCTTCAAAAATAAATCTTTTCTTTTCTTTATCATCTATTATTTTTGGAGTATGAATTAGTCTAACTTCTTGTTCTTCTTTAAAAAGTTCATTTTTTGATTTTGCTGATAAGTTATTAATATCAGTTATGATTGATTTGCAGATTTTAGTAAATTCTGTAGATTCAATATCAATATTATCATCTAGTTTCTCTAATGGCTCTAATATTAAATCAATTTGTTTTTCTTGGGCTTTTTCATCATATAATACAGTTGATGTTTGAACTAAGTTATTTTCTTTAAAATACTCACTATTGAATCCAATAGCAACTCCGTAACCATCATTTGCATATGCACGCCATTGACTTAATAAATCAGAACCTTCAGAAAAAGATGCAATATATACGTTTGGAAGTTGATTAGAATATAACTCTTCAAAATTTTTATATTTTATGAAGTTATCTTTAGTAATAGAAATTTTAATTTTTTTAAAAATTTTGTCTTTAATCCAATGAATCTCTTTATAGTCATTTAAATTATATACAGAGCTTAACCATAATGTTTTATTTTGAATTATTGCTCTAAAAGATTCAACACTACAATAATGATAGATAATATTTCCCATAAAAACTCCTATAAAATAAAGTATACAGTAAATTAGTAATATTTATTATAGATACTATTAAGAAGGAAGTTTAACTGATGTATCGTAAACTAATTCATAGTATTGATTATTGTTAAATTCAAATTCATTAATAACTTCAAGACCTAGCTTTCTTGTATGTGCTTGAAAAGATCTTGGGTTATTCTTATTTATAAAAGTAACTAGTATTGGATATTTTGAATTCATTTCTTCTCTAGCATAATCAAAAAGTAAAGTTAATACATCTGTTCCTCTTTGTGATTTATCAATACAAATTGGACCATATTGGTAAGAATTAAATTCTGTTAATCCTACCCCTTTATATGTCAAGTTTCGTAAATCCTTTAACATATATTTAAACATTGGCCATACAGACCAAAAAGACCAAGATGCACACATAACATAAGCAACTAACTCATTATTTACAAAACATAAAAAAAGGCCATTTTCATTTTCTATTAAAGAAGTTAATTCTTCTTTTGTAAAAGCAGTTGTAACAAATCCATCTTTTTTATCTTCTTCTTTAATTGAATCAATTTGATATTTAAAATGTAATTCTAAAACTGCTGGAATATCAAGTAATCTTCCTTTTCTTAATTCAATCATTTTATGCCTTTGGCATAATTTTTACAGGTACAATTTGAATTTCATCCATATTCCAAACTCCACTTATTACATAAGGTTCGCTTTCTAACCAAGCATTTAACTCATCTTCGCTTTCAAAGTTTGTTAATACTGAAGATCCAACCATTTCATCTTCTTCAATCATTGCACAAGCACTAATGATTTTACCTTCACTCATTAATTTTTGAGTTGTTTCAACATGAACAGGTCTAGCTTCCATTCTTTTATCAATTACACCCTCATTGTCATAAGCGATTATTAAATATTGCATGTATATCCTTTTTTATTTATATTAGCATATTAGCAAAATATATATGTGATAAAATTAAAATTTTGTTTATATTTTTGTAATTATTAAATTAATCCAACAGCAAACATAAAAGAGAGTGGGTATATCAATACATTCATATATCTAAATATTGGCGTCATTTTCATATTAATTGGCATTACATCTTCTAAAGATGAACCATTAGAAAGTTTTTGCATCATATTTAATTTAAAGGCTATATCTAAGAACTTTATAACTAATATTGAACTCATCCAAAATGAAAAGTTATTTAAATAAATAGAAACAAAAATTACATAAAAAAATGAAAGATGTAAGGTAAAGTATAAAAAAATACTTTTTTTATACATCGTAAAATTATTAGAAATTAATCCATACATTGAATCTGACTTTTGCCAGTTTGATTCAAATAATTCAACAGCTATAAAAATAAGTAGTAAGGAAAGTATATCCATAAAATAAACTAACAATAAGGCAAAGCCTTATTGTTTATTATCTAGTGTTCAGATGAAGAAAATTTAACTTTTTTGTCTTTGTATAAACCAGTTCCAACAGGAATTGTTCTACCAATAACAACATTTTCTTTTAAGTCTTCTAGCATATCCATTTTAGCTGAAATTGCAGCTTCTGTTAATACTTTAGTAGTCTCCTGGAAAGATGCAGCTGATATAATAGAATCAGATGTAACTGCAGCTCTTGTAATTCCTAATAATAATGGCTCTGCAATTGCAGGCTCTCCACCAAGTTTAATAATTCTAGCATTTTCGATTTTAAATCTTTTTTTAGAAATCATATCTCCAACGATAAACTTAGTATCTCCACCATCAAGAATAGAAACTTGTCTTAACATTTGAGATGTAATAACCTCAATATGTTTATCGGCAATATTAACCCCTTGAGATCTATATACTTGTTGTACTTCAGATACAATAAAGAAGTGAAGTGCTTTATCACCTAAAATTCTTAATACATCATGAGGAGAAGTTTGTCCATCTGTTAATGCTTCACCAGCATGAACAAAGTCACCTTCATTTACTAAAATTTGCTTAGATTTTTCTGCTAAATACTCAGCTTTATTACCAATTTCATCAGTAACAATAATTCTAGCTTTATTTCTTAATGGCTTACCAAAAGAAACAATACCATCAAATGATGATAAAAGTGCAATACTTTTTGGTCGTCTAGCTTCAAATAATTCAGATACTCTTGGAAGTCCACCAGTAATATCTTTTGATTTTTGAGTTGCTTTTGGCGTTTTACCAATAATATCAGCAATTTGTACTTTTTGACCTTCTGCAATATTTAAAGATGTTTTAGGATCTAAAGAATATCTTATAACTTGGTCATCTTCAGTTGCTAATACAACTGTAGGTTTATAACCACTTGGAATATACTCATTTACAACTAATTTAGAAGTTCCTGTTAATTCATCAAATTGCTCAGAAACAGTAACACCTGGAATAATATCTTCAAATGAAATTGTTCCAGATTTTTCTGCAATTGTTGGGTTTGCGTATGGATCCCATTCTGCAATTACAACTTGCTCTGCAGTTTCAGGAACAGCAATAACCGAATCTTTTTCAACTTCTACATTATCATTTAATTCAACAATTGAACCTCTTGCAATATAGTGTCTTAAAGCTTCTCTACCTTCAGCATCAACGATTACTGCAAATAAACCTTTATCAACTACTTTTTCTCCAGATTTGATATCATCTCTTCTTTCTAAATAGTCACCAGTTAATTTATAGTATTTAACAACACCTTTAGATCCAGATATAATCTTAGAAGTAATAGGTGCTCCATCTTCAACTCTTAATTCAGATGCAAAAGGAACTCGATTTGGTACATTCCAACCATCTTTAATCATCTCAACGATAGATTCATTTTCTTCAACTTCTTCACCATTTTTGTATGGCAAATATAGTTTCCCTTCTATTTTTCCAGAAACACCGGCAAGTTCATTAGCTTTTGCAACGTCATTCTTTCTTAAATAGAATTTTTTTGAATCTTTAGAATTTGAAATAGTTAAAATTGTATCTTCATGTAATGTTTCTACTGAAACTTTACCTTTAAATGGTGCATTTATTTTAGGTTCAACTAATAAAATACCTGCATTTCTTCTATTTGCAACAATAGTTTGCCCAACAGAATTAGTATATTTCTTAATATTATAATATCTAATGAAACCTTCTTTATCTGCTTTTAATTCTCTTTCAGTTTGAGTAGCACTTGCAGTACCCCCAACGTGGAAAGTTCTCAATGTAAGTTGAGTTCCTGGCTCTCCAATAGATTGAGCAGCAACAACACCAACAGCTTCACCTGGAGTTGCTTTTCTTTGCTCACCAAGGTTTAGACCATAACATTTAGAACATAATCCATGTTCAACTTTACAAGTTAATGGTGTTCTAATTACAACAGATTTAACTTCAGCTTCTGCAACAACTCTTGCATTTTCTTCAGTAATTAATGTACCCTCAGTAAATAATATTTCATTTGAAATTGGGTCAATAATATCTTCTGCAATTACACGACCAGTGATTCTTTCTTCTAATGCTTCAATTAATTCATTACCTGAAGTAATATCAGTAATTTCAATACCTTCGTGAGTTCCACAATCTTCAATTGTAATTCTTACATTTTGAGATACATCAATTAGTTTTCTTGTTAAATACCCTGCATTAGCAGTTTTTAAAGCTGTATCCGCAAGACCTTTTCTAGCACCGTGAGTAGAAATAAAGTACTCAAGTACATTTAAACCTTCTCGGAAGTTAGAGATAATTGGTGTTTCAATAATAGTCCCATCTGGTTTAGCCATAAGACCCCTCATACCTGCAAGTTGTCTAATCTGTGCAGCAGAACCCCTCGCACCTGAATCAGCCATCATGTAAATAGAGTTGAATCCATCTTTATCAGTTTCAACTAAGTTCATCATTTCAGAACCAAGTTTATTATTTACTTCAGTCCAAATATCAATAATCTTATTATATCTTTCTTGCTCAGTTAATAAACCTTGAGAGAATTGCTTTTGAACTTCAATAACTTCTTTCTTAGATTTAGCAACGTGACCAGCTTTTGATTCAGGTACATTAATATCATCAATAGAAATTGAAATACCAGCAGATGTAGCAAATTTGAAACCTAAGTTTTTTAAGTTATCTAAGAATTTAGGAGTTACTTCGTAACCACCATGCTTATAAATATAATCAACTAAAATTCCAATATCTTTTTTCTTTAAAACTTTATTCCATAAATTAACGGGAACAAAATCAGGTAAAATATCATGAATAATTAATCTTCCAACTGTTGTATGAACAATTTTCCCATCAATTTGTGTTCTAATTTTTGCATGTAAATCTACTTCTTTCATATCTAAAGCAATTGTAGCTTCATCAACGCCTGTAAATAATTTATGCTCACCTTTAACACCATCTTTTTCTAATGATAGATAATAAATACCTAAAATCATATCCTGAGAAGGTACGGCAATTGCACGACCTGATGCTGGTAAAAGAATATTCATAGAACTCATCATAAGAATTTTTGCTTCAGCAACAGCTTCTTGTGATAATGGAACATGAACCGCCATTTGATCCCCATCAAAATCGGCATTAAATGCAGCACACACTAGTGGATGTAATCTAATTGCTTTTCCATCAATTAATACAGGATGAAAGGCTTGAATAGAAAGTTTATGTAGAGTTGGTGCTCTATTTAACATAATTGGATAATCATCAACAATTTCAGCTAAACATTCCCATACTTCATTAGTTTCTGCTTCAATTAATCTCTTTGCAGATTTTAATGTAGTAGCATAACCTTTCTCTTCTAACTTAGCCATTAAATGTGGTTTAAATAACTCAATAGCCATTTTTTTAGGAATACCACATTGATCCATATTTAAAGTAGGTCCAACAACAATTACAGATCTACCCGAGAAGTCAACTCTTTTTCCAAGTAAGTTTTGTCTAAATCTACCTTGTTTACCTTTAATAATTTCAGATAATGATTTTAAAGGTCTTTTATTTGCACCCTTAACAGCATTAGCAGTTTTACCATTATCAAATAAAGCATCAACAGCTTCTTGAAGCATTCTCATTTCATTTCTAATAATGATTTCAGGAGCATCAAGTTCTGTTAATCTTTTAAGTCTGTTGTTTCTGTTAATAACTCTTCTATATAAGTCATTTACATCTGAAACAGCAAATTTTCCACCATCAAGTGAAACAAGTGGTCTTAAATCTGGTGGAAGAACTGGCAATTGAGTTAACATCATCCATTCTGGTCTATTTCCAGAGTTAATAAAGTTTTCAACTACTTTTAATCTTTTGATTAAAGTTTTTCTCTTAGCTTCAGATTTAGTTGCACCCATATCTTCTTTTAAAACAACTAATAATTCAAATAAATCAATAGTTTCTAATAAATCTCTTACAATTTGTCCACCCATATTCGCAGCAAACCCAGTGTGTTCAAATAAATCAGCAATAGTTCTATATTGTTCTTCATTTAAGATATCGTATTTTAAAACTTTTTTAGTTTTTTCATTATCATAATATGCATCACCAGCATCAGATACAATGTATGCTTCATAATATAATACTCTTTCAAGATCTTTAAGTTTAACACCTAAAAGTGTACCAATTCTTGTAGGAAGAGATGATACCATCCAAATATGAGCAACAGGAGATACTAAATCAATATGTCCCATTCTATGTCGTCTAACTTTTGAAGAAGTTACTTCAACTCCACATTTTTCACAAACAACACCTTTGTATCTCATTTTTTTGTATTTACCACAAAGACATTCGTAATCTTTTACTGGTCCAAAAATTTTCGCACAAAATAAACCATCTCTTTCAGGTTTTAATGTTCTGTAGTTAATTGTTTCAGGTTTTTTTACTTCACCAGATGACCATGAAAGAATCTTTTCAGGACTTGCAAGTCTTAATTGAAAGGCCGAGAAATCTGTCGGTCTTTCTAATTCTTTAATTTCAATAGGTTGTAATATTTTTTCAGTTTTACTCATTATTTTCTACCTCTTCAAAAATCTCTACATCAAGTCCAAGAGCTTTAAGCTCTTTCGTTAATACGAAGAATGTTTCTGGAACACCAGAAGCTGGAACATTTTCACCATTTGCAATTGCTCTATAAGCTCTTGTTCTTCCTTCAACATCATCAGATTTAGTTGTAAGCATTTCTTTAAGAACATTAGTAGCACCATATGCTTCTAAAGCCCAAACTTCCATTTCTCCAAATCTCTGTCCACCAAATAATGCTTTACCACCAACTGGTTGTTGTGTAACTAGTGAGTAAGGTCCAGTAGATCTTGCATGTACTTTTTCATCAACAAGGTGATGAAGTTTAAGCATATACATATAACCTACGTTTACTCTTTCTTTCATGATTTCACCAGTAGTACCATCTGTTAATGTAGTTTTACCATCTAAATCAATTTTTGCTAATTCGAATAATTTATCAAATTCAGCTTGTCTTACACCATCAAATACTTGAGTTGCAAATCTTACACCTTTAGTCCAATCTTGACCATATTTAATTAAATCTTCGTCAGATAAAGAATCCATAAATTCTTTTCCATTCATTAATTTAGCAACTTGAGCAATATCAGTCATTTTAGTTCTTAGTTCTTTAATAAAATCAGCTTTTTTAGCATCAAATATATCTTGAATTTGAGCTCCAAGTTTCATTCCAACTAGACCTAAATGAACTTCAAGAATCTGTCCAATATTCATTCTTGATGGAACACCAAGTGGGTTAAGAATAACGTCAACTGTAGATCCATCTTCTAAGTAAGGCATATCAACTTGAGGAACAATATTAGAAACAATACCTTTGTTTCCGTGTCGTCCTGCCATTTTATCCCCAACTTTAATCTTTCTCTTAGTTGCAATATAAACTTTTACTTGTTTAATTACACCTGAAGGTAAGATATCATCATGTTCTAAAACAGTAAGTTTTTCTTCATGATCATCTCTTAATTGAGATTTTTGCTTAATGAAGTGATCTTTAATATCATTATATGTATTTTCAATATCAGAACCAAATGATGCAACAACTTTTTTCATTGCAAATCTATTTACAGTTTCTAATATTTCTAAAGGAATATTTTCTCCCTTAGCATATGTTACTTCATCTAATTCTACATCTTTAGTTAAGATAGCTTTTGATAATAAATCATTAATTTTTAATATTTCTTCTCTATCAAGCATTAATAGTTTATCATGATGTTTTACATCTAATTCAGCTTTTTCTGCTTCAATTTCTGCAACAGCTCTTTCGTCTTTTTCATATCCTTTTTTAGTGAATACTTTAACGTCAACAACAGTTCCTTCCATAGAAGTAGGTGTAATTAATGATTTATTAATAACATGTCCAGCTTTTTCACCAAAAATTGCTCTTAATAATCGCTCTTCTGGAGTTGGTTTAATTTCACCTTTTGGTGTTACTTTTCCAACTAAGATCATTCCAGGCTTAATATAAGTACCTACTTTGATAATTCCCGAATTATCTAAATGAGTAATTGATTCTTCTTTAACTCCTGGTAAATCTCTAGTAATTTCTTCATTACCATGTTTTAATTCTCTACATTCAACATCTTTTTCATAAATATGAATAGAAGTAAATGCATCTTCTTTAATTAATCTTTGAGAAAGAACAATAGCATCTTCGTAGTTATAACCATTCCAAGGCATAAATGCAACACAAGCATTAACACCAACAGCTAACTCACCATTATCCATAGAAGGACCATCAGCAATTACTTGTCCAGCTTCTACAAATGCACCCTCTTTAGTACCAATTCTTTGGCCAAATGAAGTATTATTATTTGTTCTTACATTTTTAGAAACATTATAATGATCAATGAAAGCACCGTTTTCATCTTCACCTCTGATGTAAATATTTTTAGCATCAGCTTTTTCAATTACACCAGCTCTATCAGCTTTAATAGCTTCCCAAGCGTCACGTGCAACTGTTTTTTCTAAACCAGTTCCAACAACAGGAGCATTAGGGCTTAATAATGGAACAGCTTGTCTCATCATATTTGATCCCATTAAGGCTCTGTTGGCATCATCATGCTCTAAAAATGGAATTAATGAAGCTGCTACACCCATAACCATTTGAGATGAAATATCAATTAAATCAATTTTATTTTTATCAACTAATAAGATTTCACCATCTTTTCTAGCTTCAGTTAAAGCTTCTAATATTTTTCCATTTTCATCAATTTTTGTAGAACCTGGAGCTATAATTAAACCCTCTTCCTGTGTTGCTGTATAGTATTTAATTTCATCACTTACAATACCATCATTAACAGTTTTGTATGGTGCTTCAATAAACCCTAATTCATTAACTTTTGAGAAAGTTGATAATGTATTAATAAGACCAATATTTTGACCCTCTGGAGTTTCAACTGGACAAATTCTTCCATAGTGAGTTGCATGAACATCTCTTACTTCGAATCCAGCTCTTTCTTTTACAAGTCCACCTTCACCAAGTGCAGAAAGTCTTCTTTTATGAGTAACTTCTGATAATGGGTTAGTTTGATCCATAAATTGTGATAACTGTCCAGATGTAAAGAACTCTGTAATAGTTGATGTAATCATCTTAGAGTTAACTAAATCATGAGGCATAATATCTTCTAAAGTACCAGATAATGTAGTCATCTTGTCTCTAATAGCTTTTTGCATCTTAATTAAACCAGAATGTAATTCATTTGATAATAACTCACCAATTGCTCTAATTCTTCTGTTTCCTAAGTGATCTCTATCATCAATATGACCGTGACCTGCTTTAACTTTTACAAGGTATTGAACTGTTTTAATAACATCTTCATAAGTAAGAACTGTTACATATTCAGGAACATTAACACCAAGTTTGTGGTTCATTTTCATTCTACCAACTTTTGTTAAATCATATCTTTCTGGATCGAAGAATAATTTCTTAACAAATTCTTTAGCAGCTTCTTTAGTAACAGGTTCACCTGGTCTCATAACTTTATAGATTCTAATAGCTGATAAATCATTTTCATCATCTAATTGTTCTGTTTGCTTTAATAATTTTAAAGATTCTGCATCTGCTTTAAATGCATTGATAATAGAATCATCAACACCAGTTGCTAAATCGTTTGCAATATCAAAGTTTTCAAAACCTAGATCTAATAATTTTTTTAATTTTAACTCATCTAAATTAGTTAAAGCATCAAATAATACTTCTCCAGATTCTGGATCAAAAATAGTATTTGCAGTATATCTTTCCATTAATAATTCAATTGGATATTCAACTAGTTCTAAACCACCTTCAAGTAAAGCTTTAGCTTTTCTATCAGTAAGTCTTTTTCCAGCAGCAACAATTAAATTACCTTTTTCATCTTTAACATCAAATTCAATTCTTCCAGTAAAGTCTTCTGGATTAAATTTAGTTAAGAATTTATTATTCTTAATTTTAACATTTAAAATTGGGTAGAATAATTTAATAATATCTTCTTTAGAATAACCAAGTGCTCTGAATAAAATAGTAACAGGAACTTTTCTTCTTTTATTAATTCTTACATAAAGAATATCTTTTGCATCATATTCAAAGTATAACCAAGAACCTCTATCTGGAATAATTTGACCTGTATAAATCAGTTTATTATCAGCAGTATTCGATTCTTCTTCTTTGAAAATAACACCGGGAGATCTGTGAAGTTGATTAACAACAACTCTTTCAACACCATTAACAATAAATGATGTTCTATCAGTCATTAAAGGAATTTCTCTAATAAATAGAGCTTGTTCTTTCATATCTTTAACGCCGATTTTTTCACCAGTCTTTTCGTCTAAATCCCATAAAGTCAATCTAATATTGATTTTTAATGGAATAGAATAAGTAAGACCTCTTACCATTGATTCTCTAACATCATATTTTGGTTTACCAACATCACTACCTAAGTAATCTAAAGTAATTCTGTTTTGGGCATCATGGATTGGGAAAATTGACTTAAATACTTTTTCTATACCAGCAGTAGATCTGTCTTCTTGACCAACTTTTAAAAATGTTTCATAAGAGTTTTGCTGTAATTGTAATAAGTTCGGAATTTCGATTTGTTGAGGATTTTTTGCAAAATCAACTCTAAGTCTATTACCAGATTTTAAAGAGTTTAACATTATCGGCCTTGTAGTAAATTTTGGTTAATTTTTGCTTTATAGCATATAAAGCACAAAAGCATCCGTAAAGGATAGGGTTAAAATTTCGTTAAATTCTAACCTTAGCCTTCAAAGATGCTATTCTTTATACAAGGCGTATAGCCTTGTATAACAAGTTTATAAAATTACAAGTGTAATTATTTAACTTCTACAGTTGCTCCAGCAGCTTCTAATTCAGCTTTTGCAGCTTCTGCATCTTCTTTAGAAACACCTTCTTTAATTACTGCACCAGCTTCTTCAGCAGCAGCTTTTGCTTCTTTTAATCCTAAACCAGTTAACGCTCTAATAACTTTAATAACGTTAATTTTTTTAGCACCTGGATCTTTGATAATAACATCAAATTCAGTCTTTTCTTCAGCAGCTTCAACAGCTCCACCAGCTACACCAGCTACTGCAACAGGTTGTGCAGATACACCAAATTTTTCTTCAAATTCTTTAACTAATTCTGATAATTCAAGTACAGATAATCCAGAGATATATTCTAATACGTCTTCTTTAGAAATTGCCATTTATTATTCCTTATTCTTTATATTTATTTTTTTATTTTACTAAGAGCTTAATATAATTAAGCTGCTTCTTCTTCTTTTTTCTTTCTAAGAGCATCAAGCCCAATAGTAAAGTTTGTAAGTGGTGCCATCCAAGTAGCTGCAAGCATACCAAGAAGCTCATCTCTAGATGGTAACTTAGCGAATGCATTAACAGTTGCAAGATCTGCAATCTTACCTTCAATAATCCCTGATTTGATCTCAAATTTTCCTTTTTTAGATGAAGCAAATGTATCTGCTACTTTACAAGCAGAGATTTGATCTTCAGACCATAAGAAAATATTTGTACCAGTTAAGGCTACATCTCCTAACTCAGCATTTTTAACTGCTACAGTTACAAGAGTATTTTTAGCAACTTGAACTTTTGTTCCGTTAGCTCTAGCATCGATTCTTAATGATTCTAACTCTTTATGAGTAATTCCATTATAACCACATACTACAATAGCTTGAGAATTTTTAAATTCAGATGTTAAATTTTCAATTATTTCAAATTTTTGTTGTTTATTCATACGATTCTCCTCTCAAAACATCGACTTCGGTAGGACTTATTAGAAACGAGGAACGAATCTAACCCACTGTCTTCAGTTTTTATTTCAGTGCTTTGAACACTCAATAATAAAGATACTTTATCTGTATTATTGAATGTTAAAAAAATTAAATAAGGAAAAAATCCTTATTTAATATCCATTAATTCTGAAGCATCAACGTTAATTGATGGTGACATAGTTAATGAAACAGCTGCATTAGATATATATCTACCTTTTGCAGATGCTGGTTTTTGTTTGTTGATAGCTGCAACAAATGCTTCAATATTTTCTTTGATTGCTTCAGTAGAGAAAGAAATCTTTCCAACTGCAGCTTGCATGTTACCTTTTTTATCAACTCTATAAGCTACTTGACCACCTTTAGCATCATTAACTGCTTTAGTAACGTCCATAGTAACTGTTCCAACTTTAGGATTAGGCATTAAACCTTTTGGTCCTAAAACTCTACCTAGTTTTCCAACAAGTCCCATACAATCAGGAGTTGCAATTAAAACATCAAAATCAATATTTCCAGCCATAACTGTTTCAACTAAATCGTCGTTACCAACAATATCAGCACCAGCAGCTTTTGCTTCGTCAACTTTAACACCTTTTGCAAAAACTGCAACTCTAACAGTTTTACCTGTACCATTTGGAAGTACAACTGCACCTCTAATCATTTGGTCAGCATGTCTTGGATCAACATTTAAGTTAAGTGCAACTTCAACACTTTCGTCAAATTTTGTAGACTTTAATTCTTTTAATAAATTACAAGTATCAGCAAGAGAGTAATCTCTTAATTCAATTTTTTCTTTTAATGATTTATATCTTTTTGCCATTTTAATTCTCCGCAATATTTTATTTTTTTGCTTCCAGCGTTTATAAAGTCTGCTGGTTAGACTTAAGAAAATTTACTAAATACTAAATTTCTGTTGTTATTCCCATAGATCTAGCACTTCCTGCAACAATTTTTGCAGCTTGTTCTTTGTCATCAGTATTTAAATCAGCGATTTTCATATCAACGATTTCCATAATTTGATCTTTTGTTAATGAACCAATTTTATTCTTAAGCGCATTATCTGAACCTTTTTTAATTCCTGATACTTTTTTAATTAAATCAGTCATTGGCGGTTGTTTTAACTCAAATGTAAAACTTTTATCTGAATAAACAGTAATTTCTACAGGGATGTTAAATCCAGCTTTATCTTTTGTCTTCTCATTGAATGCTTTACAGAATTCCATGATATTGATACCTCTTTGACCTAATGCAGGCCCAACAGGTGGTGATGGGTTTGCAGCACCAGCAGGTATTTGTAATTTAAGTTTTCCACTTACTTTTTTTGCCATAGTATTCCTTTTTATTTTAATTATTTTTTAATGATTAGGCATTAGGGAATAAAACTATGTAAGAAGCAAGTTTTATTGCCTAATGCCTAAAAAGAGTAAATTAAACTACTCTTTCTACTTGTGAATATGAAATTTCAACTGGAGTATTTCTTCCAAAAATTGAAACATTTAATTTTAACATTCCTGATGCCATATCAAAGTCTTCAACAATTCCGTTAAAGTTTGCAAATGGACCTTCATTTACTCTAACCATTTCACCTTCGTCAAATGATACTTTTGGTTTTGCAGCTGCTCTATTATTAACTTTATCTAAAATTGCAGCAATATCTTTTTCAGATAAAGGTGTTGGTTTTTTAGATTCACCAATAAATCTACCAACTTTAGGCATTGCTTGTATTCCATGCCATAATTCAGTATCTAGCTCAATTTTTGCAAAAGCATATGCTGGATATAAAGGTCTTTCTACAATAGACTTTTTACCCTTTTTAATTTCAATTAAATCTTCAGTTGGAACTAAAACTTCTGCTATTCTACCATCAGCCATTTCTTCTGATAATTGAAGTAGTGCTCTTTTTACTGTTAGTTCACTACCAGAGTAAGTTTGAATTGCGTACCATTTATGTGCCATTATTCTATTCCTTAATTCATTATAGAAGATAAGCTTACAGACATTATGGCGTCAATTAATGCTAAAAATAAAGATATTACAGTAACAACAATAAACACAGATAAATATGCTGATCTTATTTGTTCTTTTATAGGAAATATTACTTTAAACAGTTCTTCTTTAGCATTTCTATAATAAGTTTTTAATTTATTCACAAGGACTCCAAGGTATTTAGTTAAATAAGCTTTTAAATTCTTTTAAAAAGAGTCGAAACTACTTTTAAAAAAACTCTTAAGTATATTAATAGGACGGGAATTATATCTAAAAAAACTTTATATTAGCTTAGATTAAATAGTTTTATATATTAAAAAGATTAAGTGTAATATTTATTCAGAAAGTATGTAATTTTATATGATTATTAATAAAAGTGGCAGGCCAGGAGGGACTCGAACCCACAACCGTCGGATTTGGAATCCGGCGCTCTACCATTGGAGCTACTGACCTATTTATAAAAGAGGAAGAAGCAAAAGCTTCTTCCTAAAGTCTTATGATTTTAATTTCACTTCTTTATGTAAAGTGTGTTTTTTTAATCTTGGACTATATTTTTTAGTCTCAAACTTTTCAGTATGAGTCTTTGGGTTTTTCATAGTAGTGTAGTTAATATCACCGCACTCTTGACATTTAAGTCCTATTTTGATTCTTGATCCAGTTGCCATCTCTTATCCTTACTTGATAATTTCAGCAACAACACCAGCACCAACAGTTCTACCACCTTCTCTAATAGCGAACTTTGTTCCCTTTTCAAGAGCGATTGGAGCAACTAAAGCTACAGTCATTTCAACGTTATCACCAGGCATAACCATTTCAGTACCTTCTGGAAGCGTACAAGAACCAGTTACGTCAGTTGTTCTAACATAAAATTGTGGTCTGTATCCTGAGAAGAATGGAGTGTGTCTACCACCCTCTTCTTTAGAAAGAATATACACTTCACATCTGAATTCAGTATGTGGAGTAATTGTTCCTGGCTTAATAAGAACTTGTCCTCTTTGAACGTCTTCTTTTTTAATACCTCTAATTAAGATACCAGCATTATCACCAGCTTCAGCGTAATCCATTTCTTTTCTAAACATTTCAACACCAGTTACAGTAGTTGTTTGAGTTTCTTTTAAACCTACGATTTCAATTTGATCACCTAAGTTAATTCTACCTTTAGAAATAGCACCAGTTACAACTGTTCCTCTTCCTGAGATAGAGAAAACATCTTCAACAGGCATTAAGAAATCTTGTTCAGTATCTCTTTTTGGAGTTGGGATGTATGAATCAACAGCATCCATTAATTCCATAATTTTAGCAGACCATTCACCGTTATTTCCAGCTTTTGCTTCTTCTAATGCTTGGAATGCAGATCCAGCGATGATTGGAGTATCGTCACCTGGGAAATCGTAATCAGAAAGTAATTCTCTAATTTCCATTTCAACTAATTCTAACATTTCTTCTTTATCTTCTTCATCTAATTGATCTTCTTTGTTCATGAAGATAACAATGTAAGGAACACCTACTTGCTTAGATAATAAGATATGCTCTCTAGTTTGTGCCATTGGTCCATCAGTAGCTGCGATAACTAAGATAGCTCCATCCATTTGTGCAGCACCTGTAATCATGTTCTTAACATAATCGGCGTGACCTGGACAATCTACGTGAGCGTAGTGTCTAGTTGCTGTTTCATATTCAATATGAGAAGTAGCAATAGTAATTCCTCTTTCTCTTTCTTCTGGTGCATTATCGATTTGATCGTAATCCATCATAGTTCCACCCATTGCGTTTGTTAAAACTGCTGAGATTGCTGCTGTTAATGTAGTTTTACCATGATCTACGTGACCGATTGTCCCGATATTTACGTGCGGTTTACTTCGTTCGAATTTTTCTTTTGCCATAGAATTTTCCTTCTAATTTTTTAGGTTATTGCCCTCTGAGTAGATAAGCCCAGTAGCTTCTCTATTCAGAGGGGAGTTTGTTATTATTATATAGATATTTTACTATCTATAATTTTTGTGCGTGTATTATATAAAATAAATACTAAAAAAAAACTTAGTGGGATAAAAATTTATAAAGAGTTATAAAATTTGTGCTTAAAACTAAGCTCCCAATAATCAATAAATTAATGGAGCGGGAAACGAGACTCGAACTCGCGACAATCTGCTTGGAAGGCAGAGGCTCTAGCCAACTGAGCTATTCCCGCGCTCATTATAGTGGTGGGAAGAGAAGGACTCGAACCTTCGAAGCCGTAGGCGGCGGATTTACAATCCGCAGGATTTGACCACTCTCCAACCTTCCCGTTGAAAATTATTGTTTCGTTTAGTGTTAATTCTAATATAGATTATGCACTATGTAAAATGGAGCTGGTGAAGGGACTCGAACCCCCGACCTGCTGATTACAAATCAGCTGCTCTAGCCAAGCTGAGCTACACCAGCGCCTAATTTAATGGTGGCTCGAGACAGAATCGAACTGTCGACACAAGGATTTTCAATCCTTTGCTCTACCGACTGAGCTATCGCGCCATTCCTTAAATTGGAGTGGAAGTATACACATAGGTTGATTAAAGTTTACTTAAACTATTAACTAAACTTTTAAATTCTTTTCCTCTTTGTGCATAAGATTTAAATTGATCAAGAGAAGCAGCGGCAGGAGAGAGGATTCCTATACTATTTTCCTTCAAGTTTTCATTTATTTTTTTTACTGCATTTTCTAAAATTTCACAGTTTTCTATTTCAATATTATATTTATTACAATAATTTTCAACTTTTTTACTGTTTGCTCCAATTGCATAAACTTTTATATTTAAATTTTTAATGTTTTCAAATAATGGAATTAAATTAGCTCCTTTATCATCTCCACCTAAAATTATATGAATATTCATATCTTTATATGGTACTAATGCATTAATTGTTGCATCAACATTTGTAGCTTTTGAATCATTTACCCAAATTCTGTTTTTATTATCAACAAATTCTTCAACTTTATGTTCATCAATTGTAAAAGTATTTATTCTTTTATAATCAACTTCATCAAAAATGATTTTTTTAGAACACAGGGCTAAAAGTGCATCCAATAAAAAAGGTTCTTTAAATTTTAATTTATTTTTGTCTATATCAAATTTATCACACAAATCATCACTATTTTTATATGTAATTTTATATGCATCTGTTTTATAATCTTTATAAATTTCTGGAATTATTGCAATTTCACCCTCTTGCATTAAAGACAAAGGCTTTAACTTTGCATCTTCATATTCTTTAAAAGAACCATGCCAAGTAATATGATCTTCTGAAATAGGAAGAAGTAGATATAAATTTGGTTTTGCAATATTTGTATAATGTAAGGTAAAAGAAGATGTTTCTAAAATCCATATTGAAGCTTTGGAACTAAGTTTTGAAAGAGGAGTTCCAATATTACCTCCATATACAGAACCATAAGTAGCTAATATATGCTGGCACATTTGGGTTGTAGTTGTTTTGCCATTAGTACCAGAGATCCAAATTGAAAAAGGCATTACCTCATCAAATAAATCATAATCACTTTGCACATTGTTTGCACTTATAATCATTTCATTATGTGGAGGAATTCCTGGACTTACAATTGTTTTTTCGTTTGAATTTTTATCATAAAGTTCAAAATCTTTATCATCATATAATATTGAATTTGGAAATTTATCTTTAATTGCTTGTGCTGTTAATCCCTTACCTAATACTCTTATTCGTTCATTAAAATTCATGTATACTCTTTATCGTATTTTTAAGCTCATTAAAGCAAGTAAATTAGTCATAAAAGAAATAATCCAAAACCTTACAATAATTTTATTTTCTTTCCAGCCTTTTTGTTCAAAATGATGATGTATGGGAGCCATTAAAAAGACTCTTTTTTTTCTAAGCTTATAAGAGCCCACTTGTAATATTACAGAGACAGTTTCTAATACAAAGATAAATCCAATTACTGCCAATAATATTTCTGATTTTGAAACAATTGCCATATAACCCATAAAAGCACCAAGAGGAAGAGACCCTGAATCTCCCATAAATACTTCTGCAGGATGTGAATTAAACCAAAGAAAAGCGATTAAGGAACCACCAACTGCTGCCCCCATAACTGCTAATTCACCTGCAATTTTTATATTTGGCACTAAAAGATATGATGAAATTATTGCATGTCCTGTAATATATACTAATATTGACAAAGTAAAAAATGCCATAATTGAAGGAACTGTAGCAAGTCCATCTAGTCCATCTGTTAAATTTACTGCATTTGATGCTGCAACCATAACCAACATCCAAAATAAAATAGAAAATATACCCATATCAAATAGAGGCAACTTAAAAAACGGTGTATATAAAGTACTTGTATGTGAGAAATAGTATAAAACAGCACCTACAATACCTGCACAAATAAACTGTAATACTAATTTTGCTCTTGCACTTAAACCAGCTGAATTCTCATTTTTAGAAATTTTTGAATAATCATCTTGTATTCCTATTAAAGAAAACAATCCAATAGTTATAAGTCCACCTATAATATAGAAGTTATTTAGTTTTGCAGATACTAAAGTTGCCACTATAGTTGCAAAGATAAAGACCATTCCTCCCATAGTAGGAGTTCCTGCTTTTTCTTTATGCCCATCAGGTGCATGTTCATATATAGGTTGAGATGCATTTTTAGATTTTGCCCATTTAATGAACTTAGGCATCAAATACATTGTTAAAAAAAACGCAATTATAAAACTTATTCCAGCTCGTACTGAAATATATTGAAAAATATTAATGTCTAGATGTCTATAAAACCAGTAAAACAAACTCAAACCTTCATTTTGATATAATTGCAGCGATTATATAATATTATACTTTTTAAAAGGTTTAAACAATGACAAACAAAACTATTCTTGTTATTACTGATGGTATTGGACATAACGAATCATCAGATTATAATGCATTTTCGCAAGCAGTCACTCCTACATATGATAATTTATTTAAAAATACTCCATACTCACTAATTCACACATACGGAAAATATGTTGGGTTACCTAATGGACAAATGGGAAATTCAGAAGTTGGTCATATGACTATTGGTTCAGGAAGAGTTTTATATCAAGATTTAGTAAAGATTAATATTGCCATTGAAGAAAATACATTAAAAGATAATAATGTCTTAAAAGATTGCATAGAAAAATCAAATACTATTCATTTACTTGGATTGTTAAGTGATGGAGGAGTACATTCTCATATAAATCATATTATAGCAATGGCGAAAATAGCCAAAGAACAGAATAAAAAAGTTTTCATTCACGTGATTACAGATGGAAGAGATGTAGCTCCAGATAGCGCTAATATATATATTAAACAAATAGTTGATATTTGTGATGAAGATATAAAAATTGCAACTATTGCTGGAAGATACTATACAATGGATAGAGATAATAGATGGGATAGAGTTCAAAAAGGTCATGATTCAATTGCTCTAGCTCATCCTAAAACTTCTTTATCAGCTTTAGAGTTTGTAGAGAACTCATATAAACAAGATGTTTATGATGAATTTATTATTCCAACTGCTTTTGAAGGATATACTGGATTAAAAGAAAATGATTCAATAATTTTTTGTAACTTCAGATCAGATAGAATGAGAGAGATTTCTTCTGTATTTGCAGATAAAAACTTTTCACATTTTCCAAAGTTTGCTCAAAACTTAAATATTGCAACAATGACTCAGTATGATAAAAATATGCCATTACCAATTTTATTTCCAAAGACAAGCCCAAAGAATACTTTAGCTGAAGTGATTTCTAATGCTGGATTAAATCAACTTCATACAGCGGAGACTGAGAAATACGCACACGTTACATTTTTCTTTAACGGCGGAATTGAAGAACCTTTCTTAAATGAAACTAGAGTTTTGACACCTTCACCAAATGTAGCTACTTATGATTTACAACCTGAAATGTCAGCACCAAAAGTTGGTGAAAATGTAAGAAGTGCTATGGATAATCAAACTGATTTTATTGTTGTAAACTTTGCAAATGGAGATATGGTTGGACATACTGGAGATTTTGATGCAAGTATTAAAGCTGTTGAAGCTGTTGATAAAGAGCTAGCTTTAATAATAGAGAAAGTAAAGGAACATGGATATAATCTTATATTAACATCAGATCATGGAAACTGTGAAAGAATGAGAGATGAAAATGGCAATACATTAACTAATCATACAGTTGGAGATGTTTATTGTTTTATAATGTCACCAAAAGTTAAAGAAGTAAAAGTTGGTAGCTTAAATAATATTGCTCCAACTGTATTAAAACTTATGAATATAGACATTCCTAGCGAAATGGATGAAACTTTAATTAAAAGTTAATTTTATATGTTCAATATTGATATACAAAAACTAAATATAAAAAGCCAAGAAAAAGAGCTAGTAAATATATCTTTTAAGATATCAAAGGCCACTGCTCTTATTGGTCAAAGTGGTAGTGGAAAATCATTAACTCTAAAAGCTCTATTAAATTTACTACCCAGTTCACTTGAGTGTGAAAAAGATATTAAATCTAATTTTATATTAGATTTTAATTCAATTGGATTTATTCCTCAAAATCCTTTTACTTCTTTATCTCCTATGACAAAAATCAACAAGCAATTTTTCTGTACAAGTAAAAAAAAAGAAGAAGTATTAAAGCTTGTAGATTTAGATACTTGGGTTTTAGAAAAATATCCTAGTCAATTAAGTGGTGGACAAATTCAAAGAGTAATAATTGCAATTGCATTAAGTAAGGAAATTAAGTTTTTATTACTTGATGAGCCAACAACTGCATTGGATATTGAAAATAGAGATAATATAATTCAATTGATTAATTCATTAATAAAAGAATTAAATATTTTAGTTCTTTTTGTAACTCATGATATTGATTCGGTAAAAGAAATTTGTAAAGATATAATTATAATAAAAGATGGAGTTATAATTGAACAGGGAAGTACTGATAATATTCTATCAAGCCCCAAGCAAGATTATACGAAGACATTAATTAACTCAACATTTAAAAATAAAGATTTTAGGAAATAATATGCTTAAATATATTTTTGGTTTTTTTCTACTTGTAGGATTAGCTATTTTAGGATGGTTATATGTATTATATGACGAAATAAAAGATGACGTTTATAAGGTTGTTAATTATTCTCCAAAACAACGTACACAATTTTTTGATAAGAATGGAGTACTAATAGCAAATACTTTTGTAGGTGAGAACCGTGAATATGTTAAATATGATGATATTCCTGCAAAAATTATTGAAGGATTAGTTGCTATTGAAGATACACAGTATTTTGAACATATTGGAATAAATCCCGATGCAATTAGCCGAGCAATTATAAAAGATATTAAAGCACGAGCTTTTGTTGAAGGTGCGAGTACATTAACACAACAATTAATTAAAATGCTTGTTTTATCAAGAGAGAAGAAAATAATCAGAAAGATTAAAGAAGCCCTACTTGCTATTAGACTTGAAACAATTTTAACAAAAGAAGAAATATTAGAGAGATATTTAAATCATGTTTATTTTGGACATGGGTACTATGGTATTAGAACAGCAGCACGTGGATATTTTAATAAAGACTTATATGAATTATCATTAAAAGAGATGGCCATACTAGTAGGACTTCCAAGAGCTCCTAGCTTTTATGCACCAACAAAAAATTTAAAAATATCATTAGCACGAGCTAATCAAGTAATTACAAGATTAGACACATTAGGATGGATCAATAAAGATCAGTATGAAGATGCAATAAAAGAAGTACCAAAAATATATAAGCAAACATTAACTAAAAATAAAGCTCCTTATATAATTGACTATGTATTAAAAACATTAAAAGATGATATTCCAGATATTAAATCAGGTGGATACAAAATCAAGTTAACAATAGATTTAGAAGCACAAGAAATTGCAAGAAAAGCATTAAGGTTATCTCATGAGGAAGCAGTTAAAAGAGATTTAAACTTTAGAAAAAATTCTAAAAACTCAAATGATGATTCTTATATAAAAAGTTTAAATGGAGCAGTTGTTTCAATTGAAAGTAGTACAGGTAAAATATTAGCCTTAGTTGGTGGAATTGATTATAAAAAATCAATGTTTAATAGAGCAGTTCAATCAAAAAGACAACCTGGAAGTGCAATAAAACCATTTTTATATCAGACAGCTTTAAATGAAGGCTTAAATCCAGCTTCACAACTTATTGATATTTCAAGAACTTATGACTATCAAGTGGGTGGAGTAAATAAAAAATGGCAACCAAAAAACTATGGTGGTAATTTTAAAGGTGTTGTTAATTTAAGAGAATCGCTAGTATTTTCAAGAAATTTATCTACAATAAATTTAGCAACAGATACAGGTGTAGATATTATGTACAAAGGTTTAGAATCATATGGATTTAAAGATTTACCAAATGACTTATCTATTACACTAGGAACAATGTCTGTAACTTTACTTGAATTAAGTGAATATTATAGTGTTTTTGCAAATAATGGTACACAAGTTAAACCTTATATTATTGAGCAAATAACAAATAAAGCAGGAGAAACAATCACTTTTGAACCAAAAACAAAAGAAGTAAATACTCCTGAGCAAACTTTTTTAATTACATCAATTTTAAGAGATGTAGTAAACAGGGGAACAGCAAGAAGAGCAAAAGTAGCGGGAATAGAACTAGCAGGAAAAACTGGAACTACAAATAACAATGTAGATGCATGGTTTTGTGGATATTCTCCATCTATTCAGACAATTGTTTGGTTTGGTAATGATAATAATAAGCCAATGAGAAAAACAGAAACAGGTGGTAAAATTGCAGCACCTGTATTTTCATACTTTAATAAAAACTATCTAGAATCACATCCTGAAATACCTAGAAGTTTTATAAAACCTACAAAAGTATATTCATCAAAAATTAATGGAAAAATTGAATATTATACAGAGACATCTCCATTACCTGAAATAGAGATAGAAATACCACCTGAAAATCCAGGTGAAGAAGTTATAGAATTTTAAACTTCTATCTCTTCCTCATCTTTATTGTCAAAAGTTATAGGCATAAAAAAAGGTAAGTTCAAAAGAACTTACCTTTTTTTTATAGCTTATACTTAGATTAACAAGAATAAGTTGATTTAAATTCAAATGCTGTTGGTCTAGCTTCGTCAGGGTGAACCTGAGTTTGAAATTTATAGTGTTGGTATGTTTGAACCATATCTTTTGTAAATGCAGGTTGTAAAAACTCATTATCTCTAATTAAAGCTTCTAAAGAACCTCTTAAAGTATGTGGCATTTGAGGAATATTTCTTTCTCTAATTTCATCTAAAGGCATTTCATATAAATCTTCATCCATTGGACCAATTGGTTCAGTCTTATTAGCAATTCCATCAAGACCAGCCATTAACATAGCAGCAAATGCTAAATAAGGACAAGATGATGAATCAGGGAATCTCATTTCAACTCTAGTTGCTTTTTCTCCAGCCCCATAAGGAATTCTACAAGAAGCAGATCTATTTTGAGAAGAATAAGTTAAAATTGAAGGTGCTTCAAAACCTGGAATTAATCTTTTATATGAGTTAGTTGAAGGGTTAGTAAATGCAGCAACTGCACGAGCATGTTTAAATACTCCACCAACATAATGCCTAGCCATTTCAGAAAGGTTACCATATTCACCTTCAGTATAAAATAAGTTTTTACCATCTTTCCAAATTGATTGGTGAACATGCATACCATTACCATTATCACCATACATTGGCTTAGGCATAAATGTACAAGATTTACCATTTAAGTGTGCAACCATATTACAAACATATTTATATTTTTGTACATTATCAGCAGCTTCAATCATACTATCAAAAACAATACCAATTTCACCTTGTGCTTGTGCAACTTCATGGTGTCCTAATATTACTTCAAGTCCAACTTGTTCAAGTACTAACATCATTTCAGCTCTTAAATCTACCATTGAATCAGTAGGTTGTGCTGGGAAATAACCACCTTTAGTTCCAGGTCTATGACCCATATTTCCACCTTCATAATCAGTAGCAGATGACCACTCACCCTCTTCTGAATCAACTTTATAATATGATTCATTAATATTATCAATAATTTTTACATCATCAAAAATAAAGAATTCATTTTCAGGTCCAAAGTATGCTTTATCCCCAAGACCAGAATCAGTTAAGTGTTTTAATGCTTTTTTAGCAATAGATCTTGGACATTTCTCGTATATTTCACCTTTATAGATATCATACACATCACAAATCATAATAATAGTAGAATCAGCAGTGAATGGATCTAAGAAAGAAGTTCCAACATCTGGCTTTAAAAGCATATCTGATTTATTAATTGGTTGCCATGCATCCACAGATGAACCATCAAAAGGCATACCGAATTCTAATTGACCCTCAGTAACTGCACTCATCATGTATGAAATATGATGCCACATTCCTTTTAAATCTGTAAATCTAAAATCTACAAACTTTACTTCATTTTCTTCACAGTATTTAAAAAACTCTTCTGTATTGTTAACAAATTTACCCATTGGTATAGCTCCTTGAATTTATATTAAATAATTCTATCAAAATTTAAGAAAACTAAGCTAAATTAGCTGTATAAAAAGTATACAAGTAAGAAAAAAAAGTATATTTTTTCCTAATGTACTCAAAAATTAGAAACTAACTAATCTAGAATCTCTATTAGAAAAGGTCATACATTTAACAAATCCAATCTCTTTTGCGAGGGATTTTACTTCTTCATATTTAAAACCAACTTGATCAACTGAATGAGCATCTGAACCAAAGGTAATATTTATGTCTAATTCATAAGCTAGCTCAAGAAGTGTTCTTGAAGGATAAGTCTCTTTAATTGGTTTTCTTAAACCTGCTGGATTAATTTCTAATACCATGTTAGATTTTTTTATTTCTAAAAGTGCTTTCTTAGCTAGTAGCCTTATATCTTTCTTTGGTAAGAATTTAAATACTTTAATTAAATCTAAATGCCCAACAATATCAAATAAACCAGTTTTTGCCATTGCTTCAATTGCATCAAAATATTCACTCCAAATAGTATCAATATCTTTTGATTTATATACGCCAATAAATTCAGGATTATCAAAACCCCACATATCATTTTTATTTTTTAAAAAATGGACAGAACCTATTAAATAGTCAACTTTTGCATTTATAACTTCATCCAAAAGATATCCATCTAAATAATCAACTTCATAGGCTAATAAAACTTCAATATCATTTTTATATTTTTCTTTTAAATCTAATATCTCTTTTTCATATACAGGTTTTTTTGAAATATCCATTCTATACTTCGGATCATAAGGCATTGGCGCATGATCTGAAAAACCATATATATCAATTCCTAGTTCAATTGCTTTTAATAAATACTCTTCACTTGTTCCACTAGCATGATTACATAATGTTGTGTGGTTATGCAAATCTACTCTCATCTATATCTCACTTTATTTCTTCCAGATTCTTTAGCATCATATAAGCCATCATCTGCAAGTTGCATCATTTCATCTATATTTTTTCCATATTCAAAGCTGCAACCTATTGAAACTGTATATTTAAACTTAAAATTCTCTACTTTAATTATATTATTTTCAAATTTCTCACGTATCACTTCTAATAATTTCTCAATCTCTTCTTTTTCTCTATTATAAAAGAGCAAACAAAACTCTTCTCCACCTATTCTTGAAATAAGTGTACTATCCATAATGTCTTCATTTAATACTCTTGCAACTTCTTTTATTGCAAAATCTCCAATACTATGCCCATACGTATCATTTATCTTTTTAAATTTATCTATATCTAGAATTGCTATTGCTATAGATTTATTTAGTTTTTTATTTTCTTCATAAATCTTTTTTCCAACTTCAAAAAAATATCTTCTATTATATAAGCCTGTCATATAATCTTTATTGATTTTATTTTTCATATTATCAAAAAGTTCTAATATTTCTAAATTTGAATTAATTCTTACAAAAAACTCTTCTTTTGAAAAACCTTTATATAAAAAATCATTTGCACCTAATTTTAGAAATTTTGAGGGAATCCTACTGTTTGAATCACTTGAAGTTACAATAACACATAATTCATGTTTTGTATATTTACTTCTAATTCTCTTTGTTAACTCAATTCCGTCCATTATAGGCATTAAATAATCTGTTAAAACAATTTTTATATCTTTATTTTCTTCTAATATTTTTAAAGCATCTTCGCCATTAGTTGAAGTAAGAGGTATAAGTTTATATCTATCTATTAAATCGCTTGTTTGTCTTAAAAACGTTTTTGAATCGTCTACAACTAATACTTTAATATGCTTGTTTTTAATTATTCTATTAACTACCGTTGAAGCATAGTGTAAGGCAGTAACACCGTCTTTTAGTATATAATCCACAATATTTTTATTTCTAAACTTATCTTCTATATCTATTTGATCAGAACCTGTTAAAACTATTATGGGAATTGAAAATTTAATCATGAAATCAACAACTTCTCCATTTGGAGCATCAGGAAGACCTAAATCAGCTAAAATAATGTCAAATTTACCTTTATGTTCTAATAATAAATCTATACTTTCTTTTTTACTTTTTGCAATATAAACTTTTATATCAACATTCGATTCAATTAAGTTTTTTAAACTCTGAGATATTGAATGACTGTCATCTATAACTAATACTTTATAAATCATGACAAAAGACCAAATCCACTAATAGCTGTGCTTCTATCTTCTGCATATACTCTATTACCTTTAATAATATCATATTTCCATATTGGAGCCTGGGCTTTAAAGTCTTCAACAAATTCATCAATTAACTCTAAGGCCACTCTTCTTTTAGGAGAACAAACAGCAGCAATGTAAGAACTTTCATGATTGAATACATCCCCCCGACTATGAGCCATTAACACAATTGCATTTGATTTTTTAGCTTTTTCTTCCCATGAATTAAACCATGAATTTAATATTGGTTCATAAATGTCAAAAGATAGACCATCAATTTTATTCTCATCTCTTACAACACCAACAAAAGTAATAATTGCTCCATAATTAGAGTTTTGGTACTTCTTATACCATGCATTAGTTATTTTTTCTACAGGCAAACTACCTTCAAATAATTCTAAGTTTTCCATATTTTACCTTTATTATTTCATCCACCACAGACAGGAGGTAGTAATGAGATTTTATCTCCGTTAGAAAGTTCAATATCTTTCTTTGATACTAAAGTATCATTTATAGCAACAGCACAAGTATCTAACCAAGCTGCAACTTCACTATCTTTTTTTAAAATTTCACTTAATTGAGAAAGATTAGAAATATCAATTTTCATTGGCTCTTTATTAATTGGCCCTAGGAATTCTACATCAACCACTTTAACCCCTTATTTATTGTTTTTTGATTATTATACCAAAAGAATTTTAAGGTAAAGGACTCATCATTTCATGGTTTTCGCAAAAATAGATTTTATCAATTTATTACCATTTCATATTTATATAAAAAAGAATATAAGATCCACTCAAACTAAAGCAATTATAGAATATAAAAAATCTTATCCCTCTTTAATAAATAAAAAATTTAAAAAAAGAGAAGTAGATTCAGCATTTATATCATCAATAGCCTCAAGAAATGAAAAAAAAATAAATTTAGGAATAGTTGCTAAAAAAGATGTTTTATCTGTATTATTAATTCCAGGAAAAGACGAAAAAGATTTTCAAAGTGATACTTCAAATGCTTTAGCAAAAGTATTAAACTTAGAAGGTCAAGTTTTAATAGGTGATAAAGCACTAAAATATTATCATAATAACGAAAAAAAAGATTTTATTGATTTAGCACAATATTGGAATGATAAATATAACTTACCATTTGTCTTTGCAGTTTTATGTTATTCATCAGATAAAAGACAGCTAGAAAAGATTATTAAAAATTTTAATAAAAGACATATAAAAATACCTACCTATATTTTAAATCAATATTCAAAAAGAACTGGTATTTCAAATAAAAACATATTAGAATATTTAAAAAAAATAGATTATACACTTGGAATAAAAGAAAAAAGAAGTTTAAAACTTTTTTTAAAACTAACAAAACAAAAAGGAATATAAATGACTATATTTGATACTATAATTTTAGGAATAATAGAAGGAATTACAGAGTTTCTTCCTATATCTTCAACAGGACACCTAATAGTTGCAAGTGAATTTCTTGGAATTGAACAAAATAGTGTTAATAAAGCTTTTGAAGTAATTATTCAATTTGCAGCAATTTTAGCTGTTATTTTAACTTATCCTTCTAAATTTACCCTTTCACATATTGATTTATGGACAAAAGTAATGATCGCATTCTTTCCAATTGCGATTATAGGATTTATATTCTCGTCTCAAGTAAAAGCAATGTTCTCAATAGAAATAGTTGCATATATGTTTATAATTGGTGGAATCATATTTTTAATTGTTGAAAAGTTTTATGATGAAAAAGAAACTCATACTTTAGATGTAGAAGATGTAACATATAAGCAAGCAGCATGGATTGGTTTTGCACAAATCTTTGCTTTAATTCCAGGAACATCAAGAGCTGGTTCTAGTATAATTGGGGCAATGTTAGTTGGATTAAATAGGAAAGCCAGTGCTGAATTTTCTTTTCTTTTAGCTTTTCCTGTTATGTGTGCTACAACTGCTTATGATTTATTAAAACATCATGAAGAACTTCTACATGACGCAAATATATTAAATCTTGCAATTGGTTTTGTTGTATCATTTTTTGTAGCTTTCCTAGCAATCAAGTTATTTTTAAAATTCCTTGAAAACTTTACTTTTGTAGCCTTTGGTGTCTATAGAATAATATTTGGTATTTTACTTCTTGTTATTCTGAACAATAATATTACATATTAAAGCTACTGCATTTGAATTAATTGAAGAAGCTAAGTTTTTACTAATGTCATGAATATCACTATTTATTGCATTAAAAAAATCTTCTTCTTTTAACTCACCTTCTCTTTGTAAAAAGCACAATTTTTTATCTTTTAAATCCTTAGCATTATAATATTGATGATCCCCCGCTGCATGTTTATAAGGAATAAAAAATGCAGGTAAACAGTTTGCACAAAGTTCCCATAAAGTTGAAGCCCCAGCCCTACTTACAACAAAGTCAGCCTTTGCCATTTTATTTGGAATATCTTTTGTAAAATCAAAAACATCTGCATCTATATTTAACTTATCATACTCTTCTTTTACTCTTTCAAAATCATTTTTCCCAGACTGGTGAATAATATTTATTCCCATTTCATTTAATTTTGGAGCTAATTTTAAAGCAAAATTATTAATAACTACAGCACCTTGTGAACCGCCAAAAAAAGCAATAGTATTAACTTTATCTCTAATTCGTCCTAAATCAAAAAATTCTTGAGACACTGGATAATCTTTTATTTTAGATCTTTTATCAAATGAAGAAAAAACTTCAGTAGCAAATCTTGATGTAACTTTGTTTAAAGTTCCCATTACAGAATTTTGTTCATGAATATAAAGTTTACAGTCAAGTTTTACAATTGAAGCAAAAGTTGCAGCAGCTGCAGAAAATCCACCTACAGAGATTACAGTTTTTACATTGTATTTAGAAAAGAGGCTTAAACAATAATTTGTTTTAGAGATAATATTAAGTAAAGATATAACTTTTCCAAAAGCATTTTTATTAACAACACCTTTAGTATCAAGAAAATATGTGGCTTTTAATCTTTTATCTTTATCAAACCATTGTTTATCTTGTCCATTTGAAGAACCTATAAAGATAACAGGAATGCCCCTTTTATTAAACTCATCAATAAAGGCATCTGCAACCTTTAAATGTCCTCCAGTACCGCCTCCTGTTATTACTACGCTTCCTCTCATACTAAACCTTTTTTTCTTTTATATTTATATTTTCATCTGACACAACTCTACTAATAGACAGAACCAAACCAATTGCAATGGACATGGAAAGCATTGAAGATCCACCATAAGAAAGTAAAGGTACTGCAATACCTTTTATTGGAATCATTCCAGATATTCCATACGAATTAATTAAAAAAGCAATTATAATCATTAAAGCAACACCTAATGTAAATAAATGGTATATTGGATTTTTAACACGTCTGCTTATTCTAAATATTCTCCAGATAATTGAAAACATAATTCCTACAATAAACATTAAACCTAAAAGTCCAATTTCTTCAGTAATTCCAGCTAAAACAAAATCTGTATGAACTTCAGATAAAAACCCAACTTTTATATCTCCATTAGAAATCCCCTGCCCAAGAAAACTTCCATTATGCATTGCATTTAAGGAGTGAGATACTTGATAAGGTTCAGGTAATTCATCAATTCTTAAATACCCCTCTGCCCAAGAAGGAAGAACAGAAAGAATTCCATCTTGAACCATTGCCCACCATGAATATATTCTTTGAATTCTATGAGGAGCGGCAAGAATTAAACCTGCTAATCCTAAAAGTGCAGCTGCTCCTAAAACTAAAAATATTTTAAATGATCTATTTGCAAAAATTAATAGAATTACTAAAATAATCCCTAAAAGTACAACTTGTCCTAAATCTTTTTGTAAAAAAGCTACAATAAAAACTACTGCAAAAAATGTTAAAAAATATGGAGCTAAGAGAATTGATTCTTTTTTTAAACCGATTTTTTTAGGTTGATCCATAACCTTTCTATGAAAAGACCAAGATAAAAAATATATAAAACCTATTTTGAAAAACTCTACAGGCGAAAGCGAAAAGCCAGGCAATCTTATCCATCTATTTGCACCACCAGAAGCAGTTACCATTGATGAGGGAAGTGCTGGCATTAAAGCCATTAGAAAAAAGAATAATAAAAATAGAGTCATGCCTACTTTTCCAACTAGTTTATCTGGGTTAATTAATGAAAAAGTCCACATAATGCAAATTGCAACAACAGCAACTAGCGTCTGTCTAATAAAGAAATGAAATTGATTATATCCATAATACTCAACAGTATAAATACTTAGAGAGTACGAGAATACAACACTTATTGATATTAGTAAGGATACTAAAATAAGCAAAGGGTAATCTGCTTTTTGACAATTTAAATTATTTTTTAGTGATTTAATCTTATTTTTGTTAGAATACATACTCTATTATATAACATTATGGATAAATATGTCTTCAAACAAAATCGAAAAAATTAATAAAACTAAAAAAATAGCAATATTATTTATGATTATTTTCTTATTTTTATTAATTCTTATTATTTCTGTATTCAGAACAATCACTGAATACAGACATATGCCTACACTTCAAAGCGAAAAAAAAGAATTATCCGTGCGTGGAGATATCATTAGTTCTGATAATTTTAAAATTGCATCATCTAAAAAACTTTATAAAGCATCTATAGATACAAGACACTTAGCAACAGATAAAAAAGAACTATTTTTACAACTATTTTCAATTTATAGTAAAATTCCTTATAAAAAATTAGAAAAAAAATTAAGAGATGTAGAAAAAAAACCAGGAAATTTAGTATTGTCTTACAATATTGATTCAAGAACTGCAAAAAACTTAAAAGAACTAGCTTTTAAATTACGAAAACTAAATGTATTTATTTCAAGAAAAGTAAAAGGTGGAAAAATACTTAGAGGACTTAGTGTTCGTGAAAGTGGCGAAAAGAGGTTGTTTTCATATGAAGATACACTAACTCCAGTTGTTGGATATATCTCAAAATTTGAAAGTAAAAATGGTACAACAAAAGTTAAAGGTATCAAAGGACTTGAAAAAAGTTACAATAAAGAATTAAACGAATCAAAAGATGGAGTTTTACAAGGGAATAGAGATGTTTTATCATATATTGCTTTTGATAAAAATTCACTAATTAGAAAGAGAATTGATGGAGCAACATTAAATTTAAATATTCCATTAAAACTTCAAAAAAATAATGAATTAACACTTGATGTGCATAAAAAGAAATTAAGTGCTGATGAAATAATAGTTTCAATAATGGATAGTAAAACAGGAGAAATTTTAACACTTGCTTCTTCAAATAGGTTTAATCCAGAAAACATTAGACAAAAAGATATACCATCTTTAAATGTAAATGCTATAGAATATCAATTTGAACCAGGTTCAATTGTTAAGCCAATATCAATATCACTAGTTATGGATAAAAATAGAATTAAAAAAAATGAACTATTTTTCGCATATAATACAAAAGGAAAAGCAAACAGTAAGGGTGAATTTCCTAGAGGAAAATATAAAATAGGTAGATATACAATTGGTGATGACCATAGGTTTAAAAAACACTATTTAACATTAAAAGATATAGTTATCAATTCTTCAAATATTGGTACATTAAAAATTGCCCAAAGATTGTCCGGACCTGAATTTTATGAAGGTTATAAAAGATTTGGACTTGCAAGAAAAACCGGAATTGATTTGCCTTATGAAAAGAGAGGTGTGATTCATAGTATAAGACAATATTCAGCAGGAGATAGAGATGGAGAAGATAATATTTTTAAAGCTACAGATTCTTATGGACAAGGAATTACTTCAACATTTATGCAAATGATGAAAGCTTATACAGTATTTAGTAGTGAAGGATATATGTCTACTCCAAAAATCGTTTCTCATTTATCTCATGATAATAATAGATATAAAGCTTATGATAATAAACCAGAAAAGGTAATCTCTAAAGAAACTGCAAATAAAATGAAAAAACTGCTAATCCAAACTGTTGAAGAAGGAACAGGTAAAGCTGCAAGAATTGAAGGATTAGAAATTGGAGGAAAGACAGGTACAGCTCAAATTGCACGAGGAGGAAGATATCTAAAAAAATATATATCATCATTCTTTGGTTTTGTAAGTGATGGTAAAAATACATATACTATTGGAGTAACCGTTATGAATCCAAACTCTACAGGAAAATATTGGTACTATAGATACGCTTCATCTTCAGCAGTTCCTGTATTTAAAGAAATTATACAAAATCTAATTAAATTAAACTATCTTACACCTAAAAACGATATAATTTCAAAAAACAAATAAAAGGTATATAATGTTCGGTAAAGAATTAAAAAAATATGATTATACAGCAGAAGAGTTATCAAAGTTTCAATATGCAAAAATAACAACTAGTAAAGGTATAATTTTAGCTAAATTATTTAATGAAGATACTCCAAATACAGTTTCAAATTTTGCAACACTAGCAAATGATGGTTTTTATAATAATCTAAACTTCCATAGAGTAATTCCAGGATTTATGGCTCAAGGTGGTTGCCCAGAAGGTACGGGTACTGGTGGACCAGGTTGGTCTATTCCTTGTGAAGTTGATATGAAAAAACAAGTTCATAATCTAGGTAGTTTATCAATGGCACATGCTGGTCCAAATACAGGGGGAAGTCAATTCTTCATTTGTTTTGATGCTACTCCACATTTAGATAGACATCATACTGTTTTTGGTGGAATTGAACCAGAAGATGCTGATAGCTTTTCAGTATTAGATTCGATTGAACAAAATGATGAAATTATTTCGATTGAAATATTAGAATCTAAATAATCTAATAATCTCCCTTCAAAAATATTGTAAGAGGGGAGATTATCTACATATTGCATCTATTTCACATTTACATTTGATACTCCCATTTATAACAATAGAATGAATTTTTACTTAATATTCTAGTTTAACTTTTCCTAATTATTTTAATAAAAGAGTAATTACTTCATTTATCTCATTAAAATCACCTCTATATCAATTATTTAAAAGTCATGTTGATTTTATCTCCACTATTATTTCTAAATAAAGAGTAGAACTATAAGATATGCAATAAGATTTAATTTAGGGATATATTTTAATAAGAGTTCATATAAATAGTAAAAAAAGGGCT
>CANNFB010000012.1 GCA_947503785.1 uncultured Campylobacterales bacterium | reverse complement strand
AATGAGAATATAAAGTTTAATCATATCTCTACAGTTGAGAAAGAGAAGATTACTACTGTTCAGGAAGATTATGAACTACACTTAAATAAAGACTATAACACAATAGTAAAAAACAATCATAAAACAATAGTAGAAGAGAATGTACAAACATCAATAAAAAATATACTATTAGAATATGTAGAAAAAGATGTAAGTGATAAATACCTACAAAGCTTATTTACTCAAATAGGTAATGAAATGGGAGTAGATATAAGTGATGGCTTTCATCTAAATACAAAAGATGTAAAGATGGAAGCAAGTTCTGAAATCAACTTTGAAGGTGCATCTGGAATATCATTAAAGTGTGGAGGAAATGTCCTAACAATAGATTCTTCAGGTATACACTTTAAAACACCAGCTTATAATGCTAATAGTGGA
The DNA here is from genome assembly GCA_947503785.1 of uncultured Campylobacterales bacterium. GTDB lineage: Bacteria > Campylobacterota > Campylobacteria > Campylobacterales > Arcobacteraceae > Poseidonibacter. The sequence continues at coordinate 89,710 of CANNFB010000012.1, read as the reverse complement.
AATGGTGGAGTTGCAGGTTCATCTTTAGAAAAACCAGAAGTTAAACAGCCTATTCATTCAAATGAAAGAGTATTACTTTCAAATAAATGGAATGCAAGTAAATTATTAAATACTATTGGAAATGGTAGTAAAACAAAAGTATATAAAAAAGGTTGATTATTTGAGTAGTGATAAAGATACAATTAAATCTATACAAAAAATGCTAAGAGATTTTAATCTATATGATGGTGAAATTGATGGTGAGTTTGGTCAAGCTACATATTCTGCAGTAAAAGTGTTTCAAGAATATTATAAACAATATGAACATACTCAAGAACATGAATATAAAGTTCCTTTATTAGTTGATGGTCAAATTGGAAAACAAACAATTCTTGCAATGGATGAAGCTGCTGTAAATAATTGGAAATACAAAGATCCTGAAACTGAGATAATTTATGATATCAAAAATAAAAAAATGATATTACTATCTGGTGATAATTTGAAATTATTTGAAACAGAAGAAAAACTAGTTAATGATGTATTAAGTCCTCTTTCTCAAGTAAGAAATTCAAAAGGTACTGTGTCTCAAGATGAAATAAAAGAATCAAAAGAAAAAGTACAAAAACTATTACAAGATATTAAAATTGATGACATTGGAACTTCTTCTTTAACTGAAGTAAGAAGGTTAAAAGGTAAAAAGTTTACGTATATACGTTCTGAACATATGGCTAATCATATTCGTTCATATAGCATGGCAGTTGAGGATAGAGATAGATCAACACTACGAACAAATGGAAGCTTTGATGCCCAAAAAATAAAACAAGCTTTTGCTTCAAAACTTGATGAAGCAAAAATAAAAGTATCATATGAATTATTTCCTGAAGAATTAAAAGAGTTAACAAATTGGGCTAATACATTTGCTGGTGAGCATTCTTGGGAGTTTAGAGACAAAGATATTGAAAACAAACAATGGGATGCTAGTGCATCTGCAACATGGCTGAGATTTTCAGCCGGTGCCTCAATGAAAGCTACTCCTTCTTTAAAAGACTTAAGAAATGGAAATCTGGCTTTTAGTTTAGAATCAAATTCTGAAATAGCACTGGCAAAAGGTGAAATAAAAGCGATAGGATATTTACCTTATGAAAATGGTTATCATATAAAAATACCAAATAAAGGAAGAGATGGTTCTGCTAAGAAAGATATTAGTTTAGGACATATTAGAGCAGACCTAGAATCAAACGCACAAGGCTTTGCTGGAGCAAATGCAATGTTAGCAGTTGATGTTGGTTTTAAACTGGACAATAATGATGGAAAGTTAAGTATCGAAAAACCTGAAGCAAAAGGTAAGATCGATTTATTTGCTGGAGTAAAAGTATCTTGCGGAATAAAAGCATCTTTACAGTGGAAAAATCCAGAAGCAGGTTATAAGTTTTCACTTCTTGCTGCTATTGGATATGGAGGAAGTGCTTCTTTAGGAATTGGTTTAGAGGGTGAATTAACTATTGATTTTAATGGTGATACTGGTAAATTTATTATAAGAGCAAAAGCTGGAGTTATTTGTGGTGTTGGAGCTTCTGGAGAAATAGGATTTGAAGTAAATGCTAAGACAATTTTAAATCTTGTTCAGTTTGTATATCATACTTTAATGAATGATAATTATACTTATATGGAGTTTATTACAGATAAAGCATTTAAAGCATTAACAGTATTTATATTCAAAGTTGTTGATGAAGGACTTGAAAAAATTGAAGAATTATATGATATCTTTTTTGATACCTATAAAGAATTCTGGATAGAGTATTTCCCAGATTTATCAAATGAAAGAGAACTTGCAAAAGAAATAGTATTAGGAAAGCATAATACTATGTTAAAAGTTGCAACTCCTGAAGCAAAAGGATTCTTAATATCATATTTAGCAAAAACTAGTGTTACAAGAACAGAAGAAACACAAGAGCAAGCTATTATAAATATATTATATTTTATACAATCAAGAAAAGAAGCACGAAATGTATTTAAGTCTATAAGTCTAACAGGTGGAAAAGTATCTGAAAAATTAGGCGAGAAAGTAATACATGATATTTTAGATGATTATAAAATAAGAACAGGTGTATTAAATCATGGATATCAAGGTGAAAAACACTTTGATAAATGGTGGGATAATTTACCAGAAGAACCAAAAAGAAAAGGTTCTCCTATTGTTGCCTTTAATGATGTTAAGTTTAATATTTACGAAGAAAACCCAATATATTATGCCTAGAATATATTAAGGGTTTATTACACATCTAAATGATTGTACTCGGGAAGTAATTTTACTTTTTGATCTTGAAAATGTTAATGAACTATTTGCTCCTCTTTTTACTTTCTCTGTACCAGTTTCAGGACCTTTTGGGTTAAACTCTGGAGATATTTTATAGTAATTTTTATCATACCAATCGTTTACCCATTCATGATAACTATCACTCATATCATAAAGTCCTAGCGAATTAGGTGGGAAAGAACCTACTGTAAATACTCCACCTCCAATATTTTTAGGTTCATTTGTAGGGTTTAAACTATCTCTATTTTCAACTCCTCTTCCTGTATCTGTTGCAAAATATACATATTCTCCTCTACTTCTTGCAGCATATTCCCATTGAGCTTCTGTAGGTAGGTCATATTTTAGTCCAGTTTTTTCTGCTAAAAATTTACAATAATCTTTTGCTTCCTGCCAGTTTGGACTCCATGCTGGCATTTTAGGACTTCTAAATTCTCTATTTTTATCCTTGCTTTTTTTCTTATAATATTCTTTACCTATAATCTCATAATATAAATCAAACTCTTCCCAAGTAGTTTCATATTTAGAAATAGAATAATCACTTAAGGTAACTTTATGTTTTAAAGCTAAATCAACACCACCACCAATTCTCATCCATTCTACTTCTGGATATTTTTTTTCATTTTCTGGTGTTCTTAAAATGTTATAACCATATTTATCTTTTATTTTTGTACCTTGAGGGTCCCCCATCATAAAAGAGCCACCTTTTACAAATATCATATTTCCTTGTGTGATTTTTAAAAGTTTTTCTAGTTTTTCATCTTTAGATTCACAAGCTGCAAAAGAAAATAGAAGAGGTATGAGTAATAACTTTTTATACATATAAAATAACCTTAATTTTTTGATTATTATATCTTTTATGAGTATAAATTATAATTAAAGTTATTATCATTAAAATCCATATTTAAAACTTTAAACTTAGTTTATTCAACTTTATAGTATAATCCCCAAAAATCATGGAGTTATAAATGGCTAATACAAAAGAAGAATTTAAACAATTAATAGAAAATATTCAAGCTCAAAGCTGGTACAGAAATCCAATTGGATTTGGTATTGCAAAAGTAGATAGAGGTCAATTAGATGCTTCAAAAATCTTACAAGCAACTTTCCCAATCATTAACTGGAATGAAAATAACGGTAGTGCAGCAGTATTTTTAGATGCTTTAAAAAAATCAGGTCAAGATGTAGATACAAGTAAATCAGAATTAGTATGTAATATTAATGATGCATTTTTAACAGCTTGTGTTGAAGCTTTTACTCCTTATATTGCAGAAGCAAAAGGTGAAGACCATAAGAATGTTCAAGTTATTTCAACACTTGCTTCTTTACCAATTGATTCAGGTTTAACAGCTGATGATTATAAAGTTGTATTTATTTTTGAAGATACAGATGTTGCATCTACAGAAGCTGCATACTTAAAATTATATGCATTATCAACTGGAAAAGCAGCTCTTAGATCATTAAACTTAAATGGCGTATTTGGTAAATTACATAACTGTGCATGGGTTGGAAATCAACCACTTGAATTAGATTGGTTAAGAGCTAATGAAATTTCATTAAAATTATCAGGTAAATATCCTGCGATTGATATGGTAGATAAATTCCCAAGATTATTATCTCACGTAATTTTAGCAGATAACACAAGAATCCTAGAAACTTCAAAAGTAAGAATGGGTGCACAATTAGCAGCTGGAACTACTGTAATGCCAGGTGCTGCATATATTAACTTTAATGCAGGAACTGAAGGTGCTGTAATGGTTGAGGGAAGAATTTCTTCATCTGCTGTTGTTGGTGCTGGTTCTGATGTTGGTGGTGGAGCTTCTATATTAGGTGTTCTTTCAGGTACTGATGGTGTTCCTGTTTCTATTGGTGAAAATACATTATTAGGTGCAAATTCTTGTACTGGTACTGCTATTGGTGATGGTTGTATTTTAGATGCAGGTGTTACTATCTTACCAGGAACAAAAATTACATTATCTGAAAAAGCTGTAGCTGCAATTGCTGCTGCAAATCCTGAAAAAGAAATCAAATCACTTATGAGAGGTATGGATTTCTTAGGTGTAAATGGTGTTCACTTTAGACAAAACTCAGTAAATGGTCAAATTATTGCAATGAGATCAACAAGAGAAATTAAACTTAACGCTGATTTACACTAACAATTAACAAATACTAAACATACTTATCCTAATATGTAATTATTATATATTAGGATAATGTCATGAAAGTAAAAATTTCAATACTAACTCTTCTTTTATTTACTAGTTTAAATGCAAAAGAAACTTATATAAATTCTCTTATCAATGAAGATTCTCCATATTTAAAACAACACAGTACTAATCCAGTAAATTGGTATGCTTGGAATGAAATAGCTTTTAAAAAAGCAAAACTTGAAAATAAACCCATCTTTCTTTCAATTGGTTATAGTACTTGTCATTGGTGTCATGTTATGGAAGAAGAATCTTTTGAAAATAAAGAAGTTGCTGATATTTTAAATAAAAATTATGTCTCAATAAAAGTTGATAGAGAAGAGATGCCTCATATAGATAAATACTATCAAAACGTGCATAGTTTATTAAATAATAGAAGCGGTGGTTGGCCACTTACTGTAATACTAACTCCTAATAAGAAAGCATTTTTTGCAAATACATATATTCCTTATGATGCTAGAAATGGTAGTATTGGAATAAGTGCAGTTCTTAAAAATATCAATGATGTATTTATAAATGAGAATGATAAAGTCCTTCAAACTGCACAAGATATACAAGAGATTTTAAAAGAGTATGAAAATCAAAATTTTAAAACTACAAATTTGGATAAAAATATAGTTGATAAGTATGTAAAGGAAGTTGAAGATAGTTTTGATATAAAAAATCATGGTTTTTCAATTAGACCAAAATTCCCACAAGCTTCAAAGATTGAAACGCTATTAGATATCTATATTCTAACAAAGAATAAAAAAGTTTTAGAAATCGCGACAAAAACATTAAAAAGTATGGCAAACGGTGGTATCTATGACCAAATAGAAGGTGGTTTTTATAGATACAGTGTAGATAAAACATGGATGATTCCTCACTTTGAAAAGATGCTTTATACAAATGCAGAACTTTTAAGTGCTTATTCAAAAGCTTATAAAATCACAAAAGATATTTTTTATAAAAATATTGTAAATGAAATTATTGTTTTTACAAATACAAGATTTAAAATAAATAACCTTTTTTATAGTGCAAGTGATGCTAATAGTATTTTTGAAGGGAAGAAGGAAGAAGGTGTTTATTTCGTATTTGTTTACGATGTTGTGTATGATTTCTTAAAAGAAAAAGGATATAAAGAAAAAGAAATTGAAAATATTTTAGAATATTTTAACATAGTAGATGAAGGCAATTTTGAATATCACTATAATAATACTTATTTAAACTCTAAATCTTTTAAAAATATTCCAAAAAATTTAAAAAAAATAAAAGAGGACTTGAAAGAATTAAGACAGAAAAATGAATATCCTTTTATTGATTATAAAATCCTAACATCATGGAACTCTATGTATATTTCATCTTTGTTTGAAGCTTCTAAAATAGATAAATCTTATAGTAAACAAGCACTTTTATCTTTAGATACTCTAATAAAAAAGATTTATATTAATAATACTTTATATCACCAAGTGATAATAAATAAAACTCCTAAAGTAAAAGCTTTATTTGAAGATTATTCATTTCTAATTACAGCACTTTTAAAAGCTTATGATTATTCATTAGAATCTCATTATTTAACTTTTGCAAATAAATTAAATAAAGAAGCTATAAGTAAATTCTATAAAGATAAAAGATGGAAAATGAGTGATGATGATTTTATAACAAGTGCTAATACTTATGATAGTGCTTATAAAAGTTCATTATCAAATATGATTGATAATATTTTAAAAATCGCAGTTTTAAGTGATGATTTAGACTTACAAAATATTGTAAAAGAATCTTTTGAATCATATAGTACTCTTTTATCTTCAAGTCCAAGTTCTTCTTCATGGATTTTACGAAGTTATATGGCTTATTCTAATGGATATATAGTCTTAAAAGCAACAAAAGAGATGTTTAAAGATAAAAAGTTACCTAATCTTCCTTTTTTACTAAGAAAAGAAAACAAAGATAAAAAGTATTTAGCATGTAAAATTGGCGTTTGTTTCGCATATAAAAATGATTTTGAAAAGATAATACAAGATATAAAAAAAGAGATATTTTATATATATGAAAAATAGCTCATCTTTTAATTGAGCTATAACTGAGTATTGCGTATAATCCGATTTATAAATAAACAAAAAAGAGTAATATGATCGAACTTATAAATATATCAAAAGCTTATGCACAAAAAGAATTATTTTCTAATTTAAACTTTAGATTAAATAAAGGGAACAAGGTTGGTCTTGTTGGACGAAATGGTAGTGGGAAATCTACAATATTCAAGTTAATCCTTGGAGAAGAATTTAGTGATGACGGAATGGTTAGTATTCCAAAAAACTATAAAATTGGTGCATTAAAACAGCACTTAGTTTTCACTGAAAAAACTGTACGAGAAGAAGCTGCATTATCTTTAAGTGAAGAAGATAAATATAATGTTTATAAAGTTGAAAAGATTTTATTTGGTTTAGGTTTTACTGATGAAGATTTAGATAAAAATCCTTTATCTTTTTCTGGTGGTTATCAAATTAGAATTAACCTTGCTAAATTACTTGTAACTGAACCAAACTTATTATTACTAGATGAGCCTACAAACTACTTAGATATTCTGTCTTTACGTTGGTTAAAAGCATTTTTAAGAAGTTTTGAGGGTGAGGTTATAATTATTACGCATGATAGAGATTTTATGGATCATGTTACTACCCATACTATGGGATTAGTAAGAAGAAACTTAGAAGTTATTCCTGGTAATACTCATAAATTTTACGCACAAATAGCATCAAATGATGAACATCATGAAAAACAAAAAGTAACACAAGATAAAAAAAGAAAAGAACTTATTGAGTTTATTGCTAAAAATAAAGCAAGAGCATCAACAGCAGCACAAGCACAGTCAAAACAAAAAGAGCTTGATAAAATGGATGATTTAAGTTCAATTGTTCATGATAATACTTTAGATTTTGATTTTAATTTTAGAGAAACACCTGCTAAAGTATTACTTGAAGTTAAAGATGTAGCTTTTGGGTATTCTAGTGATAATGTTCTTTTTAAAGATATATCTTTTACACTTGAAAAAGGTGAAACATTAGGGATAATTGGAAAAAATGGTAAGGGTAAATCAACTTTACTAAATGTAATTGCTGGTGAACTTAAACAATTAAGTGGAAAAGTTGATTATCATGGAACGAGTTCTTTTGGACACTTTGGACAAACAAATATTGACCACTTAAATCCTGCAAATACTGTTCTAGATGAAATTCAAACAGGTAATATAAGATTAGCAGAATCAAGAGTTAGATCAATTGCTGGTTCTATGATGTTTTCTGGAGATGATAGTAAAAAGAAAGTATCATTACTTTCTGGTGGTGAAAAATCTAGAGTAATGCTTGGTAAAATATTAGCAAAAGATGTAAATATATTATTTCTAGATGAGCCTACAAATCACCTTGATATGGAATCAATTGATTCTTTGACAACTGCTATAGAAAACTTTCCTGGTTCTTGTATCGTTGTAACACATAGTGAAGAATTACTAAGACGTGTTTGTGATAGATTGATTATTTTCTCAAAAGGTGGGGCTGATTATTTTGATGGAAGATATGATGACTTCTTAGAAAAAATTGGTTGGGAAGAAGAAGAGGGTGAAGTAAAAGTTAAAGCTAAGCCAAAAGTTAATAAAAAAGAGAATAAAAAGAAAAGAACAGCACTTCTTACAGAGCGAAATAAATTAACTTCTTCATTAAAGAAAAAAGTAGAAAAATTTGAAGCTGAAATCATGGAAATTGAAGACTTAATAGAAACAGAACAACATGAACTAGTTCAAGCATCAAATGCAGGTGATAATGCAAAAGTTATGGAGCTTTCTAAAACTGTAAAAGTTAATCAAAGTAAAATTGATGAAAAATTTGCACTTTTAGAAGTGGAACAATTAAAAATGGATGAGATTTTAGAAGAGTATAATGCTAAAATAGAAAAACTACAATAAAAGGAAATAACATGGTTATTAGAAAACAAGTAAACGAAAGAATGAGTAGAACAGTTGTACACAATAACACAGTATATTTAGCAGGAATCGTATCAGATGATAAAACACTTGATATTAAAGGACAAGCAGTTAGAGTTTTAGAAATTGCTGAAGAAAGACTTGCCCAAGTTGAAGTTACTAAACATGATATTTTAAGAGTTGAAATATTTGTAAAAGATATATACAGAGATTTTGCAGGTTTTAATAGTGTTTGGGATGAATGGGTTTCAAAAGAAAATCCACCAGCAAGAGCTTGTGTTGAAACAAATATGGCAAGTGTAGAAACTTTAGTTGAGATTATAGTTACTGCTGCTAAAAATTAGTCTTATATAAGAAGAAGTAAAACTCTTTACTTCTTCGGAATAAAATACATAACCGTCTCATAAATTCCTTCCATATAATGACGTATATAGACTTTATAATCATTTCTAATACTTAGTACTAGTTCTGGTACTTTATACCAATCTTCGGCCTTATGATAGATACAAATAGCTAAAATAGGATGGTAGTTTAAAATAGTTTGTTTTGCACCTTCAATAGTATCTTGTTCTGCACCTTCAATATCAAGTTTGATAAAATCTACTTTTTCTTTTATTAAGTTATCTATACTATCAATATTTTCTGCTTGATAATCATGAGCACAAATATCTTGTGATTTTTGTACTTTAGTTTTATCTTGTTTTTTATTTCCTAAACCACAATTTATAAATTCAATATCTCTTTGAGTTGAAAAGTCTCTTTTGGCAATCTTTATATGTAAATCATTTGGTTCAATACAATATATTTTTTTATAATCGGGGAAGTTTTTTATAATACTTGGAAGAGTATCACCTACATAAGCTCCACCATCTATAAAAGTTATATTTTTAATATCTGGAATTAACTCTTTATCAAAGTATTGTTCATCAAAGTTATTTGTAAAACCTTTCATAAACTCTAAATCAAAAGTCATCTTAAAGTTTAATATTTTTTTAAAAACTTCTTTTGATTTTTCATCTGCTAAAAGATTATAAATTTTATGATACTTATTTTCATTTTCTAAAAAGTCATCTTTAAAGTCCATAATAAAAGGAGGGTGAACTAAGTCAAGTTTTGAGTATCTTATAAAGGCTAAATAGTTAAAGTGTGTATATCCTAACTCATTAAGTTTGATATTTACTTCTAGTGGACTTCCTGTTGCCACTGTAAGTATAATAGAGTCTTTAGGAACTTCTTCTATTTGTAATACTGCTTTTTTTCTTGATTTTTGAACTCTTGTAAAATCATCTATGATTCCATCTACTTCAAGCTGTTTTAATACACTTTTACCAAGTTTGTTTATGCCTAATATATATTTTTTTATATCTTTTGATTCAATAAAGAGTCTTGTTAACTCTTTATCTTTTTCATTTATATAATTAAGTCCGACTAAATTCATATTTATTTATCAAGTAGTAGTTTAAAACTTTTTGCAGTATATAGTCTTAGTGTTTCATCTTTTAATGCTTTAAGCTCATTTGTAAATCCTTTTTTTGTAAATAGTATACAAATATCAGGTTCAAATCCTACTTCTTTACAAGTGTTTTTTAAGTTGTTTAATTCGCTTTTTTTAATCTTTGAGTCTACATATTTACAAGATGCTGCTATTGTTTTACCAGACTTAGTTTTTGCTACTAAATCGATGTTGTTTTTATCATCCCAGTATTTACCAATATTTTTAATCTCATCATCTGCATAAGCATCTCTTAAAAATTCCAGTGCTAACTCTTCAAATACAAAACCTGTAAATTCAGCTTTTCTATTTTCATAGTTTTTATAAAATTCATCATAGTTACCATCTTTAATACCTTTATAAATAGGTGAAACAAAGGCAAACCAAAATCTTAAAAATGGTGTTGTAAATAAAAGTTTTTTAGATATTTTACTATCTCCTCTTTGATTAACTAAGAAATGCTGAGATGATTCCATCTCAATAATACCTCTCTCAACTAGTCCTTCAACACACTTCATTCCTTCTTCAAAGCTTACAAAAGCTCTTTTAAAAGATGAATTTGTTCTTCTATCTCCTAAAGCAATACCACTTAATACTGCTTGATCTACACTATACCCACCAGTAATTGTATTTATCTGATTTTTAAAATATTTATATTTATCTAAAATCTCAGTCTCAATTAATTCTTTTAATGGAATTGTAATATCAATATCGATATTAAGCCCTCCAAATACTGTAAAATATTCAATCGCTGTTTCTAAATCTTTTGGATTGTTTTTCTTACAAAATGAGTTAAATTGTTTTTTTGTTGCTTGGTCTATTAAAATGATGATAAATCCTTTGTATTATTTTAATTATTTTATATTCTGCAAAAATTTGTTTAATGAGTTTGCAAACTCTTGTGAATCTTTTTGAGAAAAAGCAGCTGGGCCTTTTGTCATTTCTCCACTATCTCGTATTTCTTGCATTAAGTTTCTGTATGCAAGATATTGTTTTATATTATCTACTGTATACATAGCACCTCTGTGATCTATTGCATGTGCTTTTTTTGATATTACTCTATCAGCTAGTGGAATATCTGCTGTTATTACTAAGTCATCTTCTTTTAAAAGCTCGACTATTTTATTATCAGCTTCATCTGCACCAGCTTCTACTATCATATATGTAATATGACTTGATTTCCCTATATTTATTTTTTTATTTGCAATTACAATTGTCTCTAACTTTAGTCTTTCAATTGCTCTTAAAACAATAGGTTTTAATAAATTTGGAAAAGCATCTCCATCTATGTATAATATCATATTTTATCTCTTTTTATTTTTTGTAAATTACGTAATCTTTTCCATTTTTGCTTATTTAGTATCTTATAAATATATAAACAACCAACATCAAAACCAAAATAAAACACACTTATACCACTTGGTGGATTTGCACTTGGTATAAAAGATATTTTATCAAACCAAATTTCAGGCCAATACCAGTTTTGATAATGTGTTCCAATTAGTTCTAAATAAACAATTATAAAAAACATTATTAGAAAAAATAGTTTTGTATGTGCTTTTCTTCTAAATAAATAAACTATAACTAACATACAAATGAATCCAAAAACATCGTTTGCAAAAACAAGCCAAGCCGTTGAATAAAATAGCATTAAAACAAAAAGTATATTTATTATTAAATTTTTATTTTTTTTAAAAATAGGTTCTTTTGCTATATAAAATACAGCTGCGTAAATCATACTATGGCCTAATGGAACATATAGTGGAAGATTATCTAATCTATATGTATACATACCTAAAACAAGTGCAAATAATACTTCACCTAAAACTGCTAAAATTAATCCATAAAGCATTAGTTTTTTTATCTTTACGGATACTTTTAAGTAAATCCAAGCAAAGACTAGAAATACTAAGATATTCGTAAGATATTGACTATTTACAAAATGACTGGCGATAAGTTTACTATCTATAAAAAGTCCAACCCATAGTATAAAAAATACGGGAAGATAAATATGAAGGTATTTATATTTGTACATCAAATTCTAAATAAATCTTTTGGGTTAATATGCGCAGAATTTTTTGTAGCTTGAAAAGTCAAGTTTTTATCCACTCGGCCAACTACATAACCTTTTTTTATCCACTTACCAACTTTAAGTGTGGGTGCAATTTCATCTAAATGAGAATAGATTGTATGAAGTCCATTTTCATGTTGAATAATAACAACATTCTCAAGCATTCCTGAATTTTTCTTAGCATAAACAACTTTTCCATTTAACACAGAAACAACTTTTGCTTTAGGTCTTTTAGTCTTTAAAACAATAGATTCATTAAATAGTTTGATTTTATAAATAGGATCATAGTAAGAACCAAATTTCTTTACAACATTAAAGGATTTAAGAGGAGCTATTGTTCTTTTCCCTCTATATCTAACTACTTTAACTCCAGAAGTTGATGAACCTATTTTTTTTACATCTAAATTTAAGTTCTTAGCATACTTTTGATTTCTAACTTCTGCTGTTTGTATTTTTTCTTCTGTTTTTGCTGTTTTTGAATTATTCTTTTTCTTTTTTCTTTTTGCTTCTGCTTTCTTCTTCTTTAAAGCAAGTAATCTTTGAAGTTTAGCTCTTCTTATTCTTTCTTTTCTTAATTCTTCTTCTTTTAAAATATTTAAATTAGATAAAAGTTTTTTAAGTGATTCTTGTTGCTGTGCAACTTTTTTTAATTCTTTTTGATAAGATTTATGTTGATCTTCTAAGTTATTTAAAGATTTAGAGTGTTTGTTTTTAAGTGTATTTAGAGTTTTTTTAGTCTTTTTTCTTTCTTCAATATATGTAGATATTTTTTTAATATTTTTTTGATTTTCTTTTGTATTATTTGTTAATAAATCATAGTTATTATCTAATTTAAGTATTTGATCTTTTGAATTTTCTGAAAGTATAGTGTATATTTCACTATCTATTAACTCTCCTAGAGTATTCTTTGAAGCTAATTTAAGTGCGATAGAAGTAGAAAAATCTTCGATTATAGTATCAACTATTTGTACTTCATTACCTTTTTTCTCTTTTATTAAGTTTGTAGATCTTTTTCTTAGTTGTTCGAGTTTTGATTTTGATTCTTCCAAAAGCTTTTCATGTTCATTAATATCAGAGTTTACTTTTTTGATATTTTTTTCTAAGTTGATAATATTTTTGTTTTGTTCATTAATTTTATTGGCTAAAGATTTAACTTTTAAAGAAGTCTGTTTCTTTTTTGAGACATTCTTATTTAAGCTATTTTTATTATTTTTGATTTTTTTATCTATAGTTTTTGTTGATGCTAAAGTAATATTACTAAATATAAGTAATAGTATAAAAAATATTTTAATCATCATTTATTTTGTACTTTAATAGTACCCCTAATATTGTAAATATTGAAATAGTAAAAGATAATGTAAATAGTTTAATTAATTCATAATTTAAATTTATTTCTACATTAATTATCTCATGTAACTCTATTGGAAATAATATTCCCATATTATTTGAAATATAGTATAAAAGTCCTCCTACAATTAAAAAAGCAAGAAAAGAACTAATAATTGCATAATTTAGAACCGTTGATGCACTATATAAAACAGAAGCACCATGAAGTCTTAATATAGCAATTCTAGTGCTATGTTCATGAAACCATAATTTTATTTGTTTTGCAATTATTATAATTGCAAAAATTGTAATGATAAAAAATAGTATAAATGAAATACTACTAAGCAATACTAAAAGTAAATAAGTTTGATTATGATTTTTGTAGAACACTTCTACTTTTCTAACATTTTTATTTTGAAGTAGAGTTTCTTTAATTGTTTCTAATTCACTAGTTGTTGGAAAAACTTCTAAGTATATTTGATAAAAATGAGGAAGTTTCTTCTTTAGTAATTTAATAGAACTAGTTGATAAATTAGATTTTATATCATTGATTATTTTTTCTTTTGGTAAAGTTTGAATTCTCTCAACTTTTATATCTGCAAGTTCATCTATATTCTCTTTTATAAGTGGTGTATTTGTAACTATAACAATAGAATAATCTCTTGAAATTTTCTTTTTATAGTTTTCTACTACATTATCAATTAATAAATATAATGTGAAAGTAAGTAGCATTGCACAAAGAGGAATTAAGAAAGCAAATATATTTTTAAGAAACTTCATAAACCATACCATCCTCTAAGGATAACTGTCTAAATTTTATTCCTAAGTTTTTAGGAACTCTATGTGTTACAACTACAATTGTAATTCCTAATTGTTCATTTGCACCTTTTAATAAGTTCCAAACAACTTCTGCTGAATAATCATCAAGATTTCCTGTAGGCTCATCTGCAATTATAATCTTTGGATTATGTGCAAGAGCCCTTGCAACTGCAACTCTTTGCTGCTCTCCACCACTTAATTCATTTGGATAATATCCTGCGCGGTGAGATAGTTTTACATGAGAGAGTAGTTTATTTGCTTGATCTTTTGATATTTCATTTGAGTAGCCATTGATTTTTAAAGGAATCATAATATTTTCTTCAATAGTATATTCATTTACAAGTTTATAATCTTGAAATATAACTCCAATATCTTTTCGCAGAACTCTTAGTTTTTTTCCTTTAATTCCAAAAACTTCAACCCCATCAATTTTTAAACTTCCATGCTTTAATGGAATCTCTCCATAAAAAGATTTTAATAAAGTAGACTTTCCACTTCCTGAGTTTCCACCAATAAAAATGAATTCTTTAGGTTTAATTCTAAAGTTTCCCTTTTTAATAATATATTTATTATCATCATAAGATAAATAAATATTTTTAGCTTCGAGCATTAGTTAAGAATCTCTTTTAACTTTTTATGAGCTTTTATATTTGAACTAGTAGGAATTGGTGTTCCTTGGTAATAGTTGATTTTCCCATCTCTAATTAATAAATACTTACTAACAGGTCTATCAAAATTACCCATTGTTAATTGAATTAATCCAGAATTATCTTCATTTTCAATTATAAATAAATCTTCAATATGAACAAAGAAATCTTTTTCAACAATAGATTTTGTAGGAATCTGTTCTATTTTTTTTTCATAATTTATTTTAAAATCAAAAGAGAAGTCTTTTTCTATTTTTAAAGGTGCATCTATACTATGAGATAAAAGAACTACATCATAAATATTTTTACCTTGTTTTTTCCATCTATCTTCATATTTACTTGATATTTCTAAATCTTTATTAATATCAATTGTAATCTTTCCAGTTGGAAGATTTGTAAGAAGTTCAGTACAGTAATCAAAATACTTCCTACTATCAGTTCTAAGTTCAAGTGTTCCTTCAACTTTTAAAACTCTTAAGGCTTCATTGATGAATTCATTTGAATAAATTCTTCTATGAGGTTTTTTATCCCATGGAACAGGGAAATGTACAAAAATCTTTCCTACTTTATTTGAGTCAATAAACTCCATAAATAATCGAGCATCATAATTCACTATAAGAACATTTGAAATATCTTGTAATTTCATTTGTTTTAAAGCTTGTTCTATTGATGGCGTATGAATTTCAAGTCCAATAAATTGTACATCTGGATTATGTTTAGCTTGATATAAAAGATGTCTACCACTACCAAAACCAATCTCTATTTGAATTTCTTTGTCTGTTTGAAACTCTTCTACAAAATAATTGATATCTTTTAAATACTCTTTATTTGGTTCAGCTTTTTGATTAATTGTATTAGTATTTGAAAATACTATATTTGCGTTAATAGAGTTAGTATAAGCGTTTAAAGCATCTTTTACTAAAGTAATAGGAGCAATTCTAGTTACTTTGTCAATCTTAATCATTTTGTCAGTATCTTTATCTTTTAAAGTTAATAAAAATTCTTTGTTTTCATTTTCAACTGCAATTTTATATTCTATATTTCTTTGATGTTCTGTAAAATTATATGATTTTGCAATAAATTTAAAGTCTACACCATCTTTTGTTGATGGTGTATTTATTAGTTCTGTTTTATTAAATACTATATGAGGCATTTTTTAAGACTACTTTTTAAGAGATATTTTTGGTAAAATTAATGACGCTTCATCTGTTTTTTCAGACATTAATCCGTATGTATCATTTGCTTGAATTGAATACTTATACTCAACTCCTGAAATAATATTATTATCAACAAATCTTAATTCACGAATATCTGTAAACTTTTCAGTTTTAGATTCAAAGAAACTAATCATTGTTTTTTTATAAATATTATATGAAATTGCTCTATTATCAGCTGCTGTCCAATTTATAATTGCTTTAGAATCTTGAATTTGAGCTAATGAAATAGTTGGTTTCCCTGGTTTATTTAAACTAATACCTTTTATTGGATCTATTTTTGATGAACTTTTTAAGTTGTCTTTATCCACAGCTATTACTTTGTAATAATATTCTTTTCCATCTTGATCTACTTGATCAACAAATGCAAAAGTATTATTATTTACTTCTTTTATTTTTTTAAACCCAAAAGTTTTAATTGAACTTCTATGAATTTCATATTTTATAATATCAGATGTAGTAGAAGGCTCCCATCCTAATAAAATTTTCTTAGGTTCATTATTTGTAACAATTAAGTTTTGCACTCCATTTGGTAATGCTTTTGTTTTAGCAGTAATTGCTTCACTAGGTTTTGTAGATACATCTTCAAAAGTGAAAGCTGTTATTCTATATTTAAAAGTTTCATTATTATCTAAACCTGTATCGATGTATTCAGATTCTAATCTGCCTTTTATTTTCTTTTCAGTATTCCACTCATTAAGCGTAGTATTGAATTTTTCGATTTTATAATATGCAACTCTTAAATCAGGATGTGGTCTCCAAATAACTTTAATTCTATTTGGTAAATCTGATAATGCCTGAACAAAACTAACAGGAACAATTCTTGGAAGAGTTTGTGTAATATAAGCATTTGTAGTATTTGACTCAATACCATTAGCAGCTTTTGAAGAGATTTGATATACATATTTTGTATTAGGTTCAAGCTCTTTATCAACAAAGTGCGTTGTATACTTGTTATTTACAGACTCAATTAGCTTAAGTCTTCTACCATCTTTATGCATATTAGCTCTATAAAAATTATATCCAGTAACTCTTACATCATCTACTCTTTTCCATTCAAAAGCAATTGCAGTCATATCAGAAATTGATTTTAGTGAGTTAGTATCGATAACTTCAAGTGTTTCATCTATTTTTGGTTTAACAGGTGCATTTAAATTATTGTTTAAATTATTACAACCACTAAGTAAAAGAAGTAAAGCTGTCAATGATGTTGTTTGCATCAATTTTGTCATGTATATTCTCCATTTGAAAATGTTTAGTTAAAAATTCATTCATGTCATTTGGCAAATCTGCTTTAAAAGTCATTAAAACACCCGTATTAGGATGGATTAAATACAGATTGTATGCATGTAAATAAAATCTATTTATTTTATTCAAATCGCCCTTAAAACCATATAAATTATCTCCTAGAATATGCCTATTTATCGAACTTAGATGTACTCTTATCTGATGTGTTCTTCCTGTAAATAATTTAGCTGCAACCAGTTCATATTTTTCGTCTTTACTTATATCAATCTTCTTAAAAGCAGATTTAGCATTTCTTCCATTTTCTTCTATAGACATTTTTAGTCTATTATTTGGATTTCTGCCTATTGGTTTATCTATAATTACATCATCTTTTAGTGCCAAATCAGTAATAGCCAGATAATATCTTCCCATAGTTTTATCTTGTAATTGCTCAGACAGTGAAGCATGAGCCTCATTTGTTTTTGCAACGACCATAACACCAGTTGTTCCTTTATCTAATCTATGAACAATTCCATGACGTTCTTCT
The DNA here is from genome assembly GCA_947503785.1 of uncultured Campylobacterales bacterium. GTDB lineage: Bacteria > Campylobacterota > Campylobacteria > Campylobacterales > Arcobacteraceae > Poseidonibacter. The sequence goes on along the minus strand of CANNFB010000012.1, from coordinate 71,906 downwards.
CCTGAGATTGTTGATAAAGATATTTTATTTAACTTTAACCAATCAACTAAAGTAGCATCTTTTACACTTGGTGCATCATGAATTGTAAGATTTGCAGGTTTATTTATAACAAGAATATAATCATCTTCATAAATAATCTTTACATCTTTACCCTCTAAAGATTCTCTTACAAAAGTTTCATCTTTTGCAACCTCTAGTTGTGCTTTTGGAAAATTAACTTCAATTTCTTGATTTTCTTTTAATTTTAAACCTGTTTTACTTACAGTTTTACCATCAACTTTTACAAACTCTTTTTTTATAAGTTGCTCTATTTGGTTTCTTGAAGCATCAATTTGTGATGCTAAGAACTTATCTAATCTATTTGCTTCTTGAACAATAAAATTTTTATACATTTTTAGATACTCTTTCACTATGCGTTTATTTGATAAGAGAATAATTTCCCATTTTGACTATTTGTTAATACTTTTTGTTTTACCGTTGATATATTTATCATATCATTTAATTAGTGAAACAAATGAAATATTAGCAAATAAACAATTAATATACTTTACACTTTCATTTTTTGCATTTATAATAGTTTTTATTTTACCTATTAGAAAAAAGTTACGATTAGTACCTTTTCTTTATTGGTTAGGTATCTTACTCTTACTTGCAGTTGAATTTTGGGGTGTTACAAAGCTAGGTGCCAAAAGATGGCTTCCTTTACCTATTTTAAATACAACAATGCAACCCTCTGAGCTTATAAAACCTATATATATTTTAATGCTTGGGTATTTAATTCATAATAGACCACCTCCTAAAAATGGTTATGGTTTTAGTGATTTTTTATATTTTTCTTTTTATATTTTATTGCCATTTATATTAATTGCAAAAGAACCTGATTTAGGGACTGCACTTGTGTTATTACTTGTAGGTTATGGAATTTTATTTATTGTTGGAGTAAATTGGAAAATTTGGACATCAATTATTTTAGTAATGGGAATATCATCTCCCTTTATTTATACATATTTGATAAAAGATTACCAAAAGAAAAGAATAAAAGATTTTATTTCAGAAAAACCTAGTTACCATGTGCAGCAATCAATTATTGCAATTGGTTCAGGTGGTTTAACAGGAAAAATAAGTGAAGATGCTACACAAACTCATTTAAAATTTTTGCCAATTGCAACTAGTGATTTTATTTTTGCATATTTTGTTGAAAGATATGGTTTTTTAGGTGCAATTGGACTTATTTTTTTATATGGCTTACTAATTACACATTTACTTACTTTAAATTATTACTTTAAAGATGACTACGTCATACGGGTATTTGCCTCAGGGTTGGGGCTACTGTTGTTTTTTAATATGAGTGTAAATATCTTAATGGTTATAGGTTTTGCACCAGTTGTTGGACTTCCTTTACCACTGTTTTCTTATGGTGGAAGTTCCTTTATTAACTTTATTGTAATTTTTGCAATATTAGAAAACCTATTGGCATTTAGATATATGGATTTATATAATTATGAGAGGAAACTATAAAGATGAAAGCACAAAATAATTGTTTTATTGGCTGTGAAGAAAGTTTTGAAGAAGCAGATGCAGTACTATTTGGTGCAGGTTTTGATGGTACGACTTCTTTTAAACCAGGAGCTAGATTTGCACCAAGTGCTATGAGAGAGGATTCTTGGTATATAGAGAGTTATTCTCCATATCAAGATAAAGATTTAGAAGATTTAAATCTTTTTGATTTTGGAGATTTAGAGCTTCCTTATGGAGATAAGAAAGTTGCTTTACGAATAATTCAAGAACATGTTCAAAAAATTATTGATGCTAATAAAATCCCAATTATGATTGGAGGAGAGCACTTAGTTTCACTTGCACCTGTTAAAGCTTTAAGTAAAAAATATGATGATTTACATATCATTCATTTTGATGCTCATACTGATTTAAGAAATGATTATCTAGGTGAAGCTTTAAGTCATGCAACGGTTTTACGAAGAATTTATGATCAATTAGGTGATGGTAGATTAAATCAATTTTGCATAAGAAGTGGATTAAAAGAGGAGTTTGAGTGGGCAAAAACTCATTCTCATTTAGAAAAATTTACGTACAATACTTTAGAAGAACGTGTAAATATTTTAAAAAATAAACCAGTTTATATTACAATTGATTTAGATGTTTTTGACCCTTCTGTATTTCCTGGAACTGGAACTCCCGAGCCAGGAGGAATAAACTTTCATGAGATGTTAGAGATTATTGAAACATTATCAAAACTAGAAAATGTAGTAGGTATAGATGTCGTTGAATTATCTCCAAAATATGATACAAGCGGTGCTTCAACAGCAGTCGCTTGTAAAACTTTAAGAGAGTTAATCCTAGCTACTATTAAATAAAAGTTAATTTTTTATTTAACTTTTATTTAGCCTCTTTTTTAATCTAAAATTTCAAGCATTCTTTCTATTCTTTGAATATTTGCTTCATAAGTATAATTATCACTCTCTTCTTTATTAGCATTTGTATTTATTAAAAGTAGCTCTTCTAGTTTTTTCTTTAGCAGAAGTTCCTTTTCATTTGTATTTTTTGTTTTAAAAGACTTTTCTAATTCATAGCTCAGATTTGAATTTACTTCAAGTAAAAAACTTAAATCGTATTGAACTTCTTCTCCTTCATAATAAGATCTATTTATTATAAAATGCCCTGAAGTAAAGCTTATATCTTCCATTTCTCTTGAAACATAAGCCATTTTGATAAGTCCTTTTATATTATTAATTAAGTCTTCTTTTACATATTTTTCATTTAATTTATCTAGTATATTTATAACTTTTTCAAAGTCAAAATCTGCTATTAAACTATCTTGTATTTGTTCTAAGTTCATTTATTAATTACCTTGTCTTATTAGTTCTTTTAATATATCTAAATCATAAATACCTTTACCACAACTTAGTTTATTAGTTTCTATGTCTATTAGTTTTTTTTTATTTTTATCTAGATATGTATAATTTAAAATATAATCTTTTTTTAGTAGTTTTAAAGTATTTTCTTCTTCACATAAAGAGTCTTGAATTTGTGATTTAAATTTCTTTAAATTATAATCATTAGCACTAGTCTTATCCATTTTATCTAACTTATAAGTGTAATAAATATTTTTATCTTCAATTCCTATATCTGTTAAATGACTAAATGAGTTCACTTTTAAGGGAAGACTCTCTTTAAAACTATTTATCTCACTTTTAATTGCATAATCTTCAAAAAATGTTACTTTTAATATCTCATAAGCTCCTAAAAGTGAGAAAAAAAGATTTATAGATATAATCACTTTTGATAAAAAAGGCCATATCTTATTACCAGTATAATTATCTGCACTTTTATAAATAGCAATAAATATTAAAATAGAATATATAAAAGTCAATAAATAAATAATAATACTAAACTTTAGTTCATTAGCATTTTGATGATAATTAACTTGGCTAAAACTATTATCAATAAATATATTAATAGCTAGAGTTATAAATACAAACCATATCCAAAAAGTTATATTTAGATTAATTTGTCCTTCTAGTAGTCTTTTAAAATATGATTGATTTTTGTTTTCTGACATTTATTTCCTTTTTTATTTTAATATAAACGATATTGAACATTAAACTTTAATTTTGTAGTAGTTTTAGGTCTTGGATAATCTTTATATGCAATTTCTATTAATTTAATAGAGTATTTATCAAATACATCATAGCCAGATGATCTTGTTATCTTTAAATTTGAGATATCTCCATTTGGATGAAATAAAAACTCTATGACATTACGACCTGATAATCTTCTCTCAATTGCAAGTTGCGGATATCCTAATCTTGTTAGTACTCTTTGTGTTATTACTTGAAAACTATTAAAGTTTTTTTCGATAAAAACTTTTTGTACTTTAGTAAATGTTTCAAATTCTCTTCCATATAATTTCTGTATTTCATTTAATACTTTTTGATCTACAGGATCTGCTTGTGATAAAAAATCTTCTAAAGTTCTATTTTTAAGTGCTTTCATCTTTTTTTGACTTGGCACTTTTGAAACTCTTCTTTTTTTGTAATTTATTTTTTCTGGAGCTTTAATAAGTTTTTTTGACACTTTTTTTGTAATAGGTCTTTTTTTTACAACTTTTTTAGCAATTTTTTTCTTTGGAGCTTTTTGCTTTTTAACAACAACTTTTTTTATAGGCTTTTTTTCTTTCTTAATTTTTACAAAAGTTACTTTAGCTTTTATCTCTTTTTTCAAGGCTTTTTCACTTAGGTCTGGCTTTTGTGTAAGTTTATAATCATTGAATAATAATAAATGTAAAGATATTGAAATAATAAGGCAAAGTATAATAAGTTTCATAACGTGATTATAGTAGAATATCGCTAATAGAAAATTAATAGGAAATTAAATGTTTGATAATTCAGTAAAAGCATATACTCAAGCTTGTGATGTAATACCAGGTGGTGTTGACTCTCCAGTTAGAGCATTTAAAAGTGTTGGAGGAACTCCACCTTTTATTCAAAAAGGTGAGGGTGCATATATGTACGACATCGATGGTAATAAATATCTTGATTTTGTACAATCTTGGGGACCTTTAATCTTTGGTCATTGTGATAAAGATATTGAGGAAGCAGTAATTAAAACTGTAAAAAATGGTTTGTCTTTTGGAGCTCCTACTGAATTAGAAACACAACTAGCTGAAGAAATTGTTGATATGTATGATTATATTGATAAGGTTAGATTTGTAAGTAGTGGAACAGAAGCTGTTATGTCTGCAATTAGATTAGCACGTGGTGTTACAGGTAAAGATGATATTTTAAAATTTGAAGGATGTTATCATGGGCATTCTGATTCCTTATTAGTACAAGCAGGGTCTGGATTAGCTACTTTTGGAACACCAAGTTCTCCTGGAGTTCCTGCTGATTTAACAAAACATACATTACTTTGTGAATACAACAATATTGAAAACTTAAAAAAATGTTTTGAAGATTCAGATGATATTTCTTGTATTATTATTGAGCCAATTGCTGGAAACATGGGCTTAGTACCTGCTAGTCCTGAGTTCTTAAAAACTTGTAGAGAATTATGTGATGCAAATGGTGCATTACTTATTTTTGATGAAGTAATGACAGGTTTTAGAGCTTCATTAACGGGAGCTTCTGGAACTGTAGATACTAAAGCAGATATTATTACTTTTGGAAAAGTAATAGGTGCAGGTATGCCAGTTGGTGCTTTTGCTAGTTCTAAAAAAATCATGGATCACTTATCTCCTGATGGAACAGTTTATCAAGCAGGAACTTTAAGTGGAAATCCTGTTGCTATGAGTGCAGGGCTGGTAAGCCTTAGAAAATTAAAAGCTAATCCTTCAATTTATAAAGAATTAAACGAAAAAGCATTAAGACTAGTAAATGGTTTAAAAGAAGTTGCAAAGCAGAATAATATTCCTTTTCAAATAAATACTAGAGGGTCTATGTTTGGTTTCTTCTTTTGCGAAAATGAACCTACAAATATAAAAGAAGTAGGAAAATGTGATTTTGATAGATTTGCAAAGTTTCATCATGAGATGTTAAAAAAAGGTTTCTACTTTGCTTGTTCACAATATGAAGCTGGATTTATTTCAACAGTTATGACGAATGATGATATTGATGCTTGTGTAAATGCAGCATCTGAAGTAATGAAAAAATTCTAAGAGGTTTAAAATGAAAGTATTAAAAAACGTAGATTTAGTAAAAAAAGCAAATGTATATTTTGATGGAAATGTTACAAGTAGATCATTTATTGATAGTGATGGATCAAGTAAATCTTTAGGAATTATGATGCCTGGTGAGTATAACTTTGGAACTAATGAACCAGAATTAATGGAAATTCTTGATGGTACTGTTGAAGTAAAACTTGCAGGTTCTGATACTTGGAATACATATACAGCAGATACTTCTTTTAATGTTGATGCTAATTCTAGTTTTGATATTAAAGTAAAAACAATAACTGATTATTGTTGTTCTTATATTAAGTAAGAGGATTATTAATGGAAGAAAACAAAAAAGTAGAAAAAGTAGAAAAAATCACACCTAAACATAGAGATAAAATTGAAGCCTTAGATAATTTATCTTTAGGTATTTCAATGGTAGCAGCTGTCGCTATTGGTTTTGGTATAGGTTATGGATTAAAAGCATTTTTTGAAATTGATTGGTTATTATGGCTTGGAGTATTTTGGGGATTAGGTGCAGCGGGACTTAATATTTATAAAGCATACAAAAGAGCACAAAAGTCTTTTGAAGGTATGGAAGATGACCCAAGATATGCCCATAGAGCAAAACATGGGGATAAAGAATATAGCGACGATGAAGATTAATCAATCTTTGAAAAACTTTGCATTAGTTTTTATAGTTTTAGATCTTTGCTTAGTTGTCTATGCCTTAGTATTTAACACACCTATTTGGTTGTTAAATACACAAGTTGCTTTTATCTCATCATTATTTATTACTATTGCATCTTTTTTATCATATAGAAAGAATATACAAGGAAGATTATCTAATCTTGATTTATCTAAACCTTTAAATGGCGAAGATAGAGATAAAGTTGATGAAATTGATGATCCTTATGATTTATATACTGAATATGAAGAAATACCAGAATCAGAACTAACTCCTGAAAAGATAAAGGAGATTCTTAATGATGAAAAAGCAAAAGTAAAAAAGAATTCTTTTAAAAATACTATTTTTTCTGCTACAGGTTTTTTATCTGTATATAGAGTTTTAGGATATGGAATTTTGATCTTTGGATTCTTTGCTTTAAATAATAATAAACTATTTCTTCCTGTAGCTTTTATTATAGGATTAGGAATTGTTCCTATTGGAGTATTGTTCTCAAAGCTTTTCGATAAAAAATAAAAGCTTTGAGGAATGTGTCTTTATATAATTAAAGGCAAGTCAATAGTGATTTTATTTTTATCACAAGATAAAATAAATGAACTATCTTCTTTATATTGAAGTATTTCTTTTACAGCATTCTTATCAGATGTTATTTCAACTGTAATTAAAGAGTACTTTTTCCCTTCAATTTTTATATATTCACCAATTTTAAGTAAGATAGAACAGTGTATATCTGCAGAGCCATTAAAAGCTTCAAAGGCTTGTGAAAGTGTCTTAATAAATAAACTAGCATCTAATTTAAACTCAGGTATTGATGGGTCATAATTCTTTTTATATGTAGCATTAGTTTTGATTTTATTTGTAGATATAGCTAAATCAACAAGTGTAAAAATATTAGTACTATTTATATTTTTAATATTAAGCGTAGATTCTTTTTTTGCCATTGTACTTTTATAAAGCTTCATATGAATTTCATCTTCATTATCATACTTTACTGTAATTGCATAAAATGTATAGTTTTGTAAGTTTAAATCTATATATGAAGTCTCTGCTCCAAAAGACTTTGGAGCATACTTTAAAGCTAATTCATAAAGCTCTTTTTGTTTTATTCTATTTAATAAAAACTGAGCTTCACTATTAGAATATAAAATCTTCGAAGTAGAAGAAAATGAAATAATAGGGTTTAAATCTAACTCAACCCAATCTTCAAAAAAATTCATTTTCTAACTTTCTACGTAGTTCTTAAGGTTCTTACCTACTTTTGGATGTTTTAACTTCTTAATAGCACTTGATTCAATTTGTCTAACTCTTTCACGTGTAACAGAAAGTTCTTTACCAATTTCTTCTAGTGTTCTATCTGAAGCATCATGCATAAGTCCAAATCTCATTCTAACAACAGCTTGTTCTCTTTCATTAAGTTGTGCTAAGATTTGGTCAATTTGACCTTGTAAATCTTCTTTCATAATGTTATCAACAGGTGTTGGAGCTTTTTCATCTGGAACAAAGTCACCAAATTTACCATCATCATCACTTCCAATTGGAGCTTCTAATGATACAGGTTCTTTAGTAATTTTAATTACTTGTTTAACTTTATCAACAGGTAATCCTACTTCTTTAGAAATCTCATCAACATCTGGCTCTTTACCATTTTCTTGAATACCTTTTCTAATGATTTTATTGATTCTATTAATAGTTTCAATCATATGAATTGGAATTCTAATCGTTCTTGCTTGATCCGCAATTGCTCTTGAAATTGCTTGTCTAATCCACCATGTTGCATAAGTAGAGAATTTATATCCCTTTTTATACTCAAATTTATCAACAGCTTTCATAAGACCAATATTACCTTCTTGAATTAAATCTAAGAATGGTAAACCTCTATTTGTATATCTTTTTGCAATAGATACAACAAGTCTAAGGTTTGACTTAGCCATTCTAGTTTTAGATTTATCCGTGATATCTTTACCACGTTTAATTTGCTCTAAAACATTCTTAAGTTCTTCCGGATCTAAATCAAAACCATCTTTTGAAGCTTCTGCTGTTTGGTAAAGTTTTTTAATTTCCATATAAGTAGAAACCATAGTAGCTTCTGGAACCATAGTAGTAATTTGCACTTTAGTTAAATTAACAATATTATCTAAAATCTTTTGATGATTTTGTAATAAAGTATCATTAAATAAAGGTAACTTATACTCAAGTCTTTTAAGTTCATGATCAAAACCTGTATCAGATTTAAGAGCAGTTTCCATTGCTTTTACAATTTCTGTAATAAGTTTAGAAGTAGGTCCTAGGTCTAATAAAGCTTCTTTAAGGATTCTCTTTTTAAATGCTATTGCTAAATTGTGTTGCATTTGATCAGATTCACCATCAGATTTAGCAGATTCTTTAGATAAGAATTTTAACCAATCTTTTTTTGCTTTTTCTAATACTTTAAATGCTTCAACAATAGTTGTTGCTCTTTTATCAAGCTTCTTTTGTTTTTTACCATCTTCTTTATCTTTATCAACTTCAACTTCAGTAGTTTCATCACTAGAATCATCAGATTCTTCATCATCAAAGTTTCTAAAAAGTTCTTTTACTTTTCTTTCTCTGTTTACTAAAGGTTCTTTATACTCTAAGATAAAATCTATTAAATAAGGTACATAACAAATTGCATCAAGAATTACATCTTCACCCATTTCGATTTTTTTAGAAATTTCAATCTCTTCTTCTTTTGTAAGTAATGGGATTTGTCCCATTTCTCTTAAGTACATTCTTACAGGAGAGTCAGATCTAGACCATTCTAATAATTCTTTATTTTTCAGAAGATCATAAACTTCATCTTCGTTCATTATTAGTTTTTCTCTTTGTTCTTTTCTTTTCTTTGCCTCTTCTGCATTCATTCTTTTTGCTTGTTCTTGCGAACTAATTATCGTAACATTGTATAATTGGATAAAAGCTAAAAGTTTTTTTACATTGGCACCTGAAGGTGCTTTAGGAAAGATCTTAATAATTTTTTCATAAGTTAGTATAGAGTCTTTATACTCTTTTACTGTTTGTTCTATTGCTTTATTTAAATCTTTTGCGCTCATGTATTGAAGATTCCTCTCTTTTAAATAGATGGATATTATACCCAAATTACCTAAAATTATGATTAGTTTTTTATATTTAATCAAAAATTACTAAATTATTAGATAAAATGCAACTTTAAAAAAATAATTCTTAGAAAATATCAAGAAATTTATTGAAACAAGGATACAAATATGAATAAGATTGAAGGCAAAGTATGGAATTTTGGAGCTAACATCGATACTGATGTTATTATTGCTGCAAGATATTTAAATAGTTCAGACCCAGAACATTTAGCGAAATATGTAATGGAAGATGCAGATCCTGAATTTCCTAATAAATTACAAAGAGGTGATATTATTGTTGCAGGTGAGAACTTTGGATGTGGAAGCTCTAGAGAACATGCACCAATTGCTTTAAAGGCTGCAGGTGTTGCTGCTATTGTTGCACCATCTTTTGCAAGAATTTTTTATAGAAATGCATTTAATATGGGTTTACCTATTTTTGAACTTCCAGAATCTTTAGAAATTAAAGAGGGTGAAAAAATTAGTATCAATCTAGATAATGGTGTTATTACAAATGAAACTACTAAAAAAGATTATACATTCACTCCAATTCCTCCATTTATGCAAGAATTAATTGCTAGTGGTGGATTAATTAATTATGCAAAAGAAGAAATGGCAGAAGGAAAATAAATGAAAAATTATAATATATCAATAATCAAAGGTGATGGAATAGGTCCAGAAATCATTGATGAAGCAATAAAAGTATTAGATGCAGTTTCAGGTGCTTGTGATTTTACATTAGATTACAAAGAGTATTTAATGGGTGGTATTGCAATTGATGAAACTGGAATTCCATTACCTCCTGAAACAGTTACAGGTGTATTAGCATCTGATGCTTGTTTATTTGGAGCTATTGGTGGAGAAAAATGGGATAATTTAGCACGTGAATTAAGACCAGAATCTGGACTTTTAAAACTTAGAGAAGAATTAGGTGTATATGCAAACTTAAGACCTGCTATTGTTTATGATGAATTAGTTAATGCATCAACACTTAAACCTGAAGTAATTGAAGGTTGTGACATTATGGTAGTTCGTGAACTTATTGGTGGAATCTATTTTGGACAACCAAGAGCAAATGACGGACAAAGAGCTTATAATACAATGGTATACACAAAACCAGAAATAGTAAGAATTGGTAAAAAAGCTTTTGAATTCGCAATGAAAAGAGATAAAAGAGTTTGTTCTGTTGATAAAGCAAATGTACTTGAAGTTTCTCAATTATGGAGAGATACTATGATTGAATTATCAAAAGATTATCCTGAAGTTGAATTAACACATATGTATGTTGATAATGCAGCAATGCAACTTGTAAGAAACCCAAAACAATTTGATGTAATGGTAACTGGAAATATCTTTGGAGATATTCTATCTGATACTGCTTCTATGGTTGTAGGATCTATTGGGTTATTACCATCAGCTTCAACAGGAGATAAAACAGCAGTTTATGAGCCAATTCATGGTTCTGCTCCTGATATTGCTGGACAAGGAATAGCAAATCCAATTGCAACAATAGAATCAGCTGCTATGATGCTTAGATATTCTCTAGGTGAAGATAAAGCTGCAGATATGATTGAAAAAGCAATAAGAAATGTTTTAAAAGATGGATATAGAACTAAAGACTTAAGCGCTTATGATGCTAAAGAAGTTTTATCTACTACTGAAATGGGCGATGTTATCGCTAATTATATTAACAAATAATAAAGGAGGCATCTAGCCTTCTTTATGACTCTTACACATATCTTCACTAAAAATAATCACTTTTATTGTAATTAATAATTTTTTATGTTAAAATTATAAAAATCCTAAATAGGAAGATTATCTTATGAATGAAAAAAAATATAGATTAGTAACACGTAGTGATATGGATGGACTTGTATGTGGAACTTTATTAAAATATATTGGTGTTATCGATGAAATAGAATTTGTACATCCAAAAGATATGCAAGATGGAAAAATAGAACTTACATCAAATGATATTACAACTAACCTTCCTTATGTAGATGGTGTATACTTAGCTTTTGATCATCATTATTCTGAAACTTTAAGAAATGAAAAAAAAGATAATCATATAATAGATCCAGATGCTGCAAGTGCTGCACAGGTAGTTTTTGAATATTATGGTGGAAATGACAAATTTCCAGGTTATTTTACAGGAATGATGAATGGTGCAAATAAAGCTGATTCAGCAGACTTTATAGAAGAAGAAATTTTAAGCCCAAGAGGGTGGCCTCTTTTAAGTTTTCTAATGGATAGTAGAACAGGTTTAGGAAGATTTAGAGACTTTAGAATTTCTAACTATCAATTAATGATGGATTTAATTGATTACTGTGTTAAACATAATATTGATGAAATAATAGAACTACCAGATGTAAAAGAAAGAATAGATTTATACTTTAAATATGAAGAAGACTTTAAAGAGCAATTACGAAGATGTGTAAGCGTTGAAGGTAATTTACTAATAATCGATTATAGAGATGAAGAGATTATTTATCCAGGTAATAGATTTATGGTTTATGCAATGTATCCAGATGCAAATATTTCTATACATGTTATTTGGGGTAAAGATAAACAAAATATTGTATTCAGTACTGGTAAATCAATTATAAATAAATCATCAAATACAAATATTGGTGAATTAATGCTTTCATACAATGGTGGTGGGCATAAAGCTGCTGGTGGATGTCAAATTGAAATTGAAGATTCCCAAAGAGTATTAAAAGAGTTAATTACAAAAATTAACCAAGACGGTTAATTTTATATAGCTTTTCTTATAATTTATTTTTTATAATTTGAAAAAAGTTTTCAAAAGAGGGTAAATCAAGTTTTGCTTCTCTTTGAACTTTCCCCCACATAGGTTCAGGAAAATATGAATCTTCTTCAAATCTTGCCATAATATGAAAATGTACATGAGGTACATAATTTCCAAATGATGCAATATTTATCTTAGTAGGTTTAAAATACTCTAACATTTCTTTTTCACAAATATCTAGACATCTGAATATTTCAAGTTTCGTTTCATTATCACATTGAGAAAATTCTTTGATTTCTTTGTTAGTGAATATTTTAAGCCATGGAATCTCGCTATTTTCTATTTCAACTTTGATTAGTTCGTTTTTATATATTATTGACAAATTAAACCTTTGTATTTTTATTGATTATTTTACTATAAGGTGTATTAAATTAGTTATATATACCTAGTTAACCTGCCTTTAAGTAAAAACTTATTATAATCCAACTCCATTTTACAACCATCAAAGAAGTTTTTATAAAATATTTTGTGTTTTGTAAAGAGTTGGTTGAATGATACTAGTATGTACTTTATCGTTCATACCTGTTGTAAATGTGGCAAAATACACAAAAAAGAGGATGACTTATGAAAGTTAGAGCTTCAGTAAAGAAGATGTGTGACAAATGTAAAATTGTCAAAAGAAGAGGTGTCGTAAGAGTGATTTGCGAAACTAAAAAACACAAACAAAGACAAGGATAAGACACATGGCAAGAATCGCAGGTGTTGATTTACCAAATAAAAAAAGAATGGAATATGCTTTAACGTATATTTTTGGAATTGGGTTACATAACTCAAGATTAATTTTAGATGCTGTTGGAATTGATTACAACAAAAGAGCTCATGAATTAACTGAAGATGAAGCTGCCGCAATTAGACAAGAGATCCAAAAAAGCTATATAGTTGAAGGTGATCTTAGAAAAAATGTTGCTATGGATATTAAATCATTAATGGACATTGGTTCATATAGAGGTTTAAGACATAGAAGAGGTTTACCATGTAGAGGGCAAAAGACTAAGACTAATGCTCGTACAAGAAAAGGTAAAAAGAAAACTGTTGGCGCAGCAGCGAAGTAAGGATAACTAATGGCAAAAAGAAAAGTTACTAGAAAAAAAGTTGTAAAAAAGAATATTGCTGACGGTATCGTTCACATTGCGGCTACTTTCAATAATACTATGGTTACAGTTACTGACAGCGTAGGTAATGCTATTGCTTGGTCAAGTGCTGGAAACTTAGGATTTAAAGGTTCTAAAAAGTCTACTCCATTTGCTGCACAAGCTGCTGTTGAAGACGCAATGGCTAAAGCTATGGAACATGGAATTAAAAACATTGGTATCAAAATTCAAGGACCTGGTTCAGGTAGAGACACTGCAGTTAAAGCTGTTGGTGCAATTGAAGGTATCAGAGTTACATGGTTAAAGGATGTTACACCATTACCACATAATGGTTGTAGACCTCCTAAAAGAAGAAGAGTGTAAGGGGTAGTTATGGCTAGATATAGAGGACCAGTAGAAAAAATCGAGAGAAGACTTGATGCAGACCTTGGATTAAAAGGTGAAAGAAGACTTAACGGAAAATCTGCTTTAGAAAAAAGACCATTTGCTCCAGGACAACACGGACAAAGAAGAACTAAAATTTCTGAGTATGGATTACAATTAAGAGAAAAGCAAAAAGCTAAATTTATGTATGGTGTTTCTGAAAAACAATTCAGAAAATACTTCAAAAAAGCAGCTACAACTGAAGGTAATACAGGATCTAACTTAATTACATCAATTGAGCAAAGATTAGATAACGTTGTTTATAGAATGGGATTTGCTACAACTAGAGCAAATGCTAGACAATTTACAACTCACGGACATGTTTTAGTTGACGGAAAGAAAGTAGATATTCCTTCTTTTGTTGTTAAACCAGGTCAAAAAATTGAAATTAAAGAAAAATCTAAAACTAATCCTCAAATTGTTAGAGCATTAGAATTAACTAATCAAACAGGTATTGTTGATTGGGTTGATGTAGACACAGCAAAAGCATTTGGTATTTTTACTAGAATTCCTACAAGAGAAGAAGTAGTTATTCCTGTTGAAGAAAGATTAATCGTAGAGTTATATTCTAAGTAATAAGTAAAGGTAGCCAATGAAAAAGTTTGCGGACGCACCGTTTTTACCAACAGAAGTTGAAATCGAAACTATTAGTGATAATGAAGCTAAGATTTCTGCATATCCATTTGAAAGTGGTTTTGCAATAACTTTGGCACACCCTTTAAGAAGACTTCTTCTATCTAGCTCAGTTGGTTACGCACCAATTGCTGTGAAAATAGAAGGTGCTTCTCACGAGTTTGACTCGTTAAGAGGGATGCTTGAAGATATAGCTATTTTCATAATTAATCTTAAAAATATTAAATTTAAAATTAATAGTGATGCAGAGCAAGTAGTTGTTGAATATTCTTTTGATGGACCAAAAGAAATTAAAGGTGAAGACTTAATCAACTCTGATGTTGAAGTGGTTTCTCCTGATGTTCACTTAGCTACAATAAATGCGGATTGTAATTTAACATTCTCTGTAATTATTCAAAAAGGTATTGGTTATATGCCTTCTGAAGATATTAGAGAAATTGTTGGACCAGATTATATTCCAATAGATGCTTTCTTTACTCCAGTAAAAAAAGTTGTTTACGATATTGAAAAAATGTTAGTTGAAGATAATCCTAACTTTGAAAAAGCTGTATTTAATGTACAAACAAACGGACAAATTTCTCCAATAACTGCTTTTAAAGAAGCAGTTTCTGTTATGTATTCTCAAATGTCAGTGTTTAACAAAGTATTTGATTTATCTGAAGTAACAGTTAGTGATGCAGGTGAAGAACCAGTAGAACTAAAAGATTTAGTTATCAAAATTGATGACTTAAATTTAAGTGCTAGATCGTTCAATTCTTTAGATAGAGCGGGATTAAAATTCTTAGGTGAATTAGTACTTATGAGCGAAGTTGAAGTTAAAAATATCAAAAATCTTGGGAAAAAATCTTATGATGAAATTGCTGAAAAGCTTGAGTCACTTGGTTTCCCAGTTGAAGATACACTTCCAGAAAATGTTGCTTCTGCATTAAGAAGAAAGTTAGAGCAACTTAAAGCATAATTAAGGGTTTAGAATATGAGACATAAGCACGGATATAGAAAGTTAAGTAGAACTTCTTCTCATAGAAAAGCATTGTTAAAAAACATGGCAATCGCTTTAATTGAAAGAGAAAAGATTGAAACAACTGTTCCAAAAGCAAAAGAATTACAAAGATATATTGAAAGATTAGTAACTACATCTAGAAATGCTGACTTAAATACTCATAGACAAGTATTTGCATCATTACAATCTAAAGAAGCTACTAAGAAAATAATAAATGATATTGCACCAAAGTATACTGAAAGAAATGGTGGATATACATCAATTATTAAAACAAGAATTAGAAGAGGTGATGCTACTCAAATGGCATTCATTTCATTCGTATAATTAATAGTTTTATTGATTAAAAAGGTAGGAGTCTCTCCTACCTTTTTTTTTACATAAAAATATTCTCCTTCCTTTAATTTATTCCAAACTTAAATTTTCCTTTTCTTTTTTAGTTAATATTTGCTTTACCAAATTTTAATCATTTTTTAGATAAAATCGGGTGTAATACTATAATTACAAATTACAGGAGACATGTTTGATAACTCTAAAAGAAGCACTAAGCTTAGCTAGTGACGATATTAAGAAATTAAGAGATGATTTAACTACAAAAATTAAAGAAAATAAAACTGGTGCGTATGTTGAACAACTAACTTCAACAGATATTTCTACTTCAGGTACTGGAATTCCAATTGCTATAAAAGATAATATAAATGTTAAAAATTGGGAAGTTACTTGTGCAAGTAATATTTTAAAAGGTTATATTTCACCATATAATGCAACAGTAATTAATAATTTGGAAAAAGCGGGATTAAGTCCATTTGGTCGAGCTAATATGGATGAGTTTGCTATGGGAAGTTCAACTGAATCTTCTTGTTATGGAAAAACTTTAAATCCAATTGACAATAACAAAACACCAGGAGGTAGCTCAGGTGGTTCTGCTGCTGCTGTTGCTGGTGGTATTGCTATTGCTGCATTAGGAACTGATACTGGTGGAAGTATTAGACAACCTGCTGCATATTGTGGTGTTGTTGGAATGAAACCTACTTATGGAAGAGTTTCAAGATATGGAATCACTGCTTATTCTTCTTCACTAGATCAATGTGGTCCAATTACTCAAAATGTAGAAGATGCTGCAATTTTATACGATATTATTTCAGGACATGATCCAATGGATTCTACTTCTGCTAATGTTGATTATGATGCAATTACTCCAAAATTAGATGGAAATAAAAAATTAACTATTGCAGTTATTGATAACTTTATTGAACAAGCAAGTCCTGCTATTAAAAATGCATTTACAAAATCTATAAAAGCTTTAGAAGAAGCGGGTCACAAAATTATTCATAAAAATATGTTAGACACTGGAAAAATTCTTTCTTCTTACTATATTGTAGCTACTGCTGAAGCATCTGCAAATCTTGCAAGATTTGATGGTGTTAGATATGGAAATAGAAAAGGTGAGGCTGGTTTAAAAGATATGTATGTTCAAACTAAATCTCAAGGATTTGGGGATGAAGTACAAAAAAGAATTTTATTAGGTTCTTTTGTGTTAAGTTCAGGTTACTATGACGCATATTATATAAAAGCACAAAAAGTTAGACACTTAATCAAAGATGAATATGAAGCTATATTTAATGAGGCAGATTTAATTCTTTCTCCCGTAGCTCCTACAACGGCACCTTCATTTGGAAGCTTTAAAACTTCATTAGAGATGTACTTAAGTGATATTTATACAATTTCAGTAAATTTAGCAGGATTACCTGCAATTTCATTACCAGTTGATAAAGATGAAGATGGAATGCCTGTAGGCCTTCAATTCATCGCAAAAGCTTATGATGAACAAACTATGTTTGACGGTGCTTTATCATTAGAAAAAGCAATTAATTATAAAAAATAAGAAAGGGATATTATGAGAATTAGAAAAAGAGCATTAACATTTGAAGACGTATTATTAGTACCAGCAAAGTCAGAAGTTTTACCAAAAGAGGTATCATTAGAAACTAAATTAACAAAAAATATTACATTAAAAATCCCTTTTGTTTCAGCTGCTATGGATACTGTAACTGAATATGAATCTGCAATTGCAATGGCAAGACTTGGAGGAATTGGTATTATTCATAAAAATATGGATATAGAAACTCAAGCTTTACAAATTAAAAAAGTAAAAAAATCAGAATCAGGAATGATTATTGACCCAATTACAATTAAAATGGATCAAACACTTCAAGATGCTGAAGATATTATGGCTGAATATAAAATTTCAGGAGTTCCTGTAGTTGATGATAATAAATTACTATTAGGAATTGTTACTAATAGAGATATGAGATTTACAAAAGATTTTTCTAAAGAAGTAAGTGTAAAGATGACAATGATGCCTCTTATTACTGCTAAAGAAGGAACAACTTTAGAAGAAGCTGCTGATATTATGCACTCAAATAAAATTGAAAAATTACCTATTGTTGATGATAAAAATAAATTAATTGGTTTAATTACAATTAAAGATATTAATAAAAAAAGAGAATACCCAAATGCTTCTAAAGATGAATTTGGAAGATTAATTGTAGGGGCTGCTATTGGTGTTGGACAGCTTGACAGAGCAACTGCATTAGTTGAAGCTGGTGTTGATGTTTTAGTTATGGATTCAGCTCACGGACACTCAAAAGGTATCTTAGATTCAGTTAAAGATATTAAGTCTAAGTTAAATGTAGAAATTATTGCTGGTAATGTTGCAACTTCTGAAGGTACTAAAGCACTTATTGATGCTGGTGCTGATGCTGTTAAAGTTGGTATCGGTCCTGGTTCTATTTGTACTACTAGAATTGTTGCAGGTGTTGGTGTTCCACAAATTTCTGCAATTGATGAATGTGCTGCAGAAGGTGCTAAATATGGAGTTCCAATTATTGCTGATGGTGGAATTAAATATTCTGGTGATGTTGCAAAAGCATTAGCTGTTGGTGCATCTTCTGTTATGATGGGTTCTGCCTTAGCAGGAACTGATGAATCTCCTGGTGAATTAATTTTATTCCAAGGAAGAAAATTCAAAACTTATAGAGGAATGGGTTCTATTGGAGCTATGACTAAAGGAAGTACTGATAGATACTTCCAAGAAGGAACAGCTGCTGATAAACTAGTACCTGAAGGTATTGAAGGAAGAGTTGCATATAGAGGTTCAATCGCTGATATTATTCACCAAATGACAGGTGGACTTAGATCATCAATGGGTTACTTAGGATCTGCTACTATTCCTATTTTCCAAGAAACAGCAGAGTTTGTTGAAATTACAAGTGCAGGGCTTAAAGAAAGTCACGTACATGATGTTACAATAACAAATGAAGCTCCAAACTACCACGTATAAAAAAAGAGGTTTATAACAGCCTCTTTTTCTAAATTTCTGCGTTTTTCGCAGAAGTTTTTTTACTCATGTACTTTAGTACACTCCTACAAAAAACTTTGCTCTTGCCTTGAACTTTAAAAAAATAGTCAATTCTAAACATTTTTTTGATAATATAATTAATTAGCAATAATAGAAAAGAAGGACAGGTATGAATGATATTGAGTTAACTAATCTTTGGAGAAAAATAGAGAGAATTATGAATGTACCTACACAGGGTGATGCTAAACCATTAATAAAGCAATTAAATTTTGAAGTGATTATGTTGAAATCGAAAATTAGTGATCCTGATGCATTTAATAAATTAAAAAGTATTGTTTCCTCTGCTGAATCAGCTTCTGGAAGTGTTAAGGATAAGGAAAATTGGAGATCTTATACCGAAAGTGATTGGGATACATTTAAACGTATAATTAAAAGTAAATAGTTAGTTTAAAACTATATCTCAATCTGCAACTTTTTTATTTAAAGTCTTTTCTACTTTTTCCACTTTTATTTTGAGTCTATTTTCACAGTTTTTCCGTATATCAAAAATTAGTGAGCTATATACTCTATCACAATCTTCTAGTTGCTCGTAAGCTAACTCTACGATACTTAAAGCTTACCATAAAGTTTAACTAAAACAGAGGTGTATTTTACACCCCTTTTTCTACTTATTTTTTTGGATTTTGTGTAAAATCATGAGTAACTGCATGATTATTTAGATGCTCTTCTACTGCTAATTTATATTCTTTTGTAAAGTACTCTATAATTTCATCTTTTTCTGCAAGCATTTCTTCTGCTGTATCATATGAAGTACACGCCATATAAGTACTAAATCGTACTGAGCCGTACATATATGAAGCACTTACTTCACCTAATGTTAGTCCTTGTTGTAGTTGTTCATTTGCAATTGCAATTTGAGCATCAGCTCGTTGTAAAAATTCGTTTGATTTTTCGCTCATTACGTATATCCTATTTTTACTTGAATTATATTCAAAAAACTATTATAAAATAGAATAATAGTAAAATATTTTTTACCTAAAATTATTCCAAGTAACTTTTATACTCTTTCTTATGAGTTTATTTTTCTATTTAAAGTTTTTTCTATTTTTTCTACTTTTGTTTTGAGTCTATTTTCACAGTTTTTTCGTATATCAAATTTTAGAGAGCTATATACTCTATCGCAATCTTCTAGTTGCTCGTAAGCTAACTCTACTATACTTAAAGCTTCTTTCATACTAGTTGCTTCTATGATAGTTCCCATTGCTGTTAACTGATATGCTATGCCACTTTTATCTATAGCATCGATTACTTTACTTACTTCTTTTGAAACTGAAGAGCCTTCTCTTCCATCGTCTGATGTTGGGAACATCGCAAATTCTAAAAGTACTGATAACATTGTTTTGTCCTTTATATTTTATAATCAATAAAATCTTTTACAGTAAAAGTTTTATATATTTCTAATCGTTTATAAATAAGTTCTTTTTCTTCATCTGTTGTAGCTTTTTCATACTCTTTTTCAATTTCAAGTATTTTTTCTAA
This sequence comes from uncultured Campylobacterales bacterium, assembly GCA_947503785.1. GTDB lineage: Bacteria > Campylobacterota > Campylobacteria > Campylobacterales > Arcobacteraceae > Poseidonibacter. The sequence goes on along the minus strand of CANNFB010000012.1, from coordinate 51,587 downwards.
AGTTGCTTTGATTTCTTGAACTTCTTCTGTACTCATATAATCATTGTACTTTCCATGTCCTACGTAAAAAGCTACTTTTCTTAGGCTATCAAGTATTTGTTCTATTTCTTCATCTTTTTGCATTTCTTACTCCATTACACATAAAAGAAGTGTATCTAAAAGCTTTTTAAAGCATCTTTTATGTTAATTTCTAAATTTATATCTAAGAATATAGATGTTAAACTTTTTACTAAACGAATAAATATATAGGATAGTAATGATAAAATTAGGTCATAAAATAATTGGAACAGGCAAAAAAAATATAATAGTTTTACATGAACTAATGGGAAACTATAAAAATTACGAGTCTACTTTTCCTTACTTAAATACAGATGATTTTACTTTTATATTCGTAGATTTACGTGGTTATGGATTATCAAAAGATATTGAAGGTGACTATTCTTGTGTTGAAGCATCTAATGATATTAAAAATCTTATAACACAACTAGATTTAGAAGATGTTATTTTAATTGCACACTCAATGTCAACACTAATTGCACAAAAAGTTGCACTTATTGATTCAAGAATCTCAAAACTTATACTTATAACTCCAATCCCTCCAACAGGAATAAAACTATCACAAATAGCACAAGATAAACTTATAAATGAAATGAAGGAAAATAAAAATAAGATAGAAGAAATAGTTTATAGTGCAAGTAAAAGACACAATAAAATATGGGCTAAATCTAGAATTAAAATGGCATACGAAGCTTCAACACTTAATGCACGAGTAGGGTATATGAAAATGTATTTAGAAACAGATTTTTCCAATGAAGTAAAAAATATAAAAATACCTATTAAAATAATTGTAGGAAAATATGATTTTCCTATTTTTGCACTAAAATCAGTTACAAAACTATTCTCTCATTATTATAAAGATTTAGAGATTATTGAATGTCAAGAAGCAGGACATTATCCAATGTTGGAATGTCCTGTTTATTTTGCTTCTAAAATAGAAGAGTTTGTTAAAGAGTAAAATTTAGTATGTAGTTTTTATCTCTTAGGTACTATTAACTAGTTTTTTTATACAATCACGTAAAAGAAAATCAAGGAAGTTGAACATGAATTTAATGGTATTTGGAGCACCTGGTGCTGGAAAAGGTACACAAGCTAAGTTTTTAATTGAAAAGTATGATATCCCTCAAATCTCTACAGGTGATATTTTAAGAGCTGCGATTGCAGATAAAACTGATATGGGTATGGAAGCTAAAAACTTTATGGATGCAGGAAAATTAGTTCCTGATTCAACTATTATTGGTATTATCAAAGATAGATTAGCCGAAGATGATTGTAAAAAAGGTTTTATTCTTGATGGTTTCCCAAGAACTCTTGGACAAGCTGAAGCTTTAAGTGAATTAATGGCTAAGATGAATATCTCTTTAGATAAAGTGATCTCTTTAAATGTTCCTGATGAATTAATCGTTGGTAGAATTACAGGTAGAAGAGTTTGTTCTTCTTGTGGAGCATCTTTCCATGTAGACTTTAATCCATCAAAAAAAGAAGATGTATGTGATTACTGTGAATCTGAATTAATTATCAGAAAAGATGACAATGCCGAGACTGTTAAAAGTAGACTAGGGGCTTATCATGACCAAACTGCACCACTTATTGATTTCTATACTAAAATGGGTGTTATGATTGAACTTGATGGAACAAAAGATGTTTCAGAAGTAACTTCTGATATGTTTGCTGCACTTAAATAATAACCTTCACTAAATAAAAATCAAGAATTGAATTTTATTTCAATTCTTGATATATACTCTTGCTATATTTATATGTTAGACTCTTACTGTAACTAGATATTAGTTAAATTAAAAATAGGAAAATATTATGATAAAAGTAAGTGTGATGTATCCAAATTCAGAGGATATAGTATTTAATAAAGAATATTATTGTGAAAAGCATGTTCCATTAGTTTCAAAACTATTAGGTGATGCATTAAAAAATACACAAGTAGATTTTGGTCTTGCTGGTGGTTTACCTGGTAGTCCTGCTTTATATGTTGTGATGACTCATCTGACATTTGATTCAATTGAAGCTTTTCAAGCTATATTTGGACTTCATTCAGAAGAATTACTTTCTGATATTCCAAATTTTACAAATTCTCAACCTCAAATTCAAATTAGTGAAATTTTAATTTAATTTTATAATAAAGATATAAAATGAAAATATTTAATAAAGATGAAATAGAACAAAAAGTAATCAACAAACTAAAAACAATTTTGGATTTAGAACTGCCAATAAGTATTTATGATTTAGGACTTATATATAAAATTGATATACTAAATAAAGACAATAAAGTAAATGTAAATATTGAAATGACTGTAATAAACTCTAGATGTAATAGTACAAAATCTTTTACTGATAAGATTATAGATACTGTAAAAAGTGTTGGGGAAGTTGATACTTGTAAAGTGGAATTTGTATTTTCTCCTAAATGGGAAGTTACTATGATATCTGAAGAAGGTTTAGAAAAATTAAGGAATGAAAATGAAAGAAATTAAAAAACTATCTGAAGATAAAAACTATACAGCAATAGATTTAGGAAACTTAGATGAACTAATGCAATATTCTTTGATTCATCCTGTTAATAAACAAGAGATAGAAGGAAAAGTATTTTTAAAAGATGCTACAAAAGCAAGTGCTTCTGAAATATCTTTTAATTCTTTGCCTGCAAACTCTGAGCAACCTTATTTTCATATTCATAGAAAAAATGAAGAAACATATATTATCTTAAAAGGTTTTGGTTTTTTCCAAGTTGATGGAAAAGTTATTGATATAAAAGAGGGTAGTGTTCTTAGAGTTGCACCTGAAGGTATAAGAGGTATACGAAATTGTTCTGATGATATAATGACTTATCTTGTAGTTCAAGCTAAAGAGAACTCTTTAGAAGAACATACAACAGCAGATGGAACAAGAGTTGATTTCAATCCCCAATGGAAATAAGTATAAACTAACACTTATCTAGGTAATATAAAAATAATATGTATAAAATATAAGGAAGAAAATGCCAGATAATAAATCAATGAAACTAGCTGTATTAATTGATGCAGATAATGCTCAAGCTTCAGTTGTTGAAGAACTACTTGCCGAAGTAGCAAAGTTTGGAGTTGCAAGTATTAAAAGAGCGTATGGAGATTGGACTACTACAAACTTAAAGCAGTGGAAAGAACACTTGAATTCACATGCAATTCAGCCTATTCAACAGTTTTCTTATACTCAAGGAAAAAATGCTACAGATGCTTCTTTAATCATTGATGCTATGGATATTTTACATGAAAATAGTTTAGATGGTTTTTGTTTAATCTCTTCAGATAGTGATTTTACAAGACTTGCTACAAGAATTAGAGAGTCTGGTTTAATAGTATATGGTTTTGGAGAGAAAAAGACTCCTGAAGCATTTATCGCAGCTTGTGATAAGTTTGTATTTACAGAGATTTTACGAGAGAAAAAAGATACTGAAGTTATTGAAGAGTCTAATACTACAGAGTTAAGACCAGTAGTTATCTCAGCTATAAATGCAGTTTCAAAAGATGATGGTTGGGCAAGACTATCAAATGTTGGTGCTTATATAAATAAAAAACATCCATCTTTTGACCCTAGAAATTATGGTTATGATAAGTTAGGAAAGTTAATTAGAGATTTAAATTATATTCTTATTGATGAGAGAAAATTTAACGATGATTCTAATAACGTTCATATCTATATAAGAATTAGAGACTAGTTTTAAGACTCTAATTTTAAAGAGTCTTATTCTTCTCTATGTCTTTTTCCATTGAAAGTAAAAACAGAATCTAGTCTTATTTTTTCTTTTGAATCTAAGATTAGGTATTCAATCCCATCTATTACTTCCATTGTTTTTACAATACCTTTGGCAGTTTGTTTATTGTCTTCATCTTTTAAATAAACAACAGTTGAAGGTATTTTTCTTTGCATTGCAACGTTTAGTTGATCAAAAAACTCACATGATATAGGGTTATACATTTATCTTTTCCTTATTTTAGTTCTTAAAAGTTTCCATTATATCTCTATATGAATCTCTTTTATAAATACCTAATTGCTTCATGTCTTTTGCAAAAAACTTTAATTCTTCAATTGCAAGTTGTAATTTTTTCTCACTTATATGTCCATCAATATCAATATGAAATTGACTAGCTTCCATACTTCCTGGAACAGAATAACTCTCAAGTTTTATAAGGTTTACTCCATTTGTAGCAAAACCCCCTAAGGCTTTATATAAAGAAGAAGGAATATCTCTTACTTCAAAAACTAAAGATGTAATATATTTTTCTTCTTCTATATACTCAGGTATTTCATCATTTTTGCCAAGAATTAAGAATCTTGTTGTATTTCCATGATGATCTCCAAAGTTATCATCTAAAATATTTAAATCATAAAGTTCCGCAGATAAACTTGAAGCTATTGCAGCATGAGCCTTATCTTTCATGTGAGTTAATTCTTGTGCTGCACCTGCTGTATCAAACTTTGCTATTGCTTGTATATTCATTTTTGTAATATTTCCAAGACATTGGGCAAGTGCTTGAGGATGAGATGATACATATTTGATATCTTTTAAAGTTGAGTCTTTAAGACCTAACAAACAGTGTTTTATAGGTTCAAAATGTTCATCAATAATAGTTAATTCCATTTTAGGAATTAGTCTATAAATTTCCTCAACTCTTCCTGCTGTTGAATTTTCAACAGGAATCATAGCTAAGTTTGCAACACCAGTTTCAACTAAATACATTGCTTCTTTAAATGATTGACAAGCAATTGTATCAGCTTGTGGGAATACGTTTTTACAAGAAAGGTGAGAATAAGCTCCACCCACACCTTGATACGCAATAGTCTGTTTCTTCATATTTATAATACCTAATTTATTTTTGTGTATTTTACTATATGATACTTAAAAATAAGAACTTTAGTGTTATTGCTAGCTAATTCCTACTTACTAAATAATAGATTTAATAGTAACTTTAAATTCTAACTCAGAACCTGCTAATGGGTGATTATAATCTACAGTAACATGTTCTTTTGTTACATCAGTTACCGTTGCTCTAATAGGTTCTTTTCTATCATTTTCAGCTTCTAAAACCATTCCAATTTCTAAATCAATTCCTTCAAAATCAGCAATATCAACAATCTCAGAAAGTTTTTCATCATATTCACCATAAGCATCTTTAGGACTTACTTTTATGATTTTAGTTTCACCTTCTTTCATATCTTTTATCCCTAATTCTAAACCATTTATTATCTGTCCTGAGCCATAAACAAAGGCTATAGGGTCTTTATCCATATTTGTATCTATTATTTCATTATTAAGTTTTAATTCATAGTTTAAAGTTACATTTTGATTTTCTTTAATTGACATGTGATTCCTTCTTTTTTTTGCTTAGTACTATATCTAAATAAGCTATGATAAATATATATTTTATTAAAATAAAGTATGTTAAAAAAAATAATATTTCCAATCTTAATCTTCTCAACTCTAGCAAATGCCTCTTTTGAGAAAATAAAAATTGGTAAAATAGATAATTACTATAAAGATAAAATAAATCATCAAGAAATTCGTAATATTTTAAATGAAATAGAATATACCTTTGAATCACAACTTGATATGAATATTTTCGATTATTCCCAAGATGGAAAAGTCATTGATATACTTTATGTGCCACCTTCAAAACTTGAAAAAAGAATAGATAAAAAAATAAAAAAGTTAAGATTTAAAAAAGCAAAAGTAGAAAACATTCAAAATTCTTTACCAAAAAAATTAGAAAATATTAATACAGAAAAAAGTTTTTTAAAACAAGAACGTCTTATATTAAATAAAAAAATAGAGAGATTAAATGATTATATAAAAGAAGTAAATAAACAAAAAAACTTCTCAAAAGATGAATATACAAAAATAAAAGCTTATATAAAAAAAGAGCAAAAAAAAATAAAATATTCTACAAGTACTCTTCAAAGAAATCAAAGAAAAGTACAATCAAAAGTTAATGCATATAATCAAAAAGTAAATTTACAAAACACTTTAATAAGAGATTTTACTAGACTAAACAACGAACTTGAAAGAATGAATAGAAGCTTTAAAAAAGTAAAAGGTAATGCAATAGGGCTAAAAGAAGTTACTTCAAAAGTTTTTTATAAAAATGGAAAAAAAGTGAAGGAAAAAACTGTAAAGAATGTTATGAATAAAATAGAGGTTTATGGTTTTGAAAGTAAAAATGAATTAAAAGCGATAATCGCACATGAAATTGCGCATTTAGTAGGAATACCACATATAGATGATAAAGACGCATTGATGAATCCGATACTACAACAAAATCAGATAAATCAACTATCTTTAACAAAAAGTGATATTTTAAACTTTAGAAATAACTTCTAACTTAGATAATTATCTCGCCATTTGGTATTTTTCTTAAATCATCAATCTGGAAACATGCATTTGCAATATTTCTAGGACTTGTACTTTTATGCTCACTTACAACTTTATAAATTGTCTTTAATTCATCTTCATTAAAAATTGTTTCATCAAACTCTTCTTCCATTTTGATAAACTTTAATTCAGCAAATTTCTTTCTTTCAACAACTTCAATATCTAAATAATCTAAAAGCTCTTGGATAAAATAAAGTCTTTCATCCTCTTCTGTTAAATCTTCATTGTTTGCAATCACATCAAAAAGCTCACCTAAAAGTACTGGCTCAGGGTTTCTTGAGTTTTTAATATACTCTTCATTGAATATTTTCTTATCGCAAAACTTAAGATGATTATATTCCATTAAGAAAAGCATTATTGATACTTTTTTATCATTTAAGTGGTCAACTTTTTTATGTAACATGTATAAAATCACATTAGCTATTTTTGTAATATCTACGTTCAAATAAATTCCTTTAAATTAGTAAGCGAAGTATATAACATAAAGTATAAATATTTGTTTTATTGGCATTTAAGTTTATTAATATAAAGTAAGTTTTTAAAAGGAATTTAATGAATTGGTTAGCACATGCTTTTTTATCAGAAGATCATATTGATTTTCAAATTGGAAATATTTTAGCTGATCCTTTGAAAGCTAAAAGTTGGAATGATGCTAGTATTCATATACAAAATGGAATGCAAACACATGTACGAATTGATAGATACACTGATTCTCATGATATTGTAAGATTAAGTAAAAAAAGACTGAGAGAAAAAGGTTTATTAAAACCTGTGATTATTGATTTGACTTATGACTATTTTCTTACTAAAAATTGGGATTTGTTTTCTACTATTTCACTTGATGAATTTACTCAAAAATTTTATACAAAAGCAAATATTAGTTTAGACTATTTACCCCAAAAAGCTTCATATATAGTTACAAACTTAATAAATAAAGACTTGTTAAATAAATACCATACTTTAGAAGATTTAAACACTTCCTTTAAAAGAATGGATTTACGATTATCTGAAAGATTGCGAAAAAGAGAAACTGCTTCAGAGTACTTTTATGATGTTCAAATAAACATAGATGAACTTGAAAAAGATTTTCTTGATTTTTTCCCGCAGTTATGTGACCATACTAAAAAAGATTTAAACAAAGAGAAAATAAATCACTGGAAAATTTAGAGCATCAAAGCGTTTTAACGATTTGAAACTATACTAAATTTACAGGTATTTTAATCACTGCTTTATAAATCAATTCTTCATTTTCTACTTTTACACATGGTTGATGTGCATCACTTGGATAAAAAATTGCTAAGCAATTTTCACGAATAAGAAGTTTTGATATACCATCTTCTTTTCCCTTATAATGTGCAAAATCTGTTTTCTCGATATATTCATTTATAATTTCTAAAGAGTTTAAATCACAAACATCCATATACTCTTCACCTTTAACCATAAACTGAATATCAATATATTTTTTATGTGCTTCAAAAAAACAATCTTTTCTATTTTTTGTATAGTAAGCTTGTTTTAAAACAAAGATATTATCAGTTATCATCTCTTTTATACACTCACCATCTTTAATATTTAAAAAATCACTTGTAATATTTTCTAAATACTCAAAAGCTATTTTAAAAGCTTCTTTTGAAACTTGTTTTTTTACATCTTCTAAATTTCCAAAAATTGCCATGATTAACCTTTATGATTTGATACTGTTGATGGAACTGTATTTCCACTAGCTTGCATACTTAAAGCTTGCGGATATTTTTTATAATGCTCTCGTACAACCTGTGCTAGTTTTTCTTTTGTAGCTTTATCAACAATTCCTTCATCTTTGATAGCTTCTACTAAATTTGAAACCAATTCATCTTGTGGTTTTGTAGCTTTTTCTTGCCATGATTTTAATAAGGATTTATTTATAAAAGTAGGTAATGAACCCATAATTCCAACATCATTTTGATTATGAATTAAAAGACCAGAAGTTGTACCTCTATCAAGTGTTAAAACTTGAAATAAATATAAAGTATGATAGTCAAGTTGCTTCTTTTTATCTTCTTCTAAAATGGTTTTTCTAGTATTAAAGGCATTTGAAATAATATCAATATAAGTATCAATTATTCCCTCTCCAAAACTATTTGCAAAGTCATAATCTTCTTTTGTATTTGATGTTTTGTAGTTTTCTAAATAAAAGTGAGAAATACCTCTATGTCTATTTAAATCAGGAATATTAAAGTATTTATCACCTTGTTTTATTCCTTCTTCATAAGTATCTTTTGAAAGAGTTTTAAGAGCCTTCTTAAATACTTCTTTATCTTCATTGTTTTCAATACTTGGATTTAAATCCGCCATAACACGCCAATAAGATGAACTTCCTTTAATTTGTGTTAAAGAAATATGAATATGAATAGATGGAACATTAGGATTTTTTGGATGAATTATTGTAGATATTGCACTTGCACTTTGAAGCTTTTTTGTTTCATCTTCATCATAATGAACTTGAGATACATTTACACTTGCAGTATTAAAAAGAATATTATCTCTAGCTTCAAATCTAGAACCACCACCATGAATTCCTTCATCTCTTAGCCATGTAACTTCTTCAAAGTTTTTATTTTCACCAATTGTTTGGCTTAAATGATTTAGTTTTTCTACAAATCTTTTTTGTAAAGCTCTTACAAGTTTATAAGCATCAACAGCTTCAGTTGATTTTGCCATAATCATAGTCATAAATATATACCTTAAATTTTTTCTTATTGTATCATAGTATAATCAGAAAAATAAATAAGAAACGATGGATATAAATGATAGATTTAATAAAAAGATTACCAAAAGCTGAACTTCATTTGCATATTGAAGGTTCATTAGAACCTGAACTTATGTTTACTCTTGCAAAGAGAAACAATATACAAATACCTTATAAAACTATTGATGATGTAAAAGCTGCTTATAACTTCACAAATTTACAAAGCTTTTTAGATATTTACTATGCAGGAGCAAATGTACTTATTACAAAACAAGATTTTTATGATTTAACTCATGAATATATTTTAAAATGTGTAGAAGACAATGTAATTCATACAGAAATATTTTTTGACCCACAATCACATACTTCAAGAGGAATTTCCTTTGAAACTGTAATCACAGGAATCAAAGAAGCCTTAGCTGATGCAAAAGAAAAGTATGGAATCACATCTTGTATTATTATGTGTTTTTTAAGACACTTATCACAAGAAGATGCACTTGAAACTTTAAATCAAGCAAAAGCTTTTAAAAGTGATATTCTAGGAGTTGGTTTAGATTCCTCAGAGTTAGGAAATCCTCCTTCGAAGTTTATAGAGGTATTTAAAAAGGCAAAAGAGCAGGGCTTTAAACTCGTAGCTCACGCAGGAGAAGAAGCTGATGTTTCATATATTTATGAAGCTTTAGATTTATTAGAAATACAACGAATTGACCATGGTGTTCAGTCGATTAAAAGTGCTAAATTAATGCAAAGATTAAAGCAAGAACAAATACCTCTTACCGTTTGCCCAAACTCAAACATAGAATTAAAAGTATTTGAAAACTACAAAGAACATAATATAAAAGAACTTTTAGATTATGGTTTAAATGTAAGTGTAAATTCAGATGACCCTGCGTATTTCAAGGGATATATAAATCAAAATTTTATAAATTTATGTGAGAATTTACCACTTACAAAAGAAGATATAATTACATTAGTGAAAAACTCTTTCAATTCAAGTTTTATAAATGATGAGCTAAAAAAAGAGTATATATTAAAAGTAGAAAAAGCAATTTAATTAAAGGGAATAAATGGAAGAAATATTAAACTATATAAAAATAAATGAACTAATATCAACATCAGGACAGCCAAGTCCTGAGCAATTTAAAACTATTGCAGAACATGACTTTGAAGTTGTAATAAACTTAGCTTTACACAATGCTTCAAATGCAATAGAAAACGAAGACAAAATAGTAACAGACTTAAAAATGGCATATTTTCATATCCCTGTAGATTTTGAAAACCCAAAAGCTTCTGATATAAAACTTTTTTTAAATACACTACAAGCCTTAGGATCAAATAAAGTATGGGTTCATTGTGCTTTAAATTATAGAGTTACTGCGTTTATGTATGTTTATCATAAATATATATTAAATACACCTTTTGATGAAATCGATATTTCAATGTTTGAGCAGTGGTCTCCTGATACTAAATGGCAAGAAATTATGAAAATAGATTTAGAGGAAATTAAAAAAGCTTAATATATCAGATGTAATTTATTAGTAAAAGCAAGTCTTATCTTAACTTTTGATAATATAAACTTATAAAATAATAATGGAAAAAATTTGAAAATAGAAACTAAAACCCAGAAATTTGATGAACGTTTACACTTAGAAAGTGGAAGGATACTAGAATCTTACGAACTAGTATACGAAACGTACGGCGAATTAAATGAAGATAAATCAAATGTAATAGTTATATGTCATGCACTTGCAGGTTCCCATCATGCTGCTGGACGTTATGGTTCTGAAGCAAAGCCTGGTTGGTGGGATAAGTTTATTGGAGATGGAAAGGTAGTAGACACATCAAAATATTTTGTAATATGTTCAAATAACTTAGGAAGTACTTTTGGTTCTACAAATGCACTTAGTATTGACCCTTCAACAAAGCAAGAATATAGACTTAAGTTTCCTATTTTAACAATCTCAGATATTGTAAAAGCTCAAATGGCCTTATATAAAAAATTAGGTATTGAGAAAGCCGTAGCTGTAATTGGTGGTTCAATGGGTGGAATGCAAGCCCTTTGTTACTCTATTGAATATCCAGAGTTTACAGACACTATAATTGCAATGGCAACAACAGCATATACAAGACCATGGGCAATTGCAATCAATAAAATTGCAATTGAAGCTATAAGACATGACCCAGTTTTTAAAAATGGACTTTATAAAAAAGAAGACTTAGAAGCTAGTGGTTTACCAGGTCTTGCAATTGGGCGAATGGCTGGATTAATTGCATATTTAAGCCCAACTTTATTTAATGCTAAGTTTGGAAGAGAGTACTCAAGTAAAGACGGTTTATACGAACTATTTGGAAGATTTGAAGTTGAAAGATACTTAGAATACAACGCATATAGTTTTCCCAAAGTATTTGATCCTTTATCATATCTGTATATTTGTAAAACGATGAATATTTTCGATGCAGGAAGAAATAAAGATAAATTAGAAGATTCATTTGCTAAATTAAAGTGTAATTTACACTTAATAGCTTTTGAAGATGATATGCTATTTTTTCCTGAAGAAATGGAAGAAATAAGAGATATTATGATAAAACTAGGCAAAGAAGACCAAGTAACATACAAACTTATAAATAGTAAATCAGGACATGATTCTTTTTTAGTTGAAGTTGATAAGTTTGAAGAATACACAAGAAATATATTAGAAGGTAAATAATGAGTAAAGAAACAGAAAAATTAGTTTTTGAAGATAAAATAGTAGAAGCAAAACAACTTTTAGAAAAGTTATCAAACCCACAAATCACATTAAGTGACTCAATTGAAGTATATAAATCAGGTATAAAACAACTAGAAGATGCACAAAAACTTTTAGATGAAGCAAAGCTTATTTTTACTACACAAGAAAAATAATAACAAAACCTTACATTTTGTTATATTTTTTATAACAAAACAAAAAATCCGATAAACTTTTCATATATTGAGAAGTTAAGGATTTAAAATGAAAACGATTCAAGATTTAGAAGATATAAACAAACCAAGAGAAAAGCTATACAAAAGAGGGGCACAATCACTTAAAGATTATGAACTTTTGAGTGTACTTTTAGGTTCAGGTGTAAAAGGTAAAGATGTTATTTCTTTATCCAAAGAGATAATAAAACTTCTAGAAAAAGACTTCACTTCAATCACTTTGGAAATGCTTACAAGTATACATGGATTGGGAAAAGCTAAAGCCGCACAAATATTATCAAGCATAGAATTATCAAAAAGATACTTAAGTGATAAACAAAAAATAAGAATATCAAGCTCTCGTGATGTATACGAAGAGTTAATCCCCTATAAAGATAAACAACAAGAATATTTTTTGTGTATATACCTAGATGGAGCAAACCACTTAGTAAAGACAGAAGTCATAAGTATAGGCACTTTGAACCAAACCTTAGTTCATCCAAGAGAAGTTTTTTCTTATGCGATTGAAAAAAGGTGTGCAAGTCTTATCCTAGCTCATAACCACCCAAGTGGAGTTTTAAGTGCCAGTTTATCAGATATAAATATAACAAAAAGACTACAAGAATCTGCAAAGATTTTGGGTATTGATATACTTGATCATGTGATATTTACAAAAGATGGTTTTTACTCTTTTAAAGAAGAGGGGATTTTGTAAGTTAGAGAAGAAAAAGAAAAAGAAAAATTATTATTTTTTAAAGCAAGCTGTTTATAAACTTTTAGTAAAATATTATAAAATTTTATAATTATAATGGAAATTAATGTTTGAACAAACTTTTAAAAATATAGATGATATTCTTTTCAAAGACTCTGGTGCTGATAGTGAGCTTGACTACATAGGTCAAACTTCTTGGGTAATGTTTTTACGATACTTAGATGAACTTGAAAATGAAAAAGCTGAAATTGCAGAGCTTGAGGGTGAAGAGTATTCATTTATTTTAGATGAGCAATATAGATGGAATATTTGGGCATGTCCAAAAACAACAGATGGAAAGTTTGATCACAATGCTTCTTTGACGGGTGTTGATTTAGTACAGTTTGTAGATGGTAAGCTTTTCCCTTATCTGGCTTCTTTTAAACAAAAAGCAATATCTGCTGATACTATTGAATATAAAATTGGTGAAATATTTTCAGAACTTAAAAATAAAATCCAAAGCGGATATGGTTTAAGAGAAATCTTAGAGCTTGCAGACTCTCTACCTTTTAGGTCAAGTAATGACAAACATGAACTAAGCCATCTTTACGAAACAAAAATCAAAAATATGGGAAATGCAGGAAGAAATGGAGGTCAATACTATACTCCAAGACCACTAATCCGTGCAATGATAAACGTAATCAATCCACAAATTGGTGAAACAGTTTATGATGGAGCAGTAGGAAGTGCAGGGTTTTTATGTGAGTCTTATGATTATATAAAAGCAAATATGGAAAAGAATGTAGACAATCTTCAAACGCTACAAAAAAACACTTTTTATGGAAAAGAGAAAAAGAATCTAGCTTATGTAATCGGTATTATGAATATGATTTTACATGGTATCGAAGCTCCAAATATTTTGCATACAAATACTCTAGGTGAACCTTTATCAGAGATTCAAGAAAAAGACAGATATAACATCATCCTAGCTAATCCTCCTTTTGGTGGAAAAGAGCGAAAAGAAGTACAACAAAACTTTAATATTAAGACGGGTGAAACTGCATTTTTATTTATGCAACACTTTATCAAATCACTAAAAGCTGGTGGACGAGCAGCAGTTGTAATAAAGAATACAGTTTTATCAAATACTGATAATGCTTCTGTAGCTTTACGAAAATACTTACTAGAATCTTGTAACCTTCATACAGTTTTAGACATGCCAGCAGGTACTTTTACAGGAGCAGGTGTAAAAACTGTAGTTCTATTTTTTACTAAAGGTGAAGCTACAAAAAAGACTTGGTTTTACTCTTTAAACGCTGGGCGAAATATGGGGAAAACAAATCCTTTAAATGATAAAGATATGAAAGACTTTATAGCTTTAGAAAAAACTAAAAAAGATAGTGATAACTCTTGGACTGTAAATATTAATGATTTGGATGAAAATACTTATGATTTATCTGTTAAAAATCCATTTACTAAAGAAGAAGCAGCTCTTAGAACTCCTGCTATTATTTTAGAAGATATGAAAAGATTAGATGATGAGACTAGTGATATTTTAGATTCTATTAGTGAGCTTGTATGAGTAAAAATTGGATAAATTCAACGATTGAAAATTCTTGCAATATTGAGTATGGGACAAGAGTTGTGCGAAAAAGAGATGCCGGTGATATTTATTCTGTATATGGTGGTGGTGGAGCCACCTTTAAAATGGATACTTATAATCGTGAAGATAGAATGGTAATTGCAAGATTTGCAATGTCAAAGAAATGTACAAGATTCATAAAAGGGAAGTTTTTTTTAAATGATAGTGGATTAACTATTTCTCAGAAAGATAAAAAAGAAATTGATATAAGATTCTTAAATTATAAGATATTATCTTTAAATGAAAAGATTTATTCTATTGGTAGGGGTACTGCACAAAGAAATTTAAATTCAGAAGCCTTCAAAAATTTAGATTTTTCTTATCCTAATACTTTAAAAGAACAAAAGCAAATTGTAGAGATTTTAGATACAGCTTTTGAAGCTCTTGAAAAAGTAAAAACAAATCTTGAAAAAAATCTTAAAAATACAAAAGAACTATTTGCTAGTAAATTAAATGAAATATTTTCTCAAAAAGGCGAAGGTTGGGAAGAAAAAAAATTAGAAGATTTAACTTATATTAAAAGTGGAGGTACACCTCTAAAGCATAAAAAAGAGTATTGGGATAATGGAATAATCCCTTGGTACTCATCTGGAGAGTTAAATAATTTATTAACAATTGAATCAAAAAATTATATTACAAATGTTGGTTTAGATAATTCTAATGCTAAACTATTTGAAGAAGGTTCTTTGTTAATTGGAATGTATGATACTGCTGCATTAAAAATGTCAATATTACATCAAAATGCAACATTTAATCAAGCAATTGCTGGATTAGCACCAAGAAAGAATTTAAACCTAGAATATATATTACATTATATTAATTTTAAGAAACAAGAATTATTAAATCAACGACGTGGAGTTAGGCAGAAAAATTTAAGTTTATCAAAAATAAAAGATATAGAAATTTATATTCCAGATTTTAATGCTCAAAATGAAATTGTTGAAAAAATAAATAACTTTGAAAGCAAAACAAAACAACTAGAAAAAAAATACCAACAAAAACTAGATAACCTAGAAGAACTAAAAAAATCACTTCTTCAAAAAGCTTTTTCTGGAGAGCTTACAAAATAAAATGTTGATACAAAAGATAGGAGAAGAAAAAGCATGAGTGATATTGTAATTTATAAAAATGACAATGGCGATATAAAACTAGATATTAGATTTGAAGATGAAAATATCTGGCTAAATCAAACTCAAATTGCAGAAGTTTTCCAAAAATCTAAATCAACGATTAGTGAGCATATTTCAAATATATTTGAAGAAATTGAACTGGATAAAGAAGTGGTTGTTCGGAATTTCCGAACAACCACTAAACATGGCGCAATTGAGGGTAAAACACAGACCAAAGATGTTAAATACTATAACCTTGATATGATAATAGCCATAGGTTTTAGAGTAAAATCCCCACAAGGTACACAGTTTAGGATTTGGGCTAGAAAAAGACTAAACGAATATATTACTAAAGGTTTCATCTTAGATGATGAACGATTTAAAAATGGTAATAACATGAACTATTTTGATGAACTTCAAAAAAGACTTAGAGATATACGAATCTCTGAAAGATTTTTTTATCAAAAAATAAAAGACATTTATATGACAAGTATTGATTATAACCCAAAAGATGAAAAAACAATAGAGTTTTTCAAAATAGTTCAAAACAAACTTTTGTGGGCTATCTCTTCACAAACAGCAGCCGAACTTGTACACAATCGTGTAGATATAAATAAACCTCTTTTAGGTATGACTTCTTTTGATAAAGAAAATAAAAATATCACTAAAAAAGATGTAAGTATTGCAAAAAATTATCTAAAAGAAGATGAGATAAAACTTTTAGGTCTTTTAGTCGAACAATATCTAGCCTTTGCAGAAACAATGGCTATGCAAGAACAGCCTATGTATATGAAAGATTGGATTAGTAGATTAGATGCAATCATAAGTCTAAATGGAAAAGAGTTACTTTCAAATGCTGGAAAAATATCACATAATTTGGCACTAGAAAAGTCGCATTTAGAATATGATAAATACAAAGCTAATAAAAAAGAGATTCAAAAAAATGATAATTTTGAAGAATTAGTAAAAGATATAAAGGCTTTTAAATGAATGAAGCACAAACAAGACTAGATCTAATAGACCCAAAACTTAAAAGTGCAGGTTGGGGCAAAGTTGAAAATAGTTTTATCAAAGTAGAATTTCCTATTACCAAAGGTAGACTAAAAGGTTTTAAAGGAGAGCGTACGAGTTCTTTGAGTGCTGATTATGTACTTGTCTATAAAAATAGATATTTAGCTGTAATAGAAGCTAAGAAAAGAGACTTACACTATAGTGATGGAGTAAGTCAAGCAAAAGATTATGCTACTCGTTTAAAGATAAGGTTTACTTACTCTACAAATGGAAAACAAATTTATAGTATAGATATGCAAGAAGGTATTGAGTGTGATGTAGAAACATTTCCAAGTCCTGATGAGTTATGGAATATGACCTTTCCAAAAGAACGTACTATTGAAGATAGACTTTTTTCTATTCCTTTTGAAGATAAAGGTGGTACTTGGGAACCTAGATACTATCAAAACAATGCAATCACAAAAACACTAGAAGCCATAGCCGATGATAAAAAAAGAATACTTCTTACACTTGCAACTGGTACGGGAAAAACAGCCATTGCTTTTCAAATCGCTTGGAAACTTTTTCATTCAAAATGGAACTTACAAAAAGATTTTAAAAGAAGTCCTAGAATTTTGTTTTTAGCAGATAGAAATATTTTAGCAAATCAAGCCTTTTTATCTTTTGGAGCATTTCCTGAAGATGCTTTAATTAGGATTGATCCTAGTGAAATAAGAAAGAAGAAAAAAGTACCTACAAATGGAAGTATCTTTTTTACTATTTTTCAAACCTTTATGAGTGGAGCTAATGACACACCAAATTTTGGAGAGTATGCAAAAGATTTCTTTGATTTTATTATTATAGATGAGTGTCATAGAGGAGGAGCTAGTGATGAAAGTTCTTGGAGAGAAATACTTGAATACTTTGAACCAGCTGTTCAACTAGGACTTACAGCAACTCCTAAAAGAGATGAGAATGGTGATACTTATAAATACTTTGGCGAGCCTATTTATCAGTACTCATTAAAAGAGGGAATAAATGATGGCTTCTTGACACCTTTTAAAGTAAAAGATATTTCAACAACAGGAGATAAATATATATTTACTAATGATGATGAAGTATTAGAAGGTGAAATTGATGTAAGCAAAGAATATACACAAGATGATCAAAATAAAATAATAGAGATTATGGGTATTGAAAAATATAGAGTAAATCTTTTTATGGATTTGATAAATCAAAACCAAAAAACTTTAGTCTTTTGTGAGTCACAAAATCACGCCGCAGCTATACGAAATCTTATAAACCAAAAAGCAGATTCTACAAATGTAGATTATTGTTGTCGAGTTACTGCAAATGAAGGTTCAAAAGGTGAGCAATTTTTAAAAGATTTCCAAGATAATGAAAAAATAATTCCTACAATTTTGACAACATCTAAAAAACTTAGCACGGGTGTAGATGCTCCTGAAATTAAAAATATCATACTTTTAAGAGATGTAAAATCTATGGTTGAGTTTAAACAAATAGTAGGACGTGGGACAAGACTGTTTGACGGGAAAGATTATTTTACGATTTATGACTTTTATGACAACTATAAACACTTTATAGACCCTGCTTGGGATGGTGAGCTAATCGATCCAGAAGAACCAATACCAAAAGAACCTTGTAAAATTTGTAATCTTAGACCTTGTATTTGTGAAAAAGAAGAGCCTAAAACTTGTGAAGTTTGTAATAATAGACCTTGTGTATGTGAGAAAAAAACAAGAGAAATGATTCGTATAAAATTATCAGATGGAAAGTTCGCTGATTTAGACTCTATGATAAAAACATCTTTTTATTCTCCTGATGGAAAACCAATGTCAAGTGAACAGTTTGTAAAAGAACTATTTAAAGAGATACCAAAGTTCTTTAAAAATGAAAGTGAACTTAGACGAATCTGGTCTATTCCAGATACGAGAAAAAGACTTTTAGAAGAACTTAGTGAGGCAGGGTATACTCTAACTCAACTTGAAGGTTTGAAAAATCTAGTAAGTGCACAGAAAAGTGATTTGTTTGATGTCTTGTCATATATTGCTTATCATAAAGATATAGTTCCACGATTGCAAAGAGCAACAAAAGCAAAAATTAAAATTGCACATTATGATGATGAAAAACAAAAGTTTTTAGATTTTGTTTTAAAACAATATGTAGATAATGGAATAAAAGAGCTTGATGATAAAAGATTAAAAGATTTATTAATTGCACAATACAGCGCTATTGAAGATGCAAAAAGTAAAATTGGAGATATAAAAACAATACGAGAGACTTTTATAGGTTTTCAAAAATATCTTTATGAAGAAGAAATAGAAGATACAGTAGAGTATGAAGATTTAATGATTGCTCAACCTGTTCCTGAATATAACTAGTTGACTTCAATCATATAATTTTAAATTAAATCTGCTATTATTACAAATATATATAATAAAAATAAACTATACTTATTTACTAAGGAATAAAATATGAGTGAATCACATGAATTTTTTAATAGACAGATAAAACTTTGGGGTGAAGAAACACAAGACTCACTTTCAAATAAAAAAGTTGCAATTATTGGTAGTGGAGGGCTTGGATGTTCTCTTGCTATCGCACTTGGAGCTTCTGGAATAGGTGAGTTTGCACTGGTTGATTTTGATGAAGTTGGTGTTCATAATATTCATAGACAAATTGGTTTTAAAGTTGGAGATGATGGCAAGTTTAAAGCAGATGTTTTAAAAGAACTAGTTGAGTCAAGATGCCCATATACAAAAGTAACTTCTTACGTGGAAAGTTTTCAAGATTTTGCAAAACGTGGTTTAGAGTTTGATTTAATTATTGATGGAACTGACAATCTTCCTACACGTGCAGATATAAACGAATACTGTATAGCAAATAATCAAGCTTGGATTTATGGTTCGGTTGAAGAATTTCATGGTCAAGTTTGTTTCTTTGAAAAAGCATCTTATGAAGCAGTTTTTCAAGTAAGTGATAGAAAACCAAATGGTATTGCTTGTCCAATAGTTATGCATATAGCTTCACTTCAAGCTAATCTAGCAATTAGACATCTTACTGGACTTCCTGTAAAAAAAGATATTTTATACTATTTGTCTTTTGATAATGAGGGTGTTTTAGATACTAAAAGATTTAATCTTCCTACTTCATAATTATCTAAGAGTATACAGATAAAAAGGGAATTCTAAAATGCAATTTAATATTAAAACACTTGATAGAAGTATAAGTTGGTATATATCAACTTTATTGTTAATTCCTTTAATTATTTTAACTTACTATATCTCATATATTAATATGGGAGAAAATAAAGCAAGTGGAATAACAGGTGTTTTAATACTTTTTTCATATAGTCAATTTTTTTTTCAAAGAAGAAAATTAAACTATTTACTTAGAACAATAGGGCTCTTCTATGTAGTTGGCCTTTTATCAACACTTTTGATTTCCTATACATATTTTTATACGCAGTATGATTGGCTATCTTTATTAGTCGTAGTTCAGATATATCTTTTTATACAAGTCTTAGGGAAAACATCTTTTTTAAGTGATGAAGGGATGGAAAATTTAACACAAATTGTTAATGAAAGAATGGATAAAAAATGGTATCACGGACTAATTGGTAGTAAAACTCAATTAAAAGAAAATAAATATTTTATTTTTGACCTTATCGTTTTTATGGTATTTATAGTAATTATTTTATTTGTAAAAGACAAATTATTTTAAAGTAAGACTTAATAATAAATAAGTAAAAAAACAATTCTATCTTTCATTCGTATAACCGAATTTTAAGCACTTTATAGATATAATCTCCAAATTTATAAAAATATATATGGGGAATTTTTATGCCAAAAAGAGAAGATATAAAAAATATTTTACTAATCGGTTCTGGTCCAATTGTTATTGGTCAAGCATGTGAGTTTGATTATTCAGGTACTCAAGCTACGAAGACACTAAAAGAACTAGGATACAGAGTTGTTTTAATTAATTCAAATCCAGCAACTATTATGACAGATCCTGAGTTTGCTGATAGAACTTATATAGAACCAATCACTGAAGATATGGTTGCTAAAATAATCAAAAAAGAAAATATTGATGCTATCTTACCAACTATGGGTGGACAAACAGCACTAAATGTTGCAACATCTATGTATGATAAAGGGATGCTTGAAGGTATTCAATTCCTTGGAGCTCATCCAGATGCAATTAAAAAAGGTGAAGAAAGACAACTTTTTAATGATGCAATGATTAAAATTGGTATGGATTTACCAAAAAGTGCAAATGCTTATTCTGTTGAAGAAGCTATTAAAGTAGCTAAAGATATTGGTTTCCCAGTAATTTCTAGAGCTTCATTTACCCTAGCAGGTGGTGGTTCTGGTGTTGCATATAATATGGAAGAATTCAAATTACTAGCTGAGTCTGGTATTGATGCCTCTCCAATCAATGAAATTGAGATTATGGAATCTATGCTTGGTTGGAAAGAGTACGAGATGGAAGTTATCAGAGATAAAAAAGATAACTGTATTATTGTATGTTCAATTGAAAACTTAGACCCAATGGGTGTTCATACAGGTGATAGTATCACTGTTGCTCCTGCTTTAACTTTAACTGATAAAGAATACCAAGATATGAGAAATGCATCTTTTGCAATTCTTAGAGAAATTGGTGTTGATACAGGTGGTTCTAACGTACAGTTCTCAATTTGTCCTAAAACTGGAAGAATGATTGTAATTGAAATGAATCCAAGAGTATCAAGATCTTCTGCACTTGCATCAAAAGCAACTGGTTATCCTATTGCAAAAGTTGCAACTCTTTTAGCAGTTGGATTTACTTTAGATGAAATTGAAAATGACATTACAGGTACAACTGCATCATTTGAACCAGTAATTGATTATGTTGTTACAAAAATTCCTCGATTTACTTTTGAAAAATTCCCTAAAGCAAACTCTACATTAACTACAGCTATGAAATCTGTTGGTGAAGTTATGGCAATGGGTAGAACATTTAACGAGTCTATGCAAAAAGCACTTTGTTCGCTTGAAACTGGTCTTTGTGGTTTTGATTCTATTTCTACTGATATGGAAAAAATCAAAAAAGAGATTAGAAGACCAAATGATTCTAGAGCATTATATGTAATGGATGGTATGAGACAAGGTCTTACAAATGAAGAGATTTTTGATCTTTGTGCTATTGATCCATGGTTCTTAACTAAATTTAGAGAAATTTATAATATTGAAGCTTCAATGACTGAGTCAATCTTAAATGATGAATTAGCTATGAGAACTGCAAAAACAAATGGTTTCTCTGATGTTATGATTGCAAGATTAATCGGTAAAACAGAAGATGACGTTTATACTGCTAGAAAAACTTTAGATGTAAACTTAGAATACAATGAAGTTGATACTTGTTCTGCTGAGTTTAAAGCTTTAACTCCATATCTTTACTCAACTACAAATATTACAAAATTACCAAAAGTTGCAAAACCTGAATCTGATGAAAAGAAAGTTATGATTATAGGTGGTGGTCCAAATAGAATTGGTCAAGGTATTGAGTTTGATTACTGTTGTGTACATGCTTCATTTGCTTTAAATGAAATGGGTGTTAAGACTATTATGTATAACTGTAACCCTGAAACTGTATCAACTGATTATGATACATCAGATATTTTATACTTTGAACCAATTGACTTTGAACACGTTAGAGCAGTAATTGAAGAAGAACAACCAGATGGTGTAATTGTACACTTTGGTGGACAAACTCCTTTAAAACTTGCAAATGCATTAACAGATGCAGGCGCTAAGATTATAGGTACTACGGCTGCTGTTATTGACTTAGCAGAAGATAGAAAAAAGTTCTCTAAGTTCGTAGAAGAAGCTGGATTACTACAACCTGAAAATGGTACTGCAGTTCTTGTAGAAGAAGCTATTGAAATTGCTGAGAGAATTGGTTATCCAGTACTTGTTCGTCCTTCATTTGTACTTGGTGGAAGAGGAATGAGAATCGTTTATTCAACAGCAGAATTAAAGCAATATATGGATGAAGCAGTTTCTGTATCTAATGATGCACCTGTATTAATTGATAGATTCTTAGACAGAGCAGTTGAATTAGACGTTGATTGTATTTGTGATGGTAAAGAAGTTTATATTGGTGGAATTATGCAACATATTGAAGAAGCTGGAATTCACTCAGGTGATTCTGCTTGTTCATTACCTCCAATTTCTATTTCAGATGAATTAATCAAAGAGTTAGAAACAAAAACTAAAACAATGGCACTTAATTTAGGTGTTGTTGGTTTAATGAATGTTCAGTATGCAATCCATAAAGGTCAAATTTACTTAATTGAAGTGAATCCAAGAGCTTCAAGAACTGTTCCTTTTGTATCTAAAGCAACTGGTATGCCATTAGCAAAAGTTGCTACTAGAGTTATGTGGGGTGAATCTTTAAGAGATGCTTTATCTTCATATAACTTTGATTTAGTATGGGAAGGAAATGGTGTTTTAAAACCAATTTTAAGAGATCACGTAGCTGTTAAAGAAGCAGTTTTCCCATTCAATAAATTATCTGGTTCAGATATGATTTTAACACCTGAAATGAAATCTACTGGTGAAGTTATGGGTATTTCTGACAGCTTTGGTGAGTCTTATGCAAAAGCACAAAGTGCTGCTAAAAATGATTTACCATTAAGTGGGAAAGTATTTATTTCATTATGTGATCTAGATAAAGAATTCGCTCCTAAAATTGCAAAAGGTTTAGTTGATCAAGGTTTTACAGTAGTTGCTACTGGTGGAAATCATAAAGTTATAACTGATGCTGGAATTGAGTGTGAGAAAGTTCTTAAAATTTCTGAAGGTCGTCCTAATATTACAGATTCTATTACAAATGGTGAAATTGCCTTAGCATTTAATACATCAGATGGAAAAGAATCATCAAAAGATGATGGTAAAAACATTAGACGTGCAGTGTTAAAAGAGAATGTTCCTTATGTAACAACAGCATCAGCAGCACTTGCTTGTGTTGAATCTATTACTGTATTAAAAAAGAAAAATGGCTTAGGTGTTAAATCTATCCAAGAGTTCTTAAACGACTAAACTTTTTTATGAATTCATCGCTAGTTTATCTAGTTCAAACAGATACAACAGTTGGTTTCTCATCTTCAAATGATGAAAAACTTTCTGTTGTAAAACAAAGACCAAAATCAAAAAAAATACTTCATACCGTTGATTCTTTTAAAACATTAAAAGAACATACCCGAATCCCTAAAAAATTTAGAAAAATAGTTAGAAAATCTAAGAAAACTACATTTATTTATCCAAATGAAAAATCTTTTAGAGTTATTCCAAAAGAGGATAAATTTTATTCTTTTATATCAAAATTTAGCACTTTATATTCTACATCTGCTAATTTAACTTCAAAAAGCTTTGAATTAGATTTTGCTTTAAAAAGTTGTGATATCATTGTTTATACTAAAGATGAATTTAGTGAAAAAAGTTCTTCAAGTATTTATTTATTAAAAAAAAATAAGATGAATAAAATAAGATAAGTAGGATTAGATATGTTTTTACAAAGAGAAAAAGAATTAGAGTCTTTAAATAACAGTTATGACAAAGCAAATTCTGCAATAGATTTTTTATTTGGTCCTAAAAATAGTGGAAAAACTTTTTTACTTCATGAGTATACGAAAGATAAAGAAAAAATCTATTTTGCAAATTATGAAATGATACCAACTCATTTCTTTACACAAATGGGCAATACTTTGAATAAACACTTTAAGCAAGCGAAGATATCAGGTAATCCTTTTACATGCTTTACAGATGTTCTAAAACTCTTAGAAAAACAAATTATTGAAAAAAAACTTGTTATTATTTTAGAAGATTTTCAAAATATTTTGAAAGTTGATAAAAATGCTTTAGCAGATTTAATAAAATTTTGGAAAAAAAGTTTAAAAGACAAAAATATTCAAATAATTGTATCTTCATGTGTTCTTTTTAATGACTCTTATAAAAATGATTTAACACGTATATCAAATGAGATTATTAATCTTGAATATTTAAACTTTATAGCAATAAAAGAGTTTTTCCCTGAGATGAATAGATTAGATCAACTTTATGTGTATTCACTTTTAGGAACAACACCTTCAAATTTAAAATACTATAACCCTAAAATAGATTTTACAGAAAATATTTACAATCTTTTTTTATCATCTAATTCTTACCTTTTTGATTATGGGATTAGAGTTCTTAAAAATGAACTTAGTGATATTGGAACATATTCTTCAATTTTACACTCCATATCAAAGGGAAATACAAAAATAGGGGATATAGCAAACTCACTAGATGTTAAATCAACGCATTTATCTAGGTATTTACAAAAACTAATTGATATGATGATTATTAAAAAAAGTATTCCTCTTGGAGATAATCAAAAAACATCAAAATTTGGTAGATACGAAATTAAAGACAATGCTTTAAAATTTTGGTTCTCTTATATATATCCAAATCTAACAGCCTTACAATTAGGGGATATAAAAGAAATTAGTGAGTTAATCCAAGATGAATTTATTAGTAAAACTGTTTTTTTATCTTATAAAAAATGTATAAAAGAAATCATTGATAATAAACAAAAAGATATTTTTTCATACACTCCAATTGCTATTGGTTCTTGGTGGGATAATAACAATAATTCAATTGATTTAATAGCTCATGATAGAAAAACTGTGACTTTTGTACAGATACTTTGGGAAGATAAAGATGTTGCTAAAATCTCTTATGGAAAACTAAAATCTGCATCAGAAAAGTTTGAAACTTCACTAAAAAAGAAATATATACTCGTTACAAAAAATACTTTTTTTAATATGAAATAAATAAAAATAACTTTTTTATAAACTTTAAATTATCTTTAAATATGTTTTGTATCATATTTAGTTTTTATTGTATATCTACTATATATAGGCATTTTGATATATAATATGTAGTTCTACATAATAAATTTATGTAAATAAACTAAGTATATTATATCTATAGCCTTTTTTTGTTATAATAATTGTAATTAAGTGTTATTACAAGGAAAATATTATGGCAACGGATAATAAATATATAAAGTATGGAAACAAGAGTCTTAAAATAATTGATAAACCTCTTCAAGGTGAAAATATAGCAGTATATGTAAGACCAGGAGATTTAGTAGATTTTAAAGTCCCTGGAATTAATCTTGAAGATTTAGAATATCAATTAGTCGGTGGAGATATCGTAATAGATATTCCAGGATACGGAACTTTTACTTTTGTATCTATGGCTTTAATGGGCTTTAATGATAATCCTCCTAGATTTGCTAGTAATTCAGGAAAACAACTTACCTTAGGTGATATTTTATCTGAAGTTGAAGAAATCAATGCCTTGCCTATTGATTCTTTAGTTTCTAATGCTGAAATTAATATTCCTGATAACACTGCCAAAGATAATGCTGAAGGTGATGCCACACAAAATAATGCAGAAGCTACTCCACAAGTAATAATACAAGAAGTAGAAGTTGCTCCTGAAGATAATCCTGAAATAGATGAAGCACCAGCAGAATTTGAAATTCCTCCTACTGAACAAGTTGAAGTTATTGAAAATGAATTTACAAGTAATGAAGATGCTGTGAGTACAAGTAGTAAAACTGAAGAATCAATAACAGAAGGTGCTAGTTCTACTTTAGATTTTGATATTAATATTGAACATATAAAGGTAAGTGATAACAATGGTGAAAGTAGAGTTATTACGGTTGAAGGTGGAGGTGGAACTAGTTATGATAATATATATCCTGATACAAATTCTACTGTAGATAGATCTTCAATTATAAAGCAAACAGATGCAGAATTTATTGATTATTCAAATATAACAAATATCGATGCAGATAGTTTAATAATAAATACAGATAGTTCTGCTTACTTTAATGCAAATACTATTTCACGTACAATTAGTCTTAATCCAAAACAACCTGAAGGTTTTGTAATTGAGACAATCACTATAAGTAGTGATACTCCTCCTGATGGTTTTATTCTTGAAAATGGAACAATTGCAAATGGTAAATGGGTAATTCAAAAAGATAATCCAGATACTCCTGAAGTAGATGGTTTTACTACAGACTCATCAGGTAATATTCAATTAGATTTTTCAGTAGATAAAAATCAATCAATTAATTTTGAAGTTGATATTGAAGCTCAAGCTATATTTAATATCAACAATGTATCTGAGGAAAATAAAGGAATAATTGAAATACCTGTTATTACAACACTGGATTTTAAAAAAACTTATGGTGTAAATGTAAAAGAAATATCAAATATAAATGATCCTTCTGAATATTTATTCGATTCTTTTGTAAATAGTTTTGGAGAGCGAGTTGAATCAGGTTTTGTAATTACAACAAATATTAATGATAATATTATTTATGGTTCTGACACAATAGAAAACACTATTAATGGTGGACTTGCAAATGATACTATAACAACTGGAATTGCAGATGATACTATTTTTGGAAATACTGGTAACGATATAATAACTTCAGGTTTAGGTGATGATACAGTTGATGGGGGAGAAGGAATTGATACTTTAGATTTCTCTTCAATTGATAATTTAAATAATATTGGTATAGATGCTGATTTATCTCAAGAAACAGTAGCCGGTGATGGTTCTGATACTGTTTTAAACATTGAAAATATCACAGGTACACAAGATAATGACATCTTAAAAGGTGATAATAAAGTTAATATCCTAAAAGGTGAAGCAGGTAGTGATATATTATCAGGTAATGCAGGTGATGATACATTAGAAGGTGGTTTAGGTAACGACACAATTGATGGTGGAATAGGTGAAGATTTATTAAAAGGTGATGGGGGAATTGATACTATCACTTTTGAAAGTGCGACAAGTACAACACAAAATGGTGTAAAGGTAAATTTAGAAGATGATGCTTCTTTTCCGGGAAAAGGTAGTGCTAGTGGAATTGATGGAGGAGTTGATTCTGGAATAGATGAACTATATGATTTTGAAAATGTTACTGGTACAAATTTTAATGATACTATAATTGGTAATACTGCTAATAATATATTAAAAGGTTTAGACGGTAATGATTTAATTATTGGAAATACTGGAAATGACACTTTAGATGGTGGAGAGGGAATTGATACTGTAGACTTTATTGGAGCTTCAACTTCTGAAGAGATTGATCTTTCTATACAAAGAGCTAGAGGTGGAGATGGAACTGATAAGTTATTAAATATTGAAAATGTAATTGGTTCAACTTTTGATGATCAAATTACAGGTGATATAAAAGACAATGTATTAGATGGAAATGAAG
This sequence comes from uncultured Campylobacterales bacterium, assembly GCA_947503785.1. Lineage (GTDB taxonomy): Bacteria > Campylobacterota > Campylobacteria > Campylobacterales > Arcobacteraceae > Poseidonibacter. The sequence goes on along the minus strand of CANNFB010000012.1, from coordinate 23,662 downwards.
GTGATGATACTATTATCGCAGGACTTGGGGATGATACTTTAATTGGTGGTCTAGATGATGACCTTTTATCTGGTGGACTAGGTGACGATACTTTTTATGGTGGAGATAGTATTGCAGATGCTGGTGAAGATACAGTAGATTATAGTGATATTACAGTAAGTACTAATACTGTTAATGGGATTGATGGGGTTAAAGTTGATCTTTCTGTTGCAGCAGGTACGATTCAAGATACTATAAATGCAGGAAATGATGTTCTTTATGATATAGAAAATCTAATTGGTACAACTTTTAATGATTATTTACAAGGTGATGCAAAAGATAATTCACTTCTTGGTGGAAGTGGAAATGATACTATTATTTCAGGAGGAAGTTCAACAACTGGAAATGATTTTGTTGATGGTGGAGCTAATGATGATTTACTTAGTTTTAGTACTTCAACTCAAAGTATTACAGTTGATTTAGGACTTACTTCATCTCAGTCAACAGGTAATGGAAACATAGAAATAAGAAATATTGAAGATTTAGAAGGTGGAATAATTAATGATATATTAATTGGTTCTTCTTCTAGTAACAAAATATATGGTCTTTCAGGTGATGATACTATTTATGGTAAAGATGGTGATGATTATTTAGATGGTGGAGATGGTGATGATACTATTATTGGTGGACTTGGTGAAGATATTATTGATGGAGGTAATCACGATTTAAAAGGTGATACTGTTGATTATTCTGATTCAAATGCCGTTAAATTAACACTTGAAAATTCAGGAAGTGATGCCCTTGCAACAGTTGGTACAGAGCAAGATACTGTACGAAATATAGAAAATATCATAGGTTCAAACTTTCGTGATACATTAGGAGGGAATATTGAAGATAATACTCTTCTTGGTGGACAAGGTAATGATACTTTACTTGCAAGTGATGGAAAAGATGCATTAATCGGAAATGAAGGTACTGATACTATTGATTATAGTGCTAGAAACAATGGCTCAATAGTTGTAACTTTAGATGACAGTAATTCATCAATAGTAAAAGAAAATGGATTAGATAAGGATACAATTTTTCAAATTGAAAATGTAACTGGTTCTCAATCTGATGATACAATAAGTGGTGACACTCTGAATAATACACTAAAAGGTCAAGAAGGTGATGATACACTTTATGGTGGTGCTGGTAATGATTATATAGATGGAGGAGTTAATACTTCAGATATAAATAATCCTTCTGGAGATACTGTAGATTATTCCTCTGCTACAACTTCTGGAGTTACAGTAGATTTAAGTATTACAACTCAACAATCAATTAGTGGAACTGAAGGCTTTGATACTATTGTAAATGTTGAAAATATTATTGGTTCAAATTTTGATGATACATTAATTGGAAATATTCAAGATAATACACTTGATGGTGGATTAGGAAATGATACATTAAAAGGTGCTGCTGGTGATGACTCTTTTATAGGTGGAGATGGTCTTGATACTGTTGATTATAGTGACGTATCACAAGATTTAAATGTAGATTTAAAATCTTTAGCACCAACTGAAGTTGCACTTGGTCAAGGAATTGACACATTTAGCTCTATTGAAGGTGTTATAGGTGGTTCAGGAGATGATACTTTACTGGGAACTACGGGATCTAATAATATTGTAGGTGGAAGTGGCGATGATACTTTATCTGGTTTTGGAGTTAGCGATGGTTCTGGTGGAATTGATACTATTGATGGAGGAAGTGGAAGTGATTTAATTAGCTTTGGATTTACTACAAATGATATCTCTTTAGACCTTTCAAATACTTCTACACAAGTAACAGGTACTCAAGGAAGTATTGTTGTTTCAAACGTTGAAAATATCTACGGTGGATATGGAGATGATACTTTTACAGGTGATGATGAAAATAATACAATACTAGGTAGTTTTGGTTCTGATGTAATATTTGGAAGTAAAGGGAATGACACTTTAAATGGTGGTAAAAATACTGAATTAAACAGATTTAATATAAACACTATAGGTACTACTATTTCCTTTATGGTAGCTGGAATTACAATCTCTGCTGAGGGAGCTAGTGCAGATGATCAAATAGCTAATATTATTAATGAATTTAATGCTCAAAATGCTTCAAATATTTTAGATCTTGGAACAATAGGAACAGATGGGACGTATATATATTTAGAATCAGAGCAAACTGTAGATACTCCAATAAATCTAATTCAAAAAAACGACTTTGTATTTACAGATACTGTAGATTATTCTATGCTAAGTGGATTATCACTAAATATTGATTTAGAAGCTAAAACGGCAATAAAAAGTGATGGAAGTACAACTACAACAGACACAATTATTGATATTGAAGAAGTTATTGGTGGAAGTGGAAATGATGTCTTAAAAGGTGATGACTCTGACAATATTTTAAGAGGTGGTGCTGGTGATGATATCCTTGATGGAAGAAAAGGCGTTGATACTTTATATGGTGATGCGGGAGATGATACTTTTATTTCTTTAGTTGATGATGGTATTGATACTATTTTTGGAGGAGCTGATAGTGATACAGTTGATTATAGTGTGGAATCTAACAAAATTGTTGTTTCTCTTGATGGTGTAAATCAAACAAGAGTAAATATAAATGATGTAGATAATGACTTTATTCAAGAAATAGAAAATATTACATCTGGAAGTGGAGATGACACTTTAAAAGGTGATGATAATAATAATACTTTCATTTCAAATGCAGGAGATGATACATTATTTGGTAGTCAAGGAAATGATTATTTTGATGGTGGAATTAATACTAATGGTGTTGGTGATACTGTAGATTATTCAGAAGCTACATCTACTGGAATAACAGTAGATTTAACAAAAACTAATGCTCAAATTATAAGTGCTACAGAAGGTAGTGATACTTTAAAAAACATAGAAAATATCATTGGTTCAGATTTTACTGATACTCTTATTGGAAATGATGAAAATAATATCCTTGATGGTGGAAAAGGTGATGATACACTAAAAGGTAATGATGGTGATGATTCTTTTATTGGTGGAGAAGGTGTTGATACAGTTGATTATAGTGACGTAACTCAAAAACTTATAATTGATATGGATTCTTTACCTATAACTGAAATAGCAGCTGGACAAGGGATAGATACTTATAATTCAATTGAAGGTCTTATTGGTGGTTCAAATGATGATACATTAACAGGAACTAATAATGATAACGTATTATCAGGTTCAGCTGGAAATGATACTTTAATTGGAAAAGGTGGAAATGATACTTTAATTGGAGGCGAGGGTTCTGAAGACCTTGTTGATTTTACTTATACTTCAAATGATATCGTTCTAGATTTATCAAAAGAAGGTTTAGAACAAATCACAAATGAAGGTACTTTAATAATAGAAAGTATTGAAAATATTCAAGGTGGTTCTGGAAATGATATTTTAACTGGAAGTTCAGAAGAGAATAATATTAAAGGTGGTGAAGGAAATGACACTTTAGTAGGAAAATCAAATAATAATGAATTAGATGGTGAAGGTGGAATTGATACAGCAGATTACTCAGGTATTACTTCAAGTGTTGGAATAGAAGCTAATATGAATACTGGTTTAGTTAAATATGATTTGACTTCACAAGATACATTAACAAGTATTGAAAATATAAAAGCTTCAAAAAATAATGACACAATAGTGGGAAATACTACTGATAATATTGTAAATACTTTTGAAGGAATGGGGGGCTCTGATATTATATCAGGAGGCTCAGGAAATGACACTATTTATGGTGCAGAAGCAGGAAATGATTTATCAACTACTGATTTAGCGGATACGCTAAGTGGTGGGGCAGGTGATGATACTATTTATGGACAAACAGGAAATGACACTTTAATTGGAAATAGTGGTGTTGATACACTAAGTGGTGGAGCAGGAAATGATACTGTTGATTATGCCTATTTAGATTCTGGAAACGATAGTGTGACTGTAGACTTTGCTTCTAATACTGCAAATGATAGTTCTGAAATAGATACATTAATCAGTATTGAAAATGCAACAGGAAGTAAAAATAACGATACTTTTATTATGGATTCATCAACAATAACTTCAAATGCAGTTGATGGAAAAGATGGAATAGATAAAGTTGACTATTCAGATTATAGTACTCCTGTTATTGCTAATTTAAACAATACTAGCGAGGAAATAAATTCTGTAATATATGCGGGAAGTACTGTATCTTCAGCTGGAGATACAGATTCTGTTTTAAATATAGAAAATATTACAACAGGTATTGGAAGTGATATTATTATAGGGTCATCTTTAGATAATAGCTTAGACGGTAATAGTGGAAATGATAGAATTTATTCAAGTTCTGGAAATGATATTATAGATGGAGGGGCTGATAATGACACTGTAGATTATTCTAATGCATCTACAAGAATTATCGTTTCTGGTGGTAATAGTGTTGACAAAAATACGGGAGATACAGATACTCTAGTAAATATTGAAGAAATTCAAGGAACAGACTATCTAGACACTATAACAGGTGGAGCTTTAGATGATACCTTTAAAGGTGGAGCTTCAAATGATATTTTAAAAGGTGAAGCTGGAGATGATATTCTTTATGGAGAATCTGGTGATGATACATTATCTGGTGGAACTGGTAATGATGAACTACGAGGTGGAACTCATTTAAATGGTGATACAGTTGATTATAGTTCAAGAAATGAAAGTGTAAATCTTACTTTAAATTCAGGTTCAGGTTCTGCTTCTGTTGGAAGTTTAGGAGAAATCGATAATTTATATGAAATTGAAAATATTGTAGGGTCAACTGTTGAAGATACTATTACAGGTGATGAAAATTCAAATGTTATAGATGGTAATGATGGCGCAGATACACTAAGTGGTGGAGCAGGAATAGATACTATTAGAGGTGGTGCTGATAACGATATTTTAGATGGTGGAAGTGCTGGTGATTATATCTATGGCCAAGCTGGCGATGATACAATAATATCTAATGATTTTACAGGAGACTATATCGATGGTGGAGATAATACTACTGCTGGAGATACAGTTGATTATCATTTAGAAAGTGAAAGTATTGAAGTTACTTTAAGTGATTCAAATACAAGCTCTACTTTTGTAAAAGTTGGTTCAGATATAACTAATCATAAAATAGAAAACATCGAAAATATTATTGGTGGAAATGAAATTGATACAATTATAGGAAATAGTTCAGATAATACTTTAGAGGGAAGAAGTGGTAATGATGTATTAAAAGGTGAAGCAGGAGAAGATTCTCTTATTGGTGGAGATGGAGATGATATCCTAAAAGGTGGAACTGGAAATGATTATTTAGATGGTGGAGCTGGTAACGATACGGCTGATTTCTCTGATGCAAATACCTCAATCACTGTAGATTTAGTAACTCCAGGTTCTGTTGGTGCTGGTCTAGGAACTGATACTTTTGTTTCTATTGAGGGAGTAATTGGAGGTGATTATGATGATGAACTTAAAGGTACACTTAATCAAAATACATTAATTGGTGGTCTTGGAAATGATACTCTTTATGGTTTAGGGTCTACATCAGGAGCTGATTACTTAGATGGAGGAGCAGGAGAACAAGATTTCGTAAGTTTTAATTATGCCGTTCCAACAATAGGTGGTATTACTGTTGACTTATCAAATGAAAATGCACAAGATACAGATAGTGAAAATGGTGTTGATTTAATTATTAAAAACATTGAAAATGTTGAAGGTGGAGCAGGTAATGATGATATTACTGGAAACTCTTCAAACAATACAATAAATTCTCTTAGTGGTAATGATATCATAAGGGCTAGTGGTGGAAGTGATACTATTGATGGTGGAGATGATACTACAGGTGATACTGTTGATTATTCTGATCTAACTTCAGGAGTAACAGTTACATCAACTGGTACAGGTTCATTTACAGTTACTAAATCAGATGGAATAGATTCTCTTACAAATATAGAGAATATTACTGCGTCAAGTGCAGATGATTCTTTAATTGGTGATGCTTCAGAGAACACTTTCTTTGGTGAAGCAGGAGATGATTATCTTGATGGACAAGCAGGAGATGATTATTTAGATGGTGGAGCTGATGATGACACTATAGTTGGTGGATTGGGAAATGACCAAATTATTGGTGGAGATGGTATTGATACAGTAGACTATAGTAATAGAAGTGATGCTGGTATTGATTTAACTCTTACTAATGCATCAGGAACTACTTATATTAATACTTTAAATGATGGATTAACTACTCATACTTTGGGTGAAGAAGAAGATACTTTAACAGGAATTGAAAATGTTATAGGATCTCAACTAGCTGATATTATTAAAGGTGATTTAAACTCAAATACAATTATTGGTGAAGACGGGAATGACTCATTATATGGTGGAGCAAATGCTGATAGTATTGAAGGTGGATTAGGAGCTGATATTATACAAGGTGATGCAGGTGCTGATACTATGTATGGGAATGCAGGTGCTGATACTTTTATTCAAACATCAGGATTAAATGATACTACAGGAGATTTAATATTTGGTGGAGATAACATTGATACAGTTGATTATACAGCACTTAGTTCAAGTATAAATCTTAATTTAAACGATACAAACCCAGCTAATGTATATTTAGATGGAAGTATAACTGTTGATCATCAAGTAAAAGATGTAGAAAATATCATAGGAACTACACAAAATGATACTATTGAAGGTAATAATTTAGATAATAATTTAGATGGTCATGATGGTACAGCTGATACAATTTCATATGCAAATACTACTTCTTCATTAGTTGTAAACTTAGGTACAGTAATAAACAGCGATATTAACTTTGATTCTACAGTTGATAATATAATAGCTTCAAGTGGTACAGGAATAGATTCAGGTACTGATACTTTATCAAACTTTGAAAATATTATTGGCTCAGCAAATGATGATACCCTTATTGGTGATAATAACGCAAATACTATTAGTGGTGGAATTGGGGACGATTTACTTCTAGGAGGTGCAGGAAGTGATAGTTTAATAGGGGGAACAGGCGAAAATACAGTTTCTTATGCCCTAGAATCTTCACTTGATGCATCATTAAGAGATGGTACGGGAAAAATTGGATCAGATATTGACCAGTTTACAGATATTCAAAATATTATTGGTACAACAACAAATGATATTATTGAAGGTGATTCTTTAGATAATACTTTAATAGGTGGGTCAGGAATTGATACACTTTCTTATGCAGGTGCAAATTCATCAGATTCTTCAGGTGTGACAGTGAATTTAAATTTATCAGTAGTTGATACTGTAAATGATGGTACAGATGCAATTAGTGGTTTTGAAAATATCTTAGGTTCTGTAAAAAATGATATTTTATCTGGAGATAGTCAAGATAATACTATTGATGGAAGTGATGGAAATGATACTCTTTCTGGTGGAGCTGGAACTGATAGTCTTGTTGGTGGAAGTGGGAATGATTTATTTGCAATAAAAGATTCTGATATAGATGGTGATAATGATGTCCTTGAAGGTGGAGGTAATACTGATACAATTGACTATAGTGCAATTGATTCAGAATATCATATAAATATAAATTTAGATACCCCAACAGCTCAAGTACTTAATCCAAGTGACACTATTTTAGATAGTGATACTATTAATGGAATAGAGAATGTAATAGGAAGTTCAAGTGATGATATTATCTCAGGAAATTCAATTACAAACCAACTAGAAGGTGGTCTAGGAAATGATACTATTGATGGTGCAGGTGGTTCTGATTCTTTAATTGGTAATGAAGGTGATGATACTTTTATCCAAAAAAATGGTGAAACATTTGGTGATGATATTGATGGTGGAACTAATACTGCATATACTGATGGAAGTTCATCTACAGGAGATACTGTAGATTACAGTAACTTGTCAAGTAGTATTGGGGTAGATTTGCGAGATGGTGGATTAAATACAACTGTAAAACTTGCAGATGTTGATGATCATGATATAAGAAATATAGAAAATATTATAGGTTCTAGTGTATCTGATACAATTATTGGAAATAGTTCAGTAAATACTATCTTAGGTGGAGATGGAAATGATATTATTGATGGAGGACTTGGTTCTGATTATTTAGATGGTCAAGGTTCAGATGTAAATGGTAATACATTATCATATTCAAGTATTTCTCAATCTGTAAGAGTAGATTTAAATACAAATACTGCAATAACGGATTTAGATGCAGATGGTTTCACATATGATGGTAGTGGTAATAATACAGATTCAGATGATGAACAAGATACTATTCTTAATTTTAAAATAGTTGAAGGTTCTACAAATGACGATATTCTAATAGCTGGTTCTAGTGGAAATACTCTTAAAGGAAATGCTGGAAATGATATTTTAGAAGGTGGATTAGGAGATGATAGGCTAGAAGGTGGATTAGGACAAAACTCATTTATTCTAGGAATTAATGATGGTGATAATGGTTCAGATATAGTTATAGGTGACACTGATATTGATACTGCAGATTACAGTGCTATTACTGATATATCAAGAGGTATTACTGTTGATTTAGCAGGAACTGCTCCAAGAACAGTTTCAATTGCAGGACTTGGAGTTGAAAGTTTAGATACTTTACAAAGTGTAGAAAATGTTATAGGTGGTGCAGGTAATGATAATATCACTGGTGACAATGAAGATAATAGATTAGAAGGTGGTCTTGGAAACGACAGATTAGATGGAGAGGTTGGAAAAGATACTCTTTATGGTGGAGATGGAGTAGATAATCTTTATGGCGGATTAGGAGAAGATACTCTTTATGGTGATGCTGGAAATGATAATCTATTTGGAGAAGATAATGAGGATACACTTTTTGGTGGAGATGGCGATGATACACTTTCAGGTGGATCAGGAATTGATTATTTAGATGGTGGAAGTCAAGATACTTTAGGTGATAGTGTTGATTTTTCTACTGAGAGTGGAAAACTTGATATTAATCTTAGAGATTTAAATATAGATAATTATTCACAAGCTACAATTGATAATATTGCAGATGATTTTTTAAAAGATATAGAAAATATTAAAGGCACAAATCAAGATGATTATATTGGCGGAAACGAAAATGTAAACACTATTATAGCTTTAAATGGTAATGACATAATTGTAGGTGATGGGGGAGCTGACATTTTACAAGGTGGAGAAGGTGACGATACCTTTAAAGCTGGTATTGATGTTGATGGAAATGATATATTAGAAGATGCTGATGATGGCGCAGATATTATTGATGGTGGAGAGGATAATGATACTGTTGATTATAGTGCAATTTCAAAATCAATTGAAGTTACTTTAGATGGGGCTAACGATTCAGAGGTACTTATAACTGACTATTCTACAGATACTATAAAAAATATTGAAAATGTAATTGGGTCAAGTGTAAATGACAAAATTGCAGGAGATAGTAAAGATAATACTTTAGATGGTAGTGATGGGGATGATACTTTAAGTGGAGCAGGCGGAGATGATGTTCTAATTGGTGGAGCTGGTGTTGATACAGCTGATTACACTAATGCAGGAAAAGGAATAATAGTAAATCTTCAAAATGCGGTAGAGGTATCACAAGATGGTTTTGATAAAACAGATGATTTAAATGGTATTGAAGTAGTAGTTGGTTCAAGTTTCCAAGATAGTATGACAGGCTCAAATAGTTCTGATACGCTTATAGGCTCTAGTGGAGATGATAAGTTTTATTCATCTGATGGGAGCGATACTATTTATGGTGGAACAATTGCTAGTGATGGAACACATTCTGTTGGTGCTAGTGAATATGATAAAGTTTATTATACTAATGCAGCAAAAGTTTATGTTGATTTAAGTGACACTACTACTGATGCAGATGGAAATACTTATTCTCAAGCTTTAAAATCAAATAGTCTTGCAAATGATGGTTTTATTTCAAACCTAGAATCAAGTGATAATTTATATGGAATTAGAAATATCAGTGGCTCTTCTGGTTATGATACTCTTATTGGAGATGATTTAGGGAATAAATTAGAAGGTCAAGCCGGAGATGACATTTTAGAAGGTGGAGCAGGAAATGACTTCCTTGAAGGTGGAACAGGAAATGATACATTTAAAGCAACAAGTGCAAATGACGGAGTAGATACTATTGATGGTGGAATTGATTCTGATACTGTTGATTATAGTGTTTTAGGTCTTGGTAATGAAATCAAAGTTACACTAGGAGAGGCAGGAAGTACAAATCAAATTATTATAGCTGGAAGTGGTGATTCTGATAATATTAAAAATGTTGAAAATGTAATTGCTTCTCAAGGTATAGATACTATCATAGGTAATAGTGATGTTAATATTATTCAAGGTCAATCAGGAAATGATATTTTAGATGGAAAAGCTGGAGATGATTCTTTATATGGTGAAGCTGGAGATGATACATTAAAAGGTGGATTTGGAAACGATTATTTACATGGTGGAGAGGGAAATGATACTGCAGATTATTCAGATGCTACTTCAAAAGTAACTATTGATATGTCAGGGAGTTCAGTAGATGTAGGTGCAGGTTTGGGGATTGATACCTTAGTAGAAATTGAAAATGCACTTGGTTCAGATTTTGATGATACTTTTAAAACAAATACCTTAATAGATAATACTTTCTTTGGAAATAATGGAAGTGATACAGTAGATTATAACTCATTAGTAGTAGATAATATTGTGGAAGATAAGATTGTATCAAATGCTAATGTTATTGATGTATATATTGATGGAGTTATTACTTCACAAGATACATTAATTGACATACAGAATTTTAGAGGAACTAATGGAAATGATACTGTAACTGGTGATGATCAAGCAAATACATTATTAGGTGAAGCAGGAAATGATACGGTTTCAGGTGGTTTAGGAAATGACTATTTAGATGGTGGACTTGGAAGTGACGATAGAGTAGATTACTCATATAGTGGAACATCATCTGTTATTATTGATTTTACAAATGAAACAGGTATTGTAAGTGGAAGTGATAGTGATACTTTAATTGGATTTGAAAACTTCACAGGAACTGCTGGAAACGATACAGTTATTTTTAAATCAAATGCTGGTGGCTTAGATAATGTAGAGAATGAAATAGATGGTGCTGCAGGAAATGCAGATGCTGTAAGTTATGAGAATTATACTACAGATTTAACTATCAATATGGCTGCAGGTTCAAGTGATACTGGTGATAATGATATTCTTACAAATATAGAGAATGTAAAAGGTGGTACAGGAAATGATACTTTCCTTACAAATACTACTGTCTCAAATCATTTTGATGGAAATGATGGTACTGATACTCTTGATTTTACTTCTATTTCCCAAGCAATTGATTTAACACTTAATGGCTCAACACAAACAACTATTAATTATGGAGGTGGTATCTCTTCAGATACAGCTGTAAATATTGAAAATATTTTAGGTGGTAGTGTAAATGACACAATCACTGGTGATAATCAAGATAATACTTTTTATGGAAATGACGGAGAAGATACACTAAGTGGTGTAGATGGAAATGACACTTTATTTGGTGGAAATGACAATGATTTACTATTAGGTGGAGCTGGCCTTGATTCTATTGAAGGTGGGGCTGGAGATGATACTATTGATGGTGGTTCTGATAAAGATATTATTTACGGTGATTCTTCTACTGATTTAGCTTTAAGTGGAAATGATACTATTAATGCAGGTACTGGAAATGACACTGTTTATGGTGGCTTAGGTGATGATAGTATTGATGGTGATGCAAATGATGATAAATTAGTTGGAGATTTAGGTCTTGATATTATTAGTGGTGGTACAGGAAATGATATTATTTATGGTGATGATGAATTAAATGCAAATACCTTAGGAAGTAATGATACTTTAAGTGGTGGACTTGGTAGTGATAAATTATACGGTGGATACGGAGATGATACGCTAGCTGGTAATGCAAATGATGATGAAATCTATGGTGGAGAAGGTATTGATACTGTAGATTATAGGGCTGCAACTTCCGGGGTTACAGTTGATTTAGGAAATGATGGAAGTACTTCTCAAAATGTAGGTGGAGGTGAAGGTTTAGACAAAATCACTGATGTTGAAAATGTACTTGGTTCAAGTTTTGATGATAAATTTTATTCAAATATTACAGAAAATAATACATTTGACGGCGGAACAAATCTAGGAATAGAAACAAATTCAGATGAGGTAAATGGTGATACTGTTGATTATAGTGATAAATTAACTGATTCTATTGATAATATTACAGTAGATTTATCAAGTGTAACTCCAAGTGTTACTATAGTTAATGATGGAATTACTACAGCTACAGATACTTTAATAAATATTGAAAATATTACAGGAACAGCTGGTAATGATGTAATTACAGGAAGTGATGAAAAAAATACTTTAGAAGGTATGTCTGGTGATGATATTCTTCAAGGTGGAGAAGGAAATGACACTTTAGATGGTGGTGATGGAATTGATAAAGCAATATACACATACGCAGGGAGTTCAGTAACTATAGACCTTGATAGTGAAACAGCTGTTGTAAATGGAAGTGATAGTGATAAATTAATTGATATTGAAAATATTGATGGCTCTGCTTATGATGATAAAATTATTATGAAAGCAGGAGATAATCCAAATATAATTGATGGTGCGGGTGAATCTTCTAATGGAGATACAGTTTCTTATGAAAAATACACTACTGGAGTAAGTATAAACTTAGGTGATAATACTTCTCAAACAGTTACAGGAAGTGATAATGATACTTTATTAAATATTGAAAACTTAATAGGTGGAAGTGGAGATGATCTTTTAACTGGTTCAGATTCTGTTGATAATAGTTTAGAAGGTGGAGAAGGTAACGATAGTTTCATAGTTTCTACTGGAAATGATTATATAGATGGTGGGAATCAAGATTCAGGAGCTAGAGGTAGAGATACAATTGATTATAGTTCAATTACTGATGCGGGTGATATTACTAGTGGTGGATTAAATGTAACATTAAATGGCTCAGATATTGTAAATCTTACTTTTGATGATTCTAGTAAAATTGATGAAGTTATAAATATTGAAAATGTAATCGGAACACAAAACAATGATGATATTACAGGAGATACTGCTGTAAATACTTTATCTGGTGAAGCTGGGAATGACGTACTAGATGGTGGAATAGGTAGTGATACTCTTATTGGTGGAGATGGTGATGATACATTTATTGGTGGAGCTGGAAATACTGATGATGTTATTTATGGAGGAGATTCCCTAGGTGTTGATAGTGGAAATGATACGGTTGATTATAGTTCATCAACAGCTTCTGTTACTGTTAATCTTGATACCGTTATTGCAGGAGTTGAATCTGGTGCAAGTGGTTATGGTACAGGAATTGAACAAGGTTTAGATTCTTTATTTAATATTGAAAATGTTATTGGTTCAACTTTAAACGATAGTTTTGTATCTTCATCAAATGAAGTAAATATAATTGATGGTGGTTCAAGCTTTGATACTATTGATTATAGTACAAAAACAACTGCAATTGATGTTACTTTAGATGGTTCAACTTTAACAGATGTAATTGTATCAGGTAATGGAACTTCAAATGATGACCGAATACAAAATATAGAAAATGTTATAGGTAGTACAGCTAATGATAATATTTTTGGAGATGAATTAGTAAATACTTTAGATGGTAATATTGGAGATGATAGCTTATCTGGAGGATTAGGGAATGATACTATAATTGGTGGAGCTGGAAATAATACAGTTTCCTATGATTACTCTCTATCTTCAGGTGTTAGAGTAGATTTAGATGCAGGAACTGGAATAATAAATGCTTCAGATAGTGATGTTTTAACTCAAATCCAAAATGTTATAGGTACAAATTTAGTAGATGAAATTACAGGTAATAGTGAAGCTAATATTTTAATTGGTGGAAGTGGAAATGATACTTTCTATAGTTCTTCTGCTAATGATGTAATTGATGGTGGAAATGATAATGACACAATGGACTATAGTAATAGTTCAGGTAATAAAATATCAATAGACTTAGAAAACTTGGGAACAAGTTCAAATGTAGTACAAAACCTTTCAAATACAGTTGTTTATACAGATACCTTAACTAGTATAGAAAATATTTCAGGTACTGAAAATGATGATACTATTACAGGTAATGATGAAATTAATATTTTAAAAGGTAATGATGGTAAAGATACACTTGATGGTAGTGGTGGAGCTGATATTATTGATGCTGGTTCAAATGATGATTTAATTATCGTATCAACAAAAGCAGAAGGTTTTGGAGATGATATTGATGGTGGTTCTGGTTTTGATACAATTGATTATAAAGGGCTAGAAGAAGGTGTTACAATTGATATGCAAGGCTCAACTGATGTAAATGTAACAGTTGGCACTACAACAAATCATCATACTTTTACTGGAATAGAAAATATAATTGGTACAAATTTTGCAGATAGTATTACAGCTGATGGAGAAACAAATAAACTTATTGGAATGCAAGGGAATGACAGTCTTGCAGGTTCTTCTGGTAATGATTTTATTTATGGTGGAAATGAAGCAAATGATTTAGCAACAAGTGGTGATGATATTCTAGATGGTCAAGCAGGGGATGATACTTTATATGGTGGTGATGGTGTTGATACCCTTCTTGGTGGAGATGGAAAAGATGTTTTATCTGGAGATGAAGGTATTGATACATTAAAAGGTGAAGCTGGGGATGATACTTTAGATGGTGGAAGTGAAAATGACACTATTTATGGAGGATTAGGAACAGATATCGCTTCTGGTGGATCAGGTGATGATATATTCATCTTCCAAAGATCAGATGTTGATAATGATATTATTTATGGTGATGATTCTTCAGGTGATGTGGGAGTTGATACTGTAGATTATTCACAATCATTTAACGGTATGACGATTACTCTTGGTGAAGGAAATAACGAAGGAACAGCAATTTCTTCAGATCAAGGAACAGATTCTATTTATGGTATTGAAAATGTGATAGGTTCAGATACAAATGTATTCTCTGATGTTATAACAGGTAATAGTGAAGCAAATACTATTAGTGGATTATCTGGAACTGATACACTTTATGGAGAAGCTGGAGTTGATACGCTTTTAGGTGGAGCAGATGCAGATGAACTACATGGTGGGGATGATGCAGATTCAATAGATGGTGGAGCAGGAAATGATAAAATTTATGGTGATGCTGGAGTTGATAGCCTTTCAGGTGGTACAGGAAATGATACCTTCTTCTTAGGTCGAGATGACGGATTAGATGTAATAGATGGAAATGAAGATAGTGATACTATAGATTATTCTTCTATTACAACAGGAACTCCTGCAACTGATGGTGTTGTTGTAACTTTAAATGGTTCAACTCAAACAACCGTAACTATAGATGGTACAGACCAAGATTTAATTTCAAATATTGAAAATGTAGTTGGAACTTCAAATAATGATACTTTTACAGGTGACGCTGGAGATAATAGTTTAACTGGTGGTGCTGGTATTGATGAAGTAAAATATGATTATGCTACAGCAGCTGTTAGTGTTGATTTAGAAAGTGGAACTACAACAGAAACAGCAGGTACAGATACATTAAATGGAATAGAGAATGTATTAGGTTCTTCTTTTGATGATAATTTTATCACAAAAAGTGGAGTAGTAAATGTAATTGATGGTGGATCACACGTTGATGGTGATACTATTGATTATAGTTCAAAAAACAATTCTATAAATGTGACATTATCAGGAGCAACAATAGCTACGGTAAACGTTACGGGGGATTCAAATGACCAAATTAGTAATATTGAACATGTTACTGGTTCAAGTAACGATGACACGATTACGGGTGATACTTTAGCTAATACACTATTTGGTATGAGTGGAGATGATACTTTATCTGGAAATTCAGGAGCTGATTATATTGACGCAGGAGAAGGTGATGATACAATTTCAGGTGGCTTGGATGCAGATAGTTTATTAGGTGGGCTTGGTGATGATGTATTTATAGGTTCAGATTTTACAGGTGATAATATAGATGGTGGAGATGAATCAACAAATGGCGATACAGTTGATTATTCATTAGTGTCTACAAATGGAGTAACAGTTGATTTAAGTAATACTTCAAATGACAATGTAACAATAGGAAGTAACACACACACTATTTCAGATATAGAAAATATTACAGGTACAGATGATATTGATAACATTATAGGTGATGATAATAAAAATATTTTATCGGGTAATGCTGGTGCTGATATCATTTCTGCACAAGCTGGTGCTGATACTATTTATGGTGGATTAGGTATTGATATAATTAATGGTGGAGCTGATAATGATGTTATTTATGGGGATGATGAGTTAAATGAAGATGTTACAGGTTCAGGTGACACACTTTATGGTGATGCTGGTAATGATAGTTTATATGGTGGATATGGAAATGATACACTAGATGGTGGTTCTGGAAGCAATAATTTATTTGGTGGAGAGGGCAGTGATACAGCAGATTACACAAATGCTTCATCATCAATAAAAGCTAACTTAGTTAATAACAGAGTTGATATTGGTGTTACAGATATTGATTACTTATCAAGTATAGAAAATATCACTGGTTCAAATAATGTAACTGGAGATACTATTGTTGGAGATGAAAATGCAAATACATTACTAGGACTTGCTGGAAATGATAGTATTTCTGAAGGTGCTGGTGATGATTTTGTTGAAGGTGGATTAGGTGATGATTATATAATTGCTGGAGCAGGAGATGATCATATTGATGGTGATGAAAACCTAGTAAATAGTGGTAATGATACTTTAGATTATAGTACGGTTTCTTTAACTGGCAATGGTATTGAAGTAGACTTATCTAATACATCAGCTCAATTAATTCATAACTCTTATGGTAATGATACTATAACAAATATAGAAAATATAATTGGTTCAGATAATAATGACACAATTAGTGGAAATAGTGATTCAAATACTTTAACTGGTGGAAGAGGTAATGATTTATTAGTTGGACTTGATGGTGCAGATAGACTAATAGGTGGTTCTGATGAAGATACTGCTGATTATAGTTTAGGAACTCCAACTGTTGGTATTGATATTGATATGACTACAGTTCAAACAGATGGTGATGAGTCAACTTATAGAGTACAAAATGATGGATTTGATAATAAAGAGTTTATTGATGGTATTGAAAATATAATAGGAACAGAACACAATGATAAAATTTTTGGTTCAGATGGAGCAAATACTTTATTATCAGGTGCTGGAGATGACATCTTAAGAGGTGGAGCTGGAGCTGATTATTTAGATGGTGGAGATAATAGTGATACTGTTGAATTTACAGATTTAATTGGTAACAATGATGCTTTAGTATTAGATTTAGATACAAATGATACAACACTTGATGGTTCAAGTGGTACAGCAACATCAAATGGTACAGTTGATACTTTAGTAAATATTGAACATGTAACTGGTACATCTAAAGATGACATGATAACAGGTGATCATAATGTAAACACTATACTTGGTGGAGATGGAACAGATACTTTAAGATTTGATTATGCAAATACTGATGCAACAGTAGGTGTAAAAGTAGATTTATCTCAAGTAGCAGATTCAAGAGTTGAAAATGATAGATTTGGAAATACTGAATATATTGATAGTATTGAAAATATTATAGCTAGTGATTTAGTTGATACAATAATTGGAGATGCTTCAAATAATAAATTAGAAGGACTTGCACAATCTGATAGTTTATTTGGTAATGATGGTGATGATACATTAGTTGGTGGAGATGGTGCAGATACATTTAGAGGTGGATTAGGTAGCGATATTATATATGGTGGAGATGAAAATTCATCAGATGCTGATGCTTCAAATGATGTTGTTGATTATTCACAATCTTTAACTGGAATTGTTACAAACTTATCCCAAACAGGTTCTTACACAATGGGCAATGAGACTGTAGTTAACTTTGCTACTCAAACTGCTACAGGTGAAGGAATTGACAGACTTTATGATATTCAAAATATTATAGGTTCAGATAATGGAAATGATACTTTAATTGGTAGTGATGAAGTAAATACAATTTTTGCAGGTGGTAATGCTGATACAATAATTGGTGCAGCAGGTGCTGATACTATCTATGGGCAAGGTGGAAATGATACTATTTTAGGTGGATTAGATGGTGATACTATTTATGGTGGGGATGATTTAGCTGATTCAGGAGATGCAGATTTTGTTGATTATAGTTATATTACTTCAGCAGATGGAACACAACTTACAATAGATTTAGATGCAACAAATGGTGTTCAAAATACAAATGATGCAACAAAATATGATACTTTAATTGATATAGAAAATGTTAAAGGTGGAGCTAACGACGATATATTAAGTGGTGGAAATAGTTTTACAGAAACTAATATTTTAGATGGATATAAAGGAAACGATACTTTCTTTGCTTCAAAGGGTGTTGATTCTATTATTGGTGGAGAAGGTATTGATACTTTAGATTATAGTACTGTTGATATGACTGATGGTGGAAATGCAGTTTATGTGGATTTAGCTAGCGGTGAAGCTACAAATGATGGATATCAAAATGGTGCAAGCTTAGTTGTTGATTCAATTTCAGGTATTGAAATTGTAATAGGAACAACATTAAACGATACTATTATTGGTAATGAATCAGCTAATACTTTATTTGGTGGAGATGGAGATGATTCCCTTTCTGGTGCTAGAGGTGAAGATAGTTTAGTTGGTGGAGCTGGAAATGATATTATTACAGGTGGAGAAGATATTGATTACATTGATGGTGGTCTTGATAATGATATCATAAATGGTGGATTAGGAAATGATTCTATTGATGCAGGAGCAGGTGATGATTCAATTACTTTTGATGCGGGTAATGACACAATAACAGGTGGAGATGGATCCGATCATCTTTCATATTCTGGTTCTGCTGATGAAGGAATTACTGCAACTTATGGTGATGGAACTATCTCAATTGATGTAGATACTGATACAGATAATATTTTAGACCATATAGAGATTTTAACAGGAACAAATAAAAAAGATATTATTACAGGATTCAATGGTACCGGAACTGGTGGAGATTATAATGATACGATATTTGGTCTTAATGCAAATGACACTATTTCAGGTGGTATTGGTGATGATGTAATTGATTCTGGTAATGGAAATGACTTAGTAGCAGGACAAGCAGGAAATGATACTATTGATGGAAATGGTGGTACAGATACTGTTACATTTGCTGATGCAAGTAAAGGTGTAGAAGTTTATCTAGATACTTTAGATGCGACTAATACAGCAACTCTAGATAATGCAGAAGTTTTACAAGATGGTTATGATGGGGTTGATCAACTTTCTGGTATTGAATATATAGTAGGATCTGGATTCGATGATACAATTGGTGGTAACTCAAGCTATAATAATATTAGTTCAGGAGCAGGTGATGATACACTATATTTATCTGCAGGTTCAGATAATTTAGATGGTGGTGCAGATAATAACTGGATTAGTAATCAAAAACTTGATTCCAATATTTCTTTAACAAATCAATCAGGATACAATCAAAATACTACATTAACAAATATTGACAACATTCTAGACTCAGCACTTACTTCAGGAGATGGAAGATTATTTCTAGGTAATAGCAATTCAAACTCAATGATTTTATATGGTGGAAATGATAGAGCTGTTGGCTATGGTGGTGATGACATCTATGATTTAGGTGATGGAAATGACATCGTTTACGCTGCTTCTGGTAATGATACAATTATTGGTGGAGATGGAATTGATACAGTTAATTACAGATCTTATGTTGGCACAAATCAAGGAATAATTTTTGATGCTGAAAATACATTATCAATTGATGTTGATTCTAATTTAGATGGAATAACAGATGTTACTGCTGATTTTGCTATTGTAGCAAATGATGGTAGAGGAGATACTGATTATCTTTACGAAGTAGAAAACTTTACTGGAGATAATTACAATGATACAATCAAATTTGATGATAATATTAATATAATAAATTCAGTTGAAGGAAATGATATTGTTTGGGGTAGAGGTGGTGCTGATACGATATCTGCTGGAACTGGTGCAGATATTGTTTATGGTGGAAATGCCAATGACTTAGATATAGATAATAGTAATGATACTATTTTCGGTGAAGCTGGAAATGACACTCTTTATGGTGAAGCTGGAAATGATTCTATAAGCGGTGGAGATAACGATGATACCTTGTATGGTGGAGATGGTGATGATACTTTACTTGGTGGAGATAATGATGACACTTTATATGGTGAAGATGGAGATGATATCTTAACTGGTGGAAGTGGTGACGATACTATTTTAAACTCTATAGGTAATGATACTATAGATGGTGGTACACATACTATTGGGGATACACTATTATTCTCCGGAGTTGATGCAAATTCAAATGGTATTATGGTAGATTTATCTAGTACTTCTAATAATGCAAGAGATTTATATGACGAAGTAGAAACAATAACTAATATTGAACATATCATAGCTACAAGTAGTAATGATACTATTACAGGAAGTAGTGAAATAAACACTATCTCAATGGGTGACGGTACTGATACGATTTACGCATCTGAAGGTGATGATGATTTAGATGGTGGAACAGGAACTGATTTACTTGATTTTAGTGGACTTACAACAACTTCTGGTGTAGATGTTGATTTAAATACTCAAAATAATGCAGTATTTGAAACAGCAACAAATAATTATAATCAAAAAATTAATGGTTTTGAGAATGTTATTGGTAGTAATCAAGATGATAATATTCAAGGTACAAATGATATAACAACTGAAAATACTCTTTATGGTAGAGCTGGAAATGATAATATTACTGCTTGGGCAGGAGACGATACTTTATATGGGGAATTAGGAGATGATTCTTTAAGTGGAGGAAGCGGAGATGATACCTTAGAAGGTGGAGATAACGATGATACTTTAAACGGTGGTATTGGTGATGATATTCTTCTTGGTGGAAACAATACAGATACAATTACTTATGAAGATTCTATATCTGGTGTAAAAGTAAATATTGAAAGTACTACAATTCAAGGTGGGATATTAGCAAATACAGCAAGTGGAGAAGGTAACGATACTCTTGATAGTATTGAAAATATAATAGGAAGTGATTTAACTGATACTTTATATGGTAACTCTGGAAATAACAGTATAAATGGTGGTATTGATATTGATTCACTTTATGGTATGGATGGAGTAGATATTATAAATGGTGGTGCAGATAATGACTTCATAGATGGTGGAGATGGAGATGACAGTTTATATGGAGATAGTGGAAACGATAGCTTCATAACAACTTTGGGTGCTGATTTATTTGATGGTGGAAGTGATATAGATACTGTAGATTATAGTACTAAATCAACTGCTATTGATATCACGCTTGATGCTGCTGGCACTACTGTTACAATGGATGGCGTAAATGATAATCTAGTTAATATTGAAGGAATAATTGCAACAAGTGCTAGAGATACTATTATAGGAAATGACCAAAATAATATATTTGAAGGTAGAGATGAAAATGATACTTTAATTGGTAATGCTGGTGCAGATACTATTTATGGTGGAAATGATAACGATATTATTTCAGGTGGTAGTGGAGATGATACTCTTGATGGTGGAAGTGGTACAGATTGGATTGATTTCTCACAAAGTGACTCAGGAAGTAATACTTCTATAGATGTAAGCTTACGAGGACAAACTGCAACTGGTGATGGAACAGATACTATTACAAATTTTGAAAATATTAGAATGGCTAATGGAACAAATATAATAGAAGGTTCAGAGTTATTTAACTCAATTGTAGGTGGTACTGGTGAAGATACATTAAGTTATGCAACAACTACTGATGTTATCGATATTGCATTAAGTACAACAGTTGGTAGTGGTACAGTTGCAGGTGATGGAAATGATGTATTTGAAAATATAGAGAACTATACAGGGTCTGCTCAAATAGATAGTATAAATTACTCAGCACTAGAAGCTAATCCTACTACAGTTACAATAAATGGAACATCTCCAATAACTGTAATTAATAATGGTAACTCAAATACTCTAACAAATATTGAGCATATCATTACAGGAAATAACGATGATATCTTTAATTATTCGGGTACAACTGTCGCTGGAACAATCTTAGATGCAGGTGGAACTTCAGATAGTGATACCTTAAACTTTAGTGGAACAGTTGATTTATCAAATGTAGAGTTAAGAAACTTTGAAATTATAGGTGTTGAAGATGGAGAAGTTGCTACCATAAATGCGACAGATTTAGATGATGAAACTTTAGCTATTAATACGAATACTTCTGGTACATTAAGAGTTTTAGCTACAACTACTTCAAGTGATCATGATTTTGGAGGAATTACAAATACTGGTACGGGAACAATTCAACTAGTAACTAATGGAAATTTAGATTTAACTGATTTACCAAGAAATTTAGGTGCAGTTGATAGTTTTGATGTTACTAGTGGTTTATTAACAATAAATGAAAATCAATTACCTGCAACAAAACCTATTACAGGTGCTGGTGATATTACTGTAAAAGTAAGTGCTTCAACAAGTAGTACAGATTTTGCAACATTATTAACTGTAACAGGTACAAAAACAGTTCAAATAACAAGTGATAATACTTTTACTGGTAATTTTGGAGATTCAAATATCTTAGTTGATAATGCAGCTACTCTTACAACAGACTTTGCAAGATTAAATGGAAATTTAAGTGGTGATGGTGGAATTACTTTAAGTGATGCCAATGTAGCTGCTAGTGACGTAAATAGTGTAGCAGCTTCAGTAAATGGTGTAGTAACTGCA
The DNA here is from genome assembly GCA_947503785.1 of uncultured Campylobacterales bacterium. Taxonomy (GTDB): domain Bacteria; phylum Campylobacterota; class Campylobacteria; order Campylobacterales; family Arcobacteraceae; genus Poseidonibacter. The sequence goes on along the minus strand of CANNFB010000012.1, from coordinate 716 downwards.
ACAATAACAACAGGAGCAGTTACCTCTACTTTAGCTGATATTACAGATGTTAACACAGCAGATAACATAACATTTACAACAGATGATACAAGTGTAGATGCTTCAGATTTGGTAGCTTTAGATGAAAAAATAGATATATCAAATTATAATTCAATAAATGGAATAACAGAAGTATTTAATACTACAGATATAGGTACAGTTGTTTCAACTGCATTAGGAATAACAGGTGGAACTGAAACTGTTGATATAACAGGTGGCTCAATTTCAGCCGCAGATGTAAATACAATAGCAAATGCAACAAGTGGAGTAGTAACAGCAACAATTGCAGATGGAGCAGTAAGTAGTACATTAAGTGCAATAACAAATGTAGAAACAAGTGATGTAATAACATTTACAACAACAGATACAAGTGCTGATGCAACAGATATTGTAGATTTAAAAGAAAAAGTAGATACCTTTAATGTTGATACTATTGTTACAGTAACAGAAGATTCAGCTTCAATTGGAACAAATGCAGAAAATGTAACAGATGCAATAGCAATTGTTGGAAATACACATGCCGTAACGATTACAGGTACTATCTCAGCTTTAGATGCTAATTATATTTTAAATGAATCCGTAGGTGGGACAAGTGGAATCGTAACAGCAACAGTAACAGAAGATAGTGCAAGTAGCTTAAATACAAACCTATTAAATGCACAGCCAACAGATGCTTT
>CANNFB010000011.1 GCA_947503785.1 uncultured Campylobacterales bacterium | reverse complement strand
ATTGATTTATATAGTGCATCAACTTCATCTGCTATTTCAGGTGTTGAACCTGCTGTGATTTTTAGTATTTTTGTAACGGTATGTTCTTTATCACCTGGATTTATTCTTTCAGGAGAGTATCCACAGAAGAAATCTTTATTAAAAGTCATTCCTGAAGTTGATTCTAGTTCTGGTACACATACTTCTTCTGTAACACCTGGGTATACTGTAGATTCATATATTACGATATCATTTTGTTTAAGTACCCGTCCAATCATTTGAGATGATTTTACTAAAGGAGTTAAGTCTGGTCTATTTGAAGAATCTATAGGAGTTGGTACTGTAACTATATAGATATTTGCATCTTTGATATCATCAAGGTTACAAGAGTAAGTAATATTATCTTTTACTTCTATTAATTCTTCACTTGTTAATTCTAATGTTCTATCATAGTCATTGTTTAATTCTTCTACTCTTGGTTCATTAATATCAAATCCTACTACTTCATACTTTCTTGCGAAAGCTGCTGCTAAAGGTAAACCTACATATCCTAGGCCTATTATGCATATCTTTTTCATTTTAAACCTTTTAAATTTCTATTTTTTCTAATATTTTATTAAAATTAACTTTCTCTTTTGTACTATTCACAGTATGTGCTAAATCATGAAATTTTGTATCATGTTTTTTAGATCTTAGTTCTATGATTGAAATATCAGCATCACTATTTGCTCTTGCTTCACTTAACATTGATGTTGAGTCTATTGTTATAAATAATTCACTACAAAGATTTATAAAATCTGGTATTGGATTAATTGTTGGGGTAACTGAGTATATTAATTTATAATCAAACTCATACTCACTTAATAAATCTTCAATTTGTTTTGATGTTCTTCTTGATGTAGTAACATATTTTAAATAGCCATCATAATTTTTAAATATTAAATTTAGAATATTTTTGATATTTTCTACATCCATACTAAAAGTACTATTATCTCCACCTATAATTATTCCAATTGCTTTTTCATCTGATTTAATTATATTCTTAGGAACTGTATATGATAAGTTCAAAGGTATAGTAATTATATTTTCTAATTGAGGAGGATTATCATGCTTTTGTGCGATGATATAGTCAAAGTCTGTATATTTGTATGATTTTGGAAGCATTAAAGCTATTGATTTTATATTATATTTTTTACTTATAAATTTATTAAAATAGTATGTACCTGAGCCTGTACTTATAACAGCATCATAAAAATCGTAATTATATTTTTTATAATCTTTAAACAATTCATCTGAATATCTATCAAATTTATCTAAGATATAAGAAAATAGTTTAAAAAATTTTAATTTAAATTTAACTTCTAAAATATCATAACTTATATTTTTTATTTTACAAAATGCTATTGATTGATTTAAATGGCCTGGTGTACCATCACTTATTATTAGTATTCTTTTCATATATCTCTCTGTGATGGCTTTTGAACCTTTTATGAGGCCAAAACCATTGTTTTTTATCTTCGAGTATTATAGCAGATAATATGTCAGCTTGTAATTGAGATGATTGTTTTATATCATTTTCTTCATTTTCTGTTTTAATTGGAGCAATTGCTTCATATATCTTAATATTATATTTATAATCATCTTTATTAAAAATAGCTACAGGAACAATATATGCATCAAATTTACGGGATAAAGTTGAAGGTGAAGAAGATTGGTAAACTTTTTTACCTAAAAATTCTACTTCAGTACCTTCTTTACCATTAATATTCTGATCAATTATTAAAGAAACTACTTCTTTTTTCATTAATGCTCGGACAAGTTTTTTTAAAGCTCCTGATCTAAAAATTATTTTTGAACCAGATTTTTCTCTAGCTTTAATTATAAAATCATCTATTTCTTCAAAATTAGATTCTCTTGCAACTTGATGAATAGGGGTTACAAACTTATTTAAATAACAACTTAGCATTTCCATATTTCCATAATGTGCTGATATTAAAATAATAGGTTTATTTTCTTTTTTTAACTTTTCAAGTATTTCAACATTTTCAATTGTTATATTTTCTTTTAACTCTTTGTCACTTACATCTAAATTTTCAATTAAAGATTGTACCCATAAAAGCATATTGAAATATGAATATTTCTTAATTTCTTTAATTTCTTCAACTGAGAGTTTATCTTCAAAAACAAACTCTAGATTTTTTTCAATAATTCTATTTGTTTTTGATGCGCTTAAATAAGCAAGGGTCCCTAGTACTTTAAAAAAACCTCTTCTTAAAAATCTTGGAGATTTTCTAATTACAAAGACTAAAGCTAAAAAAAGTTTATAAACAATTTTTTTCATTATAAAATTCTTAAGCTAAACTCTTTAGGTAATTCCAATTTTTCAATATTTGAATTAATTAAAAAAGTTTTATTTTCTAATTCTAATTTTAACGTATTACTTTCTTCATCTAATAAATAATTGATTTTAGGTCTAGACAAATCTTGATTAGTAATAATATTTAAAGATATCATAAAAGATAGCCATCTCATCACTTCAAGTTTTGGAAGTAATTCTTCATATACTTGAATATCTTTTTTTGATGGTAATGATTTTTTAGAAAATTTAATTGTATGAGCTATAATAACTCTTGTTGTATGTAAGAAGTCAAAAGAAAGACCATTTAATACAAAGTCAAAGGCATTATCATTTGATTTGTAGAAATTGAGCGTTGAACCAATTGAATAAAGTTTAGATGCAATCACAAGATATGTTTTATATTTATCTTCAAGATTATGAATTGGTTTTAACACATCAAATATTTTTGAAGCGTTATTTCCCATATATGCACTTTGTTTAGGATCAATCTCAAACCTATCAAGAAGTGATCGTACACTTACATTAAAATTTGAAGGAAATACGCAATTTGAAGTTCTTAGTAAGTCACTTAAATATACACCTTCTCTTACACCAACCCCTGATGTAATTACTTCAGATATATTTAACTCATCTAAAATAGTTTTTAGTATAAAAGTACCTTCTTTAATCGTATCAAATCTATCTTTTTTAATACCTAAGGCTTTTAATTCATCATTATCTTCTGCATTTATAACTTGAAGTAAGAAATCCTCTTCTTTTGAAACTTTATATTTATATCCATGTAAAATATCTAATGGATATTCATTTCTTTGCATAATTAGTTTAGATATAGATCTAATACTTCCGCCAATACCTACAATCGTATCTGGAATTTCGATATTTAGTTCAAAAATCTTTTTTAAATTATCTATTATGTATTGTTTTGCACCATCGATATCATTTTTATTAAAAAAAAGTTCTTTTATTCGTACTGTTCCTATATTTAAAGATATTGATTTGATAATTTTATTATCTTTTACAAAACAAAACTCTGTAGAACCCCCACCTATATCAACAGTAACAAAACTATTACTATGAAGTAAGTTCAATGCAGCAACACCACCATAATATGCTTCTTTTTCTCCATCAATAATTTTGATATTTAAACCAAAATCCTTTTTAATTCTTGATAAGAAAACTTTTGAATTAGGAGCATCTCTTAAAGCAGAAGTAGCAACACACATCACTTTTCTTGATTTTAAGGATTTAGATATATTTAAAAAAGATTTCATAGATTCATAAGCACGTTGCATAGGAATTTCTTGAAGATTTCCGTTATTTTCATAACAACCTTCAGAAATTTTAACCCTACTTTTCGTTTCATTTATTAAATTAAATGCAAATCTACTACTTTTTTGTAGTACAACCATACGCATTGAGTTAGACCCAATATCAATAATAGTTGTAATTTTGGACATATTAAACTTCTTCTTCAGATAACTGTTTAAATTTAAATTTTAACTCTTCCATTGTTTCTTGGTTATCAGGATCTATAATAATACAATCCACAGGACAAACCTCAATACAAGAAGGTTCTTCATAAGAACCTACACATTCTGTACATCTATCAGAATCAATTAAATATATTGGATCACCCTCTTCAATTGCGTAATTTGGGCACTCTTCTCTACAAGCATCGCAAGCGATACATTCATCAGTAATAATTAAAGACATTAACACGTTCCTAGTTTAAATTATATATCTTGGAGTTATAACCAATTATTCTTTATAATTTCTTTAATTTGGTGGAATTTTTGTTTATTTTCTGCGATAAGTACAAATTTCTCTGTTTTGTATAAAAATAGTTCATTAGAAATATACAATGAAGCTAAAATATCAAACTCTCTGATATTTCCAGCAAACAATACAAAATCATAGTTTTTTGCATCACACAGAGATAAGGCAACAGCACCTGGTGATCTGAATTTTAATTTTTCATGTCTTAATTTTGTACAAATATCAGGAAAAGAGTAAGCTCTTTCAAAAATTCCTATTTTTTTATTTGATGAAACTACTAAATTATCTCTATTTTTTAAAAAATATTCTTTTTTAATACTGCCATTAAAAGCTCTATATGTTAAAACTCCTGTTACTAAATTACAAACAAAACCTGCAAGTGTTTCATTTTTATAAACTAAAGCAACAGATGTTCCATAATAAGGTAAATTTGAAGAAAAATTATCACTACCATCAAGTGGATCAATAACTATATCAAACTTCTTATCCTCACTTAATTTACCACACTCTTCTGAATAGATGTTTCCAAAAACCTCTAGGTATTTAATAAATATATTTTCAGCAATTAAATCAATATTTAGTGTTTTATCTCCACCAAAACCAATTTGTTGTGAATAGTCTAAATCTTCATGTGTAAGATCATTATTAATATATAAAAATAATTTTTTGTTAGCTAGTATTACAGCCTTTATAAAAGAGTTTTTATAAAGGTCTGTAATTGGAGTATTCATTAATCTAAACTAGAGTTTTTATAATCGCTCTAGCTGCATCTCTTCCATCAGCAGCAGCAGTAACTGCAAGATGGGCACCTCTTTCACAATCTCCACCTGCATAAACTTTTGAATTAGAAGTTTGGAAAGATTTATCAATCTCTATCCCACCCCATGAATTAGTTTCTACACTTAGATCTTTTAAGAAAGATGGAGCTTCAGGAGAGAAACCTAATGCCATAATAATAATGTCAGCTTCTTCTAAATATTCGCTTCCTTCATCAATTACAACTCTTTGTCTTCCTGACTCATCAGCTTCACTCATAGACGTAGTAAGTAATTCTACACCTAATGCTAGTTCGCCATCAGTTTTAATAGTTTTAGGGCTTACATTAAATACAAATTCAACACCCTCTTCTTTAGAGTTAACAACTTCTTTCTTAGATCCTGGCATATTAGCTTCATTTCGTCTATAAAGACATTTTACACTACTTGCACCTTCTCTAACAGAAGATCTAACACAATCCATTGCCGTATCTCCACCACCAATAACAACAACTCTTTTGTCTTTTACATCAACAAAATTAACATTATTATTACCAAGGTTTCTTTTTTGAATACCTGTTAAGAAATTAATTGCTAAATGTACATTTGAAGACGTTTCACCTTCAATACCAGCATATCTACTTGCTGTTGCTCCAATTCCTATAAAAATTGAATCAAATTCATTTTCTAAATCTTTAGCAGATTTATCTTTTCCAATTTCACAATTTAAATGAAGTTTCATTCCAGCTTCAAGTAGCCAGTTAATTCTTCTATCAATTGTAGTTTTATCAAGTTTAAATCCAGGGATTCCATACATTAAAAGTCCACCAGCTCTATCCGCTCGTTCGAACATTTCAACTTGGTAACCTTTTCTTAAAAGAAAAGTTGCTGCAGATATTCCAGCAGGTCCTGAACCTATAATTGCAATTTTTTCTTCTTTTTTATTTTTAGAGAATTTAGGTGTTAAACCTCTTTCAAAAGCAGCTTCAGAAATATGAGTTTCAACTGCACCAATTGAAATAGCACCATGTCCAGTATTTAAAGAACATGCTCCCTCACAAAGTACATCTTGAGGACAAATTCTTCCTAAAATTTCAGGAAAAGGAGATGTTTCATTAGATAAAGCAAAGGCTAGATCTGGATTCTTTGTTGCAGTTTGTTTTAACCATGCTGGAATGAAGTTTCCTAAAGGACAACCCGTATGACAATATGGATCGCCACATTGCATACATCTATCAGATTGCTCTTTTGCTCTTGACTTACCAAAGACTTTATATACTTCATCATAATCTTTTAGTCTTAGAAGAACATCTCTTTTTTCAGGATTAATTCTCTCAAATTTTGTAAAATTTAACATATTCTAATCTCCCTCATCTGGATCAAGTGGTAATACTGTCATATTTTTAGGTTTTACCATCCAGAAGTTTCTAATTTCAGATCTATAGTTTTGTAATATTCTATCAGCTTCTTCACTTTCTGTTTCATGAAGATAATCTAATAATAATCTTTTTAAATAAAGTCTTTCTCTTTCAGTATCATCTGTATCAATTCTTACTGCTTCAATTAACTCTTGATTCATTTTATCAACGAATCCTTTCTCAGGATCATATACAAATGCAATACCACCAGTCATACCAGCTCCAAAGTTAATACCCGTATTTCCTAAGATAACTACAATTCCACCTGTCATATATTCACATGGATTATCACCAGTACCTTCAACAACAGAAACACATCCTGAGTTTCTTACAGCAAATCTCTCACCTACAGAAGCTCTAATATATAATTTACCACCAGTAGCACCATATAAACAAGTGTTACCACCACCAGCAAAGTTTTGACCTTGATGTTTTGGATTAATTATAATTTTACCACCGTTCATTCCCTTACCAACATAATCATTAGCAGCGCCATCTAGATATAAGTTCATACCATTTGATAAAAATGCTCCAAAAGATTGCCCAGCAATACCTTTAAGATTAATATTAATAGAATTCTCTGGTAAACCTTTATCCCCATAGAATCTAGCAATTTCACCTGAGATTAATGCTCCAAATGATCTATTTAAGTTAGATATTTCAGTATTAACTTTTACAGGAGAATTTGGATTTTCAATAGTTCTATGAACTTTTTTAAGTAATTCTTTTTCATATTTATTATCATCAAAAGGTTCATTTGAATCTTTCTGACAAGTATCAATACCATCAATTCTTCTTAAAATATTTTGGAAGTCAAACTTTTTAGCAAAGTCATCATCAATTACTTTTAATAAATCAGAACGACCAACAATTTCTTCAATTGTTGAATAACCTAATGAGGCAAGAATATTTCTAACATCTTGAGCAATAAATGTAAAGTATGAAATTAATCTTTCAACTGTACCTTCAAAGTGATCTCTTAAGCTCTCATCTTGAGTAGCAACACCAACAGAACATTTATTAGTATGACAAATTCTTAAAATTTTACAACCAAGTAATGTAAGTGCAGCAGTTCCAAAGGCATAAGATTCAGCACCAAGCATTGCAGCTTTTACAACATCAAGACCAGTTTTTAAACCACCATCTGTTTGAACATGTACAAACTCTCTTAAATGGTTGGCTTTTAAGGCATTGTGAGCTTCTGAAAGACCCATTTCCCAAGCATTTCCTGCATGTTTAAGTGAAGTTAATGGAGCAGCTCCTGTTCCACCATCTCCACCTGAAATAATAATTTTATCAGCATAAGCTTTTGCAACACCAGCAGCGATTGTTCCAACACCTATTGAAGATACTAATTTAACTGTAATTTTAGCTAAAGGATTGATTTGTTTTAAATCAAAAATTAATTGAGCTAAATCTTCAATTGAATAAATATCATGATGTGGTGGTGGTGAAATTAAAGTAACACCTGCAACTGTATGTCTTAATGTTGCAATTAAAGGAGTAACCTTATGTCCTGGTAATTGTCCACCTTCACCAGGTTTTGCACCTTGTGCAACTTTAATTTGTAACTCTTCTGCTGATCTTAGATATCCTGGTGTTACCCCAAATCTTCCTGATGCAATTTGTTTAATTTTAGAATTTTTTAATGTATTAAATCTTTTTGGATCTTCTCCACCCTCACCTGAGTTTGAAGAACCACCAATAGTATTCATAGCAACCGCAACTGCTTCATGAGCTTCAGGAGAAATAGAACCTAAAGACATAGCAGCTGATGCAAATCTTTTAAAGATTTCATCTTGTGATTCAACAGCACTTATATCAATAGCCTCTTTATCAGAGTTAAATTCAAAGAAATCTCTAATGAATTTTTTATCTCTAGTTTCAACTAATTCTCTTAAGCCATCAAAATCAGAAATATCTTCTTTTTTTGTTGCATTTTTATTATGCATAGCTTTTGTAGTTTCTGGACCATAATCATGATATTCACCACCATTAGAATACTTATAGAAACCACCTAAATCAAGTGGGAACATACAGTTTTCATCAATATAAGCATTTATATGTGATTTTTCTATTCTAGCTTCAATATCTTCATAAGTTAAACCAGCTAAATCTGTATATGCACCTTCAAAACAATCTTCAGTTATTTCATCAGATAATCCAATAACATCAAATAATCCAGAGTTTCTATATGAAGCAATAGTACAAATTCCCATTTTAGACATGATTTTTAATAAACCAGCATTTAAAGATTTTTGCGTATTTTTTAATAATCTTTGTAATTCATACTTAGATAATTCTTTTCTTTTAAATAATGCTACAGTAGTTGCATACATCATATAAGGATAAATTGCAGTTGCACCAAACCCAATTAAAACAGCAGCCATATGAGGATCATATACTTCACCTGTTACTGTTACAATTGAAACTGAATGTCTTACTTCTTCTTTTAATAATTGATGGTTTATATACCCAACAGCCATTGCCATTGGAATTAATTTAGCTTTTTCTCCAACTTTTCTATCATCTAAAATAACAACAGAAACTTTATCTTCTTTTACAGCTTTGATAACTTTTGCAGATAAAGCAACTAATGAAGCTTTTAAATCAGTAGTAAAAGTAGTAGAAAATGTTTGATTTTTATAATAATCATCATATCTTGGAGATTGGTTATAACCAAAAGAGTGAAGAATATCAAATTTTTCTTTCATTAAAATAGGACTTGTTGTTTTTAATCTTTTAGCAAATTCTGGTTGCTCAGATAATATATTATGAATCTGACCAAATCCTGTTTCTAAAGACATTACAACTTTCTCTCTATATGGATCAATAGGAGGATTTGTAACTTGTGCAAATTTTTGTTTAAAGAAATCTGTAAAGTTTCTATTTACACCAGAGAAACATACTAGAGGAGTATCATCACCCATAGAACCAACTGGTTCTTTTCCATCAGTAGCCATTGGTTCAATCATTTGATCAATTGCTTCATAAGTAATATTGAAATATTTTTGTTTTTTCTCTAAATCATCAAAGACATAATCATTAGTATTTAAGAACGAATCTTCAATATACTCTTGAATATAATCCATATCTTCATTTAGCCATTTAGAATAATATTGAGACGATTTTAAATAATCATTAATATCATCTTCTTTTAATATTTTTCCATGTTTAAGGTCAAGTGCAATCATCTCTCCTGATTGTAATCTGCCTCGCTCTAAGATATTATCTTCATCTAAACTTAATGTTCCATACTCAGATGTAATATATAATTTATCATCTTTTGTAATTACATATTTAGAAGGTCTTAAACCATTTCTGTCAATTAAACAACCAATATGTCTACCATCAGTTAAAGAAACAGCAGCAGGACCATCCCATGCTTCCATTGCAGTTGCAGTATATTCATAGAATGCTCTTAAATCAGCATCCATATGTGGTGCATTTTGCCAAGGTGCAGGAACTAGTGAACGTGCTGCTTTAAAAAAGTCAACACCATTTGCTAACATAAATTCAAACATATTATCCAATGAAGCAGAATCAGATGAACCTACTTGCAAAATTGGTAATAATCTTTTGATTTCTGCATCAGAGAAAACTTCTGATTTTAATTGTTCAGATTTGATTTCAACATTAAATCTATTTGCTTCAACAGAGTTAATCTCACCATTATGAGCAATTGCTCTAAACGGTTGTGCTAATTTCCATTGAGGTAAAGTATTTGTTGAGAATCTTTGATGAAATAATGAGAAAGAGATTTTAAAATCTTCATCTCTTAAATCAACATAAAAATGCTTAATATGCGTTGGCATAATAAGACCTTTGTAAGCTATTACTTTAGATGAAAAAGTCGGAATATAAAAATCTTTTTTATCTATTAATTTATGCTCACACTCTTTTCTTGTTAAGTAAAGCATTGCATCAAATCTTTTTGATGACATTAAAGTATTAGGTACTACAAATACTTGAATAATATTTGGTAAAGATGCTAGTGCTTGTGCACCTAGGGCATCTGTATCTACAGGAACTGTTCTTCTTAATACAACTTTTAAGTCATTGCTTTCACAAAACTCTTCAAATGTGTCAATATCAGATAAGTCTTTTGCAAAAATCATAGCAATACCGTAAGTTTCAGGTAAATCAACACCTTCTTTAGTTGCTACTTTTCTCATAAAATATTCTGGAATAGATAATAATAAACCAGAACCATCTCCAGTTTTACCATCCGCTGCTACTGCACCTCTGTGCATCATTCTTTCTAGTGAAGTTATTGCATCTTCTAAATTCTTATGGCTTTGTCTGTTCTGCATATCAGCAACAAGACCAAACCCACAGTTATCTTTAAAAGAAGTTAGTAAGTCTAAATTACAACCCATCATTTTCCTTTATATTTAATCTTTATATATTCCATAGTAAAGTGCAATAATATACTTTAAATTTCTTTAAATTATGGTTAAAAACAATTAACTTTTTTTTCATTTAAATTAGCTAATAAGGGGATAGCTAAGATTTTAAAGACAACAATAGAATGATTTATCAATAATTTATATATAACTTTTTAGTACTACATTTAGGAATACTAAAAGTACTACTTTTTGAAACTTATTTATTTCTTCTAGAAAATAATTAAAGATATATTTATATATTGATTTAATACATAAAAAACTTTTAAAATTTCTTCAAAAATACATAATTAATACATAACTTTAGACTATAATTTTTTTATATCAAAATTAAGGAGATATAATTATGAAAAAATTACTAGTAGGAACTATCGCAGCAGCAGTGGTAACAAGTTCAGCAATAGCGGCAGATTACACATTGAAGTTTTCTCACGTTGTAAGTGCAAATACACCAAAAGGTAAAGCAGCAGACTTCTTTGAAAAAAGATTAGAAGAGTTATCAGCAGGAAAGATTGATGTTCAAGTTTATCCATCTTCACAGTTATATAAAGATAACGCTGTTTTAAAAGCAATCAGATTAAACTCTGTTCAAATGGCAGCTCCATCATTTTCAAAGTTTGGAAAGATTGTGCCAAACTTAGCATTATTTGATTTACCATTTTTATTTAAAGATATTGATCACTTACATAGAGTTCAAGATGGTGAAGTTGGTCAAGCTTTAAAAGATAAAGTATCAGCTAAGGGTATTATTGCACTTAATTTCTGGGATAATGGTTTTAAACAATTATCTACTAATAAAGAACCTTTATTAACTCCAGCAGATGCTAAAGGTCAAAAATTTAGAATTATGTCTTCAAAAGTATTAGAAGCGCAATTCCACGCAGTTGGAGCAAATCCACAAATGATGCCTTTCTCTGAAGTATATTCAGGGTTACAACAAGGTGTAATTGATGGTCAAGAAAATACAAACTCTAACATCTTTACAAAGAAATTCCATGAAGTTCAAAAACACATGACTATTACAAACCACGGTTACTTAGGTTACTTAGTTGTAATGTCTAAAAAATTCTGGAATAAATTACCAGCTGATTTACAAGCAAATGTAACTCAAGCTATGAATGAAGCAACACAAAAAGAAAGAGAATATGCACAAGAATTAAATGATTCTCAATTAGCAGCAATCAAAGAATACGCTAAAAAAACTGGAAACTTAACGATTCATAATTTAACAGCAGAGCAAAAAGAAGCTTGGAGAAATGCTGTAAGTAAAATTTATCCTGAGTTCTATTCTGATAAAACAATCGGAAAAGATTTAATTGAGAAAACAATAGCGACGGAATAGTCATGTTTAAATTAATCAGTAAAACTATAGGTTTTATAAATCAATCAATAGCAGCATTCGGTATAACAGCCGGTGTGGCTGTTGCTTTTACTAATGTTGTTGCAAGATATGCTTTTGATGCGTCATTAGTATGGGCAACTGAGTTAACAATCTTTTTATTCCTTTGGAGTGCTTTTTTTGGTGCTGCTTATTGTTTTAAAAAAGATGCACATATTGCAGTTACAATTGTATTAGATCTTGTACCTTCTAAGATAGCTAAAGTAATGCTTTTAATATCACATAGTGTAACTATTGTATTTTTACTAGCTATATCATACTTTGGATATCAGTATTTATATCTTTTAATTGAACTTGATGAAAGATCAATTGATTTATGGGATATGCCTATGTGGATTGTATATCTAGTTATACCTATTGCCTTTTTCTTTTCTGCATACAGAGTTGGTGAAAAAATCGTTCAAATTGCAAAAACACCACATGATGAAGTGGTTGCAGAAAGTGAAGCTGAACAAGTTTTAGCTGGAATGGGTGTTGGCGCAAAAAATAAAGATAATAAACATGTTGAAAACTTAAACAACATAGTTAAAGAAGTCGAAAAGAAAACAGGAGGAATGTTATGAGTATAGCGGTACTATTTGGATTATTTTTCTTCCTTGTTATTTTAGGTGCTCCTATTGCAATATGTCTTGGTGCTGCAACATTTGCATCATTTATGATATTTACAGATCAAGATCCAATTATGATAGCCTCACTGCTATTTGAAAAGATTGAGCATTATTCTTTAATGGCAATTCCAATGTTTATTTTAGCTGGAAACTTACTTTCAAAAGGAAGTGCAGCTAACAGAATTATTGAGTTTGCTAAATCAATCGTAGGACATCTTCCAGGTGGTTTACCAATTTCTGCTATTTTTGCATCTATTATATTTGCAGCAGTATCTGGTTCCTCTCCTGCAACTGTTGTTGCTATTGGTTCTATTATGTTTGGAGCGATTATCCAAGCTGGTTATCCTAAGAAGTATGCCGTTGGTACGATTGCAACTGCAGGTTCTTTGGGTATTTTAATTCCACCTTCAATTGTTCTAATTGTATATGGAGTTACAGCTGAAGTTTCTATTGGTAGACTATTTATGGCGGGTGTTGTACCAGGTATTTTACTTGGTATTATGATGATGGTTGTTACATATATTGGTGCTGTTAGACTTGGATTTAAAAGAAGCGAACCTGCTCCATTTAAAGAAAGACTAGCTAAGATGAAAGATGCATCTTGGGGGCTTATGACAATTGTTATTGTTATTGGTGGTATCTATGGTGGTATCTTTACTCCAACAGAAGCAGCAGCAGTAGCAGCTATTTGGGCATTTGTAATTTCAGTATTTGTATATAAAGATATTAAAATGTCAGAGTTTTTTGATACAGCTTTAGATTCAGCAAAAACAACTGCAATGATTATGTTTATTATTGCTAATGCAATGTTATTTGCACATTTTCTTACAATTGAAAATATTCCACAAGGAATTACAGAAACATTAATTGAAGCAAATGTTGATAAATATATGTTCTTACTTATGGTGAATGTACTTTTAATTTTAGCTGGTTCGTTTATGGAACCATCTGCAATTATTATGATTATGGTTCCTTTATTACTTCCAGTTGCTGTTGCACTTGGAATTGATCCTATTCACTTTGGTATTGTAATTACTATCAATATGGAATTAGGAATGGTATCTCCACCAGTTGGACTGAACCTTTTTGTAACTTCTGGACTTACAGGAATGAGTATAAAAGATGTTATTGTTGCAGCGTTCCCTTGGACGATGACAATTTTAGCAGGACTTATACTTGTAACTTATGTACCAGAAATTGCTCTTTGGTTACCAAATCTAATGTATGGTGAATAATAAAACCAAACTTTAAAATATAAAGATATAGGCTCAAAGCCTATATCTTTTACATACTTTTTATATAGTATCTCTCATTTTCTTTTTCAAGCTTAATATCCATTTCAAAAATCTCAGATAAATTTTCAGAACTTAGTACTTCACTTTTTTTACCTTGTTTAAAAATAGTATTATTATATACAAGTGCAATATGCGAAACCTCAGGAAAAATCTCTTCTATATGATGAGTTACAAGAATAATAGATGCTTTATTTGAAAGCTTTTGAATTAGTTTGATAAAACTATTTTGTGCTTTTATATCAAGACCTACTGTTGGCTCATCAAGTATAAATGCTTTTGGATTATGAATAAGTGCGCGACCTATAATACAACGTCTTAATTGTCCAGTACTCATTTGACTTACTTTTTTATCTTTCATTTTTAATATTTCTAAAAATTCTAAAACTTCTAAAGCTTTTTTATGTTGTAAATCTGTGAAATCTTGATGTTTAAAAACTCCAATTGTACTAAAATATCCACTTAAGATTACTTCATAAGCACTTAGAAAACTTCCTTGTTTTTCAAAATAATTATGTAAATCATTTGTAATAATTCCAAGATTCTTTTTCAAATCAAAAATACTCCATCTTGCTTGTCCAAATATCTCTTTTTTAAAACTATATTTCGTATTTGGGTAAAGATCATTTGATATAAGTTTAATAAGGGTAGATTTTCCACTTCCATTTGAGCCTAATATTACCCAATGCTCTTTTTCTTTGATTTTTAGATTTATATTTTCAAGTACAGGTTTTACGTCATAACTTACGTATATATTTTCAAAATCTATAATTGTATTTGGATTTTCATTTGGATTATTCAAAATATTATCCTATTTGATTTATATTATTTGTCCTAATTTTATCATCTTTTTTTATATTATTCATTAATAATATAAAGTATTGATAATTATTATTAGTATTATCTAATTTTAAGTTTTTCTTGCTATTATTCTGAGATTAATTATCAAAAAGGAAAATAAACAAATGAAAATATCACACTTAACTGCAACTGCTATACTTTTATCTAGTAGCATGTTTGCAGATAATATTAATACTTCTATAAAAAATGGAAATGTAACAGGTGATGCAACATTATATGCAGAACAACAAAGTAATAAAACAGGAAATGATGCAGGTTTCACATCTGGATCAATTGGATTAGGATATGAAACAGCTGATTTTAATGGATTTAAAGCATCTGTAGGATTTAGAGGGAATCATGATTTTTCTGAAGTTGAAAATGGAGATTATGGAGAGACTGATAAAACTATATTACATACTGCAAATATTTCTTATGGAAATGATATGGCTAATTTAACTGTTGGTCGTCAAGAAGTTGATTTAGAATGGATGGGTGACTTTCATGAAGCAGCAATCTTGGGTATTACAGCAATTGCTAATACAGAAATCACTTTAGGATATACAAAAAGAGTTGCAGTAGCTGATGCTGATGCAGCTTTAGAATCATTTGATAAAGTAAATAATGATGATGGTGCTTATGTATTAGACGTAAAATATGAAGGAATAAAAGGATTAGTACTTAACCCTTATTACTATGATGCAAATAATACTGCTAGTTGGTATGGTCTTAAAGCCGACTATGATGTAGATTCTTTTGGAGTAACAGGACATATAGCTGCTTCTAATGAAGATATGTCAGGTACAGAAGATGGTCAAATTATGCACGTTGAAGCAAGGACTAGTATTTCTGATTTAGCTTTAAATATCGGATATATAAAAACTGATAAAGATGCAGGAATTGGAAGTATGGAAGCTGCAGCTGGAGATAATATAAATCCACTTGAAGATGGGAATCAAGTATATGAAGTAGACGCGAAAACTACATATATAGGATTAGGATATGAATTTGCAGGAATTGAATTATCTTCAATTTATGGGCAAACAAAATATGCACAAAATAAAGAAAAAGAATTAAATATTACTGCTGATTACAGTATTACAGATAATTTATCAACTGGATTACTTTTTGTAGATGTAGATGCACAAGATAATACTACTGATTACAATAAAATTACTGCGACTTTAGCATACACTTTCTAGTAAAAAAGGGGGAAATAAACTTTTCCCTTTTTTTATATACTCATTTACTCGTCGTCTTTTGCGAATTTTTCGTAAAGAAAACTTAAAATTGCTTCTCTACATCTAATATATTCGGGATTACTTTGAAGTTCAACTCTATTTCTAGGTCTTGGTAAATTTACTTCTAAAATTTCACCAATTGTTGCTTCAGGGCCATTTGTCATCATAATTACTTTATCACTTAGCAAAACAGCTTCATCAATATCATGAGTAATAATAATTACCGTATTTTGAACACTTTGTTGTATTCTCATTAGATGCTCTTGCAAGTTTGCACGCGTTAGAGAATCAAGTGCGCCAAAAGGTTCATCCATTAGTAAAACTTCTGGTTTAATACTTAAAGCTCTAGCAATTCCAACTCTTTGTTTCATACCACCAGATATTTCTCCAGGAAATTTATCTTTTGCATGATCTAAATTTACCATTGAAACAAACTTTTCTACTCTAATTCTTAATTCAGAAGAAGATAATTCAGGCATTACTTTTTTAACTGCCATTTCTATATTTTCATATACACTTAACCATGGCAATAAAGAGTGATTTTGAAAAACTACAGCACGTTCAGGTCCTGGTCCTATTATTTCTTTATTATTTAAAATAATATTACCTTTAGTTTGAGCATCAAGCCCAGCAATCATATTAAGCAGAGTTGATTTGCCACATCCACTATGCCCAATAATTGAGATTATTTCATTCTTTGCAATTTTTACATTTACATCTACAACTGCAACATATTCTTTTCCACCACCTAAAGGGAAACTTTTGTGTATATTTTCTAATTCTAAAAATTTATTGCTACTCATTTTTTATCCCTATACTCTTTTTCTATAATCAAAATAATCTGCAATTTTTCCCATTATTACATCTAACATAAATCCAATCAAACCAACAAGTATAATACCGATTATAATATTGTGATAAGCAAGATTATTATATTCATCCCAAATCCAAAATCCAATTCCAATACCACCTGTTAACATCTCGGCTGCTACAATAACTAACCATGCAATTCCAAGTGATAATCTCATTCCAGTAAAGATATAAGGAACAGCAACAGGTAATATAATCTTTGTTATCTTTTCTAAAGAAGTAAATTGTAATACTTTTGCAACATTTAAGTAGTCTTCATTTACGCTTTTTACACCTAAAGCTGTATTTATAATAATTGGCCAAATTGATGTTATAAAAATAGTAGATATTGCTGTTGCATTAATATCTTGAAAAACAAATAATAATAAAGGTAACCAAGCAAGTGGTGAAACTGGCTTAAATATTTGAATAAATGGTTCTAATGCATATTGAAAATTCTTACTCATTCCTACTAATAAACCTATAGGAACCCCAACAATAATAGCTAAAACAAATCCTGCAAAAACTCGCTCTAAGGATGCTAGTATTTGCCAAAATAAACCTTTGTCATCTTGGTTTTCAATATAAAAAGGATCAGATAAAACACCCTCTATTTCATCGCCATCTGCTGTCTCTCCACCAAAAGCATATACATAAGTATCACTAGGCGTTGGAAAATCTTCTACAATAGTTGATAATCCTGACCAAAACTGTATTATTAATACTAAAACAATAAAGGGTAGTAAAATCTTTTTTATTAATTCTTTCTTCATTTAATTACTTAGTTACGTATTTTGGATCAGCACAACCAGCAGGTCCATAATGACACTCATATTTTGGTTGTTTTGTTTCAACTTTCCAGTTATTAACTTTCATTAAATCTTCTTTTGAAACTAATGAATTTTGAACTTTTACATCAAAAATATAATCAACAGCCTTATTTGGATCCCAAACTTTTCCATCTAAGAATTTATTATATTCATCAACACCATCTTTTTTCCAAGCACTTGGAGGTAATTTATAATCAACTTGTGCAGCAACTTGTGCAAATAAATCAGGTCTATAAACTTTTTCAATTAATGCTTTCATATCAACAGCTTTATCAAGTTGTCCCCATCTATACATTTGAGTAACAAACCACATACCATGTGAGTAGAATGGATATGATGCATAGTTATTTGCAAATACATTAAACATAGGGTTTGCAGAATCTACACCTTTGTTATAAAGGAAAGTTCCAGACATTGATTTTCTTAATACATTTTTAGGAGCATTTACGTAGTTTCTTTTAGCTAAGTAACCAATTGCTTCTTCTCTATTTTCCCAAGATTCATCTAACCATTTTTGAGCTTTTATAACTGCTCGCATAACCGCTTTTGTTGTTTCTGGATTCTTTTTAACAAAATCAGCTCTTGCTTGTAAAACTTTTTCTGGATTATTGTTCCAAATATCATAATTTGTAACTAGTGCCGAACCTTTACCTTTAAGTACAATTCTTGAATTCCATGGTTCTCCAACACAGTAACCTTCAATATTACCAGCAATTAAATTTGATGGCATTGTTGGTGGTGGGAAAGGTTTAATTGTACAATCTTGATCAGGTCTAATTCCAGATGAAGCCATCCAATATCTTAATTCATAATTATGTGTAGAAACAGGATGAACCATACCAAAACTCAATGGTTGGTATTTATTTCCTTCTTTTGCTCTTTTAGCATCAATATATTTTTTTAAAGAATCAGCAGTAACAGGACGTTCTGTTTTATCTAATCCAAATTCTTCCATTTTTTCAATAATATCATTACCATAAGTAATTGCATTTCCATTAAAATCTAAGGATAATAAAGCTTGTAAATGAGCATTTCCATTAATTCCTAAAGTTGCAGCAATTGGCATACCTGCTAATGCATGAGAAAAATCATATTCACCAGAAATTACTTTTTGTTGAATCCCAGGCCATCCCCCACCTTCTTTTGCAACGTGTACGTCAAGACCTTCAGCTTTAAAAAAACCTTTTTCTTTTGCAATTACTAATGGAGCACAATCAGTTAACGCAATAAAACCTATTTTTAATTTTGTTTTCTCTGGAGCTGCTAATAATGTACTTGCAACTATAGATATACCTAACCCAATTTTTAGAACCTGCTTAATCATTTTTTCTCCTTTTGATTAATGTCAATGTGTTTTTCATTCTCAATAGTAACAGTTTGAAAATAAAAAAGATACAATTTAATGGATATTTTTTATACATTTAATCTTAAAAATACATTAATTATTTTTAAAGATGACTTATTCTCTCCTATATAAGGCAATTTTAGTTTTTATTTATAGCTACTAGCTTAATTTTTCATAAATATTTATAGAATAGATACTTATATTAAACAATTGGATATAAAATATACACATATATATGCTTATTATTACATGAGAGGTATATAATAAACTTATGATTACATTAAAGGAATAAAATGGCAGGATTAAAAGATTTAAAAGGTCAAGGACATGCACCGACATTGTTTATGGCTTTTTTATACTTTGACATGAGTTTTATGGTTTGGACAATGCTAGGTCCATTAAGTACAGAGATTACTGAGGCTTTAGCTTTAACTGGTCATATAATGACAGCAGGAGAAAAAGCTACTTTACTTTCTCTTCCAATTCTTTCAGGAGCTATATTAAGAGTTCTATTAGGATTTGGTGTTGATAAACTTGGTGCTAAACTAACAGCACTAATGTCACAAACAGTAGTAATTGCTGCATTATTAACAGCATACCTTTTAGGTAATGAGATTTCTTATAATCAATTATTAATTGTTGCACTTGGTCTTGGTTTTGCGGGAGCTTCTTTTGCGGTTGCACTTCCACAAGCTGGTCAATGGTATCCCCCAAAACTTCAAGGTGTTGTTTTAGGAATTGCAGGTGCTGGTAATATTGGGGTTGTTATTGACTTCTTATTTGCTCCAAAAATTGCTGAGATTTGGGGATGGGAATCTGTATTTGGTGTAGGTGCTGCAATGGCTATTGTTGTACTAATTGCATATTTCTTCTTAGCACAAGATGCACCTGAAGATGTATATAAAAAGAATCCAAAGAAATTAAAAGACTATGGTAAACTTTTAAAAGATAAAGATACATGGTGGTTTTGTCTATTTTATGCAGTTTCATTTGGTGGTTTTGTTGGATTTGCTGGATATATGAAAGTTTATTTAATGAATACATATCAAGTTGATATGTCAGCATTTGGACTTGATGTATTAGATGAAGGAAACGTAAAAGTAATTGCTGGGTACTTTGGTGCTTTATGTATTTTCGCTGGTGCAGTTTTAAGACCTGTTGGGGGAGCAATTGCTGATAAAATTGGTGGAATTAGATCTCTTTACTATTTCTACGGAACTGTAGCATTATTAGCAATAATTAATGCAACTATAGCTTTACCATTTGCAGTAGCAATTTTAGTATTATTCCTAATTATGGCAAATCTTGGTATGGCAAACGGTGCTGTATTCCAACTTGTCCCTCAAAGATTTGGAAAAGATATTGGTATTATGACTGGTATTGTTGGATGTGCTGGAGGACTTGGTGGTACTGCTTTAATACAAACACTTGGTTGGTCAAAAGGTGTATTTGATGGATATACTGCTGGTTTTTTAATCTTTGCACTTGTTGTATTTGTTGCAATTTCAGGTATCTCACTTGTAAAAACAAGATGGAGAACTACTTGGGGAGTTAGTGCTGGTGGTAGAATATAAAAAGAGCATTAGCTCTTTTTATATCTAAATTAAGACTCTTAAGAAGAATTTTAATTTAGATATATATTAGATATAGAACAAAGGTAAAAACTTGAGTAAAAACAATATTAAAACTTCAGGATTTTCACTTGCTAAAAGACAAGAAATAGTAGGTGATGATTATTATGAAATCAAACAATTTAATGACTTAACTATTGCTGTTCTTTGTGATGGTGTAGGTTCTGCAGAAGCAGGAGCGCAGGCTGCAAAAAAAGTTGCTCAACATATTGTTACAAACTTTAAAAATATTCCAAAAACTTGGAGTATTGAGAAAGCTATTAAGACTTTTATTACTTCAATTAACTCAATTTTATATGCCCAATCTATTCAAGATTATGAACGTCCTGAACTTGTAACTACTGTAACAGTTGCTGTTATTAAAGGAAGCAGACTTTATGGTGCAAATGTAGGTGATAGTAGAATTTATTTATACAGAAATAAAGATTTATCTCAACTTTCACATGATCATAATGAAGAAGGTATGGATAATGTCTTAACAGATGCAATTGGAATTGATAAAGATGTAGAAATATTTTATTTTGAAAACAACATTGAAAAAGATGACAGAATTTTACTATGTAGTGATGGTTTGTACTCTGTTATGAGTGAAAATATAATTGCCACTTATTTAGAAAATGGAGCATATAACTTAGTAAAAAAAGCTAGTTCATTAATGGAAGAAAATCTTCCTGATGATACAAGCGCTGTTGTTTTAGAAGTAAACGATATTGACGAAATAGAAAAGATGAAACAACTAAATTTAACAATTCCTAAAAAACTAAAAAAAGGTGATGTAATTGATGGATATAAATTAACATTGTCTTTAATTCAAAATGACAGAACGTGGGTTTGTAAAAAAGATAATGAAGAGTATGTAATCAAATTTGCACCTTATGAAGCATTAGAAAATGAAGATATTTTAGATTTATATATTAAAGAAGTATGGAATGCAAAAAGATTAAAAGCTGGCTTTTTTCCAAATTCTGAAGTACCTGAAACTAGAACAGCGCGTTATTATATAATGAAAAAACTTGATGGTATTACATTAAAACAGTATCTTAAAAAAAGAACTTTATCAGTTGATGATGCAATCACACTTACAAAAACTCTTTTAGCAATGAGTCAATATTTATTAAAATATAATCTCGTTCATGGTGATATTAAACCTGAAAATATTATTGTTATAAATAGAGATGAAAAAAGAATCTTTAAAGTTATTGACTTTGGCTCGATTACGGAAGTATTCTCTCTTACTAATAAAGCAGGAACACCTTCATATCTTGCACCTGAGAGATTTAAAGAGTCTGCAATTAATGAAAAAACTGAGATTTATTCAATTGGCGTTACACTATACGAATCATTAACAAAAGAGTTTCCTTATGGAGAAATTGAACCTTTTCAAAACCCTACTTTTAAAAGTATCAAGTTAGCTCAAAAGTATAATAAAAACATCCCTCAATGGCTAGAAAATATTATATTAAGAGCAACGTGTGTAGATGAAGAACTTAGATATTCAAATTATTCATTAATGAAATATGAACTTGATAATCCAAATAAAGTACCAGCCTTTTTTAATAAAAATACACCCTTGCTAGAAAGAAACCCTTTAAAAGTTTATAAATTCGGTTTTTATTTTCTCTTAATTCTTAACTTTATTTTACTAATGAGATTATTATAAAAATATAATTTCGATATATCATCATCTTAACTTTACATTAATTTGTAGTATACTTTTGTATATAAATTAAACATAGCATAATTTAAGGTTAGAAAATGATAAAGTCAGTATGTGGTTATTGTGGTGTTGGATGTGGTTTAGAATTTGATGAAAATAAACTAATTGGAGATGTAGTTTATCCAACAAATGAAGGAAAACTTTGTTCAAAAGGTATTTCAGAATTAGTCAGTATTCAAACTCCTAGCAGATTATTAAGACCTCATATAAGAGAAGATATAAAAAACGAATATAAGGTTACTTCGTGGGAGAATGCAATATCTACAATTGCAAATAAAATCAAAAAAACTTCAAAAGAAAAAATAGGCTTTTATTTATCAGGACAACTTTTAACAGAAGATTACTATATTGCAAACAAACTGGGAAAAGGTTTTATCGGAACAAATAATGTTGATACAAATAGTAGAACTTGTATGTCAAGCGCAGTAAGTGCTCATAAAAAAGCTTTTGGTATTGATTACGTTCCAGTTAGAATGGAAGATGTTCATAAGGCTGATTTATTAATCTTGGCAGGAGCAAATACAGCTGAAGCTCATGTTGTATTTCATAATCGAATAAAAAAAGCAAAAAAAGCAGGCTTAAAAATAGTAGTAATAGACCCTAGATTTACTGATACTGCAAAAGTTGCAGATTTACATCTTCCTTTAAAACCAAATAGTGATATAGACTTTTTTAACTTAGTCTCAAAAAGAATAATTGATGAAGGATTAGTTGATGAAGAGTTTGTAAACTCTCATGTTAATAACTATGAATTATTAAAGAATAAATTTAAAAGAGTTCCTGTAACAAAAATGCTAAAAAGAACAGGATTAACAAAAGAACAATTTGAAGAATTTTGGCTTTTATATAAAAGTAGTGAAAACATCATATCAGCATGGACAATGGGATTAAACCAATCTTCGCAAGGAGTTGATAAAAATCTTGCCTTAATTAATACTCATCTTTTAAGTGGAAAAATATTCAAAGAGGGAAATGGACCTTTTTCTTTAACTGGACAACCAAATGCGATGGGTGGAAGAGAAGTTGGTGGACTTTCAACAATGCTAGCAGTTCATTTAGGATTTGATAAAGAATCAATCAAGAAAGTCTCAGAGTTTTGGAATACTAAAAAAATAGACAAAAAAGTAGGCTTAACTGCAACACAAATGATGGAAGCAAATTTGGATGTATTAATCATTTGCCATACAGACCCTATTTATCACTTACCAAATAGAAATAAAGTAGAAAAATTAATTCAAAAAATTCCTATGGTTATTGAAATAAATGCCTATGAAAACTCTGAAACATCAAACTTTGCCCATATTAAACTTCCAGCAGCTCCTTGGGGTGAGAAAGAAGGAACACAAACAAACCTAGATAGAACAGTTACCAAACAAGAAAAATTAACAAGAACTTCAATTGATTGTAAGGCAGATTGGGAAATTTTCCAACTTATTGCACAAGAACTAGGATTTAGTAAAGACTTTAATTATTCTTGTAGCCAAGATATTTTTGAAGAGTTCCAAGAAATGACAAAGTTAAATCCACATTTAAATATGCATGAAACCTCATATAAGAAATTAAAAGAAGAGCCTTTTATTTGGGGAGAAAAAATCAGAGAAAATAAAGAGTTTTTCACTGAAAATAAAAAAGCTAATCTTCATTTTGTACAAAATAAACTTCTTAGTGAAAAAGCAAATCTAAACTATCCACTTATACTTTTAACAGGTAGGACTAGAGATCAATGGCATAGCGGAACAAAAACAAACCTTCCAAGAACTCTTTTAAAATTTAAAGAGTTAAATTTCTGTGAAATTCATCCTAAGAATGCAAAAGCTTCTAATATTAAAGATGGTGATTTCATCAAAATTTCTTCTATTAGAGGTGAAATAGAATCTAAAGCCTTAATTTCTGAAACAATCAGAGAAGATACTATATTTATACCAGTAAGTCATAGAGGAATAAACTATTTAACAAATGACTTATTAGATAAAGAATCATTTCAACCTGATTACAATCATTCTGCTGTAAAAATTGAGAAAATACTATAAGACTTAAATTTACATAAAATATACAATATAAAATACTAACATGTCTATTTTTTATATAGTTTAAGTTTAAAAATACATAAAATTACTGTTAAACTAACCAATACAATATATTTGGAGTTTAACACATGAAGAGTTTAGAAGAAGCACTTAATTTAAGAAATAAGAAAATCAATAAAATTGAAAAAATGAAATCAGAGCAAAACCCTATGGATTTTATTAAATCTTTCGAAGAATTTTGTAAAGGAAAGTATGAGGAAACTGTAACAGACAGTCATACAAAACACTTCTTAAAATGTCTGGGATTATATGATAAAGGTACAAATGATACTTTTGTAATAAGAATCAGAATTCCAGGTGGACAATTAACTATTCAGCAAGCTCTTAAACTATCTGTTGCTTCAAAAAAATATGGAAATGATTATATAGATATTACAACTAGAGGACAAGTTGAATTTAGATATTTAAAATTCAATGAACTTCCAGCTTTATTAAAAGATTTAGCTCACGTAGGAATATCTGCACACCAATGTGCAGGTGATAACTTCAGAGGTGTTGTAACTTCTCCACTTGATTCATACTCTAAAACATCTCCAATTGAAACAATGCCATTACTTAAAGAAATTCAATCAGTATTTTACAAGCGCGAAGCTTGGATGGGAACACTTCCGAGAAAGTTTAATATTGCAATTTTGGGTGATAGTGTAAATACCTGTAATATTTTTGGTAATGACTGTGCTTTTGCATTGGCTTCAAAAGATGGTGAGTTTGGATTTAACTTATACCTTGGTGGTAAAGTTGGTGTTCAGGCTAGAGATTTAAACCTTTTTGTTAAACCAGACCAAGTAAAAGAAGTATTTGATGCTGTAATTTCATTATATAAGACTTATGGATTTAGAGATAATAGAAATAAAAATAGATTAACTTTCCTTTTAGATGCCGTAAGTTTAGAGGAGTTCTCAAAGTCTATTAAAGAGTATTCAAAACTTGAATTAGCAGATGCTGGTGAAATGTTAGTAAAAGATGAGTTTACACTTGATGATTCCTCATCAATTGAACTAAAAGATAACAAAAGTGCTATTCATTTTGGTATTCCTTCTGGAATATTTTGTGGAAGTGATTTAAAAGAAGCTGCCTTATTAGCACAAAAATATGATGGAGTTATTAGATTAACATACGAGCAAAGTTTTTATATCATAACTGATTCTTCTAATATTGAAAATATTAAACAGTCAAATCTATATACAAAATATGACTCATATCATAATATTTACTTTAACAATCAAATCGCATGTGCAGGTAAAAACGAGTGTTCGTTTGGAGTAATTCTTGGAAAACCAGATGCTATTGAAATGGCGCATTATTTAAACAAAAACATTCCAATAAAAGATGGAAAAGTTAGAATGTATTGGTCTGCATGTCCTAAAGGTTGTGGTATTCATGGTGTTGCTGACATTGGATTTGAAGGTGCAAAAGCAAAAGA
The DNA here is from genome assembly GCA_947503785.1 of uncultured Campylobacterales bacterium. GTDB lineage: Bacteria > Campylobacterota > Campylobacteria > Campylobacterales > Arcobacteraceae > Poseidonibacter. The sequence continues at coordinate 65,510 of CANNFB010000011.1, read as the reverse complement.
TGAAGAAGGTAACTCCTGTTATGGTGTTAAAATCTTTATTGGTGGAAAAGCAGCCTCTTCTATTTTAGAAGCAAGACAATTAACAAAAGCGGTAACAATTCCAAAAGCTCAAGAATTAACAAAAGAACTTCTTAGTATTTATAAAGATGAAAAAAATGAAAATGAAACTTTTGAAAGTTTTGATACAAGAGTTTTATCACATTTAGAAATTGAAGAAATTCAAACAAGAATTGGTCTTTAGTCATGAGCACAAATGAGACGACTCCATTAGAAGACTTTTTAAATCATAAAGCAGATACAAATATGCAATGTGGAAATTATAGTATTGATATTCCTAAACCCAAAGAGGGAGAACAATATAGGTTTCACTTTGATGCAACTGCATGTGTTGGTTGTCATTGTTGTGAAGTTGCATGTAATGAGCAAAATAACAACCCTGCTGATATCAAATGGAGAAGAGTTGGTGAAACTCAAAGTGGCATTTTCCCAAAAGTTACAAATCACTTTAACTCTATGTCTTGTAATCACTGTGTTGATCCAGAATGTCTAAAAGGATGTCCAACAAATTCATATATCAAATTTGATAATGGTATTGTTTTTCATGATGATGATTCATGTATTGGATGTCAATACTGTACGTGGAATTGTCCATATGAAGTTCCTGTATTTAATGAAGATAGAGGAATAGTTACAAAATGTCATATGTGTCATGACAAACTTGAAGTTGGTCAAACTCCTGCTTGTGTACAAGCATGTCCAGCAGGTGCAATTGCAATAGAGATTGTAAATGTAAAAGATTGGGTAGAAAAAGATATGGCACTTCAAGGTGTTGCACCTCATCTACCAGATATCGAGATTACTAAACCAACAACAAGATATACAATAGATGAAGATGAAAAAAATGCAAAAGTAACACCTGCTGATGCACATATTATCAAGCCAAATCATTCAGAATGGCCTTTAGTATTTATGACTATTTTAACTCAAATATCTGTAGGTGGTTTTGCTACTTTAGTTTTAGGAGAGTTTATTAATCTTCTTGGATTTAATCTAGCAAGTCCAAGTATTTGGATGATGATTGCAGTATTTATTCCAGCTGCTATTGGTTTACCACTATCAGCTTTACATCTTGGAAGGCCTGGTCTTGCATATACAGCTATGAAGAACATTAAAACATCATGGTTAAGTAGAGAAGCTTTAGCACTTGGTGTTTACGCAGGTGGTCTTGTCATCTTAATAGGTATTTTCTTCTTAGAATTTAATCAAGTATTTAAGTTTATTGTAGAACTAGGTGTATTAGCAACTGGTATATATGGTATTTATGCCCAATCAATGATTTATAGAATCAAAGCTAGACCTTCATGGAATAAAGAAGAAACAACTAAAATATTCTTTTATGTTTCATATATAGGAATATTACTAATAACACTAATACTAGTTTTAAATGAACAATATACAACAGCAGGGGTATTATTACCATTTGCACTATTTCTTGGATATTTTCAATTTGAAGAATTTACTAAACAAAAGAGTTTTTATAAAGATTTAGAAGAAGAGGATAATAACTTTTATCAATTAAATAAAACAAAGATTTTATACGAGGATAATTTTTCTAAACATAATGACTATAGAGAAAGATCTTTAAGTATTGGTGCTTTAGCATTACCAATTCTAGCTATGTTATTACTTGCAAGTGGGAATTATTCAAGTACTATTTTAGTTTTAGGCTTAAGTATTGTTATTTCATTTTCAAGTGAAGTAGTATCAAGACTTTTATTTTATAAAACAGCAGTGGCTTTAGGTCTTGCTGGGAATTTCTTCGCTGGGAATCAAAGGGGTTAATATGTTAGAAAAAATTAAGAACTTTAATGTAAAAGATTTTTTAGGACTAGATATCAAAAATGACAAATATGCCCTAGTTGATGATAAGGTATTTGGAAAAGTTGCAAAACAAAAAGCTCCTGATAAATGGGTTCGTTCAACTTGTGGATATTGTGGAGTTGGATGTGGTTTATATATTGGAGTTAAAGATGGAAAGCCTACATATGTAAAAGGTGATCCAGCACATCCTGTAAACAAAGGGACATTATGTCCAAAAGGTTTATCTGAACACGAAATGGTTCAAAGTCCAAATAGATATACAACACCAATGATTAGAAAAAATGGTCAATTAGTAGAATCTTCTTGGGATGAAGCATTTAAAACTACAAGTGATAAATTTAAAGAAATACAAGCAAAATATGGAAATACTTCAGTAGGAGTTATATCAACGGGACAATTACTAACTGAAGAATTTTATACTCTTGGCAAATTTGTACAACTTGGACTTAAAACAAATAACTATGATGGTAATACAACACTTTGTATGGCTAGTGCTGTTATGGGATATAAACAAACTTTTGGAAGTGATGGACCTCTTGGATGTTATGAAGATTTTTCATATGCTGATACTATTATGTTAATTGGTGCAAACATAGCAGATAACCACCCTATTTTAAAACTACATATTGCAAAGAATAAAAAAATTACGGGTAAAAAGCCTAAGATTATAGTAATTGATCCAAGGTTTTCAAAGACTGCAAAAATGGCAGATATGTTTGTACCTATTAAACCAAGAAGTGATTTAGCCTTAATGAATGGATTGTGTTACATCATTTTAGAGCAAGGTTGGGAAGATGAAAAGTTTATAAATGAGAGAACTACTGGATTTAAAGACTTTAGAAAACATATCATGGCTAATTATACTCCACAAGAAGTAGCAATTACAACAGGAATAGAAGTAAAAGACCTTTATGAACTAGCTCGTGTATATGCAAAATCACCAGCTGCTATGTCAGCTTGGACTATGGGTGTAAATCAAAGTTCAATTGCAACTGATACAGTTAGTGCTATTTGTAACCTTGCACTTATTACGGGAAATCTTGGAAGAAAAGGTGCAACTGCACTTTCAATTACAGGACAGTGTAATGCAATGGGAACAAGAGAAACTGGATTTACTTCTTCAATTCCAGGATATAGAAACTATGCTTCTTCATATGATAGAGAAGAATATGCAACAATTGTAAATGTTCCAGTAGAAGATGTACCACAGAAAAGAGGATATTCTTATCCTCAGATTATTGATGCAATTGAAGCAGGTCAAATAAAAGCCTTATGGATAGTAGCAACTAATCCTTTAGTATCATTTCCTGATCAGAAAAAACTAAGACGAGCTTTAAATAAACTTGAACTGCTTGTAGTTCAAGATGCATTTAAAAGTGAAACAGCATTTAAAGCGGATGTTGTATTTTCAGCTTCTACTTGGAGTGAGAAAGAAGGAACTTATACAAATTCTGAGAGGCGATGTAATAGAGCTAGAAAAGCAGTTGAACCATTAGGACAGACTAAAAGTGATTTTGATATTGTATTAGAATTCTCAAAATACTTTGAAGATGTAAATGAAAGACTTTTCCCAAATTGGAAGAAATCTATTGATGCATTTAATGAGTGGAAAAAAGTAAGTGCAGGAAGACTTTGTGATTACTCAAGTATGACTTATGAGTTAATAGAAGAATTAGGTGGAGTTCAATGGCCATGTAATGAAGCTAATCCAAAAGGAACGGCACGACTATATGATGAAAATATGCCTTGTCCTACACCTGATGGAAAAGCAAAACTATTAGCTCTTGATTGGTTACCGATGAGCGAAGCTCAAAGTTCTTCTTTCCCACTTATACTTAATACTGGACGTACAGTTGAGCAATGGCATACAAGAACTAAAACAAAGACTATCTCAATACTAGATAATTTAGCACCAGAAGCATGGATTGAAATCAATCCAGAAGATGCTAAAAAACTAGAAGTTAAAAGTGGTGAAAGACTTGATATTAGCTCACAGAGAGGAAGAATAAAAGATGTAATTGTAAGAGAGTCTCAAAATGTAAGAGAGGGAAATATCTTCGTACCTTTCCATTATAGTGAGCAACTAATCAACACTATTACAAAAGCAGAGTTTGACCCTAAATCTTTTGAACCAAACTATAAACAATGTGCAGTTCAACTTCATAGTATAAAAGTCCCTGATGGGATTAAGTTTGTTGAAGAAGAGATTGCTGGGGAGTTGGAGCATATAGTTATAAAAGATGAAATATATTATTCAAATGAACGGATGAAAGAGGTATAACACCTCCTTCATAAGACTTTTTTTATTTCTTTGTACTTTTAGATGGCTTTAAGCTTGGCTTATTACCTGGTGTACTTTTATTATCTCTACGTCTTTGATCTAATTTACCTGTAGATTTCGCTTTAGGTTTTGGTCCTGGTTTTAATCCCATATTATTCATCTCCTTTATAATTATAGGAAGTGCTACTTTTTGTAAAGATAAAATTATAAATTCATTAGATTAATAAAAATTTAATTATATTAAACCTATACTCTCTATGCCAATAGAAATGAATATAAGTTTAATTTAACTTTATAAACTTCACACATTATATTTTACATATTATGTAAAAAAATTGCAATAAATTGCACTAAAACTAATCTTTATTAGGTATATATTTAATATAACTTTTAAATTTTAGTAAACTTCTTTTTTAGCACTCTAAGGTTAGAAATGCTAATATAATTATAACACTTGAGTATATATTTGTCAAGGTTTATTTAAACATATTTTTTAATGACTTTTCAAAATCGTCTAAAGCTTTTTGAGCTCTTCTACCATCATCACCTGAAAACTTAATATCTGCATTACAAGATGAACATCTTTTTCTTCGTCCGGGAATCATTTCTTTTATCAAAACACTAATGTTTTTATTACAATTAGGACAATTCATTTTCGCTTCAAGATTCATTTTACCTCCTTTATAATTTGCTAGATAGTAGCATGTTTTTAAAAACTAATATTGAAATATTTAACTCATTAAATTACTAATAAAGAATTTATTTTACTTTTAAACTCTCAAAAAAACAATATCTATTGTTGTAGTATGGTTAGAAAAAAACTTACATCACTTCCCTTCCGTTAATATAGCATTAATATTAGATTCATAAACGATTAAAACACTCATGTCATAATTTCACTGTAGCAAATAACAAAACGTTATAAAGGTTATAAAATGAAAACAAAAATATTAGTAGCAACAGCGTTAACAGCAGTTTTAAGTACAGGTCTTTATGCCGCATGCAATGGTCAATCTCAAGGTATAATGAAAAAAGGAATGAACAATGGTAATCAATCTTGTGCAATGCAAGGTGGAAAACATATGATGATGAAAAAAGGTCACCATAAAGGTCAAAAAGGACCAATGTCATTATTAAGACAATTAAACTTAACAGCAGAGCAAACTCAACAAATTCGTGATATTAAACAAGACTTGATGAAAAATAGAGTTACTCCAGATGTAGCATTTACAAACAATTCATTTGATAAAGCAAAATTTATTGAAATAATGAGACAAAAAAGAGATAACAAAATAGAAGCTAAAGCTGAAATGATAGATAGAGTTTATAAAGTTTTAACTCCAAGTCAAAAAGAACAGTTTAAAGTATTAATGGATTTAAAAAAAGAAAAAAGAATGTCAATGATGAATAACAAAATGAATTCTAATAACAATGGCAATAAATAATCCATAACTAACAAACTACGAGGAGCTTTCATAGCTCTTCGATTAACTCACAACTAATACAATTAATGTAAAACTAAGTATAAATACTTATTTTTACAACTATTTTCACTAAAATAAAATATATTTAATTAAAAATTAAGCTATTGACTATTTTATATACACTTTTTTTCATCATAAATCCTACATCTTTGTCATAATAATTGCATAAGAGTAAGAAGGATGATTTATGAAAGAGAAACTAATAGTTATTGGTAACGGAATGAGTGGTTTAAGAACCATTGAAGATTTATTTGATATAAAAAAAGACAAATATGATATTACAATTTTTGGAGAAGAACCTCACGTAAATTATAATAGAATCATGTTATCGTACCTTTTATCAGGTGAAAAAACTTTTGAAGAAACTATCATCAATCACCAAACTTGGTACGATGAACATAACATCACTTTACACAAAGGTGATAAAGTAATCAAAATCAATAAAGAAGATAAAAAAGTAATCTCTCAAAGTGGTAAAGAACTTTCATATGATAAATTATTAATAGCTACTGGTTCAAACTCTTTCATCCCTCAAACAATTGGTAGTGAGTTAAAAAATGTAATTGGTTTTAGAACAAAACTTGATAGTGATACTATTTTAGACTTAATCTCAAAAGATAAAACAGCAGTTGTAGTTGGTGGTGGTCTTCTTGGACTTGAAGCTGCTTATGGTATTGCAATGCATGGAATTAAAACTATTTTAGTTCATAGAAGTGGTTCTATTATGAGTCAACAACTTGACTCAACAGGTGGTAGACTTCTTCAAAAAAATCTTGAATCTTACGGAATAGAATTTAAACTAAATACTACTATTGAAAAAATTGAAGGTGAAAGTAAAGTTGAAAGTGTAACTTTTACTGATGGACAAACTGTTGAATCAAATATCGTAGTATTTGCAACGGGAATCATTCCAAACAAAGCTCTTGCTATTGATACAGGTCTAAAAACTAAAAAAGGTATTTTAGTAAACGACCACCTTCAAACAAGTGATGAAAATATCTTTGCTATTGGTGAATGTGCTGAACATAAAGGTAATACATATGGTTTAGTTGCACCACTTTACGAACAAGCTAAGTTTTGTGCTAAGAAGCTAGCAGGAAAAGATAGTGATGGGTATAGTGGTTCTACACTTTCAACTAGACTTAAAATCTCTGGAGTTGATTTATTTTCTGCTGGTGATTATTTAGGTGACGAAACGACTGAAGAATTAATCCTTCTTGATGAAAAAGTTGGAGTTTATAAAAAACTTGTAATTTACCAAGATAAAATTATTGGTATTGTTTTATATGGAGATACGGCAGATGCTTCATGGTATTTAAAACTTCTAAAAGAGCATACCGATATAAGTGATTTAAGAACAAAAATACTCTTTGGTAAATCAGCACTTTCTGGAGATGCTGGTCATGGTGGAAATGATATAAATGCTATGAGCGATGATGAAGAAATCTGTGGTTGTAATGGAATTACTAAAGGTCAAGTTGTAACTGGTATTAGAGAGAATGATTTAAAAACATTAGGTGAAGTAAAGACTTGTACTAAAGCAGGTGCTTCATGTGGTTCGTGTTTAGGACTGGTTGAGCAAATACTTGTAAATACTTTAGGTGATGAATATAACGATACAGTAGAGGGTATTTGTGACTGTTGTGATGTTGGTCATAAAGATATTAAAGAGTGCGTGAATACAAATGAATTTGATAATGTTTATGATGTATTTAGAAAACTTGATTGGAAAACAGAAGATGGCTGCACTAAATGTCGTCCAGCAGTAAACTACTACTTATTAGTTAAATACAACGATGATAAATATAAAAATGATAAAAGATCACTACTAGTAAATGATAGAGTTTTTGCAAATATACAAAAAGATGGTACATACTCAGTAGTTCCTCGAATTTGGGGTGGATTAACTTCTCCTAAAGAGCTAAAAGATATGGCAGATATTGCTGTTAAGTATGATGTTCCAACTGTAAAATTTACAGGTGGTCAAAGACTTGATATGTTAGGTGTTAAAAAAGAACAATTAGCGCCTATGTGGAAAGATTTAAATGATGCTGGTTTTGTATCTGGCCAAGCTTATGCAAAAGGTTTAAGAACTGTAAAAACATGTGTTGGTAATCAATGGTGTAGGTTCGGAACTCAAGATGCTATGCAAACAGGTATTGATATTGAAAAAATGACGTGGGGTTCATGGACTCCACATAAGTTTAAAATTGCAGTATCAGGATGTCCAAGAAACTGTGCGGAAGCTACTATCAAAGATATTGGTGTTATTGCTGTTGATTCAGGATGGGAAATACATATTGCTGGAAATGGTGGTATTAAAGTTAGAGTTACTGACTTCTTTACAAAAGTTGCTACAGATGAAGAGTTATTTCATTATATTAAAGCAATAATGCAGTTCTATAGAGAAGATGCATACTACTTAGAAAGAACGGCTCATTGGGTTGAGAGAGTTGGTTTAGAGTATGTTAAAGATGCATTATTAAAAGATAAGTCAGGTATCGATTTTTATGCTGCTAGATTTGATGAATCACAAAGAACAGCACAAATTGATCCATGGGAAGAATCAAGAAAAGATGGCTTTGCCGAAGAGTTTAACCCAATAGTAATAGCCCCTGAAAACTCAGAAAGCTTTGAAGCAAAGGAAATAATATAATGTCAAAATGGATTAAAATCACAGAAGTAGAAAATATTCCCAAAATGGGTTCAAGAGTAGTACAATATGGTGACATTGAAATAGCTATTTTTAAAACAAGAGATAACTCTATCTTTGCAATCAACAATGAATGTCCGCATAAACAAGGGAAACTAAGTGAAGGATTAGTACACGAATCAGTTGTAACTTGCCCTATGCATAACTGGGACGTGGATTTAAAAAGTGGAGAAGTATTAGGAAATGATAGTGGTTGTACTAATATTTATGAAAGTAAAATAGAAGATAATATGATATTTATTAATATGTAATATAAAAGAAGAGAAAAACTCTTCTTTTATTTTTTCTCTTCTAAAAGATGCTCATATCTTTTATCTGTTAATAATTTCATAAAAGCTACTAAAGACTTAACTTTTCTATTATTTTGTTTTTTTGCTTTTAGTTCATCTAATGAAATAGTCTCTTTAACTTCAGGTTTATCCCAAGGTTTATTTGTTTCAGGGTTTAAAATTCTTTCTTTATTATTATACTTATCATAAAACTCTACAACTGTTTTTAACTCTTTAAATACGCCATTATGCATATAAGGAGCAGTTACAGCTACATTTCGTAACGTTGGAACTTTATGTTTTCCTTTTTCGTTTTCATCATTTACTGCTGGATTATTTAAAAGTCCTATATCAATTGAATTTACACCATTTTTTGCTCGAAGTTCATGGTTTATTGGTGTTCCAATATTATGGTATTCATAATTTGTAAATGTTTCCCCTAGCTTATCTTCACCCTTTAAAACATGGCAAGTTGCACAAGAGTTGTTATTGTTTGAGAAAAAAAGTGTTCTTCCTAAATCTTCTAAAGGTGTTAAGTCATATTCCCCTTTTAAAAATCTATCATACTTAGAATCAAAAGGAGCGAATTCTTTTGTCATTTCAAACTTAGCAAGAGAATCAGTCATTGCAGAATATGCTTTTATAGGTGTAGAAAATATATCCTCTCCATAAATACTTTTAAAAGTACTCACATAATATGAATTTTCTTTTAATCTTTTAACTGTAGTTTCTTTAGATGCCATTCCCATTTCAATTGGATTTGTAGGAGGACCTCCTGCTTGTCCTGCAAGATTTGTTTCTCTTCCATCCCAAAACTGTCCACCAATATAGCGTTTCTTTTTTTTATCATAGTGAAACTCTGGACTAAACATAGCATAAGCAGCACTTGGAGCTTGCCTATCTCCTAAGGAATGCCCATCATCACCAAGTGATGCCATAGCACCTATACCATTATCTCTATCATCTACAAAACCTGCTTCTGGATTATGACAAGTTGCACAAGATTGTGTTCTATTTTTCGATAGGTTTTTATCAAAAAATAAAACCTGTCCTAATACTTCTTTGTTTTTTGTTTGCTCTGCTAGTTCAGCTTTACTTAGTGTTGTATTTGTACAGCCACATAAAAGTACTGCACTTGTAATAATAGCTAATGTATTTATATATTTCATTTTAGTTTTTCTTCCTTGTTAAGATGTTTTTAAATGGATAAATTAGTATATTTGTTAGTGTCGTATAGTTTTTCATTTGCTCATGTCTTAGACCAAATTTTAAAACTTTCACTTCGCAGGAAAGTTTTAATGTTCCAAAAACTCTATCCCAAACGCTTAAGTATCCTCCATAATTTTTATTAAAATACTTTTTACTATGATGTATTTGATGTTGTTTTGGGGAAATAAACCATTTTTCTAAAGCTTTAAAATAAGCTAATGGAATGTGAGAATGCCTTAAGTTTGAGCCAAAAAGTGAAAAGAAAAAGATAAAAGCATTTGCACCTAATACCTCAACAAGTCCAATCTTTGAGCCAAAAAAGTAAATAAATATACCAGTTACAAAACCAATAGAAATTGAATACCTAAATCCAAAAAGAATATTTTCTACAGGATGAACCCTATAAAAAGTTAAAGGATTTAAAACTTTAGCACTATGATGAACCTTATGAAACTCCCATAAAAATGGTATTGTATGTAAGAATCTGTGTAACCAATATCTTGTAAAATCACTTACAATAAAAAGTGTAACAGTATATAAAATAAGTGTATTTTCATAAGAAAAGTTTTGAACTTGATTAAAACCAAACTCATAATAAAGGTTTTTATTTATAAAAAATGCAATAGATTTCGCACTAATTACTATTGGAATAATCATCGCTATTTTTATAAAGTAAGAAAGTATAAAGTAAGAATAATCCAACTTTGCACTTGGATGTAGCCAAAGTTTTGAACTAAAAACAACCCTACTTTGCTTTTTATTAAAGTACAAATAAACAAAAGCTATTGCAATTGATGAAAGTAAATAAACCCAGTAAGTTCTCTTATCTGGGTTTATTAAATACTCTTGTAAAAAAGTATAAAAGTAACTATCCAAGTTTAGTCACCATCTGCATCTAAGATTTTTGCATTTATTGATAACTCTTCTAACATCTCTACAAAAAGTACTACATGAATAGTATTTATATTCTCATATAACTCCTTTGAATTTGAAAAGTCATCATTTTTAATCTCTTTTACTAACACTAAGGATTTTCGTAAAGACTTTCTTAATCTTTTCATCTCTGTTCCATCAGTTAGTCTAATCAAATAATCCCCATAATCAATAGATTTTTCATTATCTAATATGTTTTTATATGTACTTAAAATAGCCTCAATCGCATTTGCAGAATTTTTACTCAAAAAATACTCAGCTCTTTTATTATCAGGATTATCTTCATACTTTTTAGTAAATCCAGCAATATCACCTACTCTCCATTCTTTCAATTTATATGTATTTTGAATGATTGTATTTATAGTTATAGCATTTGCTTTTTTTAAGCTTTTTAAAAAGTTTTGCTTTTGCGCAATATACTCATCTTTTATATCATTTAAATGGCTTGTAATTTTATTTAAAATAGCAAGTGTGATTTTATTTTCTCTTATATTTTTAATATCTTTTGAAAATAGCATATATTCTAAAGCGTTTATAGATTTTAATGAATTTTTAAACAATACAACTCTAAGTTCATCTTTACTTTTAATTGCCCTATCAAGTTGTTCTGTAATATCTTCATTTCCATTATGAAAAATATCTATGTATCTTGGGGTATCTATAAAATCTTCATTTATGTCTCCTAAAAGATAAAAAGTTTCAACACTTTTCCATGAGTTAACAAGCTTTGAAAAATTCTCTTTTGATTTTTTTACATTTTTATTAAGAACATCTTTTTTTAAACTTTTGATATCTACTAAAGCTCTTTTTACATCTGCAACAATTACTTTTTCATATAAAGTGCTTAATATCTCTTTGTTTTCTTTTTCATCACTTACATCATTTGCAAATGCAGTTGTTATACATAACATTCCTACTAATAGTAGATTTTTAATTACATTCATTTTATACCTCTTTTAAAAATTTTATTAATTTTTCTCTTGATTGTTTATCAAGATTCATATACTTATCTTTTGCCCCATTAGCTTCTCCACCATGCCAAAGTATTGCTTCTTGGAAAGTTCTTGCACGTCCGTCATGTAAAAGTCGTGGGCTTTTTTTATTTATCTTTTCATGTAGAGATAATCCCCATAAAGGAGGAGTTCTCCATTCCTTACCATTTGCCTTAAATTCACTTCTTCCATCAGCTAAACCCTCACCCATATCATGAAGTAACATATCAGAAAATGGTGAAATTTTAACTCCACTTTTTGTAGTAAAACTATCGATATGACATTTAGCACAAGAGATTGATTTAAAGATTTCTAGACCTTCTTTATAGCTTTTTGTTTTTTTAGCGCTATATGTTTTTCTATTTTTTATATAAAAACTAATAGCATCTAACCTTTCATCTGTAAGATCTATTAAATCTCGTGGCTTAGGAGCCTGATTACAAGCTTTTTGATTTTTCGTACAATTATCATTTGGAAAAAGTGAAGTTGTTAATCCCATATCATTAATAGCAGCATCTGCACTTTGATGCTTTAAAGAAGTTGTACTAGCTTTCCAGCTATATTTTCCTAATTCCATTTTTTCTGTGATTGGAGAATATGTATAATTAGCACGACCTGAAATGCCATCTTTATCCTTATCAAATTCATCAACATTCTTTAGAATTTCTTCATTTGATATATCTTCAATAAGTCCTAATCCATTTAAACTAGGAGCTAGTCTAAAAGTTATAATAGTATCTTTATGAAGTTCTCCATATTGTAAATCTTTTAGGATATATATAGGTTTTAAAAGTGTATCAATTTCGCCATCAGGAAATTTTACTTCTATTTTTTTATATTTTATGTCAGGTTTTGCTTCATAATTAACACCATGAATACCATTTATTGCTACTTGTCCACCATAAGTTGGTTCAACAATTAAAGGACTTGTTTTTAGTATTTCTTTATGTTCTATTGAATTAGAAGAAGGAATAGATAGCTTTGCTATTAAACTTCTGGAAAACTGCATATTTTTATTATATAAAGTTCCTCTGCCATTTGAAGGATGACATGAAACACATGTATTTGCATTAAATAAAGGGCCTAATCCATCTCTTGCTGTTGTTGCACTTGGAGCTTCAACCCATGGAATAACAAAGAAACTTCTGCCTAGTATAAACTTATCATATTTCTCATCATTTAAGTTTTTTATTGGTTTTAAAAGAAGTGATTTATCTTTTATATTTGAAATATCATTTGCAAAACTATTAACGACAAAAAGCCCTGTAGCAAATATTGCGACAAGGCTTTTTATTCTAATAGTGTAAATAGTTCTAAAAAATAAATTAGATTTTAGTTTCATCAGCGTCTGTTACGTCTTCTTGTGTTAAAGAAATACCATTTGCATTTGCAACAATTACCATCTCATCACCTAATTTTCTCATTTGGTTTTTAAGTTTTACGATAACTTTTGCTTGAGGATTATCAGGCTGAATTTGATAATCAAAGTGTGCGCTAGTCATTGCAACTTTATTTATACTTTCGATTTTTGTTTCAATTGATTTCATTAAAGAAAGGATTCTTTTTTTATCTTCAATTGATACTGCATCTAACATAGATTTACCATAAGACTGACCCTTATAAGTCGATGTCAATACATTTCTAAAACCTAAATAGTTTGTCGTAATATCTCTATGTGTATTATCAGAGAAACAAGAATGTTCATCTTCTTCACTTGGAGTTAAAACTGCAACTGCAATTCTTTCATTTGCAAGTTCAGATTTCATAAATACACCCATTCCAGCTATTACTTGTTTAAAAGCATCACTTGAAGCAATATTTTTTGAAGCATCTGAACCATTTAATTTCCCTAAGAATGCATTTTTATATAAACCATCATTATTCCATGCATTTGAAATAGTTTCTAAATCAGCTACAATTTTTGCAGATGCTGCTTTTAAAAATGCGATTCTTCTAGGAGCATTTTGCTCTGATGTATAATCACTTAGAGGTCTTTGTCCTGCAGTTTTTGCACCATTTGTAATAGAATCTTTTACAAAGTTAGAATAATCTTGATCTTGTCCCCATAATAAAAACTCAATAGCATGATAACCAGTTGCAACGTTGGCATCTCCGCCATTTTCATTTAGGGCAGTGATTGCATCAACTGTAATATTTGAAACATTTACAGTACTTGAATCTTCGCCACCTGGATTAAATGAACCTTTTGTATCAATAATATTTCCAGAAGTTTTTTTTCCATTTGCATCAATAGTGTAATCAATCATATTTTCATCTAAAGGCCAAGCATTAAGTTGTCCTTCTAATGAACCATAAGTGTCAGCAACCCAACCTTCTTCTGCATCAATAGGACCATTTGCTAGTCTAAAAATTTCTGTTTGACCATAAGATTCTCTTGAATTTAACCAAGCAATTTTTGCATTTGAAAAAGTTTTTTCTGTAGGATTTGATGTAAAGTTATCAATTGCCATTTGTAATTTTTTTGCATCATTTAAGGCATCAGTATAATTTACTTGTGCAATTTTTGAATAAGACTCTAAAATAGGAGAGTTTTTCATTTGTGTTTTTTCAACATTTACAATATTTTGTGTATTTGATGAACAAGCTACTAACGCTAATGCTGTTGCTAAGCTAAGTGATATTACTAATAATTTTGTTTTTTTCATTTATTTTCCTTGAACCAATTTTCCAATTTCTTTATCTACTAAATGTAAACCTCTACCATCTAAACCAATAATTTCTATCTTGTCTAAAATAGATTTGAATAATGCTTCTTCTTCATGCTGTTCAGATACATACCATTGTAAAAAGTTAAATGTTGCATAATCTTTTTTCTCTAGTGTAAAATCAACTAGTTCGTTTATTTTATTTGTTATATGTTGCTCATGTTGAAAAGTTAATTTAAACACTTCTTTTATATCTTTAAATATATTCTCAGGAGCATCAACTGAATGAATAAGTGATTGAGAACCAGTTTCGTTTATATAGTTAAAAAGTTTATGCATATGCTGTAACTCTTCTTGGGAGTGCTTTGCAAGAAAACTAGCAGAACCTTCTAATCCTTGTGCATTGCACCAAGATGACATAGCAAGATACAAATTTGAAGAATAATTCTCTAAATTTACTTGTTTGTTTAATAAGTCTAAAACTTCTTTTTTTAACATTCTAATTCCTGTATTAATAATTATTATCATAAATGATTTGTGACATTCTAGTAATATCATTCTTAATTTATACTTAATACCAATAATGATTATCATTAAATATAACTATTTGTTAATAATTTTTTGATATACTTACAAAAAAATTTCAAGGGAATAAATGAGAATTAAACTACTACAAATACTATTTATTTGTTTTATTACTCTAACAATTCAAGGATGTATGGTAGGAACTGTTGTATCAGCACCTTTTAAAGTTGTAGGAGCTGTTGTAAATACAGTAACACCAGATGTAGTAGGAGATAGTATCTCTGGAACTGGTGAAATAATTGATGCGGTAATTCCCTTTTAAATGAATGATTTAATCTCTGAATTAATTGGCTTTACTATAATTGCTATTGTTGTGATAATGTTGGCTTTTTTTACTTCTAAACTACAAAAAAGATTTGAAGATGAGAATAAAAAAGATTAAAAAATTTTAGTATTTATATAATCTACAAAATATAGATATTAATATATCTATAATTTTTATAAAACTTATGTTTCATTACTCTTTGGCACATGAATCCCAAACTTTGCTCCAAATTTAGTATTTCGGACTCTTAGTTTACCTTTCATATTTTTATCTATAATGATTTTTGACATATATAAACCAATTCCTGTTCCATTACTATCATCTTTTGTAGTAAAGTATGGCTCAAATATCTTTCCTTTTGGTTCTACTGTAATTCCGCCTGCATTATCTTCTATGAACAATACTACATATTGTGATTCTTCATAAGCAGTAAGTTTAATACTAGGATTTTTAATATTTTTTTCAATCAAAGCATCTTTTGCATTTTTTAATATATTTAATATTACTTGTTCATATTCATTTAAATATGTTGTAAGTTTAATGTTTTTGTTAATATTAATTTCAACATTAATCATATCACTTTTTAAAGAGCTTGAAACAATAGTCATAACAGAGTCAATAGCTTTATATAAGGAAAACTCTTCTTTTTCTTTTTTAGGCATAAAGAAATTTCTAAAATCATCAATTGTATGTGACATGTAATCTAAAACCTTATCAGCCTCTTCTGCTTTTACTTGCATTGTTTTATCATCAAGTTTGTTAATACTATGTTTAAATTTTATATACATTAAGATTGATGATAACTCTGATAATGGCTGTCGCCACTGATGTGCGATATTCGATATCATTTCACCAAGCGCTATAAATTTTGACTTTTGAACTAAAAGCTGCTCTTTTTCTCTATTTTTTTCAAGCTCTTCTTTCACCTTATTTTCCAAACTTGTATTTAAGTTTTCAAGCTCATGTGTTTTAGCTTTAACTTTTTCTTCATAGGTTTTTAATACTTCATCAATTTTTTGAGAAACTGCAATAGATATTAAAATAGCAAGAGATAAGAACATAATAAATAAAACTACATTTTGCCCTACTTGCTTTTTTATTCGTGATTCTAAAAGTTCTCTTTTTAAGGCAATTTCATTTTCAATATCATCTGTGTACACGCCAACAGCTAAAACCCAATTCCAAGTTTTGTAGTATTTAAAGTATGACAATTTTTGTTTTATTTCATTTGTTCCTGGTTTTTTATAAGTATATTGAGTATAAGATTCTTTTTTTTCTCTAATATCTTTTAAAAATATTTCTCTGAATTTTTTTCCATTATCATCTTTATAATTTGTAGAGATTAAACTTCCGACAATATCGGGTCTATTAGGATTTACAAGAAGTTTTGCAAAATCATCGCCACCTTGCATATTTTTAATTTCATACACAAAGAAATAGTTACTTTTGTTTTTTTCAAATCTGATATTATTAAGTAATCGAATAGCTTCATTTTTCTGTTCTTGATTGTCTATATATTCTTTTGTAATATTATAATTAAAAATATCTAATACAGTATCAACTTCTTTTTTTAGTGTTTTTTTCTTTATTTCATAATATTCATCTTTAAATATTTTCATCTCTGTTTCAAAGTTTTCATAGGTATTTTTTACATAAAAGTATGTAATCATAAAAATCATAGATGACATGATTATAATAAATATATAAATGATTATTTTAGATAGATTTTTTTCAGTTATTAGCTTCAAACTTTTCCTTGTAACCTTAATTATGTTATGATAACATAACTTTTCTAACAAGGATTTTTAGTATATGCAAGAAATATTAAGCAATAAACTAAATGCATATAGAGTATTATATGTGGAAGATGAAGACGGCATAAGAGAAAATATCAAAGTGATATTAGAACATTATTTTAAAGAAACTTATAGTGCAAAAAATGCAAATGATGCTTACTTAAAATATATTCAAAATAAGCCTGATTTAATTATTACTGATATACAAATGGGTGCTGAAAATGGACTTGATTTAATTAGAAGAATTAGAGAATCTGATTCAAAAACAAGAATTATTATCACTTCTGCATTTACTGATTTAGATTACATGCTACAAGCTACTGAATTACATTTGATTAAATACATAGTTAAACCAATTACACATGAAAAATTAATTGATGCACTAGAAGCATTCATTAAAAGTTATGATGATAATAAAATTTACAATCTTGATGAAAAATGGTTATTTGATTTTAGTAAATCAATAATTTCAAACAATGAAGAAGAGTTTGATTTAACAAAAAAAGAAGCCCTATTTTTAAAGCAATTAATCACAAAAGATAGAATAATTACCTACGAGCAAATGGAAAATCTTATTTGGGATGAAGACTCAGTAATGACACCAAACGCTATGAGATTATTTATAAAAAACTTTAGAAAAAAACTACCTGAAAAATCTTTGAAAAATATCCAAGGAACAGGTTATAGATTAATAAGAGAATAAGTAACTACTCTTACGAGTTACTTATTTGTTTTCTTATCTCTAATTCTTTTACTTCTTCTTTTTTATTTTCTTCATCTACTTTTGAATCTGGGATATCTAATTTATACATCTCTTCAAGTTTTATAAAATATCCATGTCCTAAATATATAATATAAAAAACTGCAGTAAATAGTGTAATAAAAGGAATCATTGAAATAAAATATAAAAGTAATGTTCTAAGTCTTACTTTTCCTGATTCTTTTTCATATATTACTCTAAATTCTTCTTCACTTAAAAGTGTTGATGAAACATCATAATTTAACAACTTATGAAAGAAATAGTAAAAAGGCAAAGAAAAAGCAATTATATTTAAAAGTGGAATAAAATACAAAGGAATAAAAAGTATAAATAACAATATCATCATTAAAGAACTTTTTACTAACACCCAAACAGGCGAAAGCAAAGTTCCATGTCCATGTAAAGTTAAATGGGAGTAATGTTTTTTATGTATTACCTTTAAAATCATTGGTGTTAAAAATCCAATTACAACAATAGTTAAAATCACTGATATTTTTAATACAATAATTGTTCCAACTGTATATAATAAAAATCCTGCAATATACGAAGTAAATGAGTATTTAAATAAAAATACTATTAGATATGTAGTCCACACAAAATAAAATGGCGCACTTTCATCAATAACTATTTCTTCTCCATTTTGAGAAGCTTTTGCTATTTCTTGTAAAGATGTAATCCCAAAATCAGCAGCTGCAAAAAATAGTATATATAATAAAATCATCGTAACTATTAAAGGTATCAATGAAAGTTTTAACATTTTTGGTGTTAAGAAGTCTTTTATACTTTTTGAAAATATATCTGTTTCTCTCAAGTTTATTCCTTTTTTATTTATCAAATCTAGTTCGGTATTCACATTTTTGGCAAAGTTCTTCTACCACTTTTCCTTCTTTAAAACCATTTTGAATAGTTTTAACTCTAGAGGAAGTTAGGATATCTTTTAATTGTGAATCATTTGTATTTCCAAGATTGATACATGCATTTTGATCTAAGCAACAGGGAACTACATCTCCAGAAGTTAAAATACCAAAGTGAGAATCTAATCCATAACAAAAACCTTTATCTGAAACAAAGTTATTTTCTAAACTAGGCCAGTTAAAATATTCATCAAAATTAAAAAACAATTTTTTTGCTATTCTTATATTTTTTGGTCTTTCATTATAAACATCATCAATATTTATATCTGTATTAAAACACTCATTTACTTTTTTAAAAACTTGAGTGTTAAAATTTCTTGCACTTTTACTTTCATCTAAATTCCATATTCTAAAGTTTATAAAATATTCATGTGTTTGTTCTTGTGCATATTTTACAAAATCTAAAATGGGATCTAAATACTCATCTAAAGATTTTTTATGTGAGTTTGCGTTGTATGAGTTTATTGAAAAATTTATTTGTTTTATTGTTTTGTTCATTAAAGCATCATAATCATTTGAAGATATTTTATTTGCTGTTGTTGTGATATTTACTTTTAAGTCATGCTTTAAACTAATATCTAAGTATTCATTTAAGTTTTTAAGAACTAGTGGGTCACCAACTATATGGTAAGCTAACTCTTTAGTAAAGGGCTTTAGTTGCTTGTTTATATCATCAAAATCTTCTAAAGACATAACTCCATTTGGCTTTGTTTTTGGAGGACAAAATGTACATTTTAAGTTACATATATTTGTAATTTCAATATGAACTTTTCTAAATTTTTTAATAATTCTAACCTTAATAATATTTTCTTGTGATTGTATCAAATCCTTAATAAAATACACGCAATAACCTGACAACAATACCTAATCAAGAAATAACCAAGCTTTGATTATAATTGCGTTTTAACAAAAGGTATAAAATGGAAATGATTTTAAACGAAAATGATTTAGTTGTTGGTGCATCATTTGAAAATGGAACAATACAAGACTATATTGATGAAAGAAAAACTTATGGTTTAGTTAGAATCGAAGAAGATACGGCTAACTGGTTTTTATTTAATAAGCAAGAAAGTGATGATGAATTACAAGAGTTATATAAAAAGATTTTAAAAGAAGATCACTATATTCAAGATGATTTTGGTGAAGAGATTGTTGTTTTTAATAAACAAGGGAATAAAAGCTTTGATGAATTTATAAAAAAGATAGATGCTTACTTAAATGATGAAATGGGAAATATTTTTTAATTCTCCATTTCATTAAATCAACTATTAATCAATAAACAGTTTTTTATAAATAGTATCAAAATTTTGAACACTATCTAAACTAAATTCTAACTCTTTTTCTTTAGTCCAATATAAAAACCTATTTCTTAATTTATTTGTACTAATTGGAAAACTAAGACTATAAGCTGTTGCTAAAGTATCATTTGTCCAGTTATCAATAAACTTATATTCAAACTTACTATAAAGACTTGGATAAGAACTTTCTTTTTGATCTCTTCTAATTGTATATTTTGCTTTTTGATTTACATCTTCTAAAAAAGAGTTATCGTATTTATATACATTTAAAAATATTCTTTTATCATTATAGAAATATTTATTGTATCTATATCTTACGGTTGTTATATCTATAAACTTACTTATATATAATTCATGTAATTGAACTATATTATCTTTCTCACTTTTTGATAATGATGATTTTGTTAAAGGAAAATTATAAACTCTACTTGTAGATAAGCTATCAATTTTACCTTCTTCATTTTTTATAGGATAAGAATAAATTGTGCTATTTTCCTTTATAATCTCATAATAGTTTTTTATTCCATACTTAAGTATCAAATCCGAATACATCAAACTTAAAAAACCAAGCAATACAAGAATAAAAACTATAATACTTTTAAATAGCCTAAAAAAGAGAAAACTAATAAAAAAGCAAAAAGAGATATAAGATAAATTTGCTGGTATAAATAAAAAACTCTCAGGAACTACTAACTCTAAAGGAGGCATTTATTAACCTAATAAATAAGGCAAATCACGCTTTAGACTCTCTAATAAGTCTTCATTTAAAAAAAGTTTAGAATAAGCTTTATCATCATTTTTATAACAACTAGCACAAACATACCTATTTCTTTTGATTAATTCAATAGCTTCTTCTAAATTTACTTGTAAAGACTCATTTTGAGTGTAGTATAAGTACATCTCATTTAAAGACTCTTCTAATTTTGTATCTTTTAAAAAAACTACTGATTCTTCCATAAATTCTATAACATTTTCACCACTATCTTTAATATTTAAAAATGCATTTTTAACATCTAAAAATGTCATATCAAACTTTGCACCGACTAAAAGAACTTCTTGTAGGTTTTTTAAATCATTTTCTTGAAAATAGTACTGTAATAATAAATTTAAATAATGCTCTTTAACATCACTATCAAAATCTTCAATATAATCAAAAACTTCATTTGCATCTTCTATTTTTTTATTATCAATCAACTCTTTATGTAATACACCAATTTCTGCAATTATTTCATGTAATCTATCGCTCATATAATACCTTATTAAAATTTTTATATTATATCAAAAAATTATTTTTAATTTGATTCTATTTAAATATATTTTCTTATTTCATAAGAGCAACAAAAGAACATATTATAATATTTTGTTATAATAAGATATTGAAAAACAAGGAAAATAAAATGAAATTAATTAGTAAAATATTGTTCTTTATAGCTACTATAGCTTTATTTAACTCTACTATAAGTGCCGAAGAGATTAATGATAAAGCATCATTAAATGGTATAAAAGAAGCAAAAGGTGTATTTCTAATAGACTTTACTGATGTTAAAACTACTGCTTTTTATTTAAAAATTATTGAAGGAACGCATAAGGGTTTTATAAAACAAAATGTTAATCCTGATTTAGTTTTAGTATTTATTGGTAAAACAGTGAAATATTTAAGTACAAAACAAGATGAAGCTTTTGAAATGGAAAATGAAGAGCATTTAATCTCTATTCAAAATTCTATTCAAAACTTATCAAAATTAGGTGTAAGACTTGAAGTATGTGCAGTTGCTACAAAAGTTTTTAATATAGACAATAGCACTATTCCAAAAGAAATGAATATAGTAGCTGATGGTTTTATATCTTTAATTGGTTGGCAAACACAAGGCTATAAACTAGTACCTATTTTCTAATCAGCACTTAGAGGAATAGAGATCACAAACTCTACTCCTTTATAATCAATACTATTATGCTTAAATTCTATATTATGCGCATAGATTGAACCTTTTAGTTGTTTAGTAATAATTTGATTAGTCATATATAATCCAATTCCTGTACCAACTGATTCATGTTTTGTAGTAAAGTAAGGCTCGAAGATTTTTTCTATAAGCTCTTGTTTTATACCACCACCATTATCCTTAATTTTAAGAACTATTGTTTTTTTATCTTTTTTAATTTCAATATTAAAATACCTATCATATTTTTTATCACATAAAGCATCTTTTGAATTATTATATAAATTTAATAAGGCTTGAATTAAAATATTTTCATTATACTGATGAAATAAATCTTCAACATCTTCAATATATTCAATAAAGTTATTATTAAAACTATCAATCGTAAGTTCTCGAACTCTTTTTATAGTATCTTTTAAATTTTTATGTTCTACAGTATTTAGATTGTCTTTAAAAAAACTTCTAAAATCATCAATTGTATTTGAAAGATACTGAGTATGTTTATTAATTTTATCAAGACTATGGGAAATATCTTTTTTGTCAAAATCTTCATCAAGTTCTAAATTCAATTTTAAGCCAGTTGCTACTGTTGAAATCACAGATAGAGGCTGTCTCCATTGGTGTGCAATATTTCCAATCATCTCTCCAACGGCAGAAGTTCTTGATTGTTGAAAAACCATTCTTTGCTGTAAAATATGCTCTGTGATATCAGTGATATATCCTAGATAATGAACTGCTACCCCATCTACATATAGGATTACAGTATTACTTAAAACCCATTTTTCTTTTCCGTCTTTAGTATTTATTCGATATGGTTCATGTTTAATATAATTGATTTTTTCACTTACTGCATTTTTATATTCTGTGTAAGTATTTTTCCAATCTTCTTTATTTATTAAAGATAAATAGGTTATATTTCCAGATATAAAGTCATCATCTTTATATCCACATAGATTATAAACACTTTCAGATACATATTCAATACTTTTGCTCTCATCATTTTTCCATTTGAAAAGAACAGTATCACCTTTATTAAAGAAAGAAAGAATACTTTCTTGATATTGATTAAGTTCTTCAAGAATACTCTTATCTGTAATATCTTCTGAAATTGAACGATAACCTACCTTTTTATTATCAAGATATAAAGGTTCCATATAAAGATTAAAATATTTAGTTTTTTTATCTTTTGTATAATTTTTAAGTTGCCCAATCCATGTTTTATTATTCTCAATGGTATTCCATATATCTTCTATAATCTTATCACTTGTATCTTTATGTCTCATGATTTTATGAGTTTTACCTATTAGTTCTTCTTTACTAAAGCCTGATGCATTACAGTAAGCCTCGTTTGCATCAATTATAATCCCTTTTAAATCTGTAGATAAAATCAGCACATATTTATTAACCATATTATGTTGTTCTAGAATTTTATTATTTGCAATTGTTAGTTTTTTATTTATCAAATAAATAGATCTATTTTTATAAAGTACTAATAATAAAAGGATAATAAAAAAAGCGCTTAGATATAAAATTTTAGTATAATCAATCGTTTCTTCAACTTTAATTTCAATCCATCTTTTTACTATTGTACGTAGCTGTTCTTGACTGATTTTATTTAAGGACTTTTGCATTATAGTATTTAAAATAGGTTCATCATTTCGTGAAGCAATACTTAACTTTATATCAAACTCTAATTTTCCTGCAATTTTCAAATCATACATTCCATGCTTTTGCATGTTATACCCAATCGCAGCCATAACATCTATATAACCAAATAACTCATCATTTTGAACTTTAGCAAGTCCTTCTTCGGCATTTTCAACTAAAACAATTTGAATCTTAGGATTCCTTTCTTTTAAGACATCAACAAAAGCATAACCCTTTACTATTCCAACTTTTTGTCTTCCAATACCTTTACTATCTTTTATAAAAAGTTGATTTAGTTTTGTAGCAATTACAAAAGGTTCAGAAGTATAAGCATTTGTAAAATTCATACTTATTCTACGACTAGGAATATCCATAGCAACTGGTAAAACATCACATTTTCTCTTCTTTATATTTTCTAATGATTTAGGCCATTCTTTTGTAGGAACTAAGGTAATTGGTAAATTAATTTGCTTAGAAATTAATTTCATAATATCAGCACCAATTCCTTTGTGCATTCCATTTTCATCAATTTGTTCAAAAGGAAGCCAATTAGGTAAAACACAGATTTTAATCTCTTTTTTTTCTTTTAGATATTCTTGCTCTTCCTTTGTAAAACTTGATAATAATTCTTTACCATTATTAAGAGAAGTCATTTGTTCTGATTTACTAAAAAACCATTTATCTTCTAGTTTCTTTTTTTCAAACTTAGAGATGGAATCTAATCCTTTATTTAAAATTGAAATAGCTTCAGGAATATCTTTTCTTATTGAAAAAACTAAATTAAGTGTACTATTTGGAATATAGTCAATTATTTTTATATAAGGTAATTCTAATTTGTTTGCTAAATAAATTACTGTAGCACTACCAATAACAGCATCAACTTCGCCTTTTATTAATTTATTTATTGTTTCTTCCAAAGATTCTAAAGGAACTAAAATAGATTCTGCATATTTTGAAACTAACTTTTTATCAAATAAATTTTTATCTTGATAAGCTATTCTCTTTCCCTTTAGGTCATCTAGTGAATTAATATTTTTAGGGTTAGTATTTGCAACAATTAATAATTTTTTTGATGAGATATAAGCTTTTGAAAAGTTGAAGTACTCTTCTCTACTTTTATGAGCAGCACTAGTACTTAATCCATCAATCTCTTTTTTCTTTGCTCTTTTTAGAACTTCACTCCAAGAACCTGTAATAATTTTAAAATTAGCACCCGTATTTTGATTAACTAAATCTAGTATATCCTTATCATAGCCAGATATATTACCACTTTTATTTTTTATAATATAAGGAGACCACTGTTCATCTGAACCTAGTGTAATAGTAGGATTAGACTTTAGCCAATCTTTTTCTTTTGGTGTTAAATTAACTTTTAATGTATGATTATGATTAGAATGCCCAAAAAGATTTGTAAAAAGTAGTATAGTTATAAGAAATATAAACTTTTTCGCCATTAAGAGTCCTATTTTATTTATATATACTTATTATATGATAAATTTACTCTAAATAACTTTACTTCTAACAACACTACGATATTTTAATTTTTTAATAACTATTATTAAGAAATTATTCCTCTTCATAAAATTCTAATTCACCAAAAGCATCAAAAACATTTCTCTTATTAAAAATATCGTACATAGGTAAATCTTTAAATTCTTGAAGTGTTACTACTTTTGATATATTTTGTACTTCAACTTCATTTTCTATAGCCTCCAGAATTCTTAGTTTTAAAAGTGTAAAATATTTTCTAATCTCTTTTGTTGCATTCTTTGAAGTATCATATCCATGTCCAGCTATTAGATGATCCCATTTCATAGAATCAATCTTATCAAGTGCTTTTATTTGACCCAATAAACTTCCATCCCTATTTGAAGTAACTCTTCCATTCATAACAAGATCACCAGTAAACATAGCTTTTTCTTTTGGTAAAAAGATTAATAAATCATCAGAAGTATGTGCTTTAAAACCAATTGGTAATATTTCTATTTTTGTATCATCTACTACTAATGTTCTTGTTTCTATAATTTCATCATCTACTTTAGTTACTTTTGTATTTATCATTATATCTTCAGGCAAGATATTCATCATTCTTGTTTTTTGACCAACTTTATGCTCTTTATTTATAATCGAAGGACCTAATATCTTTGAGTTAAACCTTTGCTTATAAAAACTATTACCTAACCAATGATCATCATGAACATGAGTTATTATTACATGACTCACTGGAAGTTTTTCAATCTTACTCATTATTTTATAAGCTTGCTTTGCAAAAAGATAGTTTGAACCACTATCCACTAAAATATAAGAGCTCTTAGTTTTAATATAACAACTATTTGACATAAAGCCACCATTTTTTACTGTTGGAGCATTTAGATCTCCTAGAAAGCACCAAACATTATCTGTAATTTTTTTAGGTTTTAAGTCATAATTAAAAGCTAACAAAGATGTAGATAATATAATACTTGACAAAATTAATTTTTTTAACATTTATATCCTTTTACTATTATTAAGTATTAGATTTTATTATAATTCTTTTTAAATTCATCTTCATGTAACTTCTAATTATACAATTATTTAATTACACTTATATCATTTTAGGATATACTGATACAAATCGAATAAAGGAGATATTATGGCAAAAGGTAAAGACGTTCAAAAATCTGTAAAAACTGCATCAACAAAATCATTAAAAGAAAAAAGAGCAGAAAAAAAAGCAAAAAAAGCTGGAAAGTAATAGTATATAGAGAAACTTTGATGTTAAGATGACATCAAAGTTTATTTAAGTATTGTGATTATTCTTTAGGAGATTCGTCTTCTGAAGTACTAGCTTCATCATTGTTTTTCGCTAGTTTTTTCTTTCTTTTTTCTTCTTTTTTCTTCTCTTTTTCTATTTCACGAGCTCGTTTTTCATAATTGTAGTTTATTTTAGCCATTAGTAATCCTCTTTTTTTATATTTTAAATCATTTTTTATCAAAGATTTTAGTTTTGAAACCATATCCTCTTTGAGTATTCAGTATAACAAACTTCTATTATATTTAAGATTAACTATTTGATTCAATTTAAAGAAAGAATTTGAACTATAAAAATATAAAAAATATACTATAATTAAGCATCTTAGTATAAGGCCTTTATATATGAAATATATATTATTTCTTTTTTTTACAATAACTAGTTTATTATCAGCACAAATAGACACAAAGTTATTTGAAAATATTCAAGATAGCAACTATCTAAAAGAAATAGAAACTTCAATATCCAAATCAGAAATAGATAAGTCAAAAGATATTGAAATAATAGACACTGAAAAGAAACATTTAAAACAATTACTGGAAGTTTATTCAATAAAAAGTAGTATCAAAGAGTTTAATCTAAGTTTATTCAATCAAGAAAAAGACTTATTAGACTCTCTTTTAAAAGCATTATTTTATATTTCTGAACTTAAAATAAAAGAAAGAAATCAAATTCAATTGTCTATTCAAGTTCAAAACAAACTATCTTTGCTAAAAAAAAGAATAGAAAATATAGTTGAGGATGATAAAAAATATTTATTAACTTATCAATTACAATATGCTTATTATAGACTTCAAAAAAATAATATACAAAAGAGAATAGATTTATTTGTAAAAAATAAAGATGCTGTCTTGAACTCTATACTTAATACTTTTGAAAAAGAAGCAAAGCTTTTTGAAATTGATACACAAATAGAATTAGCTTCATTAGAAGAAAAAATAAAAAAGTTAGTTTTACAGAAAACTAGTTCTGAGATTGAACTAGAAAAAGAAATTATAAATGAAAATATCAAGAATAAAGAACAATTAATAAAAGAGACTGCAAAATATGAAAACTTAATCCAAAAAGTATATATAGAAAAAATCGATTTAATAAATAAGACAATTATTAGTAATTTGATACAAAGTAAACATAAAGAATATTTAGAAAGACAAAAGGAAGTTGACTCTTTACTTTTATTATTACAAGGTGATTTAAAAGATACTTATATTGAACAAAACAATATAATTAAAGATATAGCAAAAAAGATTTTAGGAAATACAAAAATCTTTTTAGGAAATTCATTAACTCAAAGTATAAACTATTATGAAGAGTTTAAAAATCTTTTTACTACTACTCTTTTTGTTTTTAATGAACAAGCAATAAGTTTACTTAGTATTATAAGAGCTTTATTTTTAATAACTATAGGTTTTGCAATTGGCTCCTTATATAAAAGATGGATAAATAAAATTTCATTAAAATGGCCAAATATGAGCCAAATGTCATTAAAACTAACATCAAATGTAGGTTTTTATCTAATTGTGTTTATTACTATTATGATATCAATGAGTAGTCTTGGGATTGATATGTCCTCTATATCTTTAATCGCAGGAGCTTTATCTATTGGTATTGGTTTTGGTTTACAAACAGTAGTTTCAAATCTAATTGCAGGAATAATTTTAATGTTCGAAAGAACTATTAGAATTGGAGATATTATAGAAATAACTGACTTACTAAAAGGTACCGTTACTGATATAAGAATTAGATCAACAACTATTAAGACCTTTGACAATATTGATATCGTTATTCCAAACTCATCATTTATTCAAAACAATGTAATTAACTGGACTTTAGATGACCCAACAAGAAGATTGCATATAGCTTTTGGGGTTGCTTATGGAACAAAAATCGAAAAAATAAAAGAAGTAGTTCTAGATGAACTAAAAACAAGTGATTTAATTTATGTAAGAAATGATGAAAATAAAAAACCTGATATTAGATTTGAAAACATGAATACAAGTAGCATAGATTTTGAATTATTAGTTTGGGTAAAAGCAAATGATAAGATAAACGCTAACTCAATAAAATCAGATTTTTTAACACTAATATATAATTGTTTATACAAACACCAAATTGAGATTCCATTCCCTCAATTAGATTTACACGTAAAAAGAGATTCAAATGAAATTCCAAGCTCTTAAATATAAAAGAATTTAAAGAAAATTAATTAAAGAAAAAGCCAATTTATCGGTCTTTAATTAGAGTAAAAAAAAATTAAGAAAACTTTTAGTTAAAAATATTTTTTATGACTTATAATTCCATATTAAAATGTAATTATTAACAAAATGGTAGGAAAATGAAAAAGTTAACAAATAAAGATTTAGTAAACTTATATTATGAAGAACTGTGGAATAAAAAGAATAAAGAATATATTGATGTTCTTTTTGACGATGATATTATTTTTCACGGTTCATTAGGTCTTTCTTCAAATGGAAAGAAAGAGTTCGAACAATATATGGATATGATTCAAACGGCAATACCAGCATTATTTCATAGTATTATTGATATAGTTGTTGATAATGAAAATATAGCAGTTCGAGCTTTATATACAGGAAAACATACGGGCAAACTTTTATCTTATGAAGCAACAAACAATAAAATTTGCTATAATGGAGCTACTTTTTTTAAATTTAGTGAAGGCAAAATAAAAAGTGTATGGGTATTAGGTGATTTAAATACTCTAATTAAACAATTAGATAACTCAGCTAAATAGTATTAATTATTAAGAAGGATATGGATGAATGACAAAAAAATAGTAGGTAGAAGAGAAATTATTTCAATTCTAGATATTAGCTTAATTGATTTAGATGCAAAAGTAGATACAGGTGCAGATTCAAATGCATTACATTGTGACAATATCGTAATTGAAGGTGATATGGTTCACTTTTGTCTACTAGATGAAGTTCATGAATCTTATCATGGGAAAAGAATGTCTATGCCACTTTATAAAGTAAAAAAAGTAAAAAGTTCAAATGGAGAAATACAGCTTCGTCCTTCAATAAAAGTTACAGTAGATTTTTTTGGAAAGAAGTATAAGAGTATAATATCTTTAACAAATAGAGCAGATATGAAGTTTCCTATGTTAATAGGACGAAGATTCTTAAAAGATAGATTTCTAGTAGATGTATCTAAAGAAAATTTATCACAAAAAGGCAAGTAAATGAAAGTATATATATTATCAAGAAACCCAAACTTATATTCAACTAAAAGATTAGTTGAAGCAGCAAATGAAAAGAACTGGGATGTAAGAGTAATTGACTATTTAAAATGTACAATTGAAATCATGAAAGGTGAATTAGTAATTAATTACCTAGGAAAAGTTTTACCAACTCCTGATGCAATTATTCCAAGAATTGGTGCAAGTAGAACATTTTATGGTACTGCTATGGTTAGACACTTTGAAATGATGGATGTATTTTCTACTTCAGGAAACTTAGCAATTGCTAGAAGTAGAGATAAACTGAGAAGTTTACAAGTTTTATCTAAAAATGATGTTGATATGCCTAAAACTGTTTTTGCATCAAATAAATCAAACGCTAAAGACGTTATTGCTTTAAGTGGTGGAGCTCCTTTAGTTTTAAAAATCCTTGAAGGTACGCAAGGTGTTGGTGTTGTTCTAGTAGATAGTGAAAAAGCTGCAAAATCAGTACTTGATGCATTTTATGGAATGGATGTAAACTTACTTGTTCAAGAGTTTATTGAAGAAGCTGGTGGAGCTGATATTCGTGCATTAGTTGTTGGTGGGGAAGTAGTTGGTGCCATGAAAAGACAAGGTGCTGAAGGTGATTTTAGATCAAACTTGCACCAAGGTGGAAGTGCAACAGCTTATAAATTAAATAGAAAAGAAAAATCAACTGCTCTTGCAGCTGCTAAAGCTATGGGATTAGGACTTTGTGGTGTTGATATGATTCCTTCAAGCAGAGGTCCACTAGTTATGGAAGTTAACTCATCTCCAGGATTAGAAGGAATTGAAAAATCTACTAAACTTGATATTGCAGGAAAGATTATGGATTACATTGAAAAAAGTGTAACACCAGCAGATCCGACAAAGAAAAGAAAAATTAAAAGAGACAATATTGGAGCATAAGAATATAGAATTTGCAGGTAAACAAATATTAAAAGGTACAAATGTAACTATAAACCTAGAATTACCAAAACTTTACCATTCTCCAATGGATTTACCAATAAGAGTAATTAGAGGTAAAAAAGATGGCCCTACTATGTTTATTAGTGCAGCAATTCATGGAGATGAACTAAACGGAATTGAAATAATAAGAAGATTTAGAAAGTTAAATATATTAAAAAGACTTAAAGGAACTATAGTTCTAATTCCAATTGTAAATATCTATGGAGTGATGACACTATCTAGATATATGCCAGATAGAAGAGATTTAAATAGATCTTTTCCTGGAACTAAAAAAGGTTCATTAGCAAGTCGTGTTGCAAAAGTTTTTTTCGATGAAATCGTGTCTAAATGTGATTTTGGAATAGACTTACACACAGCAGCAATTCATAAATCAAACTTACCACAAGTTAGAACAAATTTAGATAATGAGTTTACTTATAATCTAGCAAAAGTATTTGAAGCACCAATTGTTTTGCATTCTGAATTAAGAGATGGTTCATTAAGAGCTGAAGCTCAAGAGAAAGGTATTCCTGTACTTTTATATGAAGCAGGAGAAGCTTTACGATTTGATGAAACATCTATTAGAATTGGAGTAAAAGGTATTGTTAATATCTTAAGAGAATCTCAAATGCTTCCTTCTGTATCTACTAAGAAAAAGTTTAAAAATCCAATTATTACAAGAAGTAGCCAGTGGATTAGATCTACTGAAAGTGGTATTATTAGAACGATTAAAGCTTTAGGTGATATGGTAACAGAAGGCGAAACAATAGCTTATGTTGATGAGCCATTAGGTGATGAAAGCTTTGAAATTAAAGCGACTTTTGATGGTGTTATTATTGGAAAATCTGAAATACCTTTAATTCAAGAAGGTGATGCTATTTTTCATATTGCACAATTAAAAGACTTAGAAACGGCAGAAAACAAAATGGAATACTATAATGAAGATGCAATAGAAACAAGTGAATTTAGTGAATTAAAAAAAGAAGAAAGTATAGAATAAAAAGATACTGTTGAAAAACTATATTTTTGAATTTCTGTACTAAAAGACTTATCTTATAAAATAAAGAAAAAAACTTCTTTTTAATTATTAGGATGAAGCCTAAGCAAAATGTACTGATGCGTTTATCACTAACTATCCATATAGTAAAAAAGTACTTTCAAAATAAATTGGGCTTGGTTAATAATTCCAAATAAATGGCTTATGAAAATAATAGCTTTTATGAAAATAATAGCTTTTATGAAAGATATTCTAGTATAGCTAAGCTAAATAGTGACTACTACTTAAATAACTTTATTACTGTCCTAAATTATTTTCCATCTCCTCAATAATAAATCTTAAATCTTTAATAATTTTATCTTTTCTTGTAATGTCAGCTAATGATACTTTGATTTTATCATGAGCTGCATCTAGTTCTATGTTTTGATTTTTGATTTCATTTTTAATCTTATCCATAAGCATTCTATGCTTTTGTACATTGTTAATATGATGTTCTAATTCATCTTTTTTATTTTGAAGCATTTTTGTGTATTTCTCTTGAAATTCAAGGATTTCAGATTCTAAGAGTTTTATTTTTTTCTCTTTAGAAGTCAAATTATTTTCTAGATTAATTAATTTATCCTCATTACAATTTGAAATAATATTTTTACAATCTTCTAATTCCTCACTTAATTTATTATTTATCTTTTTAAGTTCAAATTCTTTTTTATTTGCTTCTTGAATTTTTAATAATACCTTTTTATGAAAATCTCTTTTTTCTAGATTTTCTTTTGTATTTAAAAAAGAGATTGTAATATATTCATCTTCTAGTAAATTGTTAATTTTAAAAATAGTATTATTTAAATAGAACACTTCTTTATCTTTTGATATAAACTTTGTGTTTCCTCTCCATAATTTATTACTTTTGATTTGTGTCCAAGTATCTTCTATACTTTTTTTTGTAATATCGGGATGTATAATATCACTGAAATTTAATTCTTTTATATCTTCATCATTATATTTTGTAACTTCTTTCATACTTTCATTCATGTATGTTATTTTCCCATTTTCATACATTTTATATATTAAAGAAACTTTATCAACAGCTTCTAGATAATTTTTTATTTCTTCTTTTTTTAAAATAAGTCTTTTTTCCATAATTCTTTGTTCACAAAAAAGATCAACTTTTTCTAATAATTTTGAAAAAGCAACTGGCTTTAATAAGAAAGAACTTACATTAAGTTCAACAGCTTTAAGAAGTACTTCTGTATCAATTTTTTCAGTTGTAAGAAGAAAAGGTATATTAAAATTCGACATTCTAACTAATTTTAATAAATTAATTCCATCAATTTCAGATATATTTATATCTGAAATAATAATATCAATATTTTTATTTTCTCTAAATTTTTCAAAAGCTATTTTTCCATTTTCTGCTTCATCTATATATTTAAAATATTTAGAAAGAATATTTTTAAGAATATCTCTATCTTCTTTCTTATTGGCAACTATTAGTATTAAAATATCATCAAAACTATAATTCAAAAAAATCCTTTTTTTATCTAATATGATTTAATGCAACAGTAAACTTTGCACCTTTATATTTTACCTTATCATAACTGTAAGAAATATTTTCTACAATCTCTATTTATCCGTAAAATTAGCTTTTCTTTTTTCAAGAAAAGCATTCATTCCCTCATTTTTATCTGATAAAGAGAATGTTGAATAAAAAGACTTTCTTTCATTTTCTAATCCTACTTGCAAACTAGTCTCATAAACATTGTTCACAGATTCTTTTATAAGTCTAACTACGGGCTGACTCATAGAAGCAATTTTTAAAGCAATTTCAAGGGCATCATTTACCACTTCTCCCTCAATACTAACTTTCGAAACAAGACCATAAGCCAATGCTTCCTTTGCATCAATCAAATCACCAGTTAAACACATTAACATAGCTTTTGATTTTCCAACTGCTCTTGTTAGCCTTTGAGTTCCACCAATTCCTGGCATTGTGCCTATTTTAACCTCTGGTTGTCCAAATTTTGCACTTGAATCACAAATAGTAATATCACATAATAAAGAAAGCTCACATCCTCCACCTAGTGCAAAACCTGCAACTGCTGCAATTATTGGCTTATTGTGATTTTCTAAGGCTTTCCACTCTTTAGTAATAAATTCATTATTATAAGCACTTGCAAAATCTAATTTTGCCAACTCTTTAATATCAGCACCCGCTGCAAACACTTTATTACCACCTGTTAAAACAATCGCAGCAATATTTCTATCTTCTTCAAACTTTGTAATTGCACTTGAAACTTCATTTATTAAAGCTCTTGATAAAGCATTATAAGCATCTGGTCGATTTAAAATAATTAAGCCTACCTTATTCTCTTTTTTCTCTACAATAATGTATTTATAATTCATTTCATTATCCTTTTATACAATATCAATTCCATCTATGATATTTCTATCTATTTTAATAATATTTGGTCTAAGCTTTATTAGCATGTTTAAACTTGAGTAACCTTCACCAATATCATCTAATGCAATTAAGTTATCATAATATTCTTATGACAAAAAAAGGGGAAAAGATTTCAAACCTTTTCCCCTTTAATTCAATATGGTATAAATAAAAATATATATTTATACTATTTACTTTATAGTAAATTATTTTTAATTAGTCTTTTAACAATACTAAAAATGTATAACCTTCGTCATTAACACCTCCATATTATTTATGTTATTAAAATTGTATCACTTTTTATATTTAAATGCAAGTTATAGATTTTATTATTGAAAGATTTTATAGAAAAAGAGCCATTTCAAGACCTAAATAAAACAAGACTTTGTTATGACTTTGCAAAAAAATAGTATTAAATAAGTTGATTTTAAATTGAATTGTAAGTTAGGATTGCTTAAATAGTGGATGGGGTAGTAGGATTCGAACCTACGAATGACGGCACCAAAAGCCGTTGCCTTACCACTTGGCCATACCCCAAGAACTAAGTTTGTATATTTGCAGTTTTTATTTAATGGAGCTGGTGAAGGGACTTGAACCCCCGACCTGCTGATTACAAATCAGCTGCTCTAGCCAAGCTGAGCTACACCAGCAACAATAAAAATTTAAGTTTTAAAATCACTATTGTGAAATTAAAAGTGGTGTCAAGAGAGGGACTCGAACCCTCGACCTCCGGCTTATGAGACCAGCGCTCTAGCCAGCTGAGCTACCTTGACACATGGCTATATTGGTTGCGGAAACAGGATTTGAACCTGTGACCTTCGGGTTATGAGCCCGACGAGCTACCGTGCTGCTCTATTCCGCGTTAACAAAATAATTTAAAAAAGTGGAGCGGGAAACGAGACTCGAACTCGCGACAATCTGCTTGGAAGGCAGAGGCTCTAGCCAACTGAGCTATTCCCGCACACTATAGTAATAAAAAATCAACCTAAATAGTATTACAACTTCTACTTAGATAATGGAGCGGGAAACGAGACTCGAACTCGCGACAATCTGCTTGGAAGGCAGAGGCTCTAGCCAACTGAGCTATTCCCGCATACATTATAGTGGTGGGTCTAGAAGGACTCGAACCTTCGACCACTCGGTTATGAGCCGAGTGCTCTAACCAGCTGAGCTATAGACCCTGGTTAAAGTGGCGGACAGTGAGGGATTCGAACCCTCGGTACCGTTGCCAGTACGTATCCTTAGCAGGGATATGGTTTAAGCCAGCTCACCCAACTGTCCGCGTTTTACAAGTTTCATATATGATGAAATTTGGATGGGAATTATAATAGTAAATCACTTAAAACATACTTAAATAAAACCTTTTAAAATAAATATATTATAAATGAAGAAAGTAGTATAATAAAAACATATATTTAAGGATCAACTTTGAAAAATATATTTAGATTATTCAATATTTTCATACTATTACTTATAGTTCTTTTTATTGGATTAAACTATATTTATATAAAAGAAGAAACTAATTTCAATAAAAATAAACTGCAAAAACTTACAGATAAAACAAAATATATAAATGAATATTTTTCAATAAATAAAGCATTTATTTTTTCTTTAAAAGATATTTTAACAAACAACTTACAAATAAATGAATTAAGTCATCCAGCATACAGTGAAATAAAAGAAAAAGAAGATACATACAATATATTATGTGTATTAGATAATATAGAATCCTCTCTTAGTGGAATAGGTAAACTAGAAGAACTTGATTTAGATATAGTTCAAGAATTACATTCAGTTTTATATTTAAAGCCATTATTTAAAACTATTTTAAATTCTATGCATGATATACAATGGGTTTATTACACATCAGCAAAAAACTTTTTATACATTGCTCCTTCAAACGAAGTATGGAAAAAAGATTTTTTAACTAATATTTATAAAAAAGAATCTTGGACAGAAGCAAGTCCAAGTAATAACCCAGCTAATGAGCTTATACTTACAAAACTGTATCAAGATTCTGCAGGAAAAGGTTATCTAGCTACTTTATCCTTACCTATAGTAAATAATGAGCAGTTTATGGGTGTATTATCAATTGATATTGGTCTTAAAACATTAAATAGTATGATTCATCAAGATAATTTATCAGGTGAACTATACTTAGTAAATGAAGATAATGAAATTATTGCAAGTAGCGAAAATTTTAAATTAAATGATGTTTTAGAACAGAATAATACTACTTTTGAATTATCAATCTTTAATGATATGATAAAACTTGTATATATCGAAAACCATAAAGAAAAAACCATATCAATAATAAAAAACTCTCTCGTTCAAGTGCTATTGTTAATATTTATTTTATCTATTATATACATGTTGTGTTATTTAATTATTTTAAATAGAAAAGTAGAAAAATTAGCAAATAGAGATTCTTTAAGTTCTCTCTTAAATAGAAGGGCTATGAGAAGGGAATCTGAAAAATTAGTAAATATAGCGAATAGATATAATCAAGATATATCACTTTTATTACTAGACATAGACTTATTTAAAAATGTAAATGATACCTATGGACATCATATAGGAGATTTAACTATAAAAGAAGTAGCTAAAATATTAAGTAAAAATACTAGAGAATCTGATTTGGTTTCAAGATATGGAGGAGAAGAATTTCTTATTATGCTATCAAATTCAAATAGTAAAAGTGCTTATTCACTTGCTGAAAGAATTAGAAAAGAGATAAGTAACTTAAGCATTGAAAATACTGATTTAAAAATTACCATAAGTATTGGATGTACAGAATATAAGAAAGAAGAAGAACTTGATAGTTTTATAAACAGAGTAGATCTTTTACTTTATAAAGCAAAAGATCAAGGTAGAAATCAAACTGTTGAAGGCTAGATTTCTCTTTTTATATATTTGATAATATTTTTTCTACTACATCTCTTGGATTAGTAGCTTTATATATCGGTCGTCCTACAACAATAAAATCAACTTTATTTTCTTTTGAAAAAGGAATATCAGCAACTCTTTTTTGATCCCCAGCATCTTCACCAAAAGGCCTAATTCCTGGGCATAAAGTAATAAAATCTAAAGAAGTATTGTTTTTAATATCTAAACTTTCAAAAGCAGAACAAACAACACCATCAATTCCAGAAACATGAGTATCTTTTGCAAATTGCGTAGCTTTTGAAGAAATGTCTTCATTGTAAATAGCTTTAAATGATTCATTATCAAAAGATGTAAGCGCAGTTACAGCTAATACAAGAGGTTTATTTGGAATATCTTTAATTCTTTCCATTACAGTAGTCATAGCATTAACTCCAGCACTTGCATGAACGTTAAACATATCTACAATACCAAACTTTGCAATTTCTTCTGCAGCATCAGCCATAGTATTTGGAATATCATAAAGTTTTAAATCTAAAAATATTTTAAAATTAGGATTTATAGCTTTTATATCTTCTAGAAACTTCTTTCCATCTCTTATATAAGATCTAAATCCAACTTTTAACCATACGTCAAAATCTTTAATTGTTTTAACAAGTTCAAGATTTTCTTTTGCTGTTGGCAAATCTAAAGATACACAAAGTTTCATAGAATTATTCATTATTTAAGCTTTTCAACTTTATCTAGTAAGCCATTCATAAACTTTGGAGCACCATCACTTGCTAATTTTTTAGCTAGTTCTATTGCTTCATTGATAATAATAGCTTTTTCAAGTTCTGCGTATTGAATTTCATAAACTGCTAATCTTAAAATAGATTTTTCAACTGAACCAATATCAGATAAAATACCTTGATTTAAATGAGAAACAATCTCTTCATCAATTTTTACAATATTTTCAACAACACCGTTAAAAAGATTCAGTGCAAACTCTTTTTGTTTATTTCTTATTTTCTTATCTTCTAAAATTTCATCAACAAATTTAACAATACCTTCATTTCCTAAATCATAAGCGTATAAAAGCCCGATTACAGATTCACGTGCTTGTGTTCTAGTTGCCAAATTATTTCTCCATCTTAGAGTAAAGGTCTAACATTTCAATGATAGTAACCATTGCTTCAGCACCTTTATTTCCAACTTTTGAACCAGCTCTCTCAATTGCTTGCTCAATAGTGTCAGTAGTTAAAACACCATTTGATACAGGTTTTCCATAGTTTAAAGCAACTGTTGCAATACCTTTTGTAGCTTCTGCTGATATATAATCAAAATGAGGAGTTGCTCCACGAATTACTGCACCAACACAACAAACTGCATCATACTTTCCACTTGCTAATGCTTTATCTAAAGCAAAAGGAATTTCAAAAGCACCTGGAACTAAAATTAGCTCTAAGTTATCTATATTTCCACCATGTCTTTTAAATGCATCTTGTGCACCTTCAACTAATCTATCTGTAATAATGTGGTTAAATCTTCCATTAATAATAGCAATTTTTTCACTACCATTAAGACTTAAGTTACCTTCTATAATGTTCATTTAATTCTCCAAAAAAATAAGTAATAACAAAAAAATTACTTATTATATTTATTTATATTTTGCGATTATATCTAAAGTTTGATTAGTTTTAAGAAAAGATGTTTTAAGTAGTTTACAAAAGGACTTTATGTCCTCTTGTATTATAAATATGTTATTTATAGTTTAGTGCATTTTGAATAGCAAATAAGTCATTGATTACTTTATATAACTCATCAACTTGTACCATATTTGGTCCATCACTTAAAGCAACACTTGGGTCTGTGTGTGTTTCAAAGAAGAAACCATCAACACCAACAGCAGCTGCTGCTTTTGCTAAGCTTGGAACTAGTGCAGAGTTTCCTCCTGTAGTTCCACCCGTACTTGGAACTTGTGCTGAGTGAGTTGCATCAAAAATTACTGGTGCATATTCTCTCATAGCAATTAAGTTTTTCATATCAACTACTAATGCTCCATATCCAAATACATTTCCTCTTTCACAAAGCCATACACCATTTTTATCAGAGTTTTCATAATTAACTTCGTTAATTCCTCTAGTTCTTAAAACTTTTTCAACAGGATGCTTCATACTTCCAGCTGCTAAAAACTGTCCTTTTTTGATATTAATAGTACAGTTTGTTTTTGCAGCTTCAACTAATAAATCAGTTTGTCTACATAAAAATGCTGGTATTTGTAAAATATCTAATACTTCACCAGCAGGTTTTGCTTGGCATGATTCATGAATATCTGTTACTAATTTATAACCAAACTGTTCTTTTATCTCTTGAAATAATTTTAAACCTTCTTCAAGTCCAGGTCCTCTATATGAGTCTAAACTCGTTCTATTCGCTTTATCAAATGAAGCTTTAAAATAAAATTCAACTCTTTTATCTTCACTTAATGGTTGTAATTTTTCAGCAATTCTCATTACAGTGTCTCTATCTTCTAAAACACATGGTCCTGTTAATATTTTCATTTTTTTCCTTTAAAAATCATTTTCTTTTCTTCCCCAGTTAAGGCATAATGAAATTCATAAATATTTTGACAAATATATTCAATATCATCTTTAGCATGCTCATCACAGGCTAATAAAATTTTATCCCCTATTTTTAAATTGTGTTCAAATATAGGCAGAAGAGTTATATTATCTTCTCTTTGTAGTAATAATGGTACCACATTATTTCTCTGTTCTTTATTATGTAAAGACGTAGCTAATAAATCTAAAGTCAAGCTATTATCTTCATCTAAATGATTATATATTTGGGGTGTATATTTTTGATTTATACTAAATTCTATAAGTGTTGGGTTGTCATTTATATCTTCAACTAACCTTCTTACAACTTTTGCTGCCCAATTTTCATCTTTCTTTAGAATCAATCTAATAAACTTATCTGAAAGTGGATTAATTAAAGCATTTGCTGTTTTATTAATTAATATTTTTGAAGGCATAAAGATATGATCAATATTGGCATTATCAAAAATGGAAAAATCTTCCATTTCATTTTCACGTACTATTGTCATAATTTCGGGGTTTAGTTTCTTTGCAGTTGCTAAAACAGATAAGTTTGTTGTGTCATCATTAGTTGCAGCAATAATTGCGACAGATTCTTTAATCCCTATTTCTAATAACATCTCTTTATCATCAGCATCACCAAAGTTAATATGTTCCATTTCTTCTTTAGTAAAGATATTTATATTACTTTTATTTATTTCAACTAGTTCAACTTCGATATTATTCTTTTTTAGTTTCTCATAAATTTTTCTGCCCATTCTTCCATAACCACAAATAATATACTTTCCACTTGGGAAAGATGGAAGTTTTGCACTTAAGTTATCAATTCGATAAAGCCATTTTTCAAGCTTTAATAAGTTTGGAGCAATTAATGCCATATTTACTTCTGAGGAGATTATTGAGAAAGGATTTGCAATTATTTCAACATCTAAATCTTTTAAATTCTCACTATGATTTGTTGTTGTGGATTTTGCTGCAATTTTTACATTTTTATTTAATAATCTTGCAATTAATGATATTTTTAAATTTAAAGCAT
This sequence comes from uncultured Campylobacterales bacterium, assembly GCA_947503785.1. Lineage (GTDB taxonomy): Bacteria > Campylobacterota > Campylobacteria > Campylobacterales > Arcobacteraceae > Poseidonibacter. Next base: position 24,992 of record CANNFB010000011.1, on the reverse strand, counting down.
CATCTTCAAATAAAGATACAATTGCCTTACAATTATTTTTTTTTATTCCAGCTAGTTCTAAAGCTTTTAAACTATAACTTTCTGAAAATAAAACAGGAACAGTAGGAGTAAAACTTTCTAAAATAAGATGATTTATTCTATTTTTATCTTTTTCTATTACTACAGTTCTAACCCCCTGCTTTAAAGCTTTATTAATAATTTCACTTGTAATTTGATTATAACCTAGAATAATAATAAATCTTTCTTTTAAACCTTTTATTTGTCTAGTAAACTTAGCTTTTTCAATCTCTTGTAAAAATAGTTTATCCTGTAGTAAGGAAACTAGTGAACCAATTCCATAAAACCAACCTAAAACAGTTAAGTAAATTGAAAAAGTCACCCAAATTCTTTGAGAATAATTAAACTCATAAGGCGTTTCACCAAACCCAATTGTAGTAGCTGTATATGTTATAAAATAGAAAGCATCAAAGATTCCCATGTGATGAGGATTACCTTGAGTATCTACTCCTTCTATTAATATTAGACCTACAATTGCAATTGTATAGGTTATAATAATTACTAAAAATGGTATTCTCATTCTATGTAATATTATAAATAATGAACTATTTTCCAAAATTAAAACCTATTTTTATCTTTTTGATTTTAATGTATCACCTACATATAATAATACTGATACAATATTTGCTAATAATGCTCCTCCAGATAAAGAAACAATTGTTCCAATAATCTCAGCATCTACAACATAAACATAAGCTGCAACTGTCCATATAATTGCAGCAGCTAAAAGCTGAATATCTGCAACAAGTGATGTTGCTAATAATACTGAGCCCATTTGCGTTTTATCACCTAATTTTAATGTTGTTGCAATTACATTTATAATAATTGCTGCAAATAACTCATATTTGCTATGTGATTCTAAAGAGTGCATATCTCCATAGAAAAACCCAAAGTTAACAGTCATTGCTAAAATAATAAAAAATCCAGATATTACCTTATCCAAATTCATGATACTTCCCCTTTTTTATCTTTTTTAATATCATGTCTTCTTTCAAATACTTTATGAATATCATCATGAATTTTTGAATTTTTATCAATAAATATTATGCTTTTTTTATTTAATTGGTTTATATTTTTTAAACCCATAATTGCTAACATACCTTTAACACTTTTTAATAAGTTGTTATGATAATTTCTTACTTTTTTAGCTTGTTTATATACGAAATATTTTTTTCTTTTACTCTTATCTTGAGTAGCAAGGCCAACTGGACAAACATGACCAGTTGTACCTGAACAATATCGTGCACGAATACACCCTGCACTCATCATAAATCCACGTGCTATTTGAATAAAATCAGCACCTAAAGACATAATAACTATAATATCATCAGGAGTTAATACCTTACCACTAGCAACAAGTTTTACATGCTGTCTAATGCCATAATCGAGTAATACTTTATCAACTAAATAAATTGAATCCCTAATACTTAATCCAACCCTTTCCATCATTTCAATAGGTGCAGTAGCACTTCCTCCTGATCCTCCATCTATAGAAATAAAATCAGGATATCTATCATCTCCAGCATCAATTCTATTTTTCATTTCAATTGCAAAAGGTTCAATATTTTCCACATCTGAAATTACTATTTTTATACCTACTGGTTTACCTGATATTTTTTGTAAAGTTCCAATAAAATCGAATAACTCTTCAATTGTATTTGCATAAGGGAATCTATTTGGAGAAAAGACATCTTTATAAGCTTCTACATTTCTATAATATGCAATTGCAGGGGTTACTTTATGAGCTGCTAATTTTCCACCTGTTTGCTTTGCACCTTGAGCAATTTTGATTTCAGTCATTTGACAAAATCTCATTGTTTTTTCATATCTATCTGGATCAAAATTTCCATCTTTATCTCTTGCACCATAAAGACCTGAACTTAACTGTAAAATTATGTCAGCCATATCAGAAGGAACTTCTTTAGGAAAGTTCTCTATTGGAGCATCCCAATTAATTCTATGAAACAGTTGAGATTTTAAATCAAATACGTAAGTTTCTGCTTCTTTATCTTTTCCAAAAACCATACTTCTATAAACATCCGCTGCCATTGCACCGTTAAAGAAAAAGCTTACTATATCTTTTACTTTTTTTGCAATTACTGATCCATGAACAATTTTCATATATTCAGGTTTATACTCTTGATGTGTAATAAAGAAGTTAGAAGTAACTCCCCCCTCACCCGAATTAATAGGAAAGCCTCCCATATAAGCACCACGAACAAAAGCTCTAGTACCCTCAGGAGAAATAGATCCATCACTCATGGCAGATCTTGCAATTATAGATTTTGCTACATAAGGTTTTTTTCTATTTTCTCCAAATACAACTTCAAAATCTTTATCTACCTCATCATCATTAAGTACAATATTTGCATGTTTAATCATAAATTTTGGATTAGGTAAAGGTTGAGCAGGAGAAAATGATGCGTAATTTGGAACATCACTAGCAGCCTTATAAACCCAATCTAATTTGTCCTTAGATTCATAAAACTTTTCATCACCAAAATATTGCCTAAAAGGTTCTCGTGCTTCTTCTAATACAAACCTAAGTCTTCCAATTATTGGATAATTTACTAATAATTGATGTTCTCTTTGAACATATTTATCATAAATAAACCATGCAAAAATTACAAGTGCAAATAAAATCCATTCTATAGTACTTAATTCTAAATCCATAATTATCCTTATTAGCTTTTTTTACTAGAGACTAAAAGTCCACTTAAAACTATAAGTAGTATACCAAAAGAAATCCAAATATCAGGGAAGGCATCACCTAAAATAACTCCTAAAATAATTGAAAATATAATATTTGAGTAAGAAATAGTTCCAATAATCCCTGCTTTAGCGCAAGAGTATGCTTTTGTCATATAAATTTGTGCCATTGTCGCAAAAATTCCTAATAAAATAATATAATACCAATCATTTGCTTTTGGCATAACAAAGGTAGCAAATAGAAAGTCTAAACTAGGATTTTGGTAAAAAGAACCAATTATTAGTAAAATTAAAGGTCCTATAGTTCCTATAGTCATAAAAGATAATACTATTGCTCTTGAATCATAAAATTTTCGAAGTTCTCTAATAGAAGTATAGGCAAGTCCCGCTCCTACTCCACAAAGTATTCCTAAATAATCTGTTTTTTCTAGATTATCTGGATTAAAGCCTGTCATAAAAAGTATTCCTATAAAACCTACAAAAACTCCTAACCAACCTTTAAATCCAAGTTTTTCTTGTACAAATAAATATGCAAAGATTGCAGAAAAAATTGTAGAAGTTTTAGAAAAAGTCATAGCTTCAGCCAAAGGTATTTGTGAGATATTATAAAAGAAAAATAGTAAGGCAATAAATCCTGCCATTCCTCTAAAAACTAATAGCCAAAACTTACCTCCAACTTGAGATAAAGGTTTTCTATAAATTGAAATTAAAATTAAAAAAACACCAAATACGTTTCTGAAGAAAACTACTTCAATAGAACTCATTGAGTCACTTAGTTCTTTTGCAACTGCACCCATAAATGCAAAAAGCAAAGAAGCAAATATCATATATTTAGCACCTTGAAGTACTTGATTATCCATTATCATTCCTAAATTAAAATCGCAATTGTATTCCTATATATATTAAACAAAGATTATTAGTTTTATTCTTTAAAGCATACTTTAGGTAAAATGTATACTTTATATAAAATAACAATATATTTATAGTAGGAATAATATGGAATATTTAAAGATTCTTGGAGAAAAAAAACTTTCAGGAGAAGTTAGCATTTCAGGTGCAAAGAATGCAGCATTACCTTTAATCGCATGTACAATTTTAGCAAAAAATGAAATCAAAATGGGTAACTTACCCGACGTTGTGGATATCAATACATTTTTAAAACTTATTGGTAAACTTGGTGGAACTTTTACAAAAGAAGGGAACACAGCAAATATATCAACATCTGCAATGAATAATACAACTGCAACTTATGATATTGTAAAAACAATGAGAGCTTCAATTTTAGTTCTAGGACCAATTTTAGCAAGATTTGGACACTGTGAAGTTTCACTTCCAGGTGGTTGTGCAATTGGTCAAAGACCTGTTGATTTACATTTAAAAGCATTAGAAGCAATGGGTGCAAAAATTGTAATTAATCATGGTTATATTGAAGCTACTGCGCCAGAAGGTTTAAAGGGTGCAAAAATTGTATTTGATAAAGTAACTGTTGGTGGAACTGAAAATATTGTTATGGCAGCAGCTTTAGCACAAGGTACTACAACAATTGTAAATGCAGCTAAAGAACCTGAAATTGTTCAACTTTGTGAAGTAATTGCAAGTGCAGGAGTTCAAATAGAAGGTATTGGTACTTCAACATTAAAAATTACAGGAACAAATAAAGAACTTCTAGAGATAAAAGACTTTGATGTAATACCAGATAGAATTGAAGCTGGTACTTATATGTGTGCAGCAGCAATTACAAATCAAAAGATAAAAATCAATAACGTTATTCCTTTACACTTAGATGCGATTACATCAAAACTTGAAGAAATGAATTTTGAAGTATTACAAGACGAAACAAGTGTAACTATTCTTCCTACAAATGAAATCAAACCTGTAAATATTATTACAACAGAATATCCAGGATTTCCTACAGATATGCAAGCACAATTTATGGCACTAGCAACTCAAGCAAATGGTACAAGTACTATTGATGAGAGATTATTTGAAAATAGATTTATGCATGTTAGTGAATTATTAAGATTAGGTGCGGACATTCATTTAAATGGAAACACTGCAACAATAAATGGAAAAAAAGGAACACTAAATGGTACAGATGTAATGGCTACAGATTTAAGAGCTTCATCTGCTTTGGTTCTTGCAGCATTAGTTGCAAAAGGGGAAACAAGTATTCATAGAATTTATCATTTAGATAGAGGATATCAAGACCTTGAAGGAAAGCTTACGAATATTGGTGCTGATGTAAAAAGGTTTACTGAATAGCGCAGCATTTAAAATGATAAGTTAAAAACTTGTAACTTATCATTTCTTTAAGTATAAATTAAATAAAATCATAACAATTATACATATACAAAAGGTGAAACTATTAATATGAAACTAGAAATCTCTTTATTCAAATTTGACAAGAACTCTGATTATTTACCATTTTACACTAAGCATTTTTTAAAAATCAATACTGAAATCACATTATTAGATATTTTAAATACAATCAATAATGAAAATCCATTTGGATATGAAAATGATGAAAACTTTGATCTTGTTGTAAATGGAACATATTTAAAAGCATCTACAAAAATTGAAGACTTAGTTGAAAACTTTGGCAAAGATTTAACAATAGAACCAATTTCAGTTAGACGTGCGGGAAATGATCTAATAATTAATGAAAATGATTTTAACCAAAAGTTAAATATCTTAAATGATTTTACATCTGAAGAGGATAAAAAAAATTATCAAAATTTAAAACAATATTACTACTCTTCAAATACACTAAATCACAAAAGTGATTATATTGGTGATTCTATTTTACTTTTAGCAGCTGATTTAATTGAAGCAAATAAAGAAAATGAAAAAGCAATACTTGATGTTTTAAAAGAACAAGAAGTTGGAGCTTCATTTCATACAAGTTTAGAAAAAAGAATACTTAACTTTGATATTTCAATTGAAGAAAAAATAGTTAGTATTCAAAAAAAACTTAACTTATTAAATAAAGAAGAAGAAACAAACTTTAGAATTAAAAATACACTAATTATTGACTTTGGGAAACTAGAAGAAAATATAGAAATCAAACATGATTTTAAAGGTTTTAACATTGCTTATTATCCTTCTGAAAACAATAAAGAAGCAACTTCTTTATTAAATAAGTTAGATGCAAATAATTTAAATTTAGAGACTTTAAAATTAGACTTAGCAAAAAATACATTTAATAAAAACCAAGAAATCACATACTGCGTTGCAACTACAATTATCTTAGATGCATTTGATAATAATGCTGATTTTTTACTTGTTGATAATGACCATGATTTTTATATTTTTGATTACAATAGAAAAGCATTAGAAAAGTGTTCAGGAAGAGAAGTAATCTTACCTGTAATTCATGTAAATGAGTTACAAAAGTTAGCAACGGGTGAGCACAAAGCTGCGAATGAAACACTTCTTAAGCATCAAATTAATCCTGAAATAATATAAGGTTTAAAAAAAGTGATATTAGATTCAACTTTTGAAATATTTGCAACATTATTAACAATTTGTTTAATACCTCTTTATATTTATAGGCAAAAAGTTTTTTCTTTTGCTTATAAAAAAGGCTCTTTAGACTTTTTCATACAAGACTTAAAACTACATATGCAAAAAAATCATCCTAAAATATCTTTTGATTACTCAATAATAGAAAAAACAAAAGATGAAAAAGATATTAGAATTAGAGAAACTCTAATAGTTGAAGATATCATAAATCAATTTTTTTATTATGAGTATGAAAAAAATACTCAAAAAGGAATTCCTAGAGATAAACTTTGGACAGGATATGAAGAGAAATCTTTTTCAAATCCAAAAACACCAATAGATTGGCAAGAACGTCGTGATTTAGCTTGGCAAAGAGATAGAAATAAATGTAATAGATGTGGTACAGAGATAAAACTAGAAGATGTATTTACAACTTTTGCTAAAGATATCGCAAAAGGTGGTGGGTACAATTTTGAAAATATCATTATATTATGTTCAGATTGTAATAAAGTATTAAACTCTAACAACCCTAAAAGTAGTATCGCATCTTTACATTTAAATGATGCACTTATGAAGTATGTTCAAGGATAAACTACTTTTCAAGTAAGAATCTTGACACAAACTTCTTTTCATTTTTTAATTTACACCAGCCAAATTTATTACAGTACTCAACAGAAACTAAAGTACCCTTAGGTAATATCTCAATAATTTCTGAACTAGGAAAAGCTCTAGCCCTAATATTTGCAGAGTTTACTTTTATCTTATACTCCTGTATATTTAATACCACTTTTTTTACATCAGGCTTTTTATTTAATAATAGTTTATTAATTTGATTTTTTAATAAACTAACTTCATCTTTAAGAATAGAAATCTCTTTTTTTACATCTTCATCAATATTATAAGTAATTCCAATATTCTTTGAGTCATCTCTTAGAACTCTTTTATCCTTATATAATTCTTCCATGATTATTTCTATTTTAGAGTTTAATTTTTCTACTTCACTTTCATTTAAATTAGACTTATGTTTTGTAATATCAACATCTTTTAATAAAGATTCAAAACCTACTTTAAATAAAAAAAGCTCTAATTCAGAAGTTTTTACAATATTTGATTCACTTGCAATTAAAATATTTATACTTAATAAAAAACTTATTATTAGCTTCATCTATTTCCTTTTTATTTAAATTTATATGTATTAAAAATAATTCTTTCTTTATCTTTTTGTTTTATAACAAAAACATAGTTGTGATTACTCTTTTTACCATTTTCTTTTACTTCAAAATACTCAATATCTTCTAATAAGACATCAATAAAAGAGTAATCATAAAAATCTATTTGCGTTTCAGCTAAGTTAAACTTATCCTTGCTTTCTATTCTAATTAATTTATCATTTGAAGATATCATATATGTAATATGATTAAAAAATGAATTATGATAGCTATTAGAACTTTCAAATCTTAATAATGAATTTTTATCATTATCTTTTTTTATCTCAATTTTACTTTTTGATTCCAATATATCTTCTAAAAATATATCATTTAATTCATTTTTATATTTTAAGTTTTCAGAATATTTTGAAAACTGCTGGTTTGAATGTTTAGTTTGGTCTAAAGTTTTATATAAAAAAATCAATAAAATCATAAAAATTGTAATAGAAATAACAACTTCTAATAATGTAAAAGCTTTCTTCATTTTTATAACTCAATCTTAAAAGTATAAATATTCTTTTTTATATCAGCATTAATCGAATATGAATTTGCATTTGTAATTATTTTAAAATTCACGCTATCTGTATTATAATCTTGGGAATCTACTTGCTCACTTTTAACTTTGATTTTAATATCTTTAAACTCTTTTCTAATCTCATCATTATCAAAGTTATAAATTCTATCTAAAAAAATATTTTCATTCTTTTTTTCTTCATTACTCATATTTACTACTAGTTGCATATAATCAATTAGTTTACTTTGTTCATTGTTTTTACTTACAATAAAAATACTATCACTTTTTATTTGTAATAAAGTAAGCATTACAACACTTAGCATCACAACAGCAATAATTACTTCCATTAAAGAAAAAGATTTTTTCATTTTATTTTAAACCTATTCTCACAGCTTCTGAAACTGAAGTGTCTCCATTTTCTAGCATTTGTTTTAATTGTTTATCTAAAGAAATCATTCCACTTTTAAGTCCTAAATTCATTAAGGTATTATCATCAACATCTGTTTTTAAATACTCTTTAATCTCATCATCAATAATAAATAATTCACCAATCGCAATACGACCTGCATATCCTGTAAAATTACACTCTTTACAACCATTTGGTTTATAAAGTTTAGTATTAGGTGATAAAGAGAAAAGTTTATATGAAGCATCTGAATCATCTTCACACTTACAAGAAGTGCAAAGTTTACGAACAAGTCTTTGAGCTAATACAGCAAGCAATGAAGAAGAGATTAAAAACTTTTCAACTCCCATATCAATAAGTCTTGTAATTGCTGCAGGTGCTCTATTTGTGTGAAGAGTAGAAAAGAGTAAGTGTCCTGTTAAAGCAGATTGAATAGCAATAGAAGCCGTTTCTTGATCTCTAATCTCACCTAGCATTATAATATCTGGATCTTGTCTTAAAATCGATCTTAATCCACTGGCAAATGTAAGCCCTACTTTTTCATTAACTTGAATTTGAGAGAATTTATTTGATTTATACTCAACTGGATCTTCAACAGTAATTATGTTTTTTTCTTCACTTACAACTTGATGTAAAAGTGAGTGAAGAGTCGTAGACTTTCCACTTCCAGTTGGACCCGTTACTAATACCATTCCATACGAGTTTCGTAGTACTTTTTCTAACTCATCTGTAATATAAGAAGGAAAACCTAGGTCTTTAACTGATAAGATATCTTCACTTTGCATCAAGATTCTCATTACAACTCTTTCCCCATAAAAAGTAGGAAGAATAGAAACCCTAATATCTAAAGTTTTTCCTGCAATTTTTATTTGTGTTCGTCCATCTTGTGGAATTCTTTTTTCACTAATATCTAAATTTGAGATAACTTTAATTCTAGATATTACTAAAGACATTATATTTTTATCTAGCTCAATATGCTTAACTAAAACACCATCTACTCTATATCTTACTTCTGCTCTAAATTCATGCATTTCTATATGAATATCTGAAGCTTTTTTCTTTATGGCTTGGTAAAATAGTGAATTTACAAACTTAATAATTGGAGCAGATTCTTCAGATGTTAAAATATCACTTCCAACTTTTAAAAACTCACTTACTGAAAAATCTTCATCTTCAACAGTTGCATCTTCTTGCTCTTGTTGAATTTCACTCATTTCTTTATCTGTTTTTATTTCTAAAAATTTATTGTAAAGTCTTTCATAAGATATTTCACTTAAAAATATTACTTCATATTCATATTCAAACTTTGAAAGATAATCAAAAGAAACACTCATATAATCTTTAGATATTGCAATTACAATTTTGTCATCAATTTGTGAAAAAAGTACATAACTTTTTAAAGCAAGAGAATAATTTTCAACTTCATAAGGTAATAAGTTTATATTGTGTATTTCTTGAATATTCATCTAGTTTCCTAACATCTCTGATACTCTTTTTTGATGGTCTCTTTGTTTATTATTTTCTTTGTCATAAGAGATATTACTATTCAAGTCTTCATTCTTTAAATTTTTAGCTTTTTGATACTCTACTTCTAGTTCTTTTATCTTTAACTCATAAGAATTATTTTCTTTTAAATCTAAAATTTGTTTTTGTTTTAATCTAATAAGAGAATCTTTTAAGTATTTATCTTCTAATAGTTTTAATTCAGATAATTTATTTCTAACATATGTTAAATCTTTTGATTTAGGAATAATATATGGCGTTACAATAATTACTAAACTTCGCTTTCTAATATCAGTTTTATCATGAGAAAATAGATTGCCTATAATAGGGAGAGAACCTAATCCAGGAACACTACTATCTGTTGATTCTTCTTTATCTTCAATTAGTCCACCAAGTATTACTGACTCTCCATTTTTAACTATTGCAGTTGTCTTTATTTCTTTTTTTGTAGTATCAGCATTTCCACTATTAGTTGCAGTTGTTTTAACATCTTCTAAAATTGTATTAATTTCTAAAGTAACTTTATTATCATTTGATATTCTAGGTTTTACTTTCAAAGTAAGTCCAACATCTTCTCTCTTAAAGTTTTCATTAGTTGTTCCTCCATCAGTAACAGAAGATGAAGTTTTAACAGAAATTGTTTCTCCAACATATATAGAACTTTCTTTATTATTAATTGCTAAAATAGAAGGTTCAGAAACAATATCTAAAGCACCATCTTGGTCCAGTAAACTGATTGATGCACCAAGAGCAAGTCCTGCTGTAATTGTTGGTATTGTTAGTCCAATATCTCCTGGAGTAAAGGCAATTGAACTACCCCCATTTAAATTTGATGCAAAAGTACCTAAACCTTTACTTCCAGATTTTCCACCTAAAATACCATATTTAATACCTACTTCATCAACTAAACTATTTGTTACTTCTATAATTCTAGCTTGAACATAAACTTGAGCTTTTTCCTTATCTAATTCAAATAATATAGCTTTAATATATTCTAATTCATCAGAAGGCCCCATTAAAACAATTGAATTTGATTCTTCATCAACTGAAGATAAAGGTTTTGCATTTGGATCTAAATACTTTTTCTTACCTATTATTCCATCAATTATTTTGATTACATTTATTGCTTCAACATTTTTTAGAGAGTGAACTTCCACAACTCTTTTAATTAAAGAATCATTACTATCAATATTTTTTACATATTTTTTTAGATACTTAATATTTTGACTTTTCCCTACTATTACTAAAGAGTTATTATCAGCATTTGCAATAATGGAAACCTTTTCAGTCTCAATTTTCGCATTAAAAATTGATTTTGCTACTGCATCTAGATTTTTCTTAGCTTCTGACGCCTTTATATTTTTAAGCTCAATAATTTCAATACTTTTCTTAGCTCCATAAGTCATAACACTTACAACTTTTTTAATAGTTTTAATATTATCTTTAAAGTCTGTAATTACTAAAGTATTTGATTCTTTGTTTGTCACAAGTTTTGCAGTCTTTGAAATAAGATGTCTAACTTTCGAAGCTATGTAATCAGCATTAGCATTGTGTACAGAAAATATTTCTGTTACCATTTGATAGTAAAGTTTTTCTTGATTGCCATTTATTATAGGTACATTGTTTTTTGCACTCTCAGATAACTTTACTATTCTCATAATATCGTCACTTTGAACAATTGTAAAACCTTTAGCTTCAAGTGAATAGATTAAAATTTTAACTAACTCTTTTTTTTCTAAAGGCTTAGTAGAAATAAAGTCAACATTTCCTTTTATTTCTTGAGTTACTAAAATATTTTTATCAATGATTTTTGATGTGATTTTTACTAAATCCATTATTTTTAAATCTTTAAAATTTATATTTATTTTTTCATCTGCTTGTGATATAAAATTTAGTAAAAAAACTAATAGTACAACTCTAATCAATCTCATAATTTAACTCCAATATTTCATTATTTCTTAAAATTTCTAAATTTAAATATTTTGTATTACTGATATTATTATAAACTTTAAAAGCATCAGCATACGATGTTAAAATATTATTATTAATAGATTTTATAACATCATTCTTTTTTAAACCAAGTTTACCAAAAACAGATTTCTTTGTAACTCGCATAACTTTAAAACCTTCTATTTTACCATTGGCTCTAATTTCATTTATAGCTATATTATTCCATACTTTATCAATATCATTAACATAAGAGTTTAAATAATCTCTATTTATTACTACACTATTTCCCTCAACTACAATATTTTCCTTTATATTATTTACAACATTAGTCACCTTATACGCAACTTTTTCATTTGCTTGTTTTATATCTAATCGATACTCTTTAGCTTGTTTTTCTAAAACTATATAGTTTTTAAAAAGTTTAGTAAGAATATATCCATCAATTTCTTCAAATTGTGAGAGAATATAGCTTTTTCTATTTTGCTTATTTTCAATAGTAATCCAGCCACTATTTGAAGTAGTTGAGTAAATTGCTTTTAAAGTATAATTAGAAAGTGTTTTTTGTTTTACAACTTTTTTAACTTCTTTCTTTTTAATTATTGCTTTAGCATTAGAATAAAAACCATCATATTTTCTATACTCTAAAGTTTGTATTGAATTATCTATAAAATCTACTCCATTTTTAGGCAAATATATAAAGATTATTGTTGAAATTAAATATGCTAGTAATAAAATAAAAGCATATGGAATTAATTTTTGAATTAATTTATTAAAATCTATATTCATAAACATATATCCCTTCATCTAATTTCATTTGTTTTAATACTCTTGAATATTCTCTTTTCATTTTATTTGAGGCTTCTAGTTTAAGTATTAAAGTTCTATCTATTAAATTAATATTTCCATTTAATACACCGAAATCTCCAAGTGAATAAATATTTATATTTTTATAATCTAAGGCTGAATATTTTAATTCAACTTTTTTAATATGAGGAGGGAAAAATGATGCCAAGCTTTGTAATAATTTAACATCACTAACTTCTATTTTTGAATAAAAGACCGAAGAGAAGAAATTGATGCTATTTATATTTGCACCCTCTATATCTTGATAATAAACCTTTGCATCACTTATATCTAAACTTAAAAGTTTTTCATCTCTTTTTTCATCTGAGATTATAATATTTTGTTTTGATAATTCTTGCTCTAATAAATTATAAATAGATGCTTTTGGCAAAAAAACTAAAGTACAAGCTATAAAAGATACAACATATATAAGTAGTTTAAAAATCTTTTTCATTAGTTGATTCCTATTTCTACATTAACAAAACTTTTTTCTATTGCAAGTTTTCTTATAATTAGTTTTTTATTCAAAATCTTATTTAAAAATGCATTTAAAATATTTTGATCATTTGATTGTATTTTAACTTTTACACTGTTTTTAGTTTTTACTCTTAATACTTTTTGATTAGAAAATTGACGACTTTTTAAGATATTGTCTAATGTTTTACTTACAAAAGCTTCATTGTTCCAAGATTCTTTATATGACTTATAATCTTTTGCTTTTTGTTTTATTAAGTTTAATTCATCTTTTTTTTCTATAAAAGATAATTTCTCATTATTTAAAGAATATAAAGATATAAATAAAAAGGTTAATGTTAAAGCAATTAAATATAAAGGATTTATTCTCTTCATAATTTAACCTGTACTTGGATATCTAAAGCTTTTACTTTACTTGAGATAATTTTATACTTTTTTGATATATACTTCTCTACTCTTACTTTATCACTACTGTTAAATGTAATAAAAAATATATCTTTATTTAAATTTATTTTATCTATTTTAAATGTTTTATTTGATAATAGATATTCTAGGAAATCTCTTTTTTTGATATCTTTATTTTCAATTGATTCATATTTTTTTAATATTGAATTTGTTTGTAAGATACTTGAGGGAAGATTACTCTGTTCCTTTTGTATATCAATTTCATTTTCGATTTTAGAACTCTGTGCTTTACAATCAAACAATTTGTAAATATTAATAATACTAATACATAATATAATCGCTAGTATTGAATAAACTTGTTTTGAAGACAAAACATTGTTATATAGTTTTATATCAATTTTATGTGATGACAACTCTATTTTATTTATATTTTCATTCAGATTTATAGGATTTGAAAGCATTATATTTGGAACTTTGATCAAAATATTGTCAGGTGAGTAGATAAAACTTTTATTATCAAAAGTAAACTCTTTTATTTTCTCACACTCATTTTGTGCAAAATAAATATTATCTACTAAAGATAAAGGTATTCCAGATTTTTTAATTGCTTCATATATAGTTTTATTTATATATGCAAAACATAAATATTTATTTTCTTCAAGCTTTACTACTTGATATGATAGTTCAGATATATCACTTAAAATATCTTCAAATAAGGTAGGCAAAACATGTCTAGCATGTGTAGTGTTTTTTACAGGTATATCAAATATTCTAACCCAATATAATTCAGGAGAGAGTATAATATTAACTTTTTCAGTACTAGTTATCTTTGTATTAGTTGATAAAAATACTTTCTTATTATTACTTGAAACTAGACTCAAAATATTTTACTTCCCCTTTTTCATTAAGAATATAATAAGCCTTCGCAAAATCAGTTAAATAATTAACTTTTACAAAAAGTTCATATAACTTTTCATCTTTTTCTTTTTTAATAAAACCTAATTTATCTTTGATATTTAAGATTTCATCATTATAAGTTTCTTTAATAAATATTTTTATTATATCATCAATTTGCTTATGATTTTTTATAAACTCTACACCAGAAGTTCTAGTGTTTTTATACTCATCTTTTATTGTCTTAAAAACATATCGAAAAGTATCAAAATCACTAATTTTATAGTCATTAAATAAGCTATTTATTTCTTGATATTTTTTATTATCTTTATTTGATAATAGGTTTATATCAACTTTGTTATATTTAGTTATAGTAAATGAAATTAAGATATTTTTTACATTTATTGGAATATATTCAGAATTTAATTTAACAATAATATCATCAATTCTTTTTTTGTTGTTGTTAAATATCTTACTTATTTCAGTTTGAATATTATTAATTGATGTAAGTAATTGAACTCTATTTATTTTATGATTTTTTTCTTCTATGAAGGTACTTGTATCTTCTAGGTTTTTAATAATCAAAATAGATAAAGCAGAAATAAAAAAAAGTGAAATCAATAAAACAATAGATTTTTTCATATTTGTTTATACACTTGAGTTAACTTAAGTTCATCGAGAAAATTGGCAATAACATTGAAATTACAATAAATCCAATTGTAACACCAACAAATAGCATAAATATAGGTTCAAGTAGTGCTAGAAAAATATCCGTTTTATCTTTATTCGCTTCATTATATAAAATTGCTAAATTACTAAGTATTTCTGATAACTTGCTAGTATCTTCACCAATTGCAATAGAGTGAATAAAAGCTTCATCAATTTTATATATCTTATTTGTACTTAATAATACAGATAGTTTTTTCCCCTCAACTACACTTTTTGAAGCCTCTACAAACACTCTTTTAATAACAGAGTTTTTTAGAATATTTGCACTTAAGTTTATTCCTTGAACAATTGGAACACCTGATTTAATCAAAATAGAATTCATATATGAGAATCTTGCTAGTTCACCTTGTTCAATCATAGTTGAAAAAAATGGAAGTTTTAAAACAAATTTATCAAAGCCGTACTTGAAAGTTTTTGATTTTTTTATTAGTAATAAAAAAGTAATTATAACTGCAAAAAGTACTATAATAATATATATATAGTTATTTGAGAAAAAATCTCCAAGAGCTATTACTATTTTAGTACTTTGTGGAAGTTCTTGATCTATTTGAGTAAATATATCTGTAATTTTGGGAACTATGAAACTTAACATAAATCCAACCATAAAGAAAGATATAAAAAGAATAAACAATGGATATGCTAAAGCTGCAGATACTTGTTTTTTTATTCTATCTTGTTCTTTTAAAAATGTTGATAATTCCAATAGCACAGATTCTAATAAGCCTCCATTTTCACTAATTTTTATTGATTGCTTATAAAATTCTGGAAGGTTTACGACATTTTGAGAATCAAGTGCCACGTAAAAGTTTTTTCCCTCATCTAAGTAAGTTGAAATTGATTCAAAAAATGAGTTTAGAACTTTGTCATTTTTATATCTTTGCTTTAGTAGATTTATTGCAGAGATTAATGAAATTCCAGAATTTAAATAAATACTTAAGTCTCTACTTAAATAAGATAAAGTAGACAAACTTAAAGTTTTTTTTCTTTTTAAAGAGAATTTTGAGAAGCTAAAATCCTCTTCTATTAAAGAAGTATAAAGTATGTTTTTTGATTTTAATTTAGATTTAGCTTCGCTTAAATTTAAAGCTTCTATTTTTGATTTTAGTTTTTTTCCATTTGAATCAAAACCTTGATATTTAAAAAGCATCTTGAACCTCTAATTGATTTTTATTAAAAGTTTCAAAAACTTCTTGTAAAGAATTATATATTTTTACATTACTAAAAATTGAATTAAATAAATACACTTTATCATTTAAAGTATCAACTACCACATCATTGAACTTGTAATCATTGTCTATTTTTAATTCAAAGATTACATCTTGTGAAATATTGTCAATATCAATTGATTCATAATCTATTACTTGTTCTTCTTTTTGATATTTATATACATCTGGTTTATTCCCAAATAAATTTTCTATTTTAACTTCTTTATTTATTATTCCATCAATCTTAATATAACAAGTTAATTTTTCATTTATACAAACTAGAGATAACTCGTTTTTATACTGAAAATTATTTAATAAGTACTTTTTAATATTTATTAAAGAAATATTTTCTTTTTCATTCGTAATTTTAAAATTAGAGTTTGAGAAAATCAAATAATAAGAAATAGATATTAAAATTATTACAATGATAAGTTCGATTAGAGTAAAAGCTTTTTTTACTCTATTTAAACTCATTTTTATTTATTACACTTTGAGTAATAAATATCGTCTTTTGTGTTCTCTTTTTTATCTGAACCCATTGAAACTAAATCAAAGCTATCTTCATTCTGAATATAAATAAATTTATTTCCCCAGGCATCTTTTGGTAATTTTCCATCTTCAAAATATTTCTTTTTAGTTAAAATATCTAATCCCTCTTCTGTTTGAGGATAAGAAGAAGTATCAAGTTTAAACATTTTTAATGTTTGGGCTATACTTTTCATTTGAATGCATACAATTTTATCTTTTGCTTCTTCACTTTTCCCAGTAAGGTTTGGCAATACAAATGCTGCTAATAATCCTAATATTATGATTACAACCATTAATTCCATTAAAGAAAATGCTTTTTTCAAATTTGAACCTTTATTTTTTATTATTATATTTAAAATTATATAAAGAAGTACTGTTATTTAGGTAATTAAAATGTAATAATAATAACTATTTATTATCTTAAACTATTAAGTTTTTATATTAATTGGTAATTTTATTAGAAGTTCTTCCCATTCAATTAAAGTTAGTTCAATATTTAAAGTAATATTTGTTAAAAACTCTTTTGATTTTATATTTATATTTTCTTCTTTTAATAAATATTCTAGCTTTGAAAGCTCACTATATTCACAATAAAGTTGTTTGTCTATAAGCTTTTTATATTCAAATAATTCACTAATATTTATAACTTCATTTACACTTGAAGAATAAGCACGAACCAAACCACCAGTTCCTAGTTTTACTCCACCAAAATATCTCACTATTATAACTGCAGTATTTATTATTTGTGCACCACTTAAAACAGCAAGAGAAGGTTTTCCAGAAGTTCCTCTAGGTTCTCCATCATCACTACAGTTTTCTACTATTTGATCAAATTGATTTAAAAATCTATAGGCATAAACAAAGTGTCTTGCTTTTGGGTGTTTTTCTTTTAAGTTTTTCATAACTTCATCAAATCTATCATAAGGCATAAAATATGCTATAAATTTAGATTTTTTTTCTTCATAAGTATTTTCAAATTCATTTTGAACGTATTTCAATATATTTCCCAATAAGTAGTCTAATAAAAGTATATATAAAGTAGTCTTGATAAAAATTTAACTATAATGCCAAAATGAGATTAGACCAATATATAACAATAAATTATGATATCCAAAGTAGAAATAAAGCAGCTGAGCTAATAAAAGCAGGCAAGATAGAAGTTGATGGAAAAATAGTAAAAAAAAGTTCTTTTTATGTTGATGAATCTTCACAAATAAAAATACTTGAAGATGACTTTTTTGTAAGCCGTGCAGCTTATAAACTAAAATACTTTTTAGAAGAATTAAAAGAAGTAGACAATTTATCAATTACAAATAAAAATACACTAGATATTGGAAGTAGTACGGGTGGATTTACGCAAATACTATTACTTAATGATGCAAAAAAAGTAACATGTGTTGATGTAGGTTCAAATCAACTTCATGAGAAAATAAAAAATGAAGATAGAATTTCATTTTTTGAAAATACAGATATAAGAAATTTTAAGAGTAAAGAAATATTTGAAGTAGTAACTTGCGATGTTTCATTTATTTCAATTTTGTATATTATTGAAGATATAAATAGATTATCGTCTAAAGATATTATCATTCTTTTTAAGCCCCAATTTGAAGTTGGAACAAATGTAAAAAGAGATAAAAAAGGTGTTGTCAAAGATAAAAAAGCAATTGTTAAAGCAAGAGAAAAGTTCTTAGCTTATACAGAACAATTAAATTGGAAATTAAAATATTCATCAATGAGTAAACTACAAGGGAAAGATGGAAATGAAGAAGAACTTTTCTACTTTAGTAAATAAAAATACAATAACATCTTTAGCAATTGGTGGCTTTGATGGAATGCATGCAGCTCATCAAGAACTATTTAAACAACTTGATAGTAATGGTGCCATTTTATCAATCGAATCAGGATATGCAACACTAACTCCCAAAAAATATAGACAAGAGTATTCAAAATATCCAATTTATTATTATGTACTAGAAGAAATAAAACATCTAGAAGGTAATAAATTTATTGAGCTTTTAAATGAAGAATACCCAAAATTAAAAAAAATAGTAGTAGGTTTTGATTTTTGCTTTGGTAAAAACAGAGGCTACTGCATTGAGCAATTAAAGAATATCTTTAATGGAGAAGTTATAGTAATTGATGAATTTCAAATAGATAATATATCAGTTCATTCAAGAACTATTAGAGAATATATCTCAAATGGAGATTTAAAAACAGCAAACAAACTTTTAAATAAAGAGTATAAAATCTATGGAACTCAAATCAAAGGTCAAGGCTTAGGCTCTAAAAGTTTCGTTCCAACAATAAATCTAAAAATAGAAGATTTTTTATTACCTCAAGATGGTGTATATATTACTAAAACCATATTAAATGATATCGAATATAACTCAATCACATTTTTAGGACATAGAGTTACTACAGATAGTTCATATGCTGTTGAAACACATATTTTTGATAAAAATATAATCAATGACGATTATGAAATAGAGATTAAGTTTTTTGAGAAGCTGCGGGATAATAAAAAGTTTGGAAGTTTTGAAGTTTTGAAAAAACAGATTTTAAATGATATTAAAGAAGCAAAAAAATATTTTATAAATAAAATATAATACTATAAATACTTATTAATAAGCATTTAGATAAAATAATACTATGGTAGATAAAGTATTTGAAAAATCAATAATAAAACAGTTCGAATTCGATGAAGAAGTAGCTTCAGTATTTGATGATATGTTAAACAGGTCTGTTCCTTTTTATAAAGAAATGCAAAGGTTATCAATAAATTTTGCATGTAATTTTTTAAATGAAAAAGACAAGGTTTATGACTTAGGTTGCTCTACAGCTTCAACTCTAATAGAGTTAAGTAAACATTGCGAGCATAACTTAGAACTAATTGGTATTGATAATTCTACTGCTATGTTAAATAGAGCTGCAAAAAAAGCTAAAGCATTTGGTGTAGATATTGAGTTGATTAATTCAGATTTACATGATGTAAATTATACAAATGCCAAACTAATTCTCTCAAACTATACATTACAATTTATAAGACCACTTCAAAGAGAAAAATTAGTGAAAAAAGTTTTTAATTCATTAAAAGATGAAGGAATATTTATTTTTAGTGAAAAAGTAATATCTTCAAATTCAAAATTAAACAAACAAAGTATAGATGAATATTATGAATTTAAAAAAACACAAGGCTACTCAGAATTTGAGATATCTCAAAAAAGAGAAGCTTTAGAAAATGTTTTAATACCATATACAGAAGAAGAAAACAAAAAAATGATATTAGACGCAGGATTCTCATATTGTGAGACAATTTTTAAATGGGTAAATTTCGCAACATTTATTGCAATAAAATAGAAAACTAAAGGATTTAATTATATGTTAGAAGTAGGAAATAAAGCACCAGATTTTTGTGCACCAAATCAAGATGATGTAGAGATTTGTTCAAGAGATTTAGATGGAAAATGGATAGTATTATATTTTTATCCAAAAGATTTAACACCAGGATGCACAACTCAAGCTTGTGACTTTACGACATCTCATTTAGAATTTGATGATTTAGACGCTGTTATTTTGGGAGTTTCTCCAGATGATACTGCAAAACATAGAAAATTTATTGAAAAGCATGATTTATCAATTACATTACTTGCAGATGAAGATAAAAAGATTTGTGAAGATTATGGAGTATGGCAACTTAAAAAATTCATGGGGAAAGAATATATGGGAGTAGTAAGAAGTACTTTTATTATCTCGCCAGAAGGAAAGATTGCTGCTGTTTGGGAAAAAGTAAGTGTAAGAAAAAAGAAAACTGTAAAAGGTGAAAAAATAGAAATTTTACATGTAAATGAAGTTAAAGAAAAACTTCAAGAATTACAATCAAATTAATAGGATAAATAAAATGAATAAACTTTTACTAATTAGTATAACAATATTATTATCAATTACAGTAGCAAATGCAAAAACAACTGTTTGTTTCAAAAAAGACTGGAGTTCGCCCTCTACAATTGAAACTGCACCATTAGATGGTGGAGCTTGTCAAAGTAAATATTCACTTGAACAAATGAAAAAAATGGGCTGGAGCATTCTAGATATAAAAATAGATTCAGAACAAAATAATCTAAGCTATCAATACTTATTAACAAATGATAGAAGAATAGAGTCAAATCAAGTTCAACAAGTTCAAATTCAAGAGAATACAAACACACAAAGACAATTATCTTTTAAACCAATTGGTGTAAAAGTAGATGGCGTTGAAGATAATAAAACAACAATAAATGTTGGTAATCTTATTATTGGTCAAAGTGGTGTTGTAATTCATATCTATGACAATGACAAGAGATTAATCGTTGCAAATGCAGAAGTTATTGAATCAAATGAATCAACATCAGTAATTAAGTTTTCAAAGTTTAATGACTTAGTTCAAAATGCAATTCCAACATCTAATAGAAATGTAGAAAAAAATGATATTTTAGTTTTAAACTATTTATATACTGCATCACTTTTAATTGCACCAGATTTAGATACTTTTCAAACAATTAGAGAAAACTTTAAATATAACAACTTCTTGCATTCAGATATATTTGCTACAAAACTTAAACAAGATAATATGCCTTATTTAACAAAAAAATATATCCAAAAATATGCAATTTCTCAAAATTTAGGAACTATTTTTATAGTTGCAAATCAAAATATTTATGTTTTAGATACAAAAACTTTAAAAGTATTAACAAGTTATAAAATATCTTATAATGCTAAAAAAACTGAAATGCCATTTTATACTAGAGTTACAGATATTGAAACTTCAAATTTAGATCTAGAAATATTTTCAGATAGAGAAAACTTGACATATGATCAATATTATAAAAAAATATTAGGATTAAAATAATGATTGAGCAAAAACATTTAGATTTCATATCAAAAATTGTTGGCGAAGAAAATATGAAAAGTGACAAAGCTCACTTAATTGCATATTCTTATGATGCAACAAAATCAAGGTTTGAACCAGATGCAGTTGTTTTTCCAAGAAATGAACAAGAAATCTCAGAAATCTTAAAATATTGTAATGAACATGAAGTTATTATTGTTCCAAGAGGTGCAGGTTCTGGATTTACAGGTGGAGCACTTCCAGCAAATGGTGGAATTACACTTTCACTTGAAAGACATATGGATAAACTTCTTGAAATAGATATGGAAAATATGGTTGGAGTTGTTCAACCAGGACTTATTAATATGGATTTTCAAAAAGCTGTTGAAGCTGTTGGATTATTTTATCCGCCAGATCCTGCTAGTGAGAACTATTCTACTTTAGGTGGAAATGTTTCTGAGAATGCAGGAGGTATGAGAGCTGCAAAATATGGTATTACAAAAGATTATGTAATGGCATTAAGAGCTGTTTTACCAAATGGTGAAATTATAAAAGCAGGTAAAAAAACTATTAAAGATGTAGCTGGATATAATACTGCTGGAATTTTAATAGCAAGCGAAGGTACTTTAGCTGTAATCACAGAAATTACATTAAAATTAATTCCAAAACCAAGACACAAAAAAACTTATATGGGAATCTTTCCAAGTGTTGAAAATGCAATGAATGCAGTATTTAAATCACTTGCAAAAGGTGCAAATCCAGTTGCCATGGAATTCTTAGATGCACTAGTAATTAAAGCATTAAGAGATAAGTTAAATGTAGATTTACCAGAAGAAGCTGGTGCAATTTTAATTGGTGATGTAGATGGAAACCTTGAAGATGAAGTAACTTTCCAGCTAAATACACTAAATGAATCATTTAAAGAAAATGGTGCTAGTGAATTTATAATTGCTGAAAATGAAGAAGAAGGTAATAAACTTTGGTTTGCAAGAAGAAATGCATCTCCAGCTGTTACAATATACGGAACAAAAAAATTAAATGAAGATATCTCAGTTCCAAGATCTATGCTTCCAGAAGCACTAGCAGCTATTTATGCTATTGGAGATAAATATGGTTTCCAAGTTCCATGTTTTGGTCATGCAGGTGATGGAAATATTCATGTTAATGTAATGGTAAAAGATAAAGACAATGAAAAAGAGATGGAAGATGGACATAAAGCAATTGAAGAGATATTCCAATTAGTTGTTGATATGGGTGGAACATTAAGTGGTGAGCATGGAATAGGAACATCAAAAGCTCCATTTATGTCAATTGCTTTTAATGAAGCTGAAATGGAGCTATTTAGAAGTATTAAAAAAGCTTTTGATCCAAAAAATATTTTAAATCCAAATAAAATGGGATTATAATGAAATTATGAATGAAAATAATAGTAAAAAAAGTTTAACTAAAAAAACTCTAAATCTTTTAGATTCTTTTTTTAATGATGATACTACATATTATGCAGCATCACTAAGCTTTTTTACTATATTTTCAATTCTACCTATTATTGCACTTCTTATTGCAATAGTATCAAATTTCCAAGAGTTTGATAGCTACTTAGAAATATTTACCTCTTACATCTTTGATATGATAAACCCTACACATTCGAAAGATATAGTTAGTTCTTTAAAAAACTATATATCAAACTCAAGTCAATTAGGCACTCTTGGAATTGTTTATATGCTTTTTGTATTTATTATGTTTATTAAAGATTATGAATATATAGTAAATAAAATACATAAAACAAAAAGAAAATCAATTCATATTTCATTTATTTTTTATTCTATATTTTTAGTTTTAATTCCTATAATATTTATAGCTCTAAATATTATGATTTCTATTTATAATAACAATCTTTTTAATATATTTATATCATATTTATTTTCTTGGTTACTATTCTATTCTTTATTTAAACTAAGCGTAAATAGAAAGATAGATAATAAAGCAGCTTTAGTTTCATCATTAATGACACTAATAAGCCTTTCAATTACTAAAAACTTATTTATATACTATGTAATTTATAATAAAACATATACAACAATTTATGGTTCATTAGCGACATTATTATTTACATTTCTTTGGATTTATATATCATGGATAATTTATTTATATGGGATAAAAATGTGTCATAAGTTAAATTTAAAAGCATTACTTAATAAAAATATAGAATAATTAATATGTACTAATGTACAATAAATCATGAAAAAATTATTATTACCCTTAATCCTAATAAATAGTATAAATGTTTTAGCAAAAGAAGAACCTTCTTTCCTAGAAACCTTTATTTCCGATACAAATGATCATAGAAAAGATATCCATAATTATATAGTTAGTTTGTCAACTAATGTAGACAATTTAATGAATGATGAAGATACTATCATAAATAGAAAAGAGTATGCTTCTGCATATGGATTAATAGAGTTATCAGCTTTTCAAAATCAACATGATAATATAAACTTTGATCAAAGAGTAAAGATAAAATTAAAATTACCAAAATTAAAAGATAAATTTAGATTAGTTTTTGAAAGCGATGATATAGATGAAAATAAAGATTATATTGAAAAAAAGAATTCTAATAAAAATGATGATTTCAATTTAGCACTTAGTTATCAAACATTAAAAAAATATGCAGAACTTAAAGCAAAGGTTGGAATAAAATTAAGATCGAAATTAGATCCATTTATAAAACTTAGTGCAAAGAAAACATGGGAAGATGTAAATGGTTTAGATTTCGTTATAGGCCAAGATGTAAAACAATCAGTAATTAAAAAATTAGAAACAACTTCCTATTATGAAGTTGTAAAAAAGTTTAATGATTATTATTCACTTCATCAATATACTGAATACTATTGGCATTCAAGTGAAAGTAGAGATAGTCAAATATTACCATCTATTCATCTAAAGCAAAAAATTGATGCTAAAAATCATTTAACGTATAGTTTTAGCTCAAATATTGATAATATTGATACTAACCTTAGATTAAAAAGACATAGTGCTCAAATCAAATATAGACACTATATAAAAAACTGGTTATATGTAGATAGTATTCCTGAAAACTATTATAGTTATGATGATAATTTCAAACCAAGATATGCAATAAGATTTAATTTAGGGATATATTTTAATAAGAGTTCATATAAATAGTAAAAAAAGGGCTAAAAAA
>CANNFB010000010.1 GCA_947503785.1 uncultured Campylobacterales bacterium | reverse complement strand
TTGTTCTGACAAAACTAACCTTTAATGTTATTTTTTGTCATTATAATATCTAAAATTATTTAAAATTAGGTTATTTTTTGCGAAAATTAGTAAATTGTATCCATATCAATTGAAGCCATTGTTGAAGTGATACTATGAAGAGATGTTAAAAGTGCTTTTACATTTGATGAACGTAGGATGATTTCATATCTATATTTATTTGCCATTTTAAAAATTGGTGATTGTCCAAATCCTACAACTTCTATATCTTTATTTTCTTTCAACTTTTTTACATAAAAATCAAGTTCATCTTTTACTTTTAAGCCATTTGTATGCGCAAAGATAATTTTTGCCATTTTAAGATATGGAGGATAAAGGCCTTCTCTAAACTCTAATTCTGTTTCTAAAAACTCTTCATAATTTGACTCATTTAAATAATAATCAAAAAACTCTTCATTTTTAGTTTGAATGATAACTTCACCCTCGCCTTTTCTTCCACTTCTTCCTGATATTTGAATAAGTAAAGACAAAGCACGCTCTCTAGATTTGTAAGAATTCATATTTAATAAAGAATCAATTCCTAGAACTACTGCTAACTTAACATTATGGTAATCATGTCCTTTTGAAAGCATCTGAGTTCCAACTAAAATATCAATTTCACCTTTATTAAATTCATTTAAAATAGTTTTTAATTGAGTATTTGTTTTAACTTTATCTCTATCAAATCTTTTGATTATTTTATCTTTAAAAATCTCATTTAACTCTTCTTCTATTTGCGCAGTTCCAACTCGTAAATTATGAATAATTCCAGTTTTACAAGAAGGACAAAATTCTGGTATCTTTTCAGCATATCCACAATAATGGCATTTTAAAGCTAAATCATTTTTATGTAAACTCATAGAAACAGAGCAATAAGGACACTCAACTGATTTCCCACAAGTTGTACATATTTGATATTTGAAGTTTGCACGTGTTGGCAAAAATACTATTACTTGATTTTTAGATTCTAAAGTTTTTGAAATTTGATTTAATATAGGAATAGATAAACTTGAATCACTATCATCAAACTTATACTTTTTACTTGTATCATGATAAGTTTTTGTAAGTCTAATAAATGGAATTTTATGAAAAGATGATGTCGAAACAGTTGCACTACCAAGAACTAACTGAATATCAAACTTTTTAGCAATATATATACTTAAATCTTTTGTGTTAAATCTAGGCTTTGAATCACTTTTATATGATTCGTCATGTTCTTCATCTACAACAATTACACCTAAGTTTTTATATGGCAAAAAGAGTGCTGATCTTGCACCTGCAATTAGTTTAATACTTCCTTCTTGTAAACCTTTTAGTATTTCAGTTTTTTTCTTTTTTGTGATTTTTGAGTGCCAAATAGCAACACTTTTATCAAAAACTTTTTCAAGTCTTTTTTGCATTTGTGGAGTTAACGAGATTTCAGGCATAAGTAAAATAGCCTGTTTATTTTCGTTTAAATGGTTTTCTATAATTTTTATATAGATTTCTGTTTTTCCTGAACCTGTATTGGCAAAGAGGAGTGCTTGTTTCTTCTTATTTAAAAAATCATAAGCTTTTGTTTGTTCTCTTGAGAGTACAATATTACAATCAAATGAATATTTTTCTTTTAAGTCTTTAACCTCACTATTAAAAGGGTTATAAACACTTATAGCTTCACCTAATGAACATACATAATATTGAGATACAAACTTTGCTGTTTCAAGCATTTGTTTATCATAGTATTCACTTGTTATCTCTTCTATACTTACACATTTAAATTCTGGTTTTTCTACTTTTTTTATAACAACTGCGTCACTTAAAACTTTTCGATTACGTAGTTTTACTAATACTTTTGAACCTATCTCTATTTCTTCTTCACTTTGATATGTTAAGTTATTTAAAGGTGATTTTAATAGTGCTACTTCATAATAAAACATTATTCAATCTCCTTACATATTTCAAAACTACTTTTACATTTAAAATTGTTATCCTCTAAAGAAAACAATACTTTTTTACTTGAACTTAATAAATACTCATAAGAAGATTGTGAAGTTTTTATCCATTTACCTATTTCATTTATATTAGAATTTGATGAAACTATTGAAAAATCTATCACTTTTGTAAATAAAAGTTCATTTTCTTTTTCAACTATTGCTGAATCTAAACTAGTGATAATTGAAGACTGTGACAATAATATTTGATTTGTTTTAAACTTATTTATTCCATTTCTTATAATTGCAAGATTTGATTTTAGTTCTATAATTTTTGAAGTACTTGTTATATTGTTAAACTTTGGAATTGCAAATGTTAAGATTATTGAAATTGTAGCAATTACAATTAACAATTCTAAAAGGCTAAAAGCTTTATGCATTAAAATCTTGCTAGTTTTGTTGTAATCTGATCTACGTCATCTTTGAATGTTGAATATTCTTGAGTTATTCTAATATATGCAGCTAATAAATCTTTTGTATCATTGTTTTTATCTAAATCTAAATATTTTGTAAGTTCTTTTTCCATATTAGGAGTTACATTAATAGTATATGCCATATTATTAATATGGAAAGTAATGTCTTTATTCACCTTTTTGTGCCTTTATTAGATTCAGAGTGCTATCTATTCTTAGAAACATATCCTGATTATTTCTAGCTAATTCATCGTTATCATTTTGTAAAGAATCAAGTTCTTGTTTTAATGATTGATTTTCTAGCTTTAATCTTTCATAATCATGTAATAGTTTATCAATTTTCGTATTTAATGTTTCTATTATTTCCATAAGCGCATTCTACCTAAATTTTCCTAGTAAAAAAATTTAAATAATAGTTATTTTACTAATTTACTTCATTTATAAAAATATTTGCTACTTGATACAACATTGCAACTGATTTTCCCCACTGTGAATAATCATCTATATCTTTGCTATCAAAGCCAAACTTCTCTGTAATCTTATTAATTAAATCTTTTTCATTTACATGAAAATCATTGTCAATATGAATTAATATCATTAGTTCTAAAAGAATTATCCGTTGGCTTCTTTGTGATTTATAGTTATTTAAATTATCTTCTAAACAAAAAGCATCAATATCAAAAGAATCAATATTTTCAATTCCCATTTCTGTACAATAAGACAAAATAACTTCTTCTTCTCTATGACCACAACTACTATCTATTCTAGCTAAATAGTGTGCTAATTGTAAAAATGAAAATTTTTCTCTTGCTTCTAATTGCATTAATAACATATATTAAGTCCTATTTTTTATATTTATATTATATTATATTCATTATAAGTTAATCAATAATAAACCTATTGAAAGCTTGTAATACTTAAAACAGGAAATACTACAAGTAAACCTGAAACAATAAATTCAATAGATATGGAAGCCAAAATCAAGCCCATAACTCTTGAGATAACATTTATTCCTGTGATTCCTAGTTTTTTTGTAATAAAAGTAGATGCTCTTAAAGATACAAAAACTATTGCGGAGAGTAAAACTATAATTAAACTCATATAAAGAAGATGTATTAAACTACTATCTTGCTGTGAATATATTATAATTGTTGAAATTGCACCAGGTCCAGCAATTAAAGGGATAGCAAGTGGAACTATTGCTATTTCACTAATGTTAGTTTTTTCATGAGCTTCTTCTAGTTCTTCTTTTGTGCTTTTAGCATTTGGTGTTTTTGCATTTAACATATTTATAGCCATTAAAAGAAGCAAAATTCCTCCAGCAATTTTAAATGAAGATATTGAAATACCAAAAAACATTAGAATATGTTCACCAATCCATACAGAAATTAATCCTGCAATACCAGCGGCAATAGAAGCTGTCTTAGCAGTTTGATTTTTTTGTTGAATAGTTGTATTTGAAGTAAGTGATACAAAAATTGGAATTGCAGCAAAGGGTGAAAAAACTGTAATAATTCCTATAGCTATTTGACTATAATCAGCAAATGATAACACGAAAAAACCTTATGTTGAATTTTTTCGTATTATATCAGATAACTTTCTATTTATTACTCATTAATCGTTTTTTTAAAGTATTATTTATAAACATCATAACGAATAATTTTTTCATTTAAAATATCATTAAATTCATATGATAATGTTAATTCGAAACTATCAGCATCTACCCATTCATAAAATTTCAATTCTGGATTATCAATATCTTTAAATTCATAAATTTTATCTTCTAAATAGTCTTTCCAAACTTCTTTTTTTATTCTTCTTTTTATTCTTTTAAATCTACTAGTATCTTTTTTTGAGAAAACTTCTATTGTTTGTAAATTATTAGTTCTTAAAACATCTACAACAATAAGCTTTCTATCATTTGAAATATAAGCATTATAATCCAAACCACGTGAAGATAGAATATATTCTTTATTTTCATCTTTAATAAAAAGAATTCCATTTTTATTTATTATATTCATATCTTTTGTCTTAACATCTTGTATTTTAACAAAAGTAGAAGTTACTTTTTTTTCATTATTGTTTGTATGATTGGTAAAACCTGTATTCTTTGTACCTGGAGTTAGTTTTTGCTGATCTCCAGAACATCCAATAAAAAAAGATATAAGAATTACGAGAACTATTAATTTAATATGTTTTATTTTTTCCATAATATTTCCTTAGTATCACTTTTTTTGATATTTCCTGTTTTATCATATACCCATAATTGATACCAATATTTTGTATCTTTAGATAAAGTTTTATCTGTAAAGGATTTTGTTTTAATAAAGTTTGAAATTTTAAAGAACTCAATACTTTTACCGCTACTTCTATAAACCTCAAATCCATTATAATCATTATCCTTAATATCTAATAGTATTTTAATACCTGAACTACTCTGTGAGTACTTAATACTACTTAATAAAGGAGCTTGGGTATCTCTTTTATTTAATAAAATATGCTTATCTTTTAATGATTCATTACCACTTTTATCAACTGCGGATACCATGAACTTTTTTAAACTATCAAGCTTATAATTATTAAGTTCAAATTGAGTTTTTTCAATTTTTTTACTATTTAATTTTACTAATTTTGTACCTTCTTGAGTATAAATATTGTAATGACTTAAATCATAATCATAAATAGGAGTCCATTGTAAATATATCTTATTTTTGTATACTTTTTGCATAGAAAAAATCGGTTGGTTAGGGGCTATTACATCTGGAAGTTTTACTTTTAATATTTTTGAGTATTCACTTTCGTTAAACTTCTGATCTACTGCAGTTACTTTATAATAATAATTAAATCTACTCAAATTCTTAGGAAGAGTATGAATATATTTATTGTTTTTAATTATTTTATCATTAACTTTTGCATAATATTTATCATCCTTATTCATAGCAAAATAAACGTTATATCCAATAAGGTTCTTATCTTTTACATTATCCCATGATAGATTTACCTTTCCAGGATTCAAGTTAACTTTTACATTTTTTACTTTAGGGGGAGCAATAACATCAAATGAAGAAACAAGTTTTTTCATAGATGGCTTTGATTCTCCTAATGGAGAAACAGCTGTTATATAATAGTAATAATTTTTACCTGAAGTTATAGTTTTATCAACATAAAAGTTTTTTGGAATAGGCTTAACATTAACTTTTTTGTATTTACCATTAAGTATATTACTTCTGTAAATATTATAAAATATATTTTTAGATTTCGATTTATTCCACAAGAGTTTCACTCTAAA
Source organism: uncultured Campylobacterales bacterium (assembly GCA_947503785.1). Taxonomy (GTDB): domain Bacteria; phylum Campylobacterota; class Campylobacteria; order Campylobacterales; family Arcobacteraceae; genus Poseidonibacter. Next base: position 85,863 of record CANNFB010000010.1, on the reverse strand, counting down.
GTTATTTATAGAAGTATTAATATATTTAATTTTATTAGTCATAAGAAAGTCTTTATAATATCCAGTTGCCGAAGAACTAAAAGCACTTTCTTCACCGAAGACATCAACAGTTGTAACTTTATATTCAGCCATTTCATTTTTTTTAAGTGTTTTGTCTTTATATAAAATATCACTTTTTACATTTACTAAGATTGGATATTTATTGTGTCTTATAAACTGAGTAGATGGGCTTTTTCTAATATACATATTGTACGAATTAAATAAAGAATCTACTTGCCAGGAAAAGTTAATCCCATCATCATCCTCTTCTACTTTAAAAGCTAATGGTGTGGGTGATATTGCTTTTTTATAAGTATATATATTGAAACTTTTTGAAGCAATTTTTTTATCTTTTTCAAAAACTTCAACCTCATAAGTATATTTTTGTTTTAAACGCACTGTTTTATCTTCATAATATGTACCTAAAGCTTTTGATATATCTGTTCTAGAGCCAATAATTGAAGTAAGCATACTTTGTATATTTTTTAAAAATATTTTAGTTGCTATTTTTTCATCTAAAGTATTTACATTTCGATAAGGGAAAATAGCCAATAAGCTCTCTTGATCAAACTTATTTTTTACTTCTTCATAAGATTTTTTCTTTAAAGTTGATAATAATATACGATTACTATTATTTGTCCTATAAAGTTTATATGTAAAATCTCTTTGTAAATCTGGTGTTGTCCATTTTATTAAAATAGAATTACCATCATATTTTGAGAAAACTGTAACTTTTTGATCTAATGATTTATTAGCATATATATTTACTATAAGTAAACATAAAAACAATAAACTTCTTACCATAATAACTCCTGTGTTCCTAACTGTAAACCTACGGGTGGATTATAAGTTGGTGTTTCATATTCATATTCTGTTTCACTTACTGAACCTGGTCTTGGAATATCTGGTAAACCAATATCTTCTATATTTACTTCTTTGGTAACCACAGGTTCTATTCTATTTTCATTTATCAATCGCTGAAGAGTACCTTCTTCTCCAACATAATATTTAACAGTTGCATTTTTAATTTTTTCTATTCCTTCAAATTGCATTTGGTATAAATTGTCGTTTACTTGGCCATATAATATTCTATATTGTTTTTCAAGTACAACTTCTGGATTTAATTCATCTTCAAAAGTAACTTCAACTATAGGTAAAATATTTGGATACTCACTTCTATCTATTCCTGAATATATTGTAATCTTTTGTATATTAGAAGAAGGTTCTAAATAACGTTGCCGAGCAGAATCAAGTCTTTCTTGACAATTTCCACAAGTGTCACAAGTACGAACCATATTTGAGAAGTATTGAGAAATTGGTTCATCTGCGGTACAAATAGGGAATTCATTAGCTTTTGCTTTAAGTTCAAATCCCATAAGAAGTTGAGAATAAGCGCTAGCTTTCCCCTCTTTTATAGCAGATCCTCTCTCAACTTTAATTCTTGAAGTAATTGAATTAATATTATTTTTAAGATAAACATGTTGTTCTCCTTGGCTTCCGGATCCTTTTGCCTCAAAAAATGAAATAAATACAATTTTATCACTAGCTATATCTTTTACTTTTATCATATATTTATTTGTTGAATAATACGTAAATGAATCATTTTCAACAGAAGGTTCACCTAAATTTAGATCAACAAAAACATTAGTACTTACACCTAATTCGGCTGCACGTGCTATATATCCTGCTGAAGTTACAACTGCATGTTGAGAAGCTATTACTTCCTGAGCACTTAGCATTCCATTAGAAGATTCTTCTTCCTCTTCATCTTCTTCACCGTCAACAGAATATGATTTAAATGGATTATAATACTTTCCATCTGAACGAATAACTGTTTCTCTTATTTCTCCATTTGAATTATTTAAACAAAAATGGTAACTAGCAAAAGGTTTTGAAGGAGTGAATATTCTTAATGGTAAACTAACTGTATTAGATAATGATTGTCCAACTCTTCCCTTATGTGAATTCCAATTAGAATTACTCCAAGTTCCTTCAATACTCTCATTTTTACCATTTACAACGGTAATGGCATACTTATTATTCAAACTTGGCAAATCTTTTGCTAAATATGAGTAATATACTCTTACTTTTGAGTCAGAAGATACGTTTTCAGTTCCTGTTTTAGGAGTAACGGTTTGTATTAATTCAGTAAAAGGAACTTGAGATTGACTAGTTGTTGTAAATATTTTTTCTGCTTTTTCAACTTTATTTAAAACATTTGTACCTACATTGTTTTTACTTAACCATTGAACATCTGCAGTAAATTTATATTCAGTATTTGCTTCTAATAAAGGCCTTACTTGATATCCAACCTTATTAGGGCTAATCCTTGCTGCATAAAGACTAATGGAACTAGAAGGATTGCCAGTTTTAACAAACTTTACATTATTTATGTTAAAAGTATAATCAGTATTGTCTATTTTAGTTTTTGTGCCATCAGTTGGTAAATTAGTAGCAAGTATGATAGTGGACTGTAGAGATACATCTGTTTTAGCATATGGCTCCATTTCTTTTAGAATACTAATATTTGTTTCTTCTTTAGCACTAGATTTGCTACCTATTAGGTAAAAAGTATGACTTGCACATTTAATGGCACATCCCCTTAAATATAAACTAAATATAGTAGGATCAGGTGTTCTAAAACGAACTTTTCCATTAACACTTGCCAGGTCAAACCAGCCTTTGATTGGTATTCTTGCTTCTATTGCCATTTTTAAGTATGCTTGTAAATCTATATATACTTTTTTCCCAAATCCAGCCTCAGCATCAAAACCTATTGTAGTATCATATCCTATTCCAAAGCCATAACTACTATATTTTTTTTCTGAATGGAACCTACTCCCAATTGCAAATAAATCACTTTCAATAACTAAATAAGCTGTAGCACTTGGACCTCCAAAGATTTTTGCACTTATTGGATCAGCTTTTGTACCTAAATGAATATATTTTCTGGCACTTGTATAAGCAATTGCTCCATCTCCAGTTAAATGAATTAATTCAAAACTACCAGCAAGATATTTTACATTTACTGTCCCTTCAATTAAAAGTTCAAAAGGAGAAGTACCAAGTACAATTGTCCCACCAATATATTTTTTCATTTTTTTATCAAGAGAGTCAGAGAACTCACTTAAAATATATGATTTTCCAGTTAAGACCATCAATCCTTGACCAAAATCCATTTCAAGACCTACATCACCATGCCATGTATATCCAATATCTGATGTACCCATTCGTACAGATGCTGAAACAATTATATCATCACTCCCATTTGCCACATATCTAGAAGCAATAACTCCTTCGGTTCTTTCTATAGTCATACCATAAGCAGCTCCTCCTCCAAAACCATAAAGAGATAAAGGAATAGGAGATAAAGGAATACCACTATTAGTTGAGTAACTAGCTTTTGCCATCCAATAACGATAAGAATTTAGCTGACCTATTTTAAAATCTCCATCAACAAAAAAAGCTCCTCCAATACCAAGATTTAATCCATCTAAACCAAAACCTTTTCCATTTGTAGAATCATCAAACCAGCTAAATTTACCAGATAATACTATTGCAGGCTTATTTACATTAAGTTCAATATCATTAATATTATATGTTCCGTCACTATAAACAGTTATACCCGCACCTGCTTTTGCAATAACTAAACCTAATTCACCTGATGCTTTAAAGAATAGTAAATCTTTTTCATTTTTCTTTTTATATCCAAGTTCTAATGTTTCTAATGCCAAGCTCATACCTGCTAAATCACAATTTGCACCTGTTACATTTATAGTTGAAGAAAGAGAGTCTATACTAATTCCATTTTTGGAAATTTCTAATCCAGAATAGTTAACTGAATTAAGTGAGGTTAGTAATGCATGTGTAGGTTGAATAGCTCCATTAAGAGATATTGAAAAATCATCAATATCTAAATTACTTGTAATACCCGTAATACTCATTGTTGCAAAGTTATCAAATGTCATACCCTTCAATGAGTTTGAAGTTAAACTAAAAGTTTCTACACCATCTAATGAAACTCCAGCTTTCATATCAAATATCAGATCATTTGTTGACCCAAGAAATTTACTTTTTGAATAATGCATTCCAATATTACCAGTTACTGTTGCTACATTAACAAAATTAATAGAAAGTAAATTAATATCAAGATTATCTATTCCTGTTGAAATTTTTGTTTGATCACCTAATCCAATTGAACCAGATATTCCTTCTGATGAAATTGCAAAAGTTTTTAATACTAAATTAATATCTTCCAATTCCTTATAACCAAAAGTACCACTGAAGTTCATAGAAAGAGAATTTAAAGAATTAAGAGAAAGTGCACCACTTAAACCTTTAAACTCAAACTTATCATCCGTTCCTAAATGTAAAATTTTTTCTCCAAAATTCCATGTAAGTTTTGAATCAGTAAATGCAATTGCCGTTTTTGCATAATTTTTTCCTTCATTAAATAAAACTGATAAATCGACATCACCATCAATACTAGAAAGTTTTATCGGAATATTAGTTGAAGAATCAATACTTATTCCTATTGAACGTAAAGAAAGTGAAACTTTATCACCAAAAAGTGTATGAGTTTGTGCGATTGTAAAAGTTGTTAAAAGATTTGCCTTTAAACCTTCTGATGAAATTTTCAATCCACTTAAACTAACATCAGAGACACCAATATTTTTTAAAATATCCGTTAAAAATTTTGCATTCCCTGTAAAAGATACTTTATAAGAACCATTTACTTTTGAAATACTACCCTCAGGGTTTATAATCTCTAAAGATGTATTTTCATAGGAATACTTAAGTGTTTGAGTTGATTTAAAAGTATATTTACTTCCATCATATGCTAAAGTTATAGGAGCAACATTACCTTCGAATAACTGATTACCTAAGAAAAGCGTTCCTGCAGCTGAATTTAGCTCTGTTCCTGATGAACCTGTACTTGCATTTATATTAAAAAGTTCAACTCTAACATCTTCTTCTTTTGCACCTAAATCTAAAACTGTGAAATCTGTACTTCCATTTGAAATTGACAGATTCCAATCTATACCTGATTTAGAGATTTTTGCTTTTTCAACTTTTACTTCAGCATCAAAATTAAAACCTTCTAAATTATAATTAGAAAAATCTGCCATTGCATGAAAATCAATAATTGGGTCTGTTAAATTTTTCAAATTAACTTCACCTCCAATACCTGAAACTAGAATGGAGTCACTTCCATTAGACAAAAAGGTATGTTGACCTGCTAAATCCCAAGTATAGATTCCTTTTAACTCACCAAGTTTCTTAGCTGCAGAGTTAACTTTCTTTGAAATACTTTTAGAAAAATCTTGAGCAGTTCTTTTTCCCCTCATCCCAATATTTGATACCTCAGTTAATTTGTTATTTACAAAACCTACTGCACTACTAGCTTTGTTTTTTAATGTTAAAATTTCTCCTGAAAGTAAGTCTCCAAAATCAAGACTTGCCGCAATATCTTTTACTCCAAAATCTATTCCATTTCTATTTACTTCAAAATTAAAAGTTGGAATAACATTATCATTAAAAATAAGTTTTACTCTTTTTTCACTATAAATTGAAATATCGCCAAGCTCTGCTGATAATTCAGTTTTAAAAGAGGATTTTGATATTTCTGCATTAACTAAAGAAATATCTCCAATACTTTTAAACCAAGGAGAATATGCAGCTAAATTTATTTTTCCATCAAGTTTTATAATAGGACTAGTAATATCTGTTAAGTCTACTGATCCAAGTAAGTTTTTTAATTTTATAGTTGAATCTAATAAGGTGTTGTCAATCTCTCCTAAATTCCAAGAAAATACTCCCGAACTTAATGTACTTATTTCAGCTCTTGCATTTTTTATTAATGTACCAAAATCAATATTGGCATTAAATTCATCTAAACTTATTTTAAAACCACTAGATAAAACACTAATAGATAGTTTTTGAATATCAGTTTCTTCAAAGTCAAGTTTTACATTTTTTTCATTCCATATTGGAATATCATTTAATTGTGTTTGAATTTGTGAAGAGAAACCATTCCTTGATATTGTTGCACTTATAAGTTCAACATTTTGTGCATATGAGTGAAAAAAGCTACTTTTATTAAATACAATATTTGCATTTAATGAAATTGAAGGATTAGATAAATTAGCAAAACTAATTGTTCCCATTAATGTATCTAACGAAATCTCATTTCCATATAAATTATGAGAACCTGTAACTTCCCAAGTATAAGTATAGTCATTTTCAATAAAAGATTGTCCTTCATTATTAACATCTTCTGCTGTGGTAATTGCATCTTGAACATCTGAATTATTTACTACTTTACTAATTGTTGCTGTTGCGTCTTGTAGAAGTGAGCCAAAATCAATAGAGGCATCTAAGTTAGATAACCCTACTTTATATCCACTTGTAGTTAGTGACATTTTTAAAGTAGGATTTGCATTAAAGTTTAATTTTACATTTTTATCTTCATAAATATTTATACTATTTATATCTAAAGAAGTTTCAGCACTTAAACCTTTTTTTGAAATCTTCGCATTGCTTATTTTTGCATTATTTATAGTGGCTAAAGCTCCACCATAAGCACTTAAGTTTACATCTGCATTAAAAATTATGATTGGGTTATCTAAGTTTGCTAAATCAAGAATACCTTTTAAATTATCTAATACTGTTGTAGCAGTTGATGTAATTTTTTTACCACCGCTTACGCCCCATGAATATGAATTTGCAATAATATTATTAGCATCATCTTTTAAGCTATCTAAGTTTACAACTTCGCCATTAAATATATCACCAAAGTCTAAGGACGCATCTAAATTATTTAAAGAGAAGTCTATTTTATCCTTTACAGACAAAGAGAAATTAGGAACTTTAGCAAATTTAAGTTTAACCTTCTTTTCTTTCCAAATATTTATATCATTTAAACTAGCAGTTGCAGTTGCACTAAATCCATTTTTTGAAATACTTGCATTGCTTAAATCAAGTTCTTTAATTTGCGATAAAACACCACTATACCCTGATAGTTTTAGTTTTGAAGAAAAAGATATTTTAGGATTATCTAACTGTGACAAATCTAAGTTAGCTGCAAAATTCTCTAATATATTTTTTTCATTTAATAAATAAATAGTTTTTGTAGGATCAAAACTTAAATTCATTAGACCATTTTGCAAAGTTTCTAAAGTTGCTACAGAATAAGGGAAAAGAGTACCAAAATCTATAACTGCATCTAAAGAAGAGAAACCAAAATTAAAATCACCACTACTACTAAGACTTAAACTTAGAGAAGGAATACTCTCTTCTGCAAATTTAAGTTTTACACCTTTTGATTTCCAAATATCTAAAGAATCTATTAAAATACCTAAACTAGCCGATAATCCATCTTTTGATATTGTGGCATCTGAAATAGAAGCACTTTTTACACTTGTAAGTAATCCCCCATAAGCACTTAAGTCAGCATTTGCATTAAAAATAATTTCTGGTTTTATAAGATTTGATAAATCTAGTTCACCTGATAATTGATCCAATTGAATATCAACATTATCTTTAAGTTTTTTTGTTTCTACTAATGCCCATGTAAATTTTGAAGAAATAGTTTCACTTGTATTATTAATAATAGGTTTTAATTCTGCAGTTGCTGAATCAAATAGATTTCCAAAATTGACATTCATAGAACCTGTTTTAATATTTATATCAAGTCCAGAAGCTATAAGTTTTAAATCAACACCTATTTTGCCATCAAAATTCAACTTAACATTTTGCTCATCCCAAATAGAAATAGGATTTAAAGTTGTAGAAAAGGAAGAGTTTAAACCACTTTTTGAAATTTCAATATTTTTTGCTTCAATTGCATTTATACTTTCAAAAATAGCTCCATATTGGCTTAAATCAATAGAAGTATCAAATATAATCTTTGGATTACTTAAATCTTGTAAATTTAGTGTTCCAATACTGTTTGAAATATATACCGTACTATCATTTATTAATTTTTGTCTACTGATTTCAGACCATTGAAATACACCATTTAATTTATTATCAAATTCATCTTTCTTAATAGCTAAATTTTTTTGTGCTGAGCCTAATAAATTACCAAAATTAAGCGATGCAATCAAGTCTGATATACTTAAATTAAGCCCTGTAGTAGTAAGTAAAGAAAAATCTAAACTAAGACTGCTAAAGGCCACTTTAACATCTTGTTCTTGCCAAATATCAAAATTAAAACTATTTGAATATTCTATTGTGCCCGTTATCCCTTTTGTATCGAAAGATAAAGAACTAATCTCTGTATTAGGGAGAGAAGAAAGTAATACGTTTGAAGTTGATGAAAGTTTTGAAACAAGACTATTTTTTATCCCACTCACATTAAAAACAAGTTTTGAAATATCAAGTTTTACACCTTCATAATTTATTACTATATCAGACAAATACCTAATAGAACCAGAAGTAATTCTATCTTCAGTAAATCCAATACCATCAAAACTAACAGCAATGTTTCCATTAAGACCAAAAGTTTCTAACCAAGGAACATATAGAGTTCCATTACCTTTAAGAGTATCTCCAATACGTTCATAATTATCACTTAGTGTCAATATAAAGCCATCAATATTAAATGCTGATGGCAATTCAATATCATTATTAATAGTTGAAGACTTTCTCATTATCCGTAAAGAAAATTCATAAGTAAATCCTACTACTGGATGAAAAGAATATTCCCAATCTTGGTGTCCACTTACTTTATTCCAACTTTTTCCACCATCATTAGTTATCTCAATAAATAAATCTCTTGCATCTACATTTTTATCTAAAGATTCAAGAAGTCCTTGAATAACAACTTTTCCATTTTGTAAATCTTCTGAATAAAACTCTATAGTCCTTTGTTCTAAAGATTCAAACTCTCTACCATTTATAGTAATGTCGTCTACAAAACCTATATCATCTGCATTTTGTATATTTCCAAATAAAGAAATATTTAACAAAATTAAAATTATTATCTTTTTTAACACAAGGACTCCTTTAAGAGTAATATTTTTTAGAAATTATATACGTAAGATAATTTTCCAATATGTTCGTTATAACTACTTATAGAATCATTCTCTACATCATAATCTCTTTTTTCAAGTAATAATCTAACTGTTTGTTTACCTTTATCATCAACTTTGTATGTTGTTCTAAACTGATAAGTTGTATTAGTTGTATCATTAGATTCTTCTTTATAAGAATATCTAGACAAGTAAGACAAATCCATAGATAATTTTTTATTAAAGTTATAACCAGTATCTAGTTTAAACCCTAATCTATTATCACTATTAGAATTTTGTCTAATATTTTGTACATCAGTAGTAATAGTGAATCTATAAGAGCTATCTTTTGAAAGTTTCTTTTTATATCCTAAGATTGTTCTTATATTATTTGTAATTGAGCCTAAACTATCATTATTTTTATCATCATAATGAGAATAATCATAACCTACTCCATATCTAAATCCACTTTTTTGTCTCAAGTTTCCATTTAAACCAATAGTATATCTATTCGTATTACTACCTCTACCTTCTACATCTTTATTAGATAGCTTAAAGTCTAACGTTCCACCTTTTATTACTTTTGGTCTATATATAAAATTTAAGGCTTCATAATATGTATTTTGAGTATCAGAAAGTTGCCCATTTAAGTTATCTCTTTTCGCTTTCAAGCTTAATTTTGAACTTAATTCTTTATTTATAGTCCATCTAGTCATATTTTGAAATTCTTCTTTATCTTGACTTGCACTTCCTGCAACTGAGATAAAGTTTGGTGATATTCTTTGATATGAAAAATCACTTTTTAAAATAGATAATATAGGTTTTGTATGCAAACTTAATTTAATTGCACTATTTGTTGATTTTTTCTTATTATTTCTCATATCATCTGTAGATTTAGAAAGAGCAGCTCGGCCTTTTAATGTAATATATTTACTAAATCTCCATTTTCCATCAACACCTAAACTCATACCTTCTTTTCCAAGATCCGTACTATTATCTCCACTATCTAAATCATCACTAATTGCTGCTAAACTAAATTTTACTTCTTTAGCTCTTTCATGAGTATATTTAGCTTCTAAAGCACCAACTAAAGTATCTAAGCTTTCGTTTTCAACTAATTGATAGGTTTCTCTCCAAGGTGATTTTTTAACTCCACTTATTAACTTATAATCCCAATTCTCACTTTTTTGATTACCGAAGTGTTCAACTTTTATACCTTTTAATGAGCCTGAAAATATATATGGATTCATAGAAGCAGAAACATCTCCTAATTCATAATTCCAATTTTTATTTTTAAAATATGCTTTTAATAATAATAATTCAGCATTATTTTTTTGAATTCGATTATCATTAGTTTCTCTTCCTCTTAATTCAACCCCAGCATTTCCGTCTTTAAACGGACCATATACTCTTAAATTAAGTTCTTGAGATTGAGAAAAACCTTCTTTATCACTTCCTTTATTTTCAACATCAACTTTTTGTAAATAACCATTCAAACGCCCATTATAGATCCATGAATCTTCTTGTTTAAAAGTTGATGCACAAGTTGTACTTACTAAACTAATTAAAATTAAATTTATATATTTCATCTTATATTCTCTACACGCCAGAGATTGTTGAAGTATTATTTGATTCATCTTCTTCATCAATTAAATCATCAGGATCAACAATAACAGTATTACCGTTATAGCAATCACCAGTTTTATTTATTAGAACGTTTTCTCCAGGGTTTAAATTTCCAATATACTCAAAAGAAGAGAAGAAAGCAGTTCCTCCATAATATATACTACCGCTTGTTGTTGATACATCACCAACATTTGTGATTGTGATATTAATTGGCATAGCACCACCAAACCCTGATGGACAAGTAGAAACAACAGTTAAATCAGGTAATCCTGCTTCAGTTTTTGTTTCAGGTTCTTGATTAGGAATAATTCTTACTTCTTCTTTCCAATCTTCTAAACTTCCACCCCAAAGATGATTCCCCGCAAGCTCAATTAATTTATATTGGCCATTAACTTCATCAAATAAAAAGCTTGAATATCCTTTTTGAAGAATTTCTCTATTTCCTGTATTTGTTTCATATCTTTTTTCCCATCGAACATATAAATATCTTTTTATACCATCAGATGTGATTTTATCTATCCATTTATCAACATTTATAATTTCAAATTTTCTAAAATCTTCATCAATAGCTTCATTGAATGTCATATAGTCTTGTATAAATCTATCTTCTGAAACTAAGCTAAAAAAGCCATAAGAATCTTCTTCTTCATAAAAATTCATTAACTCATTAAAAACAATAGTAACCTTGTCATCTCTTGTTTGATCATGTACAATAATGTCTTTGTCATAGTCGCTACTTGCGTACAAACTAAATACTAATGCAGTTAGTATAATAATTTTTTTCATCTCCTACTCCTGTGTAATAATATAACTAATTATAAGATTACGATGTTGCAAAAACATTGCAAAAGATGGCTCTATTAATGGATAGTTGGTTATTTTTTTATTTTTAAGAAAGTATTAAATTATAAAAGTTATAGGGAAGTATTTTTATAGACTATTTTTTAGTGGCTAGTTTAATTTTTGATTATTTAAAAGTAATCAAAAAAAGATTATTAACTAACTATTAATAATCTTATAATTATATATTAAAGGTTTATTCTATACCCAATAGAAGGTATAGTTTCAATAAATTTATATTTCATTTTTGATCTAAGTCTACTAACTAATGCTCTTCTTGTTCCTTCATTTGGTAGTTTATCTGGCCATATCTCATTTTCCATTGTATTTATTGAAACTATAGAGTTTTTTGATTTTATTAAAAGGTTTAAAAGTTCTTGCTCTCTTTTTGTTAAATGCAAATATTCATTGCAATAAATTAATTGTTCTTTTTTTGTTTCAAAACTAAATTCATCATCAAATATTATATCCCCTCTTTTTAAACTACAGTTTTGTTCCTTTTTACTATAAACAAAAGATGCTATTTTTAAAGATGCAAATAACTCTTTTTTATTAAAAGGTTTTGTTAAATATGCACTTGGGTTTGTTTTAACTGCTCGTTCTACTGTTTGCTCATCACAATATGCAGTTAAGTAAATAATAGTTGTATCTATTTCATTTAAAATTCTAACAGCAGCATCAATTCCATCTTTTTTACCTTTTATTTTAATATCCATTAAAATAATATGAGGTTCAAATTTTAAAGCATTAGCATAAGCATCTAAAGCATTATCAACAATTGCAACAACTTTATATCCAAGTTCTTCTAAGTAAGTTGATATTTCCATAGATACTATTGCTTCATCTTCTACAATCATTACAGGTGTTGTCATAGCTTTAACCTTATATTATATTCACATTTATTTTTTGTGTTTTTTGAAATAGTACCTTTTAATTGAGAACATACAAGATTTTCAACAAGCTTTAAACCCAATGTTTTATTGTTAACTTTTGATTCATCATAACCTTCCCCATTATCACTTATATACAAATGTAAATTATTTTCATTTTGTTTTAAATAAATAGATATTTTTGTACAATTTGAGTACTTCATACTATTTGTAATTAATTCATTTATTATAATACCAATATATACAGCATCTTTTAAAGGTATACTTACTTTAGTATCTATATCAAACTCAATATCCTTTAAGTATGACATCTCAATATCTTCACTTAAACTATAAATATATTCATACATATCCACTTTTTCTAAATCATCATTTAAATATAAAATTTCATGTGTTTTTGCAATGGATTTTATTCTATTTTCTAGTTTTAAAAACTGTTCTTTTGCATCTTCATTATCAATTTTATTACTTTGAAGACGAATAATAGAAAGCATGATTTGAAGATTGTTTTTAACTCTATGTTGTAATTCTTTATATAAATTCTTTAGCATTAAAGTTCTGTTTTCAACTTCTTTCTCTACAATTGTATTTCTTTGATGTAGTTCATTTAAAAACTTATTATCAATAATATCTTTTTCTTTTTGCAAAATATTTAGTTTATCAACAAAGGCTAATAATAAAAACAATGCTTCAATAGCAGTTAGAATAAGTACTAAAGAGGGAAAGTTATACATAACAGAATAAATACCCAAAGCATCTATTATTGAAAGAAAAAAACCTACTATTAAAAAGCACCAACCAACTATAAAAAACCTTGCTTGTTTATTTCCATTTTTATATACATAAATTGCCGTATACAAATTAAAAAAGATAAAAAACAATCCTGTTAAAACAGTGATTTCGGGAATATAAAAATAAGGACTTGATACAAAAATTATTTGTAAAATTATAAAATAAGTAATAAACTTATATATATTATCAATCTTTTTATATTTTTTTGTTTTTAGAAAACTTCTTGCAAAAAGTATTCCTGTAATTATAACAAGACCTACTTTTGGAACAACAATCAAATTATCAATTTGTGTAAACCACATAGGCATATATAAAGGAAGAAAGCCTACATAGGTTAATTGTTGAAAAACTAAAAACATAATATATAAGGAATAAAGCAGATAACTTCTATCTTTTGCATAAAAATATAATACAATCGCATAAGTTAAAAAAGCTAATATTATTCCTATAAATAGGATTATAAAAAACTGTTTTTTTAAATCATTTTTTAAAAAACTGTTCTTATCATCTAAACTCATTGAAAACTGTAAAGCAGTTGTTGTATTATTAATTTTTACATAATATATTTTATTTGTTTTTGCAGGAACTTCAATATCAAAAATTGGATTAATTGTCGTTCGACCTAAATTAATATTTAACATTCCACTTTTATATACTTTTGAGTTATCATAAAGAATAATTTCTTCAAGTAAAGGATTATTGAAATCTAGTATCTTTTTTATTTTTATATTTGAAGTATTTTTTATTTCGATTTTTAACCAAATAGTTATTTTATTATTGAATCCAAAATTTTGATGTTTATTAAAAAACTGTTTAAATTCTTGAGATTTGATTTGATTTACATTTAAATCAAGTTTATCAATAAATATTGAAGCTTTATTAATTGACAAGGAAGAATTAGCGTATAAACAACTAGTAGATAAAAAGATTATAAAGATAATAAGTATTTTTCTAATAATTTTCATTTGTTATCTTTGTGTATAGATAGTATTAAATACTATCTATATATTTGTAATATTATGCACCTAAGTATTTAGCTCTAATCTCATCAGATTTAACTAACTCACTACCAGGTCCCTCAAGTGCAACAACACCATTTTCAAGAACATAAGCATAATCAGATATTTCTAAGGCTGCAAAGGCATTTTGCTCTACTAATAAAATAGTAATACCTTCTTCTTTTAATCTAACAATTGTTTCAAATAACTCACCAATAATTTTTGGAGCCAAACCTAAAGAAGGTTCATCAAGCATTAAAAGTTTTGGGCTTGACATAAGAGCTCTTGCAATTGCTAACATTTGTTGTTCCCCTCCACTCATAGTTCCAGCTAGTTGACCTTTTTTAGCAACAAGTCTTGGAAATAGTTTAAACATCTCTTCTTGAAGCTCTTCGTATTTGTCATCATTATTAAAAGCACCCATCCTAAGGTTCTCTTCAATAGTAAGATTTTGAAAACATCTTCGACCTTCAGGAACTAAAGCAATCTCATTTTGAATAATAGTATGAGTTTTCATCAGTGAAATATCTTCATCTCTAAATGTAATTTCACCATTTTTTTTAACATCATTTACAATAGATTGTAAAGTTGAAGTTTTTCCTGCACCATTTGAACCAATTAAAGAAACGATTTGTCCTTCTTTAACTTCAAAGTTTACGTTTTTAACGCCTTTTATAAGTCCGTAAAATACTTCTAAATTTTTAACTTTAAGCATGTTTGAAATCTCCAAGATAAGCTTTAATTACTTCTTCATCTTTAATAGCATCTTTGATGTCACCTTCAAAAATAGTTTTACCATAATCTAAAACCATTACTCTATCACATAGTTTATTTACAAACTTCATATCATGTTCAATCAATAAAATAGTGATATCAAATTCATCTCTAATCTTAAAGAATAGTTCTGCTAACTCATGTGTTTCTTGTGGATTCATACCAGCTGCTGGTTCATCTAAAAGTAAAAGTTGAGGATTTGCAGCAAGTGCACGAGCTATTTCTACTTTTCTTTGTTGACCATAAGAAAGAGAAGTTGCTAATTCATCTGCATATTCTGCGATATCTAAAACTTCCATAATTTCTAATGCTCGTTTTCTAACTCTTCTTTCTTCTTTAAAGAATCGAGGAAGCCTAAGAATTGCCTCAAAATAAGTATAAGTAGCTTGATAATCAAATCCAATTAATATATTATCAAGTACTGTCATTGACTTAAATAATCTAATATTTTGGAAAGTTCTAGCTATTCCTCTATGTACAATTTTAAATGGTTTTATACCATCAATTCTTTGACCATGAAACTTTATAGAACCTTCTGTTGGTTCATAATTTCCTGTAATAATATTAAACATCGTAGTTTTACCAGCACCATTAGGACCAATCAAACCGTAAATTTCTTTTGATTGAACACTAAAAGAAGTATCCTTGATGGCTGTTACCCCACCAAATTTCTTAGTTACATTGCAAACTTCTAAAATCATTTGTCTGCCTTTTTTCTTTTAAATAAGTCTTTTAATTCTTTTTTACCCATTAATCCTTCTCTTGCAAAAAGCATAACAAAAATTAATATTAAAGAGAACACAACCATTCTCATACCTGGCATTGCATCTGTTTGTAAACCTAAAATATTCATAGGCTCATCTAAAAATCTCATATACTCAAGTCCTGCCATTACAAAAATAGTTCCTAAAATTGCACCTGTTGTACTTCCTAATCCACCTAATACAATTATAATTAATAATTGGAATGTCAAGAAGAATGTAAATAAATCTGGGCTTATTGATGTTAATAAAGCAGCTAATAAACCACCACCAACACCTTCAAAAAATGCAGAAGTTGAGAATGCTAAGGTTTTAATCTTAAAAGTATTAATACCCATAGCAGTTGCAGCATCTTCATCATCTCGAACTGCTTTCATAGCTCTACCATATTTAGAATAGATGATATTTAATATAGCCATAACAGTTAATATTGCCACTCCACCCGTCCAGTAAAGGTTTGAATATTCAGGAATATCATTGATACCTAAAGAACCATTTGTAATCTCAGGAGAATTAATAGCTAAAATTCTAATAATAAAACCAAATCCAAGTGTTACAATAGCAAGATAATCTCCTCTTACTCTAAATACAGGAAAAGATAAAGATAAAGCTAATAATGCTGAAATAGTTCCAGATAGAATTAAAGCCCACAAAAAGTTAGATTGTAAAGCTAAAACCCATGGATAAGGATCTTCAATATCATATTGGTATAACATACCTTCACTATCAACTAATAAAATAGCTGTAACATAAGCACCTATAGCAACAAAACCATTTGGTTCAAGTGAGAACTGACCAGTAACCCCATTGATTAAGTTATAAGAAACTGCAAGAATAATAAAAATTGCAACATTGTTTATAATTCTTACTGTATATTCGTCAAATGTATTTTGAGCAAACCATGTAAACCAAATAGCAGTAATAATAATTGCAAGGTTAATTAACCTTTGATTAGTAAATATTTTATCTTCATACATAATTAGAACCTACTCTTTTCAAGGTCTTCACCCATTATTCCAGTTGGTTTAAAAAGTAATACAAAGATTAATAAAATAAATGCAAAGGCATCTTTATAACCACCAAGTTCTGGCCAAAATGCAATAAATACAACTTCTGTAAATCCAATAATAAATCCACCAATAACAGCACCAGTAACTGAACCAATACCACCAACAACAGCAGCAGCAAAGGCTTTAAGTCCTACTAGAACTCCCATCATTGGTTCAACACTAGGATAATTAATAGCCCAGAATAATCCACCAACGGCAGCTAATGCAGATCCTAATCCAAATACAATTGCAATAATTCTATTAGCATCAATTCCCATTAAGTTTACTGTTTTAATATCAAAAGAAAGTGCACGAATTGCCATACCATACTTAGTTTTATACAGTACAAATAAAATTCCAAATAATAAAATTAGAGTAACAATAGGAACTGTAATTGAAGCAACTGAGAAAACTACACCTGAAACATCAAATATTTTTTCCATATATTCAGGAACGGGAAAAGCTCTTGGAGTTCCACCTGCAAAAACTGTAAATGTATTTTCTAAAAAGAATGAAATACCAATTGCTGTAATAAGTAGAGAAATTTTTGGAGCTTCTCTTAATGGTTTATAAGCAATTTTATCCATTAACACACCAAGTAATGCAGCTATTGTTATTGATAATAACATAGTAACAGGGAAGCTTAATTCAAACACTGCCATAAATGTATAACCTAAAAAGGCACCAACCATCATAATATCACCATAGGCAAAGTTGATAAGCCTAAGAACTCCATATACCATTGTATAACCGATTGCAATAAGGGCATACATACTACCCAAACTAAAACCGTTTACAATCTGTTGCATAAACGTTAATATATCCATTAAATCTCCTGATTTTTAAAACTTTCACTTTTCACACTAATAAAAGTAAGTTTATTACTTTTATAAATGCAAAAAAAAAGTCTAGTAATTAATTACTAGACTTTCTAAATTGCTTAATCTATTATGGGTTAACTGTCGCTTTAAATCCAGCTTTACCATTTTTAATTTCTTTGATAACTGCAGATCTAGTTGCATTACCTTCTTTATTAATAGAAATTTTTCCTGAAACTCCATCGAAGTCTACAGTTTTTTTAATTTCATTATTAATACAAATAGAATTTGTTGGGTCTTCACATCTGTTCATAGCTGCAAGTAATACATTATATGTATCTGCACCTAATGCTGTAAATGAATTCATTTCTTTATTTCCAGTCTCTTTTTCATGGAAAGCTACGAAATCAGCAGAAGTTTTTGAAGGAGGATTAGTTGAATCAAAGAAGTCTGTAAACATATATCCTTCAACAGATTTTCCACCTAAATCAATAAATGTTTGGTTAGCAACACCATCTCCACTAAACATTGGTTTATCTAAACCTAATTGTTTAGATTGTCTTGCAATCATAGAAGCTTCAGGATGATATAAAGGCATAAACATAAAGTCAGGATTAATTTTCTTAATTTGAGAAACTACTGCTTTAAAATCTTTATCACCAGAAGTTACTTTGATTTTTTTAAGAATTTTTCCACCTTTTGCTTTAAATGCTTTTAAAAATGCTTTTGATAAACCTAAAGAATAAACTTGTGCTTGATCAATAACAACAACTGCTGTTTTATATCCAGATTCAATTGCAAAGTTTGCAACAACTTCACCTTGAAAACTATCAGTAAAACAAACTCTATTCGCGAAAGTTCTTTTAGCTGTTAATTTATCATTTGTAGCAACAGAAGCAATTACTGGGATTTTTTTCTTATCAGCCATTGCAATTGTTTGAGCAGTATTTGTAGATGTTAATGCACCTAAAATAGCAACTACTTTATCAGAAGAGATAAGTCTAGTCGTTGCAGTCGCAGTTTCAACTTTATCACCTTTGTTATCTAATAATACAATTTTAACTGTATCACCATTTTTAAGTGTTGGTTGTAACTTTTGAGCTAATTCTAAACCTAAGTGAGTTACTTGACCATAAGCTGCTAATGGTCCAGACATTGGCATAACTGCCCCTACTTTAATCTCTTTTGCTGCTACTACACTGCATGTTAATGCAGAAGCAAGCGCTAAACTTAATATTTTTTTCATTGATTCTCCTTTTGTTCAAATTACGATAACATAATATTATGTAAAAAATATGTAAATATAGCTTATTTATACATATTTGATACACAAAAGTTACAAATATAGTTCTAAAAAATAACAAAATATAATGATTTTTAAATATATTTAGTTCATTTCCAAACTCATAAGATACATATCCTCACCATCTATTACTTTGATTTTTACACTTTCACACTCTGGACAACAAAAATCATTTTTTTCTAAAGTAGATGTTGTATTACAATCAAAGCATTCAATTACTACTTTTTGACGATTGATTATAAACTCTGCACTATTGCAGACTGTATGTTCTTTAAAAGTATCAAAAGCAGTTTGAAGTAAATCAGGTTCAACTCCTGATAAAACTCCAATCTTTACTATTATTTTTATAACTTCACTTGCATTATTTTCTTTTACGTGTTCTTCACAACTCTCCAGAAGTGACTGAACTATTGAATATTCATGCATTTATATCCTTTAATCTTTTTGGTGTACTTTTAGGTTTTGTTTTATATACAAAGTTATGTCTTAGTTTATGAAATAAACTATTTTCATTCCAAAACTCATCATACATTACTTTTAGTTCTTCATCTTTACATATTTGCATTGTTTCATAGTTGTCAAATAAGAAATCTTTTTTCTTATCTATTAGTTCTTCATATTTTTCTTCATCTTCATATAAACTTTTACTAAAGCTTTCAAGTTTTGAATCATAGCTCTCATAATCAAATACCTCATCAATCATATTTATCTTTAAAGCTTGTGCTGAATTTATCGGTAAGCATTTTTCTAATAGTTCTTTTGCTTTTACCTCACCTACTCTTTTTGGAAGTGTAAAAGTATGATATTCACTACCACTAAGACCAAGTGTTTTATAATGAGGATTAAAAACTATATCTTCACATGCAAGAGCATAATCACAAGCCAAACCTAGAAAAACTCCTCCTGCTCCACTATTTTTGCAAAAAGATGCCACAGTTAAAATATCATCACAATCAATCACAGCTTGAACTGCTTCATTCATTGCATTTATATTACTCCAACCATCCTCACCCTTCTTTTTACTATCTTCTAGAATATTTAAATGTATTCCATTACAAAAAAAGTCATCACCACCACATAAAACTAAGACTTTACAAGTTTCTTTTAAATACTCTATTGAGTACTTTAGTTTTATACACTGGGAGGATGTCATTGCTCCATTGTGAAAATTAAAAGATAGATATGCTACCTCATCTTTTCTTTCTACACTTAATTCATAAAAGGTATTTATCTTCTTTTCTATTACTAAAGGAATCCTTTTTTCTGCTATTCCTTTTATTTTCTCTTTTAGTACATACGTAGCAGGAAGTTTAAATGAGTTCTCTTCTCTTAGTTGTGATATCCATATTGAACCATCAATTGTTCCTATACATATAGCTCCATCTCTTTTTGCTAGTATACTTTTAAGCTCACCTTTTATGTTCTCTTCTATATATGCACTATACAAATAACATGTACTTCCTAATAGCTCTTCTTTAACACCAGGATAGGAATCAGACATATTTATCTTTTTTAAAATCTCACTACTTGTATCTTTATTCCAGTTTATTTTTCTATTTTTTTGTGTTAGTTTTGTATGTATAGGATTTTGTATTTGTTTTATAGAAGTGAAATCTGAGTTTTTATAGTTTTGTAAAAATTCATCTAATGCTTTTAGAGTTGCTTTATTTACTTCATTTCTATATATAGATGCTTTTGAAGTATTCCGCATAGTGAAAGTAGAACTAGCATATATATCTCCACCATCAAGTTCTTCATTTGCTTTAAGTATTACAACACCCCATTGTTTTTCTTCATCATTAATTGCATTATCTAAAGATTGGTGTCCTCTATCTCCGATTGGTCCAGGATGAAGAATAAAAGTAGGAGTGTTTATATATATCTCTTTACTTATATACTCTTTTAAATAAGGACAAAAGATAAGGTCTGGTTTTATAGCTTCTACTTCTTGAAGTATTAACTCTTCTGATATTGCAAACTTTATATAGACTTCATGGTTTAACTCTTGAAGTTTACAATATACACTTTGAGATAGATTATTAAAAGATGAGATAATAAGTAGTATTTTCATATATATACTTTTATATGTATCTCTAACAGATTCTTGGTAGTAGTTCACCAGTAGGAGTATCTAAAAATCTTTTTGTTCCCCATGAAGAATTTAGTATTACTTTTTGTTCATACTGTTGTGTTACTTTACCTATGATAGTAGCATTGTGTGCAACTTCGAAAGTATGTAATACATCTATAGCTTTTTTGGCATGCTCTTTTGGAATTGCTAAAACAAAAGTACCTTCATTTGCTAAACTCATTGCTTCAAAACCTAACATCTCACAAATACCTTTTACTTCATCACATATAGGTATCTTTTCTTCTTCTACTTCTATACATACATTTGATTGTTTTGCCCATTCATTTAATACAGCTGATACTCCACCTCTTGTAGCATCTCGTAAAGCTGTGATTTTAATACCTGCTTTTATTAAAGCTTCTACTTGTGGATATAAAGACGTACAATCACTTTTTAATGATGTTTCTAAATCCATTCCTTCTCGCGCTGCAAAGATTGTAGCTCCATGTGCTCCTATATCACGACTAACTAAAATCAAGTCATCTTCATTTACATTGTTTGAGCTAATACCTTTATATTGTATTTCTCCAATACCCGTAGTATTTATAAATATCTTATCAACACTACCTTTTGGTACTACTTTTGTATCACCACTTACAATAATCGCATCATTCTTTTTTAACTCTTCTTTCATACTACGTACAATCTTTTCTAAGCTTCTTATTTCAAAGCCTTCTTCTATGATTACCGAACAAGTTAAATACTTTGGTTTTGCTCCCATCATTGCTAAATCATTACAAGTTCCACAAACTGCAAGCTTTCCTATATCCGCACCATTAAAAAAAAGTGGACTTACAGTAAATGAATCAGTTGAGAAAGCTAACTCTCCATTATGAATAACAGCAGCATCTTCGCTTTTTTCTAAGATATCATTTTTAAAAGCTTTATAAAAAACTTTTGATATTAGTTCATTGTTTTCAGCTCCACCATTACCATGAGCTAGTGTTATTGTTTTATTCATATTAAATTCCCATATTTATAATAAGCTGCACAGGCACCTTCTGAACTCACCATACAAGAACCAACTGGTTTTGTTGGCTTACAAGCAGTTCCAAAGATTGTACAATCAGGTGGATTTGCAATTCCTCTTAAAATATCTCCACAAATACAAAGTTTATGGTCTTCTTTTTCTTCTAGAGGTAATACTTCTTTATATATTACTTTTGCATTATATTTAGAAAACTCATCTTTTAATTCTAATCCACTTTCAGGGATATTTCCTAAACCTCGCCATTTAAACATCTCTTTTGTAAAGTACTTAGCCATTAGTTCTTGAGCTTTTATATTTCCATCATAAGAAACCAATCTTTTATATTCTATTTCTAACTCACATCTATTTGCAACAAACTGTTTTACTATCATAGAAATTGCTTGCATTACATCAACTGGTTCAAAACCTGCAACTACTACTGGCTTTTTATAATGCTTTGGAAATTCTTCATATATTTTACTTCCACTTATAACACTAACATGAGAAGGGCCTAAGAATGCATCGATTTTATGATTGTATGAATCTACGTGTTCATCTCTACTATCTATTAACTCTCTCATAACTTCTGGAACTGTTACATGGTTTATATGAAAACAAATATTTTTAATATCTTGTTTTATTACAGCTCCAAGTAATGCAGCTGTCATTGGTGTTGTTGTTTCAAATCCAATAGCAAAAAATACTACTCTTTTATCTGGGTTATCATTTGCAATTTTTAAACAATCCATTGGAGAGTATACAAATCTAACATCCGCACCTTTAGCCCTTGCATCTTGTAAAGAGGCTTTACTTCCAGGTACTTTTATCATATCTCCTAAAGTTACAAGGATTACGTTTTCTTGCATACTTAAGATATAGGCATTATCAATTCTCTCTTTTGGCATAATACAAACAGGACAACCAGGACCATGTATAAACTTAATATTTGATGGAAGTAATTGAGGAATACTATACTTCATAATAGTATGAGTATGTCCACCACAAACTTCCATGATATTAATATCACGTCCTAGTAGTTTTGCATCTTCATTTATGATTTTGGCATAGGCTTTTATAGTTTTAGCATCTCTAAAACCATCATATAAATCTTTTAATTCTAATTCAGTTTTCATAGCTTATCCATTACTTGGACAGTTATCAGATTCTCTTATATCTTCTAACCTATCGTTTTCTTCCATTTTGTCTATGATTTCTTGATATACTTTTAGAGATTCTAATGCATCATATTCATCTATTTTATTCATAGCAAAACCTATATGGATTAGTACATAATCTCCAATAACAACATCTTGGTCTATTAAATCCAAAGACGCCCCACGCTCAACTCCCATAGTATCAACTATACAAGTATTCATTTCTAAATCTATACTTTTAATTTTTGAAGGTATTGATAAACACATATTATTATCTCATCTTTCTTTTAAATTCTATCCAGTCAATTACTCGTTGTAATGAAGCTTTGTCTTTGATATTTACTTCTAAGATATCTACGTTTGGTTTTAATTTTCTAGCTTCTTTTTTCTCTTTTTCAACATCATATTCAAAATGAGGAAGTAAATCTGTTTTTGTAATAAGAATTAAATCAGCAGTTCTAAACATAACGGGATATTTGATAATCTTATCTTCACCCTCAGGTACAGAAACTAATACAATATTTAAATGTGTCCCAACATCATAAGAAGCAGGACAAACTAAGTTTCCAACATTTTCTATAAAACATACATCAATATCTGAAAGCTTAATATCATGTAAACCTTTATGAACCATAAATGCATCTAAGTGACATGCTGAACCTGTTTGTATTTGAACAGCATCTATACCTTTTGCTTTAAGTCTATCGGCATCTCTTGATGTTTCTAAATCACCCTCAACTACTGAAAACTTAAAATCCACCATATCGGAAATGTTTTCTAAAAGTGTAGTTTTTCCACTTCCAGGACTGCTCATAAGATTGATACCTAAGACTCCATGATTATCAAAATGAGCTCTATTATGAGATGCCTCATGGTCATTTTTATCAAGTATTTTTTTGATAATTGAAATAGTTTTTGTATCGTTTAGTTGGGGGTTATGACTTAATGTTTCATGAGCTGCTTGGTGTTTTTCGCTCTCATTTCCATGTGAATGGCTATGAGCGTATTCATGCTCATGTTCACTCTTATCCTCATAATCTGTTATACTACAACCGCAATCTGTACACATTTAATAATCCTTTGTATTATCCAAGTAAAATATTTGTTCCTACAAGTACTGAAATAATTCCAGCTGTAGTAAATACTCTTCTTATATTTTGTTTTGAGTTTAAAAGGTTCTTATTTATATATAAAATAAAAGAACCAAATCCTATAAATATCAACATTACTCCAAGAGTAAAAGCTAAGACCATTGTAAAATCTATACTCGAACTCTCAACCATTCCTAGAGTTACTAACATACCTCTAACTCCACCTATTCCCATAAGTGTTCCTATTGTAAAAGCTGATGTTACATCTTTATTTGATTTTGAATGAGAATGCTCACGTCCAAAATAAATATGAATATGTTCAACACCTTCATGAATATGTTTGTTTAAATTTATTCTATTTGTAAATACTAAAAATAGTAAATATATACCCATTCCTAAAATAACTACAGCAGAAATAACATCACCGTAAGCTAAAATATCAGCTGATAAAGTATAAGTTTCTAACAATTTTGCAAAAATAAATAGTGATATACCATGCCCTATTGCAAACATTGTAGTAATTAGCATAGTTTTTCTTTTATTCTTTCCAATAGAAAAATCTGCAATTGCAGTTAAATGATCTGCACCAAATGCATGTAATATTCCATACCAAAAAATTAAAAGTAATCCCAAAGATTCCATATTATTCACCTTATGAATGAGTATTCAATGTTAAGAGTATATATAAAAAGTATAAAGTTAAACTAATTTTTATTTACTCTTATGTATATTTAGAACATGAAATGTCAAAATTGTAACAATACAACTTTTTATAAATTACAAAATGAGTATATAAAGTGCAAACAATGTGCAAAGAAATATTCATTAAAGAAGCTTAGAAAAGAGCAAGAGATAAAAGATACCTTTATAAAAAACCTCACTGCACTTGAAAGCTCAAAAGAATTAAGATTAAACTATAGAACCATTAAAGATAGATATGATGAGTATAGATATAAAATAGCTATATATCTTGAAGAAGAGTACAACAAAAGCATAAAAGACAATAGTGAATACGAAGAATACTACTATTTTAATCAAAGACAAAAAAACAAAAAGAAAAAATCACTTTATGAAGCAATCAACATTATGGCTTTTTATTCAAACGAAAAAGTATATACACTTCTAATGCCAAAACTAATACAGAAAACACTTAGTGAAAATGATAGTTTTGAAAAATATTTAAAATGGCACAAGCTACACTCAAAACAATCACATCAAACAAAACTACATGAATTTTGGATATTACTTGAAGAGAATCTAAAAAAATATAAGGGAGTAAAAGAGGAGCATTTCTTTTACTATTTAAAAGAGTGTGAGTTTAGGTTTAATTATTCTAAAGAAGAACAAATAGAGATTTTAAAAAATCTCTAATTAGAAGTACTAACTATCATCCCAGATAGGATTATTTTCCCAATTTTCAACAAAACCCATACTTTCTAGTTTTACTTTTGGATATTTTTTTATTAAACTTTTTATTTTACCTTTAAATTCTATTTCATCTTCACCAATACTTGTAAGAATATATTCGATAACACTTAGTACAAAAAATACTTTATCATTAAGTTTTATATCTTTATCTTCACCATTTGATTCTATAGTTTTTTAATACTTTTGAAAGCATCTAGTCTTCTTGGTATTTCAAACTTTACACCTAATGTTTTATTCCATAACCTACTATGATGTGCACATATATTTCTTACAACAGATAAGCCATGAAGCCAGTTTTTAAAGACATTATTATTAATATCTTTTAATTTTAAGATAACTTCTTTTTGTTCTTCCGTTTTTAAAATAGCATATAACTTTGATATTGTTCCAAAAGAAACTACTTCAACAACTGCCCATAATGGTAAATCTGAAGTTTGATAAGTATCTTTAAAGTGTTTAATAAATATCTCTTGAGATCTTTTTGTTTCATCTTTTAGGTTTGACATTACTATATTAAAAAAATCTTCTGAAGTTTCAAAGTTTTCTTTTTCTAAATAACCAAAAGGTTCGTATCTTAAAGCATGACTATAAGTTATTTGTGTTCTAAAGTAAATTTCAATACTTTCTATTGCTTCAAATATTATCTTTCTTAATTCACTATCAAAATAATACAATTGAATAATATCCTCAAAAGAACTAGAATCAAGGAAGTCATCTTTTTTATCTCCATCTTTATTATGTTGAAATGGCAAAAAATATGCACTAAGTCTATAATAGTTTATTCGTTGTAGTTTTGATAAAGCAAAATAATTATTTGGAATAATTAATTTTCTTTGTTTTAAAATATTTATTTGTTCATCAAAAGTTTTATGTACTTTAGAATAAGAATTTTCTTGATTTTTTATATTTTGAAGTTTTTCTTGCAAGTTAGTCATAAAGAAAACCCCTTCGTTGGCACTTCATAGAGAGGTGGAAGAGGTGTGTAAATAAAATAATAACTCATATTCACTTTATGTGCACTTAAAAAACTGTTTTTATACTTATAATTCATTTAATTATTTTATCTGAAAATAACTTATTTTAATTAAACACTCCCTACACACAATTGATATATAATAAAACAATTAAAAGGATAAATTATGAACAAATATATTGTAATACTAGCGGTTGGATTATTAGCTTTTATCTCTACAAACTTTAGCAAAGAGATTGTAGTTCCTAAAGATAAAAACATTGATTATACAAATACTAAAAAAGCTTATTTTGCAGGTGGATGTTTTTGGGGAGTTGAGCACTTATTTGAAAAACAAAAAGGTGTAAAAGATGTAATCAGTGGATATATGGGTGGAACGGTAGAAAACCCTAGTTATTATGGTGTGATAAAAGGTGATACAGGTCATGTTGAAGCCGTAGAAGTTATATATAATCCTGATGAAATATCTTATGAGAGTTTAACAAAACTATTTTTTGAGATACACGACCCAACTCAAAAAGATGGTCAAGGTCCAGATATAGGAAGTCAATACCTTTCAGTAGTATTTTATGGAAATGAAGAAGAGAAAAAAACTACAGAAAGTTTGATTAATATTCTTGAAACAAAAGGTTATGATGTGGCAACTACACTTAAACCTCATTCGCCTTTTTATGTAGCTGAGGGTTATCACCAGAACTATTACCTAAGAACTGGAAAAACTCCTTATTGTCATATTTACAAAAAAATCTTTGACTAATAAAGTCAAAGGTTTAAATTAGCAATCATTTAATATACTCCAAAAATGAAACACATTAAAAAACTTACAATACTTACACTTTTACTTCTTGCCATGACAACAAGTATGTCAAACGTGGCAATAGTAACAGCTTTACCTCATCTAAAAGATCACTTTACAAATATACAAAATATAGAATTTTACGCAAGGCTTATGCTTACGCTACCCTCATTTGTGATTGCCCTACTTGCTCCTATTTTAGGTCATATCATATTTAAGTATGGAAAAAAAAGAGCAGTGATTATTGCACTTATTGTTTTCTCTATTTCTGGAAGTGCTGGTTTATATTTACAAACACTTGAAATGCTTCTTTTCTCTCGTGCTATTTTTGGTATATCAGTTGCTACTTTAATGATTGTATCAACTTCTCTTATTGGTGATTATTTTAAAGAACAAGATAGACATACATTTATGGGATATCAAAGTGCTTTTATGGCTTTAGGTGGTGTAGTCTTTGTAATAGGTGGAGGGTTTTTATCTGATATTAATTGGCGTTATTCTTTTGCTATTTATCTAATTGGATTTATACTTTTACCTTTTGTAATGACTCAAATCAAAGAAGTAATAGTAACAAGTGAAAATAATGATGAAATTGAAGTAGATTCAAATATGTATTTTATCTATTTCCTTGCATTTTTCTATATGCTTATTTTCTTTATCTTACCAACTCAAATACCTTTTTTACTTATAGAAAAATTTGGAGCTAGTGGTAGTTTTGCAGGAAGTATCATTGCAATTGCTTTTGTATCTAATGCTTTTGGTGCTATTACCTTTGCTAAAATAAAAAATAAATTCTCATACTCTACTATCTATTTAATTGGATTGTTTATTATTGCTATTGGTTTTGCAGGAGTTGGTCTTGTAAATAATACTTATCTATTTTATATTACAAGTCCAATATTAGGTTTTGGTGGAGGCTTAATGATGACGAATATAACAGCTTGGATGTTAAGTAAAACTAGTATTAAAAAAAGAGTTAAAACATCTGGATATTTTACTTCCGCTATTTTCTTTGGACAGTTTAGTTCACCTATCATTTTTCATCCACTTGTAAGCTATCTTGGTGTTCAAAGTTTCTTTTTTACTATTGGTATTTCTTTATTACTTATTGTAGGATTTAGCTTGGCATATATAAAAATAAATTCGATTAATTAGACTTTAGCTTTCATCTTCTTTATCTTTATGAACTCTTCTATGAGCAATTTTATTCTTAGCTCTAAGTCTTTGTTTTAGGTCTTTAAATTTTTGTTTATCTTGAGCTCTTACATCAATAGAAGAGTGGTCTATATCCTCACCCATACTAATATCAAGCATTTCACTTTTTTTCATATTTAGTATTTGTGATGGGAAAACACTTCTATGTCCTGTAATTAAGAAAGTGATTACAACAGATACAGCAGCATAAGGAGCAATTTCTAAACCAAATAACTCAACTGCCATAATAATTGCAGCAATTGGAGCATTTGTAGCACCTGCAAGTAAACTTACAAATCCAATAGCAGAGAAGAAAGCAATGTGATCACCCATTAAAGTACCAAAAAGATTTCCACTAGTTGCACCTACAAAAAATAGAGGTGTTAAAACTCCACCACTTCCACCAGCACCTAAAGTTACAGAAGTAAATATAGTTTTTAAAAGAAAAGCATACCATGGGATTTCAGCTGAAAGACTTTGATCAGAGAAGAAACTATCATTAACCATTTCAAGTCCTAAACCAAAGTATGCATCTCCAAAAATAAATGATAAACCAACTAATAAAGATCCACCTAAAAAAGCTTTTAAATAAACATTCATTTTAATTGATTTGATTGACTTTTCAGAGCTTTTTAAAAATGTAATAAAAAAGTCTGCAATAATTCCAAAAAATAAACCAGCAAGTACAACTTGTCCTATTAAAGTAAGTTCTAAAGGTATTGCTTGCGAAAACCTCATATCAAAATATGTATAGTTTAAACCTAAAAATTGTGCAGTTGTAAATGCAGCAAATCCAGCGATAAAAGAAGGAAGTAAAACATCATACATGATAATTCCAACAATTAAAACCTCAACCCCAAAGATAGCTCCAGAGATTGGTGTACCAAATACAGCAGCGAACCCTGCAGAAATTCCACAAATTACAATCTTTTTTCTATGCTCTTTTGAAAACCTAAATAAATCAGCAATGAAAGATGCAGCACCTGCACCTATTTGCGCTGCTGGTCCTTCTTTTCCTACAGATCCACCTGCAAAAATAGTAATAACAGTTGCAATAAGCTTTACAGGCATTACTAGGATATCAATTTTTCCATGTTTTTTATGAATTGCTTCAATTACTTTTTCAGTACCATGACCTTTTGCATTTGGTGCAAAAGTTTTAGTAAGCCATACTGTAAAAACCAAGGCAAAAGGAAGTAGATAATAGTACTTGAATCCAAGTAGGTCACGAGAATCTTCTGCATATTCTAGAATGTTTACAAAAAAGGTTACAACACAGCCTATTGTTATTCCTATAATTGTCGATATTATAAGCCATTTACTTACAGAAAAGAAGATAATTGATTGTTCGAGAAAATGTTTTTTCATAGATAAACTTTAGGTTTTTATATTAATTCCTACATTATATCATTTATTAAGCTTAGAACTCTTAATTCAAATCAATATTTTACACTTTTACAATAATATAAGTTTCATAAGATATAATTATGAAAATATAAAAAATAAGATAAGGAAAACTTATGAATAAATTTGAAAAAATGAGAATGATATGTAGACCATTTAGAATTGTATTAGGTCTTATATTAATTGCTATTGGCTACTTTACTAGTAATCCATGGTTTTATTTAGGTGTAATACCATTAATAGCTGGACTTACAAATTTTTGTCCTGCTTGTATTATTTCAAAACAATGTGACTTAAATAAAAAAGAAGACTAGTTCTTCTTTTTTAAAAGAAATAAGTTTTAACAATATCGGCTATTATATATAATACTAATAGTACAAAAACAATCTTACTTGTGCTCATATTCACCCTTTTATTGTAATTGTATTCACTTAAACCAAAGTATTTATTTAATCATTAACTATATTTTCATATAATCACACTTTAAATTAAAGGAAAAAAAATGTTAAAAACAGCATTTGGAAGATTCAGATTTATTTCAATAATTGAAGGTCTTTCATATTTATTATTAGTATTTGTAGCTATGCCTATAAAATACTTAGGGGACAATCCATATCCAGTAAAAATCGTTGGAATGGGACATGGTGTATTATTTATATTATTTTGTATGGCTCTTTTTCATGTTATGAGCAAATGTAAATGGGATAAAGGTTTAGGTTTCCAATTGTTTGTATATTCTCTTATACCTTTTGGTTTTATAATTATTGAGAATGCAATAAAAAAACAAACAAAAGATTAATATTTTGTTTTCACAAATAGGTTTTTTAGGAACAAGAGCTCCTATGTATATGGATTTAGTTACAATTTATTTTGGGTTACTTCCATTTTTTTTAGCTCTTAGTATTTATTATGCAGTAAAAAAAGATTTTAAAAAACATTTTTCCTCTCAAGCACTTCTTTTATTTGTAACACTTTTAGTTGTCATTATATTTGAAATTGGAATTCGAGTTTCTGGTGGATTTTTGGAGTATTCTAAAGATACAAATATTTCATATACTTTTATGCTTATATTTTTAATCATTCACATAATTATTGCAATTGCATCTATTTCAGGATGGATATATCTTTTTATTACTTCTTTTAAAGCATATAAAAAAGACAAGTTTAAAACTATTCAAAGTACTAAACATAAAAAGATAGGAAAAGCTATTTTTCTTTCTTTAACAATTAGCTCATATATGGGAGTTTGTATTTATATATTTTTATTTGTACTGTAAAGTACAAAATAAAAACTTGATTCTTCACAATTTTTATTCTTTTATTTTTTGATACTATTAATTATATTAAAATAATAGGTTTAAAAATGAATAGTAAAAAAGTAGTTTTAATAAGCGGTGCAAGTTCTGGTATGGGTAGACAAACTGCTATTTTATTAAGTCAGAATGGCTTTATTGTTTATGCAGGTTCAAGAACACCTGAAAAGCTAAATGATATTAAAACTACAGAATTAATTCCAATAAATCTTGATATAACAAAGTCTTCAAATATAAAGCTTGTAATCGAAACAATCAAAAAAGAATATAATAGTATTGATATTTTAATAAACAATGCAGGATATGGATTAGTTTCAACGGTTGAAGACTTAGATGAAGAAGAGATGTTTAATCAATATAATATAAATGTGTTTGGACTTCTTAGATTAACAAAAGAAGTAATTCCCCTCATGAGAGAACAAAATAGTGGTATTATTATAAATATTTCTTCTTTTTTAGGAAAGATTGGTCTTCCTCTTCTTACTTTATATAACTCAAGTAAATACGCTGTTGAAGGGGTTACTGATTCACTAAGATATGAACTAGCACCATTTAATATAAGAGTTCATTCAATAATGCCAGGTTTTTTTAATACGCAATTTGCTAAAGATAACCTAGTTACAAACTTTAGTACTTTTGATGACAATTCGCCTTATAAAAGAATGGTATCAAAATTAGCCCCAATTATAATTGAACAAGTTAACAAAGGAAATGATCCAAAAGAAGTAGCTTTGATGATATTAGAAATCATTGGAAACAAAAACTTTAAAGCAAGAGCCACAATTGGAGAAAAAGCTAAAAAGTTTTTACCTATGAAAAAAGAATTAAGTGATGAAGACTTTGAACGTCGAGTTAAAGAGTATTATCAAATTAATGATTTAGGGTAAATAATGGATAGTTTCTTTTTTAACCTAACAGATACAAAGTATAAAACTACTAAACTTTTTGAAAATAAAGATGAACATATAACAAGAATAGATATATCAAATTCTATTGTATTTTTCGATATAAATTTATTAAATAATGAAGATATGAAATTTCCAATAAAAAAATCACAAAAATCTAAAATATTTATTCTTTTTATTGCAGACTTTTTTTTAAAAAGGTATTTAAGTTTTAACAAAAATGAACCAATTGATTTTTTATATGAAAAAATTCAAGAAGATATCTCTTTAGAACAAATAACTTCTCAACCTCTTGATGCATTTAGTCTTTATATAATAGATAAAATCATAAACTCAAAACAATATCATAATATGAATAGCATAAGATACGAACATAATATTATGGAATTTATAATCCATAGATTTACTCTTTTAGATATGTATGATAAAAATATAAATGAAGAAGAACTACAAATTGCAAAAAGAGCAAAAGAGCATCTTCTTAAAAACTTTGCTAATGCACCTACTATACATATATTAGCTCATCTTTGTGCAACAAATGAATCAAAACTAAAGAAAATATTTAAAAAAGTTTATAAAATGACTATTTACTGCTATATTCAAAAACTAAGACTAGAGAAAGCAAACTTACTTTTAAAAGATAGAATTCTTAATATTGGTGAAATTGCACGAGACGTTGGATATAAACATCAAGGTCACTTTTCAAAACTTTTCTTTGAAACTTACGGTATTTATCCAAAAGATTTATTAAAAGATTAAAAAAGTTCTTTTATTGCTAAAAACTATTTCTTCTATTGCTAAAAGTATCTTGCAAAAACACAAGTGTCACAGATATAATAATTAGAACAAAAAAAGGAAATATTATGTCAAAAGTAGTTTTAATTACAGGTGCAACATCAGGAATGGGTGAATTAACAGCAAGTAATCTTGCAAGTCAAGGATATATTGTATATGCAGGAACAAGAAATGAAAATAACTTAGTATCAAATGTAAAGAATATTAACAATATATATCTAGATGTAACAAAAACACAATCAATTAAAGATGCAGTTTTAACTGTTATTAAAAATGAAGGGAAAATCGATGTTCTTGTAAATAATGCAGGATATGGACTTCTTTCAACTCTTGAAGATGGAACAGATGAAGAAATTTTTAATCAATTTGATGTAAATGTATTTGGACTAATTAAAACTATAAGAGAAGTTCTTCCTTACATGAGAGAAGAAAAAAATGGTATTATCATAAATATTTCTTCATTCTTAGGAAAAATGGGATTGCCCTTACTTTCACATTATAATGCTTCAAAATATGCTGTTGAAGGAATAGTTGATTCGTTAAGATTTGAAGTTGCTCCTTTTAATATTAGAGTTCATTCAATTCAATCTGGTTTATTTGGTACTAATTTTGTAAAAAAAGGTTTAGTTGCAAATGAGAAAACAACTAGTGAAGATTCACCTTATAAAGAACTAGTTGCACACTTTGTACCAATTGTTGCAAAAGCGATAAATGAAGGTCCAAGCCCAGAACCTATATCAAATGCAGTGCAAAATATAATTGAAGATCAAAATGCAGCTATTGCAATTGAAGTCGGAGTTGAAGCCCAAACTTTTGTTCCATTAAGAAAAGAACTAAGTGATGAAGATTTTGAAAACAAAATTAAAGAAATATTTGGAATATAAGAGAGTTAAAGAAGAATGAGCACACTAACACAAAGTATTATAATTGCTTTTATATTTATATCAATTTTATTATCACTTCCTTCTATATTAAAGGATAGAGATTTTAAAAAGTATTCAGATGAAGAATTAAGAACTACTGCAATTGCCAAAGGTTTAAAAGCAATCCCCAATACTTATGAAGAGCTTTTAGAAGTTTCTGATTCAAAAGATAACCCAATAAATAAAGAAAAGATAGCTCTAGGAAAAGAGCTATTCTTTAACCCTAACCTTTCATTAAATAAAGCTACTTCATGTTCTACTTGTCACTCTATTAGTAAAGGCAAAACAACTTCAAAAGAAGAACAAGCTTTAATGGATACAAATAATTGTGTTAAGTGTCACTTAAAAGATGAAAGTGGAACAGATAGACTAAGTTCATCAATAGGGGATGGAAACTCTTTAAATCCACATCATTTAAATACTATGACTATTTTAAACTCATCACTTGCAAAGTTTTTAACATGGAGTGGAGAAGTTAAAACTTTAAAAGAGCAAATCAAAAAATCTATTGAAACCCCACATAAATTAAATATGAATAAAGAAGAAATAGAAAAAAGATTTGATAAAAATTACGTAGAAATCATTGATTCTCTTGAAGTATATATTAAAACACTTTTAACAAGAAGTAGTTTTGATAGATTCTTAGAAGGTGATAACAGTGCAATTAATGCTAATGCAAAACAAGGATTAGTAGACTTTATGAACTTTGGTTGTAGTGGTTGTCATACAGGTATGAGTGTAGGAGGTCAGAGTGTTCAAAGATTTCCTTTAAGAAATTTTGCAGGAATCCATGACTTAAGACCAAACTTAGGAGCACCACCAGAATTTAAAATCATTGATAATACTTTTCCTTTTGAAAACAAGGGTGAGTACATGGGTCGAGCTGGTACTAGCTTTTTTAGAGTTCCAATTTTAAGAAATGTAACAAAAACATCACCTTACTTTCATAATGGTTCAGTTGATAAAATAAGAAAAGCTGTTGAAATTATGGGAAGACATCAGTTGGGAATAAACCTTACAAATGTTCAAATTGATAATATTGTAGCTTTTCTAAAAACACTTGAAGGTGATATTGTAGACTATAAGGATATTAAATGATGAAACTATTAAATATTAAAGTATTGATTCTTACAATATTTTTAACAGGTATTTTACAACTTGATATTTTAAATATTTCATGGGATTATCTTACAACAATATCTGTAGTTCATGCTTTTGCTTCAATTATTTTATCAGTATTTTATATCATTCCTTTTGTTAATAAACATGCCTATAAATACATACTAGTAAAAAAAGTAAATAGTAAAATAGGATGGATTTTAGGTTTTATATTACTCCTTTGTATATTAAGTGGATTTTATCTTTTCTTTATAGGAAATACAGGTGGAGATATAATAGGAATCTATTCATTTAATATCCATTTATATAGTTCTTTTGTTTTAATAGCATTTTTACTATATCACACTAAAAATCCTCATAAAAATGCACTTAACTCAATGATAGGAGTTTTTGTACTATTAAATATGTTAAATCCAACTGCTTCTTATTCTTATGAATCAAAATTAGTTGGATTTGAACTTGAAGATGGTAAAACTATGTATCATAGTGAAGATTGGACAAACTCAACTAAATGTAAATCTTGTCATACTGAAATATTTAATCAATGGGCAGATTCAAATCATAAAAACTTGGTTGATTCAAATCCTTACTATATGGTAATGGAAAACCTTGCAGGAGAAGTTGAAGGGCAAGAGTTTAGGCAATGGTGTATGTCATGCCATAATCCAAGTGGTATTACAACAGGATTAACTAAATCATCCCACTATATGAATGAAAACTCATTAGCAAATACATTATTTGACAAACAAGCTAAAACACTCACAAATAACTATAAACAACATGGTAACTCAAGATTAGAAGAAGGTGTTTCATGTCTTACTTGTCATAGAATATCTGATGCAAGTAGCAAAGGAAATGCCTCTTATAAATTAGATATTACAAATAGAAAAAAATATCCCTTTGAAGATGATGAATCAAGTCTTGGTTCGTATTTAGGACATAAGTTTATAAATGCAAAACCAGCTGTACACAAAGAGAGTTATATGAAACCACTTTATAAAAAAAGTGCTTACTGTGCATCGTGTCATGATGAAACATCACCAATAACTGGAAAACAAATAGTTTCTACATTTAAAGAGTGGGAAAAATCACCTTATAATAATTTAGCAGACAAAACTAAACATAAGTCTTGTATAGACTGTCATATGACTAATTTGGAAAATAATAAATTTTCACCACTTAAAGGTACTTCTACAAATGGTGGAGTTTTAAAAGATGATGTTAAAGTACACTATTTTTCAGGTTCAAATTACTTCCTTTCAGGTCTTAAAAGCAAAAAACATGAAGATCAAACTTTGCAATTGTTAAGAACGGCAGCTAAATTAGATGTGGATATTAAAAATAATGCTCTTGAAGTTGCAGTTACAAATATAGGAGCAGGACATCATTTACCAACTGGAGTTGCTGATTTTAGAGAGCTATGGCTTGATATAACAGTAAAAGATTCATCTAACAATATAGTTTTTTCTTCTGGAAAACTAAAAGAAGATGGAAATCTTGATAAGGACGCTAGACCTTTTATGAAAGTTTTTGGCGATGAAAATGCAAATGCAGTGGGATTACTATTTTGGAAATATAAAACTTTATTAAGTGATACTAGAATAAAAGCAAAAGAAAGAAGAGTAGTAATATATAATTTAAAAGAAAATTTAAGCTATCCACTTAAAGTAGAAATAAAACTAAACTTTAGAATATATCCTCAATGGGTTACAAGTATCGTTCAAAAATCATACCCTACACTTCCATCACCACCTGTTGTAGTAATAGAAGAAATAAACAAGGTATTTAATTAAAGTTTTAAGAGTTTATGGTCTATAAACTCTTATGTTAGTAAGATTCTCAGCATCTCTTAAATACTGAGCGTGCAGTTGACTTAAGATTCCTTTATCACAGTAAAACAAGTACTCTTTATCTTGAGGAAGTTTTTTAAATTCACTTTTTAATTTAAAGAATGGAATCTTAATAGTTTCACAAGAAGTTTCAATACAATCTTCACTTTGTCTAATATCAATAATAGTATATTTTCCACTTGAAATATCACTAATAGTTTCCATTTGTCCAATATCTGAAATATCATTTACTATTTCATGTACTTTTATACTAACAGCATTTTCAACAGCTGTATCTAAAACTGTGTAATCAAATTTTCTAGATTCTACTTCCATTCTTTTATATGAACCATGAATAATTGGATTTTTTGAAATAACTCCACAATACTCAGGCATAGTTTCAGCAAATCTTCTAGTTCCTATATCATTTGCAATATTCATAATATCTTGTTTATGCATAGTAGAAAGTGGTCTTAAAATAAGTTTACTTGTAACTTGATCAATTAAAGCTAAGTTTCTTAATGTTTGGCTTGACACTTGCGCAACACTTTCCCCAGTTAGTAAAGCATCTATTCCCATATCATCAGCAATTTTTTCTGAGGCTTTTAACATTAATCTTTTTAAAGTAACACCCATATATGTTTCAGCAGTTGATCTAAATATCTCAGTAACTACATCGTCAAAAGGTACAGAGATAAATGAAACATTATGAGAAGATCCAAATTTACTCCAAAGATATAAAGCAACTTGCTTTACACCAATCTCATGTGCTATTCCACCAAGATTAAAGAAAATAAAGTGAGTTTTAATTCCTCTTTTCATCGTAAGATATGAAGCAACTGTTGAGTCAAAACCACCAGACATTAAAGATAATATCTCACCTTGACTTCCAATAGGAAAACCACCAAGTCCATTATGCTTTAGAGTGATAATATTTAATTGATTATGAACTAATTCAATATTTATAGTAACTTCAGCAGTTCTTAAATCAACTCCTTTAGTGTCATTATGTGCAAGCATATATCCACCAACAGTTTGTTCAATTTGAGTAGATTTAAAATCATGAGTTCCCGTACGCTTTGCTCGTACAACAAAAGTTTTACCTTCAATTTTATGATGCATTGTGTTATTAACAATAACTTTAATTTGATCTAAGCTGTCTATTTTATCAAATTGTATTGCTTCTAATACAACTCCAACACCTGGAGTTTCTAAAAGTACTTGTCTAGTTTCAGTAACTAAATCAATTGGACATACTATTTCGATTTTATCAGAGAACTTTTTTAATTCTATACTTTCATCAATTCGTTTCATAAGTTTTATAAGATTATTAGAAAGTTGGTTAATCATCTGCTTTTTAGCAGACGGACCTTTTATCATAATCTCTGGGAAGAATTTTGCTATAAATTTTTGTGTTTTTACTTCTGTTATTTCCATAATAGCTGTGCCTTAATTTTTAATAAACGGCATTATAGCATAAGAGGTTTAAATGAAATAGTTTTTTAAAAAACAAAAGAAATATCAACAATAGTTAAATTATAAATATCAATTTTTACACCCGTACTATCTAAGACACTATAAGATAATGTTAGTTCATTTGGATTTGCTATTTCAGTATTTGAAGCTACAAATTCTTCATACTTTTCTAAATCAACTACAGAATAAATAAACATTGCTTTTGCTTTAAAGTTTTCATTATTTATATATTTTTCATATACTTCTTTATAAGTTTCTTCATCATATTTATCATAAAAATTCTTTTTATATAATGCTTCACATTGCTCTTGTTTTCTAAAATCTTCTGTTGCATAAGTAAAATAATCCTCTGCAATTATTGATTCTAAATCAGGATGTATTTCAAAAAAATTGTACTTAATATATCCATCTATATTTGATATTTCATGACTTGTTTTAATCATATTTTATTAACCTTAGTTTTTTTGTAATTTTAGCATATTGTAATTTTATCTATCATATAAGTTGAAAAAAACAAATTATATATATTTTTTTGTATATATTTTTACTATTATAAAACTTATACATATTGATATATACTTATAACAAAATATAGCATTTAAAATAATTGTATTTTTTATTTTTATTTAAAAAAATTATTAGTTCTCTAGAGACTATAAAATAGCCGCTATAGAATATTTATGTACATTTTATTAATATTTTTTAGGTAGTTATAGTATATCTATTATGTATAATATTAATAATTTAAGATTACTTAGTATTTGTTCAATTAAATATAAATTTATTTAAAAGTAAAAAGCTTAAGGGAATTGATCTAAGCCCTACCCTATTTCTTTAATAAGAATAGGAATTAAAGCTGTGAATATATTTGTCCGACAGAAATTCCACCATCATTTAATGGAATGTTTTTTGAGTAGTAATATTCTTTATTTAAAGAATCTAATTTTGAAATTAGCAATTCAAGAAGTGTTTTATTTTGGAAAACTCCCCCACTTAAAACTAAAGGTAAATCTTTGTAGTCATCAGAAATTTCTATTATAATATCTACTAGAGTATTTATAAATTTTGTACAAATAATAGTCTTATTTTTATCTTCTAATATCTGTTTAATCATAGAAGATATATCTATTTCTTCATCTTTTATAGTGTATGAGTAACTATCTTTTAGAGAAGCATCATATTCTTCCTCTATTAATAGACCTGTTTCTCCTTCATAACTTTGTGTATGACAAATATTAGCAAGAGAGGCAATAGCATCAAATAAACGACCTATTGAGCTTGTAAGTGGCGAATTTAAGCCTTTTTGCCACATTGTATAAAGCATCACTAATTCATTTGGTTTAAACGCATTCACACACGCAGAATCTAGTGTTTTTAGCTCTTCAAGGCTATATGAATCAAATAATAAAGATAATGCAACTCTTTTGGGTTCTTTAATAGATGCTTCTCCACCTAGAAGTTTAAAGTATTTTAAGTGCTTAACTCTTTTATATTTTTTGTTATCACAAACAAAAACTTCTCCACCCCAAATATTTCCATCATCTCCATATCCTGTACCATCAAAGGCAAAGCCTAATACTTCTTTTTTAAGATTGTATTCTGCCATACAACTTAAAATATGTGCATAGTGATGTTGTACTTGAAGTATAGTTTTTTCTTTAAAAGTTTTAGCAAACTTTGTGCTTTCATAATTTGGGTGTTTATCACAAATAATTACATCCGGTTCAAAGTCATAAAAATCTTTAAAAGTCTTGATGGTTCGTTTGAAATATTCTATAGATTCTATTGAATTTAAATCAGCAATATAAGGAGATAAAATTAAGTTATTTTCAAAAGCAATTGATATAGTAGATTTTTGATTTGTACCTAAAGCTAAAATCTTTTTATCTAAAGACTTTTCTAGTTTTAAAGGAGTTGGAGCATAACCTCTTGCATTTCTTAACTTAGATATGTCATTATTCACAACTTGTATAACAGAATCATCACATGAGTTGATAATATCTCTATTAAAATCTAATATGTACTCAACTATAAATGGTAATTTTTCTATCACTTCATCTTTAAATCTGATAATTGGTTCATCTTTTAAATTAGCACTAGTTGCTAAAATTGGATTCTTTAAATACTTAAAAAGCAAATGATGCAAAGGTGTATAAGCTATAAAGCACCCTAGCTTTGAAATATCAGGAGATAAAGCTTGACTTAAACTTGTATTATCTTTTTTTTCTACTAATACAATTGGCTTTTCTTTTGAGTTTAAAAACTCTTCTTCTTTTTTTGTAATATTTGTATAGTCTTTAACACTCTTTATATTTTTAAACATTACTGCAAATGGCTTAGCTGGTCTACTTTTTCTAATTCTTAATTCTTTTACACTTTTTGTGTTATTTGCATCACAAACAAGATGAAAACCACCCATTCCTTTAATAGCTACTATCGTTCCATTGTTGATATGACTTGCCATACTTTTAATAGCTTCTATATCACACTCTAGTATTTCATTCTTATTGTTATACAAAGTTACATTTGGACCACATTCTGAGCATGAAACTGGCTGTGCATGATATCTTCTGTTTGTTGGGTTTTCATATTCTTCTTTGCAAGTTGGACATAAATTAAAGTCTTTCATTGAAGTATTTACTCTATCATAAGGAACTGTTTTAATTATAGAGTATCTTGGCCCACAATTTGTACAGTTTGTTAAAGCGTAATCATGTCTATGGTTTGATTTATCATTGATATCATCAATACAATCATCACATATTGCTATATCACTTGAGATTATTGTAGATTTATTATTTGAAGTTTTACTTTTAAGTATTTCAAAGTTTTCATAGTTTTTTGATGTTTCTATTTTAGTTATTTTAATACTATTTATCTTTGATAAAACAGGAGGATTTTCTTCTAATTCTTTTAAGAATCTATCACAATTTTCTGGGTTTGAATGAAGGAGAACATTCATTCCCCTATCGTCATTATTTACCCAACCTTTGATATCATATTTTAAGGCTAGATTATATACATATGGACGAAATCCAACACCTTGAACAATACCTTGAATTTCAACTTTTAATGTAGTCATTTACTCTCTTTATTTATGAAGTAATTTTATATCATTATAGTATATTTATAAAGAATCTTTCTTTAGTTTTTGATACTCCACCTATTGCTTTATAAAAATTTATTGCATTGGTATTAAATTGTAGTGTTTGAAATTATATATCCCAATAGTATAGATTTATCTTTAATTAAATATTGGTTTAAAAAAACTTCTTTCATAAGAAATAAGACAATCAGTATCTTCTGCATATTTAAAAGCACTCATACATTCTTCATCTTTAAAAGAATCAATTCTATATTTCTCATATAAACTTAGACTTGGAAAACTAAATGAAGCTAGAGCTATATTATTTGCACCTTCTGATGGAAAGAAATATCCATGATGAGTTCCACCAAACTTATTTACTAGAGGAATCCATAATTTTGCATATATTTCAAATTCTTTTATTTTTTATATCAAAATTATAGACTGTCTTCTTTTTCAATTACAAGTATTCTTGCTTCTCCTATTGGGTGAGCATAATGTTCTGTTCCTACTGAAGCATAGAATATATCTCCAACATTTAATATTGATGATTTTTCTTTTTTATCTTCTTTATAAAACATTTCAACTTGTCCATCTAAAACAACGAATACTTCTTCCCCATCGTTAATATGCCATTTATATGGCTTATTTGTCCAATGTAACTTTGTAGTAATACCATTCATATTTGAAATAAATTTTGAATCCCAAGCTTTACTTGCTTTAAATTCTTTACTTTTAATGATTTCCATATTTAATATTCCTTCTCTTTATAAATTAGAATACCATATTTTGGACAATGACTGCATAAACGCAGATTTAAATAATTTTTAAGTTCCTTTATAAATTACTGTAATAGATAAATAAAAGTATACTGATATCATAAAAATATACTATAATTAATATTATGAACTTCAAAAATGAGAAACAACTAATACAAGTAATTAGATTTGCTGTACCCTCAATAATACTATTTTTATCAATAATTATAACTACATTCCTTTATTTCGAAAATAAATCTGATCTTGAAAAAATTAAACATACTACAGAAAAAGAATTTATTGAGAATAAAAAACATATCATAAAAGAACAAA
The DNA here is from genome assembly GCA_947503785.1 of uncultured Campylobacterales bacterium. Lineage (GTDB taxonomy): Bacteria > Campylobacterota > Campylobacteria > Campylobacterales > Arcobacteraceae > Poseidonibacter. The sequence continues at coordinate 43,282 of CANNFB010000010.1, read as the reverse complement.
TTGAATATATATACGATTATGTTATTTCAGAACAAAAAGATACAGAAGAGAATCTAAAGAAATCACTTATTAAAAGAGTTCATGAAGCTCACACCATAATTACAAATATTTATAAACAATATAAAGACACACATACAAAAGAAGAGCTTTCTTTAATGATAAAAACATCAATAAAAGATATTAGATTTAACAATAATAGAGGCTATTTTTTTGTATATGATAAAAAAGCAATTAATATTATTCATCCATTAAACCCAAAACTTGAAGGAAAAGACCTTATTAATTATAAAGATACTAAAGGTGTTTATGTATTAAGAGAGTCACTTGAGTTATTGAAAAATAAAGAAGAATCTTACCAAGAATGGCACTGGAGAAAAATAAAAGGTGATGATAGAGAATTTAAAAAAATTGGTTTTGTAAAAAATATATATGAATTAGATTGGTTTTTGGGTACGGGTGAATATGTAGAAGATTTTACAAAAGATATTCAAAAGAAAATTCTAGAACAGATTACCAAATTTAGATTTGGAGAAAATAGCTACTTCCTTGTAACAGATAAAGATAATAATTATATAAGTCATATTAATAAAGACCTAATAGGTAAAAATGCTTTAGTAAAACTAAAAGATATGAATGATTTAAAATCAATAGAAAAAATAAAAAAAGTAATGAACAATAAAAAAGGCTTTATTCATTTAGATTTTTATAAACCAGGATCGGATACTATATCATCAAAAATAATGTACTTAACAACTATCCCAAAATGGGGATGGGTTGTAAGTACAGGTTTTTACAATGATGATATTTTAGAAGTTGTTAATAAAAGAAAAAATGACTTAACAATAAAATATAATGAAAATCTAAAAAATCTAATTATCTTTACAATAATTATTACAATAATTTTATTAATCTTATCTTTTTATCTATCTAATATTATTGAAAAAAAATTCAAAACTTACAAAAACAGCATTGAAGCAAAAATAAAAGAAAATGAAAAACAATATGATTTACTAGCACAAAAGACAAAACTCGCAGCAATGGGTGAAATGATAGAAAACATTGCACATCAATGGAGACAACCTTTATCTGTTATTACAACTGCCTCTTCAGGAATAAAAATACACAAAGAGATGGATACTCTTTCGGATGAACTTTTAGATGAATCGCTAACTAGTATTAGTGCATCTGCAAATCATCTCTCTGATACTATCGAAGATTTTAAAGATTTTTTTAAACCAGATAAAGAAAAAATAAGATTTGAATTAAAGAATACAATTAAAAAGACAATCAAACTTCTTAATTCTAATTTAAAAGTTAATAATATTCATATTATTCAAAATATTAAGGATATTACTATTAATAGCTATGAAAGAGAGCTATTACAAATTTTATTAAATATCATTAACAATGCCCAAGATGCTTTACTTAATACAAGAGATATGAAAAGATATATATTTATAGACACATATAAAGAAGATGAGCAAGTTTTTATAAAAATTAAAGATAATGCAAAGGGAATTGACAAAGATATAATAAATAGAATTTTTGAACCATATTTTACTACAAAGCATAAATCTCAAGGAACAGGAATTGGATTATATATGTCTCAAGAGATAATCTCAAGACATATAAAAGGTTCATTAGAAGTTGATAATATTACTTATGATTATGAAAACAAAACTTATACTGGAGCAGTCTTTACCATAAAACTACCTATTAGTAATTAAGGTACATTTGTCTTTTTTATATTAAAAGTTATTACACTATATCCATCCCATTTGAGAACAGTATTTGATTAACATTGTAAAACACATTATTACAACTATTATTTTTAGATGATTTGGATTTATTTTTACTAAAAAATGTGAACCTATGTAAGCACCTATTATTTGTCCTATCATCATTAAAATACCAATTGAGAAGATAACTTGACCATAAGCTAAGAAAACAAGTACGGAAGCTATGTTTGTAGCAAAATTCATAGTCTTTGCCATTGCAGTTGCTTTTATAAGCTCTACGCCTCGTAAGGCAATTCCTGACAATGATAAAAATGAACCAGTTCCTGGGCCAAACATACCATCATAAAAACCAATACTTGGTACTACAATATTTTTGTATGCTTTTTCTGATATTTTTGGTTTTTTATCAATATTTGAAGCTTTTGGCATAAATAAGAAATAAATACCAATAAATAGAAGAACTAAAGGAATTACAAAATTTAGAAGTTCTACATCTATAAACTGAACTGCAATGGTACCAATTACAGAGCCTACAAAAGCCATGAGCATTAAATACTTAACTTCGTGAAAAGTTACTTTCTTTTTTCTAAGCATCATAATAGAAGCTGTTCCACTTCCTACAAAAGCTTGAAACTTATTAGTTCCTAATGCTAAAAGAGGTGGTAGTCCAGCAAGTATTAGTGCTGGTATAGTGATAAGTCCACCACCACCTGCAAGAGTGTCAATAAGCCCTGCAAATACGGCAACTGCAAAAAGCATTATAATTATTTCATAAGTAAAACTAGATAATTCCAAAATATTCCTTTATATAATAATGCGCATTATATCAGGAAATAAGAAAAATCAATAATCTAAAGGATATGACTTTGGAATCATTAATTTATAATTTTTGGATAATGTTTTATCTACTTTAGAAAGTAAAACAGCGTTACTAAACATGTCACCACAAAGAACAACATCTTTTACTTTTGTTTCTGTTGCTATTTCAGATACATAGCTACATATAAATTCGCTCAGGCTTTCATAAAAAGAAAAAGCAAGTGTGCCTGTATCTACATCAGCCATTTTATATGACATAAGTGATTGAACAGTTCTTCTATAGTCTAAGTAAGTAATTCCATCCATAGCAAGTAGCTTCATATCTATTTGTATTCCACTTTTTACATTTACACTTAATGCAATATCTTCAAACTCTTTAGCATCAGCTAATCCAAGGACTTTTGCACACATATTTAAAATTGATTCAAAACCATTTGTATTTTTAGTAACATCTTTTGATAAATATTCAGAATATTTATTTGTATAGTTTTTAACTAATCTTTCACAATGTTCATCAATTGTAGATATTTCATCCATACAATTTTCAATACTATTATAAATATTAGGGATTACAATAACCTCTTTTAAACCTTTTGATGGCATATTAATAGATATTGTACTTTCTTTACTTTTTAAAGAGAAGTAAACACCAATTGTTGGTATTAATCTCTTTGCATATTGAGCTAAAGTAGCTTTATATACTCCACCATTTTCATCAAAATACTCTTTTGATGAATTAAACTTTTTATTTGCTGTATAGTCAAATTTTGGGAATAATCCTTTGTCTCCATGAATGATTATATTTTGATCATTAAAATATGTAGTTTTTAAACCATCTTGATAAACTTCATCATTTACATATAAAACCCAGTTTATATCTTTTTCTTTTAGTGCTTGAGAAAATAAAACTGTTTCTTTATCATCTGGAATTTTTGCATAAATAAAGTTTGTTGAAGAAAAGTCTTTTTTTCCATTTTGTAAAAGTTTAAATTTCAATTTAACCAATGGTCTTTCAATTGAGCATAAAAGTTGCAAATCTTTAGGACTTACATCAAATAGTTCTGTTAACTTATCTATATTTGTGATTAATAGTTTTACTTCAAATCCATCTTTTTCAAAACGCTTCCGAATATCTTTGTTTGGTAGAAATAAATCTTTTAATCCATTATGTGTCTCAAATCTTGAGACTTCACCTTTTGATATTTTTACGATGTCATTTAAAAAATCTATATCGTTTGTCTCAATAATATTTTTAATTGCTTCATTTGTAAGTAAAGATAAATTTTGTTTTACATCTTTTTCTTCTAACTCTTCTATACTTTCATCAAAACTTTCTATTACATAAGATTTACCTAAAAAAATAGAAACAGGCAGTTTTTTTTCTAAAAGAGCAAAGAAACTTTCTATTTCTTCTGCTTTTGAATCAAAAGTTAATATTATACAAGTTCTGTATTGCTTGCAACTTGCATTTATTTTTGCTTCTTCTATTAAGTCTTGTAATATATGTTTAAAATAAGAGTTAGTTGTGTTAAATTCGATTTTATAAATTAGTTGCATATCTGATATCTTCTTCATTTGGGATTCTTGTTAAATGTTCACCATTATAACTACCTATCATACTTTTTACTATGTCAGGTATCAAGATATTGTCAACTCGAGTAGCTTTAATATCTAAAGTTTCAATCTCTTTAATTGCGTGTAAAATAAACTCTTCAAACCTATCTTCCATAATTTTTGTTAGACCAATTCCTACGCTTATGATATCAAGAGGAACAATTCCTAAAATTGTTACCTCAGCATGAGAGTTTAAAGCTGATACAATTTCAAGCATTTCTACAATTTCAACTTCATGTGCAGTTTTTCTATAACTACCAAGACCTAAAAGTACATCAGAAGGTAATCTATATATTTCTCCTGGTTTATCTTCAATAGACACAGTATCTAAAATAATAACATTCTCATATTCTTGAAAATATGTCATTAGTTTAAACCCTAATGTTCCGCCATCAATAATTTCTATATCACCTTCAAATGAATAGTTTTGTTTTAAAAATTCTGAGGCATAAATACCTACACCTTCATCTTTAAAAAGCATATTTCCTACACCAATTATGATATTTTTTTTCATTTTATCTCCTAAATGATTGAAGCTTAAAGCTTCAATCAATATATTTACTTTTTGTCGTCTTTATCGTCTTTTTTATTTTTAGCAAATTTACTTCCACTAATAACAATAGCAATATCACCTTCTTGCCAGTAGATTGTTCTCCAAACTTGATAATAAACATGACACATAACCCAAGCTATTATAAAGTACATTGAAGTATGATGAGCCATTCTAACTCCCATATTTCCACCAAATACATCTAAAGTCCAATCAGTTGCAAGATGTAGCATTGAAGGCCACCAAGTTCCAATTGAACTCAATCCTGATGCTAAACCATGTACATATAATTGCAATCCAGTTAAAAGCATAAATACTAGTAATAAATGGAATATTGTAAAAAATACAATATTATAAGAATCTGCATGAGTAGAATCAAACTTCTTTCTTCTATTAAATGTGATTAAGTTAAAAAATACTTCAAAAAATTCAACAATATTTTTTTTATTTGGAATTAACTTTTTATAAGGCTTTTCAAATCTTGAGAAAAAGTATAAATATCCAATTAAAATTGCTGTTACATCAAAAATAATGGCAACCATAAAATGTCCCCATCTATTCCAAGCCATAACATACTTATCAACAGCAGGATCTGCTATAAATGTTTGATAATAAGGATGTCCTATATATAAACCGGTTGCAACTGCAGCAATCATACAAAAAGCATTCATCCAATGAATGATTCGTACAGTGCCAGTCATTCTTTCAACCTTTTTTCTATTAGGCACGGCTAGTTCCTCCTATTGGGTCTACTTTGTAAACACCTAATTCTTTTCCATTTGTATCAATAATATGTACCGCACATGCAATACATGGATCAAAACTATGAACTGTTCTTAAGATCTCTAATGGCTGGTCTGGATTTGCTACTTTTGTACCAATAAGAGATGATTCATAAGCACCTAGTCTTCCTTTATAATCTCTAGGAGCTGCATTCCATGTTGAAGGAACAACCGCTTGATAATTTGCTACTTTTCCATCTTTAATTTTAATCCAGTGTCCTAATCCACCTCTTGGAGCTTCTTCCATTCCGAAACCTTGAGCATCTTTTGAAACATTATCAAAATCAAATTCTGTCCAAGTTGATAAATCTCCATTTGCAGTATTTGCTGCTAATTCATCAATCCATTCCATCATCACATCAGCCATCATTTCTGATTCAATAGCACGTGCTGCTGTTCTTCCTACAGTTGAGAATAATACTTTAATTGGTAAATTCCCTTGTTTTAAGAATGCAGTTACATATTTAGAGATTCTTTCATCACCTTTAGCAACCCCTACGACCATACGAGCAAGCGGTCCAACTTCCATTCTTTCATCATCATATAATGGTGATTTAATCCAAGAGTATTTATTTTCAGTATCTAAGTAGGCAATATTGTCTTCTTTTTTACCAAATCCAGTATAGTTAGGTATTGTTTTCCCTTCATATGGATGTAAGTTTGTTTCACCTTCATACCATGCATGAGTTACATCTTCTGTAATTTTTGTTTGATCTACTTCAAAAACTTTTGATAAATCTCTATTCATTACAATTCCAGAAGGGAATAATTTTGAAGATTCATAGAAAGGCAAATCATCTTGGTTAAATCCACCATAAGACATATAGTTTCCTAAACCACCACCAATTCCTTCTAGTGCTTCATCTGCGTACATAGTCCCAGCCATATAGACATCTGGTAAATATGATTGTTTACAGAATTTTCTACCTTTTTTAAGTAACTGTTTAAACTCAGCAATTCTTGCAGGATTTTTTATATCTTGAACACAAGTAACTCCACCCACAACAAATGATTGAGGATGTGGATTTTTTCCACCAAAAATAGCCATCATTTTTCCAAGTTCTCTTTGGATTTCTAAGGCATCTAAATAATGAGATAAACCAATTAAGTTTTGCTCAGGAGTAAGTTTAAAACCTTTTGAACCCCAGTATGCATTTCCAAAAATTCCAAGCCTACCTTGTTTTACATATCTTGTAACTCTAGATTGTACTTCAGCATAAACATCTTCACTTGCATTCCAAGGTCTTTCCCCTGATAGTGCTGCCCATTTCTGAGCTTCTGCTACTGCTGCTTTTGGGTCTGCTTTTAAAGCTTCTGTAATATCTACCCAATCAAGTGCATGTAAATGATAGAAGTGAACAATATGATCGTGTAAATATAAAGCACCTTGAACTAAGTTTCGCACAAGTCTTGCATTCTTTGGAATCGTTACATTAAAAGCATGCTCAACAGCTTCAATACTTCTTTGATAATGAGTACCTGTACAAACACCACAAATTCTCATAGCAAGTAAACCACAATCTCGTGGATCTCTTCCTTTTAGAATTTCTTCAATCCCTCTGAACATTGTAGAAGAAGCATAAGCATCTGTTACAACATTGTTTTCATCAATGATTGCTTCAATTCTTAAGTGTCCTTCAATTCGTGTAATTGGATCAACTACTAAGTGTTTTTTTGCCATTTTTATTCTTCTCCTTCATCTGATTTTTTACCAGCAACTGCGCTTGCAATTGCATGAACACCAATACCAACAGTTGTAGCTGTTAATAATCCTAAACCAAACTCATCTACAGTTTTTTCAACTCCACCTGTTGGTGCTTTGATATTCGCATCAGCCATTGGTCTTTCATAAGCGTATTTATCCCAGAAATCTGGTTCAGAACAACCAATACAACCACGTCCTACACCAATAGGCCAGTTTGTACCTTCGTTGTATCGGACAATTGAACAGTTATTAAAAGTCATAGGACCTTTACATCCTACTTTATATAAACAGAAATTGTTTTTAGCACCTTCATCACCCCACTCTTCTACAAATTCTCCAGCATCAAAGTGTGCTCTTCTCTCACAGTTATCATGAATTCTATAACCAAATGCGAATTTAGGTCTTAAAAGTGAATCTAATTCAGGGATTTGTCCAGTTAAAACAAAATGTAAAATTACACCAACCATGTTTGCAGGATTTGCAGGACATGCTGGAATATTTACAATAGGCTTACCTTTTACTAAGTCCATAACACCAACAGCACCAGTTGGGTTTGGAGCAGCGGCTGGAACTCCACCAAATGTAGCACAAGTTCCAACAGCAACTACTGCTGCTGAATCTTTTGCCATTCTAATTAAGTGATCGTGAAATGTCTCACCGCTTGCACCTATTGTTCCAAATTGACCATTATTAGCCATTGGAATTGCACCTTCAACAAATAAAAGATATTGTCCTTTAAAATGATGAACTGCTTCTTCAAGTTGCTTATCAGCATCATGACCTGCTGCTGCTTGTAGTGTTTCTTGGAATTCTAAACTTAATACATCAAATAACAAGTCATCAACAGTAGGTGCTGCTGATCTTAAAAGTGCTTCAGAATTTCCTGCACAATCTTGCAACTCAATCCAAATAACAGGAACTCTATTCATAAGCTCTGTTGCTTCTGCAACAAGTGGTGCAAACATAGGAGGTAACATAAGTGTAGCAGTTGTAGCACTAACCCACTTCATGAAATCTCTTCTATTTACTCCTTCGCTATCAATTACGTCCATTAAATCGATATCTTTAAGAGGTTCTTGCGCTCTTAAACTTGATAATCTTTTTTTTGCTTGATCAAATAAGCTGTTATAAAACTTATCACCTTTATTTGTTTCAACTCTTCCTGATTTTTGGGTAAAAACCTTTTTTACCATTTCTGCAGAATCAATCATATATAACTCTCCTTTAAAAAATGAATGTTCATTTACTAGATTCAAATTAACAATACTAAACTTAACTAACACTTAAAAGATGAATGAGTATTCATAGCATTAAAATAGCTTTTCTTATTTATATAAATTTATTTTTTTAAGGATTACCAAAGTTTGGGAATTAAAATGAATAAGTATTCACTTATAAGAAATAAATAATATTATTTTAAAGATTAAATATATTTATTTTATTTTATAAACTGTTACCTTTTTATACAGTTTCTCTATAATATTGTATTTTAATGAGTAGTACAAACAGAGCAAACATCAAAACTTCTAAGAATAATCTTTGCAATTTCAATACTTGGTGAGCCAATTATTGCTTCTTGGGCAACCCCATTTTCATCTTTTTTTCTAGGACCTAAATTCCAAACTGTTGGAGTTATTACATCATATTTTTTTATTTTACCTTTTTCGATTATTACATTATGATATAAAGAACCACGACAAGCTTCAACAACAGAAGTTCCACTAGCTTTTTCTATATCTTTTAAAGAGTATTTTGGTTTGATAAATGATTCTTCTCCTATATCTACCTGTGCTATTAAAGATTTAGTATTTTCAAGTAAATGTGCTAATTCATCCATTCGAGCAAATACTCTAGTCATACACGAATCATCATAAGTTTTATGTAATTCTTTTATAAACTTTCTATTTGATATTAGTCCTCTTGATAAAGGGCCTGTTTCAAAAAATGAATTATCATAAGAAACACTTTTTGACCATGTTGTCTTAGTACTTGTATTATCTTCTTTTTTTATTGAAAAAGTATGTTCAGTACTTTCTTTTATTTTGTTCAAGTCAAGTTTATGAACTGTTCTTTGTCTTATTTTTCCTGCTTCAAATAGTGAAGATGAACCAAGAGATATAAACTTATCATGAGATTTACCCAACTTATCAAGATTATGTTTTAATGCATTATCTTTGAAATATTTTAAATCACCTTCTAAAGATTCTAGGTCATTAACACTATTAAACGACAAATACTTATCAAAATCAACTCCCGAAATTGAGTTTTCAAAAAATCTTATTGCATAATCCATATAGTTTTGCATTGAAGTTAATTCTAAAAGTGTTGGATCACTCATAACTCCACCTGGAAGCATATAAGAAGTATGTGGCCATTGTCCACCAATTAATGCTAATGCTTTTATTGTTTCACTTGCTGTTTTTGAAGCTTCTAACCATCTCCTACCACTTAGAGGCTGGTATATTCCTAAGTTATTTGTTTCAAGCTTCACAATATCTGGCATAATAAACATATAAAACCATTTTATATGAGAATCTATTATTTCAATATTTAGTCCAATTTCTCTTAACAGTAAAGCCTTAGGAGTTATAACTAAAGGTTCATTTATATTTTTATATACATCTTCTAAGGCATCAACCGTTGCTTTTAGGTGTGCTTGTCCACAAATACCACAAATACGTGGAGTATATACAAGCGCATCAAGTGGAGCTTTTCCTTCTAAAATATATTCAAAGCCTCTAAAATTTAGAAAATCAATAGAAGCATCGCTTACAATATTATTCTTCCAAGAACAGCTTAATTTTGCTTCGCCTTCTATTCTTTCTACTAAATCTATTGTTTTCATTTATTTATCCATTAGCTTTTTATTTAGTCTATCAATTTTAAAAGTCTTTGCAATTCCGGTAATAGAGAGATATGCACGTTTTGAAATACCAAGTGGTACTTCAAGTGGAATACCTATATTCTTTTTTGTTTCTAGCATATTACTTCTAGGAAAATCACTCTCAGTACAGCCAATACAAGGCATCCCTACTCTAGTCTTTGAACTTACATCATTCCATAATATTTTATTACAAGAGCTATGTGTCATAGGACCACGACAACCTTGGTCATAAAATAAGCATCCTTCTTTTTTTCCAAATGCACCTTCAACTTTCCATTCGAAATATTCATTTCTTGTGCATCCATGATGAGCTAAAGTACTATATAACTCAACTGGTCTACCTTCATCATCTATTGATATTTTTCCATAAGCTTTTAAGGTAAAGAGAGTTTGAAGTATCCATTCAGGGTGAACTGGACAGCCATTTAAATTTATAATTTCATGTTTTAAGTTTTTTAAAATTTTTTCTTTTATATTATCTTTTATTCCTGATACATTTTTATGTTCTTCAAATTTTGCATGTATTCCACCATAAGCAGCACAAGAACCAACTGCAATAATATGATTTGATTTTAAAGCAAGTTTATTTAGTATGTTATTTGTATTATCATTTGATAAGGCAAATATATCTTTATTTGAAGATATTGCTCCCTCAACTAGTAAGTAATCAATTTTTTCTTTTTGATTTAGGATATCTTCTAAACTTTTATCAATAGTTAAAGAAGGATGATAAATAAGATTAAAACTATTTAAAAATAGTTCTAATCTTGCAGAGTTTGCACTTAATAATGAGTGCGTGTTTCCATTACAAGTAATTGCTTGAAACCATACAATAGTAGGTTTGTTTTTATTCGTCATACTTTAATGCTCGATATATATTATCAGCTACAGAATCAGAATAGTCAAGTAAATCTTTTTCAAGTACATTTTCACCACTTAAAAAAGCAAATCCCCCAAGGCATCCCATAATCATAGCAAAGGCAGGGAAAAAATCTTGTTCTCTAAACTCTTTATTTTGAGCACCTTCATCTAAAAGAATCATAACCTCAGTTACAAAATCTCCTACACAAATAAAACCTTCACAACCTTTATTAAATACTTCTCTATTTGATAAATAGACTCTTAAAAAGTATTCAACAACTTCAGGTGAATTTTGCACATTTTCAAAATATTTTCTTGTAAATACATAAATTTTTTCTTTTGAAGCCAGTTCCATTTCATTTACAGACCTTAACTCTTTAGCTAATACATTAGTTGAATATTTTATTGCATACTTAGCAAGTTCTTCTTTTGATGAAAAATAGTTATACATATTTCCAACACTCATCTTCATTGCTTTTGCAATATCTGGTATTGTTGTATTATAAAAACCTTTTTTAGAAAATAGTTTTAATGAGTTTTCAATTATAGAGTTTTTCTTAGTCTCTTTAGTAGTAGAAATAATTTATCCTTAGAAATATAATTTTCTTTATAATAATACATTTTTGATTAATAAATGATGATTGATTAAAATAGTTATAAAGTTTAATTGATTTCACTATATAATACTTAATAGTAGTATGAAAGAGGAATTATGCCTAGAGCTAGATTAAGAAAACTTTTACCAACACATGAAAAAATAAAAGATCAAAAGCTACTAAAGATTTTTGGCAAATTACTTTATAAAAGAGAGATATGGAGTCTATCAAGAAGAAAAATTCTTGGTGGGGTTTTTATTGGAATCTTTATAGCCTTTATACCAATGCCATTTCAAATGCCTGTAGTAGCATTATTAGCCATCATTTTTAATGTTAACTTACCTGTTACAATTCTATTAGTTTGGATTTCAAATCCTTTGACAATGCCTTTTATATACTATTTTGAATATGAATTAGGAAATTTTGTCTTAAACGTAAAAGATCCTATAAAATTTAGCTTTGAAACAATGAATGAAAATATAAATGAAATAGCATTATCTTTATATGTAGGAACGGCAATAACATCTACAGTATTAGCCTTTTTATCTGTATTTATTTTAAATTTATTATGGATTAAAGATGTAAGAAATAAAAGAAAAGAAACCCCTACTTTCTAGTTTAATAGAAGAATAGGTGTTACTTTTAAAGCAAGTTTTTTGTCTGTTTTTTCTTGTAGTTTACTTTGTATAATTTTGTAATCATTGATACTTAAAGGCTTTATAGAAGTTACTTCAATATTTACTAAAATCATATCTTTTCTATTTTCTATTGTTTTAATATTTAAATCTACTTTTTGATTATCTAAAATTAATGTTTTAGTACTATTTAACTCATCGAAATATTTATTTCTATCCACTACTTTCATAAATGATAAAAATAAAGGAATAGCAACTATTGCCATAATTATAGAAGTGTAAAAAACCCCTTTTTTTGCTTTAGTAACAGGTGCGAAACCTAAAAATATAAAAGTTAAAGCTGCACTTAATGTAATCCCAACTAAGTTTGTAATAAAAAGTAAAAAAGAACCATATATTACATCAATATTCCCAAGACCTAATCCAATACCAGTAACACTTAAAGGTGGCACTAATGCAACGGCTATTGCAACTCCAGCAAGTGATTTTGCAACTTCTTCTTTTGAAGTGGCATAAGCTCCAGCTATTCCAGAAAAAATTGCAACTAATAAATCTAGTAAATTTGGATGTAATCGCCCTTGCATTTCAGAAGTTATTTGTTCCAAAGGAATAAACAGTGTATAAGTAGCAGAAAATAACAGAGCCATAAAAATACCAATAGATAAGGTTTTAATACTTTTAAATAGTAAAAACTTATCAGTTCTAATAACACCCATTGATAGTGAGATAATAGGAGCCATTAAAGGAGCTAAAATCATCGCACCAATAATAACAGGTGCAGAGTTTGCAAAAAGTCCTGTTGTAGCTAATAAAGTACTTAAAATCATTAATATTAAATAAGTGCTTGAAAACTTTGCATTATCTTTTAAAGTAGTTAATAAATCTTTAAAATCATCATCACTAGCTTTTTTAAATAAAGGAAGTTTATTATTAATCAGAATATTTTTCAACTCACCTTTTGGTAGTAAATTTACTTTTATAAGATCTTTTTCTTCAATATTATTAGTGTCAGTATTAACAATATCTTGTAAAACTCTTCCTAAATGTATATTTATACAATCTTTTAATACCTCAAGTTCAATAGTTAAAGATTGATATGATTCGCAATTATCTATTTTATAATCTAAAATATCATCAGAAGAGATTGTTAATTTTGTAGTTTTTATATAGCCTAAACTTTTTGGCAATGAAACTAAAGATATTTTTTGATAAAAAAATATCGCAATTAAATACCATAGATAAGAAAACAATGAACTTGGTGCTAAAATATATGCATTTAATTTTCCATCATGAAGAGAGAGTTCATCATTTATTGCAGATTCTTTATTTATTTTATTTGAATGTTCTAAAACCGTTATTCCAGAAGCTACAGTTTGAATTGAATGTTCTTTTGAAGTAGTTAAAGTATAGTTCCTAAAAGTTAATTCTTTTAAATTTTTGTAAAATATTTTAAATTTTTGAAATCTACTATTTTTATTATAATCAAGCCTATTCATTCCATGCATATCGCCAATAGAAATACGGCTTAACGCAATATTATCATTACATTTTAATAAATCAATTTTAGTTAATAACTCAAGATTTAAAGCATCATCAATAGCCTCAAAAATATCTGAGCAAATAGCATAATTACTTATTGTATTTGGACATTCTTCATGTGGTAAAACACCTATATTAAGACTAGTATTGATACTCTTTTTTAAAAAATCTTTTACATTTTTATCATCTATATATAAAAGATATAAAGTACTTTCATTCTTTTCATCTATTTGAATCTTTGTTGAAGAAGTTTTAGTTTGAAGATTATGCTTTTCTTTTATGTAATCTGTTATTTTATTAATAATTTCTTTGTCATTTTCATTTGTAATTAAATGCACTATTTTATACAATTTTTCGATCCTTTTAAGAATGTTAAGATTAAGATTTAATATGTTCATAAAGAATACTCTTTATGAACACTTCAATTTAATTAATCTATTGGTACAGCAGGATTTAGAGTTGATGTATTATGTAAGAAATGTCTATGTTTTTCAAATTGATCAATAATATCAATTACTATAGCATCATGGTCATAACCATAAATATCATATGCTTTATTTCCATCTTGTAAATAAACTTCTACTCTTGAATATTTTTTCTGTTCTTTTGTAGGGTTAATTGACTCAGGATATGCATAAGTTGGAGTGTCGTAATTTCGTGTACGAACCTCATATATAAAGTCAAAATCTAAAGAGTGTTCAACTCTTAGTATAGAAATAGCTTTTTCTTTTTCATTTATAATTTCTGCATTCCAAGAATAAGAAGCAAGTTCTTCTTTTACAGCTTCCATTGCGATTACAACATCTTCATTAATAAATCTTTTTGCTTCATCTCTTTTTGGAAACTCGATAATTCTATTAAGTCTTACTTTCCATGATCCACTAATTTTTCCATGACGACCTGCATTCATATGATGCTTTAAGCTCTCATTTCTAATCGTTTCAAGTTTTAATGCCTTATATAATCCCCAAGCTGCGATTAACATAATAATAGCAAAAGGTAAGGCAATAATAATTGATGCTGATTGTAAAGCCCCTAACCCTCCTGCTAATAATAATGCAATAGCTACTATACCTTGAGTTACTGCCCAAAAAATTCTTTGCCAAACAGGATTATTACCTTTCCCTCCTGAGGAAATTGTATCAATTACTAAAGCACCCGAATCAGCTGAAGTTATGAAAAAAGTAACTACTAGAATAACTGCAATAATTGAAGTAAATCCAGAAAAAGGAAAATGTTCTAAAAATTTAAAAAGAGCTGTCGAAACATCATCTGATACAGCTGTTGTTAATATAACAAAGCCATCATTCATAATAGCATCTAATGCGCTATTTCCAAATACTGTCATCCAAAGGAATGTAAATCCAGCAGGAACAAAAAGTACACCTATTACAAACTCTCTAATAGTTCTTCCTCTTGAAACTCTTGCAATGAACATACCAACAAAAGGAGCCCATGCAATCCACCATGCCCAATAAAACAATGTCCATGAACTCATCCATGAAGTTTTATCATAAACATATTGATTAAACGTCATTTCTATAATATTTGATAAATATGAACCAATATTTTGAACATAAGCGCCTAATAAGAAAAATGTAGGACCTGCAATAAATACAAATAAAAGTAAAAAAGTTGCTAAATATAGATTTAATTCTGATAATCTTTTAATTCCTCCATCTAAACCTAAAACAACAGAAATTGTTGCTAATGCAGTTATAACTGAAATTAATATTATTTGAGTGATTATATCAACAGGAATATCAAATAAATAGTTTAATCCTGAATTTACTTGTAAAACACCAAATCCTAAAGAAGTAGCTACACCAAAAACTGTTCCTAAAACAGCAATTGTATCTACCGTATGACCGATACCACCATAAATCTTTTCCCCAATTAAAGGATATAGTGCGGATCTAATTGATAAAGGTAATCCATGTCTAAATGAAAAATATGCTAATACTAATCCAACTAATGCATAAATAGACCAAGCATGTATTCCCCAATGAAAGAATACAATATTCATAGCCATCTTTGCAGAGTCAATACTCTCTTTTGAACCAACAGGAGGAGAAACATATTGCATTACAGGTTCAGCAACACCCCAGAACATAAGTCCAATTCCCATTCCTGCTGAAAACAACATTGCAAACCATGAGATATTTGTATACTCAGGTTTTGAATGATCAGGCCCTAACTTAAATTTACCAAAAGGCGAGATTGCTAGAAATAGAACAAAGAATACAAAAATTCCAACACTTAGCATGTAAAGCCACCCAAATTTTTCTGCTACAAAATTCTTTACTGTACTAAAAACATTATTTGCAAGTTCAGGACTTACTATTGTAAAAACTACCAATAGTATTATAAACAATACTGATGGAATAAATACAGGTTTTAAGATTGTTGTCTTAAAATTATTGTTCATTATTTTCCTTTTTGATTTGTATTAAATATATTTTTTTTCTTAGAATTTAAATACTCCTGTTTCATTTAAAATTACTATAATAAGAGCCACTGGTATAACATACCTAACCATAAAAAACCATATTTTTGTAAAAGTATTTCCTAATAAAGGTATTAGTTCTGCATTAATTTTATCTTTATCCATAAAGTGTCCAACAAATACAACAACTAAGATTCCACCTAAAGGAACTAAAATAGTAGATGAAACAAAATCTAACCAATCAAATAAGTTTTTATCTCCTACCATTAACAGGGATGAATAATCTGTAATATTAGATAATAATGCAGCAATTCCTAATACATAAAAGAAAATACTACATATTAATGCAGCTTTTATTCTTGAATAATTAAATCTATTTACAAAATATGAAACCATAGGTTCTAACATTGAAATAGCTGATGTAATACCTGCAAAAGCAATAGCCACAAAAAATAAAATAGCTAAAGTACTTCCAATACTTCCAAACTCATAAAAAACAGAAGGAAGAGAAATAAATACTAAACCAGCACCTTTTGTAGATTCTGCACCTTTATCAAATAATAAAGTAAAGATAATAAGTCCAGCTACTATTGCAACTAGTGTATCAATTACAGCAATAAGTATTGACGATTTTACTATATTTACTTTTTTAGGAAGGGATGCTGCATAAGTGATAATAATTCCCATACCTAAAGATAAAGTATAAAAAGCTTGTCCAATTGCAACAATAACAGCTTCTGAACTTAACTTTGTAAAATCTGCATTAAACATAAATGTTACTGCTTGTGAAAAACTATCAACAGAAATAGAATAAACAAATAGAATTGTTAAAATCAATGCTAATAGTGGCATTAAAATCTTATTAATCTTCTCAATTCCATCTTTTATACCTTTTAATATAATAGATGTAACTAAAATAAAAACTACTGTATGATACATTAATTGTGTTTTTAAATCAGATGTTAATAAGCTCATAAAAATATTCTTTGATTCTTCAACTGTAGAAGGTAAGGACTGAAAAGAAATAGCAATATAGTGAAAAATCCATCCAATTACAACAGAATAATAAGATAAAATAATCAAAGGAACAATTGCAATAAATCCTGCATATTTCCAAATATTTTTTTTCTTAACTGCTAGATTTTCAAACATACTAACCGCATCACTTTGTCCTAATTTACCAATTAGTAACTCCGCAATTAAAATAAAAACTCCAATAAATAAAGCTGTTAGTAAGTATACTAAAACAAAAGCTCCACCACCATATTCTCCTGTAACATAAGGGAATTTCCAAATGTTTCCTAAACCAACTGCAGAACCTACTGCTGCCAAAATAAATCCAAAACGACTAAATCTTGCTGTACTCATGTCTAAATCCTTAAAATAAAGCATGCATACTATCTAAACAAATATTAAAATTGAATGTAATGAGAAAGAATATATAGGTGTGAAAATTATAATTACACTAGCTATAAATAGAAGTTAATAAGCTGGGATAAATCCCAACTTATCTTTAAAATAGTTCCTAAGAGTGAACTAAGTTTGTTAATTGTTCAGAAGTAACTTCGTGGAAGTTTAAGTATTTATAAACACCCTCTTTGTTTTTTTCTGTAATTTTCTTAGGTACAATTTCCATGTACTCAGCTTTTGTTGGAAGTCTTCCAAGAAGTGCAGCAACAGCAGCAACTTCAGCAGATCCAAGATAAACTTGAGAACCTTTTCCTAATCTATTATCAAAGTTTCTTGTAGATGTAGAGAATACAGCAGCTCCTTCAGAAACTGATGCTTGGTTACCCATACATAATGAACATCCAGGAATTTCAAGTCTTGCACCCGCAGCTGCAAAGATTGAATAATACCCTTCTTCAGTTAATTGTTCTTTATCCATTTTTGTTGGTGGTGCAACCCATAATTTAGTTGGAACTTCACCTTCACCTTTAAGTACTTCACCTAAAGCTCTGAATAATCCGATATTAGTCATACAAGAACCTACAAATACTTCATCAATATTCTTAATTCTTCTTTCATCTGCTAAAATATTAGTTAATGTATCAACATCATCTGGATCATTTGGACAAGCTAAGATTGGTTCAGTAATTGTATTTAAATCAATTTCAATAGTTGCTGCATATTCTGCATCAGCATCTGGTTGAAGTAATTCAGGATTAGCAATCCATTCTCTCATTTTATCTGCTCTTCTTTGAAGAGTTCTAGCATCTTCGTAACCTTCTTCGATCATCTTTTCAATTAATGCGATGTTTGAAGATAAGTACTCAATGATTGGTTCTTTTGATAATTGAACAGAACAAGCTGCTGCTGATCTCTCTGCTGCAGAATCTGATAATTCAAATGCTTGCTCAACTTTAAGATCTGGTAAACCAGCAATCTCAACGATTGTTCCAGCGAATACGTTTTTCTTACCTTTTTTCTCAACAGTTAATAAACCATCTTGAATAGCTTGGTAAGGAATTGCGTTAACTAAATCTCTTAAAGTAATTCCTGGTTGCATTTCACCTTTGAATTTAACAAGAACAGATTCAGGCATAGTTAAAGGCATAGCACCAGTAACACCAGCAAATGCAATTAGTCCAGAACCAGCTGGGAATGAAATACCAATTGGGAATCTAGTATGAGAATCTCCACCAGTACCAACAGTATCAGGTAAACATAATCTATTTAACCATGAGTGAATAACACCATCACCTGGTCTTAATGTAACTCCACCTCTTGATGAAATAAACTCAGGTAAAGTATGTCTTAATTTAATATCTGCTGGTTTTGGGTAAGCAGCAGTATGACAGAATGATTGCATAACCATATCAGCACCAAAAGAAAGTGCAGCAAGTTCTTTAATCTCATCTCTAGTCATTGGTCCAGTTGTATCTTGAGATCCAACAGTAGTTGCAATTGGCTCAACGTACATACCAGGTTTAACACCTTCGATACCACAAGCTCGTCCAACCATTTTTTGTGCTTGAGTAAATCCTTTACCATTATCAGCAGGTTGAGAAGGAGCAACAAATGCAGTAGTAGCATCTAATCCTAAAGTTTCTCTAGCTCTTACAGTAAGACCTTTACCAATAATTAATGGAATTCTACCACCAGCTCTCATTTCGTCTGTTAATGTATTTGGAGCTAATTCGAATTCAGAAACAACTGAACCGTCTTTCTCAATTACACCAGCATAAGGTTTTAAAGTGATAACATCACCAGTTTCTAAAGCATCAACTGAAGCTTCAATTGGTAAACAACCTGAATCTTCTGCAGTATTGAAGAAAATTGGAGCAATAATAGAACCAATTACAACACCACCAGTTCTTTTATTAGGAACACCAGGAATATCTCTACCCATGTGCCATTGAACTGAGTTAATACCTGATTTTCTTGAAGAACCAGTACCAACAACATCACCAACGTATGCTAAAGGATGACCTTTTTCTTTAAGCTCAATCATTTTGTTTAATGGATCTTCCATTCTAGATTGTAACATTGCAGTTGCATGTAAAGGAATATCTGATCTAGTAAATGCAACAGTTGCAGGAGATAAATCATCTGTATTTGTTTCACCAGGAATTTTATATACAGTTAAAGTCATTTCTTCTTCTAATGCAGGTTTGTTAGTAAACCATTCTGCATTTGCCCAAGATTCGATAACTGATTTAGCATGTGCATTTCCAGCATCCATTAAATCTTTAACATCATTAAATGAATCATATACTAAGATAGTATTTTTTAATTCACTTGCAGCAGCTTCAGCTACTTCATCAATTTTAAGTGCATCAATTAATGGTACAACGTTGAATCCACCCATCATTGTTCCTAAAATTCTTACAGCTTCAGATTTTGAAATTACTGAACATGCAACATTACCTTGAACAACATCATTTAAGAATGCAGCTTTTACATAAGCAGCATCATCAACACCTGGGTTGATTTTGTTGTTAAATAAATCTAATACGTACTCAGACTCAGCTACTGTATCAGCTTTTAATAATTCAACTAACTGTGCTGTTTCTTCAGCAGTTAATGCTAATGGAGGTAATCCACCTTCTTCAGCTCTTTGTTGTGTATGTGCTTTATAATTTACTAATAAACTCATATATTATCTCCTATTTGATTTAATTTATTGTTAAGATTATAGCATAAAGCATAAAATTAGTATGTACAATTATTGTAAAGAGATGTACAAGTTTTTATTTTTGTAAATAAAAGTTACACTATAAAGCTTTTAAAAGAAAAATATTACTTTTAAAACCCTATTTTAGGCTTTTATAGGGTTTAAATAGAGTTCATTATAATAGCTACTTTTATACACACTTTAATTTTAAAGTGTTGTTTTGTTGTACACATCTTATAAGTGTACAACTTCTGTGCCTTTAATAAAGTGATTATTTTAAGTTTTTATTATTATAATTTTAATATTAATGATACGAAGGACTACTTTGATTAAACAACTAGAAAAAAAATTACATGAAGAAATTCCTCTAACTAAAGTAATGAAATTAAAAATTGATACTTATAACGATAAAGAGCTAATCACATCAGCACCTTTGGATATTAATATAAATGATAAAGGTACAGCTTTTGGTGGAAGTTTAAGTACTATGACTATTATATCATCATGGAGTTTATGTTGGCTGATTTCAAAAGAACTTGAAATTGATAGTAAAAATATTGTAGTTATAAAGAATGAAAACTTATATTTAAAACCTGTCAGAAAAGATATCATTTGTTATACACATAAACCTTCAATAGAAGAGATATCTATATTAAAAGAAAAAATTGATAAAAAAGGTAGTTCTTCAATAAAAATAAAATCTAAGATAATTGAAGATGATGAAGTATGTGTTGAGTTTGAAGGAACTTATGTAATTCAATTATTCTAATAACTCCTGCTGTAACTCTATATAAAAAATCAAGCACCAAAGTCTTTAACATCAATACTTTCAAATAATAATTATAAGTAATATTTATATATTTGTTTTTCTTATAATTAATTCAAAATATTTATATTACTTTAATAATTATAACTTATAATGTAATATAAATAAAACATAAGGATTTCTAATGAAACTAAAGACTTTACTAATAGCAGGTATGATTACAAGTAGCACATTACTAGCTAATGGATTTGTAGATTATAAAACTATGTCATCAAAACTTGTAGCAGAAAATAAAAAAGCTGGTAACTACGCGACAGTTGAAGAAGTAAAATCTGCAATTGCATCAAAAGACTGGGTAGTAGCAGACGTTAGAACAAAAGAAGAATGGTCAGCAGGAAGAATTAAAGGAACTGCTAGAATAGGAAGACAAGCTCCTGAAAAAGCTCTTGCAAATTATGCCCTTGATGATGACGATAACTTCGTAAAACAAAACTTAATCGTAATTTGTAATAGTGCAAAAAGAGCAGCTATTGAAGCTGAGACATTTAGAAAAATGGGATTTAAAAAAGTTAAAATATTTGATTTTTATTCATGGATAGATTCATGTAACCCAATAACTACAAACTATTCTTCAAAAAGTAATAAAGCAGGAACTAAAAATAAATTTGGTAGCTTTAAAGCACAACACTGTTATAAATAACTTCCCTAACTAAAAAGGATTACTTATCCTTTTTAGTTAGCTACATACAAGTAAAAAACCTCTTTATCCTTGCATTTGAATATTAATATTAAACATATTTTGATATACTTTCAAAAAAATAGGAAACTTTATGAGCAAAATATCAGAACTTGAAAAAATATTAAAAGAAGATGTGATACCTGAGATTGATGAAAATATTGATGAATTGATGGATATAGTAGATGGCAAAAAATCTACAAAAGAAGATAAAGATGAATTAAAATATATGGAAGATATCAAACTATATTTTGATGAAGTACTAATAGACATTGAAAGTAATAACTTAAAAGATGAAGACGCAATTGAAATCTTAGAAGTTTTAGAAGAAATGAGAATAGATAAATAATATGTTTGAATTAGAAATATTTGAAACAGTAAATATTTTAGCCTTAGTTTTAGGAACTATTTTTGGAATGGTTGCACAAAAACAACAATTTTGCTTTAGTGGTTCTATAAAAGATTATATCCTTACAAAATCTACAAAAAGAGCAGCTTCTGTAATTATGGCTATGATTGTAGCTGTAATTTCAACAGCAATTATGTCATATATATTTGAACTTGATTTGAGTGAATCAAAATACTATAAAGAGAATATTAACTATTTTGTGATTATTGCAGGTGGAATACTATTTGGTATTGGAATGATGTTAGCAGATGGTTGTGGAAATAGACAGTTAATAAAGTTTGCGCAGGGTGATTCTAACTCTTTAATTACTATTATTTTTATTGGTATTTTTGCATATGCAACAACTAAAGGTTTATTATATGGTGTATTATCACCTATTATAAATAATGAAACTTTAATCAATCTATCTTCTTTTATACCAAATATCACTATGAATATATATGTAGTTTTAGCGGTATTAATAGCTATTTTATTATTTATAATTAAAAAAATCAAAAGAGTATTTTCACTTTGGGATGGTGTTGTAATTGGTATCTTAATATCACTTGCTTGGTATATCTCAGGTGTTGTTGGTGCTGAGAGTATGGAAAGAGAAATCGCTCTTGATGGAATTACTTTCGTTTATCCTACAGCTAAGACTGTAGAGTTATTTATGTATTATGAAGTAAATGAATTATCATTTCCAATTTCATTAGTATGTGGTGTTTTATTCGGAACATTTATAATGTCATTTATAAATAAAAAATATAGCTTTGGATGTACAGCTGCTCAAAATATTAATAGAACTAAATACAATATGATAGGTGGAGCACTTATGGGTGTTGGTGGTGTTTTATCAATTGGTTGTACCGTAGGACAAGGTCTTACAGGACTTTCAACACTTGCTTTTGCTTCAGCACTTGCAATTGTTTCAATAATCGTTTCAGGAACTATCACAGCACTTCTTTTAAATAAGAAAAATAAACTACCAATGTGTTTCATCTTCGAATGGGATGACAACGCACCTGATTATCAGATATAAATAAAGGGGTTTCCCCTTTATTCTCATTTCCTTTATTTTTAAACTAGTTTTATTTCTTTTTATTGTTTTAATAGATATAGGCCTATACTTAAATAAAAGGAGTCATTATGGCAACTTATTCAATTTTTATTATTATTATTGTAATTGCAATTTGGTTTTATTCACTATTTTCTATTATTTCAAATAAATTTAAAAATGAAAAAGAGAAAACTTTTTGGCTTATTGGAGTAGGATTTATGCCTATACTAGCAATGCTTTATATTTTTGTAAAAAAAGATTTGATTAAATAAAATAATTGCAACTTGCTTTTTTTTCAGTTTTCCCATAAAATAAATACAATTAAAAATAGGGAGAATAAAATGAAAAATATTATAGATTTTAGAAGTGATACCGTTACAAAACCTTCAAGAAAAATGAAAAAGTTTATGTTTAAAGCTCCCCTTGGTGATGATGTATATAAAGAAGACCCAAGTGTAAATAAACTTGAAAAAATTATGAGAAAAATGGCTAATAAAGAAGCTGCTTTATTTGTAAGTTCTGGTACTTTATCTAATCTCTTAGCCTTATTATCACATTGTAAAAGAGGTGATGAATATATTTGTGGACAAGATGCTCATATATACAAATATGAAGCTGGTGGTGGAGCTGTTGTAGGAAGTATACAACCCCAACCAATAGAGTTTGAAAAAAATGCAACTTTAGATATCAATAAAATAAAAGAAAAAATAAAACCTGATGATGCACATTTTGCAAAAACAAAACTTTTATGTTTGGAAAATACTCACCATGGACAAAGTCTTAGTTTAGACTATATAAAGGAAGTATCAGCTTTTGCTAAAGAAAATAAACTTTTATTACATTTAGATGGGGCAAGAATTTTTAATGCTTTAATAGAAGATGATTTACAGTTAGATGAAATATGTGAACATTTTGATTCTATTTCTATATGTTTATCAAAAGGTTTAGGAACTCCTGCTGGTTCTATACTTTTAGGTTCTAAAAAGTTTATAAAAAAAGCTACAAATTATAGAAAAATGTTAGGTGGAGGTATGAGACAGAGTGGCATTTTAGCCGCTGCTGGAATATATGCTTTAAAATATAATATCCAAGATTTAGAAAAAGACCATCTAAAAGCTTCTTTATTATCAAAAGAATTAAATAAACTAAAAGATATAGAGGTTTTATCACATCATACAAATATGATTTTTATAAAAGTAAAAAATGAAGGTTTACTAAAAAAATATTTAAAAGAAAATGGCATTTTAGTAGGTGGTTCTTATAATAAATTACGGTTAGTATTTCATAGAGATATTAGACAAGAAGACATAGACAAAACAATAGAAGTATTTAAAGCCTTTTAAAAATTAGGTGTTTAGGGGAAGATAAATTAGAAATCAGAATCAAATTCCATTCTTTTATTTTATTAAAAGTGGTAATTCATGACCTGACCCTTATTTTTAAAAAATGAAAAAGAGAAAACTTTTGGCTTATTGGTGTTGGGTTAATGCATATACTAGCAATACTTTATATTTTATAAAAAAAGATTTACTTAAATAATTTGATATTGTGTCCCTATTATCATTCCCCTTTTATATGACCCCTTTTTAAATTAAAGTTGCCTGTCCCCTTTTACTTTTTGAACACTTTCCATAAATGTATTATTAAGTGAATCTATCATTTAATATAAGAATAAATAGTATGAATTCTCAAATTTCAAGCTTTTTAAAGGTATAATTTTAGTTATTATTAACTAAATTTGAAAGAGATTAATAAAATGGCAAACAATGGAAAAGACTATGAAAGCTTTGTTCAAAAAATACAACAAGCTTTAATTAATTCAGAAGAATACTTACACCAAAAAAATATTTCAATAGAAAAAAATATAAAAATAACTGACAACTGTGGAGTAAATAGAGAATTTGACCTTTACTGGGAATATGAACTTGCAGGAGTTGTATATAAAACTGTCATTGAGTGTAAAGATTATGCTTCTAAAATCTCAATAGATAAAATAGATTCACTTATAGGAAAAATTAGAGACATTCCAGATATTAAACCTATATTTGCAACAAAAACAGGCTATCAAAGTGGAGCAGAACAAAAAGCTAAATATAATAAGATTGAACTACTTATTGTAAGAGAACAAATAGATGATGATTGGAAAGATAAAGATGGAAATTCACTTATAAAAGAAATCCATATTAATATGCTTATACAATCTCCTGCTCACGTAAAAGCTTTCTCTCCAAAGCTTAATAAAGATTGGATAGAACAAAATACAGAAATTGACACTTCTAAGCCTATTTTAATGGATGGTTTGAATAATGAAATATTTATCAAAGACAATATAAAAAATGAACAATATTCAATTTTTGACCTACAACAAAAGTTAACAAATATAAAAGAAAATGAATATGGAGATATGTCTCAAGTTGTTGAATTTGAGGATGGGTATATTTCTTACAAGGATACAATGTTAAAAATTGATTCATATAAAGTAGACTATTCAATTTCAAGACCTCATTCCATGCCAATGGTAATAAATTATGCAAAAGAATTAATAGGAGTTATTGAATATGTAAGTAGAGAGACTAATACATCTACAGCAGTTTTCAAAGATAAAATAATTAAAGATTGGAATAAATAAAATCTAACTACTCATCTTAAACAATATAATAGAAGTAGCAATCGCAGCATTTAAACTTGTAACTTCTTCATGAATATCAATTTTAAGTATATTATCTGATAATTCAAATATCTCAGCATCTACACCAAAACCTTCATTTCCAATAACAATACCTGACTTAGAAGGGAAATCATAATCTTTTAAACTAACAGCATTTTCAGCGTTCGCAGTTGTTGAGATAGTATAACCTTGTTCTTTTAGTTTTATTAAATCATCTTTTAAAGCACTTGATTTATATACATTTACATTAAATAAATTTCCAGTAGAAACTCTAATACATCTTCGTATAAATGGTGAACAAGTCTTTTCATCTATGATTAAAGTTCCAATATCAAAAGCTGCACATGAACGTACTATTGAACCTACGTTTTCAGGAGATGTAAGTCCATTTAAAACTATGATATTTCCTTTTATCTCATCAAAGCTAATAAACTCAGGTTTATCAATAAGAGCTAACATTCCTTGATGTATTTTATGTCCTACTATTTCTTTCATTAGTTCAGTTGAAGCTGTTAGTATTGGAAAGTTTATATCTTTACAATTTTCTTTTAGAAAATCTAAATGTTCAGGGGTTATAAAAACTTTATGTATTTTGATATTTGCACTGAATAGTTTTTTAAATACTGTCGTACTTTCAACAACTACATACTTTTCATCATGAGCTGATTTTCGTAAAGAGATAAACTCTTTTATTTGTGGGTCATTAATATCTCTAATATTTGTAATGTCTTGCATAATTTATATAAACCTTTTTTCTTAATAAAGATGAATTATAACAAAAGTTTAATATAAAGAGTATACTCAATCTATTCAAATAAAGGCTAAAGAGATGTTTAATAGAAATGATATAAAAATTGCAAAACTTGGAGAGCCAGTTCTAAGGATGAAAGCAAAGAAAATAAAAGATATTGAAAGTCACAAAACACAAAAAATAATATCAACTATGTTAACTTGCGTAAAAAAATCAAAGGGTGTAGGATTAGCCGCACCTCAAATATTTATCTCTAAGCAAATTATGATTATTTCCTCAAAACCAAATGCTAGATATCCACATGCTCCATATATGGAAGATACAGTAATTATTAATCCAAAGATTATCAAAACATCAAAAGCTAAGACAACAGATTGGGAAGGATGTTTAAGTATTCCAGGAATAAGAGCAAAAGTTCCAAGATTTAATAAAATCAAAATTCAATATGAAACAATTGAAGGTCAAACAGAAACTAGAACCTTCAAAGGTTTCATAGCAAGAATTTTTCAACATGAATATGACCACTTAATAGGTCTAGTTTTTATAGATAGAGTAAAAACAACAAAAGATATAATTACAGAAGAAGTTTATTTTAGAACTATCTAAAAAAGAACTTCTTTATAGCTTTTAAATATGATGCTGAACTTACAAAAGAACCTACAATTATGAATATACAAGCAAGTGTAATAGCCGTTGTAAAATCTGCATATCCTAATACTACAAGCAAAAGAGTTGATAATAAAGGTGTAAAATATGAAATAGAGCCAAGTAATTTTATATCAGCATTTTTAACACTATAATCCCATAAATAAAATGCTCCACCAACAGGTCCAAGTCCTAACATCAAAACTCCAAAAAGCTCTTTAGAGTTTGGAACTACAGTAGTTTCAAATATAAAATGACAAACACTAGAAAGAATAGCAGTAGCTATACAAAATCCAGTAACTGCATACGTTGGAACATGTGATAGAGTTCTTGAAATCACAGAATATGAAGACCAAATAAGAGCTGCTATTAATGCAAAAATATATCCCCACAAATATTTTGTTTCAAAATTAAAACTTCCACCTTTTGAAACTAATAAAAATGCTCCAAATAGTCCTAATAATGCTCCAACTATATGAAACCATCTAAGCTTTTCATTTGGTAAAAAAGCTGAGAATAGTACAATTAATAAAGGCCATAAGTAGTTTAACAAGTTTGCTTCAACAGCTGGTGCATTTTTAATAGCTAAAAAATAAAAAAAGTGATATCCAAAAAGACCAGAGATACCAATAATCCAGGCTTTAGGCTCAATTTTAAATAATTCTTTTATTTTAATATTTTGTTTTTTTAAGAATAAAAGACCAACACATGAAGCTACAGAAAATGCCATTGCAGTTAATTCAAAAGCTGGTATTTTTGTAGTTAAAATTGAAAAAAATGCTAAAGAAGAGTATAAGAGTATTGTTAATATCCCAAAGATATTACCTTTTTTTGCTTTCATTATTTATATCTTTTCTGTTGGCATATTATTTTCAAGTTTTCTATCAATATAACAAAATGCAAAAAACAATACAACTAACCATGAAGCGAATATTACGCCTGAAAAAGTTGTTGTTTGTGCAAAATCCATTACTAAATATGAATCAAGAAAAGCTACACAAATAGCAATAAGTATCCAAATATAATATTTAATTTCTCTTTTTAGCTTAAACTTATTAAGACATGAAGGACAAGTATATTTTCCAAAAAAACTTTTAAAATATAACTTTGAATCTAATTTGACATTCGTTTGACAGTGTGGGCATTTCATGGGCAATCTTTTTATTAATTTTTGAAAGGATACTATATTTTATATTACTGATAGCTTTTGTTATATTACACAATTTTTCACAAAAAAACATTATTATAACTTATCTAGTTATCACTTATAGTTTAAGATAATATTCTTTTGCTATAATATTCATAATATTTAAGTATTAACAAAAGGAAAACAGATGAAACAATTTAGAAATATCATTCTAGTAATCACTGCATTATTCATAGTTGCTGGATGTACTCATAAAACACCATATACTAATAGATCTCAAATGATCTTTATGTCATCGCAAGAAGAACTAGCACTTGGAGAACAGTCTTATAAACAAGCTTTATCAAAAGCAAAAATTGTTAATAATACTTACGATGCAAGAAGAGTAAAATCAATAGGAGCTAAAATTGCAACTGCAGCAAATAGGCCTGATTTTAAGTGGGAATTTACACTTGTAGAAGATAAAGCGATGAATGCATTTTGTCTTCCTGGTGGAAAAGTTGTAGTTTATACAGGTATTTTAAAAGCTGCGAAAAATGATGCTCAATTAGCAACGGTAATGTCTCATGAAGTTGCACATGCACTTGCACGTCATGGAGCTGAAAGAGTTAGTTCTTCAAAAATACAACAAGGTGTTCAGTTACTAGGAAATGTGGTATTAGCATCAACAGCACCTGAGCTAACAAATACTTTTAATCAAGCTTATGGAATAGGTACACAACTAGGGGTTATGCTTCCTTATGGGAGATTACAAGAAAGTGAAGCTGATGAAATTGGTATTTATTTAATGGTAAAAGCTGGTTATAATCCTTATGAAGCATTAAATTTTTGGAAAAATATGAGTAATGGGAAAAAAGCAACAAATGAATTTTTCTCTACTCACCCAAGTTCATCTACAAGAATCCAAAATATAAAAAATGTTATTGCAAAAATGAAAAGAAAATAACAATGAATAATCTTGAATTAGAAAAAGCAAAAACACAACAACTAAATGTTGTGTTGGCTTATTTATTATGGTGGTTTGTAGGAATATTTGGAATGCATAGACTATATACAAAACAAAAAAGATGGTGGGTATACATAGTTGTAGGAGCCATTGGGATTATTACTACTTTGATATTTATAGGCTATTTTATTTTAATAGGTCTTTTTATTTTATGGATAATTGATGGCTTTAAATTAAATAGTGTTGTAAAAGATTATAATCTTGATATTTTAGAAAAATTTGAGAAACAATTAAACTAATACAGTATTTTAAAATTGATAATCAGTATTAAATAACTTTAAGTTTATATTTGATATTATTCATCTTATGAATCACATAGAATTTAAATATTTAATAAAAAATGCAAAATACGAAACAAAATACGAAGCTTTAATCTCTACTAGAGATGACTCTATTTATGGCTATGAAGCACTTTCTAAATTTGAAATCAGCAATGAAATTATTAATACAGAAGATGTATTTAGAAAGTTACATCATAACAATAAACTTTTTTTCGAATTAGAAAAAAGAAACAAAGAATTACAAGTAAATAATTTTTATGAGGATAAAAAATTATTCTTAAACTTTGATGCTGATATTGTAAATAGTTTTGAACAAAAAAATTATTGGGAACAATTTTTAAAGAATTGTAATAAAAATGTTGTTGTCGAAATTACTGAAAATGGAAGTGACGATGAAAAAAGTATGGAAATTATTCATGATTTTTCTACTTGGTTAAATAATAAAGGTATTAATTCTGCACTAGATGATTTTGCAAAAGAAGGATCAATGTTTTCTTTTTATTTAATGGATAAATCAAAGTATATTAAAGTTGATAAGTCTTTTTTGAAACAAATTAAAAAAAGACCTAATTATATTGAATATATAAGAGGTATACTTAAAACAATTAAGTTAAATGGACAATTTTCAATAATTGAAGGAGTTGAATTAAAAGAGGATTATAATTTTGCAAAAGAAATAGGATTTGATTATATGCAAGGATATCTTTTTAATGATTTAGTAATTATACGTTAGATAATTAGTTGAAATCAAATAGAATGATTTCAACTAAGTTTTTATTAGATTATATTTGTATAAACAGCTTGAACATCATCATCATCTTCAAGTTTTTCAAGTAACTTTCCAATTTCTTCTTGTTGTTCTTCAGTAAATTCTTGTGGATTATTAGAAATTCTTTCTAGTTTTGCTTTAGTAAGTTCAATTCCTAAATCTTCAAATGCTTTATTTAAAGTTCCAAAATCAGTATAGTTAGCTGTTACAATTACAACTCCGTCTTCTTCTTCAAGTTCTTCTAAACCAGCATCAATTAGTTCCATTTCTAACTCTTCTAAATCCATATTTTCTGGTTTATTGAACTCAAAAAATGCTTTTCTATCAAACATAAATTCTAAAGAACCTGTTGGCGCTAATGCTCCACCATTTTTGTTAAAGTACATTTTAACATTTGCTACAGTTCTTGTATTATTATCAGTTGCAGTTTCTACAAAGATTAAAGCTCCATGAGGACCTTTTCCTTCAAAGTTAACATCTGCATAGTTAGCTGAATCTTTTCCACTTGCTCTTTTAATAGCTGCTTCGATATTTGTTTTAGGCATATTTTCAGATTTGGCATTTATAATAGCAGTTCTAAGTGCTGAGTTCATTTCAGGATCTGGAACCCCTGCTTTTGCTGCCATTTCAATAGCTTTTGCTAATTTAGGAAACAACCTTGACATTGCTCCCCATCTTTTTAATTTTGACGCTTTTCTATATTCAAAGGCTCTACCCATTATAACTCCAATAGTTTGTGTTTTCAAATTTTTAAAGGATTATAGCAGGTTTGTAATAATAGACTAATAAGTTGTTAAAACTATTACTTAAATATTTTTGGATATTATTAAATTATGAAAAAAATATTTTTACTCTCACTAATCCTTTTTTACAATTTATTTGCTTTTGAAATAAGCCAATCCATTGTTAAAAACGCAAATACTGTTCTTCTACAAATAAAAAAGAAAAATATTTCAGAGGTAAAACTTACCTTTGATAAACAAAATATAGATTTCTTTAAAAATCCATTTAAAGAAAACACTTATTATGCCCTACTTCCAATATCTTACTATCAGAAGAAAAATGACTATAGAGTTATTGTTTCATATATTGAAAATGGTAAAAAAATATTTGAAGGAAAAAGCCTAAAAGTTGTTGATGGCAAATATAAAAGTGAAATTATAAATGTTCCCAAAACAAAATTCAAACCAAAACCTTCAAGAGTTAAAAGAACAAAAAAAGAGTATTCACAAGCTATAAAAGTTTATAACTCAATTTCAAAAGATATATTATGGAATGAAGAGTTTAGTTATCCACTTAAGTCTAAAATTACTAGTAGTTTTGGAACAAAAAGAGTTTATAATGGAAAATTAAAATCATATCATAGTGGCACAGATTTCAGAGCAAAAAATGGAACAGCAATACTTGCTTCAAACTCTGGAATAGTAAAAATATCTCAAGATAGATTTTACTCAGGAAATTCTATTGTAATAGATCATGGGCAGGGAGTGTATTCTTGCTATTTTCACTTAAGTAAAATGAATTATAAAAAAGGTGATTTTATAAAAAAAGGAGATATTTTAGGTCTTAGTGGAGATACAGGAAGAGTTACTGGTCCTCATTTACACTTTTCATTCCGAATACATGGCGTACAAGTGGACCCTTTAGATGCAATTTCATTATTAAACCAATTAAAAAGCTGATAATTTGATTACTTAAACATTATTTTCACATTTTTTCTATATAATATCAACTTACTTAAAAAAAAGGATCTTTTTGAAAAATTTATTTTTTGTGCTTATTGTAATATTTGGATTTACAGCTTGTACTAGTAAAAACAGTATAAATACTAACAACTCTACTACTTCAGACCAGAAAGCAGTTAATAAAACATCAAAAAATACTTCAAATGAAGAATTCAATGAAGACTTTGGAGATGACTTTGATGGCGGATATGCAAAAGTAGAAGAAGTATTTGATCCATTAAGTGGTTATAACAGAGTTATGACAACATTTAATGACAAGGTTTTTATTTATGCTTTAAACCCAACAGCAAAAGGGTATGCATATGTACTTCCTAAAACTGTAAGATCAGGGATATCAAACTTTTTTGATAACTTACTATTTCCCTTAAGATTTGTAAATAACTTATTACAATTAAAATTTCAAAACTCTGTTGAAGAGTTAGGAAGATTTTTAATAAATACAACATTTGGACTAGCTGGTTTTATGGATCCTGCAAAAACTGAACTTGGTTGGGAACAACACAATGAAGACTTTGGTCAAACTTTAGGTTTTTATGGAGTAGGAGAAGGTTTCCATGTAGTTTTACCATTCTTAGGACCATCAAACTTAAGAGATATTGTAGGTCTAGCAGCTGATTCTTATGTAAGTCCTTTATCAAATACTGGCTCAAGCGATATTCAATATAAAATACCTAATAATCAAACACAAAGTTTAGTAATAAGAGGAAGTGATATAATAAACGGAACTTCATTAAGACTTGGATTATATGAAAGTTTGAAAAAAGATTCTTTTGATTTATATCCATATTTTAGAGATTTATATAATCAAAGAAGAAATACACTAATTAAGGAATAAAATGAAAAATATATATAAAGTTTTACTAGTAACACTATTTTCAGTATCTTCACTTTTTGCACTACAAAAAGATGAAATAAAAACAATTATGTCTAAAAAAATTGATGATTCAATTTCAATTATAAAAAAACAAAATATGAGTAATAAACAAAAAGGTCAAGAAATCGTTAAAATAATTGATGAAGTTTTTGATTATAGAAAAATGGCCTTAATTTCTCTAGGAAGAGATGCATGGGTTAGTGCAACAACTGAACAAAAGAAAAGATATTTAAAAGCATTTGAAATAAATCTTAAAAATTCTTATATTGATAAACTAGGTTTATATACAGATCAAAAAGTAAAAGTTATTGATTTAGAATCTACTTTTACTGAAAGATCAAATGTAGAGAGAATAAAATTAATAACTGAACTAATCGGTCAAAGTGAATCTTATACAGTAAACTATTTATTTTATGAAAATAGAGATAAAGAATGGCTAATTTATGATATTGATTTAGCAGGTACTAGTGTAATAGCAACTGCAAGAAAACAATATTCAGGTTTATTAAAACAAAAATCTCTTGAAGAGATGATATCAGAGATTGAAGCTAAAAATAAAATAAATGATTAAAAAGTTTTATGACAAAATAGTTTTAAAATACCCAATTACAGTACTAATAGCACTATTACTTGCTATTAGTACTCTTGCATATCATGCAAGTAAGCTTGAAATCGATGCCTCTGCTGAAACACTTCTTTTAGATGATGATAAAGATTTAAAATTCTCACGTGAAGTAAATAAAAGATACTACAATCCAAACTTTTTAGTTGTAACATATACTCCAAATGATGAGCTACTTTCAAAAAATAGTTTAGATACTTTAAAAAACTTAAGTGATGATTTACTAAAAGTAGAAAAAATAGAAAGTATTACTTCTATTTTAAATGTTCCTTTAATTCAATCACCTATTCGTCCTATTACAGATTTAGTTGATGGTGTTGATAGCTTAGAAACTGCTAGTTTTGATATGAATCTAGTTAAAAAAGAGTTCTTAACTTCACCTCTTTATTCTAATAATCTTGTAAGTGCTGATTTTAAAACAACAGGTATGCTTTTAAATTTAAAGAATGACGATAAATATTTTGAACTTTTGGAAAAAAGAAATGCTCTTTTATCTAAGAAAAGAACTTCAAGTATTGATAAAAAAGAAGAAATAGAACTAGCAAATACTATATTAGAATTTAAAAAATATAGGGATACTATAAGAAAAAAAGATGAAAAAGAGATAGCACAAATAAGAGCTATAATAAAAAACCATACCTCTAGTGCAACTATTTTCCTTGGTGGAATAGATATGATTGCAAATGATATTGTAGGTTTTGTAAAAAGTGATTTAGCTATTTATGGTTCAACTTTAATTTTTTTACTTATATTTATTTTATGGGTAATATTTAGACATCCTAGATGGGTTATCTTGCCTATTGCTATTTGTTTATTATCGGTTGTTTCAACTGCTGGAATTTTAGGTTTATTCAATCTTGAAGTTACAGTAATCTCTTCAAATTTTATATCATTACAACTAATTATTACACTAGCAATTGTTCTTCACTTAATAGTAAGATATCGAGAATTAAATGTAAAGTATAAAAATGCAAGCCAATATAAACTGGTAATAAATACTGTATTATCAAAACTTTCACCCTCATTTTTTGCAATAATTACTACAATTACAGGTTTTGCATCACTTGTATTATCAAGCATTCAACCTGTTAAAAACCTTGGTCTTATGATGAGTGCTGGTATTGCAGTTTCATTATTTATTGCCTTTTTTGTTTTTCCAATTATCTTAATAATGCTTCCTAAAAAAGATGAACATGAAAAAGAAAAATCTAAGTCATCATTTTCTCTTATAACTTCTTGTGCTTCTTTGGTTGAAAAAAGAGGAACTGCTATTATTATTGGAAGTTTATTAGTTGTTACTTTTTCAGTAATAGGTGCTTCAAAACTAATCGTAGAAAACTCTTTTATTAATTACTTTAAACAAAGTACTGAAATATATAAGGGAATGAAAGTTATTGATCAAAACCTAGGAGGAACTACACCTTTAGATGTAATTATTAAGTTTAAAGATGAAGAACAAAAAGCTCTTGTTAAAATTATAGATGACGAATTTGCAGACTTTGAAGCAGAAATTGATGCAAAATCTGATGAGGAACAATACTGGTTTTCACAAGATAAAATGGACACAATTACAAGAGTTCATGAATACTTAGACAATCTTGATGAAGTAGGAAAAGTTCAATCTTTAGCTTCATTATTACAAGTAGGAAAACTTTTAAATCAAGATAAAGATTTAGATGGAGTTATGCTAGCCCTACTTTATAAAAAAATTCCAGATGAATATAAAAATATGATTTTATCTCCATACATAAATATAGAAAGTAATGAAGCTAGAGTTAGTATGCGAATAGTAGATTCAAATGAAAATTTACGAAGAAATGATTTAATTGCTAAAATCAATACAGATTTAAGAGAAATTATCAGAAATAAAGAGACTACATTTAAATTATCAAATTTAATGATTTTATATAACAACATGCTTCAATCCTTATTTGATTCCCAAATAAAAACTTTAGGTATTGTAATTGTAATTTTATTTATAATGTTCTTAATCTTGTTTAGATCAATTAAAATAGCCTTTATAGCAATACTTGCAAATGTTATACCAATATCTTCAATCTTTGGAATTATGGGCTTCTTAGGTATTCCTTTAAATATTATGACTATTACAATTGCAGCTATTTCAATTGGAATTGGAGTTGATGATACTATTCACTATATCCATCGATTTAAAGAGGAATTCAAGTTCGACCATAACTATTTAAATGCAATGAAACGAAGCCATGAGAGTATTGGTTATGCAATGTATTACACTTCTATAGTGGTAATTATTGGTTTTTCAATTTTAGTTTTATCAAATCTTATTCCAACAATTTATTTTGGAGTATTAACTGTTGTTGTAATGGCTACTATTTTAGCATCAGCATTATTATTACTTCCAAAACTTATCATAATGTTAAAACCCTTTAAACAACACAGCAAATAGGATATAATTTATCCTATTTACTATTTGTTAACTTTGTATTAAAAAAAGGTTAATTCATAGTAATTATAATTATTACATGAGTTAGGGTACACGGTCCTAACAATAAACCTAATTTTATAACTTGATTTCTCCTATAAATATACAAGTTAATAAAAAGAGTGTTTCTCCTACACTCTTTTTTTATTCAAATATTATACAAATTTCATATCTTTAAACTATAATATTTTTATATAGTTAATTATAATATAAAGTTATTATAAGCTTGAAACTTTATAATATGCACAAATTAAAAGGTTAATAAATAAATGATTAAATTAGATTCAATACAAACAGATTTAGTTCTTACAAACTTAGATGAAAATGGTGCACTATCATGTATCAATGCATTTAAAGTTGCCAAATTAATTGGTATGGAACCTAAAAACATTGCTCAAATTGCAAGAGAAATGAAAATAAAAATCACTAATTGCGAACTTGGTGTATTTGGAAAACTCGAATTTAATGAAATGAATGAAGATATTTTTGACCTACTTAAAAAACGTTCTAATAACTCAAAAATTGAATGTGAAGTTGCATGGAAAATATCACAAGAAAAAAGTAAATCAATTAATCAAATAGGTTCTGCTATTAAAGATTCAGAGTTAAAGGTATCAAATTGCCAACTTGGATGTTTTAAAGAAGAAGAAAATCATGGCTTTATAATGGCAACAGACTAAAAAGTAGAAGTAATATATTTACTTACTATCTACTAATATTAATTTATTACGATAATCATATTCATTACCCATAGCTGCCTTAATTAATAAGCCCATAGAGTTTAAAATACGGTACTTTGAAAGTAAATTATAATATGTTGATTCTACTATTTGAGATTTTGCATTTATTAAATCATTTTGCGCTGATAATAAGTCTAGTAAATTACGTCTACCTAAACTATATTCTTCTTGAAAAAGATGTAGAGTTTCTTCACTAAGAAGTTTGTATTTCTTTAATTCTTTTAATTGCTCCTCACTCATTTCCTTTGCATCCCAAGAAACTTTAAGTTCTCTTTTTATTTCTCTATTTTTTTGGTTTTTTATTTGAATCAAACGATTAATTTTTCTAGTACTTTTTTGAATATTTGAAGCATCTTCACCTCCACGAAATAAATTATAACTTACAAGAACACCTGTACGAAATCTATTTTTTTCATCTTCTAAGCCATATGTATTCTTATCAAGATTTTGTTCTACTATTAAATCAATTTTAGGATAATAGTTTTTTTTATTCTCTTCTCTAAGATATTGAGAGGCTTTTATATTAAAATTACTAATTATAATTAAAGGATTGTGATTTAGAGAATATTCACTGGCATTTTTAAAAGTTTTTGGTAATAAATATTGAAACTTTGGAATTACAAACTTATTTAAACTCATATCTTCATTAATAATCATCTCAAAATTAGATAAAGCATCTTTAGTTTTGTTCTTTTGAGAAACATAATTTGAACGGGCAAGAAATAGTGATGATTCTACTTTTTTCATCTCTGATTTACTTGTAATTCCAAGTAAATTCAGATCTGATATCTTTGTAAAAGTACCTTCGTTTATTTTAATATTTTCTTCTGCAATTAAAAGTAATTCTCTTTGTTTAATTACCTCAATATAAGTACTCACAACTTCCATAGCAATACTATTAGACTTATTTATGAAATCGTAAGCAGAAGACATAACTCTAGCTTTTTCATAATCAATATTATTAGTCATACCAAAACCATCAAAAATATTTAACATTAATGTTAAAGAATTTTCATAGTATTTAAGAGATTCTCCACTAAAAGGCTTGGAACCATCATTATTAGTTTTTTCAATTCCTGAACTCAAAAGTAGATCTAATGTTGGATAATACTTAGAAGTAGCAATACTTAGGTTATACGTTGTTTCTCTATAACTTTCTAAATTTGCCAAGATATAAGGATTTGTATTTAAAGCTTTTTCCATACTTGAATAAAGTGTTTGTGCATTTAGTGATGTATTTACTATTATAAATATAAGTAAAATCGTTTTTATCATTTCAGTTCTCCTCTTTTGTTAATATTACTTCAATCCGACGATTTTCTGCTCTTCCAAGAGCTGTTGCATTTGTAGATATAGGCTCAGTTGATCCTAATCCCTCACACGTAAGCCTTCTTTTTTCAACTCCAAAACTTACCAATGTATTAAGTACTGATTTTGCACGATTTAAGGAAAGAATAGTATTATCCATAAACTCAGCTCTTGAGTCTGTATGCCCAATTATTTTGACACTATAAGTAGGATTATCCTTTAAAAGATTTGCAAATTTACGTACTTCATCTAAGTATTCATCTTTAAAATCAGATTTTCTACTATCAAAGCTAACCTCAAGTGACATCTTCATAATATCTTTTGTATAAAAATCTTCTTTAGCATTCTTATTTTTTTCAATATTTTCACTTTTGATAATAGAAGCACATCCATCTTTATTAACTTTTTTAAGTAAAGGGGTATCAGGGCATTTATCTAAATTATCAGAAACTAAATCCTGATCACTATCAAGAAGTACATCATAACTATATATATACATATTATTATCTAAGCTATACAAAGTTTCATTACAACCATTTTTATTATAAGTATCTTTACAATCTACTGCATGTAAAGTACATAACAAACTAAGTAATGAAACTGTTAATTTAATATTCATACAATTTCCTATATTTTTTTTAATTCACAAGATAAAGGATTTATAATATCCGATAAGTTAATAGTGCTATTTATATCATTTTGCACTATTCCTTTTACACTGCCTACTCTATTTAAAAGCTTACGACTCTCTGTAGAGTTCAAGTATTGAGTTGCTTCAATCACCGATAATGGCCTACTTAGAAGATAACCTTGTATTTCATCAGCTTTTAAATCAAGTAAGGTTGATAACTGAATCTCATTCTCTAATCCTTCTACAATAACATATAAATTAAGATTATGCGCTAAATTAATTAGTGCACTAATGATTGAAATACTATTCATATTTTTAGGAAAATTACTAATTAAAGAACGATCTATTTTTATGCAATTTATAGGAAACTCTTGAAGATGTTCTAATGATGAAAAACCTGTACCAAAATCATCCAATGCAATCTCAAATCCTTTATCATTTAGGGTTTGAAGCAGTTTAGAAATATGTCCATATTCTTTAACCAATACTGTTTCTGTCATTTCAAGAACTATTGATGATGCCATTACACCAACTTCTTCAAGAATTTCAATAAAATCATTAGCAAAGTTTCTTTGATTAAACTGAACTACAGATACATTAATAGACATTTTAAGGTCAGTATAACCATCATCATGCCACTTTTTAAGTTGATAGCATGCTTTTTTAAAAACCCATAATCCTATACTATTTATCATTCCTGAATTTTCTGCAATATGAATAAAAGAGTCAGGAGAAACCAGTCCTAAAGTAGGATGTTCCCACCTAATAAGAACTTCAAACTTAGAAGTTTTTCTTGTTTTTAAATTTGTAATGGGTTGGTATTTTAAATAAAACTCTTCTCTTTTAAGAGCTAAACGAAGTTGACTCTCAACTTCTAATTCATATTTAGATAATTCATTCATTTCATTATTATAAAAAAGAAAAGATTTCATTTCACCTTTTAGAGTATTTTGTAATGCAATATTTGAATTTTTTAATAATTCGTCAGGATGAGTTCCATCCATTGGGTAAATACTACCTCCAACGTATGCCCTCATTATAATTTCTTTTCCATCAATAAGAACTACTTCTCCAAGATCTTTAAGCATACGCTCAACAATCCAAGCTGTAATACTAGGTTTTTCAATGCCTGTTAAAATAGCAATAAATTCACTGTCTGAAGTACGAGAAAGGCCAAGCCCTTTATCTCCTTGCATATCTGGTATAACTGAATCAGAAGAACGGAAAGTCTTAACTAAACAATTGTATGCAATTTTTCTTAACTTTTCTGCACCCTCATGACCAATTACATTACTTATAGACTGAAGGTTATCAATATTTACTGTTAATATTGTGAGATTAGTTTTATCTCTACTAGCCATTTTAATAGCTTGATTCAACCTATCAAGTATAACTGTTCTACTAAGGATGGCAATCTTATCAAATACTTCTAATGCAATTTCTCCAGATTTATTTAAAAGCTCTGTTTCTACATATTCTTTTTTATTACTAAGGGATAAATCAATAGTAGATTTAGTAGATTTACTTGTTCTAGAGATAGAAGGAGTTACTATTTCAATCTCACTATGATCAAGGTTAATTTTTGAATAACAAACAACACAATTTCGTCCGCTTTTTTTAGCTACATAAAGAGCTTTATCTGCTAAATCAATTAAATTATCAGATTTCCATTCACCACTTGAAGTACTTGATACACCAAAACTAGAAGCTATCCATAGTTCAGAAGGAAGGCCATCATGTACTTTTTCAGAAATTCGTATACGAATTTTTTCTGCTACTTTTGCAGCTTCTTCTTCATTTTTACTAGGTATAACGATAACAAATTCTTCCCCACCATAACGTCCTACAATATCATTTATTCCTACTGAGTCTTGAAGTATAAGTGAAAATATTCTTATTACATCATCTCCTACAGCATGGCCATAAGTATCATTAACTGATTTAAAATGATCAATATCAAGAATAATACAACTTATTATATCCGCAGTATTCCTAGCTTCTAGAAGCAAAGTATCCAAGTTTTCAAACAAAGCACGTCTATTAAAAAGATTTGTTAAAGGATCTCTTGTAGCTAGATTGAGTAACACTTTATTCTTTCGAACTATCTCTTCTTGAGTTGATTCCAATTTTGCTAGAATATATTGTAGCTCTTTATTTTTTTTCTCTAACTCTGTAATATCATCTATGGTAACTACGACACCTTTTATTTGTTGATTAGGCTCTTTTATAGGGGATACATTTACTTCAAATGAAAATATCTCATCATATTGTGTTTTCAGTTTTAAATATTCTGGTTTTGGAGTCTCTCCTGTTTCAAAAAGCTGATTCCAAGGCATCATATTATTATTCAGCATTAGCTTCTCATCTTCTTTCATCCATTTTAAATCTGAAAGTTTTTTACTCAAAAGTTGTTTTTCCGTGAGCCCTACTTTTTTCTTTAAAGATTCGTTAACAAAGATAATTCGCTCATAAGCGTCTAAAATAACTAACCCTTCAATCAAAGTATCTAATGCAGAACGAACTCTATCTGGAACTACGGAACTAGGATCTAATTCACTAAGAGCTCTTTTTAAAAACAACCAATAAGATAAAGATCCAGAAATAATTAAGAAAATAATAAAGGAAAGTAAGGAGTTTCCTTCTAGAAAATTATCAAACAGATTATTTAATGGCTTAAATGCTACTTCTAAAGTACCCCACCGTCCCTCTTTATTAAGAATAGGTACTTCAATATTTGTAATTGTAGATTTATTATCATCTTCTTTTAACCAATACTCTGCATGTTTGTCCGTTTCTAAAATACTTTTTTTATTTATATTTTTAAGTTTTATCGAAAGGATATCATCATTGAATTTTACTATAAGAGTAAGTAATTCTAATGCATTATCCATTTTTCCTATTCCAATTGATGATGATACTTGAATAGCTAAAGATTCGGATATTGTTTTACGGGAATCCACTTGTATCTTATTCTGGTTTGGAATGAAACCAAGTAAATCTCCAATTAATATAATACTTACCGTTAAAAGAATTAATCCAAAGGTAATACTAATTATTGGTGAAATTTTAGGTTTTTTTAATTTCATTATTTATTTCACTTATCAAAAATATTTTCTGTAAGATCTTCTGTGTCAGAAAAATCACCAGTATTATCAATATCTAAATCACTTATTTTATCAGATGAAGATAAAATTGCTACAGGATCAAATGCATTCCAAATAGGCATTACACTAAAAAAACTAGCTAATAAAGAACCTGAACGTAATACCCAAGCTGCTGCAACTGCAGATATCGATACAGCAACACCTGCTGCACTTTCAACTCTAAAATCATTTGCTTGATTTAGTTCTTCAAAACTTTGATCAATATCTTTAGATATTGAATCTAACTCTATTCTAAAATCTTCATATCCATTATTATTCATAATATAATTAGTTAAATTTGTATTAATATCCAAAGGTTTTAAAAAATTAGAATATTCATATGAAGTAAACTTTGATATTTGCTCTAAATTCTTATTATCTATACTTTTAACCTCTTCATAAATTTTTTGAGTAGTCTCAGTTGATAGATTTTCAACTTCAGCATTAGTTAAGTTTGTATTATCAAGAATAACATTTTGAGCTAAAATCTCTTTTATAATAGCAGCATAGTCTATTTCTTTAATATCTATATTTTCCTCTATAATTATTTCTTCTAATAATGTTTCACTTTCTAAATCATCAATATCAGAAGAAATATCCTCTTCTTTAGGATTAATTATATCAGCTACTGCGTTTACTGTAAGAGTAATCACTTGAGTAGCTGTGTTACCCTCATCATCAGTAAGAGTTACTGTGAAGTTATCACTTCCATTATAATCTGCTATTGGCGTATAAGTCCAAGCCCCTGTTGCTGGATTGATACTAGCAGTTCCATTACTTGCGTTACTTGTTACAGTGAAAATTGTTCCATCAAGAAGTCCATCTGCATCACTTGCACCCAGTGTTCCTATGATATTTGTATCTTCATTTCCTGAACCACTTGTGTCTCCACTAAATGTTGTTGGGTCATTTTGAGCAGCTACTGTTACATTTACTGTTGCTGTTTCTGTTACTCCACCACTTGTCACCGTATAAGTATAAGAATCTGTTCCATTAAAGTTAGCATTTGGTGTATATTCAACTGTTCCAAGTGCGGCATCTATAATTACAACTGTTCCGTTTGTTCCTTGTGTAATTCCTGTAATACTTGGCGTATTCTCGAAATTATCATTATTTATTAGATCAATTGTATTGGCTGTATCTTCATTGGTACTTTGCGTATCATTTTGTATATCTACTACTGCGTTTACTGTAAGAGTAATCACTTGAGTAGCTGTGTTACCCTCATCATCAGTAAGAGTTACTGTGAAGTTA
>CANNFB010000009.1 GCA_947503785.1 uncultured Campylobacterales bacterium | reverse complement strand
TTTATTAAGCCTTCTATTATTTCTATGCTATGGCTTGCTGGGCCTAAAGTTGCTAGTATTTTTGTTCTTTTTTTCATCTATAATTCCTTATTTTATTTAAGTTGATTATAGCACAATATAGTTACAGACTAGATACAATATTACTTAACAATTATTTCACAATAAGACAATAATATGCTAGAATGATAAAATAAAACACTAAGGACATAAAATGAAAATAAAATTAATGATATCATCTGTAATAGCTGCGACAATGATTAGTGGATGTGCAACAGGAACAGGAAATCAAACTATTGATAATAATCAAAAAGCAATTATTGGTACAACTTTAGGTGCCTTAGCTGGTATTGCCCTTGGAAATAATGTTGGTGGTGGAAGTAAGAAAAGAAACAAGGTTGTTGGTGCTGTTGTTGGTGCTGCCATTGGTGGAGCAATTGGTTATAGTTTAGATAAGCAAGCAAAAGAAGTTGCTGATAGTTTAAATACTAATGTTAACAATAATCCAAATGCAGTTTTAGACCCAAACCAAGATTTAATTGTTTCAAATA
Source organism: uncultured Campylobacterales bacterium (assembly GCA_947503785.1). Classification (GTDB taxonomy): domain Bacteria; phylum Campylobacterota; class Campylobacteria; order Campylobacterales; family Arcobacteraceae; genus Poseidonibacter. The sequence goes on along the minus strand of CANNFB010000009.1, from coordinate 100,488 downwards.
CAGATAACTACGTAAAAATCATGTTTAGAGATGCAATGATGTTTGAAACAAATTCTGCAACTCCTACAATGAGTGCTAGTTCAAAAATTGCTAAAGTAACATCTGTATTAGAAAAATATCCAAATACTTTAGTTCAAGTAACAGGTCATACAGATAACAGAGGATCATACTCTCTTAATAAAAATTTATCTGAAAAAAGAGCTTCAAACGTTGGAAATATTATTTATACTTCTGGTGTAAACAATCAAATTTTCTCAAAAGGATGTTCATTTGATAAACCAGTTGCACCAAATAACTCAGCATCTAATATGGGATTAAATAGAAGAGTAGAAGTATATCTTTACCCAAATACTGAATCAGTAATCGATACTTGTAAATAAAAAGAGAAATCTTTTTATTTACAGCCCTTTGTTTATATCTAGAATAAATAAATTTTGATACAATTACCAATGATAAAATTTAGTGAATACTTTAATGACTGGCTATATGGAAATGATGGCTACTATGCTACTTATAAAGAAATTGGGAAAGATGGAGATTTTTTTACCGCTGTTTCAACCTCACCTTTTTTTGGTGGAGCAATTGCTAAAAAAATTATAAAATCTATTGAAGATGGTTTCTTACCCAAAGATACAACAATACTTGAGATTGGCGCACATCATGGCTACTTACTTGCTGATGTAATTCAATTTATATACACGATTAAACCAAAACTCCTAGAAACTTTAAACTTTTCAATTGTTGAAAGATTCCCAAATCTACAAAAAAAACAAATTGAATATATCAAAGAATCTTTTGGTGATATTATAAAATTAAAGCATTATCATGATTTACAAGAAGTAAAACTTGAAAATGCCTTTGTTCTTGCAAATGAAATATTTGATGCTTTTTCGTGCGAATTAGTTTATACAAATGATAAAAATATTTTACAACAAGCTTTTGTAGAAAATCATCAATTAAAATTTGTAGATTGTATTGATGAAAAAATCATTAAGCATTGTGAAAAATATCAAATTACAAAAGGTGAAGTTGGTTTATCATATCAAGAATTTGTAAATACACTTTGTGAAAATATAAATAGCTTTGAGTTTTTAACTTTTGATTATGGAGATAGATATCCAAGAAATGATTTTTCTGCAAGAGTTTATGAAAAACATTCAGTTTATCCAATATTTGAAGAAGGCTTAGATTTAAAAAAACTATATAAAAATTCTGATATTACTTATGATGTTCATTTTAATCATTTAAGTGATTGTTTTAAAAATAATGATATTGAAGATGTTATTTTTAATACTCAACTAAAAGCACTTGTAGAGTTTGGAATCATTGAATTACTTGAGATTTTAAAAGCAAACGTTGATGAATCAACTTATTTAAGACAAACTCAAAATGTAAAAACACTTTTAGAACCAACTGGAATGGGCGACAGGTTTAAGATAATAAATGCTAGAAAACAGTATAAGTTATAATTACAGATGAAAACCTTTAACTACAAAATAAAAAATGAATCTGTTGAATCTATTGAAGATATTATAAATTTTAATTTATTTAAAAATGAAAAAAATATCCTAATACAAGTATTTTGTGGACAAGATCATTTAAATTTTCAAAAAACCGTAGATTTATTATCAGATTATCTACCAAAAGCCTTTTGTATTGGAACTACAACAGATGGAGAAATTTGTGAAGATGAAGTAAGTACAAATGCAATAATTGTATCAATATCTATTTTTAAAGAAACAACAATTAAAGTTTCATATTCACAAGAAGAAGATAGTTATAAAAGAGGTTCTTATCTTGCAAAAGACTTACTTACAAGTAATACAAAACTTTTAATTTTATTTGCCGATGCAATAAACACTAATGGTGAAGTTTTTTTAAATGGAATTGAATCTATAAATAAAAATGTTTTAATCGCAGGTGCAATGGCAGGAGATAACGCAAGGTTTAAACGCACTTATGTTTCTTGTGGAAATAAAATATTTAATAATGCAGCTGTTGGTATATCTTTAAATTCAGATACTTTAACCGTAGAAAACGATTCAAGATTTAATTGGTCATCAATTGGTATTGAACATACTATTACAAAAGTTATAAACAATAGAGTTTATGAAATAAATAATCTAAAAACGATAGATTTTTATAAAAAATATTTAGGAAAAGAAATTATGGATACTCTTTTACTAGATGCGATTGCTTTTCCTTTATTAATAAAAAGAAACAACAAATATATAGCACGAGTTGCAATTAAAATCTTTGAAGATGGAAGTTTTCAATTTAATGGAAATTTAAAAGAAGGTGAAAAAGTTAAATTTGGATTTGGAAATGCTGAAATGATTTTAAAAGATACAATAATTCCTTTTGGTAAAAATTATGATGATATAGAAACATTTTTTATTTATTCTTGTATGGCTAGAAGAAGATATGTGGGCGATTTGATTAATACTGAAAACAAGGCTTTTTCAAATATTACAAAAACATCTGGTTTCTACTCTTATGGAGAGTTTTATAAACAAGATGGCGAAAATCAGTTACATAATCAACGCCTAACCGTAATAGGATTAAATGAAACTATAAATAAAAAAGTTAAAAATCAAGCAGTAAAAGAAATAGATAAAGAAATTACATCTAGCAAGTACACTAAAACTATGCAAACACTAACTTACTTAATAGAACAGTCATCAAAAGATTATGATATACAATCGAGAAATCTTGAAGATGAAAAGATAAATTCTCAAATTTTAGTAACCTCTCAAAAAATATTTTTACGTCATGCCGTACATGAAACAAATACACCAATTTCTGTTATTATGAGTAATATTGAACTTTATGAAATGGAGTATGGGAAAAATAAATATTTATCAACAATTGAGGTTGCATTAAAAAATATCTTTAATATTTATGATGATTTATCTTATTTAGTAAAAAAAGATCAAGTTAAATATCCTAAAAGAGATATTGATTTTGTTGATTATATTCGCTCTAGAATTGATTTTTTTAATATTTCAGCACAGCAATTTGGTTCAAATATTATCTTTGATAGTAACTTTAAGACACTTATTTTTAATTTTAATGAAACAAAACTGCAAAGAATAATTGATAATAACCTAACAAATGCTATAAAATATACAGATGAAAATTCAAATATATATTTAGTATTAAAAAAAGAAAAAGAAGATTATGTCTTAACATTTTCTAGTTGTTCTGAATATATTCAATATCCAGAGAAAATTTTCAAAGAGTATTATAGAGAAGAATCAACAAAAGAAGGTTTTGGATTGGGACTTAGTTTAGTAAAAAGAATCTGTGATGAAGAAAACATAGGTATAAAAATTGAATCAAATGAATACTATACCTCATTTAATTATATATTTAAAATGGAGAGCCAATGAGAATTTTATTACTTGAAGATGACGTAATGTTAAATAGAGCAATAACGCAATATTTACAATCAACAAATCATTCAGTAAGAACTACAAGAGATGGAACGAATTGTCTAAGAATTATTGAAGAAGAAGATTTTGAACTATTAATATTTGATATTAATGTACCTGATATTAATGGGTTTGAAGTACTTGAAACATTACATTCAAAAAATATAATTATTCCAACTATATTTATTTCTGCACTTATTGATATTGAAGAGATATCAAGAGCCTTTGAGCTTGGATGTTATGATTATTTGAAAAAACCTTTTCATTTAAAAGAATTAACTTTACGAATAAATAAAATATCACAGTCACAAGTAGTTCCAAAACAAAATAAACAACTTTCAGCGTCATATAGTTTTAACACAAATACATTGACTCTTTTATATAACAGCGAAGCACATACACTACCAAAAAGACAAATACAGATTATTCAACTTCTAGCAAGACATAAAAATTCACCTGTAAACTATGATATGTTTAGAGAATTTGTATGGCAAGATGATGATATTGACAATGCGACAATTAGGGCAGAAATAAATAGATTAAAAAAAGTATTAAAAGAAGACTTTATTACAAATATCAGAGGTCTTGGTTATATGGTTGAGTGTAAAAAAGAAGATTAAAGGTAGTAAATAAATTTAATGAGCAAACAAAAAGGTGATGAAGCAGAAAAGAAAGCTATATCTTTTTTAGAAGATTTAGATTATAAAATAATTGAACAAAATTTTTATGCTAAAAAGCTAGGTGAAATAGATATTATTGCCAAAAAGAACAATATCTATCACTTTTGTGAAGTTAAATCAGCAAATGATTATGAAGTTGCTGTAAACAATATAACACCTTCAAAACTATCAAAAATTAAAAGAAGTATTGATTACTACTTACAAATTAAAAAACTTGATGTTGCATATTGTATAGATGTAATAATTGTAGTTGATAATGAAATTGAACTACTTGAAAATATCACGCTTTAACTTTTATGAAACAAAACTTTTAAATTTCTTAGCACCTAAAAGCATAAGTACTCCAAAAAATACAATTGCAGCAGTTAAATATAAAGCATAATCATAATTTCCAGTCCACTCAGTTAAACTTACTGCATATAAAGGCGCTGTTACTTGCCCTATTCCATAAGCAGTAGTTAATGCACCCATTAACATAACTGGATTTTTACCAGATAATTTACCACCTAAATTCATAAATAAAGCAACTAAACCTGTAAATGTTCCACCATATAAAATTCCACATAATAAATTTAAATATATATTAGTAGTCATCGTAGGAATTAAAATACCAACTATTTGAATTGACATAGCAATTATAATTATATTTACACTTCCATATTTATGTGCCAATTTCATCCATATAATAGCAGCAGGAATTCCTGCAAGTCCAACTAATAACCATGATAATCCTGCAACATGTTCCAAACCTGGAAGTGATTTTAAAATAGTAGGAAGAAATGTTCCTTGTATTACAAAACCTACACCTTCAGTAAAATATGCAGCAATTAAAATCACAACGAAAGGGGAAAACAATGCTTTATTAAATGGATGTTTTTCACTTTTTTGACTGATATGCTTATCAAAGGATAAAATATACAAAGGATAAAAAGCTACTAAGGCTCCACTTAGAGTTAATATAATCCATGACGTTTGCCAAGAAGAAATATATAAAACATATCTACTTATTACATCTGAAAGGGCTAATGCTATTCCAATACCTGAAAAATATATTCCCATAGCTTTTGTTTTATCTTCAAAATCTAATTTTGTCATTACAATAGCAGCACCAACAACTAAAGCCATAGCAGCTCCAAATCCTGCAACTATACGACCCAACAACCATAAAATTTCATTTGTTGTAATGCCCATAATAACAGTAGTTAAAATACAAAGAATAATTCCTAAGCGAAAATACTTTACTTTTGTATTTATATCTTTTATAAAAATTGCAAAAATTGAACCTGATAAATATCCTACATAATTCAATGATGCTAATACACCTGAGAAAGTTAGAGAAATCGTATTATCATCTAACATTGAAGGAAGTAAAGAAGTATAAGAAAATCTTGCAACTCCAACACCTATAAATAAACCTATAATTCCTGCTAATAAAATATTAAAATTTTTATTTTTATCTAATAAATTTAAATTATTCAAACTTTTCCCTTTGTGTACTTTTTAAAATATCATTTTGATATGCTTTTGGTGTCATTGCAAAAACTTTTTTAAAAACATTTGTTAAATGACTTTGATCATAAAAACCAACTTCAACAGCTGCTTGTGAAATATCTAAACCTTCACTTATTAATTTTTTTGCTCTATGAACTCTTTTGTTTACAATATATGCATTTGCAGATAAACCAAAGTCTTGATTACAAACTCTAATTATATGAAAAGCACTTACATTTAACTCTTTTGATATAGAAGTTAAAGTTAATTTTGAAGAAATGTTTTTCTCAATATGCTCTTTAAATTTTTTTGCAATTTTTGTTGTCTCATTAATTTTTAAAAACTTCTTTTCATCTATAAACAAATTAAAAATAGTTTTTAAAAAATCTAATAATCTCATCTCTTTTTCTATAACATCATTATTCTTACTTAAAAAATCAAATAGTTTAAAAAAGTCTTCATTTATATTTAAATCATCTATTATATTTGGTATTGCAACTATATCCTTGCTTTCAAATATTTGATTTTGTAAAGATTTATACCAATCTCTATCTATATAAATTACATAATAATCTTGATTTTCTTTATTTGAAATCGAATAATGTACTTCATTTGGATTTATAACAACAAGTTTTTCTTTTTTCAAAAGAATTTCTTTTTCATTTACAATAAATTTTGCACTACCTTTTTTTAGTCCTATTAGACATATCATATTATGATAATGTTTTTGAGGGCATTCAAGAAATGTTGTGCTATATTTTAATTCTAAATAAGGTAATTCGTCTATTTTAAAGATTCTATTATTGTTGTTTTCTATCATTTGAGCATCTTACAAAATAAAGGATTAAAAGTCTTGGAAAATATTGCTATTAGGAGTATAAAAGATGAAAGAAGAGTTGTTAGTAAACTTTCACCTTTTTTATTTTTGATTGTATATAAAATTAGTACTGAAAGTATAACAACAGTTAGTAGCATTAAACTAGCATGATTGTTTCATATAATTTATTCAAGCTTTATTTAGCAGTTTTTAGTTAATATTCTAAAACACTTACGGAGACCTTTTTGTATTCAAAAGAAATATTATCTATTAAAAAATCAAACCGTTTTAGAACTCGTGAAATATTTGATAAAAATATTACAGATTTAGCATCAAACGACTATCTAGGATTATCCACAAATAAAGATATATTTCAAAAAGCTTATCAAAGAGTACTTAAAGAACAATATACAAGTCCAAAAGCATCTATGCTTGTAAATGGCTACAATCAAATACACAAAGATTTTGAAGACACTCTATGTAAAGTAAACAATTTTGAAGCAGGCGTAGCAGTAGGTTCTGGTTTTCTTGCAAATATTTCGATGATTGAAGCCTTATGTAGAAATAATGACACTTTATACATTGATGAAGAGTACCATGCAAGTGGAATACTTGCAACTAAACTTTTAAGACCTGAGCAAGTTATTGTATTCAATCACAATGATTATAAAGATTTAGAAGAAAAGATTTTAAATAATACAAGAACTGGTAGAAAAATCATAGCAATAGAAGGTGTCTACTCTATGGGTGGAGATGTGGCTCCTAAAGAATTTTTTGATGTATCATACAAGTATAAAGCTATTTTATTAGTTGACGAAGCACATAGTTCTGGGGTTATTGGAGATAATTTATTAGGTCTTTTTGACTATTATAAAATAAAACCAAATAAATATCATATAAAAATGGGAACTTTAGGAAAAGCTTATGGCTCATACGGTGCTTATATTTTAGCATCAGAAGAAATTATAGATTTTTTAGTAAATAGAGCAAAGCCAATTATCTATTCAACGGCACCTTCTTTGTTTGATATTGCACTTGGATTAGAGTCTTTAAAATATATTATTGAAAATAAAAAAGTATTAAAAGAAAAGATAAATAAAAATTTAACTATTATACACAGAATATTAGATATAAAATCGAAAAGTTTAATTATCCCTATTGATATAGGTGACAATAAAAAAGTAAAAGAAATTCAAGCTATTTTACAAAAGCAGAATTATTTAGTGGGTGCAATTAGACAACCTACTGTTAAAAGTGCAATTATTAGACTAATTGCTAAAATAGATATAAATGAAGATGATTTAATAAAAGTATGTGAAATATTAAAGGAATCAAAATGATAATAAATGATTTAATAAAAGGTAATCAAAAATTTAGAGAAGTTTCTTTCCCTAAATTTCAAGGAAATGTACAAGATTTAGTTGAAAATGGACAGAAACCAGAAATTCTTTTTGTTGGGTGTAGTGATAGTAGAATTATTCCAGATTTAATGCTAGATACAAAACCAGGTGATATGTTTATTCTAAGAAACGTTGGAAACTTTGTACCTCCATATAGTGAAGATGATGATTTTCATGGTAGTTCTGCTGCTATTGAATATGCTGTATCAGTTTTAGAAGTAAAACATATCATTATTTGTGGTCATTCTCACTGTGGTGCTTGTAAAAGTTTATACCAAGATATTGGAGATTCTCCTGATTTAATACATGTTAAAAAATGGTTAGAATTAGGGAAAAAAGCAAAAGAGTATACTCTTCTTGCAATTCAAGATAAAAGTGATAAAGAAAAACTTTATAGAGCAACTGAAAGAATTTCTGTAGTTCATCAAATGGAGAATCTATTAACTTTTCCTGATGTTGAAAGAAAAGTTAAAAATGGATCTTTACAAATTCATGGCTGGTACTATAGAATTGAAGATGGAACATTGGAATCTTATGATGGTGAGAAATGTTCATTTTTACCATTAGTGGAGAATGCAGATGACTAATACTGAGATAAGAAAATTACCTAAAAAAACAATTATAATTATAGGTATTTTAATACTTGCAGGTATTGCTGTATTTACAATATTAAAAACACTAAAACAAGATAAAATGACAGAAATTCTTGCAACTTTAGGTCATAGTAATATTGGAAAAATTGAAGTAATTAATAAATTAAGTGTAGAAGATAAAGAAACAAGATATAAAAGTAAAGTATACAAAGTTAAATTTTATGATGAAGATATGAATAAAACATGTATAGGTTTTATTCATATGGGTAGATATAATAAAAATACAAAAGATTTTGATTGTAAATAGGAATAATATGAGTATTATAGAAAAATTAGAAAATAATGAACGATTAGAATATGAAGATGCCATTAAACTTTATGATTTAGATTTATTTACACTTGCAAAATATGCAAATAAAATAAGAGAAGAAAAACATGGGAAGAAAACATACTTCAATATAAATAGACATATAAATCCAACAAATATCTGCAAAGATGTTTGTCAGTTTTGTGCCTATAGTGCTAGTAGGAAGAATCCTTTACAATATACAATGACTCATGAAGAGATACTTGAGATTGTAAAAAATTCTTCTAAGAATGATATAAAAGAAGTACATATAGTATCTGCACATAACCCAAGTACTGGCTTACAATGGTATATGGATGTATTTCGAAAAATAAAAGAAGCTTTTCCATCTATTCATGTAAAAGCATTAACAGCTGCTGAAATTCATTTTTTAAGTACTGAATATAATCTTACCTATCAAGAATTAATTGATATGATGATTGAGCATGGAATAGATTCTATGCCAGGTGGTGGTGCTGAAATTTTTGATGAAAAAGTTAGAAAGAAAATCTGTGGTGGAAAAGTTACTTCTGATCAATGGATTGAAATTCATAAAACTTGGCATAAAGCAGGAAAACAAAGTAATGCAACAATGCTATTTGGACACGTAGAAAGTAGAGATAATAGAATTGACCATATGATTAGACTAAGAGATTTACAAGATGAAACAGGTGGTTTTAATGCCTTTATTCCTCTTGTGTATCAAACTGAGAATAATTATTTAAAAATTGAAGCTCCTTTAACAGGTGTTGAAATTTTAAAAACATATGCAATTGCTAGAATTGTTTTAGATAATATTTCTAATATTAAAGCTTACTGGGCAACATCAACTGTTAAACTAGCTTTAATAGCTCAAGAGTTTGGTTCAAACGATGTTGATGGAACAATTGAGAAAGAATCTATACAAAGTGCAGCAGGTGCTACTAGTGCTAAGGGTGTGGCTTTAAAAGAGTTTGTTGACTTGATTAAAAATACTGGGTTTACTCCAGTTGAGAGAGACTCTGTTTATAATGAACTAAAAACTTGGTAAAAGTTTTTAGTTTTTATTTTGGTTGATTAAAAGCTAATTTAAACTCTATTTCTAAAAAACCATCTTCATTTTTTGTCATTATTATGGGATACATAATACTTATAGAATACAACTCATTACTTAGCATCTCAATTGTATTAAAAAACTCTGCTGGAGTTTCTACTAACATGCTTACTGAATAAAAGAACTTTGTAATATCTTCATTTTTACTAGAATTAAACTTGATAAGCGTATCATCAGGGAATAAAATCTTTAATTGCTCAGTAACTCTAGAAATTGGTAAAAACTCATCAGTAATATATTTATCGTTATAAGTTTTATATACAATATCTTTTAATTCTAATGCTTCTTTAGCATTTATTTTTCCAGATATCATATTTTTTTTATCATCTTCAACTTTTATATCTATTTGTGTATAAATATCGTCTAACGCAGGTTTTACTGATTTTATAAAAGTATCATCTGCTAATAATGTAGCATTTATTTCTAAACTATCTTCTTCTAATTTTAAGTTTTTTAATACAATGTCATAAGGTATTCTTTTAAAAATTGATTTTATACGTTTATCAATCTTATCATTTATATTTACATGATCAGGTAATTTAACAAATTTTCTAATATCTTGTTTTTCTTTATCTTGTGTTACTTCCATATTTATAAACAGTTTATAAATACCAAAAAAAGCAATAAGGAAAAATAGTAAAATAAATAGATTATTAAAATTAGTTTTTTTAGCTTTTTTTCTAGGTTTTATAAAACTTTTTTTTAAATGCTTATCTTTTGATAATTCAAAAATTTCTTCATCAATATTTATTGGATGATAATCAATAGGTAATAATAACTCATCACTTAATTGTTCAATTTGTTCATTTGATAGCTGTTTTAATGCATATAAAATTACAATTTTCTCTACAAAAACATCTTTTGATTTTTTATAAAATTCATTAAGCATATTATGAATTATTTCATTTAATTCTAAATAATATATTTCATCATAAAGTTTTTGGCCCGTTATATCATCTTCATAAAAATGCGTTTTTTTAATAGATTCAAAAGTAGGTAAGTCAACTGTTTTATTAAAGACAATTGATCCATCATTTCCTAAAATTAGAACAAAAGCTTTATTGTTAAATAGAAAGATTAGTAATTGATTCTTACAAATATTTTGTTCTAAATGTAAATTTAATATATGAAAAGCAGAATAGATATAATCTACACCTGTTTTATCAAAATAGTTTTTTGTTTCAAAAAGAGTTGTTTTCAAAACAGCAATATCAAATTCATTATTTAACTCTGTTACTTCGCAATCTTTTAGTTTAGAAGATAAAGCTTTGGGAACTAGTCTTGTTGTATCACTTATTAGAAGTGTTGAAATATAAGTATTACTAATTTCTTTTTGTGAAGTGTTTAATTTATGAGCAATATCATGTGCCAAGATTTCATCATCAACTAAAAAAACAGAATTATTTGCCTCAGTAATTTCATTATCACTTAGTTTCTTATAATCAAGTTTTAATTGTGTATCATATTTAATAGCATTAATATATAAAGACTCTTTAGTAAACATATACTTCCTATTTAAACTTTTTAAGGCATTGAATGAGTCATCATTTTATCTTTGATTAACTCTATTGCCTCTTGCGATTCTAAACCTTCAATACTAAAAGGCTCTGATAAATAAAAATCTATTTTTCCAAAAGGTTTTGGTAAAACAAATTTATCCCATGAACTAAACTGCCAATACTTAGATGGCTTTGAATTTAAAACAATTATTTTTGCATTGCTTTTTTGAGCAATAGCAACAATTCCAGGAGCAACACTATATCTAGGGCCTCTTGGACCATCTGGAGTTAGTGCAACATCTGAACCTGCTTTGATTTCCTTAATTGTACTAATTAAAGCTTTAGCAGCACCTTTAGAAGAAGAACCTCTTATTAATCCTGTTCCTAAAAGAGCATAAATTTTTGCAATAATTTCGCCGTCTTTGTTATGACTAATCATTGCTTTTACATTACCGTTTGGTCTAAACTTAAAATAGTTTGTAGGTTGGGCTAATAAATCTCCGTGCCAAGCAACAAAGATAAAAGCTTCATCACTCTCAATTTTAGAGTGATGAAAAACTTTTTTGTTTGTAGAGTAAATAAATTTCACAAGGAAATATAATATATAAGGTAAAATATTTGTCTTAAAATATTTTTTCATTACTGAACTATTTCACCTTTTAATGATGTTCTTGAATTACTAGTAATTTTAACATCTACAAATTTACCAAGAAGTTCATCACTTCCTTTTGTAAATACTTGTAAATAATTATCAGTGAAACCACAAACTTCACCATTTGCTTTTAAACTTTCAACTAATACAGAAAAAGTTTGTCCAACATAAGTTGGCATTACAGCTTCTAAGTGTCTTTTATGTAATTCAATTAATTCAGTTAATCTAGCACTTCCAATTTTGTCATCAACTGCTAAATCTTCCATATTTAAAGCTTCCGTTCCAGGTCTTGGAGAATACTTAAAGTTAAATATTTGATCAAATTTAGCTTCTTTTACAACATCTAAAGTATCTTGATAATCGGCGTCAGATTCACCTGGAAAAGCTACAATAATATCTGTAGTAATTCTTAAATCAGGTACTAGTGATCTTATTTTTGCAGTTCTATTTAAGAACCACTCTTTTGTATAACCTCTTTTCATAGCTTTTAAAATTGATGTTGAACCACTTTGTAAAGGCATATGAATACATCTTGAAATCTTTTTGTTTTTTGCAAACTCTTCAATAAATTCATCATCCATGTGTAAAGGATGAGGAGATGTAAATCTAATTCTTTGGATACCTTCTACTTTTGAAACTTCTTGTAAAAGTTTTGTAAAAGTAGATTTTTCTCTACCATCAGAGAATCTTCTTCCATAAGAGTTTACATTTTGTCCTAGAAGCATTACTTCAACAGCACCTTGGTCAACTGATTTTTGAACTTGGTCAACAATCATTTCAATAGGAATTGAAAGTTCTTCACCTCTTGTGCTTGGAACAATACAGTAAGTACATTTTTTATCACAACCAACTGAAATGTTTACGCTTGCTCTATATTGGTTTGTTTTTGCAGTTGCAAATTCATACATAGAATCATCATTTTCAATTGAAATTTCAACTGAACCTTTGATATCTACAACATCTTTAATCTTAGATATATTTCTAGCACCTACAACAAAATCTACGTAAGGTGCTCTTTTAATAATATCTCGTCCTAAATGTGATGCAGTACAACCACAAACACCAATTTTAGCACCCTCTTTTTTCTTCTTATTAAACTGACCAATCTCAGAAAATAGTTTCTGAACAGGTTTTTCTCTTACAGAACATGTATTAATGATAATTAAATCAGCATCTTCCATAACATTAGTTTGTGAATAATCTTTATGTTTTTCTAACTCAGCTGCGATATGTTGACTATCTGTGTCATTCATTTGACAACCAAGTGTTTGTATAAATAGTTTTTTATTTGAACTCATAGCTTTATCACTTGATTAAAGTGCATGAACCTCATACATATACTCATCATCCGCTAAACCATATTTTACTTCTCTGAAGTAAACATTATAATCATCAGCTTCAAGTGCATCAACTAACGCCATCATATCTTTATGTGAGTTATCTCTGTCAAAATACAATAATTCTGCATTTGAACCTTTTTTTAATTCTTCTTTAATTTTATCTAGTTGCATTTTTTTTGGTTTTTTACTTAATTCTTCTCTTGCAATTAATAATTCCATATTAGTAAACCTTTTCTTTTTAATTAGCTAAATATTCTATCTTAAAATTACTTTTATTTTCATAAAAGGAGTTTTGGATATAATATAACTCTACACTACATTGAATTCATAAACATTACATTTCAATGTCAACAAATAAAAGATTATTAAAGGTTATTAATGGACAAAATTATAGATATTTTAGACTCAATTGCATATGAAAAAGGTCTACAAATTGAAAATGTTGAAAATGCATTAAAAGAAGCACTTATCAAAACAGCAGAAAAAATGGTAGATGAAACATTAAGATTCGATGCAAATATTGATAGAGAAAATAAAAAATTACAATTATCACAAAAGATAGAAGTTTTAGCAGTTGGTGATGCAAAATTAACTGGCGAAGTAGAAGACGAATATGGAAATGAAATCAATGCTGGAAACTTTATTGATTTAGATGAAGCAAAAGAGATTGATGAAGATTTAGAAATTGGTGATTTTATTGATTACGATCTTGAGTTTGAAAATATGGGAAGAAATGCTGCAACTATTTTACATAATAATTTTGAATATAGAATACAAAGATTTATTGAAGAAAACTTACTAGGTAAATATCAAGATAAAATAGGAAAAGTTGTATCTGGTGTTGTTACTAGAGTTGATAGACAAGAAAATACTTTTATCGAAATTGGTGAAGTAAAAGGAATGTTACAAAGAAAAAGTAGAATAAAAGGTGAAACTTTTAAAGTTGGAGATACTGTAAAAGCAGTAGTACGAGGTGTTAATATTGATAAAACTAATGGTTTAATCGTTGATATTTCAAGAACAAGTCCTAAATTCTTAGAGTGTTTATTAGCACTTGAAGTACCTGAGCTTAAAGATGAAAAAGTAATTATTGAAGCTAGTGCTAGAATTCCTGGAAGTAGAGCTAAAATTGCATTAACAAGTCTTGACCCTCAAATTGACCCAATTGGTGCAGTTGTTGGTGTTAAAGGTATTAGAATTTCTGCTGTATCTTTCCAATTAAGTGGAGAAAATATTGACTGTGTTGAATATTCAACAATTCCAGAAATGTTTATTTCACGAGCTTTATCACCTGCAATTATTTCAAAAGTTGAGATTACACAAGCACCTACATTTACAGATAAAGGTAAAGCAACTGTTACTATTCCAAGTGATCAAAAATCTAAAGCAATTGGAAAAGCTGGTTTAAATATTAGACTTGCTTCAATGCTTACAAAATATGAAATTGAACTAATTGAAATTGAAGGTTCTACGCCAACTGTTGAAGGTAACAATGAAAGAAGAGAAGAAAGAACTACTGATACTTCTTCATTAGAAGCATTATTTAAATAAAATGAATAATATATATATTTATGATTCAGTAAAAAAAGAAAAAGTTTTATTTAAATCAATAGAAGAAAAAAAAGCAAAAATTTATGTGTGTGGTCCAACAGTTTATGATGACTCACACCTAGGTCATGCAAGATCTGCTATTGCCTTTGATTTACTTCATAGAGTTCTAAAAATGAACGACTATGAAGTAACAATGACAAAAAACTTTACAGATATCGATGATAAAATCATCAAAAAAATGTATGAAACTTCAAGAACACTTGAAGATATTACAACTCAATATATAAATACATATAAAGCTGATATGAAAGCTATAAATGTATTAGATAATACAATCGAACCAAAAGCTACACAAAATCTTGAAGTTATGAAAGAGATGATTAATAATCTAATCTCAAAAGATATAGCCTATGTAATTTCAAATGGTGTTTATTTTGATACATCAAAAGACTCAACTTATGGTTCTATTTCTTCTAGAGCAAGTGATGAAAACTCACAAGCAAGAGTTGAAGCAAACTTAGAAAAAAGAAACTCATCTGATTTTGTTTTATGGAAATTTGCAAAAGATGAAGATGTTATTTTTGAAGCAGAATTTGGAAATGGTCGTCCTGGTTGGCATATTGAGTGTTCGGCTATGATTGAAAAACATTTAGCATATAAAAATTCTCCTTACCAAATAGATATTCATGGTGGTGGTGCTGATTTACTTTTTCCTCACCATGAAAATGAAGCCTCACAAACAAGATGTTCATCAAATCAAGAACTTGCAAAATATTGGATGCACAATGGTTTTGTAAATATTGATGGGGAAAAAATGAGTAAATCTTTAGGTAACTCATTTTTCCTAAAAGATGTTTTAAAATCTTATAGTGGAGAGGTTATTAGATTTTATTTATTAACAGCTCATTATAGAACTGATTTCAACTTTAATGAAGAAGATTTATTATCTTCAAAAAAGAGACTTGATAAACTTTATAGAGTTAAAAAAAGAGTTTATGCAGGTGCTAAATCAGAAGTTAGTAAAGAGTTTAAAGAAAAAATATTTACTGCTTTAAATGATGATATTAATACATCAAAAGCTATTTCATACATTGATGAAATGATTTCAAATGCAAACGATAAACTTGATGCTAATTCTAAAGATAAAGTATTAAAAAAAGAACTAGTTTCAAACATAGAATTTATTTCAGATATTTTAGGAATCGGTTCATCAGATGCTTATGAATATTTCCAATTTGGAATAAGTAATGAAGAAAAAGATACAATTGAAAATCTAATAGAAAAAAGAACTGAAGCAAAAAAAGCTAAAGATTTTGAAGCTGCGGATAAAGTAAGAGATGAAATTACCGCACTAGGAATTTCACTTATGGATACCCCATCAGGCGTTGTTTGGGAAAAAGTTTAATTACTTTTCTCTAATAAAATCGATATTTTGGCATAAAAAAAGGGAAGAAGCAAAAGCTTCTTCCCTTTTTTATAAACTTTTACTAGAATTATCTAGAAAAAGCTGCGTCTGTAACATTATGAGTGTTAACGATGTATGGAACTAATGCCATATGTCTAGCTCTTTTGATTGCAGTTTCTACCATCTCTTGAGAATTCTTAGAATTTCCAGTAAGTCTTCTAGGCATAATTTTACCTCTTTCACTCATTGAAATTTTTAATAAATCAGAGTTTTTATAATCAATGAAAGTAACTTTCATTTCAGTATATTTACAATATTTCTTTCCGTATTTTCTTCTTTCAGCCATGTTGTTTTCCTTTATTTACTAAAACGGTATTTCGTCTTCGTCTATATCTATTTCAGGTATTTTATGTTCAGGCATTTTTGCTGCTTGATTATTACCACCATAGTTGTTTTGAGCATTTTGTGTATTCGAAGTGTTATTGTATTGATTTTGCGCTGGTTGATTATTAGATCCTTGAGGATTATAACCTTGGTTATCCCCAGCATTATTATTCATTGAATCACTTTTTGAATCTAACATTTTCATAGTTTCAACTCTTAAAGAGTGTCTATTTCTGTTAGTTCCATCTTGAGCAGTCCATTGTTCAAATACAAGTCGACCTTCTAATAAAACTTTAGAACCTTTTCGTAAGTATTGATTAGCAACCTCAGCAGATCTTCCAAACATATTAAAATCTAAAAAACAAACTTCATCTTTTTGTTCTCCAGCTGCTGATTTAAACTTAAATGATGTTGCAATTGCAGATTTTGCTATTGCTGCACCAGATGGTAAATATCTTAGCTCAATATCTCTTGTTAAATTTCCAACCATAATTACTTTATTATACATACTAGATTCCTATAAATTTATTTAGATTCTTTTTTAGCTGCTTCGCCACACATATAAGTCCATGCTGCAATCTCTTTTTTATTTTCATATTTAATGAAAATGAATCTCATGATATTTTCATTGATTCTGTAATTTCTTTCGATTTCAGCAATTCCTGCAGGTTCACCTTTGAAATATACAAGGTAGTAGTAACCTCTTTTGTGTTTTTCAATTTCATAAGCTAATTGTTGAGAACCCATATTGTCACATTGTACAATTTCTCCACCATTCTTTTCAATAATAGCTTTTACACCATCAATTTGAGCTGCAGTTTCTTCTTCAGTTAACGTAGGCTTAACAATAAACATTGTTTCGTAATGTCTTAATTTACTCATCTATTTTCTCCTTATAGTTTATGCCGGTATTCTAGTTTTCACTAATATCAGCAAGGGTACTTTTTTTATAAAGTCATGGATTTTATCCAAATAAAACTGTAAACTTTCTTAGCTTAAACTTCTTAACTTTAAAGATTTACTAAAAAGTAAAAAATACTTTATATTATAATTTGAATAGGTAAGTAAAAATCTATTTCTAAAATGTCATTACTCATAAGATGCTCTGGATTTTTATACTCTACATAAGCTGGAAAATTTCTTACTTCATAGTTAGAACTCGGTATCCAAGTTAGATATGCTAAATGCATCATTTTATACAAGTCCAAATGAGAACAAGTAAATTCAAATTTTGCAAACTTTCCACTACTTAATTTACATCTTCCTATTTTACCTGAAGGTATTATATCTTCATCTGTTCTTATACATGCTGAATATCTCATTGTATTATAAGGAAGAAAAGATGGATGATTATGAAAAAGTCCTATATATTTATGAGGTTTATTTAAAACATTCATAGCTTCGCACCATTCATACATTTCATTCCAAACTGAACTTATATCGTTTTCATATTTATATACTCTTGTATATAAAATAGGAACACTTTCTTTAGTGACAATTTGAGGAGATTCTAGAACCATAGATTCATCAACTCTTATCAATGAAATATTATTCCTAGGATTATTTATTTTGTAGCCTCCTTTTCTCCAATCTTTTGGGGTCATGGAAAACATTTTTTTAAAAGCTTGTGTAAAACTAGTTGCAGTTGAAAAACCACATTCTAATGCTATTGTTTGAATACTTTTATGATAGTTATAAAGTAGTAGATTCGATGCTTTCTCTAATCTTGTATTTCGTATATAATTATTTACACTTGTACCTGTAAGTTCTTTGAATATTCTATGAAAATGAAATATTGAATAAGCACTTACTTTAGCTAAATCCTCAGCAGTAATATTTGAACTATAATTATTTTGCACATAAACTAAAGCAAGGTTTATTTGTTCAAAGTGTGATTTTTTAGTTATTGTTTTTTTCATAAACTATTATACATCTACAGAAAATATTCTTAGCTTAAAAGCAGAAACAAAAATATACTTCATTTTTAAAATAGCACAAATGATAGATAAAGTTCACAAGATATCTATTTTTTTATTTAAAATTTTTTTGTATACTAAAAAATAATTCATAAAAAACAAAATATATATAATAATAAAAGGACAAGTATATGAAAAATGTATTTAACTCATATCAAATGAAAGATTTAAAATTAGAAAATCGAATATCAATGGCACCAATGACAAGATCAAGAACTATAGAAGGCGAAATTCCAACTCAAATGAATGCAGAATATTATGCACAAAGAGCTAGCTCAGGTCTTATAATATCAGAAGCAACACAGATATCATTACAAGGACAAGGATATGCTGATACACCAGGTATTTATTCAAAAGAGCAAATAGAAGGTTGGAAACTTGTTACAAAAGCAGTACATGAAAAAGGTGGGAAAATTATCTTACAACTTTGGCATGTAGGAAGAGTTTCAAGCTCTAAGGTTAATGGCTTACAACCTATTGGACCATCTGCTTTACTAGCAAAAGATACACAAGTTTATGTATTTGATACACCTACAAGTAAAGATGCAACTATGCTACCAGTAGAGACTCCAAAAGCTATGGATATTAATGATATAACTCAAGTAATCAAAGAATTTAAACAAGCTTCAAGAAATGCAATAGAGGCAGGATTTGATGGAGTTGAAATACATGGAGCTAATGGATACTTGCTTGACCAATTTTTAAGAAGTAATTCAAATAAAAGAGAAGATAGTTATGGAGGAAGTAAAGAAAATAGAATCAAACTTTTATTAGAAATAACAAAAGAAGTAATAGATGAAATTGGTGCAGATAAAACAGGTGTAAGATTATCTCCATTTATTCAATTTAAAGACATGGAAGATCCTGAGATTCTTGATACTTTTATGTTAGCAGCAAAAGAATTAAATAAATTAGATATGTTATATATTCATTTGTGTGAAGCAGATTGGGATGATGCACCACAAATTCCTGAGTCTTTTAGAAAAGAATTAAGAAATACTTTTAAAAATACAATTATTGCTACGGGAGGATATAGCCTTGAAAGAGCAAATAAAGTTATAGAAAAAGATTTAGTTGATATTGTAGGTTTTGGTAGATATTATATTCCTAATCCAGATTTAGTTAATAGACTAAAAAACAACTATCCATTATCAGAAATCAAAGATTCTCATACTTTATTTGGAGGGAGAGATGAAGTAGGCTATAGTGATTATCCAAGCTATAAATAAAAAAAGGGAAGAAATTTTAATTTCTTTCCTTTTTTATAAAGTTATAATCATCCAAATAAAACTGTAAACTTTCTTAGGCTTGCTTGTATGTAAAGATTTGAGTTATCAATCTTTGAAGATTTTAGTTCTAACTCAATATTTAGTAAGAACTCTAACATTTCTTGAAATTTTTCTGGTTTTATATTTATAGCTAATTTTGATTTCTTTTCCCAAACATTTTTTGGAGGAATAAATCCTAATATCTCTTTAGGATTTGGTGCTCCTATTGCTCTGGCATATGAAGATATCATAAATAGTTGTTGAATAAATGATGTTACTTGATTGATTAAAAATATTTCATTAACACCCTCTTCTAATAAAAGTGTTAAATCATTTGCTATATCTTTACCACTTAATAAATCATGTAAAAAGTCTTCAAAAGAAACAGCTCCTATTCCAAAACAGTGAGTGTTTACAATATTTGAAGTTATCTTTTCATCTAAAATAGCTAATTTTGATAAGTCGTTGATACATAATGATAAATCATTTTTATGCATAAAGTATAAATGATTCAATGCTGATACTTCATAATTGATATTTAACTTTTTTGCAGTATCTTCTATAAGTCTTACTGCTTCATTATCGTTTGGAGAGAACATTCTAACAACTGCAGAGTTTGTTTTAGCAGAAAAGCTTTTCTCCATAGACCTAAAGTCTGTATCCCCAATACATGAAAAAATCACGGTACTATCAGGATTTGTATTACAAGCTTCTACTAAAGTATCTACTTCTTTTTTAGGTATTTTTTTATCACATTTTATTAATAAGATATTGTTTGATGAAAATAGTGAAGATTGAAGTAATTTATCTTTTGCATATTTAAAATCATATTCGTCAAAATATAATTTTTCAATTTCATCTTTTTGCCCAAGAGAGGAAGTCACAATATTAGAGTAATGCTCAACTAAGAATGTTGATTGCCCATAGAACATATAAGCATTAAATTTTTTATTTTGTCTTAAATGATTATCAAATTCGTTTTTATACATAGGGTATATCTTATCCTAAGTTATCTTTCAATAAAATTCATCTAACAATGAAAGGTTACTAATGTATAAAATAGAACTTCCACTACTAGGTTTTGAAGATATAAAAGAATTGGAGATTAAATCTCTTGACAATAATTTTATTACAATAGAATTAAATAAAGAAAAAAACCTGAATATTAATCTTGTAAATATTGATTATTTTAAAGAAGCTGACTTTAACTTTAATATTGACGATGATACTTTAGAAAAAATGAATATTAAAGAACTAAAAGATTTCAAAATATTTTTTTGTATTGTAATGCAAAAACCTATAGAAGACTCAATTGTAAATCTTGCAGCTCCAATTTTAATAAACGAAAAAGAAAAACTAATAGGACAATATGTTTTAAAAGATAGAATCCCAAGGTTATTTACAACATTAAGTGAAGCTAGTATTTAATACTAGCAATAATTTGTTTTGTAACTATATCAACTTCTTTAATTTTAACTTTTAATTTTGTAAAAAGTTTCTGACCTTTTATATTATCAATAGTTACTTTTAATCCAGAAATAGCATCATAAGAAACTGCTTTGTTTCTTTCTGTATCTACTATTTTTACTTTTATCATCTGCCCAATATTATCATTTGCCCATCTTGCATATTTTCTATCTTCATAATCCCAAACAAGTTGAGCTACTTTTCTTTCATTTAAAGATATGTGCTCACATATTTCTTCAATATTTTTAGGTGTTTGTTTTGACTTTAACATCCTATGTAATACTAAATCTGAATATCTTCTAATTGGAGATGTAAAGTGTGAATAAGAAGTAAAACCTAAACCAAAGTGTCCTAAGTTTTTTGAAGAGTATTTAGCTTGAGTTTGTGACTGAATAATAAGTTCATCAATCTCTTCACTCATCATTGAAGCCTTCGCTTTCTTTTGAATATGAGTAATTGTTTCATGAACATCACTTTGCACTTTTACTTTAACCCCTAAAATATTTACATCATCAACTAATCTCGAAATTGATTTTAAAGATGGTTCTTCATGGATTCTATAAATTCCAACAGTATTTACTTTTTTACTTGCTTCAATATTTGCTAAAAGCATACACTCTTCTACTAATTGATGAGAGGCTGTTGATTCTTCTTTCTCTACTGCTATAACTTTAAAGTTTTTAAGTTTTTGTCTAAGTTCAGTTGTTCTAAAATCATAACCTTTTTCTAATCTCTTAGCTCTAAAACTTTTTGTAATTTCATATAAGGGAAGTAAATATTCAAAAATTGTTTTATCAACTGGTGAATACTGATCTAGATGTCCTTCTAAAACTCTATCTATTCTTCCATAAGAGAATTTTTTATGTGAGTTTATAATCGCTTCAAAAAGTTGTGCTTTTTTTGCACATTTCTTTTGTAAATCTAAATGTATTTTAAAAACAAAAGAATATCTATCAACTCCTTCTTTTAAAGAACACATATCTTCACTTAATTCATTAGGAAGCATTGGCAAAACTTTTCCTGGTAAATAAATCGAAGTTGATTTTAAAAATGCAAGTCTATCAAGTGCACTTCCTTCCTTTACAAAATAAGATACATCAGCAATTGCTACATATAATATTTTTTCTTCCTCATCATAATAAATTGCATCATCATGATCTTTTGCAGAGTTTGGGTCAATAGTACAAAAAGGAAGATGTGTTAAATCAACTCTTTGTTTCTCATCATTCATTTTTGCATCAACTTCTAAAGGTTTAACTAATCTTATTTCTTCATGATATAAATGTAATGATATTAATTCATCAACTTTTGGGTCTTGAATGTTTCCTAAATTTTTAACTAAATCTAAAGATTGATTATCAACTAAAAGAATATCTCCTTCTTCATATTTAGATGCACCTTTATTTTCTAATTTTATGTTTTCTTTTACTGTATAAAAAGATTTTTCTTTTATATAAACTAAAATATCATTTTTCTTACCATCTAAAATTTCAATAATATTTGCTTTAATTTTTGATCTTGGATTAAAAACTCTTTTAGCTAAGACTAAGTCTCCATTATATGCCCCATTTAAATTATCAAACTCTATTTTGATATTTTTATGTTCACTTACTAAATCTTCTAATATTACTAAATTTTTACCTACATTAACAATCGCTATTTTATACTTTGAATTAAGTTCATAGGAATCATCATCCATTTTTATAATAATATTTTTTTTTATAAATTTCTCAATTTCAATTAATTCTAACTTAGTATAAGTGTTATTTTGTGTTTGTATCTTTGTAAAGAGCTCTTTTAGCAATTTTATTTCCTTCTATATATATCTCGTAATCCTAGCTAAAATATGTTAAGTATTAGTCTTTTTTATATTAAATTACCAAGATTTTAACTTTTTTTCAGTATAATCTCTAAAATTTTATTTAGAGGGACATAATAATGGCATTAGATGTATACTATGACAAAGATTGTAATATTGAGTTAATTAAGACAAAAAAAGTAGCAATGATTGGTTTTGGATCACAAGGTCACGCACACGCAGAAAACTTAAGAGATTCTGGTGTTGAAGTTGTTGTTGGTTTAAGAAAGAATGGAGCTTCATGGGCTAAAGCTGAAGCTAAAGGTTTCGAAGTATTAACTGTTGCTGAAGCATCAGCTGCTGCTGATATCGTAATGATTTTATTACCTGATGAAAACCAAGCTGATATTTATGCAAATGAAATTGCTGGAAACTTAAAAGACGGTGCTACTGTAGCATTTGGACATGGTTTCAACATTCATTATGGAAGAATTGCACCTGCAAAAAACATCAACGTTATGATGGTAGCTCCTAAAGCTCCAGGTCATACTGTTAGATCTGAATTTGTAAGAGGTGGTGGTATTCCTGATTTAATTGCAATTCACCAAGATGCAACTGGAAACACAAAAGAATTAGCATTATCTTATGCTTCAGCAATTGGTGGTGGTAGAACTGCAATTATTGAAACAACTTTCAAAGATGAAACTGAAACTGATTTATTCGGAGAGCAAGCTGTATTATGTGGTGGAGCTGTTTCTTTAGTTCAAGCTGGATTCACAACTTTAACTGACGCGGGATATGCACCTGAATTAGCATACTTTGAGTGTTTGCACGAACTTAAATTAATTGTTGATTTAATGTTTGAAGGTGGAATCGCTGATATGAGATATTCAATCTCTAACACTGCTGAGTACGGAGATTATGTTTCTGGAAAAAGAGTTATCAATGATGAATCAAAAGCTGCAATGAGAGAAATCTTAAAAGAAATTCAAGATGGTAGATTTGCAAAAGACTTCATCTTAGAAGGTCAAGCTGGATACCCAAGAATGAATGCTGAAAGAACAAATGCTAAAGCTTCATTAATCGAACAAACTGGTAACAGTTTAAGAGAAATGATGCCATGGATTGGATCTAACAAAATCGTTCAACAAGACAAAAACTAATATTTGAATAAGGAGAGTTTCACTCTCTTTATTTACTTTCTTAAACTTATGAGTAATAAACAAACAAAACGAAAAAAACAATCATCATCAATTTCAAAATCTAAATTAGTAAAAATCTTTCTACTAATATTTTTATTTGCATTTATAGCTAGTGGATTAAGTTATTTTATAATGAAGAATGAAGATTCAAATAAAAGTTCAAATAAAAATATTAATAACATTCTTACACAAGAAAAAAAACAAGATTCCCCACCCCAAAAACTATCACCTTTAAGTGAAATCAAAAAATTCCAAAATGAAAAACTTGATGAGTACTTTGATAAAATTGAAACTTCAAAAGAGAAATTTGAAGAAGATACAGAAGAGCTAAAAAAAGATCATATTGACACAGAAGAAATAAAACCTGAAATAAGAGAAATAAAGAAACTAGAAGATAAAAAGAAAGAACAAGTAAAAAAAGAAACAAAAAAAGTAAAAGAAGAAGTAAAGCGAACACCTTTAATAAAAAGCAAAAAAGACTTATATCATTATGACAAGAAAACTAAACCAAAACTTGCAATTATTATTGATGATGTAAGTAGCAGTAAGCAAAAAAAGGCAATCTTAAATATTGGATATAAAGTAACTATGGCTTTTCTTCCACCACAAAAAGGTCATTTGAATTCTGCAAAAATTGCACAAGAGTTACCTGTTCATATGATTCACTTTCCTATGCAAGCTTCGTCTAAATTTAAATCAAAAGAGAGAATAACTCTAAACATTAATGACTCTTATGAAAAAATTGAAGGTATTGTAAAAAAACTAAGACAACAATATCCAAAAGTAAAATATACAAACAACCATACAGGTTCAGTATTTACTCAAAATGATGTAGCTATGGATAAACTATTTCGTGCTTTAAAAAAATATAACTTTATTTTCGTAGATAGTAGAACAACTGCAAAAAGTGTAGCTAAAAAATATGCAATAAAATATGGAATGCCATATATTGTAAGAAATACTTTTATTGATAATGAAAAAGATTATAACTATATTCAAAATCAATTAAAAAAAGCTATAAAGATTGCAAAAAAAAGAGGATATGCAATTGCAATTGGACATCCTCACTCTATGACAATTAAAGTTTTAAGAGAATCAAAACATCTGTTAAAAGATGTTGAACCAATTTTTATAAATAAACTTCCTTATTTATAATCTAGATATAAAACTAATTAGTCCACCCTTCTGACTGAAATATTTTTAAAGCAATATCACCTTTTAAGAAATCAATAAATTGCTTTGCTTCAGAGTCTACTTTTTTATTTGTAACAACAGTTAAATCCCTATATATACTACGACTTTTTTCTATTTCAACGATATCTGCATCCTTTTGATGCGTTAATGGCCAATGTGCCCATGTAATCCACGCATCTGCTCTTTTATTCTTAAAAGCTCTAAAGCTAGCTCCACTTCCTTTTGAAAAAGCGATGATATTCTTTCTAAAAGCTTTTATATCAGATAATGAACCTTTCCTTCCTGCTATATCTTCCCATACACCTGTTCCGGAAGTATTATATACACCAGCACCCTCAGTTACTACTATCTTTGTATTCGGACGTAATAAATCATTAAACCCTTTTATTTTTTTTGGATTCCCTTTAGCTACTGCAATAACTGCTCTTCTTATATAAATAGGCTCAACATTATTACTATTAAATTCTGTATAATTTTCTAAATATGCTGTTGTAGATTGTTCTGAAGTTCCCCAAATAATATCTGCATTTCTTTTAGCAGCATCTGTCCATTTATGTTCTGGACCAGAATTAACCTTTACAGCTACACCTGTCATTTTTGTAAATTCACTAGCTACTCTTATTAAGGCAGTATGAGGTCCCCCTGCTCCATATAAGTTTATCATGCCATCTTTTGGCTGATAGTTAATATTATCTGCAAATAACTCCGTACTTAATAAGCATGGAACAATTAAGGCCTTAGCCAATATATACATTTTAAGATTCATTAGAAATCTCCTTTTTAAATATTATGTTAGTTTTTTTAACATAAGCAATTATATTTATAATTTATGGAGATTGAATGAAGATATTTAAATTATTACTTTTGTTCTAGACAAAAAATTGTAGTATTGTCACTATTTTTTAAATAGCAGTTATAAAGGTTATTGTTGCTCAGATTCTTAACAATAGAAAGACCTAATCCAAAGCCATCTTCTTTTCTATTTTTACTTTTTGATATAGTAAAAAAAGGTTCAAAGATTTTCTCTTTTAATTTTAAGTCTATTTTTATTCCATTATTTTCAAATTCTATATTTTCTTTTTTATTACTAATTTTAATATAACCTTTTTTTGTATGTTTTAATGCATTTGAAAAGAGATTCAAACTTACTTTTTTTAAATCCATTCTATTAAATTTTATTAAAAGTTTTTTATCAATTTCATTAATATAAACAATTTCTTCTCTTATAGGTAAAAGAGGAAAAACTTCTTCATTTATAAATGTAAATAAATTAATATTATTTTTTTCTTTGCTCTCTTGCATAGAACTAATGTAACTCATCATATCTATAGTTAACTCATTTAAAAAATTTATTTCTGTTTTCATATGTGATAAAACGGCAGGTAATTCTTCTTTTTTTATTAAATTATCTTCTATCTCTTCAATATAGCCATTTATAATTGTTATTGGAGTTTTAATATCATGAGACATGGAGATAAGTAAATTAGATAAATTCTGATTTTTTAATTTTAAATTATTTATTAGCCCATCTAATTGTTTTGATAAATAATTCATACTAGTATTTATTTCATTAACTTCAAAAATATAAGTATATTCATTATATTCAAGAAAGTTTCCTTCTTTAATTTTTTCTAGTCTTGCTAAAGTTTGATTAAATTTAAGAGCCAAATATTTACCAATCATATAACTTATTAAACCAATAAGTGGTAGCATAAATATAATTGCAAAAACAATTTGTAAAAACATTTTAGAACCTATTGGTTCACCAATTATAAGAAAAGTAGTAAATGCACTTAATATTGATATAAATAAACCTGCAGCTATATATACCAGAATAATAAAAGTTTTAATTTTCATTTATTTTATATCCCATTCCTCTTATTGTTTTGATAATATCTTTATCATAAAATTGTTTTACTTTTTCTCTTATATGATAAATATGACTATTAATACCTATCTCATCTATTTCACCAATAGCACTATCATATATTATTTGAGCTAATTCTCTTCTAGAATAAACTCTATTTTTATTTAGAATTAAAATATGTAAAATCATATATTCACTTGGAGTAAAATTGATTTCAAAACCATTTATTAATATCTTTTTTAGATTATCATCAATGATGATATTTGGAATAATTTGAGAGGATAAAGATAGTAACTCTTCTCTTCTTTTAAGAAGTGATTTTATCTTTAATGCAAGTTCTTTTGAAGAAAAAGGTTTTGAAATATAATCATCTATTCCAAAGTCATAACCTTTAATTTTGAAATCTTCTTCATCTATTGCACTAATCATTATAATTAAAGTCTTAGATGATTTACTACGTATTTCTTTGCATATATCAAAACCATTAAAGAATGGCAATAACACATCCAATGTAATCAAATCATAGATTTGTGAAGATATTCTTTTTAATGCTTCTTTTCCATCTAGTGCGATATCTATTTCATAGATATCGTTATCTAGACGATTTTTAATAAAGCTTACAATTTTTTCTTCGTCTTCAACTATTAATATTCTTTTTTTCATAATTCCTCTTATTATAATAAATAATAGTATAACATTTTAAAACATTTTTTGAAATTCTGTAAATATGGCATCATTTTTTGAAACAATAGAATGACAAGCTACACAACTTTTAGTATCACCTTGCCAAGATTCATAATTTCCATTCTTTTTTATAAACCTTGCATATCCCCAACCATCACTTTCACTAGCTTTAGTTTTATCTTTTATCATATATTCAACTCTTTGTATTTCATTCGCCTCAAGTGCTGTAGGAAAAGTTGACATATCATTAACAGTCCATCCAATCTTTACAATTTTACTACCATCTGGCATAATTTTCTTTTTTTCTCTTAAAGCATTATAAGCTATAGGGTTAGCTAACACATATCTTAGTTCATTTTTATCTTTTCTAAAATGAGTGGCTACAATTTGATAATTTTGGTACCCTTCAATTTCTTTAAAAGATAACTTTGTACCTTTCATCTTTAGTTCTGGTACTTTTGTTATATCACTAATGTATACATCAGATGAATAAGCTATCGTACTTAATAATAAAACCGATGTAATTTTTTTTAATATTTTCATATTATCTCCTTTTATTTAAAAAAGATTTTATATTTTAATTATGAAGATTCAATGAAGATTTTAAAATTAAGCTTTTAAATATATAATAAATTATATTATTATATAAATATTTTACAAGGCTTTTTATGATTGAAAAACTTATCTTTAATATTCCAGAATTAAAATCAATGAAAAAATACCCAAAAGAACTTTTTTATATTGGAAATACTGAACTTCTAAAAAAGAAAAAGATATCAATAATAGGTACTAGAAGGCCAAATTCTTATACTAAAGAGTTCACTCATAAGTTAGCTCACAAACTATCTTCTTTAGATATTTGCATAGTAAGTGGAGCTGCTATGGGTGTTGATGCTATTTCTCATCTTGCAGCAAAACCTAAAAATACAATTGCAGTTGTCGCAAATGGTTTAGATATAAGATATCCAAGTGTAAATAAAAACCTTATTACAAGTATTGAAGAAAATGGTTTAGTAATATCAGCATATAAAGCAGGTGAAAAAGCTAGAAATTATACCTTTGTTCTAAGAAATGAAATAGTTGTAGCACTTGGCGATATTTTAATAGTTACACAAGCTGATTTAAACTCAGGAAGTCTTACCTCCGTACAATATGCAATCAAAATGAAAAAAAAGATTTATACATTACCTCATAGAATAAATGAAAGTTTAGGAACACAAGAGTTAGTAAAAAAAGGTTTAGTTGAACCTATTTATGATGTTGATGAATTTATATCACAATTTACGAATACAAATAAAATAGAAAAAGTCACAGATGAACTTTTACTATTTTGTGAAAGTAACCCAAGTTATGAAGAGGCTATTTTAAAATTTGGAAATAGAGTACTAGAATATGAATTAGAAGGAAAAATTACTATTAACAATGCACGAATATCTTTAGTTTAAGAAACAGAGCAATGTTTTTTTCCTTTTACTTTTAATAAAATTAAATACCCAACAATACCAGATAATAAAGAACCAATTAAAATAGCTAATTTATCAGTATAAAAGAACATTGATGAATCTTCAAAAGCTAGAGAATCTATAAATAAACTCATGGTAAAACCAATACCCGTAAGTACACTTATTCCATATATTTGTGCCCAACTAGTGCATTTAGGAAGTTTTGCCCATTTAAACTTTACAGCTAAATAAACAAATAAAAATACTCCAATTTGTTTACCAAGGAAAAGCCCTAAAATAATTCCTAATGATACGGGATTAAAAACAGCAGACATATCTAAAGTTCTTAAGTCAATTCCAGCATTTACAAAGGCAAAGATTGGCAAAATATAAAAAGCAACCCAAAAGTGTATATAGTGTTGCAAGCTTTTTACAGGTGATACACGTTTCCTTTTTTCATTAATTGCATTAAGTGGAATTGTAAAGGCTAAAATAATTCCAGCTAATGTTGCATGAACACCAGATTTTAATACAAAAACCCATAAGATCATTCCCACTAAAGCATAAGCACTTACGAGTGTTACTTGCATTTTATTCATTGAAATTAAGATAATTATACAAACTAATGCAGATAATAAAGAAGTAAGAGATAAGCTAGAGGTATAGAAAAATGCGATTATTAAAATCGCTCCAAGATCATCGAAAATAGCCAATGCCATTAGAAATATTTTTAAAGAAACTGGTACTCTTTTGCCAAGTAAGGCCACAATTCCTAAAGCAAAAGCAATATCAGTTGCAGTTGGAATTGCCCAACCTCGAAGAGCAAATTCATTATCATAATTAAAAAATACATATATTAAAGCAGGAACTAACATTCCGCCAATAGCAGCAATTCCTGGCAATGCGATTTTTGAAATAGTGGAAAGATGTCCTAGTAAGAGTTCTCTCTTTATTTCTAAACCAATAAGAAGAAAGAATATTGCCATTAAGCCATCATTTACCCAAAGGATTAATGGTTTTGATATTTCTAGCAGAGTACCTATTTTAAACTCAATGATAGTGTGTAAAAAACCCGTATAGAATTCTGATAAAAATGTATTGCTAAATATTAAAGCAAGAACCGTAACGATCATTAATATAATGCCAGCTGTTGATTCTTTTTGTAAAAACTTTCTAACTAAAATCTTCATACTATCCGCCTTTTAAAGACTAATATATAATTTTAGTATAAACTGCTTTATTAAATATTAAAGCAGTTTATTAATTAATGTCTAAGCTGATAAGTAATATCTCCAGCACCTACTCCTAAGAATATTCCTTTATCATAACTTTTTATAATCTTTTCATCTTTAATTAAATCAATTCTTCCATTTGTTGAAGAAATTCTATCTGCAAAAATTGGATTATATACAGCAAATTCTTTTTCAAAATCAATATCAATTTTTTGTTCACCTGGAATTGTCCATATAGGTAAAATTACTAGCTCATCACATCTTCTAAAGCATTTTTTAAAGCCTTCAAGATTATCACTTGTTCGTGAATATTTATGAGGCTGCCATAAAACTATTCTGTTATTTAGATTTGTTAGATTGTCATACAATTCAACTGATTTCATAGTTACTTCAATCTCAGTTGGATGATGTGCATAATCATCAATTACAACAAATTTATCATTTGCTTGAACTACATCAAATCTTTTTTTAATACCTTTATATTTTAAAAGGTTAGTTCTAATACTTTCAATATCAAGCTCATTAAGTGCGGCTAATATTGCCAAAGATGCATCAACTGCAATATGATATCCAAAGCCCCAAACCTCAAAAGTACCTAAATCTTTTAACTCAAATCTAGTACATGGCTCTTTATCTTTAAGTGTGTATGATAAATTTTTAATATCAATACTTGGATAAAGGTAAGTAGCTTCTTCAATTTTTAATTTCTGAATATCTTTATCTTCGCCATTTAAAACTCTTTTTGTAGCAAGTCCTATAAAACTTTCATACGAACCATAAAACTTATCATAGTCATAATGATAATATTCCATATGCTCAGGTTCTGCATTTGTTACAATTGCACAATAAGGGTTTGAAAGTAAAAAAGATGCATCAGATTCATCTGCTTCAAAAGCTACTAAATCATTTACATATTTAAAGTTTGAGCCAAACTCTTTTGAGATTGCACCAATTAGTGCTGAACTTTGAAGTATAGAAGCTAAAATTGCTGTTGTTGTAGATTTTCCATGTGCACCTGCAACACAGTAGTTTTTCTTGTCCCCTAAAATAATAGGTAAGGCTTCTTTTCGTGAAAGAGTTCTAATTTGTTTAACTCTTGATTGAATTAATTCTGGGTTCTCATCTGTAACAGCTGCTGAGTATATTACTAGGTCAAAATCATCTTTAATATTTGAAGCTTGTTGAGGACAAGAAACAGCAATACCTTCTTTTTGAAGCTCATTTGTAATAGGTGAGCTTTTCATATCTGAACCACTTATTTCATGGCCATCATTATTTAAAAATCGTGCTAGTGCAGAAAGTCCAATTCCACCTATTCCTATAAAATGTACTTTCATTAGCTATCCAATAAATGTTTTAAATTTTTATATTCTTTTTCAAGTGTCTCTTTATTGTCATTTAAAAATTCATCTGTATTGAATTTAAAATTCATAATAAAATATCCGTATTTTTCTTCACTACTTTCTTTTTCAAGATCAACACTTGTATCATAGAAAAAATCTAATTGATTTCTAGTTGATAAAACTATTAATAAAACATTTAAAGCCTTTTCAAGTGGCTCATCATCAATTATGTTAGCTAAAACAAAAACTAGCTCTTTAGCCCCATCAAAATTATCATACGACCACTTTTCAATTGCATGTTCATAAAAAGCTCTTACATAAAGTAAGTTTTCATTTTTTAATTTTAATTTTTCATTTTTATTTACAATTTGCTCAACATTTTCAAAAGAAGTTTTTAAAATTTCTTCATAAAGTTTGTTTATCTTTTCTTCATCTAAATCCAAAATTAACATTGAATCTAATGTTTCATACATTACATTTATATTCTTTTCTGCAATAGATTTAACTCTAGCCTCTTCTAAATACTTTAGAAAGTCTGGATTTGTTCTTGCATCGTTTAACTGCTCTTTATCCATCAATAAAATCCTTTAATCTTTTTAATACTTCTTCTGTTTTTTGCGCATTTTCAACTAAGGCTATTCGTACATAACCTTTTCCAATTCCTTCTCTACCTAGAAAAGAACCTGGAAGTACTTTTATATTTTTTTCTTTATATAAATTTCTTGTAAATTCTATTTCATCATCAACTTCTAACCAAATATAAAAAGTTGCTTGTGGAGTTTTTACTCCTAATATTTCACGTGCAAGTTCAAAGTTTTTCTTGTAAATACTTCTAAAATACTCTACATGGCTCTCTTCATTCCAAGCATCAGCAGCAGCGTACTGAAGAGGAACGGGTGAAGCACAACCTACATAAGTTCTATATTGCATATAATTTTTAAGTATCTTTGCATCTCCTGCAATAAATCCACTTCTTAATCCTGGGGCTGAAGATCTTTTTGAAATCGAGTTCATTACTAAAACATTTTTAAATTTATCATTTCCAACTAGAATACTAGCTTCTAAAAGTGAAGCTGGTTTATTGTTATCATCAAAATAAATTTCTGAATAACACTCATCATTTATTAAAATAAAATCATATTTTAAAGCTTTTTCTACCCACTCTCCCAATTCTTCTTTACTCATAGAGGCAGAAGTTGGGTTATTTGGAAAGTTTAATACAACTAAATCACATTTTTTTAATTGCTCATCACTCAAGTGCGCTTTAAAATTATTCTCTTTTACTAAATCAATATGAATAACTTCTGCTCTACTAGCTATTGCAGCACCTTCATAAATTTGATAAAAAGGATTTGTAAAAGCAATAGTTGGATTTTTTATATCAAATAATGCAAATTGAGGAAAGTTAAATAACACTTCTCTTGTTCCAAAAGTTGGAATAATTTGTGTGTAATCTAAAGTAACATCAAACCTTTTATTTACAAAATTAATCATCGAATCTTTAAGTTCAGGAATTCCTGCTGATGCTGGATATTTTTTCAACAAAGAAGTTGATTGTTTTAAAGTCTCTTGTATAAAATCTGGTGTTTCAAACTTTGGTTCACCAATAGTTAAAGCAGATAATTCATAATTTTCATTAGGTGTAATATCTGCTAAAATTTCTGTTAATCTTTCGAAAGGGTATTTTTCAA
This sequence comes from uncultured Campylobacterales bacterium, assembly GCA_947503785.1. GTDB lineage: Bacteria > Campylobacterota > Campylobacteria > Campylobacterales > Arcobacteraceae > Poseidonibacter. The sequence continues at coordinate 66,639 of CANNFB010000009.1, read as the reverse complement.
AATTCATTTATTTTTCCTTAATATCTATTATTCTTCAACTATTGGAACTAATAATTGGTTATATTTGTTCATATCAAAAGAGATAAAATCAGTATTTGTATAGAAGAACTTCCATGAAAATCTTTTTTTAAGCATTTCTTGCTTTAAAGGTAAAATTTGAAGCATATTTTTTTCTTTTTTTAATTCTCTTATTGGATTTTCATTATTTGATACTATTTCGATTTTTTCATTAAATATCTTTGCAAGATTTTCAAAATGATCTAATAAATTTGTTTTATCTTCTTCTTCACCAATTGGATCTAAATCAAAAATTCTTGTTTTTGTTTTTATTTGACTTGCAACATCAAATACAATCGGAGATATTTGCTCATAAGAGTGAGTATCATTTAATAATACTACAGTCTGTTTTATAGATTTTAAACTCTCATTTCCTAATTTAAAAATAGGTACTTTAAAGTTAATTATATTTTTTAAAGAGTCTTTAGCTTTAAACATTTCTTGTGTTAAAATCATCATTCCAATATCATATTTTCTAAAGTCTTCTTTTAAAATTTTATTAAGACCCTTACTTGAATAATCAATTCTAACAATAATGCTATCAAAATATTTTAATTTTTCTTTTATATAATTCATAATAGCAGGCGTTGTTGGTCTTGTAATTCTAATAATTAATTTATTATTCTTTAATCTTTGATTTAATGTTTTAGCTTCTTCAATAGCTTTTTTTACACTCATTTCATCTTGTAAATAAAGGTCTAGGTATAAATAAATATTGTGCCCAAAAGGCATAGGAAATTGCCCTTGCGTTTTACCAATTGCATTATAAACTTGCATTAAAACATAAGGTTTTCCAACTACTAAGATTACATCATTTGGTTTTAATACTAATGAAGGTTTGATATTTACAAGTTGTTGATTTCTATAAAGTGCAAATATTTTCCACTCTTTTTGCTCAATTGAACCTAGATATCTATATGCATAAGAACTCCCAAAAGGAACTCTAATTTCCATAATTTCACCCTGTTTTAAACCAATATTTTGGGCAACTACAGGAATATTTGGAAGTCTTTCAACCATTCCATTTGCAAGAACATCTATACCTTTATATACATTTATATATTGGTCTTTAAAATCTAATCCCCAATAATCTAAAACTGTCATTTGCAAGTTTTTTTTATGACTTCTAATATTCTTAGTTACATTAATCATCTCATCTTTTGAGTTAAGTGCGATTAATACTTCTGTATGAATATTTTTATCTAAAACCATTGCAAGTTTTGATTTTGATGTTGGGTCAAATTTATAAAAAGTAAAATTCGAAGGTTTTTGAACAGGAAGAATAACATCACTCATATATATAATATCATAAGCGTTCTCGCCAGTATTTGCTTCTACGATTCTGTGCATTAGTTTTTTTGCAACAATACCGTCTAAAATAATCAAGATTTTTTTCATTTGGACATTATATCTTTTTTAAATTAATAGTAGCAGAAATAAAGCTAATTTTTTACTTTACTTCTTGCCCTATTAACTTATCAATTTTTGCTAAAGATAATAAATAATCATGAATATATTTTAAATAATCAGCTTTTACATAAGATTCAATATATTGTGCTTCTATTACACTTTTTGGTTCAATAGCATCTATTTGATAACCTCTTACATTTAATTCTCTACTAGCTTGTGCTAATTTTTTTGCTTTTTTTAGTGTCTGGATTTGTTTAAAACCAAGAAGTGCGTTATTAAGTTCATTCTTAATTTGTATTGCAACTCCTTCCTTTAACATATCTTGTAATAAATATAGTTTCTTTTTCTCTAATTTTTTTTCACTTACCATATTTGTAGTCTTAAAACCATCAAAAAGTGGTATTTCTGCTGCGAAACCTATATTCCATGTGTTTTCTTTGTCATCAGATAAATATCCATATTCATAAGAGTTATATGTATGTGCAAGCTCACCCATTAAAGCAACACTAGGATAATGCCCAGCTTTTTGTTCTTTTATTTGTTCCTTTGATATTTTCAAAGCAATATCCATTTTCCTAATATCACTATTTGTTCTATATGCATCTTGAACTAATTTTGATAAAGAATATTTTGGAGGTAATAACTCATTATTAGTATATCTTGGTTTGATTTCACTATCCCATGCTAAACCCATTGCATTTGATAAAGCTGATGTAACCATAAATCTATTTGCTTCAATTTTTGCAACAATTGATTCTATTAAAGCAACTGTAACTTGGATAGATAGATAATCTGTTTTTTTAACATTTAAAGACTCTCCACTTTCATAAAACTGTTTTGTTAGAGTAGATATATAAGTCATTCTATCAAGCGTTGATTTTGCTATTTTATACAATTCATTTGTTAGGACATATCCATAGAAATATTTTTTAATATCATAAATCACTTCTAAATCATTTCTTCTTATTGTATTCATTGCTAATAATTTATTTAATTTAGCTTGTTGGATTACAGAAGATATTTTTCCACCTGTAAATAAGGGATATAAAAGATTTAAGGAGGCTTTTATAGTATCTCGACCTAATGCTTTAGAATCTATATCTGCAGATAGTTGACCTTCAGGTAGAATAGTAGTATCAGCTGATATAAATGCTCTATATTGGTCAACAGTTGTTATTCCATACGCAGCTAATTCTGCAGGTACTACAAAATTAGTATTTAAAGTATTAGCAAGAGCAAATGTCTTACTTACATCTGATGGTAAAGTAAATGAACCTCTTTGCTGAAAAATAAGATCTTCGTTCAGTCTCTGTCCGACAACCATTGCATTTAAGGCTGGATAATTTGCACTAAGTGCTTGGTTATATTGAGTATTTGCAATTTCTAGTGCAACTTTTGAAATCTTACTTTGATGATTATTTTCTAAAGCAATATTTATTGCTTCTTTTAATGTAAATTCTTTTGCTTTTGCAAAGATAACACTTGAGCAGATTAATAAACATAATAATAATTTCATTTTTTTCCTTGTAAAATATATGCTTTATAAGTATAACAAAAAAAAGATAAAATAAATAATTTTATTTTATCTCCATAACAAGGCTTTTAGATAAATTAATAATTATAAATTTAAATATTAATTTACTTTAGATATAATTCTTTTAATTTAAAGAAAGGTTAGTATATTTAATGGAATTTAAAATAGACGCAACATCACATCATAAAGCTAGAGCTTGTACAATAAAAACAGCTCATAGCACAATTCAAACACCAGTATTTATGCCAGTTGGAACTCAAGGGACTGTAAAAACTCTTGATGCAAATGATATGTTAGATATGGGTGCAAAAATTATCTTAGGAAATACTTACCATTTATACCTAAGACCGGGAAGTAAAACAGTTAAAAAATTTGGAGGACTTCATGGTTTTTCAAAGTTTCCTAACTCTTTTTTAACAGATTCAGGAGGCTTCCAAGCTTTCTCTCTTAGCAAAAACACTAAACAACATGAAGATGGAATTATGTTTAAATCACATATTGATGGAAGTAAACACTTCTTTACTCCACAAAGTGTTCTTGATACTCAATATGACTTGGGTTCAGATATTATGATGATTTTAGATGATTTAGTAGCACTTCCTAATTCTGATGAAAGAATTGAAAAGTCAATTCAAAGAACAACTGCATGGGCACAAGAAGCAATCACTTATCACAAAGAGCAACAAGCAAAGGGTATTGGAGTTGATCAAAATATCTTCGCTATTATTCAAGGTGGAACAAGTAAAAAATTCAGAGAACTAAGTGCTACACAATTATGTGCAATGGAAGATTATGATGGTTTTGCAATTGGTGGACTAAGTGTTGGTGAACCTAATGCTGATATGTATGAAACTGTTGAGTGGACTACAGATTTTATGCCAAAAGACAAACCAAGATATTTAATGGGTGTTGGGACTCCTGAAGATTTAATTGAAAATATTGAACGTGGCGTGGATATGTTTGATTGTGTAATGCCTACAAGAAATGCGAGAAACGGAACATTATTTACTTCATTTGGAAGAATAAATGTAAGAAATGCAATTTTTAAAGAAGATGAAGGTCCAATTGATCCTGAGTGTGATTGTTATACTTGTAAAAACTTTTCAAGAGGGTATTTAAATCACCTATATAGAGCTGGTGAAATGACTTATTTTAGATTAGGTTCAATGCATAATGTACACTATTATTTAAACTTAATGACTCAAGCTAGAGAGGCAATACTTGCTGATAATTGGCTTGAATTTAAAGAAGAGTTTTACGCAAAAAGATCGTAGATTAAAAGAAGATTTTCTATTTTTATGTTAAAATAGATATATATTAGAAATTATAAGGAAAAATATGACTGTTGATGATAACTTAATTGCAAAACTATCAAAACTATCTAGTTTAGAAATAGATGAGTCAAAAAAAGAAAATTTAAAAGCAGAACTTGCTGATATTATTAACTTTGTTGAAAACTTAAATGAGATAGATGTATCAAATATTGAAGCTACATTTAGTACAATTGAGGGTGGAACACCACTTAGAGAAGATAACGCAAATCAAGACTTAGAACTATCAAAACACATTTTAGATCATGCACCAAAAAGTGAAGATGGGTTTTTTGTCGTACCAAAAATTATAGAATAGGAAGAAAAATGTTTAAGGTTTATGGAATAAAAACCTGAGACTCTGTTAGAAAAGCCTTAAGGTTTTTTAAGGACAACGAAATAGACGTTGAATTTTTTGATTTTAAAAAAGAATTACCAACTTCAGATCTAATAGATTCATGGGTAGAAAAAGCAGATATAAATTTACTATTTAATTCAAGAGGTACTAAATATAGAACTTTAAAATTAAAAGAGTTAAATTTAGATGATGATGGGAAAATACAGTGGTTAAAAAAAGAGCCTATGCTCTTAAAAAGACCTCTAGTTGAATATGATGGAAAAGTTTTAGTAGCTTTTAAAGAAGAGATTTATAAAGAAACTTTTTTATAATCATCTAAAAAAATTAGAGATAAAAAAAGGGAGATAGTAAAACTATCTCCCTTTTTTTATGCTAAAAACTTAAAAGATTTAATTATATAATTAAATCTTTTCTAGCTTCTTTTAAAGTATCTGCAATCATAAATGATAACTCAAGTGCTTGGTCAGCATTTAATCTTGGGTCACATTGAGTATGATATCGAGATGCTAGTCCTTCAGTAGTAACTGCTGAACTTGCACTTCCTGTACACTCAGTTACATCTTGACCAGTCATTTCTAAGTGAATACCACCAGCATAAGTACCTTCAGCTCTATGGATTTGAAAGAACTGTTTTACTTCAGATAATATTGCTTCAAAATCTCTAGTTTTATAACCATTATCAGCTTTAATAGTATTTCCATGCATTGGGTCACATGACCATAATACATTTTTCCCTTCTCTTTTTACTCTTTCAAGTAATTTTGGGTAGAAATCTCCAACTTTATTTGCACCCATTCGCACAATTAAGTTTAGTCTTCCCGCTTCATTCTCTGGATTTAAAGTATCAATTAACTGAATCAATTCATCTTCTTTCATAGAAGGTCCTACTTTACATCCAATTGGATTTTTAATCCCTCTAAAATATTCAATATGAGCATCTTTTAAATCTCTTGTTCTATCACCTATCCATAACATATGAGCGGCACAGTTAAACCAATCACCAGTAATTGAATCTCTTCTAGTTAGTGCTTGTTCATAGTTTAATAACAATGCTTCATGTGAAGTAAATAGTGTTGTTTGAGCTAAGTTTGGAGTTGTTTGACTTGTAATTCCACAAGCTTTCATAAAATTAAGTGCTTCAGTAATTTTATGCGATACCTCATTATATTTTTCACCTAAAGTATTATCATTTACAAAGTCTGTATTCCATAAATGTACTTGATTTAAATCAGCCATACCTCCACGAGAAAAAGCTCGAAGTAAGTTCATCGTTGCAGCACTTTGATTATATGCTTTTAATAACTTTTTAGGTTTTGGACCTCTTGATTTTTCATTAAATTCAATATCATTTACAATATCTCCTCTATAAGAAGGCAATGAAATTCCATTTATTTCTTCAAAATCAGAAGATCTAGGTTTTGCAAATTGGCCAGCAACTCGTCCAACTTTAACAACAGGACATCCTCCTGAGAATGTTAAAACTACAGACATTTGCATCATAACTTTAAACAAATTCTTAATATTATTTGCATCAAATGAAGCAAAAGATTCAGCACAATCTCCACCTTGAAGTAAGAAAGCTTTACCATTTACTACATCAGCTAATTGATTCTTTAAATTTAAAGCTTCTCCTGCAAAAATAAGTGGAGGATATGAACCTAGTTCTTTTTCTACTTTGTTTAACTTATCTAAATCAGTATAAGTTGGTTGTTGTTTTATTGGAAAGTCTCTCCAACTATTTGGTTCCCAATTCTTCATTTTCTGCCTTTTTTTGTATTTTTAATTTTGAAATGTTATCTTATTTTTACTTAGTTAATTAACTTTGATAATAAATCTTTAAATGAAACTTTAAATGCATCTAAACCTTGAGTTAATAGCTCATTATAAATATTATTCATATTTACTTTCTTGTTCTTTATTTTTTCAAAGTATGCATTACACTCTTCTTCACTCATAATATTTGTTTCTTCTTTAACTCCATCTTTTACCCAATCTTCAATAGTTGATAAAGGCGCAGTATTTACAGAGTTTGGAAAGATTAAGTTATCAATATAATAACTAGGTGATAATTCATTTCCTTTTACACCTGTACTTGCAAATAATGTTCTAATATTAGAGTTTTTAAACTTATTAATTTCATGATAACATTTAGTTGCGTTTATGATACCTAGTTTAGAAGTTACTAAACCTTTAGTGATAAACTCCCCATCACACATTCTATCAAATCTAGAAACAAAAACAGAAACTACGGCTTTAATATCTTTATTAGAATCTTTAATACCTTCATCCAAGGCTTGCGCACATTTAATAGCTTGTATAGGAGAAAAAATCAACGTTGCATTTACATGAATACCTTTTGAAGTTAATTCTCTCATAGCAATATATCCAGCTTCAGTTGCAGGTACTTTAATCATTACATTTTCAGCATTTATTGAAGAGTGTAATCTTACACCTTCATCAATAGTTCCTTGAGCATCATCACATAATGAAGGATCCACTTCAATTGAAATAAAGCCATCATCAGAATCTTCTTTATGTAAAGAAGAAAGTAATTCAGCTGCTCTTTTAATATCCGTAAGTGCTAATTCTTCATAAATAGTTTTTGCATTATTTGCTTGTAACATATCAAGTTGTTGTTTATATGCAACAGAATTTGAAATTGAAGATTCAAAAATTGCAGGATTTGATGTAGCACCTTGAATAATTTCATCTTTAATTATCTCTTGAAATCTATTCTCTAAAAAATCTCTTTCTATAAAATCACACCATAAAGAGTAATTAATATCTTCTTTTAAGCTCATCTGTTTTCCTTATATTTTTTCTAATATTTTTGTTAAATCTTTTTCATCTATAATAATATTTGCTTCTTTTTTTAATACTTCTCTTGCACAAAAGGCAATTCTTGTATCTGCATGTGCAAACATAGATAAGTCATTAGCTCCATCACCACAAACTAAAGTATCAGCACGAGTTACGCCCAATAAAGACTGTAGTCTTTGAATCATATCACCTTTTGAATGAGAAAACATCATATCTCCACCAACAAGACCTGTTAATATTCCATCTTTTTCATGTAATACATTTGAAAAATCTGCATCTAAACCTAAAATATCTTTTGCAGGACTAGTTCCAATTCTAAAGCCACCTGAAAAACATACAACTTTATAACCTTTTGCTTTTAAAGCTGGAATTAGTTCTTTTGCTCCTGGCATTAATGGTAAATCTTTACAAATATCAACGGCTTTTTGATACTCTAAACCTTTTAATAAACCTACTCTTGTAGTTAAAGATTCAAAGAAATCAAGTCGTCCAGACATAGCTTCTTCAGTTATAAGTGCAACTTCTTTTCCTATTCCTAACTCATCTGCTAGAAAGTCTATTGTCTCTCCATCCATAAGTGTTGAATCAAAATCAAAAATAGCTAATTTCATTAATTTTCCCTAGTTTTAGTCTTTTAAGGATATAATATTATCTAAATTTAACTAAATATACTAAAAGGATTGTTTTTCCCTATGTTTGAAACACTACTACAAAAACTTCAAGAAGACTATTATTTAACATTAGAAACAACACCACAACATGAACCTTCTATGCATAATATTATTGAAAGAATTAAAAAATTTAAACTACAAAATAAAGTAGATGGATTTTCTTGTACAGATAACCCACTTGCAAAATTAAAATACAACGCATTATTTGCCTCACTTAAATTACAAATGGAATTTAACAAACCAGTAATTGCAACTATGAGTATGAGAGATAGAAATAAGATTGCTTTACAATCAGATTTATTAGGAGCTAGTGATTTTGATGTACGAGCTATTTTAGCACTTACAGGAGATCCTGCAAAAATGAGTGACCAACCACACTCAAAAGGTGTATTTGAATCAAACTCATTAATGCTTTTAAAAATCATAAAATCATTTAATTATGGAATGGATTTTGCAGGGCATCCTTTTAAAATCGAACCAAAGCAAATATTTCCTTTTTCAGTTGTAAATTCATATGCAAGAAACTTCTCAACATTAGAGAAAAAAATGCATAATAAAATACAAAATGGTTCTTTAGGAATTATTTCTCAACCAGTATTTGATATTGATAATGCAAAAAAATTACTTGAAACATTTGATAAAGCAAAAGAAGATGTTTCAGGAGATAAGAAGAAATCTCAATTAATCTTTGGATTATTTCCTATTACAAAACTAAGAACTGCACTTTTTTTAGAAGCTCAAGTTCCTGGCATTCATGTACCGCAATATTGGATTGACCAACTTGAAAATGCTCACAAAATATCTGTAGAAGAAGAGTATAAAGTTGGAATGAGACTAAGTCAAGATATTTACAAAGAAATTAGAAAAATACACCCAAAAATACACTTAATGACAGCAAATAGATTTGATGTTGCGAATGAAGTTATTTCTTGAGCCTAGCTTCTATTGATGTAGGTCTTAAAAGAATTGGAGTTGCTATATGTGTTGGTTCAAATATTGTAACTCCAAAAGATCCAATTTTAAGAAAAAATAGAAATCAAGCAGCACGTGATGTAAATACTTTTTTAAAAGAATGGGATATTAAAAAACTAATCGTTGGATTTCCTAGTTCGAGTGAAGATATGCAAAAAAGAATAAAACATTTTGTAGCACTTTTAGAACTGAAAATTCCTTATGAATTTCAAGAAGAAAATATGAGTTCAATTGAAGCAGAGGATTTAATCAAAGGTGAAATTAAATACAAAAGAGACGGAAGAATAGACTCTATTGCTGCTAAGATTATTCTTGAGAGATATTTAACAAAAGATTAAATTTACAATCGAATATATCTTATTTTGAAGAGTTTTTTATATTCTTCATATCTTGTTTTATTAAATCTGGATGAACGGGTGTTATTTCTTGTTGTTTTTATACTGAGTATCTTGCAAAAAAATATACCAACTACCAGCAGAGTTAAGAATATCTTTATTATTCTAATCCTAAGTTACCATCATATTTAACAGGAAAATCTGGCGAGTTTAATTGTAATTCGTAGCCTTTTTTTATTGTTTCGTTTGGTATTTTCCATGTTTCCTTTAAAAGTTTTAATACTGAACCTTTTCTATACTTTGTATTAATAACTGCAATTGAGTAAGCTGCAGCTTTTATATCATCTTTTAAATTTTTATTATAAAGTATCGCTATATTTTTATAAGCCTCATAATTATCAAGTTTAATAGCTTCTTTATACCACTTCTCAGCTTCTTTAAATTTTTTTATATCTGAATAAGCATAACCTAGAGCATTTGCAGATATATTATCCTTTGTTTTTTCAAAAGATTTCTTAAACCACACTATAGACTCATTATAATCTAATTTATTAAGATAAACATCACCTAGTTCTAGTAATGCCTTATCCCAGTTTTGTTCAACTGCTTTTTTACACCAAGTTATTGCTTCATCATATTGTTTTAATTTATTCAATGAATAACATGCAAAATATGAGTTTTCTCCAAAGCTTACCATTGAATCAGCATATTTAAACCACTCTAGTGCTTTTTCATGGTCTTTTAGTTTATCTGCGTATGCGTAACCTATTTTTGTGGCGGGGATTGGATCATTTTTTGCAGTATGCCAGTTTTTATAGACATTCCAAATTCTTTTACTCTTTTCCTCATCCCATTCAGGCATAGGTAATGAAGCGGTATATTTAACTTCTTCTTTTTTCTTTTCTTCTTTTGTACAAGCTGTAATTCCTAGGGTTAAACTTATAAGTAATATTGTTTGTAATATTTTTTTCAATTATTTTCCTTCTATTATTTCTTCGTCTTCTATATCAAAGCTTACTTGCTCTAAACTATCTATTTCTATGTGAGAGTTTGGTGTTATTTTATCATTATCTCTAAATACTACTTTATATTTCATATCTATTTTTGAAGATTTTATTATGATATATGATGTATGATTTTTTACTTTTAAACTGTGTGGGAATAGTGATAAATCAAAGTATGGGTCTTTTTCTGGGAAGAAGTTAAATGCATACGAACTTCCATTATTAACTAAATCTTTTAATTTAAAATTTTTATTAATTTTGTCACCTACTAAATATAATGTAAAATCAATATCTTCAGCAATATCTTTAGGTATTTCTACAGCATGATTAACATACATACTTATCTCTAAACCTGTTTTTATTTTTACTCTTTGATGTGAGTTAAAATCTGTTATTTCTAGTTTATATCCATATAAAGCAGCATTTAAAAAACTTAGCTCATTTTTTAATCCTGTATCAAAATATATCTCATTTTTCTCATAGTTCTTTCCTATAAAATCAAATATCTCTTTTGTTTTTGTAAAACCATCTGAATTAATTGCTTTTAGGCTAGAGTTTTTATTTGTTGATTCTAAAAGAAATGTTGCTGGATATTTTTTGATATATTTGTTTTTTGACATTTTATTTTCATAGAACAAAGACCTTTTCAAATAAGACTCAAAAGCACTATCTACAAATGTTAACATTGCAATTGCATATACTATTGAACTTATTGTTACAAATACTACTAATGGCATTCCACTAGTAACTAGTAGAGCTAGGACATTTACTCCTATCATAGCTACTGTTGCTGCTAGTGCATCATAATCTTCATTTTTCTGATATTTTACAGCATCCATTATTGACATTATTATTACTGCATATGCTGATACTTTTGAGACCCCTGTTTTTAATCCTGTTAAAAACTTACTATTATGTAAATTAATATTAAGTTTTATATCATCTTTCTTCATAATTGCATTTAACATGCCTTCGGGAAAGCTATTTAAGATTATTGTTTTAAATTTATATTCATAATCCATCTTTGTTTTATAAAGTAGAGATTTGTTTATATAGTTTTCTATTGGGCTATTTATTATATGTGTAAAGTTAAGTATTAATTGATAGGCTAATTCTGTTGCACCTGCTACTGCAAATCCAACCCATGTTGCTCTTAAAAGAAATATTACTTGTAGTCCGCTTGTTATAGCTCTTAGATTTGATAGTTTTAGTTTTTCATAAAGATGGAATTAATTAAATTCCACCTGTATATCTTCTTGGAAGTCCTGGCATTGTTAGTTGTAGTTCATAGCCTTTTTTTATTGTTTCGTCTGATAGGTTCCATTTTTCTTTTAAAAATGAAACAATATGATGTTTTGTTTTTCCATATTCAATTAGATTTATCATATAAGCACTGGATTTGACATCATCTTTTAGGTTTTCATGATAAAGCCAGGCCATACCTCGTAATGATCTTAAACTCTCTCTCTCTATAGCTAGTTTATAATATTTTATAGAATTCTTATAATCTTTTAGTTTTGATTTATATAGTAGTCCTAAATTTGCAATTGAATCCAAAGAATTTGATTTAATATACCAATCAATTGAACTCTTATAATCTTTCATATCCTCGTAAACAGATGCAATATTGTTTTCAATATCATTTTTATATCCTAAATTATATGCTTTACTGTACCATATTAATGATTCTTTATAATCTTTTATTTTTGTCTGGTATATAACTCCCAAATTAAAAGCCGCCTCAGGATAATTTCCTGCGTCTTTATACCACTCAACCGCTTCAGGATAAGCCTTAAGTCTTGGATCCATATCTTTTGTTGTAAGTATAGTAGTTGTTGTTTTCTTACCTAGAGGTTCGTCACATCCTGTAAATATTAGAAGTGTTACTATTGTTAATATTTTTATTAGTTTAATCATTTGTTATTGTTCCTATATATTTTTCATCTTCACTATTTAATAAACTATCTTTAAAAGATGGTATTTGTATTGTATAGTTCATCCCTGCACGATCATTCATTTGAGTATAAAAACTATACTCATATTTCAATGAAATATTTTCTGTGATAACTATAAGTGAATTTTTAGATCCATTTATTGTTCTCATGTCTTCTATTTTTACTTCCTTATTTAATAAGTCAAATACTTGATAATCTGAATTTTCTGTTGCATTAATATTTTCTAATAAATTATACTCATTTTTATTATTTATCATTATTAATTTAAAGCCTTTATCTTTAAATATTTTATTAGGTATTTTAACTCCAGTAGATTTAGTGATTTTTCCATTATTAGAAGGCATTCTATTTGAGTATAACTCTAATTCTAATCCAAACAGTGTTTTTTTAAGTACTGATATTTCATTTAACAAAGCTGAATCAAGTATTCCTTTATTTTTATCATAATTATCTCCTATAAAGTTTTGAATATCTTTAAAGGTATTAAATATTGGTATTTTTAAACTTGAACCTTTTAGTGTTCTATTTAAGATTGTTGTTTTAAATTTATATTCATTATCCATCTTTGTTTTATAAAGTAAGGATTTATTTATATAGTTTTCTATTGGGCTATTTATTATATGTGTAAAGTTAAGTATTAATTGATAGGCTAATTCTGTTGCACCTGCTACTGCAAATCCAACCCATGTTGCTCTTAAAAGAAATATTACTTGTAGTCCGCTTGTTATAGCTGTTACTGCTTTTCCATCTATATCTTCTTTATCTAGTTCAGTAAATCTACTAACTCCTGCTATTATTGTAATAAATATATCTAATCTATATGCAAATGCTCCTATATTTAATTTTGCTTTATTTGCTGTTTGTGATATTAAAGTAGTTGCTAGTTTGACATTATTTTTTGCTTTTTCTAATCCTTCTAAAGCTAAAATTGACAATGTTGACACATCTGATGCAAAAGCTGTTAGATTTGATAGTTTTAGTTTTTCATAAGAATTATAGTAGTTTGATACTCCTATAAGTGCGACTACATTTGAGAGAGCTTTTGTTGAGGCTAAGGTTTTTTTGAATTTACTTATATTAAAAGTAACAACTCTTTTGTCATCACCTAAATCATCATAATTAGTACTTCCACCAAGCTTATTAATCTTAGCTTGCTTTTCCTCAATCAAATTTACTATTTCTTTTTTTCTTTTTTTCTTGATATGTTTTCTTTGAGAAGAATCATTATTTAGTTTATCAATCTCATTTTTTAAAGCTAGTTCTTCATTTTTTAGAGCTTTTATCTCTTCGAAGATACCGTTAACATCTGCTAATCTTTTTGTAAAACCATTTATTGCATTTAAAGTATTATATAGTCCATTTGCTGTGTCTTGAGACTTTTGACCAATATCAAAGTTATTTGCTATAAGTGATTTATAACTTTGATTTGGATTTTTCTTTTTTTCTTTTGAGAATGTAAAATTTATTTTTGTTTCTAAGCCATGTAAATGTCCAATTTTATTTAAGAATGATAAAGCGTTTGTTTGTCTTTCTTCAAATTTTTTATCTATATTATTTTGACCATTTTGAATACAAGAGTGTGTTACAACAGAATTAAGAACTAAAGAGTATGTTTCAAAGAATAGCTTTTTACTATCTCTATAATCTGCCCATTCATTCATATCTTGTATATTTTCTCTTGCTACTGTTAATTTTTCCATAAAATCTAGGATATGTTTTGAGCTAGTATTAAAAGGTGTCAAAATATTTTGTTCTTCATCACAATAAGCTACTAGTTTTACAAAAGCAAATGCTATATTTAACATATAATAATGATACGAAACTTCAGTAGTATTATTTTCAAACTCTTTTAATTTTACATAAGAAGATAGCAAGGTTTTGACTTTAGTGCTTTGCATCTGTTTTACTATACGTTTTAGTAGTTTATCTGGAGATACCAAAGATTTATCTATTTCAAAAGTTGATAAGTGTTTACTTCTATATAAATCTTCAAATTCTAAAGCTGTTTGTATGTTTATTTTTTTTGCTTCGTCATACGAAAATGATACTTTTTTATGAATATATTCTAAATTATCAAATTGTGCTAATAGTGTATTTTTATCTTTATGCTCTTTTTTAAAAATAAAACCACTTTTTTTAGTACTTCCTTCAAACATATCTTTATATAACTTTTGATCTTTTAGCATATAGTCTATATCTTCAATATCGTTATCACTAATAGGAGGTAGTGGTCGCATATTTATAAGAAGATTATAAAACTCTATTTTTTTATCTTCTAATCCTTTTATAGCTCTAATATCTTCATCATAATCTCCAGAAAATAAAATAGAAAACACTAGTAACGCTAGTAATTTATTTGGATTTTCTCTATATGTTTTATAATCATCATGATAATTTGAAAACTTCAAGTACCCATGTGCAGTATGAATAGCTCTATTTATTCCTCTTTCTTCAATGTTTTTACTAATAATATTATTTTTATGATCAATATCCGCATGTGTTTCATTTGGATTGTAATAGTAGTTTAAATTATTGTTAATAAATTTCAATTGTCCATTATATAATTCGATTTTTTTATTTATAAAAAAAGATTTATTTAAAAACTCAATTTGGTTATAATAATGGGAAGACACATCAAAGTTTGGCACTACAATATCTGCTAAATCAAAACTTTTATCTTCAATTATAATATCAGATAATTTTCCATATAAAACTTCTCTTACAAAGGTACTATAAAAAGATGATAGTTTTTTTATATTTTTATTATATTTCTCTTTTCTTTCTTCGGATACATAAAAATAATTAATTTGACTAGCTACGTTATAAACATAAGCATTTTTATCTCTTATATCATCTATAATATCTTCATTTTTTACAAAGTTTAGTTTAAAAGTTGATTCATACTCTTGATATAGATCTTCTATAATTCCTAGTTCATCTTCTATTGTACAAACTACATTTAACGGATAGAGTTTTGAATTCTTTTCATGTATTTTAAGTGGATCAAATTTCTTTTGAGTTTGAATATCTTCTTTTGTAATTTCATTTGTTTTTAAACTTTGTATATCTTTTATATAAAATGCTTTTTCTTTTTTTGAAACTAATGTTTTAGGATTCAGAGGTATTGCTTCAAAGTTTTTTAAATCAGCTTCTCTATTCTTTTTTGATTTTCTAAGTTTTACATTTGTATAAAATATTTCTATATCTTTATCGTCATTTAATGGAATATATTTACTAGGAATATTTTTTTCATTTTTATATGATATTTCGTTTAGATTCTCAGCACAAAGTGTACCTTTTGAAACAACTTTGTATTCGTCTATATTTTTAGCTGTTTTTATATATACATAAGATTGAAGTGCTGTATATATTTTATCTTTTATTCTTGGATTTATATCTTTGTCTTTTGAATAAAAGTTTTCAGTTTTCATAAAATTTCTACTAGCTCGTAGGGGTTTATATATATCTTCGTTCTTATTATCTTTACTAGGTCTTATTAGATATAACTTGTATTTTTCTTTTGCTATATTTTCTTTTGCTTCTTTTAGTGCCGCTTCGCTTGGTTTTTCTTCTTCAACAAATTCTGATTTTGTGCTAGGTGGTGCGAGTATTTTGGAAGTATATTGACCCGGATCTACTAAAATTACTGGACGACCTTTATCTGTTACAAAACCATCAGTTCTTAATAAATAAGGTTCTCCATTTGCTCCAACATTAGGTTCAGTTCCTACTGATGTAATAGCAGCAACTTTTGTACAAGGATTTTGTTTTGAACTTCTAGGACATGCAACTGGTGCATTTAATAAATCTTTCCAATAAAGAGGTTTCTTTCCTCCAATTGTAAGGCCGGCAACTGTTGATTTTAAAGTAACTTTTCCACCACAAGCGCACTTGATAAAACCTTCTTCTACTACGTTAAGAGTATTTCCCATTTAATATCCATAATTATTTTTTAGATATTCTATCTAAAATAATTTAAATAGGTATTATTTTATAACATTTTTAACAATTGCTATTGCAAAACCTGAATCATGGGTAATTGAGACATGTGTCTCTTTTATATTAAATTTCTGTCTAACTTTTTTCTTATATTTTAGCTTTGGTGCACCTTTTGCAGTTTTTGATATCTTAATATCATGAAAACCACAGCTAGCTCCAATACCCGTACCAATAGCTTTACTGGCAGCTTCTTTTGCTGCCCAAAAACCAGCAGCTGTTTCCACTCTTCTTACTAATACTATTTCATCTGGATTTAAAAACTTTTCGTATGCTTTAATACCAAACTTTTCGTGCATTCTTTTTATTCTATCTATTGAAACTACATCTATTCCTAACATTTTAAACCTATCTTATGTATAATCATTTTATGAAATTATTTTTGAATAAAGTATTATACTTAATTATCATGCTTTTTATTATTAGCCTGATATCTTTTTTAGCAATAAACCTAGCTCCAAACTCTTTTTTTGCAAGTGGTGCATTAAATCCAAATATTACTGAAGAATCAGTAGCACAACTAAAAGCAATCTATGGCCTTGATGAACCTTTATATATGCAGTTTTACTCATGGATCATAGCAATAATTCAACTTGATTTTGGAATATCATTTGCAAGTGGTTCAATGGTTAAAGATGAGATATTAACTCGTATTCCTATAACTTTAATCATCAATATAATATCAATGATTTTAATCTTTGTTTTATCATTGTATTTAGGAATAAAAGCAGCTTTAAATAAAAACAGTTTTTTTGATAAATTTACTGGACAATTATCACTTATTAGTTTTTCTATGCCTTCTTTTTATCTAGCTCTTTTGGCTGTTTTAGTATTTTCAATAACTTTTGAAATTTTACCAATTGCAGGATTACATTCAATACCAGATGATGGAAGTTTAAATTACTATTTAGATTATGCATGGCATTTAATTTTACCAATTACAATAATTGTTTTTGGAGGAATTGGAAGTTTGACTTTATATATTCGTTCACTTACAATTGAAATACTTAAATCTGATTACATATTTTTTGCCAGGTCACGAGGACTAAGTAATAAACAAATCTTACGATATTATATTTTACCAAATTTATATCCTCCTGTTATTACACTTTTAGGACTTTCTCTTCCTGGAATTATTGGGGGTTCTGTAATCCTTGAAACTATATTTTCAATAGATGGAATGGGCTTACTATTTTTCCAAAGTGCATTAAGTCATGATTATCCAGTAATTATGGGAATACTTATAATTGGAGCATTTTTGACATTAATTGGAAATATGATTGCAGACTTGGTACTACTTAAATTAAATCCAAATTATGATGGTAAATAAAAATTTAAATAAGGAAAATAATTGAAAATATTAAAAACTATAGAAGAATTACAAAACATAAGAAAAACTATAACTTCAAATGTTGGCTTTGTTCCAACAATGGGAGCATTGCATGATGGACATATTTCACTTATTAAACAAGCTAGAAAAGACAATGATATTGTAATTGTTTCAATTTTTGTAAACCCGACTCAATTTCTTCCAGGTGAAGATTTAGATGCATATCCGCGAAAAGAAGAAGCCGATAAAAAAATATGTGAACTTTGTAAAGTTGATTACTTATTTATGCCTAAAATTTCTACTATGTATTCAAAAGAAGAGATTTTAATAAAAGCACCAAATAAAAGCTATATTTTAGAAGGGCTTTCAAGACCTGGACATTTTGATGGTGTATTACAAGTTGTCTTAAAACTATTTGGAATTACTCAGCCTACAAATGCATACTTTGGAAAAAAAGATGCACAACAACTATCACTAATTTCTCAAATGGTTAAAAATTTATTCCTTCCAATTAATATAGTCTCATGTGAAATAGTAAGAGAAAGTGATGGATTAGCACTTAGTTCTAGAAATATTTATTTAAGTAGTAAGCAAAGAGAAGAAGCTTTATTAATCTCAAGATCTTTATATTCAGCTGGGGCTTTAATAGCTAAAGGTGAAGTAGATGTAAAGATTATAAAAAATAGAATACTAGAAATTATGAGAACTTTAGATGTAGAATATGTAGCTATTGTAGATAGAGATTTTAATGAAATAAAAGAAATTGAATTAAAAAACACAATTATATTAATAGTAGCAAAATTTGGAAATACAAGATTATTAGATAATATTTGGCTATAGATTTTATAATTTTAAGTTTTATGATGTTATTATATTTGTTATTAAAAATTTTATAAAAGGATTAAAATGAATTTAAAAAAATTCGTACTAACAAGTACATTATTAGTTTCAACACTTTTTGCAGGAACATACAACGTAGATAAGAGTCACTCAAACATGGGGTTTAAAGTTAAACATTTAATGATTTCAAATGTAAAGGGAAACTTTAATGAATTTAAAGGCTCATTTGAATATGACGAAAAAACTAAGACTTTAGTATCTTTAAATGGAGAAATTCAAACAGCTTCAATTAATACAGATAATGAAAAAAGAGATGCGCACTTAAGAGAACCCGAATTATTTGATGCAGCTAAATTTCCATTAATTACATTTAAATTAACAAAAGTTGACGGTGATGATGTTTATGGTGACTTTACTATGAAAGGTGTTACAAAAAATATCAAACTTGACTTTGATAATGGTGGAACTATTAAAGATCCTTGGGGAAATGAAAGAGCTGGATTTGCCTTAAGTGGAAAAATCGATAGAACAGATTTTGGTATTACTTGGAATAAAATATTAGAAGCTGGTGGTCTGACAGTTGGAAATACTATTAAACTTGATATTGAAATTGAAGGTATCAAAGCTAAATAACTCTTTTTAAATAAAGAATAGAGTTTATCTATTCTTTATTTTATCTTATATTATTAGTTTTATGTTAAAATTGCATAAAAACTAAGGCAACAACTTCATATGAAATTTACAACACAAAATCCTGAAAAATCTTTACATTTAGTATCTCTTGGATGTACAAAAAATCTTGTTGATTCTGAAATCATGTTAGGAAAACTAAAAGAGTATAAAATAAGTGATGATGCAAGCTCTGCTGATGTATTAATTGTTAATACATGTGGATTTATTGATTCTGCAAAAGAAGAGAGTATTAATACTATTTTAGACTTACATGACCAAAGAAAAGACGAATCAGTTCTTGTAGTTGCTGGTTGTTTAACACAAAGATATCAAGAGGAATTACAAAGAGAAATTCCAGAAGTTGATATTTTTACAGGTGTTGGTGATTATGATAGAATTGACGAACTTGTAAATGAAAAAAGAAGTGCTTTTACAAATCAAGTGTTTTTAGCATCAGATACAAATGAAAGAGTAATAACAGGTTCTTCATATCATGCATACGTTAAGTTAAGTGAAGGATGTAATCAGTCTTGTTCATTCTGTGCTATTCCTTCATTTAAAGGAAAACTACACTCTAGAACTCTTGAATCACTAGTAAAAGAGGTAAGTTCATTAGTATCTAAAGGATATTCAGACTTTACTTTTATTTCACAAGATTCTTCATCATTTTTAAGAGATTTAGGACAAAAAGATGGATTAGAACAATTAATCTCTGAAGTTGAAAAAGTTGTAGGTATTAAAACAGCAAGAATTCTTTATCTTTACCCATCGACTACAACTTTATCTTTAATTGATAAAATTGCAGATTCAAAAGTTTTCCAAAACTATTTTGATATGCCACTTCAACATATAACTCCTTCAATGCTAAAAATTATGAAAAGAGGGAAAGGTGTTGAAAAATTAATTGAGTTAATGGATCATATGAAATCAAAACCAAACTCTTTTGTAAGAACAACATTTATTGCAGGCCACCCAGGTGAAACACAAGAAGACCATAAAGCTTTATGTGACTATATCCAAAACTATAAATTTGATAGAGCAAACGTATTTTCTTATTCAACAGAAGAAGGAACAGCAGCTGCAAAATCTGATATGTTAATTGATCAAGAAACTATTGATAATAGAGCTGAAGAAATTGGTGAAATTATTGCACAAACAACTGCTGAATCACTAGAAAAAGAAGTTGGAAAAACTTTTGAAGTTTATATTGATGGAGAAAGTGAAGAACATGAATTTTTATTAAGTGCTAGAAAAACTATTTGGGCTCCTGATATTGATGGAGAAATTTATATAAATGATAATGAACTTTATGATGAAAATAATCCAAAACAACTTGAATTTGGAAAGATCTATACAGTAAGAGTTACTGAACTTTCTGGTGATAAATTACTAGCAACGGTAATTAAATAAATCATAAATATATGAACTTGAATTTTAGTGCAATAAAAGAATCAAAAAACCTACTAGCATTTTCTGCTGGTATTGATTCTACTGCATTATTTTTCATCATGTTAAAAGAAAATATTGATTTTGATATTGCAATTGTAAATTATAATCTAAGAGAAGAATCAAAAGAAGAACTTCAATATGCAAAAGATTTAGCTTTAAAATATAATAAAAGAATCTTTTGCAAAGAAGCTCAGTTAGAATCTAAATCTAACTTTGAAAAAACTGCAAGAGATATAAGATATAGTTTTTTTAAAGAAATTATAAAAGAAAACTCTTACGATACTTTAATAACAGGACATCAACTTAATGACAAACTAGAATGGTTTTTAATGCAACTAAGCAAAGGCGCGGGATTAGTTGAGCTTATTGGATTTAAAGAGTTTGAAGAGAATGAATTCTATAAAACATTTAAACCTTTACTTGAAATCTCAAAGAATGAATTAGAGAGTTTTCTAAAAGAAAATAATATTCAGTATTTTATAGATAAAAGTAATTATGATGAAAAATATAAAAGAAACTATTTTAGACATAACTTCTCAGATAAATTTTTAAATGAATATAAAGAAGGTGTGAAAAACTCTTTTAAGTATTTAGAAAAAGATGTCAACTCTTTAAATATTGCAAATAAGGCTTTATACCAAATATCTCAATTAGAAATATATACAAATATGAATGATGAAAATTTAAATATTAGACTTGTTGATTTATCATTAAAAAAAAGGGGTTTATTACTCTCACAATCTCAAAGAAGTGAAATCTTAAGACAAAAAGAGATTACAATATCTAATAAAATTTGTATAAGTATAAAAAAAGATTTTATTTGGATATGTCCAAAATCAAATGAAATTATGGATAAAAAGTTTAAAGAAAAGTGTAGAATACAAAAAATACCTAAGAATATTCGAGCTTATATAAAAGAAAAAGAAATAGATTTAAAAAATTTAATGTTGTAGAAATCTCTTCACTTTTTTCATCTTTATAAGTTCTAATCTAGATTCTTCCTTGTGATTTTTTAAAAAGTTAATATTTTTAAAAAAAAGCTCTTGTAAATACTTTAAATCTTCAAGCTCTAAATCAAAATCTTGAATATTATTTTCTTCAAGATATTTATTATGCCATTTAACTAAAGAATCAGCTTTTTCACTTGAGTCTAAAGAATCAATATAAATTAATTCTTTAAGAGCTATTACAGACCAGTTTCGTCTTTCCATGCGTCTATTAGTCCTTGAGTAACTTTTACTACTTGATTTATTGAGTTAACATTATCATCAACTCCAGCTGAAAATAGT
This sequence comes from uncultured Campylobacterales bacterium, assembly GCA_947503785.1. Lineage (GTDB taxonomy): Bacteria > Campylobacterota > Campylobacteria > Campylobacterales > Arcobacteraceae > Poseidonibacter. Next base: position 44,637 of record CANNFB010000009.1, on the reverse strand, counting down.
GTTTCTATTTGATATAAATATAAACCATCTAAATAGTATGCTACATCTCCACCATCAAAATCAAGAACGTTTCTTAATTCATCAAATATAGCAATTGCTTTATTTATATATGTAAACTTTGCTTCAATATTTCCATCATCTATTGCACTTTTTACGAAAGATAAATATTTAATAACCCCTTCGTAAAGTTTTAATATTAATGCATAAGGATCATCTGATACTGCATTTTGTTGGTTGTAGGCTTCTATCCCCATATATTAGGTCTCCATTTAATTATGTTGTTTAGGTAGTATAGTATATCTTTACTTAAATATCTTTAGAATAAGAATAAAATAATTTTTTATTCTTATTTTGCAGTTGATTGTTCTATCATTAATGATAAACCTGAAAAAGATGATTCAAATTGTGTAATAATCGCTGCATATGAACCAAATTGAGCAGCTAAAGCTGTATATTTAGCATTTAATGCTTCTTCTGCTTTGTCTTTATCTTCATTTAATGTAGTTTCTCTTTCTTTCATTGATGATTCATATAAACCAATAACACCATCAGAGAATCCCATATTATCAATTAGCTCTTTTATTTGAGTACCTAAACCTTTGTTCTCAGCACTTCCAATAAATAAGTCTTTTATCGTATCTATATCTTCATCTAAAGCTTTATTAAAAACTTCAGCATCTAAAGAAAGTGAACCATCTTTTCCTAATTCAAATCCAAAACTAAATACTGATTTATCTGAATTCGTCCCATAAGAGCCAAATAACTTATCTTTTATTTGATTTACTATATCTTTTAATGCAGCTTTATCAGCAATATCAGAATCAGCTGAGTACACTTCGGTATCTACTAAAGCTACTAATTCATTATATTTTTCTATAAATGTATTCATACTTTTTTCAATACTAGTATTATCTTTTGAGATATTAATACTAGAAATTCCAGTTTCTGTTGCTGCTATTTTTAAGCCATCCACTTCTAAAGTATTTGATGAAACATTATATTCAATACCATCAACTAAAGCTTTCATATCTTGTGCTACTAAAGTATGATTTGCTTCATTACCAATACCTACAAATCCAAGTGCATTACCTGCAGCACTATCACTAATATCAATTTTATTATCAATACCAGACTCACTACTTTTTAATACAAGCCTATACGAATCAGTACCTACTTGCTCTAAAGAAGCGTTAACTCCACTTATTTTATCTATTTCTGAAGCAAGTTCTTCATATGTTTTACCTGAAGTATCAATTGAAGTTGGTATTCCGCCTACTGTAATATCCAAAATACCTAAATCTACAACTTCATCTTTTACTATTGCATTAACATCATTTGATTGATATGTGTCTTTCTGTGCTAGATTTTTAATATCAACAGTAGTTACACCTTCATTTAATAAAGAAATGTCAGCTGCGTCAAAAACAACTGAATCACCTGTTGCAGTTGCAGATTTTTGATCAAAAGCAGTCGAGCCACTTAAAGTAAATAGATCAAATACTTTTATCGCATCTAAAACTTCACTAACTTTATCATCAATAGTTGTAAATACTTCTTTTTCACTTGTAATACTTTCTATACTTGTTTCAAGTGGCTCAACAGTAGATTTTCTCTCTGCTGTTTTTAACTTATCAATTAAGTCTTGATTTAAAGATGCCGCTTGCCCTGACCCTAATCCTAAAATACCTTCAGCCATAATCTCTACCTCCTATTATCTTTTTAATCCAAGTAATACTTGTAACATTTCATCAATAACTGTTATGATTTTAGCATTTGCACTATAGGCAGCTTGGAATTTAATTAAGTTTATCATTTCCTCATCTGAATCAACTTTTGTTAATTGATCATGAGCATTTTCAAGGGCTTGTTGAACTCCCTCTTGAGTTTTTAATAAAAAATCATTACTCTCTTTATCAGAGGATACATTTATTCTGATATCTTGGAAAAATTCTGATAAAGAACTAACAGAATTATTACCTGGTTCTTGTTCTTTTCCTGTATATGAAATATCTTTTTTCCATTGTAAAGTGGCTAAGTAATCTAAATCATTTTGCTCTAAATCATTTACAGAGTTTTCATTAAACTTCAAAGACATTACACTCCCACCTGAAAATAAATTAAGTTCATTAATGTCACTATTTGTATAATCAGGTGTAATAGGGTCCGTAACTACAGGAACTTTAAGAGAATCTACACTTGTATCTCCATATATATACCCATCATATCTATCATCGCCTTCATCAGTTTTTATGTAATTATCAGTTAAATCACTTAATGTTTGTGCAAATGAGTCTAACTTATCTTTATAGTTTTGGATTTTATTATTATATGATGTTGAATCCAAATTATCTATTTGTGGTTTTAGAATTCCACTTTTAACAGTAATTTCACTATCATAAATACTTAAAAATGTTCTAGATTCGGATTCACTACTATAATCATCATCTGCAAAATAATTAGCTTTATCATTTATTGTTAAAGTGTTATCCGTAATATCCAAAGTTTTTTTAACAACTGTAATTCTACCTTCAAAATTTCCATCTGGTCCATCAACTTTTGATTCAATTAATAAAAAGTTATCTTGTCCTGGATAAACTTCTTCTTTCTCACCATTTTCATTAACTTTATAGTTTCCATTATGTGCTTCAACTAAACTACTTATTCCTGTAGTTGTATTGATTTTCTCAGCTAATACTCTAATATAATTATCAGAAGTAATTATATCATTAGCGCCATCACCATCTAAATCAAAACCTGAATCATCTCCAATTTTAACACTAACTTCAAGTTCATTATTTATTTTATAAGTAATTATATCATCAGCATCAATATCATTAATATCGATAATATTCGAGCCATCAATATTATTTACATATTTGTCTATTTGAGGAGTTTTTTCTTCTTTAATTTCTAAAGCTCTAACATTTGTACTGTATCTTACAGCAGTTGTTCCTGCTATTTTTAGTTCATATTCGCCAAATTCAGTTCTTACATCAACATCAATATACATTGATAATTCTTTTTCTAATTGATCTCTTTTATCTAAAAGATCATTTGAAGGTGAGTTGTATTGACTAAGCTTTTCATTTACATGTCCAATTTCTTGAAGAATATCATTTATTTTTGTAACATTATTACTTAAATCTTCTCTTTCTAAAGATTCTTGTTTTTCAATGCTTGAATAAATATTTTGTAAAGATTCTACTAAAGTATTACCTTCATTTTTTAAAGTAGTTCTTGCAACTTCTGAGTTTGGATTAGTTCTTAAGTTTTCAACAGATTGCAGATATCTATTTAAATCAGCAGAAAAACCACTATTTTCTGTTTCTTTAAATGCTGACTCAACATTAGCTAATGTTGAAGATAATTTTTCATATTGATTTAGTTTTGAGTTTTCAGTTAATATATTCTCATACATATATTGAGAAGTGATTCTATAAGCTGTACTAGAATCAACACCTCTTCCAGTTACTCTATTATCACTTTGATCTAACTCACTAAGTTGTACTACTCTTTTTTTGTATCCTGGAGTATTCTCATTAGCAATATTATTTGATACGTTTTCAACTGCTACTTTAGCAGCATTTAGTCCTGAATGTGAAACATTTAATGTACCTAGCATTGAGACTCCTTTAGGATAAGATAACTAATTATTGCATTACAATTCTTAAAATTAGATTAAAATGGCCAAATTGCTCTAAATAATCTTGTTCCCCATGGTGTATCCAAGATATCTGCTTCTTGACCTTCTTTGTCATAAAGCACTTTCAAATTAGCCATTTGAGAAGAACTAATTGAATTATCTGAGCTAATATCATAAGGTCTTATAACTCCACTTATAATAATTTCTTGTTTTTGTCCATCAATTAATAGTTCTTTTGAACCTTTTATAAAATAATTACCATTTTGATAAGTTTCTTCAATAATTGCAGAAATTACTGTTTCAAAAGTTTCATCAAATTGTGTTTTAACTGCACCTTTATCTGAAGAGGAACTATTTGTACTAAAATCAACACCTAAGGTCCCATTTAATTTATTAGCTAAATTATTAACAGTTCCATTTAAAACATTAGTTCCTGTTCCAGCTAAAATTCCACCACCTAGTTTATTTGCTCTTGTACTAGTTAACTCTCTTTTATCATTTGAATCAGCAGATAAAGACTCACTAATATTAATCTGAATTATATCACCAACTTGCAAGTCTTTTTTATCTGCAAATAAAGAAGCCCCTTGCATAGAATATAATGAACCTTTATTATTTTTTGGTGCTGGAATTTTTTTTGGAATTTGAATTTTTGGTTTTGTAAAGTTAATTTCTTGCTTAGGCAAAACACCACAAGCTGTAAATAAAAAAGCTATTGATACTAAGAATATACTATTTTTCATCTAATCTACTCTTAACAATATATTTAACATCAATTGCAATAATAATTTCATTTAGCGTATTTTTTATTAAAGCCATAGTTCCATATCTAACTTTTAGGGCATCTAAATTCGTTTTAGGCTTACAAATTATTACAACTTTATTTTCAATAATTTTAACATGTTGTATATATTTCTGACCTATTAAATCTACAGCTTTTTCTATTTCTGTAAGAATCGCTTTTTCTAAACTTTTTTTATATTTTTTTGTTTCTAAAGCTTCTAATTTTTCTGCTTTTTTTGTTTCAAGTTCAATTCTTTGTTTTTCTTCAAACTCTTTACTCATATAAAAATAGTAGCCAGTAAACATAGCTACTAAGACAGCTAAAGAAATGAACTTTATTACTTTTTGTTTTTTATTTCTTTTTACAGCTACTATCATAATTCTATTTTATTACAAAAGTTGTAAATAATATTTTTTTAATACTATTTGCTTTCACTTCTTCATTATTAGATGTTACTTCATTAATAATACTATTAATTTCTTCTAATAGCTCTTCTTTTAATAAAGCTTTTCCACCAACAGTCAACAACTCTTCAGAACTTCTAGCACTAATTTGATTAATAACAACATCAATAACTTCTGCTCGATACTCTTCCATTATTACAGCAATCGTAGGCTCAACACTCTTAACAGCAAAAGACAGTTTCATTAACTTTTCTTTCCCTTTAGCATTCGTAATATTTAAAACTAAGTCATCAATATTAGCTTTAAATGTTTCTTTAGAATCACCAGTTTCTTCTTTCTTAACCATCTCATCGCCAGACCCTGAATCTTTAGGGGAGAACATACCTTGAGAATATAAGAAATAAGCTCCACCACCAACTGCTAATAATAAAATCACAACTAATGCAATTAGTACTATAATTATACCTTTTCCACCACCTGAACTTTTTGCTTCTTCTTTGTTTTCTTCTTCAGCCATTGTTATTCCTTATTGTCATCTACTTTAAAATTCTCAAGCATTAATGTTAATTGTGCCGCATTTGGAACACTTAAATATTTCATTAATAATGTTACATTCTTTTCTTTTAATTTTAAGATTATATCAAAAACATCTTCAATTCTTCCATCACTAATCATTTCATTAAAAATTGAAGCAGAAATTTTAGGCTTCATAGAATTATAAATTTTTGCAGTTTTACTATTCACTGTTTCAGTCATATCTTGTAAGATTGAGAGGTTTTTATCATGTAAAGCTTGGATTTTAGCTTTTTCTCTTTTGATTTGATCAAGTATCGTTTCTAACTCTTTTTTTCTATCTTGATACTCTTTTTCTTTTTGGTTATAGAAAGAATTTAATTCTTTTTTTAATTCTTTTACTTCAATTCTTTGTTTTATTAATGTACTACTTGTTTCATTTTCAGAAAACAATATAGTAGAAAATAATAAAAAAATAACTACTTTATTAAACAATGTATAACCCTTTATCCTGATATATATTTACTTTGAATATATTCATTTGCTTCTTCTTCTTCTGCTACTAAAATTCTTTTTATTGTTTCTTGTCTTTGTTCTTCTAAAATATATCCAAACTGTTCTGTTTCTTTTTGTAATTCTATTATATCTTTTATTAGTAATTCTAATTCTTGTTTTAGATTATTTTTTTGAACCTCTAGTTTTGATATATGTAATTTCATTGTATTCTTATGCATTTGTAAAACTGCAAAATCTGAAATTGCTCCAAACTTTTGAACTGTAGCTGTATCCATTTGTGTTTTTGTAATTATTACTTCTGCATCAATTCTTTCTATCTTTGATAGTAGTTGACCTTTTTGCATCAATCTTTGGTCTGTTTGAGTTTTTTTTAGATTATATAATTGATCAATCATTTTTAGTTACCAAAAACTAATATTAAATCCCATAAGTCTTTTGTATAAGTTTCAATATTATCTCCAATCCAAGGTAGGGAAATCAAAATAAAAGCAGATACAAATACAACTTTTGGAACAAAACTAAGCGAAGCATCACTAACTTGAGTAACTGCTTGAAAAATAGAAATCACTAAACCTATCACCATGCTAACAAGTAATGATGGTAACCCTAAGATTAGAATAATTTTTACTGTATTTTCAGCAATTCCAATTAAATCCACATTAATCTTTTATTTTTATTGTGATTTCTAAAGTTTTATTATTTAATAGTTTTGATATTAATTCTGCAATATCATTCACATTAGAACTTGAAACTTCAACTTTTTGATTATTTGTATTATTCGTTGTAGTAACTATTGGGCTATCAATACTTGATAACGCACTTAAAACATCTTGTTCATTTAAGGAATCAAGTTCTGAAAAATCACTAGACATATCATCTCCTTGTATAGATTCTTCTAAAATTATGTTTTCTTCTTTCTTAAAATCAAATTCACTATTTTCTTTTACTTCTTGAACTTTTTCTTCTTGAAACAATTCTTCATCATCATAATCAGATTTTATATTATTTAAGCCAAAATCTTCTTCAAAATTAATCATAGAGGCTAATTCATCTTTTGATAGTTCAGGATTCGAACTATCTTCATCATTTATCAAACCTTCAAGTTCGTCTAAATTAATATTTTCTATCTTTTTTTCTTCCACATCTGCACTTGAAAGAAGTTGTGCTAATTCATCATCTAACTCAATATCAAAATCATCTTCATCATTTTCATAAGCTTCATCAACAATATTAATTATTGAGTTTTGAATATTTGGCTCTAGTTCTTTTTGCTGTTCATGTTTTTTTAGAATATATTTAGGTATCTCTTTTAAAGAATCAACTGAGATATCAGCTATACCATTATCTAATAAGAAATCTTCTTCAATCCCATCTTTTGGACTTAAAAATTTTATTTTTTGAGAAATTGCATTTTTTTTGATTATTTTTTCATCATCAATTAAATAAATATCATTAGGACTTGCCTCTATAGTTGATTTTAGTAACTCAAGACTAAGTATATCTTCAATTTTACTATCACTATCTAACTTGAATTTTATATTTGCATGTTCTAAAGTTTCATGAATTTCTTTTTTAAAACTATTATTACCATAAATATAAATATTCAAATCAATGCCCTGTAATAAATTTTATTAATATGATTATACCTTTTTTTATTAAATTTAGGATAAAATATTTAGAATTAAGCCTAAGGTATCATATTGAAGTATTTTTTATTAGTATTATTTTTATTCTCATCTTTATACTCTCAAACGGTTAAAGACATCTCTAATATCATTGGAATCAGAGATAACCAACTTATTGGATATGGTTTAGTAGTTGGACTTGCTGGAACTGGAGATAAATCAAAATTTACAATGCAATCACTTCAAAATTTGCTTAGAAATTCCTATATTAAAATTCCTGCCGCATCTATTAATTCAAAAAATATTGCAGCTGTTATGGTAACAGCAAAACTTCCTGCTTTCTCACGGCAAGGTGATAAAATTAAGATAAAAGTATCTACTATTGGAGATTCAAAATCAGTTGATCATGGAGAACTTTTAATCACACAATTAAAAGGTGTTGATGGAAAAGTTTATGCACTAGCCCAAGGAACAATTGTAGCAAATGCAAATAATAAAACTACAGGTTTTGTTTACCAAGGTGCTACAGTAGAAAATGAGATTGATTACAACTTACAAAAAGAAAACCATATAACTCTTAGTTTGTATAAAAGTTCTGCAAAAAATGCAGATTTAATAGAAACTAAAATAAATAAAAAATTTGGAAGGAAATTAGCTTATGCTGTTGATACAAGAACTATTCGAGTTAATAAACCTGAAGAAATATCTATTATAAAATTCATCTCTATGATTCAAAATATTCCTTTAAGTTCTGACTTTAAAAAGAAGATTATTATTGATATGAATAGAGAATCAATAATTGCAGGTGCAGACATAACAATATCTCCCGTAACAATTGCAAGAGATTCATTTACGATAAGAATTAAAAAGTCTGTTTTAAATGAGCCGCAATGGAATGACCCAAAATACAATAAAGGGGTTGATGTAGGGGATGATGTAAGAATTGCTGATAAGCTAGCAGTTGACATCAATAACGCAATGATTAATACAAAGAGAACTCCTACTGTTTCTGATTTAGTAAGAGCTATGAAAGTTATGAAACTACCAATGACTGAAATAATTGACACTCTTAAAATGATTAAAGAAATGGGTGCTATTGATGTTGAATTTGAGATAAGAGGATAATATGGCAGAATTTTTAAGTCAAGATGAAATTGATGCATTATTAGATATTGCCGAACAAGGTGAGGATATTGATAGCTCTCCAATAGAAAAGGTTATTTCAAAAGAAAAAAATTATTCTATTTATGATTTCAAAAAACCAAACCGTATTACCGGAGAACAATTTAAAGCCTTCTCTGCTATTCATGACAAAATGCTTAGAGATTTTATCACTGATTTATCTGCAATGCTTAGAAAAATTGTTGATGTAAAACTCTACTCTATTGAGCAAATGACTTATGGTGAATTTATTCTTTCAATTCCACAAATCACATCTTTGAATACACTTTCAATTAAACCAATGGAAGGCCGAATTGTAATTGAGTGTAATCCTGGTATTTCACATAAAATCATTGCTGAACTACTAGGTTCAGGTGCTGTGAATACAAGTGACAATCTAGATAGAGAATTAACAGAAATTGAAGTAGAAATTTTTGAACATTTTTATAAAATGTTTATAAAAAATCTTTATAAAACATGGGAAGATATTTCAACATTAAATTTTAAAACAGAATCAAGAGATACAAATGCAAATGCTATCCAAATTATTTCTGATCATGAAATTGTACTACTTGTTGTTCTAGAAATTACAATAGATGAAGAATCAGGTTTCTTATCTATTTGTTATCCAATTTCTTATATAGAACCTCTTTTAAATAAAATAGTTGAAAAAGTTTTTTCAGAAGGGAAAAATAGAAAATCAAGTAGAAAGAAAGACATTAAAACTTTAATATCAGGTGCAAAAATGAAAGTCGAGTCAATTATGGCTGAAACTGAATTAAGTGCTGAGGATATTTTAAATTTAAAAGTTGATGATGTGATTGTTTTTAATAAAAATGCTACATCTTCATCAAATAAAGTTTATATAAATAAAAAAGAAAAATTCTTGAGCCTATCAGGAATTTCAAATAATAGAAAAGCAATTCAAATAGAATCTAATCTTGATAAAGAAAAACTAGAAACGCTAGAGATACTAAGAGGGATGAGAGAAGAAAGATTAATAAAAGCAGCAGAGAAGTCTAGTAATATTAAAAGACTCCTAAGTGATAGAGATGTTAAAAAGAAAAACTAATTCTTTTTAATACTCCATGCTAATATTTCATCTGCATACATTGGTACTACAATTTCATCTTTAAATTTATAAGAAGAGGGAACTACAAAATCGCTTTTTTCTAAGCTTATAGTTTTTTTCTTTGGAGTTAATCCATAAATTCTTTGTGCATTTAAAGATACAAAATCATTTAACTTATTTAAACAATTATGTTTTTCAAACAGTTCAACTAAAACTTGTAGAGCAATAGGTGATGTAAATACACCAGCGGCACAACCGCAAGATTCTTTTTTATGTTTAGGGTGAGGTGCAGAATCACTTCCAAACATTAATTTTGGATGAGCTTTTAAAGCTGCTGCTAATAAAGCAGATCTATCTTCAGGTCTTTTTGCAATTGGCTTACAAAATAAATGAGGTTGTAGCATACCACCAGCAACATCATCAAGTGTAATAAGTAAATGTTGTAAAGTTACAGTTGCATGTAAGTTCTCATACTTCTCAAGTAATTCTACTGCGTCTTTTGTAGTAATGTGTTCCATGATAATTTTTAAATCAGGAAAAGCTTTTGCAATTGATTCATAAATTGGCATAAACTCTTTTTCTCTATCCATTACAAAACCATTAGTTTCGCCATGAATACATAAAGGGATCCCAAGTTTGCTCATTGATTCTAAAGTTGGTCTTAAAACTTCAACATCCATTGATGAAACACCTGTTTCAGAATTAGTAGTAATTCCAGCAGGATATAGTTTAATTCCAATAATATCCTCTTTAATATCTTTTAAAAATTCATACGAATAATCAGCTTGAAAAAATATTGTTACATGAGCATCAAAAATATCATCTTTACATGCTTCTTTAATTCTATCTTTGTAAGATAATAATGCTTCTTTTGTAGTAATTGGAGGTACCAAGTTTGGCATAATTAAGGCACCTGTAAAAGTATTAGAAGTTAAAGGTCCTACTAGCTTTAACATATCATCATCACGTAAATGAAGATGCATATCTAAAGGTTCATTAATTTCAAAAGTACTTAAACTACTCATTAAATAGCTTCCTCATTTTCTTCACCTGTTCTAATTCTAACAATTTTTTCAATATTAGATACAAAAATTTTACCATCTCCGATTTTTCCTGTTTTTGCAGAATCTGTAATCAGTTTAATTATATTTTCAACATCTTCTTCTGCAACAATTAATTCTAATTTAATTTTAGGAAGGAAATCAACAACATATTCAGCTCCTCTATATAATTCAGAGTGCCCTTGTTGTCTTCCATAACCTTTTACATCAGATACTGTCATTCCTGTAATTCCAGCTTCAGTTAATGCATCTTTTACATCTTCTAATTTAAATGGTTTTATTACTGCTTCGATTTTTTTCAAACTATATCCTTTTTAATTCTGTTTATTCTATCAAATTTTATATAAATTTATAACTTATTAGAAAGCTCTTTTAAATTCTGGGTAAGCTTCAATACCACATTCTTCAACATCTAAACCTTGCATTTCTTCGTCATTATCTGCTCTTAATGGAGCTATTTTATTTATTATAAATAATATAATATATGACGATAAAAAAGCAAATGATCCAACTAGTAAAATACCTTTAATTTGCCCTAATAATGTAATGTCACTTCCATTAGAAGCAAATATTCCAACGGCTAAGGTTCCCCAAATACCATTTAATAAATGTACAGATAAAGCCCCAACAGGATCATCTAATCTTAGTCTATCAAAGAAAGATACACCAAATACAACTATAATACCACCTATTCCTCCAATTAAAATTGGAGTATAAATATCATATAAATCAGGACCAGCAGTAACTGCAACTAATCCACCTAAAGCACCATTTAAGATCATAGTAATATCAAGTTTTTTATATCTAAAGTACATAAAAGCAGCAACTATTAAAGCACCCGCAAGTCCAGCTGTATTTGTATTCATAATAGTAAGAGCAACCGCATCAGCATTCTCTTTTGACGTAATTGAGCCAACTGATCCACCATTAAATCCAAACCAACCAATCCAGAGAAGAAATGCACCTAATGTTACTAAAGGAATATTTGAAGCTGGAATTACTCTAATTCCACCAGTTTTTGTATATCTTCCTTTTCTAGCACCAATTATTATAATTGCAGCAAGTAATGCCCAACCACCAGTTGAGTGAATTACTGTTGAACCTGCTAAATCATACATTGAAAGAGAAAGAAATGTTCCATCTAAAAAGTTTAATCCCCAAGTTATATTTACAATCAAAGGATAAAGAACAGATGCCATAATAACAGTAAATAAGGCAAGAGGTATAATTTTAGCTCTTTCACTAACACCTCCTGACATTATATTTACAACTTTTCCAACAAATGCCATTTGGAACATAAAGGCAGCCCATTTACTCATACTATCACTTCCAAAATCACCAAAGGCAATAGAGTATCCAATAAGAAGAAAAGATAATGATGCGATTGCATAAATAAGAGTATTAATAGTTAATACAGCAGTAACATTTTTAGTTCTAACAATACCAGCTTCTAGCATTGCAAAACCTGGAACCATAAAGATAATCAATGTCATTGCAAAGATTGCATATAAGGTATCAATTACATAAGAGACAGATTCTATATCCATAAATAAATCCTTGAGATTGTTTTATTTATATTATATAGGTATAAAAAATATTTATTTTAAAAATATTGTATAAAAAGTATACAATTTAAGAAAAATACATATTTTCTTAAATTGTAAATCTAAACTATATAGCATCAGGACCTTTTTCTTCTGTTCTAATTCTAACTACTTCATCTAATGATGAGACAAAGATCTTACCATCTCCAATTTTTCCAGTTTTAGCTGATTGAACAATTGCAGATATTGCAACATCAACCATATCTTCTGCTACTACTAAATCAATTTTAATTTTTGGTAAGAAATCTACCACATACTCAGCCCCTCTGTATAATTCAGAGTGACCTTGTTGTCTACCGTAACCTTTTACGTCATAAACACTCATACCTGTAATTCCAGCTTCAACTAATGCATCTTTAACATCTTCTAGTTTAAAAGGTTTAATTATTGCTTCAATTTTTTTCATATCCTACTTCCTATGCTCTTTTAAATTCTGGATAAGCTTCTAGTCCAGTTTCATGAATATCAAGACCATCAATTTCTGTCTCTTCATCAACTCTTAATCCAACAACCATATCTAAGATTTTCCATACGATAAATGATGAAATAAATACAAATGCACCAATAACAACAATACCTTTAACTTGAGCCATAATTGCAACTTCTGGATTAAATATACCAACAGCCAATGTTCCCCAAATACCTGCAACTAAGTGAACAGATAAAGCACCAACTGGATCATCAATTCTTAACTTATCCCATAAAGGAACAGCAAATACAACTAATGCACCACCAATAATACCTTCAACAAATGAAATAAGCATACCTAAATCAGGACCTGCAGTAACAGAAACAAGTCCTGCTAAAGCACCATTTAAAACCATAGTTAAATCAACTTTTTTGTATAAAAGTTGTGTTAATAATGCAGCCATTAAAGCACCAGCACAAGCAGCCATATTAGTATCAGCAATTACCATAGCAATTCCATCAATATCTTCTTTTGAACCAAGAGCTAATTGAGATCCACCATTAAATCCAAACCAACCCATCCATAAAATGAATGTACCTAAAGTTGCTAAGGTAAGGTTAGAACCAGGGATTGGTCTAACTTGCCCATTTTTACCATATTTACCTTTTCTAGCTCCTAAAATAAGAACACCAGCTAAAGCAGCCCATCCTCCAACAGAGTGAACAACAGTCGAACCAGCAAAATCAGAGAAACCTGCAATTATACCACCAAGTTCAGTTCCACCCCATGACCAGTGACCTTGAATTGGGTAAATAACACCTGATAAAACAACAACAAAGATTAAGAATGGCCATAGTTTCATTCTTTCGGCAATTGTTCCTGAAATTACAGAAGCAGCAGTTGCTACAAATACAACTTGGAAAAAGAAATCAGCCATAACAGGATAACCCATTGCTTCGTTTGTTTTCCCACTTAACATTGCTCCACTACCAATAAACGAACTACCGTCACCATACATAAAGTTATATCCAACAAAATAAAACATAATACAAGATATTGCAAATAACGCAATATTCTTTGTTAATACAGTTGCATTATTTTTTGTTCTCGTTAACCCAGCTTCAAGCATTGCAAATCCTGCAGCCATCCACATTACTAAAATTCCTGCAAACACAAACAGGAAACCATCTAAGATGTATTTTACATCAGCAAAATTTTCCATAAGACCCCTTTGTCAATTTTTATACGAGTATTATAAAACATTAATAAGAATAAGTAAACATACTATCTGTATATTTAATATACAATAATTTCATATACTTTTACTTTATATATTTTTATAACTATTTAAGTTTCAAATATATCTATCTTTTAGCTAAGTGATAATAAAATAAATGAAATTAAGAAAAAGAGTGTATTCATGTTAAAAGGTTTTATAAGTAAAAAAAATTATACAGAAGAAGACTTATTAAAAGAATTATTAAACTCTGTATTTGATCAAAAAAAAATTGATACAATTTTTAAAAGTTCTAATATTGATCTTAACTGGCAAAACAACAATAAAGAAACATTCTTACATATATGTTCTAAAGCTGGTTTTCTAGAGTCTGTAAAATGGTTATTAAATAAAAATGTTAAGACAGAAATACAAAACTTAGAAAATGAAACTGCACTTTTTTATGCCTGTATGTCAAACAGTTTGCCATTAATTACTTTATTAATAGAATGCGGCGCAAATGTAAATCACTTAAATATTCATCATCGATCATTAATTCAAGAAGCAATAATATCTAGTAATAATAGATTAGTTAACTATTTAATCTCGCAATCAAAAAATCTTTCAAATGAAGATAAATATGGAAATAATCTTATTTTTGATGCAATTTCCAATGGAAATAAAGAAATTATAGCTTTAGTAGCATCTTTAGAGGAAGTAGATATAAATCACATTAACCATGAGGGAAATACTGTATTGCAACAGGAAGTTGTTTTACGTAACAATAATCTTGCTATTGATTTAATGCAATTAGGTGCTGACCCTACAATTAAAGATAAACATGGAAAAAACTTCTTATTTTATACAATATCAAAAGGTTATAAAAATGTTGAAATTTTAGAAAAAGCTGTTGAGTTAGGATGTGATATTAACACTAGAAGTTCTGATAATACAACAATTTTAATTGAATCAATTAATCACTTTTTAAATACTCCAAGTGAAGATCATGATGAAAAAGAAAATCATTTATTAATGATAAAAGAATTGATTAAAAAAGGGGTAGAGATTGAAGCAGTTGATGATAGAAATGAAACAGCTTTTTATGCAGCAACAAGAAGTACTGATGTTAAACTAATTGATATCTTCTTAACAAATCCAAATATTTTATTAAATCATCAAAACATAGATGGAGATACAGTTTTATCAGTACTTATCCTAAAAGGTATAGCAAATATTAACACTATAATTAAGTTTCTAGATCATAATGCAAATCCAAATATAAAAAATAAAAAAGGAAAAAACTGTATAGAAACACTAAGTGACATAGTTTTATTCTTTCAAAGTCACAAAGAAATTGATTTAGAAACTGAAAAAAAGCTTGAAATAAATGGTGAGTATTTAACTGTTTTAAGTAAAATTGTGGAACATTCAAAGATAGACTTCACGCAACTTAATTCAAAAGGAAAACCCTTATTCTTCGACTCAATTTTACATTTTAATATGAATTTATTTAAAATATTTAGAGATTCTAATATTGACATTAATTTAAGAGATAAAGAAGACCATAATATTATATTTGAATTAATGGATTATAACTATTCTCATTCAAGTAAAAAAGATAAAAAACAATATCTAGATATGATGCAAAACTTAATAAATATTGGTGCTGATGTTAATGCAAAAAATCATGAAGGACTTACACCTTTACACAAATCTATTTCAGAACAGTGTGAATATACAGTAAAACTTTTATTAGATGCAAAATCAGATACTTTAGCCGTTGATAATAAAGGTAGAAGTATTATTCATAATTGTATTTGGAAAGATACTACAAGATATTTTAAATTGATTCATTCATATAATCCAGAGATTATTAATATTCCAGATAAATTTGGATTAAAACCTATTAATTATGCTGCGTTTATGGGAAAAAAAGAATTAATTATACAAATGCTTGATGCTGGTGCATTAGTAAATAACCCACATAAAAAAGATGCTAAAATATTACAGTTTTTTGAAAAATTTCATAAAAATATAATTAATATCGAAGATGGTGTTAAAAGTGAACTTGATAGAAAAAGTTTAAGACTACTTGCAAACTCTATGATTAAAGAGTTTAATATAAAAGAATAAAATAAGTAAATTATCATATAAATTAAACACTTGTTTAAAAAATAACCATTAAATACTCTCTTGCTATCTTATAAATGAGTATACTATTGAAAAATTTCATAGGATTATTTAATGAAAGAATTCATAGAAACATATAAAGAACATCAAGAAGAAATCGAATTTTTCTTACAAGAGAGTGTTAGAAATCTTGGAAGTTTAACAGCTCATAAGAAAAATGAGTTCTCAAAACTTTTTAACCTATTCCCTTCTTTAGAACTTATTTACTTTACAAATAAAGATACAAAAATTCAAAGTTCCGCAAACTATTATAGAACAAAAATTGAAGAAGAAGCAAAAGATAAAAATAGATCATATTTGATTTCAAAATTAGAATTTAAAGGTGAAAATATTGCCTTTTCAACACCATATATTAGTATTGCCACAAGAAACAACTGTGTAACACTTACAATCAAAGAAGGTGATGAAATTATCTTTTTAGATTTTAGACTTGATATCTTACTTGAAAAACTTAACTTACTTGAACTTAATAAACCCTTTCATGCTTTGACAAAAGGCTTTTATATTTTTGCAGGTTTTTCTATGATGATATTAGCCATGATTACTATTGTATTTTCATTATATGACTTTATCTATTATTTATTTATAAAAAACGATTTATCTTTAGAAATGATATTTAAACCAATCATTGCATTAACTCTAAGTATTGCCATTTTTGATTTAGCAAAAACAATATTAGAGCAAGAGGTCTTTTTCAAATCTTATTCTAAAAATGCTAAAGTAGAAACAAAAATATTGACTAAGTTCTTAAGTACAATTATAATTGCCTTATCTATTGAAGCTCTTATTGTAGTGTTTAAAATTGCACTAAATGATTATGATAAGATGATAAATGCCTTTTATTTAATTGCAGGTATTTCACTTATTTTAGTATCACTTACTGCTTTTAATTACTTCTCTTCAAAAAAAAGCAAGTAAGCTAAGTAGTAAATATATTAGTTTTCATCTTGAAGGGGAATTGAAATAATAAATTCAGCTCCCCGATATTTCTTTTCTTCAATAATACTATTACAATTAGAAACTAAAATTTCTCCGTGCAAGTGTTTACTTATAATCTCTTCACTCATAAAAAGACCTATTCCTGTACCTTGGCTTTGATGTTTTGTTGTAAAATATGGTTCAAAAATTCTATCAATAATATCTTCAGGTATTCCACCTGCATTATCTTTTACTTTTATAATAATATTTTTATCTTCTTTAAATAAATCTATAAAAATATATTTATTATCATAGCCTTCAATCTTTACTAGTTCATCTTTTGCATTATTAAGAATATTTATAATAACCTGAATTAATTCATTTTCAAAAGTACATATTTTAAATTCTTCAATATTTTTGATAACTTTTATATTTACACTTTTATATGCTGAGTCTAAAAGTTTAAATACTTTTTGAAATAATTCACTCGAAGATATAATAGTTTTATTTTTATTTGGAGAGAAGAAATATCTAAAATCATCAATGGTATTCGATAAATAGTTTGCTGCTTGAATAATGGCATTTAATGATTCTTTATGATCTTTATCCTCTAATAAACCTAATTCTTTTTTTAGTTTTATTCCTGAAGCAGCTGTAGTTATCATAGATAAAGGCTGTCTCCATTGATGCGCAATATTACCTATCATCTCTCCCATTGCTGCCATTTTACTTTGCTGAAATAAAAGTTTATTTTTCTTATAATTTTTTTCTACCTCATCATCAACTGTTTGCTTTAATGAACTATTCAAATCCGAAAGCTCTTTTTGATTTTTATTTAGTTTATTAAAAAGTTTTTTTATCTCGCTTGAATATAAATAATAACTAATTATAAAAAGTATTAATCCTAATAATATAAGAAATAAAGCTAGATATAAAAATGTATTTTGTTTATACTCCTTAATATATTCAACATCAATATTCTCAATATTTTTAAAAGATAAAAAACTTGCAAGTTTTTTATCTTTGTATATTATTGGAGTATTTATTATCAAATATCCATCTTTTACAATATAGTTCTTTATATTCAAAAAATTATCTAGCTCTTTTTTTTCTAAATAGTTTAGTATTTCTTTAGAAACAGATAAATTTGCCACATAATGATTTTGAACAAAAATCTTTGTAAAGGCATTTTTTTCTAGTTGCTTGGTAAATTTTTTTTCAACAATAATAATAGGTTCTATTTCATCACTTATTCTAATACCTCTTGAGATTGAATTAAAATGTGTTATTGATTCGACTATCCCTATAAACTTTTTATTTTCATAAATAGGAACCATTGCTTTAAAAGTCATATCGTATTTCCCAACACTTATAGTACTTTTTACTTTAGGTTCTTTTATCATATCAATAATATCAGGGCGTACTTTATATAATTCATCATTTCTTTTTTTAGACCAGCTTCTATATAAACTAATTCCTTTTTCATCTAAAACTTGAAACCATACATTTTTAAAAGCAGTTTCTTTTCTTAAAAGAAGTGATAATTCATTTAAATGAATATGCTCAGTTTTACGATTTAAAATATCTAGAATACTATTATTGTAAGACAAAGTAATACTTAATGCTAAGGTCGCATTCTTCTTTTTATTTATTATTGATTTAACTTTATCTTGCATATTATTTGCAATTGTTACATACTTTTTAGCTAATAATTCATTTTCTTTTTTTGAAATATAATTTATTGTCATTAAAATAGCCAATACTGATATAATCATAAAGGTAGTAATTGTGGTAAATCTATACATATTTATTTTCATATTTTATTCTTGTATTCCTTTAATTATATTTTATATTATTACATAATGAATATTAAAAATAATTGTAAATACCAATAATATATATTAACCAATTGATTAATAAATACACATTGTTCTTTTAAATTTATAAAAATATACTGTATAATTAATTTATACTAAATAAGGTTATAAAATATGCAAGATTATATAGCACAAGATGAAATTTCAAAAGAAATATTAAACTCAGCAAAATTATTACAAGCAGTAAATGTTCATGCATTAATCATAGGAGCAGCAGGAGTTGGTAAAAAATCTCTAGCTTCTTATATACTACCTAATTCAAAAATTTATACTGCGAAATTATTACAACAAGATATACAAGATGAGATAATAAGTCGGCAAGATGATTCTATTATAATCGATAAAATAGATGAAATAACAAATATTGATCTTTTATTAAACTGGATTAACACAAATAATATACGAATCATTGCAATATCAAGTAATGATATGTTAAATCAGAAATTAAAAGATATATTTACAATAAACCTAGAAGTTCCAGAATTATATAAAAGAGAACTTGATATTAAAGCCTTAATACATAAATTTTCCATAGATGCCTCTCAAACTTTAGATATGGAAATGATTTCTAGTTCAAAACTAATTACTAATATTACAAATAATACACATTCACTTAGAAAGTCTATATATTTTTCATACCTCTTTGAAACAATTGGAGAAGAAGAAATATTAATGTTTCTAGAAAAATACTTAGGTGAGAACCTAGGAGAAGAAAATGCATATAAAAACCTTTTATATCTGTTTGAAGTTCCACTAATTAAAGCCTCAACTAAAAAATATAAATCTCAAGTACAAGTTGCTAAACACTTAGGTTTAAATAGAATTACTTTAAGAAAAAAACTAGAAATACATAAAGAGTTATTATGATTGATTTAAATATACAAATTGAAGAATTGATATCTCAAAATGCAAATGATTTTGAGATATCAAAAGTTTTTAAAAACTATTTTAAAAACTACGTAGCCTCTATTGATACAACTTTAGAAACTACAGGTGGTAAAGATTTTTTTATAAAGCATACAAAACATACTGACAAGTTTTTGATTTTGCTTTATAAATATATCTTGAGAAAAAACTTTGGTTCTTATCAACCTATGAGTTCTTCTGTTCCTATTAGTTTAATAGCACTAGGATCTTACGGAAGACAGCAACTTTGTATTTATTCTGATATTGATATTATGATTTTATATGAAGATATTAAAGGTTACAATTTAAAAGAGATTATGGAAGAATTTATTACTCTTGCCTGGGATTGTGGGTTAAAACTAGGGTCAAGAGTTCATGAGTTAAAAGAAGTTGCCTTGAGTGTTGAGCAAGATATTACTATTAAAAGTTCAATTTTAGAATCAAGAATGATATATGGCTCTAAATACCTTTGGTATGGTTATGAAAATGTTTTAAATCTAATTAGAAGAACAAATCAAAAAGAGTTTGTTTTAGAAAAACTAGAAGAGCATAAACAAAGACTTTTAAAATATCCATTAAAAATGGAACCAAATATCAAAGATGGATTTGGTGGAATTAGAGAATCTAATATGATGTATTGGATTGCAAATATTTTATATGGCACAACTGATACGAAAACTTTAATAGGTACAGAATTCACAGAAGAAGAGTATAGAAAATATAGACAATCTTTAGAATTTATTTTTCAAGTTAGAAATGCTTTACATAATATCGCACGAAAAAAACAAGATTTAGTGACTTTTGACATTTTGCCTGAGTTAAGTACTAAACTTGGGTTTAAAAATAAACCTCGTCATACAAAAGATAGACAATGTATGGCTAAACTTTTAACATGTTTACATATTATTCACAGTTTTACAGCAACTATGGTTAAAAAGTTCACAAGAGGTGTAATCTTTGATGCTAAAAATATAACAAAATTAAAACAATATAGATATAAAAAGAATTTATATATTGTAGAAAATACATTATACACTTCATTTAATGCTAAAACAGTAACTTTAAATACCCTATTAAAAGAGCTAACTGACTTACCAGCAAGTGTAACTAGATTTGATAGGTCGTACATATATTATGCAAGTAAAGCAAAACGGCCTAAAACACAATCTAAAGAGCTACAAAAAAATATAAAAGCATTACTTTATAAAAAAAGTTTGTATCCTGTAATTAAACTAATTTACAATGCAGGTTTATTTCAAGCAGTGCTACCTAGTACTAAAAAGATAATTGACCAACCACAGTTTGATGGCTATCATCAACATCCTGTTGATGTTCACTCAATTACAACATTAAAGTTTTCTGAAAGTATAAAAGACCCATATATCCAAAAAATATTTGATTCTTTAACTAAACATCAACAAAGTGTAACAAAACTAGTTGCTCTTTTTCATGATATTGGAAAAGGAAGACCAACTGATCATCATATAGTTGGAGAAAGATTATTTAAAGGTATGGGAATTTCATTTGGTTTTGATGAAGAACACACAAGAATTGGTGCGAGACTTGTAAGGTATCATAATATGATGTCTTATATAGCTACACATCAAGATATTTATTCTGAAAAAACTATTTTAAATTTTGTAGGATTAGTAAAATCAGAACTTGCATTAAAAATGCTGTATGTAGTTACATACTGTGATATTTCTGCTGTTGGTAATAATGTATATAACTCTTCAATGGCTTCACTTTTAAAGCAACTTTATACACAAACTCTTCCCGCTTTTGAAAATGAAGATTTACTAAATGAAAGTGCAAGAAGAGTTGCTAAACAAAATACAATTAAAAACTTAAAAAGATACAAAGAACTACCAAACTTAGTTAAAAAGAAAATTATGTATATTTCATCAAATCAAATGTTTTTAATACTAAAAGCAGAAGATATTTTAGATATTGCAATTAAGGCTAAAGATGTTGATGATTATATTTATAAAATCATGAATACTACTCACTTAACTATTAGAATTATTAGAAATGTACCTTTAAACTTAGGATATCTTTTAGGAAAATTAGAGTTTTTAAATATCGCTTCAATGAATATATTTAAATTATATGATGATAAAAAAGCATTTTATATCTCTTTTACTGAAAGAATAGATGATGAAGATTTACCTTACATAGAAGATGTAATTAAAAACTCATTTGATATGTCAAAAACTACAAAGTTAGCAACACCAATTATTAAAAAAGAAGATATAAAAGTTAATTGTAATCATACCGCACATCTAGCCGCTATGAGTTTAGTAGCAAAAGATCAAAAAGGTCTATTTGCCTATATTGCTAAAATTTTTGATGATTTTAATATTGAAATTGAAAGTGCAAAACTACATACCATAAAAGGTTTAGCAAAAGATTTATTCCTAATTGAAAAAAATGGTAATTTCTGTGCAAACCAAGATGATATTGTTGACTTGTTGTGTACAGAAGATAAAATAGAAAAAGCAGATTAATCTGCTTTTTTAAGCTTTTCTAGCTAACTCTTTAGCACCTTTAAAATCTTTCTTTCCCGTACCTAGTTTAGGAATATCATCTACTATTTTTATTAAACTTGGTATCATTAACTTATTTTCAAAAGAAGCATTAATTTTTTCTTTTAACTCATCTACGAAACTTTGTTCCACCATAGAAATCAAAAGAATAATCTTTTCACCTTTTTTTTCATCTTCTAAGGAAGTTGCAATAAAATCAGTTTGGGAATCCTCGTCTAACTTTATTAGTTTTGAAATTTTTTCTTCAATAGCACCTAAACTAATCATCTCTCCACCAAGTTTAGCAAATCTTGAATATCTATCTACAATTGTTAAGAAACCGTCACTATCAAGTTTTCCTTTATCTCCTGTTATATAATAACAATGCCCCTGGATTTCTCTTAGAACTTCTTTAGTTTTTTTCTCATCTTTTAAATAGCCTTTCATAACTTGAATACCTGAAATTAAAACCATTCCTTCATGATTTGTTTCTAGTTCTTCAAAAGTTTCAGGATTAACTATTTTAATAAATGTTCCAGGTACTGCCATACCTACCGTTCCTATTTTATTTCCTTTTTGCACAGTGAACTCAGGCGTTAAAACATTAGGTAAATTACATGAAGTAACAGGTGTTGTTTCTGTTGTACCAAAACCTTCTAGAATATCTTTTCCAAACTTCTTTTTAAATTCTAACCTTACATCATTTCTTAGTTTTTCAGCACCTGCAACTGTAAGTCTTAAACTTTCAAACATCAAAGAATTGACTTTTGAGTTTTTAGTATAAAGCCTAAAGAATGTTGATGTTCCTGTTAATATTGTAGCTTTATATTTATAGATAAGTTTCCCTAAACCTAGTCCATCAGTTGGATCGGGGTGGGCAACACATTTTATTCCTTCGATTAAAGGCAAGAATGTAGTTACAACTATTCCAAAAGCATGAAAAGTTGGAAGTGAACCTACAAAAACATCATCATCAGTTACATTTAATACATTTGCAATTTGCTGTGAATTTCCAAGAACATTATCACTACTCAGCTCAATTCCTTTAGGAGTTCCTTCACTTCCTGAGGAAAAGAGAATCAACACAGTATCATCTTTTTTAATCTTTTTTAAATGTATTATTTTTAGTATCCAACTGGGTAAAAACTTTACACTTAAAAGTGTACTTAATCCACTTATTTTTGTAATCTCTTTTTTTAAATCTTCAAGGTAAATTACCTCAACTAAATCAAATAAAGAAGAAATATTTATTCCTTTAAATTTCAGTTTTTCTACAAACTTTGAACTTGCAATTATTGTTTTTATTTCTGCTTTTTCAACAGCTTGTTTTAAAGATTCAATTTCTGAAGTATAGTTTAAATTAACAGCCGTTTTCCCCATCATTAAAACAGAATTATTTACAAATGCACCTGCACAAGTTGAAGGAATAAGTAATCCTATATTTTGTCCTTTAATCTTTTTTTGTAATAAGTTTTTAAATAGTATTGATACAGTTAAAAACTTATTTCCACTTAATTCTAAACCTGTAGAATCAGCCATAATCATTTCATTTGAAACTTCTTTTAACTTATCAAAAATCGTTTCACTTAATGTACCTAAATTTGCTATATGTTGTTTCCAAGATAGTGTAGATAAGGCTAAAACTTGTTTTTTTATATCCGTAATATTCGCATTGTCTTTTTTTATAGCTTTTGAAAAAGACACTGTCACAGTATTTGTTCGATATGATTTTTTTAGTTTATTATTAGCCCTTGAAAACATTGATTCCCATAAACCTCTAATATAAAAAGATACAACTTTTACGTCTGAATTTGTATGATTTAAAATTATTTCAAAACCTCTTTTAAACTCTCCTAAGTGGCCATTCCTAGTAATACTTCCCTCTGGAAAAATCACTACAACATTTCCTTTATCTAACTCTTTTGCTACTAACTGAATAGTTGATTTGCTAGAAGCTCCTGAAATAGGAATAGCTTTAAACATTTTCAGTAACCAAGTTAGATACCACTTATTATAAATAGATTTTTCCATTACAAACTTTACTTCACGTGGTACACTCATTAAAATTACAGCCCAATCAATCCAGGAAACATGATTTCCTAAAAGTAAAACCCCACCACTTGATGGTATATTTTTAACTCCATTTACTTCAAGTTTATATTTTAATCCAACAATTACTTTTAAAAATAGCAAAATCATAGATTGAGGGAATTTAAATACTGTATATGTAGCACCAATAATTGTAATAAATAGTATTAAATAAATAGTATTTAAAGGATCAAGATTATAAAAAGATACAATAGTTGTAATACTTAACATAATAAACATAGCTAAAGAATGAAACCAATTATTTCCAGCTAATATTGTTCCTAAACTTCTCTTACTTGCATTAAATTGAATTAAAGCATTTAAAGGAACTACAAATAACCCACCAAAAACACCAAATAATAAAAATGTCATTGCTAAAAGAAATGGCGTTTGAACTATGGTTGAGATATATACCATTAGTGCCATTCCAAAAGCTGCAATTGGAATTGTTCCTATTTCTATATAGTGTTTAGAGACTCTTGAATAAATAAGTGCTCCAATAGCAATTCCAATTCCAGAACAGGCAATTACGCCATTTATTATAAATACATTTGTAACTTCAAGATATTGCTTTGCAAAAGATGGAAATACTGCCATTAAACCTTGTGATATTCCCCAAAAAACTGACAATCCAATAACTGACAAAAATATAACGCTATTTGAGGAGATTGTTTTAATATTCTTTACTAAAAGTTTTCCTTGAAACCACTCTTTTTTGTCAATGATTAATGTATTATTTTTCCTATATGTAGTTTTTACTTTTCGTAAAACAAAAAGCGAAACTATCATCTCTAAAAAAGCAATAGGCAAGATATAATAAGTTAAAGGGGTGATTGAATCAAGTAGCTCTTCTTTTGTCCCTAGTGCCTCTAAACTATTTGAAACATAAAAACTTTCAAAAATATATGAAGTAATTCCAATTGCAAATAATATTGCTATTATAGATACAGATTGTAAAGCTGAATTACCCTTGGCAAGATTTTTCTTTCCATAAATATCTAAAATTAATCCAAACTTTGCAGGTGAATATATTGCACTTTGAACTGCTAATAATACTAGAGAAAACATTGCAAAATAGAAATTACCACTTAAGTATGCAAGTATCATTAAAACAGATAAACAAAAAGAGGAAACTGCTCCATAAATTAAAATATCTTTTTTATTATACTTATCAGATAAATAACCACTTATTGTAAACAAAAGTAAGAAAGGTATTATAATCATGGCATTTATTATTGATATCCAAATAACTTGTTCGCTTCCATCAAAAACTTTAAATGCAATATTTTGTAATAATACTTTATGTGAAACATCTACAAGTGCATTACAAAAAACTACAAATAAAAATGCAGATTTTATTAATAAAATATTTTTTAATTTTTCCAAGATATATCCTTAATCAAACATGAGTTTAATTATACTTTTATTTTCCTAGTTTTTTATTTTTATTTCTTGTGTTAAAAGAATCTAGAGAAAATATAACTAAAGCAAGCCAAATAAGAGAAAATGTAATTAATTTGTCAGTATTAAACTCTTCATTATAAATAAATATTGCAAGAAAAAAAGCACAAGTAGGACCTATATATTGAAAGAAACCTAAAGTAGATAATCTCATCCTAGTTGCTGCTCCATTAAATAATAAGAGTGGAATTATTGTGATAAGTCCACCAAGAGTAAGCATAATATTTATATATTCACTTGAGTTCAAGAAAGAAATCTTGTCATTCATCATCAAATAATATATACCAATTAAGGCAAAAGGCATTAATATTAATGTTTCAACAAATAAGCCTACAATTGAACCTACATTTATTTTTTTTCTTATCATTCCATAAAAAGCAAAACTTAAAGCAAGAGTAAGGGAAACAATAGGAAGTGAGCCTAATGATATTAGCTGATATAAAACTGCGATAAAAGCAATAAATATTGCTAAGTTTTGATATCGTGTCATTCTTTCTTGAAAGAACACATATCCTAAAAATACACTAACTAAAGGATTAATATAATATCCAAAAGCAGTTTCCATAATTTTGTCATTTGCAACTGCCCATATAAATACAAGCCAATTAAGAGAGATAAAAAATGTAGAAAAAGCTAAATATTTTAACTTTTGAGCATCTTTTATTATAATTTTGAAAATATCAACTTGTTTAGTGATAAAAAGTAATGGTATTAAAATTACAAAAGACCAAAAAATTCTATGTATTAAAACTTCAAGTGGTTCTACGCTTGCTACTTGTTTAAAATAAATTGGAGCAATAGCACCCCAAAATAAAAATGCTAATACTGCATATACTTGCCCTAATCTATTTTCACTCAAATGTATTCTTTATATTAAATTTCTAGTCCCATATCTTTTGCTGTTACTTTATCTTTTCCAATGAACTCTTTTTCATTTGCACTAGAAACAATAAGTTTTGCAATTTTATCTGTTATTACTGCTATATTCTTTGTTTCTGAAGCAATTACAGCGTTTTGCTGAGTTTGCTGATCAAGTTGAGTTACCGCGGTATTAATTTGTTCTATCCCTTTTAATTGATGAGTACTTGACATTTTAATATCTGCAATTAAATTTGTAGTTTCTTCAATATTTTGATTTAACTCTTTATACCCTTCTATCATATTTCCAGCTATTTTCTTACCTTCATCAGCTTTGGATCTAGCATTTTCTACTATATTTTTTATCTCTTTTGCAGCTTCAGCACTTCTAGAAGCTAGATTTCTTACTTCCTGTGCAACAACAGCAAATCCTTTTCCAGCTTCTCCTGCTGTTGCTGCTTCTACTGCAGCATTTAAGCTTAATATATTTGTTTGAAAGGCTATTTGATCAATTACGCTAATTGCTTCATTTATAGAGTTTACTTGAACATTAATTTCATCCATCGCAACTGTTGTTTGACTCGCAAGTTTTTCACCTCGACTTGCTGATTTAATAACAGCATTTGAATTATCAGCCATTTTTGCTACATTTTGAGTATTACTTCTTATAGTTGAAGTTACTTCTTCTAAGGCAGCTGCTGTTTCTTCTAAACTTGCTGCTGCTTCATTTGAACTTTGATTTAATTTATCAACATTAGATAAAAGTAAATCTGAACCTTGATCAAGAGTTAATCCATTAGCTTTGTTCTCTACTAACATATCATTTATAACATTAGCAAGGTTATTTAAACCTTCAGATACATCTCCTAACTCACCACTTAATCTATATTCAAAGTTTAAGTTTTGGAATGATTCTAAAGCTTCAGATATTTTATTTAAATCTCCATCAACTTTTGTAGATACAATATCAAATAAATCATTGACACCATTTTTAAGGCCTTCTATTCCTTCATTTTGAGTTGATTCAATTATAGTTTGTTTCATAATACCTGTTTTTGCTAGATCAATCGCTTCATTTGCACTGTTTATTACTTTTTTTGCATCTGTAATATCTTGAGCAAACTTAACAACACGAGTTACTTTTCCATTGCTATTTTTTACAGGAGTATATGAAGCTTGAATCCAAACAGAAGTACCATCTTTTGTAAATCTTTCAAATTCATTTATTTGAGATATTCCATTTGCTAAATTTTCCCAAAACTCTGTATATGCAGTTGTCTTTGTATATGTTTCATTACAAAACATTCGATGTTTTTTACCAACAACTTCACTTAATTTATAACCAAGAACACTTAAGAAATTATTATTTGCATCAATAATTGTACCATCTGGTTTAAAGGAAATAATTGCATAATTTTCCTCCATTGCACTCAAACGTGCGGATTCTTCTTCCGTTTTTCCAAAATCAAACATATTTATTTCCTCCTGATTATTATAGCTTTTGAATTAATTTAAAGTTATTAATACTATAACAAATCTACTTAAAATAGAAAATACTCTATTTTTTTTATTTAAAATAAGCTTTTATTTCTTCTGGATTTAATAGTTTACCTGTCGATTTAACTTCTCCATTTATTACAAGTCCGGGAGTATTCATAACACCATAATTCATAATTTCTACTAAATCTTCTACTTTCTCAACTTGTGCAAATACTCCAGCTTCTGCAACTGCTTTTTTTGCATTTTCTTCTAAGGCTTTACATTTTGCACAGCCTGTTCCTAAAATTTCTATTTTCATTTGATTATCCTTTATTTATTATAATGTAGCGTTAAATATATATCCAACTAATAAAATTGCACTTCCTACAATTCCAAAAAATATAGAGATAAGTTTCATTGACATTACTCTTTTTAAAATCATAGCTTCAGGAAGACTAAGAGCAACTACAGCCATCATAAATGAAAGTGCAGTTCCTAATAACATTCCTTTTGAAGTTAATACTTCAATAAGGGGTATCATTCCAGCAGCACTTGAATACATTGGAATTCCCATAACAACTCCTAGAATTGGGGCATACCAAGAATCCCCACCTGCATATTTTGCTATTGTTTCAGCCGGAACATATCCATGTATAAATGCTCCAATTGCAATACCAATAATTACATAAGGATATATCTTTTTAAATATATCTAATGTTGCCGCCCAAGCTTCATTTGCTCTTGCTTTAAATGGACTACCCTCTTCTTGTGAAGAACAGCATGAAGTTGCGGGTTTAACTTCAATTAATACCTCTTTTTCTAAATTCATACTTCCGATTACTAAACCACCAATTATTGCGATTAGTAATGCACAACTTATATATAATAAAGTTATCTTCCATCCAAAAAGTGAAAATAGTAAAGCAATTACAACTGCATCACTTAATGGTGCAGAAATTAAATAGGAGAAAGTAACCCCTAAAGGAATCCTAGCTTGTAAAAAACCTAAAAATAAAGGTATCGCAGAACATGAACAAAAAGGTGTTAACATTCCAAAAAATGCTGCAGAGATATGTCCTATCAGTTTATGCTTACCACTTAAGTAATCTCTTACTTTTTCAACGGGGAAAAAACTTCTTAAAAAGCTTACAATATATATAATCACAATTAAAAGAAAAAATATCTTTATCGTATCATAGATGAAGAAATTTATAGCCTCACCTAAATGACCTTCTAAATTCCAAAGTTCATAAGTTAAATAATCAACAAAATCTTTCCACATATTTATCCTTTATTCTGCCCATTCTAATTGATCATATAAAGTTTTTACATTTAAAGGAGCAATAACTTTATAGTGTTCATAGTAAGAAAACTTTTTATCTTCTACATACTTATATATATCTTCTCTATCAACATCATCCTCATAAGCTTTTGAAACACTTTTCTTTAAAATTCTTAAGTATTCTAATGTTGCTCTATATGAATTTTTATCAAACTCTTTTCCATGTCCACCCATCACATATTTTATATTCATTTTTTCTAATTTTTCTAAAGCTTTTGTCCACTCATCTATATTTGAATATTTTGCATACTTAATCATTCTTCCATTAAATACTATATTTCCTGTAAAAATAAAGTTTTCGCTTGGAATATAAACTGCGATGTCTGAAACGGAATTTGAGGCCTTACTTAACTTTAAAATTTCTATATTTAAATTTTTACCTTTAATTACATATTTATCATCAGTAAAAATATCAGTTTCTACAATTTTGGAATTAGCATATTCATCTTTTGTAGTGATTCTTGGAATTCTATTAAATTTATTTGGGTTTTCTTTTAGCTCTTTTACAATAGTTTTATGAGCAATAATAGGGATATTCTTTTCTTTATAATAAGAAGCACCTGTATACCTATCATCATGAAAATTTGTAACTATTACATATGATATTTTTTTATCATATTTCTTTTTTATTAAAGCAGTTAGTTCTTTTGCAAAAATATATGTAGGTCCTGCTTCAATTATTACAATAGAATCTCCTAAATCAACACTACAAACATTTGATACAAAACCTTTATTTTCTTTTGTTGGAGGATTAAAGTCTCCAATATAACAGTCAATATTTTGTGAGATTTTCACAGCTTTTAAATTATAAACATCAGCATATAAATTAAAAGCTAAAAATAAAACTATATATAAAACTTTTTTCATTTTTAATCCTTTAAACTATTTTAATGCTTCTATAACTTTAGGAAGTAAAATCTCTTCTATTTCTTTGTAAGTATTAAGAAATGCATCAAAACCTTTTCCATCTGGATCTTCAAAACTCACATGTATTACTTTAGTAGCATTTGGGAACATAGGGCAAGTTTCATTTGCATTATCACAAACAGTTACAACTAAATCATAAGTATTATCAATTACTTTATCAATAGTTTTTGAATGATATTTCTCATCCCAAATTCCTTTTTGTTCTAATAGTTTTTTAGCATTTGGATTAACTCTTCCACTAGCTTTCACACCTGAGGAATCTGAAGAAAAACCTTCTAGTTTTGAGTTGATTAAAGCTTCTGCAATAATACTTCTACATGAATTTCCTGTACATAAAATTAAAACCTTTTTTTCCATTACTTTTTCCTTTAAAATGATATAGCTAAGGCTAATAAAACTATCAACAACACTGGTGGCGTGATAATTAAACCAAATTTACTATATTGTGCAAATGAAATATTTACTCCATTTTTTGCTAATACATGTAACCAAAGTAAGGTTGCAAGTGAACCAAAAGGTGTCATCTTAGGACCTAAGTTACATCCAATAATATTTGCATAAGCTAATGCTTGATTTGGAATATCCTGAAGTGCAATATCCATAATCATAACAGTTGGCATATTATTCATAATTGCTGATAAGAAAGCGGATAAAAATCCAGTTCCAATTATCGCAATAGTATCCCCTCTTTGACTTAAATCTTGTAAAATAATCGTAAGATATTCAGTAAGTCCAGCATTTTTTAAACCATATACAACAATATATAATCCAATACTAAACCATACAACTTGCCAAGGTGCTTCTTTTATAATATGAAGAGGTTCGACTGTTTTAAATAGTGTCGCAATAAGTAAAAACAACACTCCTCCACCTAAAGCAAATACCGAAACAGGTAAATCATAAGCATCACCTATAAAATATCCAGCTAGTAATATTCCTAAAAATACCCATGAAATATAAAAAAGAGACTCGCTCTTAAGTACACTTTGTGGATCTTTTAATAATGAGATATCAACTTGTTTTGGAATATCTTTTCGTAATAATATCCATAAAAAAACAATAGAAGTTATTACACTCACAATAAAAGGAAGTAACATATTTGAAATATATTCACTAAATCCAATATTAAAATAGTTTGCAGTTACAATATTTGTAAGATTTGAAAATACTAAAGGTAAAGATGCACTATCAGCTATAAATCCACCTGCTAGTAAAAAAGCAATAATTGATTTCATATTTAGTTTTAGAATTTTCATTTTTGCTAAAAGAATTGGAGTTAAAATAAGTGCTGCTCCATCATTTGCAAAAAGTGCTGAAACAAATGCGCCTAAAAGGATAGAATAAACAAACATCTTAAAGCCATTTCCGTTAGAAAACTTGGCCATCTTCAACGCACACCATTCAAAAAAGCCAATTTCATCTAAAACCATAGATAAAATTATAATTCCTATAAATGAAAGAGTTGCATCCCAAACTATATCTGTCACAATTAATACATCAGAGAAACTTACAACTCCCAAAACTAAAGCAACAATTGCTCCAATAACAGCAGTTGTTCCTATTTGTAAATTTTTTGGTTGCCAGATTATAAAAATCAGTGTAATAATAAATATTAAAGAGCTAAGTATCACAGTTCATCTTCTTTTATTTCTGCATCACTAGCTTTTAATACATAAATAAAGGTATCAACATCTAATTCATCATAACGTTCAACACAAACTTCTTGTCGCTCAAATTCGCTACCTTCAAACTCATCTAAATTATCCCAGTGATTAATTAGATTATTTGAATAAAATAAAAATCCGTGAATTGTATCTCCACTTCCATCTTCATTTAATTTAATTCCAGGATATCCCATAGACGCAGACCAACCTGCATCTTTTAAATTTCCTTTTACAGTTGCCGGTATAAACTTTCCTACAATATTTTCCAAAACATGTCCATTTGGACAGTTTGGCATTAGTGTTCCATATACAAAAAGTGTATCAGTCATTTTAATCACAAGCCTTTTTTAAATTTGGTAATTTTATATCTAAAGTATTTATTTCTTTTATTGCGGAAATTCTAAATTCGTCAAGAGGAGTTCTAAGAGAATAATAAGCCCATCGTCCAACTCTTTCAACTTTTAGAAAACCAGCTTCTTTTAATATTTTTAAATGTCTAGATAATCTAGATTGAATCATTTCAAAGGAGTTTTCTAAATCACAAACACAGCACTTTCCATGAATATTTATAAATTTTAATAATTTAATTCTTGTTTCATCATTTAAAGCACTTGTAGTTTTTAAAAAAATATCCATAATTTTCCTTTTGAATTTAATAAGTATATCATATTAAACTTAATACATCAATATATCTTGATGTATTGTTATGAATTATTTATCATGCTGATAATTTTCTAATCCAACTTCTTTATTTTTATATCTTTTTAACAAGTCAATTCTATATGCTTCTGATAATTCTGGGCACTCAAGTATCTCTTTTATTTCATTTTGATGATTCTTTGCATTAAAACAACATTTATTAATATATTCAATATTTAATTTATTATATTTACGTTTAATTAACTTAAAATTATCATCTTTTGATATTTCACCCTCTTTTATAACTCTTAAATAAAACCCAGTTTTACCCTCTTTTACAATTAGAGAAGTTAAGTTTTTAATCTCTAAAACTGATGATATTATCCAACAAGGCTGTCTTGGTTGTGATACTTCAAAAACAGCATTACCACAAGAAAATTGATCTGCTAGGCAAATATCAATATCTCCACAATCTTTTAATGTAATATTTTCACCCAATGCACATTCTGGTAAATCAATACCATGTTCTTCTTTAAAAAAGGTATATGAATTTTGAGTATAAACACATAAAGCTTTATCAACTCCACCATGGTTTTGTTTATCACTTTGAGTATCATTTGTTAAGCCAAGAAGATTTACATACTGTTTATTTGTTATAGATACTTTTTTATAAGATGTTTTATGACTCTTATTTCTTTTTTGTATATTTTGTTCTTTTCCACAATAAATATCTTTGATTTGGTAAATGCTCATCTTTTAGCCTTTTATAAAATTTATAACTATGGGTAAAAATACAGCAGTTAAAATACCACTAAGTCCCATAGCAAGTGCGGCAAAAGCTGCAGCTTTTTCGCTTATTTCAATAGCACGTGCTGTTCCTATTCCATGAGAAACTAAACCTAGTGCAAAACCTTTTGATGTTTCATGTTTTATTCTTACTATTTTAAAAACAATACTTCCAAATAATGCTCCAATAATTCCTGTAATTAAAACAAAGCCTATTGCTAAAGAAGGAATTGCACCAATTTGCTCTGATGTAATAATTGCAATTGGTGCTGTAATTGATTTTGTAGTCATTGATAAAATTGTTGCAGTTGATGCTCCAAAAATCCATAATAATAAGATAGCAATTAAGACAGAAAAAACACCTGCAACAATTAAGGTAATGATTATTGGCAAGAATAATTGCTTTATATGTTTTAAATTATTATATAAAGGAAGAGCAAGAGCTACGGTTGCAGGTCCTAAAAAGAAATGAATAATTTCTACACTTTTAAAATACTTTTCAAAAGATGTATTTGTAAATAAAACTAAAGATAAAAGAATTATATAAGAGATAATTACTGGCTGTAATAATGTATGCTTATTAAACTTCTCATATATAATAATTCCTATTTTATAAGCTAATAAAGTTAGAATCAACCACGTTAAAGGAGTACTTAATATATAAGCATTTAATGCTTCAAAATTCATGATTTTTTATCCTGTTTTGAAGTTAAGTAATCCATTAATTTTGCAGAAAATGCCAAGGCTATTAAAGTACCAAAAACAAGCGCTATAAATATTGCCCAGAATTCCTTACTTATTAAATCAATTTGTGTAATTATTCCCATAGCAGCAGGAATAAATAAAAGTGGTAAATATTTTAATAAAACTCCAACTGAATTATCTAAACTTTTAAAACTACTTTTTCTAATAATTAAAAATATTAGTAATAGCACCATTCCAATTACTGGACCTGGGACTAAGAGTGAAAAGATTATAGATATACATTCCCCTAAAAATTGGAAAACTAATAGAGTTATAATTCCTTTTAGCATTTGTGTCCTTCTAACTTTTCTTTTAAAAATGTATTATACATAATTTTTAAGAGTGTTATATTTGATTAATACTTATTTTGTATAATTCCATATATTATTAAGGAATAAAATGTTTAAATCATTCGCAACATCACTTACAACTTTCGCTTTTATAGTTATGGGAACCACTGGAGTACTTATGTATTTTCATATACTAGACAATTATACAAAAGAGTTACATGAAATTTTAGGACTAGCTTTTGTAGTAATTGTATTTGCTCATGTTTTTTTTAATTGGAAGGCTATGAGAAAATATTTTACAAAAAAAATATTTTACATTTCTGCTGGAATTATTTCTATTGTATCTCTAGGATTTATCCTAACAGCTCCAACGGGCCCGAATATAAAAAGAATATTAGTTAATTCTGTCCTAGAAAACCCTATTAAAAAAACTTCTGTTTTATTTGTAGATAGTTATGATATTGCAAGAAAGAAACTTGAAGCTGCTGGATTACATGTTGAAGCAAATAAATCACTAAAAGAGTTAGCTATGATTAATCAAACTTCACCTTTTGTAATAATAGATACGATATTACAAAAATAGTTTTTTAAAACAAGTGCTAAAATAAAATGCACTTGTTTATACTTTTATGAATTTTTAAATAACTGATAAATAGAAGAAAAATCTTCTTTACCTTTTCCCATCATTTTCATTTTAGAAAACAACTCTTTTGGCATTGCTGCAGAATAAAGCGGCCTTTTCATACTATATGCTAAATCTTGTAAACAATGTAAATCTTTATTTATTGCATCATTTGAAAAATGTGCTGAGAAATCTTCAGTAATCAGCTTTTGTTTTTTAGCATTTAATACTAAAGATGTTCCCCCACCTACTCCTAGAATATCTAAAGCTTTTTCTTTTGGAATTGAACAATCTTCTGCTAATGAAGTACACTCAGCAATTGTTGCCATAAAAGAACCTAAGCAAAGATTATTGATTAACTTCATTTTAGTTGCACTTCCTTCTTTTTCTAAGAAGAAAATTTCTTTCCCAATTTTTTCTAACAAAGGTTTTACTTCTTCGTAAACTTCTTTTTTTCCAGAAGCAACTAATGTTAAAACACCCGCAAGTGCAGGGGCAACACTTCCAAATACTGGATTTTCAAGATATTTAACTTCAAACTCTTCCATAATTTTATGAACTTCTAAAATATCATCAAAGTGATGAGTACTTAAATCAATAATCGTTTTACCTTTTAACTCTTCACATAAAAGCCCATCTTCCATATGTAAAACATTATCAACAGCAGGAGAATCAAAAAGACATAAAAATATCACATCACACTTTTGTAGTAAATCTTTGGGAGTATCAACAACATCAAAGCCTTTAGAAACAGCTTTTTCTTTTGTTCTATTGTATGTTAGAACTTCTTCTCCTACTTCTTTTAATCTTGTAGCAACTGCTGTTCCTAAGTTACCTAAACCTATAAATCCTATTGGCATACTTTCTCCTATAATTTTTTATATATTATATGGGAGTTTTTTTAAAGGTAAATAAAAATTGTGATTTTGTGAAAAAAGTGAGAAAATAAATAGATGGAAAATCCATCTATTTATATATTAGTATTAATAGTTTTTAATATATTTACTATTTCTTAAAGTCAGCCATGATATTAGCTTTTAATTTAGGAATTGTAAATCCAAATTCATCAAATAAATCATTTGCAGGACCTGATGCTCCAAATGTATCCATTCCATAAACTTTATCTGCAAACCTATAATATTCTAAACCTCTTGCAGCTTCAACAGCAAACACTTGAGTATTAGAATCAATTACTTGATCAATATAAGATTGATCTTGCTCTAAAAATAAATCAAAACAAGGAACAGAAACAATATTTGCAATTATTCCTTCATCTTCTAAAGAACATGCAGTTTGTAATGCTAACATTAATTCAGAACCAGAAGCCATGATAGTAATATTTGCATTTTCTCTTTTTTTAAGTAAGTAAGCTCCATTTGAAACTTCACCAAATTCTTTTGTATCTTTTAATACAGTAAGACCTTGTCTTGAACAAACAAACGCAGTTGGTGCATTCATTTTAAGTGCTGTTTTCCACGATTCAACATTTTCAGTAGCATCTGCTGGTCTGAATGTATAGAAGTTTGGTAAGGCTCTAAATTGAGATAATTGTTCAATTGGTTGATGAGTTGGTCCATCTTCTCCTACACCAATAGAATCATGAGTCCATACAAAGTGTTGAGGAATAGATGCAAGTGCTGCAATTCTAGCTGCTGGTTTTAAGTAATCTGAGAATACAAAGAAAGTAGCAGAGTAAACTTTATATAAACCATATAAGTTCATTGCATTTGCAATTGCTGCCATTGCATGTTCTTTAATACCAAAGTGAATATTTCTTCCATTTGGAAAATCACCTTCACCTTTTAATTCAGTTTTATTAGAAGGTCCTAAATCTGCAGATCCACCTAAAAATCCTGGAACTGCTGCTGCAATTGCATTTAAGATTTTATGATTTGAATCTCTTGTAGCTACTTTAGTATCAGCTTCAAAAGTTGGGTATTCAATTGCATCATAATTAGGATTTTGTAACTCTTCAATTTTTGCTTTAGCTTCAGTACTTAAAGAATCATTCCATTCATTTTCTGCAACAGAACCTACAATTAATTTATCAAAAGCACCTTTTACATCAGCAGGTACGATGAATTTTTCATCTGGATTAAATCCAGCTTTTGTTTTAGAAGCTGCAATATCTTCTTCACCTAATGGAGCACCATGTGCATGGTGTGAACCTTCCATTGAAACAGAACCTTTTCCAATTGCAGTTTTTGCAATAATCATAACAGGTTTAGTAGCAGCCTTTGCTTGAACAAATGCTTTTTCAATTTGATCAAAGTTATGACCATCAATTTCAATAACTTCAAAATCAATACCTTGGAATCTTTTCTTAACATTCTCGCTCCATGCTAATGAAGTATCACCTTCAATAGTAATTGAGTTTGAATCATAGATAATAACAAGGTTATCTAATTTTAAATGTCCAGCAGTTGCAGTTGCTTCATAAGAAATACCTTCTTGTAAATCTCCATCTCCACATAAGCAGTAAACTTTATGATTTATGACATCAGAACCTAAAGTATTTTGTGCATATTTTGCAGCTGATGCAAAACCTACTGCATTTGCAATACCTTGACCTAATGGTCCTGTTGTAATTTCAATACCATGAGTATGTCCATATTCTGGATGACCTGGAGTTTTTGAGTTTGTT
The DNA here is from genome assembly GCA_947503785.1 of uncultured Campylobacterales bacterium. GTDB lineage: Bacteria > Campylobacterota > Campylobacteria > Campylobacterales > Arcobacteraceae > Poseidonibacter. The sequence continues at coordinate 6,669 of CANNFB010000009.1, read as the reverse complement.
TGTCTAAAGTTTTTTAAATCACTTAATGCAACATTAAATCCCCATAAATGTAATAATGAATATACTAAACCAGTTGCGTGACCACCTGAGAATACTAGTCTATCTCTATTTAACCATTTTTCATTTGCTGGGTTTACATTTAAGTGCTTACTTAAAACTGTTGCAATATCCGCAAGACCCATTGGTGCACCAGGGTGTCCAGAGTTTGCTGCTTGTACCATATCTGCTGCTAAAAATCTAATTGTATCTGCTTGTTTTTGTAATAATTGTTTCGACATAATTATCCTAGTTATTTGATGAGTTATCTATATTTTTGAGATTATATCTAAAATTGATTAAATACAATATGAAGTGATTTTTTTCTATGCTTTTGGAATAATAATTGTAAAAAGTGCACCTTCATCATTATTTGAAACTAATAATTTTCCATTCATATTATTTTCAATAATCAGTTTTGACATGAATAAACCAATTCCTGAACCATTCACTTTTTCGTATGTAAAGAAAGGATCAAATACTCTTTCTATTGGAGTAATCTTTATTCCACCTGCATTATCTTCTATTTTTGTGATTATATCACTTTTATTTTCTGTTATTGTAATTTTTATTTTTGGATTAATTATTTTTCTATCAACTAAAGTTTGCTTTGCATTATTTATTATATTTATTAAAACTTGAGAGTATTCGTTTTTATATCCAGTCATAACAGTATTTTTTTGAATAATGATATCAAGTTTGATATCGTTTAATTTTAAGCTACTACTTATTATATTTACTGTTGAGTTAATTTGTTCTAAAATTTCAAAAGATATTTTTTCTTTTTCTTTTGCAAAAAAGTTTCTGAAATCATCAATAGTATTTGACATATATCTTGTAATATCATTTAGTTTTTCAATCGATTCTAAAATTTCTTTATTATCTAAGGGAATATCCATATTTATTTTAGCTTCTATTGGGAGAAAGATTGAAGACATTTCCATTAAAGGTTGACGCCATTGATGAGAAATATTACCTAACATCTCACCCATTGATGCAAGTTTTGCTTGCTGGAACATTAGCTTATCTTTATCTCTGTTTTTAGCAACTTCTTCTTGTATCTTTTTTTCTAATTCTTTATTATGTTCTTCTAATTCTAAGAAATCATCTAATCGTGTTTGTCTCATAAGATATTTTAACTAAATAAACAAAAAATATTATTATTTTATAAAGTATTAAGGGGAGAATTTTGTAGTAAAAAGTAGTAAAAAAGTAAATAGCCTAAAGCTATTTACTTTAATTTTGTATTAAATATCTGGAGTAACGTCGATATCATCTTCAATAAATAATTTAATTGTAGAGTTAGCTCCCATTCCTTTGTAAACATTGTAGTTCACGCCATCAACTTCTTCTTTTCCTGCATTATCCCAATCATTTACATCAAGGTCAACTTTATCTTCATTATCCCCTTTTATTATTAATTGATTATCAGCATCAATTAAGTCAAGAACATCATCCATTTCAATTTCAAGATTATTAGATTTTCCATCTGTAATATCAATTATAGATTTTTCTGCATTAACTTGTTTAGAGTAAGAAGATAAGTCAATATCTGTAGAAGTAAACCAAATATCTTCTGTCATGATTTGAGACCCATCAGATTTAGTTGCAGATGATTCCATGTGCATTTTCCCATCTTCTCCAGTAACTTGATTCATTTGAGTTGAAATTGATGTAATACCAACTTCATCTAAAGTTTTCATTTCACCTTCTTCAACTTTTGCATCTCCATCATCAACCCATACATTAAGACCTTTTAACTCTTCTCCTGTTAGTTGTCCATCATTATTTGTATCTAATAATGCAAGTTTTTCATATCCATTTGCATATTTTCCACCTTCATCACCAAATAATCTAGAGCCATCCATGTCATCCGCAGCATTACCATCTCTATTGTCAACTAATAATCCATCACCTGAACCATCAATCCACTCAATAGTATCTAAATCTCCATCAGCATCTAAATCAAACTGTACTGTTGCACCAATAATTTCATTAACACCTTTATCAATAGACGAAGTCTCTCCTGTTACACCAATTTGGCCATCTCCACTTAAATCTAAAGTAATTGGAGAAACTCTAAATACACAAGTTCCATCATGTATATTAACATTTTTATAATTTGAGTTATAGTTAACATCATCTGAACTATTTCCACTTACACCAGTAATTCTCATAGATAAATTTTCCACATATTCATTACCTGCTGTTGAAGAATGAATAAAGTTATCTGTTGTAATTTTTTCTTTCCATGTTTGAACTTCAAAGTATTCTGATGAAGTTTCTCCTGCTTTAATTAATACAGAAATTGCTCCACCATGTTGAACTTGACCATTCTTTTCTACCGTATAATCCCATGTAGCATAATCAGGACCAACCATTGGTCTATTACCAGACGCTAACGATGTACCATTTGGAACTTTATCATGTACATAGTAAAGGATATGACTTGAAGAATATCCTACTGAGTAATATCCACCCCACATAATATCTTGGTGCGATTGCTCCCATCCATTTGCATCAACTCTATTTGCACTTCCATCATAAACTTGAACTGTTACCCAAGTATCTTCTGTTACTGCTTTATCTAAGTTAACATTATACCAACCACTATTTCCTTCTGCAATATCTCTAGTACCACATAATGTTGCATTTATTGGATCATTTGGTTCTACATTTAAATCTACTCTTGCAGTATCATAACCACCTTTTCCATCACTTATTTTATATTCAAAATAATCAGGACCATCGTAACCATTAGCTGGTGTATATGTAATTGTTTTATCAGCGTTAATAACAACAGTTCCATGCTCTGGTTGATTTGTAATCGAATCAATCGTTAATGTATCTCCATCAACATCACTATCATTTGATAGAACATTTATTTTAACTGTTCCATTTTCTTGAACTGTTTTTACGTCATTTACTGCAACAGGTGCATCATTTAACGGATTAACTGTTAATGTCACAGTTGCTGTATCCGTTTTACCATCTTCATCTGTTATAGTATAGGTAAAGCTATCTTGACCATTATAATCTTGACTAGGTGTATATTTTATCGTTCCATCACTATTAATCTCAACTGCTCCATGTGCTGGCTGTGTTACAGAAGTAACTCTTAAATCTGCTCTTGCTGTTTCAACATCACTGTCATTTTCCAATACATTAATATTAACAACTTGGTCTTCATTTAATACTTTAATATCATTTAAAGCTATTGGTTTATCATTTTGGGGATCCACTGTAACTGTTACTGTTGCTGTATCAAATCCACCTTTTCCATCTGAAATAGTATAAGTGAAACTATCATCTCCACTATAGTTTTCTGTTGGAGTATAAGTAACTGTACCATCATTATTAATCTCAACTGTTCCATGAGATGGTTGTGTTATAGAATTAATAGTTAAAGTATCACCATCAGCATCTGTATCATTTGTTAAAACACCAATTATAATTGCCGCATCTTCATTAGTTGAAATTGAATCATTCTCTGCTACGGGTACAGTATTTCTAATAACACAACCTGTTGTATCTATATCAAATGTTACTGTTGCTACTTCTGATTCTGCTCCATTTGAATCTATTGCTACATAATCAAATGAATCATCTACCTTATAATCAATATTCATATACTGAATACTAAAGTTAGAATTACTTGCATTTGATGTTGTGTAGAATTCAATTGAACTAAATGCTACATCTACTTTAAATGTATTAGTATATTGGTTTGAATCATTTGTACTTTGTTGTACAAATCCTGAATCAACTATATTCCCATCTGTATCTTTTGCTATCCATTGTGCTTTCGCATCATAAGTTGAAGCTTTAAAATGATCACCTAATGATGCTAATCCAAATTCTGCTTTTGAAACAACTGAATCAAACGTAATTACTACTCTTTCGTCATTCGCTTTATCAATTTGATCATCATCACCTAAAGTACTATCAACACCAATACCTAATCCATCATGTGAATAGTTATTGTTTTCACTTGCAAATCCAATTTCTTGGTCTCCCGCAAATGCTGTGATTGTTGCTTTACCATCATCTGTTGTTAATACACCGTTTGCTACAGTTCCCCATTCAGCAATTGTTCCTGTATCTGAAGTTGTTCCATATAATGTATCTTCTAAATTTGCATTTGGTGTATATTCAAAGTTTGCATTTTCATCATATTCTACACCAATTTCTGCTACATTTCCATTTACTGTTAATACACCATCTGTTGGTAGTGATTCTAATCTTACTTTTACAATTGTTGCACTAGCATCATCTTCTACATCTGATACAAAGTCTTCTAATTTAAATTCTAATCCATTTGTCATTGAGTTAGATTCTACAACTTGTCCAACTAATTTAATATTATCTATAAATGCACCTAATGAATCAGAAGTTGATTTACCAGTAAATGATAAATCTGTATCAGTACCTGTTAATCCAGTAAATGTTGCTTTTACTTCGTACCAACCTTCTGAGTTTTTAACTGAAGTATATGTAACTCCATTCTGTGCAACAAATGTAACAACTCCACTATCATCAGAATTTATAGCTAATGTAATTCCTCCAAATGATACTTCCATATCACTTGAATCTTCATAACTCGGTCTTGGTTTATAATCAAATGATAATACAAATGTGTTATTAGAACCCAACTCAATATTTGTTTTAATTGCTGTATTCTCATGAGGATCTAACTCTGCATGTTGTCCACCATCAGAGGCAGTTGAACCAGCAGTATTCCCACTTTGAATTTCTATACCAGCATCACTTAAAGTCCATTGAACTCCATTATCTCCCGTATATACACCATCTCCATTATTTCCATAATCTACAAACCATCCTGAATGTACATCATCTCCAGTACCGGCTGTTGTTTCAAATGATTCAGTTAATAATACTGTTTCACTAATAATAACATCTTCACAATCTAATTCATAGTGAGCATCTTCTGCAACTGGAGCAACATTTGAAACTTCTGTTCCATTTATTTTTATAGTAACTGTATTTGTTGAGTTATCTCCATCTTTATCAATAATTGTGTATGTAAAGCTTTGAGTTAAATCTTCTCCTGCCTCAATATTATCTTTAGTTTCTTGGTTTACAACAAATGTATATCCACCATTTTCATCAACTGTCATCGTTCCATAAGGATTATCTAAATCTCCCCATACAACTTTATCTAATCCATCAGCTCCAGCTTCTCCACAAACAGTACCTGTAACTTCTGGTAATTCACCAGTTTGTTTAATACTTGCAAAAATACCAAATGTATTAGCAGCTGCTTCATCTGTATAAATTGTTTTTACATAATCTCCATTTTCATCTTTGAAACCTTCAACTGTAAATGTATAATCTTGTCCTTGAACATTAATAATAATATCATTTTCTGGTAACACAATAATATCTCTTGATACAATTTCATTATCTGTATTTGTAGTTTCTGTATGATCAAGAAGAACATCAAAATCAACTCTTACTAATTCACCATTTACAAGAACATCCATATTCATAGTAATAGTTGTTTTATCTAATACCGATGTTCCTTGATAAATAGTCCAGTTTTGATGAGTAAATTGAGCTAATTCAAAAATACCATTTGTATCAATTTCAGAACCACTACTTGTTGTAAAATCAGTGTTATCAATTAAATCGTATCCTGATTGTTCATGACCAACAACTGCAATAGTTCCCCACTCTAATTTATCAGTTAAAGAATCATGATCATCTGTATCTGTTTCTGTAACCTGATCTGTTCCACTTAAATATACTGAATCTTTAAATCCTGCATTTAAGTTTTTAACAACTACTATATCTTTTTCAATTGTAATTTCTCTTACAACTTCACAAGATGTTGGCATGTCATCTTCAATCTTAACTACAAGGTTTCCAGTAGTACTATCAGTACCATCACTTGCTATTACACCTATATCTAAAGATAAAATATCTTCTGTTGTAGTATCAGGATGATCAACCGGTCCTAATAGAGTAACAGTATAATTACCATTATCGTCAATTGTAACTTTTATAATATCTACAGTACCAGCTTTACCAACTAACTCTTTAGTATTATCACCAGTCCAAACAATTGGTTCACCATTTGATGTTAACCCAGTTGTTGGTTGTATTAATGTTACTTCTAAATCGTCATTATCTGCATCAGTAATGTTGATTATTCCTGATACAGTCGTATCATCAGTTATATCATCTGGATTACCATCAGTATCTTTGATTCCACCAGCTAATCCTTCTTCAGAAACAGTAGCTGTAGAGGCAAGAACTACTGGTGCATCATTTTCTGGTGTTACTGTTAATGTTACTGTTGCTGTATCTGTTCCACCATTTCCATCTGAAATTGTATATGTAAACGTATCTGTTCCATTATAGTTATCATTTGGAATATATGTTACTACACCATTTACTAATGTTACTGTTCCGTTTGTTGGTTGTGTTACACCTGTTACAGTTAATGTATCTCCATCTAGATCTGTATCATTTGCTAATACATCAATTACAGTTGCTCCTGCATCTTCACCTATTGTTTTTACATCATCTACTGCTACTGGTGCATCATTTTCTGGTGTTACTGTTAATGTTACTGTTGCTGTATCTGTTCCACCATTTCCATCTGAAATT
>CANNFB010000008.1 GCA_947503785.1 uncultured Campylobacterales bacterium | reverse complement strand
AACGCGTCTACCTATTCCGCCACACTCGCACATTTTTTATTGGTAGAATCTAAGATGTTATTCTTAAATTGGAGTGGAATTATAATAGATTAATTATTGTTTGTCAAGTATTTTTTGAAGAAATATTGAATTTTATTTTTTTTTGTGATTTTAATAAGATATGAACAGCAATAAATGTATAATAATTGCAAAAAATATTAATATATTTAAAGGATTAAAATTGAGAAGTGATGAAGTTAAAAAAGGTTATGACAGAGCGCCTCATAGGTCTCTTCTAAGAGCCACAGGATTACAAGACGAAGATTTTAAGAAACCATTTATTGGAGTAGCAAACTCTTTTATAGAAATTATTCCAGGACATTTCTTTTTAAATAAAGTTGCTGAAATTATAAAAGACGAAATTAAAGCAAATGGTTGTGTTCCATTTGAATTCAATACAATTGGTGTCGATGATGGTATTGCAATGGGACATGATGGTATGTTATTTTCATTACCATCAAGAGAATTAATAGCAAACTCAATAGAAACTGTTATGAATGCACATAAATTAGATGCAATGATTGCAATTCCAAACTGTGACAAAATTGTACCTGGTATGATTATGGGTGCATTAAGAGTTGATGTTCCTACAATCTTCGTATCTGGTGGACCAATGGAAAAAGGTTATACTAAAGATGGTACGCCAATTGATTTAGCAACTGCATTTGAAGCTGTTGGTAAATTTGAAGCTGGTGATATTACAGAAGAAGAATTAACTGATATTGAATGTAATGCATGTCCAAGTGGTGGTTCATGTTCTGGTATGTTTACAGCAAACTCTATGAATACACTTATGGAAGCTATGGGTATTGCACTTCCTGGAAATGGAACAATATTAGCTTTAACTCCTGAGAGAGAAGTATTATATAGACAAGCTGCAAAAAGAATTTGTGAAATTGCTAAAGACAATGCATCTAGAGAAAAATTCAAACTAAGAAATATTTTAAATGAAAATGCAGTTAGAAATGCTTTTGCTGTTGATATGGCAATGGGTGGTTCTTCAAATACTGTATTACATATGTTAGCAATCGCTAGAGAAGCTAAGGTTGATTTTAATTTAGGAGATATTAATAAGATTTCTAAAAGAGTTTCACATATTGCAAAAATCTCTCCATCTTTATCTACTATTCATATGGAAGATATTAATAAAGCTGGTGGTGTAAATGCTGTAATGAAAGAAATGACTAAACGTGGTGATGATATTTTACTTGATAACTTAACAATTACAGGTGAAACTACTTTAGAAAAAATTGCTGATGCATATATTAAAGATACAAATATTATTCATACTATTGATAATCCTTATTCTGATGTTGGTGGATTAGCTATTTTATACGGTAATTTAGCCCAAGAAGGTGCTGTTATTAAAACTGCAGGAATTACAGGAGCACGAGCTCTAACTGGTAAAGCTGTATGTTTTAATGGTCAAGCAGAAGCAATTGCAGGTATTATTGGTAAAAAAGTTACTCATGGTGATGTTGTTGTAATTAGATATGAAGGTCCTAAAGGTGGTCCAGGAATGCAAGAAATGCTTGCACCAACTTCACTTATTATGGGAATGGGTCTTGGTGATACTGTTGCACTTATTACTGATGGTAGATTCTCAGGAGCTACAAGAGGTGCTTCAATTGGTCACGTTTCACCAGAAGCTGCTGAAGGTGGAATGATTGGATTATTAGAAGATGGAGATATTATTAATATCGATGTTGATGCATATTTATTATCAGTAGATTTAAGTGATGAAGAAATAGCAAAAAGAAAAGCAAATTTCAAACCTCTTAAAAAACCACTAACTTCTAGCTGGCTTGGACAATATAGAGCACTAGTTACAAATGCAAGTAACGGAGCTATGTTAAAAACAGACTTATAATTTTATTAATAAAGCGTTAACTATTGATTGAAAAATAGTTTACGCTTTTACTTTACAATTACTTAATCAAAAAACCCAAAGGATATATTGTGAAGAAAAAACTTTTATTAGCCTCAACACTAATTGCAACTCAATTATTTGCTGAATCAATAAATTTCGATATTATGGATAAAAATCCAACTAGAATATCACCAAATACAAACAATCAAATTTTATCTTTTAATGGTGCTATTAAACAATCAATGCACTCTATTGTTAATATTTCTACAAAAAGACATGTAGATTCATCAATGGAAAACTTACCACTTCAAATGTTCAATGATCCATTTTTCAAAAGATTTTTTGGAGATCAATTTGGTAATCAATTTAAACAAAATAAAGTACAAAGATCTTTAGGTTCTGGTGTTATAGTTTCTAAAAATGGATATATAGTTACAAATAATCATGTAATTGAAAATGCTGATGAAATAACTGTAACTATTGGAAATGACACTACGGAGTTCAATGCAAAGTTAATTGGAAAAGATTCTGATAGTGATTTAGCTGTAATTAAAATAGAGTCAAATAACCTAACACCTATTAAATTTGGTCATTCTAAAGAGTTAGAAATTGCAGATGTTATATTTGCAATTGGAAATCCCTTTGGAATTGGAAGTACTGTAACACAAGGTATTATTTCAGCACTTAATAAAAATAAAGTTGGAATAAATAGATATGAAAACTATATTCAAACTGATGCTTCAATTAATCCAGGGAATTCTGGAGGTGCACTTGTAGATTCAAGAGGTGCATTAATTGGGATTAATACTGCTATTATCTCTAAAAGTGGTGGAAATAATGGAATAGGTTTTGCTATTCCTGTTGCAATGGTAAAAGATGTAGTAAAAAAATTAGTAACAGATGGAAAAGTAACTCGTGGTTATTTAGGTGTTGCTATTAGTGATTTAGATAAAGAAACAGCAAAAGTTTATACTCATAAAAAAGGTGCATTAGTTTTAGATGTATCAGTTGATACTCCTGCATCTAAATATGGTGTTAAAAGAGGTGATTTAATTTATGCTATAAATAATAAACCTATAAAAGATAGAACAGCCTTACAAAATATGGTTGCATCATTTAAACCGAACCAAAAAATAGTTCTTAATGTTGAAAGAGATAAAAAAGACATTGAACTTAATATAGTTTTAGGAAATAGAACAAGTTTAGTTCATATTCAATCAAATAGTGGTAGAGTTTTAGGTGGATTAAAATTAAATGCAATTACTCCTGCAATGCAAAAACAATTTAGATTAGCAGCAGATACAAAAGGTCTTTTAATTTCAGATGTAGAACCTAAGAGTAAAGCAGAAAAAGCTGGATTCCAAGCTGGAGATATTATAATTCAAATTGAAGATATTGAAGTAAAAAACTTCCAAAATGTTGAGAAAGCATTAACAAAATATAAAAAGAAACACAAAAGAGTTTATGTAAATAGATATGGTCAAACTATTCTATTTGTAATAAAATAAAAGGATTTACCATCATAAAAGTATTAATGATCGAAGATGATTTAGAACTTGCTCAAATAATTACAGACTATTTATCATCATTTGATATTGAAGTTACAAATACAGATAGCCCATATAATGGGTTATCTATGTTAAGTATAAATAAAGATTTTAAACTACTTATCTTAGATTTAACTCTTCCTGAGATTGATGGATTAGAACTTCTTCCAAAAATTAGAGAAAAATCAGAAATACCAATTATTATAAGTTCAGCTAGAGATGATATTTTGGACAAAGTTATGGGTTTAGAAAGAGGTGCGGATGATTACTTGCCAAAACCTTACAATCCAAGAGAACTTCAAGCTAGAATAAAAACTATTTTAAAAAGAGTAGATGCTCCTGAGGCAAAAAAAGATGAAAATGCTTCTCCTTTTATAGTAAAAGAAGATGATATGCAAATATCTTTTAAAGGTACTTCTCTTACTCTTACTCTTGCAGAATATGATATTTTAAAATTACTAATCAAAAGAAATGGTGGAGTAATTGCTAGAGAAGATTTCATCTATGCTAGTGATAGTATTGAAGATGATTCATCATTAAAAAATATTGATGTAATTGTTTCAAGAATAAGATCAAAACTATCAAAAATAGATAGTACAAAAACTTATATAAAATCTGTTAGAGGTATTGGGTATCAGCTAATATGATAAGAAATATCTCTATTTCGGCGTTTATTAATATCATTTTTTCATTAGCTTTTATTGCTACATTAATAACATTTTCTTTATTTATTAGCTTTGATAAACAAAAACATGAAATTAATCAACAAAATAGATATGAACTAATTGCAGAAAATTTTTTAAGTACTTTTCAAAATTTACCAACAGCAGAATCTTTAATAAAACTATTTAAAAAATTTCATGTAAGACCTTTAGAAGATAGAGATGAAAAACTTAAAATTATTAAGAATGCACAAGAATTAACAATCACTCAAAACTATTTAGGAACATATAGAGTTTATAGATTTGATAAACAATATTATATTTATGTGCAACAACATGGGTATAACTTGATGTTAAAAGATATAAGAAATAGCAACTACAGTATGGTGATTATTATATCGGCGTTTGTTCTTTCACTTATTACTATCTTTTTCTTATACGCAATTTTAAAAAGAAAACTAAAACCACTTAAACTACTGAATAAACAGATTATTGAATTTTCAAATGGAAATAAAGATATAAAAATTAAAGCCATTAGCAATGATGAGATAGGAACAATTGCTAAAAGCTTTAATGAAGCAATAACTCTTATAAATAATCAAGGTAAATCAAAAGATTTATTTATGAGAAATATGATGCATGAACTTAAAACACCTATTACAAAAGCTATGTTTATTGCAGAAACTCTAGATAATGAACAGACAAGAGATAACCTTCAGCGCGCTTTTAAAAGAATGGATGATATTATAAAAGAGCTTGCTACTGTTGAAAAACTCACATCTGCTAATAGTATGATGTATAAAGAACAGACATCTTTTTTCAATATTTATACTAAAACTTTAGAAATTATGATGGTTACTCCTGAAAATATTGCTTCTAAAATAAAAGGTTTCCAATTTGAAGTTGATGTATCTATGTTTTCAATTGCACTTAAAAACTTAATTGATAATGCAATTAAATTCTCTCCTAATAATAAAGCAATTATAAATGCTTCTAAAGAGCAAATCGAGATTAGTTCATTAGGTGAGCCTTTAAAATATGATTTGGATTATTATACTGAAGCTTTTTCACAAGAAGAAAAAAGAAGTGATGGTTTTGGATTGGGATTATATATTGTAAAGACTATTGTAAATTTACACGGTTATAAATTTACTCATCATTATAAAGATGGAAAAAACTATTTTGTTATAAAGATGTAAAGCCTAAGCTCTTACATCTTTCATAACTTCAAACCACGAACGATTAAAATGCTTCTTAATATATTTTCTTCTATGTGGTACTATACAGCCTGAGCAATTTTGATGAATATAATCTTCACCTATATACTGAGCACCATCTCTTGATTTAATATTACATACAGAGAACAAAGTTTTACCTTCATCTGTTTTTTCAAAACCTTCTGTTTTAAATCTAAAGTTAGGACAGGCACATAAATAACAGTTTAAATCTTCCATATCATGACATTTTTTATTATCTTTATATAAAGGACAGAAATCTGGTTCATTTTTAACCATATTTTCAAATTTAAAATATTCAATAACCTCATCAACACTTTTATCTTCTAATTTTTTCATTACCTTTGCATGAAGGTTACCCTGTTGGATAAACCATTCGTCATAAGTCATCATAGTACTCCTAAAATTAATACAATTATTATAAATATATCTAGGCGATACTTTAACGAAAGTGTCTTTAAAACATCTGCATTTTCAATATTTTCTTTTCCAATTCCAAAAAAAGATTTATCTTTAGTTTTCCCAAAATAAGAAGTAGGACCACCTAGTTTTACTTTTATACTTAAAGCCATTGCAGATATTGGCAATCCTGCATTTGGACTTTCATGTTTAGTGCCATATTTAGAAAACTCTAATAAAGCTTTTTTACTAAAAAAAAGAAAAGCAATAAGAATAGCTGTTATTCGTGCTGGAATATAATTTACAATATCATCTAATATTGCAGATACTTTTCCAAAATTTTCATACTTTTCATTTCTGTATCCAACCATTGAATCTAATGTATTAATAGCCTTGTAGATAAAAGCACCAACGATTCCAAATAAAAGTAAATAAAACAAAGGAGCAATTACTCCATCACTCAAGTTCTCTGCATAGGTTTCAACTGCTGCTTTATTAACATCTGAATTATTCATATCACTTGTATCACGACTTACCAACATAGATATTTTTTCTTTTTTGACACTCAAATCTTCGCTTGATACTACATCTTTTACACTATCATATAACATTTTACTAGCAAGTGTGAAAGAAGCCAAAAATCCTTGAAACAAAATATTATCAAAACTTGCCAACCATGAAGTGATAAGATAAACAATCACAATCAATGAAGCAGTTAATATTCCACCTCTTAAAATTGAGTCTTCATAAAACTTCTTTTGAAACCATGAAATATAATCACCCATAAATATAATAGGATGTTTGATAAACTTTAGTTTTTCAAACTCTCCAAAGATATTATCAAGGATATAGGCTATTAAGGCAACACTATAAAACATTGTCTACTATTCTTTGAACATCTAATTTTTCTTTCATTGTATTTACAAAAGTATCAATTGTTGTTCTTTTATACTCTTCAAAACCATATCCTATATATAAAGGATTTATTGATTTAAAATAGTTTGTTCTAAACTTATCATTATCAAAAATACCATGTACAAAAGTACCTTTAAATTTATCACACTCGTATGATAAAGGATATTCATCACACATTCCATGATGTATTTCAAAGCCTTCTATTTGGCTATCAAATAAATCATAAGTTTTCTTCTCTAATATCTTTTGTTTTTCAAATACAATACTTGCAGGTATCTTTCCAAAGCCCTCTTCTATTAAAGCTTCATTGTTTTCCAAAGCATACTTATCATCTAGTGTTTCAAACATCATCTCATATCCACCACAAATACAACATATATCTTTTTTATAATTTTTTATTTGTTCAAATAAACCATTGTCTTTTAACCACTTCAAATCTTTTATCACAAGCTTTGAACCTGGAAGAATTACTAAATCAAACTTTTCAAGAGAAACGTTATAATCAATAAACTCAACAAATACCTCATCATCACATATTAAAGGTTCTATATCATTGTAGTTACTCATATAAGGATAAGATATAACTGCAATATCTAGTTTTTTCTTTTTAGGGTTTTGCACAAAGTTTTTAAGTGAAGCTGAGTCTTCAAATCCTAAGTTAAATGGAATATAAGGTAGTACTCCTAATACTGGTATTTTAAAATCTTCTTCAATGATTCTAATACCTTCATCAAATAAAGATAGGTCACCTCTGAATTTATTTACTATCACACCAATGATATTGTTTCTCATTTGTTCGGGTAATAAGTGATACACACCATATATAGAAGCAAATACTCCACCCTTTTCTATATCAGCTACTAATATAACCTTTGTATCGTAATGTGAAGAGATAAATACATTAGATAAGTCTTTATCCATTAGGTTTAACTCTACTGGACTTCCAGCCCCTTCATTTACTATACAGTCATACTTTTCATCTAAGTATTCATAACATCTTTTAACTGCTGGTTTTAATAAGTCTAAATCTCTATAGTATTCTAATACATGCTTATTGGCTACTACTTGACCTTCAACTATTAAAGAAGCTGAACTTCCCCTACCAGATTTTAAAAGAACTGGATTTAAATGATAAGAAGTCTCAACGCCTAATACTTCAGATTGAAAGTACTGTGCTATTGCTATTTCACTTCCATCATCACATACATGTGAATTGTTTGAAACGTTTTGTGCTTTAAAAGGTGCAACACTATAACCTAAGTCTTGTAATATTTTTGCTATTACAAAAGTTATCGTTGATTTTCCAGCGTCTGAGCTTGTACCTAGTATTGATATGTTATTCATTAATTAGAATTCCTGTTTCTATGAAGTTGTTTATGTTATGAAAAGTGGCATCGCCTACTACTATCGGTCGCATTAATTTATTAGCAAAATATAAACTTTCAAAATCATTTAAATTATCTTCAATAAATTTGATTTCATGTTTTATATTTTCATCAGGAATATTTTTTTTGCTACTTATATTATCAATTACTTTTACTTTATACTCAAAAAAACTATTAGAAATACTAAGCCTATTATATGTTTTCATAGGACTTCCATCAATTGAATATACATAATATAAAACTTCTTCATCCGTAAACCGAGATTGTCTATTTAAAATAGTATGATATAAAATAAAATTAATATTAACTAGAATTAAACATCTTAAAATATCATCATCTATCTCTTCATTCTTATCAACCCATTCTACCAAATTATCCAAGATTTGAATATAAATTCTTGCATTAAGTTCTTCTGTTTCTTCAATTGTTTTTAAAATGATTTTTATATATTTTCTTAATTCTGAATATTTTAATTTTTTATCATCTTCTTTCTCTCTCTCAAAAATTATAGATTTAAATAATTCTCTTATACTTGGCTCATATTTCAAAAATTTAGATACACTTTTTTCTTTTACTCTTGAGAATACATCTTTCTCAACGCCCTCAAAAACATCATCATTTAAAATAATCACGACTTTACAATTTAAATCAATGGCCAAATGAGAGATAAAACCAAATAAATCATTTAAATCTATATCTTTTGATTTTCTTTCAAAATCATCAAAACAAACGATTCCACCATTTTCAAGATAAGATAATGCACTTCTTTTAATATTTTTTTGTTGTATATCCTCTAAACCATCAACTAATTTTGATACATCAAGAAGAGAGCAAAAACTTCCAAATCTTTTTCCAAAATCTTTTATTTTTTCATAGCCTGATATTACAGCATTTTTCCCACCAACAGAACAAAGATAAGCTTGTGCATAAATATTATCTTCTATTTTATCTATCGTTCTATTTCCATATAAACTACTATAAACATAAGCTTTTTGTTTTTTTGTTTGATTATTTGTTAATTCTTTTTCTATAATATTCTGCCAAAAATGAGTCTTACCACTTCCCCACTTTCCAGAAAGCATAATAACTTTACCATTTGAAATATCTTTTTCTAAATAGCCATCAATATGTTTATTATCTTTTTCATAACCAACTAAATATTCTTTTATTCTATCTTGATTTGTTTTTTCAGGCACTATCTATCCTATTTTTAACACTATTTTTTCTTTTCATTTTCGGTTTATTATATTGCTTATTATATTTATTGTCAACAATACATAATTTATATTAAAGATATTAAGTTCATTTTTTAATTATTTATAGACTATACTGTTTATTATACGGATTTTTATAAATTATTTTGAAAGAAGGATATATTATGAAAGGATACAAGTATTTATTTATCAAGACATTTATCCCTTTTGTCTTAGGCTTTTTAATAATTGGTATTACATCATTTTTATCATTAAATCAAATGTATGTAGAGTATCAACATATTAGAACTCAAGAAATTATCCATAATATAAAAAGTATCTATAATAATAAACTTAATGATAACAATAGAATATATAAAGAGTTATTGATAAATGTCCAAAATAATCCTGATATTTCAAAAGTATTTTTACAAAAAGATAGAGATAAACTTTATTCAGTTACAAAAGATTTGTATAAAAGACTAAATGATAACTTTGGTATAACACATTTTTATTTTCATGGACTTGATAAAAAAGTATTTTTAAGAGTTCATAATCCAAAAAAACATTCTGATTTATTAAATAGATTTACCTTAAATAACTCAATGAAGACAAAAAAAGACTCTTTTGGTGTAGAGTTTGGTATTAGTCATAATCTTACAAGTAGGTTCGTTTCGCCTTATTATATTGATAATAAACTAGTAGGATATTTAGAACTAGGAGAAGATATAGATTATCTTACACCTTATTTGTCAAATATTTTAAATGCAGAAGTTTTAATAGCCATTAAAAAAGAGCTGCTAAACTTCAAAGATGAAAAAATAAAAAAAAGTTTGAACAAAAAAATAAATACTTATGTCGAAACAAACAATTTTTATATAGTTAATTCAACTATTCAGTATATAAATAAGGATTTAATAAATCTAATTGATGGCTATTTAAACCTTGAAAGTACTCAAGAAAAAGCAAGAAGCAAGTATCAAATTGGAGTTATAAAACTTTTTGATATTGAAAAAAATGAAGTTGGAAAAATTATTGCACTTACAAACTTAGAAGAGAATCAAATATCTCTTGAAAAATGCCAACTATTTTTAAGTGGCTTTTTGTTTGTAATTGGAATAATTATCATTTCAATTTATTACTTTTTTTTAGATAAAACAACAAAACAGTTAGAAAAATCTACTAAATCTATTATCAAACTTTCTAAGATTGACCAACTTACAAATCTATATAATAGAAGACATTTCAATAAGCAATTACCTATTGAACTACAAAAATCAATTAGAAATGAAAACTATGTATCCTTTATAATGATAGATATAGATTCTTTCAAATTATACAATGATAATTATGGACATTTAAAAGGAGATTTAGTTTTAGAAAAAGTATCTAAGGTATTGTTAAATTCACTAAAGAGATCTTCTGATATTGCATTTAGAATGGGTGGAGAAGAATTTTCTATATTTATCACTGAAGAAGGCAATAAAATAAGTGCTCCAATAATTGCACAAAAGATTATTGATAAAATTTATAATTTAAATATTAAGCATAAATATAGCCAAAACAGTAAAAATATAACTGTTTCAATGGGAGTATGTACTAAAAAAGCTACACAAGATCTTAAGATTGAAACTTTATATAAAGAAGCTGATATAGCTTTATATGAAGCTAAAAATAGTGGTAAGAATAAAGTTGTTATTTATGATAAAAAAACTACTCATAAGTAATAGTATTTATAAATAATTGTTTATTTTTAAAGGGATCAATAATTGCTTCAATCTCATTTATTCCATATTTTAAGGGAAAACCTATAGGAGAAAGCGTTGCAGTTGACTCCAAAATATAAAAAGGTTTTGTATTTACATATAGTGCTTTTTTACTTTTAAGTTTTTCTTTTAATTTAACTATTACAAATATATGCTTAGGCACTAATACAAAATAGGCTTCATAACCTTTCATTTTTAGCATTGAGATTAAAAGATTTGACTTATCATCACAATCTCCAAAGTTTTGTGTTACTACTTGTTTTGAGCTTCTTGCAATACTTTCATTTATTTTATAAGGTATTTTTGTTACAAAATCAAGCATGGATTGAACTTCACATACTTCATTGTTTTGACAATCTTTTGTTAGATGATTGGCTAGTTTTAAAGTATAATCATCCGTTCTTACTTGGTTTACATAAGTTAAGTCACCTATGTCTATAAATTGCTTTTTCACTATGTAAAACGAACTTACTATCATATAGGTTAAATATCCTATGAATACAAAAGATAAAAAGATAGAAAAGTATTTTAAAAACTTGTTTTGAACTAACATATCTCTTCTAGTGCTTTTTTAAGTATTTGTATTGAATTTCTTGATTTTACTGCTACTCTTATATAGTATTCATCTAAATAATCAAAGTTTGAGCAATCACGAATCATAATTTTATATGCTTTTAGTTTCTCTTGTAACTGCTTTGCATTTATATTTTTTAGTTTACACAGTACATAGTTTGCCCTACTTTGATATATTGATTCTACTAGTTTTGAGTTTTCTAAGACATTTTCTAACTCTATTCTATTTTTTATATTTATTGCTTTTGAAATTCTCTTAAAGTTTACATCATCAAGTGCAGCTTGCAAATAATTTGAATCAAATTGAGATAGTTTCCACATAGGCTCAAACCGTTTTAATGAATCAATATTCTTTTCATTTGAAACTATAGTACCAACTCTTATACCTGCACTTGAATAAAATTTTGTCATTGATTTTAATATGTACAATTTATTATAAGTTTTAAGATATTTAATAGCAGATTTTCCATCACAAAAGTCTAAAAAGCTCTCATCAATTAAAATTGTACACTCTTGTTTAATCCAATAATTCATCAATATATCTAAATCATAAAAAGTTCCATCAGGTGTTGATGGATTTACAAAAATTACAAAACTTCCTTTTTTTACTGGCAAATTCATATTTTCAAATCTATTTATTGTTCGTAATTCATATCCAAAGTTTATACAAGCTTTTTTATATTCTAAATAAGCAGGAGAGTAAATAGTACAGTAATTCAAATCAAGTTGTCTAAAAAGAGTAAATATAGCAGAACTTCCACCATTAAAAAGTTCTATTTGTTTTGAGTTTATTTTATAGTTTTTTGCAATTTTTTCATATAACTTATCATATATTGGGTAAGCAGAAATATCAAGATTATTGAAGTCAATATTTATTTCTGGCTTAATAAAATTGATATTTGAAGAAAGATCAATTATATCTTTTACTTCGCAGTTTAACTCATCTGCAAAGTTCTGGATTTGCCCTCCATGTTCGTAAGTTTTCATAAAATCAATGCCAGACCAATATTTAAAAGTACTAACTCTGTATGCTCAAGTGTGAAACCTAAACAGTCACCATTTACAAAAGAGAACTTTTTATTAAGCACTTTTAATACAAAATAGAAAGTTATCATTGAAATAAGTAATAAAACAATTGCACTTGGAAGTAAAAACCACGCAACTACAACATATATTAAAGTATATAGTTTTAGTTTACCAACACCTGCACTTTGAAAAGCAAGTGATAAAAAGCTATCTTTACTAAACTTGAAAAAATCAAGTAAATACATAAAGTTTAATCTTGAAAATACTAAAACGACAAAAAACAAATCATACTGCTGTTCATATAAAACATAAGTAGAGATAGCAACTTTTAAAAGTACAAATGAAAAAACATAAAGTCCACCAATTGCACCAATAGTTGGGTCTTTCATAATCGCATAGGGATCTTTTCCAGAATAAGAAGCAAACCATGCATCAACTACATCACAAATAGCTTCCAAGTGTAGAAATCCATATAAAAAAAGATATATAACAGAAGATACAAAAGCAGAATACAAAGGATTGAAAAACTCATTTAATAGAAGATTTAATCCAATTACAAGACAAGCTAAAATAGCTCCAACAAGTGGCAATAAAGCAAGAGTATATTTATATGTATCATTATCAATTTTCATTTCTTTTACAAACACAGGAATAATTGAAAAGTATGAAAGAGCAAAATAAAAAGCGTTTAATACTTGTTTCATTTTAATCTCTTTGGTATTGAATACTTTACTTCATATACTTCATCACAAAGTTTTACCAATTCTTGCCCAATAAGTCCGGAAAAATCAACAAATTTTCTAGATTCACTATCAAAGGGGATTACTCCACAAGAAACGTCATTTAATACAAATACAATATTTGCTTTTGTTTTACATATAGTTATTAATTGTTCTTTTAAACTTAGTTCATCAAGTTGTAGATTATTAAAAAGCCACATAGAAATACAATCAATTAAATACGTATTGTTATCTTCAATAACTTTTACTAAATCTTTTGCTTCTTCAATAGTTAAAAACTCATCAACTCTATCTTCTAAATGTTTGTTAATTCTATCTTGCATTGAAGAGTCATTATAAGAGTTATCATAAGTTGCTACATAATATGGTTTTTTGTTTTTTGATAATTCAAGTGCTTTTAATGAAGCAACACTTGTTTTACCTGATTTTTGTCCACCAAAATATAATATTTTCATTATAATCCTAAAAAGTTTTTAATACCTGTAAATACAATTTGAGCAGATAATGCAGCTAGAAATAAACCTGTAATTTTAGAAATCACTAAAAGTCCTTGCTTACCAATAATCTTTTCAATAATACTTGAACTATAAAGCATAATACCAATAACTAAAACAGCACATATTAATGCTAAGCTTCCCATTACCATAGATGAAGTATCTTCAAAAGTTGCACCCATAACAAGTAAAATACCAATAGTTCCAGGTCCTATTGTAATAGGAATAGCAAGTGGTACTACTGCTAAATCTAAGATATCTTTATCTCCAACTTTTGCAGTTGCTTTATTTCCTTGAATTAGTTCAACCGCAGATAAAAACATCAACGATCCTGCACCAATTCTAAAGGCATCTAAAGTTATTCCAAATACATCAAATATATGCTTACCAAAAAAGAGTAATATTAAACTAGTCACAATAACTGATATTGTAACTTTGATAGCCAGTGCTTTTCTCTCTTTAGATGTTGCATCATGTGTTACTGTTAGAAAAACTGACAACACAAAAAATGGTGTCATAATAAAAAACATTTTTAAAAATGTTGAGACAAATAATTCCATATTATTATCCTAAAAAACTTTCTATTTTTGAAGTTAACTCTTTTTTATTAACTCCATTTATTGATGCATAACATAAAGCAGCACCACAACCAACGCCTTCTTTTGCTTCACCTTCATCGTAAAGTTTTAAAGACCGATGAGAAGATTCGTTAAAATCAAAAGTAGAAGCATAGGCATTTATTGGAAAACTCAATTGTTCTAAAAGTGCCTTAATATTTGAGTGTTTATCTTCACTTATCCACTTTGTTGTACAAAGTGCAATATTTGAGGAATCAATACTTCCTTGCATACTTTCTAAAATAGAATTAACCACTAGTAAAACGGTAGCCATTTGAGTACCACCTGCTAGTATTACTTTTAAGTTTTTGGATGTACTTCCTAAAATGAATCCTGCATTAAAAATAAGCATATTATCACTTACATTTGATAGTTTTGTAAACACGTCATCATCTTTTTGAACTCTTTTTAATGCTTCTATGATTGTACTATTTTTTATATCACTAGGAACTTCTTTAAATGAGCTAGAAAAACAATTCTCACAATCATAACCTAAAGCTTCAGCCGTTGCATTTGCTGTTGTTGTTCCACTTGGTACTGATTCTGCAAGAATTACATAATCATCAGATGTTTCATAATTTGTACCAAATTCCACACCTTTTTGAAAGATTTCCATTGCGTTTATTTTCGCACCATCATCAATTCTAGCACTTGGTTTTATTGCAAAGCCATGCATTTTAAAATAGTTAATTTCAGGTTTTACTTCTAATCCTAAATCTAGTATTTCAATATTTGAAAAAGGCTTAAGTTCATGAACTGCTCTTGTAATTAAAGCAGGAGTAGGAACTCCTTTTGGAGTTTGTGCAATACCTTCTAGTGACCTCACTTCTTTTAAACATAAAAATTCTACATCTAATGTTGGAGTTAAGTATAATTTGCCAGGAATTCCAGCTTGTGAGATATTTGGTATTTCAGCTGTTTTTGTAACACTTCCAGCTAATAAAAAAGTGGCTTTTTTGCCTCTTAAGTATTCAAGAAAATCTACACTTCCTAAAATAGTATTAAAGTTCATTTGAACCCTTTTATTTAATTTTTAGGAAGTATAACAAATATGCGCTTATTTAAAATATTTATTTACAATTTCTAGAAAATCTTTAGGATTTTTATATCCAACAATTTTAGAAGCTTTTACTTCTTTATTGTTTACATCCCAAAAGATTAATCCAGGAGGTCCAACTATTCCATATTTTTTTTGTAAAGCTTTATCATCATCGTTGTTAAGAGTTACATCTGCTTTTAAAAGAGTAAAACCTTGAAGCTTTTTAATTACATCAGCGTCTTTAAAAGTAATCTGTTCTAACTCTTTACACGATACACACCAATCAGCATAAAAATCTAACATCACTGGTTTACTTGATGCAGCAATAGCCAAATCTAACTCTTTAATATTTTTAATATAAGTAAAGTTTACACCTTGACTTTGAGCTGCTATTCCCGAGGCATGTGTAAACTTTTCAAAAGGTTTTAAAGGATTTGTAGCACCAGAAATTGTTCCAAAGAATAAACTAACTCCACAAAGGAAAATTATCACAGTTATAGTTTGAGCTATAATATGTTTATAAACATTTAAATAAATAGCAGCGCCTATAAATAAGGCTGACCATAAAAACATAACAATACTTGCATCTAGTACTCTATCTAACATCCACACAGCAATTGCTAACATGATAATACCGAATACTTTTGATACTGAATCCATCCAACCACCAGGTTTTGGCATGAATTTTCCTGCACCTAATCCTATTAGTAATAATGGCATTCCCATTCCCATACTTAATACAAACAGTGCAAGGCCACCTAAAACTGCATCACCTGTTTGTCCAATATAAACAAGAGCACCTGCTAAAGGAGGTGCTACACAAGGACCAACAATAAGTGCTGATAAGAATCCCATAATAGCAATTCCTACAACTCCTTGTTTTTCTTTTCCGTCTGTTGATTTATTTATTTTATTTTGAATACTCTGAGGTAATTCAATTCTAAAGTATCCAAACATTGAAAAGGCAAGTGCAACAAAAATAGCTGCAAATACTGTTAATACATAAGGATTTTGGAGTGCCACTTGTAAGTTTGCACCAAATAACCCTGCAATTACACCAGCAATCGTATAAGCCATGGCCATTGCTAGAACATAAATAAGTGATAAAAAGAAACCTCTACCTGCTGTCATTTTTTCATTTTGCGAAGCACCTACAATAATAGATGATAAAATTGGAATCATTGGAAAAACACAAGGTGTAAATGAAAGTAATAATCCAAAGCCAAAAAAAGTAGCTAATACTAATAACATATTTCCAGTTTTTAAAGTATTTGCGATTGTATCAGTTTCATTTAAATCACCGTATACAATTGAATTGTTTTCTACTTTAGCATCAGTTTTTATATCAACTTTAGTAGATATAGCTGTACTTGGTGAGTCTAATTCTAAATTATACTTAGCACTCATTGGGGCATAACATAATCCTGCTTTTGAACATCCCTGAAACTTTACTTCTAATTCATAAGAGCTTGAATCCACTTTTGATTTTAATAAAGAAAAAGGAATCTCAATTTTTTGATTATCAAAATGAACTATAAATTCTTCATACTCTACTGGCTTAGGAATATTAACTTCTTCTGTAATTTCTATTTTTGAAGGTTTTAAAATAAATACTTTTAATTTATCATCATATAAATAAATACTTTTCCCAAGATTTAAAGTAAAAACTACTTTATCTTTTTGTTTTACAAACTCTTTTTTAAAAGCATCATCTGGATCTAAGAAATCTTGCTGAAGTTCTAAAGAAAAGGCATAAAAGCTCATAAATAGTAGTAATAATATTTTTTTCATTTAAAGTCCTATAATATTTTTTTATTATTATATTCAAAATTTGTAAAGAGTTTGTTAATTCCTTATTTGTATATGTACAAATATAAGATTTTATTATATTTGATTCTAAGAATTTTATGTTAGAATTCTATTTTAAACATAAGGATATATATGAATGAATTAGTAGATTTACAACCTAGAATAGTAGAAAAAATGATTGATGATAATATTGTAATGATTGATGTAAGAAGAGAAGATGAATTTAAAAGAACTGGAGTTATAAAGAGTGCTCATTTAATGACATTTTTTGATGAATACGGAAATCATGATATAGAAAATTGGATGAAAGAATTTGAAAAAATAGTAAGATCAAAAGATCAAACTTTTGTGTTAATCTGCGCTCATGCAAATAGAACAAGAACAATAGGAAACTTTTTAATTGAGCAAGGATATAAAAATACAGCTCATTTATTTGGCGGTATGGCTTTATGGCAGCAAGAATTAAGAGAAACTACTAAATACTAAATTTAGTAGTTTATTACTCTTCTATCTGAGTCAATCCACTCATCAATTCCACCGTCAAGATACATTGCATTTTTTATTTTTTTATCTGCATCTAATTTAAAAGCCAAATCTTTTGCTTTTTTACCTTTTTTTGATATTAAAACAAAAGCTCTCTTTTTGTCTTTTATTAGTTTAATTAAAGTATATAACCATTTTTTCTCATTTTCTTTATTATATGTTAGTCTATAAGAACGTGGAATTATACCAGTAGTTTTCCATTTGTTTTCATCTCTAATATCAATTACTATAATATTTTTATCCATGTAAACTTCCAATTCATCTACTGTAAGCGATTTTGATTCTATTGCATTTGAAGAAATTATAAGTGAAGAAAGTAGAGTAATGATAATAAGTATTTTTTTCAAGTTATAACCTTTGAGTTTATTAAATAAGTATATCTAAAAAAGGTTAGTAGAAAGTAAACGTAAGAAAAAACCTTACGTTTACTAAATTTATTATGAGTTTTTTCTATCTTCGCTTGCTTTTTGTAAAATAGCAATAACTTCATCTAAATTCTCATAAGGAAGATGAGATTTCCATTGAATATCTTGTCCATTTAAAGAAACACCAATACTTACAATATCTGGAGTATCTTTTCCATAAGGTTCTGTAACATTTGAAACTGAAATAACACCTTTTTTTGTACCTGCTAATGGTAATGAACCAAGTTCTGTAATTGTAGACATTTTATACCCTTATTATTTAATTTGTTTTCTTACTTAATTTTACAAGAATAAGCTTTTGTTTAATTAAAACTACTCAATATGTGCATCAGGTTTTCCTAAATGGAAACCTTGAAACTCATCTACACCTAAATCCATAACTAAATCAAAAACTTCTTGAGAGTGAATAAACTCGGCAATAACCTTAATATTTAAAGCTTTGGAAAACTCTATTATAGATTTTACCATTTCAAATGAATTTTTATCAGTATCTATATTTTTAATCAAAGATCCATCAATTTTTATATAATTAGGTCTTATTTTTAAGATATGTGCAAAGTTAGAATACCCTGTACCAAAATCATCAATTGCAATTTTTATACCTTGATTTCTATATTTTAAAATAAAGTCTTCTAAAATTGTATAATCAGAGATATGATCACTTTCAAGTATTTCAAAAACTATTCTTTCCTTATTAACACTATCAATTTTATCTAAATTTTTATCTAATGATTCTACAAAATCTATATCTAGAATATCTTTAAAACTTAAATTAAACGATATTTGTTTTTCTGTTCTATTTAAATCAGCTAGTGCTTTTGAAATAACTTGATTTGATAATTGTAAATACTGTTTTGTTTTAACTGCAACATCTAAGAATAAATAAGGAAGTAAGAAAACTTCTTTTCCTTCATCATCAATATCTTTTATTCTCATTAATGTTTCGTACTTAACAATCTCTTTTTCTCTATTGAAAATTGGCTGATAAAATGGTGTTACTGTATTATCTTTTAACGCACATTTTATTTTTTCTCTCCAATGTATAGACTTCTCAATAATCTCTTTTGTATCAAGTTCATTATTGTAAACAAAGAATCTTTGATTTGTTTTTTTAGCTTTCTTTAAAGCAATTCCAGCTGTTTTTAAAGGCTCTTCTTGTGCAATAGATATCCCTAATGTAATATCTATAAAAATCTCAATATCAAGTTCTTCAACGATAATAGGTCTATTTTTAAATAATGTTGATAATTCCGTGATAAATTGATCATATTTAGAAAAGCCCATCATTCTTTTATCTGTAACACTAAAAACATTTCCATGTATTCTATGAACTGTTACATTGTATTTAGCACTGAATTCATTTAATATATTTGCTGTTTCTATTAAAACTAAGTTACCTGTTGAGAATCCATAAAGCTCATTAATATCATCAAAAGAATCAATATCTACCAAGGCAACTGATACAAAATCTGAGTCTTTTATGTCTTCTTGAAGTGCGTATCTATTTTTTAAATTTGTTAGTTCATCATAGTAAAGTTTATCACTAATCTCTTTTGTTTTCTTTTGTACATGGTCATCTAATGTTTTTCTATTAGTTTCAACTTGATCAAGAAGGGTATTAAATTGGTTTGCTAAGAAACCAATCTCATCTTTTGATTTAGGCCCTGACTCAAATTCATTAGTTTCAACTTGTGCTTTTTGAACTTCTGAAAACATCTTGTTAATAGGTGCAATAACTTTAACTGTAATAAAAATACCAATTATTGCTAAAACTACAAATAACAAAATAGAAATATTTAAAATTAAAGCATTAATTCCTTCGACATAAGTAGAAAAATCTTCTTTATAAACTGATGAAACTATATACCAATCTAATGTTTTATTATACTCTACCCATGAAATCTTTGGATATACATAATTATATGCATCATATTGTTTATTCCACAAATATTCAAAAGCTGTTCTACTATTATGAGATTTTTTAATTTCATCTAAAAATAATTTATTTTCTGTATTTGGAAGAATTAATTTTGAAATATCTTTTGAATCAAATTCATTACTTGCATCAATTACTACTTTTCCTGAACTATCAAATATATAAATTTGTCCAGTTTTTGCTAAAGTAATACTACTTAATAATAATTCAACATCTTTAATTAAGATATCTTTATTTTCAAAGTTTCTTGATTTGCCGTTTATAATTGAGACCACTTTGTTAAATTGTAATCTTTCATTTTTGATTTCTGTATCACTTAAGTAGTTATTTACTTTAGGTGAAAGAAAGAATACAACAAAGAAAAGATAGCCAAGTAGTGCTATTATAAGCATCCAGCCAATTTTTAGAAATATTTTATTATTCATTATTTTTCCACTTTTTAATATAACTTGATTATAACAAAATTATTTTTTATAGTAAGTTAAAATAACTAAATCTCTCTAGCTATTACTTGACCAAATCTTACATTTTGATTTAATAATTCTTCAATTTCAACACTATTTTCTTCCCATAACATCACGACAGTTGAACCCATTTTAAAGTAACCTAAACAATCACCTTTTGAAATTTCTAAATTTTCATATTCATATACTTTTATCTCTTGAGAATCTATATTTGTTTCAACTCTTGGCTCAAATTCAAATACCATTTGACCTACGTTTAAAGCTCCAACAAATACCATATAAAATAGTTTTCCATTCTTTTCGCACTCAATAATAACTCTTTCATTTTGTACAAATAAATCCAGTTCTTTATTTAAATATTTTAAATTTACTGGGTAAAGTTTTCCTGGAACATGAATAAGTTTTTTAAGTTTAAAATCACTCGCTGCGTGATATCTATGATAATCTTTTGGAGAAAGATAGAAGTTCATAAATGAACCATTTTTAATTCTTTCTAAATTATCATTACAATAGTAAGTTAATAAATCCTCAATACTGTATTCCATACCTTTAATTTGTAAGGCAATATCATCTTTTATTTTTCCACATTCTGTTATAAAACTATCAGTTGGAGATATTACTACATTTTTATCTTCATTTATTTCTCTTGAAATCTCTAACTCTCTTGTAAACAAAGCATTTAAAGATTTATAAAACTTTGGATTTTTAAATTCACTCATATTTAAACCTAAGAATTTAACGTAAGAGGCGTTAATAATTCTTTGAATAAATGATGGAAATTCTTTTTTAGCAAACTTTCCAAAGTTTTGAGAAATTAAATTTGTAATATGCATTTTTTTCCTTTTGTGTTATTAATTGTTATATTTTATCTAGTTTTTGTTCTTAAAGTGCTTTAATAAGAAATAAGTGATTTTTTGCTACCCTAAAAAATAAATTTTTATAAAATATTAAGGACAAATAGATGTATAAAATTATTGTTTCAAACCAATGCCCTTGCTTTAAAAAAAGTGATTTAGAAAATAATTTAAAATTTCAATCAAAAGATGAAGCACTATTAAAAGCAATAGAAATGAAAGATACAATGAATAACGATTTTTGTAAGAAACATGAATTTGATTTGCAAGAAATGTATAATAATTTTGTTATCTCATTTTACAGTGACGCAAGAGATAACTGCTGTGGAAATGGTTGCTGTAGCTAATAAAACTATTAACTACAAATTGTAAATTTAAATCTTAGGAATTAGCATATGAAGTCGACCTTCTTCTTTCATAAGACCTGCTAGTTCTTTTGCTTCTTTTCCAAATCCAGTAAAATAATCAGCTCTAATTTCACCTTTTATTGCCCCTCCTGTATCAGCAGCAACTACAAGTTTATTTATTGGTTCTTTTGTTTTTGGATTAAAAGTTTCTAAAAATACAGGCATTCCTAAAGGAATATAGTTTCTATCAACTGCAATATTTCTTTTTGCAACTAAAGGTACATTTAAACTTCCTGTTGCACTATTTTCACTTTCATGGAAAAATACATAACTTTTATTTAAATTCATTATATCTTGCATTTTTGATGGGTTCAATTGCAAAAACTCTTTTATACTTTGTAAAGATACTTCTTCTTTTGTTAAATATTCCTCTTCAATTAAATATTTTCCAATTGCAAAATATTTTCTTCCATTTTGATTTGCATAGCCAATATTTATAGTTTCCCCATTATCTAAGAGAACACGTCCAGAACCTTGAATTTGCATAAAAAAAAGGTCTATGGGATCACTTACATAACAAATTACTTCAAAATTATTTGAGTTTTCTATTTGTTCTCTTGAATCATAAGGTACATATTTTCCATTTCTAATTTTTGCTTTATATCTTAATCTTTTAAAGTTTGGATATCTTTTTTTATTTTTTATTGTTACTAAGTCTTTTGGTGTTTTGTATACTGGGTATTTATATATCTCATCTTTTATTCTACTTCCATATAATAAAGGTTCAAAATAACCAGTTATAAGACCCTTATCTCCAGAATTTGAAACTAGAACTTTTGGTGTGAAGTATTTTGTAAAAAACACTTGTCCATTATTGTAATATTGTGAGTTTTCACATACTTGTTTAAACATATCTTTTTTAATAGATTTTGTGCAAGCTTCTTTAAATACATCTAGAGCTAAATCTAAATCATCATCATAAAATCCATTTAAATTTTCAAATTCAGTTTTTATTACATCAGTTTTAGTCGTAGATTCTTGTGTTAAATCAGTAGGTAATGTTTGTTCTTTGTTAGAACATCCAAGTATAATAAATGATAATAGTATTAATAAATAATGTTTCAAGAGATAAATCCAATTTTTTAAAGATTATATCTTTTTATAAGTTACATCCAGCAGAAGAGACTTGATGAACTTCTTTTAATCCACAAGCAGAGCATTTAAATTCAATCTCACTAACACCTGAACAACCATGATTTTTTAAAAGTTTTGCTTTTATCACTTCAGACTTAAATTTTGTATTTGTAGCTTCATCAAAAAAAACTTTTGCCTTGGCTCCACAGTCAGGACATTCCCCACTATTTAGCTTTGCTTCTCTTGTTTTTTTGCTTTTAAAGTATTGTAATACTGAGAATATTACTATTAAAAAAACTAGTAGTAAAAATATTATAGTTTGCATGAAGCAGAGTTTTACTCTACTTCAGCATCGATAACATCGTCATCGTCTTTTTTAGCTTTTTTATCTGGCTGTGCACCTGCACCTGCTTGATCTCCGCCTTCTTTTTTATACATAGCTTCTGCTAATTTATGAGATTTTTCAGTTAAAGCTTTCACTTTTTCTTCAATTTGCTCTTTAGTAGCATTTTCATCTTTTAGTAATTCTTCTAACTCAGCAGCTGAATCAACGATAGCTTTACTTTCTTCTTCAGAAACTGCATCAGGATTTTCTTCTAATGTTTTCTTAGTTGAATGTAATAATGCATCAGCTTGGTTTCTTACTTCAATTACTTCTTTTTTCTTAGCATCAACTTCTTTATTTGCTTCTGCTTCGTTTACCATTTTTTCGATTTCTTCATCGCTAAGTCCAGAAGAACCAGAAATAGTAATTTTGTTTTCTTTACCAGTTCCTTTATCTTTAGCAGATACATTTAAAACACCATTTGCATCAATATCAAATGTTACTTCAATTTGAGGAACACCTCTTGGAGCTGCTGGGATATCTGATAATTCAAACATACCTAAAGATTTATTATCTTTTGCAAATTCTCTTTCACCTTGTCCTACATGAATAGAAACAGCTGGTTGATTATCTTCAGCTGTTGAGAAAACTTGTGATTTCTTAACTGGAATTGTTGTACCTTTTTCAATTAACTTAGTTAAAACTCCACCTAGAGTTTCAATACCTAAAGATAATGGAGTAACATCTAGTAATAATACATCTTTAACATCACCTTTTAATACACCAGCTTGAACAGCGGCACCAGCAGCAACAACTTCATCAGGGTTAACACCTTTGTTTAAATCTTTTCCAAAAAAATCTCTAACAACAGAGTTTGCTTTTGGTAATCTTGTAGATCCACCAACCATAATAATTTCTTGAATTTCATCTTTATCTAATCCAGCATCTTTAAGTGCAGTTTTGATGTGCTCTAAAGTTTCAGAAATTAAGTGCTCAGTCATAGATTCAAACTTAGCTCTAGTTAATGACTTAACTAAGTGAACAGGACCAGCAGAACCCATTGAAATAAATGGTAAGTTAATTTCAGTTGACTCAGCTGAAGAAAGTTCTTTTTTAGCATTTTCAGCAGCATCTTTTAATCTTTGAAGTGCCATTTTGTCATTTTTAATATCAAAACCATTTTCGTCTTTAAATTCTTTTGCTAACCAATCAATAATTGCATTATCAAAATCATCTCCACCTAAGAATGCATTACCATCAGTTGATAATACTTCAAAAGTTCCATCTCCGATTTCAAGAACAGTAACATCAAATGTACCACCACCTAAATCATAAACTAAAACTTTTTCTTCACCTTTTTTATCTAATCCATAAGATAATGAAGCAGCTGTTGGCTCATTAATAATTCTTAATACATTAAGACCAGCAATAGTTCCAGCTTCTTGAGTTGCTTTTCTTTGTGCATCATTAAAATAAGCTGGTACTGTAATAACAGCATCAGTTACAGGAGCACCTAAATATTCTTCAGCATCAGCTTTTAATTTTCCTAAAATTTTTGCTGAAATTTCTTGAGGAGTATATACTTTATCTCCAATTTCAATTGCTGCTGCACCATTTCTATCAACGATTTTATAACCAACTTTAGATTGTGCTTCTTTAGCATTTTCTTCGTCCATCATTAAACCCATAATTCTTTTTACAGAATAAATAGTTTTTTCAGGATTTGTAATAGCTTGTCTTTTTGCAGGATCTCCCACTAATACTTCACCTTTATCAGTGAATGCAACAATTGAAGGAGTTGTATTTTTACCCTCTTTATTAGGGATAATCTTAGCTTCTCCACCTTCGTAAACTGCCATACAAGAGTTTGTAGTTCCTAAATCGATTCCAATTACTTTACTCATTTTTCTTCCTTATCATTTTTTATTTTGTTTTATTTTTGTCTAATTAATATGTTCTAGTTTTTTGACATTACGGTCAACGTCATCTTAAATCTATTTTTTACAAATAGAAACCATTGCTGGTCTTAATAATCTCTCTTTTAATTTATAACCTTTTTGAAGTCTTTGCACAATATGTCCATCTTCATGATCTGGGCTATCTATTTGCATAACTGCGTCGTGGAAGTTTGGATCAAACTCGCCATCTGTTTCAACTACAGTAATATCATGCTTTTCAAAGGCTGTATAGAAGTTTTTAATTGTTAACTCAACACCTTCTTTTAATTTTGCTAATAATTCATCTACTGGCAAATCTTTCCCAGCTTCTTCAGCTGCTAATGCCATTTCTAAAGAATCAATTGGTGCTAATAAATCTTTTGCAAACTTTTCACTCGCATAATCAATAGCATTGTATTTCTCTTTTTCTAATCTTTTTTTAATATTTTCAAAATCTGCATGAACTCTTAAATACTTATCTTCTGCTTCTTTAAGTTTTTCTTCTAAATCAGCTTTTACACTTTCAATTGTTTCTTCAACTGGTGTTTCTTCTTCAACTATTACTTCAGTTTCATTTTCTAAAACTTCTTCTTGTTGTAATTCTTCTTTTTTTTCTTCGCTCAAGTTCTTCTCCTAAAAAGTTGTAATTTTTTTATAAAAATATTCATAATTTTTTGGAAGTTGCCCAATTACTAGCATCTTCACATCTTCGTTGTCAATTTTGCAATAATGACAAATTCCTATATATCCAATTGGTAAGAAGTTTTCAAAATATAAACCTTCTTCTAAATCATCTAAGATTTGACCTTTTAAAAATCTATTTATAGTTAATTCATCAAAATCATAACTTAATGCCAAATTTAAAAACTCTTTATAATTAAAGATTTCAAAATCTGAATTTTGTAAAGTTTGATTTATTGCATCACATACATCGTATGCACCAACATCTTTTGAAATTCGTAAGATGTCTTTTAGAGTTAATCCTCTCATATCTTGTAAAAATCTATATAATGCGTCTGAAAACTTAACAGATATTGCAAATGAAGAAAATTCTAATATCATATATTTTTCTTCAACATTTAAAATCTCTTTTAATATATCAGACTTCTCTTTTTTAATAAAAACTGATACTTCTACTTCAGATGCACAATATTGTAATGCTTTTAAATTTATATCTGAAACATTAAAACTAAGTCTTGTTTTCCAATACTCTTTTAAAGCTTCAGTTGTTGGAGTTCTTCCACTACTAATATGCTCTTGAGCCAGATAACCTTCATCACCTAATTTTTTAAAGTATCCTCTAATTGTTGCAGGAGAATAAGTGATATCATACATAGATTTTAACTGTGTAGAACCAATAGGCTCTAAGTGTTCTATATATGCTTTAATAATAGACTGTAATAAAAACTCTTTCTTATCAATCATTTTACAACCATTTTAATTTATTAGCACTCATTGTCTTAAACTGCTAAAGAATTATAACCTATTGAGTGTATATTTGTCAAGTAGTTTTAATAAAAAGTTTTTTTATCAATAAAAAGTCCTAATAATCGGGCTTTATAGAATTAGATTTTTATAAACTTTGTATAATTGAATTACAAAACTTATAATAAAGTAATAAAAAAATATGATATACTTAATTAAAAATATATATTTAGCTATTTTAGAAAATGAAAATAGGAGAAAAAATGAAAATATTTGCTACAACATCTCTTTTATCAGTCTTAATAATTCCTACATTTGCGGCTGAATTTGTAACTATTGGAACAGGTGGTGTTACGGGAACTTATTATCCAACGGGTGGTGCAATTTGTAGACTTGTAAATAAATACAAGAAAGAAACAAAGATAAGATGTTCTGTTGAGTCAACGGCTGGTTCTGTTTATAATATCAATACTATTAAAGATGGCGATTTAGATTTTGGTATCGCTCAATCTGATGTTGTATATCAAGCGTCAAAAGGAACTGGAGACTTTAAAGGTAAATCAATTGAAAAATTAAAATCTGTTATGGCTATTTACCCTGAACTATTAACATTAGTTACTAGAAAAGATGCAAATATTAATAATATATCTGATATTAAAGATAAAAGAATTAACTTAGGAAATCCAGGCTCTGGAAATGAAGCCACTACTTTGACTTTATTTGGAGCAAGTGGTATTAAAAAAGAGGATTTAAAATTTGCAGGAACTCTAAAGGCTTCTGAAATGCCAGATGCATTAAGAGATGATAAAATTGATGGATACTTTTATATGGTAGGTCATCCAACTGCTAATATTAAAGATGCTACAAATTCAGTTGATGTAAAAATTACTCCACTTGAAGGTTTATATATTGATGCGTTAATTAAAAAATATCCATACTTTGCAAAAGCAGATATTCCAGCAGGAATGTATAAAGGAAACCCAGATGCTATTCCTACATTTGGAGTAAAAGCTGTTTTAGTTACAAGTGATGATGTAAGTGATAAAGCTGTATATACTACTGTAAAAGCTATTTTAGAAAATTTTGATAAATTCAAAAAACTTCATCCTGCTTATAGTAATATAACAAAGAAATCTTTGTTAGAAGGTTTATCTGCTCCACTTCACGAGGGTGCAAAAAGATACTTTAAAGAAGCAGGATTATTATAATCTTATTTTCTTTATATATTTAGCTAGTTATTTTATAAATGGCTTTTCTATTATATAACCATAACCCTTATGAGAGATAATAAAGTCATCATCAATAACTTTATCCTTTAATCTTTTCATAACTGTTCTAAATGCAGAATCGTTTGTTTGAATATCATTCCAAACTGCTTCTTTAAACTTCTCTACTGAGATAACTTCTCCAATAGCTTTGATTAATACTTGTAAAATATCTAGCTCTTTTTTTGAAAGTTTTACAATAGATTCATTGTTATAAAGTTTATTACTTGATAAGTCATAAGTATATGTTTTATTTAAAGTTACTAAGTTTGAATTTGCATTAGATTCTTTTTTATCTTCTAAAACTTCTTCTTTTGCTTTTTTTAGCATTTCCATCATATTATCAATATTTAAAGGCTTTAAAAAATATCCTAGAACTCGTAAATTTATTAATTTTAATAAATCTTCTTCATTTTTATGAGCACTTACAATTATAAATCTTTGATTAGGTATTAATTCTCTTATTAAATCAATCATTCCCATACCATCAACATTTGGCATTTTTAAATCTGTTAAAACTAAATCAAAAGTTTGGTCCTTATCAATATTCTCTTTTAAAATAGAGAATCCTTCTTCTCCATCACAAGCTAAAACTACTTCATCAAAAATAGTATTTAAATAAAAAGCAAGTGTCTTTCTTGCAACATCTTCATCTTCAACTAAAAGTACTCTTGTTTTCATATTACTCATTATTCTTCTTCCATTTTATATAATGTATTGATTATATCAAAACTTAAATTAACACTTTAATCTTATGATAAATTCAACTCCATCATCTTTATTAAATGCATCAATAGTACCCTTCATGTTTTTTTCAATAATTGTTTGTGACATATAAAGACCAATACCCGTACCTTGATTCTCAAACTTTGTTGTGAAATAAGGTTCAAACATTTTTTCTAAAACTTGTTCTTTTGCATTTCCACAATTGTTTGATATTGAGATAATTATAAACTTATCATCTTTTGAAACATCTATTATTACTTTCGCTTTGAATTCTTCTTCTTTATCTTTTATTAGTTTTGCTTCACATGCATTGTTTAAAATATTTACAATTACTTGTTCAAACTCATTTTCATAACTATCTATTTGTATATCAATACCATTTATTTCTAAAGTTATATTATTTCTTTCAAATAAAGAGTGAATAATTTTAGAACTTTTAGTAATTGAATCTTTTATATCAAATATTTTTTTATCTTTAGTTGGCTGATAAAAATTTCTAAAATCATCTATGGTTTGAGACATATAGTCTATTTGTATTTTCGCACTTTTAATTGAATCATTTAACTCTTCTTTTGAAAAGTTTTCAAAATTGTCTCTTATAAAATATAGTAATAAATTGATATTATTTAAAGGTTGTCTCCACTGATGAGAAATATTTCCTAGCATCTCACCCATAGAAGCTAATTTATTTTGTTGTACTAAAAGCCTATCTTTTTTCATGTTTTTAGCTACTTCTATCTCAACTTTTTGCTTTAACTCTTCTTCATTTAACTTCATTTTTGTAATATCATTTAAATACCCATATAAGCTTATAACCTTTCCATGATCATCTTTAATTAAAATTGTACGAGTATAAACCCATTTAATATTATTTGAACTATCAATTATTCTATGTATATTTGTAAAAGAGTTTGTATCATTTTTAATTGCTTCTTTTATTACCTCTTTAAGTTTTACAATATCATCTTTATGTACAAGTTTTAGATACTGAATATTTTTATTTATAAAATCACTTGCTTTATATCCGTAAGTATTAATACTATTTGATACAAATTTTACAGTTAAATTTTCATCATTAAGCCATCTAAAAACAACGATTCGTCCAAAGTCAGTTAGTAACTCAACATTTCTAAGTTCTTTAGTTAGTTTCATTCTATTATCAATATCCATTGACATCATTAACATTCTATTTGAGTTGTCTTTTTTAAAAGCTTTCCCTCTAACTAGTATCCACTTATATTGGTTTTGCTTTGTTTTTAATCTATATTCACAAGTAAAGTGAGCGGTTTTAGAATCAATATGAGAGTGAAATCTTTTAAGTACTTTTTCTTTGTCATCTTTATGTATTAAAGCAAGCCATTGATCAAAGTTTTGGATATCATCTCTTTTGTATCCAAACATATCAAGCCATTTATTAGAAAAGAAAATTTCATTTGTTTCAAGGTTTATATCCCACAAACCATCATTTGAAGCGATAATTGCTAAACCATATCTATCTTTCCATTTTTTATATAAACTACTTTTTGTCTCTATTCTCTTATTATATCTATTAAAAATAGTATTAATAAATCTAGCAAAAATATTTGAAGTAGTAATTAATAAAAGTGCCACAAAGATAATAGTTAATAAACTCATAATTATCTTATATTCATAATCACCTTTTATTTTTCGTACTTCATCTTCTAAAAATGTTTCTTTTACAAATATTTCATACTCATATTTTTGAAAAGTATAAGTTAAACTCTTATTCTTAATAGCATCAAAATTTCTAATTTTCTCAATAAAAAGTTCTTTTCCTTTTCCATAATAGTTAAAAACTGTTTTTTTATTTTTATCATAGAAACAAAAGTAGGCATTATTTATATTTTTACTTTTAGCAAGAATAGTATCAAGTATCACTTTTTTCGTAAGTAAATTCATATCATCAACTTTTGAAAAAGCACCTAAAAACAGTTCTTTGTTTTTTACATATTTAAAGTAACTTAGTTGAATATTTTGTTTTTTATTGTCAATCCAATACATTAGATTATTATCACCCATATATTGAATATTATTTAACATATGTTTTCTAAATTTATCAGTATTAATTTTAGAATTTGTAAGTCTAGCTAGATTTTCAACTAATACTTTTCCATGTAAAACTTCATAGTTTTTAGTATCAAAAAGCAAGAACTTTATATCTTTTTGTTTTTCTATACTTGAAATATATTCTTTTAGTTTTTTAGTATCAAGATTTTTATTCTCAAATTTTGAAGACTTTATATAACCATTTATTTCATAAACGTTATTACTTAATTCAATCTCTATATCATCAAAACTTGCACTTGTATTGTATTTGATATTATTAATATAATTTTTCAATTCTTCTTTTTTATAGAAAGTTTCACTTTGGATTAAAAGCTTTGTTTTACTCTTTTCTTGATAAGTAAAAAAAAAGAAAACAGCTAAAGAAGATATAAAAGCTAAAAAAATTACAAAAATTAAAGGGGTATAAACTATTTGATTTTTAATGTCACTTAAAGTATAAAACTTCTTTTTTCTTAAAAACATTTTAGTATGTCACCTTAGCTAAATACAAACCATTTGCAAGAGCAGGCAATCTATGGATATTTTTTTCTTTTTTAAGTTGAGTTTTTAAATCCTCAAGACTTAGTTTTCCTTCAGAAATTTTTAATAAAAAACCTACCATTAATCTTATTTGAGATCTTAAATATGAGTTAGCAGTAAATTTAAATACATAAATATCTTTATATTTATAAAACTTTGTATCAAAAATTTCTCGAATGGTTACGTCTTTATCACTTCCTTGCTTATGGAAATATTCAAAATCATGAACGCCTATAAACTCTTTTATAGCTTCTTGAATCTTTTGTTCATCGATACTTCTTACTTGTGTAATAAAGTTGTTATTAAAAGCAGTGATATTCTTTGTAGTTACAAGATATCTATAAACTCTTTTTTTTGCATGAAATCTTGAGTGAAAATCTTCTGAAACTTTTTTTATATGATGAACTCTAATTGAAGATGGAAGTTGTTGATTTAATGTAGCTTTTAATTTTGAGAAGTTATCCCAAAAATCTGGAATAATGCAATTGAAAACTTGCCCTGTTGCATGAACATCTTTATCTGTTCTACCACTTAAGATAATTTTTGTATCAATATTTATTCTTTTAAAAGCTTGTAATAATTTATTTTCAATTGTTTGATTATTAGGTTGCTTTTGAGAACCCTTATATAAAGAGCCATCATAAGATATAAGAAATTTTAAATTCATAAAATCTTCTAATACTCTTTTTTAACAGTTTTTGTATATAAGTAATAAGTTCCCAATAACCAAAGAATTGGTATTAAATATAAAGCATGTAAAAGAATTGAATCTCCAATTGCTTTTATTAGAACATAATATAAAACAACAGATACAAGAGAATAAGAAACAGCTCTATTTTTCTCATACCTTGGATTAAAGTAACCAAATGTAATTACTAAAAAAAGTGATAAAACAGGAAAAAGTGATGTTAAAATAAAGAAGCTTAAATCATCAATATCAATATTACGTTGTAATCTATCTTTCCAATATGCATAACTTGTAGTAAACACACCTAGTTTACTTCCTGCAATTGAATCATTGATATACATAGAGTTAAAGTTAATTTGATTTACTTCTGATTCATCTATATAAAAAGCTTTTCCGGTATTTAACTTAAAACTAAGATCCCCTTTATCATTACTCAAAACTGCTGTTTTACTTAGGATAAATTGTTCTTTTCCTTTTTCAGTTTTAAATAGTTTTACTTCGTTATAAGTTTTATCTTCTTTACTTTTTATATAAATTAGCCAATCCCCAAACTTTTGTCCAAATTCAGAAGCTTTAATATTAAAATTTGCTTCTTTTGTTTTTGCATCTAAGAACTGTTTTGTTAAAAACTTTGTTTTAGG
The DNA here is from genome assembly GCA_947503785.1 of uncultured Campylobacterales bacterium. Lineage (GTDB taxonomy): Bacteria > Campylobacterota > Campylobacteria > Campylobacterales > Arcobacteraceae > Poseidonibacter. The sequence continues at coordinate 73,209 of CANNFB010000008.1, read as the reverse complement.
AATCAATCCAACAGAAACAACCAAAAGTGCTGCAGATAAAACAAGTGTTAGAGGCAAAAATATCTTTAAAATTTTTACTGGATTTAAACCAAAAGAAGTAATAACCGTAAGCTCATATTCACTTGATAGTTTTGAAAGAGTAATAACTAAAGATATGAAAAATGATATAGGCATAGTATAAAATAAAATTTGAGGGATTACATACGAATATAAAGTAAATAATTCCAAAAAGTTAATAGTAATAATAGATGTCAAAGAAGCAATTTTCACTAAAAAAACTATAGAGGTAATAAAATATAGTCCTAAAAATATTGGGAAAAATGTAATTGCTAATTGTGAGTATAAATATTGTTTTAATTTCAAAAAAGTACCTTTAAAATATTTTCTAAATCAAGAAAATAAACACTTAACATTCCTAAAATTAAATAAGGGATAAAAGGTGTTTGTATATCTTTTTTTACAAGATTAGAATAAATTGAAGGTATTATAGCAAAAATTGCTGCTAAAAATATAGCTACAAGTGCACCTTTTATACCTAAAATTACTGCAATACTTGCAATAATTGGAATATCACCCTCACCTAAAGCTTCTTGTTCTTTCAAATCTTCATCTTTTAAAATCTTTGCTTTTATATTTTGGATATAAAAAGTTATTATAAAATTAAGTAATACAAAGGCTCCAGCGAATAAAAAGGCATTTTTAAAAGAGTCAAATAAAGAAAAAGATGTAGCAAAAAAAGATAAAAAAAGCATGATTAAAAGTAAATAATCAGGAACTGCTTTATATTTAAAATCTATAAAAGAAAGTGTAATACTTACGTAAACTAATAAACTCATATATAAAAACCCTAGACTAAGTCCTAATTTTATAAAAAGAGCAAGCGTTAAAATTCCGCTTAATAGTTCAACTATAAAATATTGTGAGGATATTTTAGTTTTACAATAAGCACATTTAGCTTTTAGAAAAAGAAAAGATAAAAGAGGAATATTATAATACCAAGCAATAATATGATTGCAGTTTGGGCAAGAGCTTCGTGGAAGAACAACAGATTTATTTAAAGGAAGACGTAGTATTAAGACATTTAAAAAGGAACCGATAACTACACCAAAGATGAAGCTAAATACCTCCAAATCTTCTCTCTCTATTGTTAAAATCACTTATAATATCATCTAATTCATTTTGATTAAAGTCAGGCCAATATGTACTTGTAAAGAACATTTCAGCATAAGCATTTTGCCATAAGAGATAGTTTGAAAGTCGAACTTCACCACTTGTTCTAACTAATATATCCACGCTTGGCATACCTGCTGTATCAAGGTTTGATTCTATATTTTCTTCTGTTACTTCAAGATTTTTTGAGTTTAATCTTCTTACTGCTCTTACTATTTCATCTTTTGAACCATAATTTAAAGCTAAAACTTGTGTTAATTTTGTGCCATGTGCAGTTTTTTCTTCTGTTTCTTTAATAGTTTTTTGTAAAGATTTAGAGAATTTTGAAGTATCTCCAATAGTTCTAAGTTTTGTTCCATTTTCCAAATAAACTGGTAACTCTTGTTTTAAGTAACGCTCAAGAAGTTTCATCAAGAATTCAACTTCAAGTTTTGGTCTTTGCCAGTTTTCAGTAGAAAAGGCATATAGTGTTAAAAATTTAACTCCAATATTACTACAATGAAGAGTTATATTTCGTACTACTTCAGCACCAGCACTATGACCCGCTGTTCTTTTAAGATTTCTTTCTTTTGCCCATCTACCATTTCCATCCATAATCATAGCTATATGCGCTGGTGCTATATTATTCATAATGGCTAAACTCACTTTCTAATTTTGTTAAAATATTTATAGAAACATCTAGTTTTGAACCTTCAAATTTAGAAGAATTTCCTTTTAGTATTAACTCAATTTTATTGTCATTTGAACCAAAACTAGTTGAATCCTCTAGTATATTTAAACACACACCATCTAACTTCTTTTTTTCTAGCATTTGATTTGCAGAAGTCAATGCACTTGATTTATCCATTTCAGCTTTAAAGCCTATTGTAATTAAATCATTTTTATCCAAGGAGTCTAATATGTCTATATTTTGTTTTAATTCTAAATTCCAAGTTTGCCCTATCATATCTTTTTTCATTTTTCCACTTTGTGGAAAAGATGGAATATAATCACTTACTGCTGCAACCATAAATAAAAATGGTCGTTTTATTATCAATTCTGGTCTTGAAGAGTCCATAAGTGTAGCTTTTGTTAAAGTACCTTTTTTGGCAACTCTTATTGCATCAACTAAAAAGTTTTTCATTTCATCTGAACTTTGAACAGCAATAAGATGTATATCTTTTGGAATTTCTTCATACCCACGTGAACTAACTAAGCAAACATCTGCACCTTTAAAATATAAAGCTTTTGCCATTGATGCGGCCATTTTTCCAGATGAGAAGTTAGAGATATATCTAACCTCATCAATCTTTTCAACTGTTCCGCCACCACTTAACACAACTTTTCTATTTACCCAATATTCATCTTTAAGTAATTGTCTTGCTGTTGCATTAAAAATATCTTCAGGTTCAGCCATCGCGCCATCACCTACATCTTTACAAACTAACTCTTTTGTTTGTGAAGAAAGAATTTCAAAATTACAAAGATTCAACATTTTTAAACTAGCTTGAGTAATTGGATTTTTAAGCATCATAGTATTTGCAGCAGGTGCTAATAACTTGATTCTAGGATATGCTAAAGCTGTCTGAAGAAGTAAATTATCGGCAAGTCCATTTGATAGCTTATTAATAGTATTAGCAGAACATGGTGCTATTACAAAGATATCAGACCATTTTCCTATATCTATATGATTATAATCTTGACTTTTATCCCAATTTTCATTTGCTTCTTCTAATACTTTAGATTGAGATATTGCTTCAAAAGTTATAGGTGAGATAAATTTCTTAGCACCTTCTGTCATGATTACACGTACTTTTGCACCTGCTTTTATATAAAGTCTAATTAATTCTAAACTCTTATATATTGCAATTGAACCAGTAACTCCAACAAGTATTTTTTTATCTTTTAATAGCATATCGTATATCTTTATTTTAAATTTTTATTTTATTTCTTTAAATCTTTAAAGTGTTTATCATAATATCCAGCAACTACTCTTTTCTTTGCTCTTGTAGTATATAACTCACCTTCTTTAACATCAGATGTTACAGTACTTCCAGCACCTATCATTGTATTATCTTCAATAGTAACAGGTGCAATAAATTGTGTATCAGAACCTACGAATACATTTTTTCCAATAATAGTTTTATATTTATTAACACCATCATAGTTACAAGTAATTGTTCCACAACCTATGTTTGTACCTTCATCTATTTCACAATCACCTAGATATGTTAAATGCCCAGCTTTTACACCATTTAATTTTGCTTTTTTAGTTTCTACAAAGTTTCCTAAATGTGTACCATTTAGTTGTGATCCTGGTCTAACTCTTGCCATTGGTCCAATATCAGAATCTTCAATAATCGAGTCTTCTACAATTGAGTTTGTTTTAATATGAGAATTTATAATCTCAGAATTACCTAAAAGAGTAACTCCATTTTCTAAAATAGACTCACCTTTAATAGTAACACCTTCTTCTATATAGATAGTATCAGGCAATCTCATAATAACACCAGCTTTTAAGAACTCATGCTTAATTCTGTTTTGGTGAATAACTTCAGAATCTGCTAATTCAACCTTTGAATTAACTCCTTTAAAGTTCTCAACATCAACTGCAAGTGGTTTTAAAACCTTACCTTGAGTAATTGCTAATTCAATTAAATCTGTAATATAATATTCAGCTTGTGCGTTAGCATTTGAAAGTTTTGGAAGGTTTTCTAATAAAAACTTTGTATTAAACTGATAAATTCCAGCATTTGCAGTTGTAACTGCTAATTCTGCTTCATTTGCATCTTTTTGTTCTACAATCTTTTTTACAGCTCCATTTTCAACAATAACTCTTCCATAACCATCAGCACTATCAAGCTCTAATACAGACATAACAATAGTTGCTTCAATATCAAACTTTTTAAGTTCTTGGGCTTGAATTAAAGGCATATCACCATTTAAAACTAATACTTCTTCATACTTAGGAGTTATTCCCATAACAGCTCCACCAGTTCCAGGATAGTTTTCATGATCTTGAATCACATAATTTATATTTGAAAAATATTTTTCCATAGCAGCTTGTACACGTGCTGCTTGATGGAAAAGAACAACAGTAATATCATCACTTAATTTTAATGCTTCTTTTATAGAATAATAAAGCATTTCTTTCCCAGAGATTTTATGTAAAACCTTTGGTGTTGTTGACTTCATTCTAGTACCTGCACCTGCTGCTAATATAATTATTGACTTATTGTTCATTTTTATCCTTCTAATGCTTCGTTAATTTCATTTTTTGTATTTTCTACTACTTCTTCTAATGCATTTTGCATTTTATCATCTATAATATTATTTATTAGTAATTTATCGAGGTTTTTTTCTCTTTCTTTTAAAAGTTTGGCAACTTTCACACTTTTCTTCTTTCTATTGTACATTAAAACACCAGATTTGATAAGAGTTACTACTAAATCAATATGTCCAAATAAGGCTGCATAATTTAAAAGAGTGAAGCCTGACTTATCTATTTGATTGATATCTGCACCTGCTGCAATTAACCATCTTGCAATTTTATAATTACCATTCCATTGTGTATGATGAAGTGCTGTTCTTCCTTGTTTATCTGTGAGAGTTAAATCTGCTTTTTTTGTAAGCAGTTTTTCAACAACAGCTAAATCATCTGCGATTACGGTTTTATGAAATACTGTATATCCATTTTTATCTTGAATATCTACATTTACTCTAAACTTTAATAAGAAGACTAAACGCTCTAAAAAAAGTTCTCGCTCACTAGTATCTTCAAGTTTTAGTCCATGGTCTACTAAGATAGATAAGGGAGTATTCCCTTCATTATCGATAATATTAGGATTTATTCCATAATTTAAAAGTAACCTTATTGTATCAAAGTCATTATAAGTAATTATGTCAAAGAGTATATTTCTTCCATCTGATCTTTTTTTATCTAAGTTAGGTCTAAAAGCTAACATCTTTTTAAATAATAAATCATAATTTTCTTCTTCATATATCTGGGGATATTTTTCAAAATTTTCTTCTTTAAAACCCTTTTGTATTAGCATTATTTCTACTAAATCATCAATTATAGTTTTCTCATCCCCATCTCTTAAATTAATATCAGCACCATGTTTAACTAAAAAGTTGATCATCTTATAATTGGAATTTCCCTTCATTACTTCATTTAATAATAAAGTCTTTCCATTTATATTTTTGTTATTTATATCAGCACCACAATCTATTAAAAATTCTACATGTTCATAGTTTTTCTTTTCAACTTCTTTACTTAAAGTAGTAATGCCATATTCATCCATTTTATTTATATCAAGACCATTTTCTATTAAAACTTTTGCTAATTCTAGGTACCTTGTCTCTTTTGTGATTAATGAGTAGTTACCTTCTAGTTGTAGTAATTTTTTAGCAGGTTGAAGTTGTAACTCTAAGATATATAAAATTTCATCTAAAATATTTTCACCATTTACATCTATTTGATTAATATTTATTTTTTTCTTAATCATTAACTTTAAGATATTTATATTATTTATTCCCAATATCATAGTATTAAACAAGACATTTCTTCCATGATTATCTAAGATATTTAAGTCCATCCCAAAGAGAATTAAAACTTCGGCTATTTTACTATCTTCTTTTAAAACAGCTTTAAAAAGAGGTGTTTCATTATCTTCATCAACAAGATCAATATCTTTTATATGATTTACTAACTCTCTTATGATTTTTATATTTCCACCCTCAACTGCATCAAATAATACACTTCGGCCATAACTATCTATTAAGTCATAATTTGGATTAAAAGACATCAGGATTTGAAATATTTTATAGTTACCTTCTAGTGCAACATTTTGTAAGATAGTTCTATTACTTGAGTTTTTGTGGTTTATATCAAAACCATTTTCTAACAAAAATCTAATCATCATGCCATCTGAACGATTTACTACATCATCCAATACAGTTCGGCCATATTTATCTTCTACGTGTAAATTAATGCCATTTTTCATTAGAATTTTTATTGCTTGAAGTTTTTTCTTTACACATAGAGAAAAAAGTAAGGTTCTTCCATCTTCATCTATTGTATTTATATCAATACCTTTATCGATATCTTTTTGGATTTTATTTATATTTATATCATCACTAAATAGCTCTTTTTGAAATGATTCATTTGTACTATTTTTGAATAAATTAAACAACGGATTCCTTTTTATAAGATATAACTTTGCAGTATTAGTATTATTTTAACTAATTTTTAATTAAAATATTTTATTAAGACTAATCTCGTTTTCTTCTTCGTGGTTTAAATTCACTTCTTGCACGTCTTGGTCTTAACTCTTTTTCATCTCTTGAAGAAGAGTTATCTCTTCGTGGTCTTTCATCATTAGTTTTTCTTTTAAAATCATTTCGTCTTGGTGTTTCTATTTGAATAATTTTACCTTTTAAAGATGTCTCAATAAAAGAGTTAAATTTATTTCTTAAAATATAGGCTTTATCATGGTCTGGAAATATCTCTGGCAGTTTATATGAAAGCCATAGATATAAAGATATCTTTTTAACTTCATCTTCTACTAGTAATAAGTCTTTTTGAGTTACTGCTTTTTTAGGCAAGGTAATCGAAGGTTTATAGGGACATAGTTTTTGTTTTACAACAGCAGCTATATATGCTTCATAAGCTTGCAAGATAAGTGGAGATCTTGTAGTAATTGGAGCTTGTGCAAGTAAATACTTATCTTCAAGTTTCATTGAAAATCTTGTATCAACTATTTTTGAAGCTGTAATCATTGATGAAATATTCGCAGCTACAAAAGGGCCTGAAAAAGACATGTTTTCTGCAAAGAATTTTAATATCTTTGTTAAAGATGTTGTTTTTATATGTGAGGCTAAAGAGTCAAGCTGTTGTGCATTTATCTTAACTCTAAAAGGTGGTTTAATTGTTTTAATAGGTTGCTTGTATTCTTCACTAATATGCTTTAATATATCTCGTCTAGTTGCGCCTAGAAATCCTGCTTCAAAATGCCCATATCTTCCAGCTCGTCCTGCTATTTGAACTATTTCGTTTACATTTATCTTTCTTCTTGATATTCCATCAAACTTTGTATCAGTTGTAAATAAAATAGTCTTGATAGGAAGATTTAATCCCATAGCAATTGCATCTGTTGCTATTAAAATTTGGCTTTTCTTTTCTCTAAATTTTCTAGCTTCATCACGTCTAACTTCTGGTGATAAATTTCCATAGATTACAGATACTGTATAGTTTTTCTTTAGTTTATGTCTAAGTTTTAAAACATCCGCACGTGAGAAAGATATAAGTGCAGTTCCTTCTTCTAAGTTATCCAAAGAAGTATACTTTTCATTTACTACTAGTTCTGTTTTTCTTTTATGTCTTACTACTTCTAAATCTTCGCCTAAGTACTCAGCTATTTTTTTAATAGCTTCAAGTGCATTTACAGAACCTGTCATTATTACTTTTTTTGCAGGACAACCTATGATTGCATTAACCCATGCCCAACCTCTATCTATGTCTGCTAGCATTTGAACTTCATCAATAACTGCAACATCAACATCTAAGTCATAATCAATCATTTCAATTGTTGAACATACATGAGCAGCATCTTCATTTAACATCTGTTCTTCACCTGTAATAAGTGAAGCTTCAATACCATCTTTTTTTAAGCCTTCATATCCTTCAAGTGCTAGAAGTCTAAGAGGAGCTAGATAAAGTCCTGAATTTGCTTTTTTTAATTCTTGCATAGCATTGTAGGTTTTACCTGAGTTTGTAGGTCCCACGTAAAATTCTAATTTTCTATTTAAGCTTCGAGCTAGCGGATATAATTCTTTTAAATCACAGTTTAATAAGGTGTGTAGTTGTTCTTGCCAATTTTCTTTCATGTGCGTATTATAATCAATTGAATATAATATCGCATTAAATAATAGAGGATAGTTGATGAATTGTGAATATTTTGGCAAATGTGGCTCATGTACAATACATGATATTGGATATGAAGGGCAATTAGATTTAAAAATAAAAAGAGAAAAAGAGCGTTTTTCAAACTTTACAGATATAAATTTTGATATTGTAAGAGGTGATGAACAAAACTTCAGAAATAGAGCTGAATTTAAAATATGGAAAACTTTCGATGAAGAAGACAGAGCAACACTTTCTTATGCAATGACAAGTGTTGACAAAACAGTATTAGAAATATCATCTTGTCAAATAGTTAGCCAAGATATATCGAACTTAATGCCAAAATTATTAGAAGAGATACAAAAAAACAAAACACTTTCATTTAAACTATTTGCAATTGAGTTTTTAAACTCAACTACTGGGGATATGTTAGTAACTTTAATCTATCATAGAAAACTAGAAGAGGATTGGAATACACTCGCATTAGAATTATCACAAAAGTTTGATATCAAAATTATCGGTCGTTCAAGAAAACAAAAAGTAATCCTTGAAAATGATTATATAGATGAGAAACTAAATATCAATGATACTACTTATAACTTCAGATATATAGAAGGTGGGTTTACTCAACCAAATACAAAAGTAAATATAGGAATGATTGAATGGGTTTTAAATAATATAAAAGACTCTTCAAAAGATTTATGTGAGCTATACTGTGGTGGTGGAAACTTCACAATTCCTCTATCTTCAAAGTTTAGAAAAGTTCTAGCAACGGAAATATCAAAAACATCAATCAAATCTGCAAAAACAAACTGTGAATTAAATAACAATACAAAAATAGAGTTTATTAGAATGAGTGCAGAAGAGTTCGTAGAAGCCTTAGAAGAAAAAAGAGTATTTTCAAGACTTAAAGATATAAATCTAAAAGCTTATGATTTTGACTCTATTTTTGTAGATCCACCAAGAGCTGGACTTGATGATACAACAAGAGCATTAGTAAAAAACTTCGAACAAATCATATATGTGTCATGTAATCCCGAAACTTTACATAGAGATTTAGAAGAGCTAACAAAAACACATACGATTGAGAACTTCGCGCTATTTGATCAATTTTCATATACACATCATATTGAATCTGGTTTAATTTTAAAAAAGAAATAGAAGTCAAATATTATTTAATCTAACTTTAAGAATTGGTATGTCACAATTCTACATATACAAATTAGGTATCAATTGATTCCGAAGAAGAAAGACCTATTTTTCTTCTATGCTTGGTAACACAAGAAGGTTGATAAGTGTGATTAATTTCACAATGACGTCATAACTAAAAAGGATTTATTATGATTATTAATACTAACGTTTCATCAATTACTGCTCAAGAAGCAGCTACAAATACAGGTAAAAGTATTTCAAGTTCATTAGAAAAACTTTCTACTGGTCTTAAAATTAACAAAGCGTCTGATGATGCTTCTGGTTTAGCAATTGCTGATAAACTTAGAACACAAGCTACATCAATAGATCAAGGTGTTGCAAATGGTAATTCAGCTGTAACTTTACTTCAAATTGCTGATAAATCAATGTCTGAACAATCAAATATTCTTGATACTATTAAAGCTAAATTAATTCAAGCTAATACTGATACTACTTCTACTGATGGTAGAGAATCAATTAGAAAAGATATCAACAAATTACTTGAACAATTAGATAACATTGCAGAACAAACTAACTATAATGGTAATGTTTTACTTCAATCTGCTGCAGGTGATACAGATGCTGATAAATCAGTATCAACTTCATTATCTTTCCAAATTGGTGAATCTAAAAATGATATTATCTCAAATGCTTCAGTTCAATCTAATACAGTTGGATTAGGTTCTAAAGATGTTTATGAAGCAGATAAAGTTCTTAACAATAATGCATCAATAACTTTATCAAGTTTAGGTGCAATTACAATTGAAGGTAAAACTACAACTGATACAGGTGCTGCTGAAAATGTTACTCTTACAGGAGATGTAGATACTCTAAAACTAACTACTGGAATGACAATTAGTGATACAAATGCAGCAACTAAAACTGTTTTAGATGCTGCAGTTACTGCTGGAAACTTAACAGAAAGTGCTGGATCATATACAGTTACAACTGCTGGTGCAGGACAATCATTATCATTAACAAGTGTTGATGATGTTCAAGCTACAGTAAATATCTCAACTTCTGGAAGTGCAGGAACAACTCAATCTATTACTTCTGGACAAATGGTTACAACAACAGCAACATCAGGTGATTTATTTGATACTTTAGAAGATGCTACAAAATTTGCAAAAGGTGCAGATGGTGCATATAGAGCGTTATCTACTCAAACACTTGCTATATCTACAGGTGAAGAAATTAAAGTTTCTGATTTAAATAACTTAGCATCAGGAGCAGCAGCAACTACATTTGATGCAGGAGATGTAATAAGTGCAGATACTGTAACTACAGGTAGTTTACTTGATTTAGAACTAAAAGATGCTTCAAAATTCACAGATAATTCAGATGGTACATTTACAGTTCTTGGAGATTATACAGCTGGAGATTTAAATATAGGAGCAGGTGAATCAATTACAATTACACAAGGTGTTGCTGTAGCAGGTGTTACTGCTGATACAACAAATCTTACTGCTTCTGCATTTGACCTTGGCGGAACAACATTAGTAAGAACAACAGCTGATGCTACTGAATTAGCTGTTGCAAATACAGACCCTGCTTATGCTGCTAAAAATGGTGATGTTTTATCATTTACGGTTACTGGTGCTACTGCAGCTGAAGATTATGGAATTAAAGCTGGTGATGTTATAACATTTGCAGATAATGCAGAGACAGGACTATCTGAAGATATTTTAGAATCAGCTAACTTCCTAAACTTAGGTGGAGGTAAATACCAAGCTATCGCAGATCAAGATGTTAATATAGGTGTAGCAGATACAGTTAGTATCGAAAGAACACTAATAAGTGCAGGTACACCTTTAACAGTTACTGGTAATGATGCTACTTCTTATGTAGGTACAGGTAGTGCTGATGCAAAACTAGAATTAACTACATCAACTACAATGTCTGTTAAAAACAATGATACTTCTGCAAATACATTAACTGTAAATGGAGATGGAACTAATGAAGTAAGTAATGGAGGAACTGCATTAAGTGAATTAGCGGCACTTAATTCTGGTGAATTAACTAAAACTAGTGCGGATTCATTCCAAGCTGTAGTAGATGATGCTATTACTAAACTGAATGGATATAGAGGAGACATCGGGTCAACTCAAAACCAAGTTGAATCTGCTGTTAGAAACTTAATGACACAGTCTACAAACGTTAAAGCAGCTGAGTCTATTATTAGAGATGTTGATTATGCACAAGAATCTGCAAACTTCAACAAACAAAACATTATTTCTCAAGCTGGTTCATATGCAATCAGTCAAGCGAATTCTGTTCAACAAAATGTTTTAAAATTATTACAATAGTAATTCTTTTAAACTTTAACACTAAAACTCAAGTCTTCGGACTTGAGTTTTTTTTTGTATAAAAACTATTTTAAGAAGATATATGCAATAATAATTATCAAAGTATTTAAAAGGCAAGTATATGGAAAAGAGTACAATCCCTCAAGATATATTAAAAATACAAAAAAAATTAGCATCATTTGAAAAAGACTCAAGAAATTATAAAAAATATACAAAAATACTAGCAAAGCATATTAAATCCTTTACAATGAAACAAAGAGTTAAGTCACACATTAAAACTATTGAAACAGTTGAAAAGATTCAAGAAGAAAAATAAAAATCTTACAATTTGCAATATAAATCAACAATTCAAAATAAATCTGCTAAAATTCTCACATAAATAAATAATAGAAACAAAAATTAGGAAATAACATGGATGATAATCAAAAAAAATCACTAGACTTAGCTATAAAACAAATTGACAAAGCATTTGGAAAAGGTACTTTAATAAGACTTGGGGATAAAGAAGTAGTTCCTACTGAAGCTATTAGTACTGGTTCATTGGGACTTGACTTAGCACTTGGTGTAGGTGGACTTCCACAAGGAAGAGTTATTGAGATTTATGGGCCTGAATCTTCTGGTAAAACAACTCTTACTCTACACGCAATTGCTGAATGTCAAAAAGCCGGTGGTGTTTGTGCGTTTATTGATGCAGAACATGCTTTAGATACTATGTATGCTAGAAACTTAGGTGTTGATATTGATAACTTACTTGTTTCTCAACCTGATTATGGGGAACAAGCTCTAGAGATTTTAGAAACTGTTATTAGATCTGGTGCTGTAGATTTAGTTGTTATAGATTCAGTTGCAGCACTTACTCCAAAAGTAGAAATTGATGGAGATATGGATGATCAGCAAGTTGGTGTTCAAGCTAGACTTATGAGTAAAGCCTTAAGAAAAATTACTGGTTTATTAAATAAAATGCAATGTACGGTAATCTTTATTAACCAAATTAGAATGAAAATCGGTATGACAGGTTACGGTAGTCCTGAAACTACAACTGGTGGAAATGCGCTTAAATTCTATTCTTCTGTTAGACTTGATATTAGAAGAATTGCTACACTAAAGCAAGGTGAAAATTCTATAGGAAATAGAGTAAAAGTAAAAGTTGTAAAAAACAAAGTTGCTGCTCCATTTAAATTAGCTGAGTTTGATATCATGTTTGGTGAGGGTATTTCTAAAATGGGAGAACTTGTAGATTATGGTGTTAAACTTGATATTGTTGATAAAGCAGGATCTTGGTTTTCATACGGCGATGCAAAAATTGGACAAGGTAAAGAGAACTCAAAAGTATTCTTAAGAGATAATCCTGAAATCGCACTTGAAATTGAAAATAAAATTTTAGAAGCAATGGGCGTAAATGATGAAATCTTAAAAGGTGCAATACCTCAAGAAGATGAAAATGAAGACGATTAAAATCTAATTTTTTCTTTAAATCAAAGAGATTCTTCTCTTTGATTCTTCTTTTACTACTTTTTTTAAACACACAAAAACTAGCTTAGCAAAGCAAACAAAAATCAAATTTTAGATATAATCATACAAATTATAAAGAATAGGAGAACTACGTGGTATTTATTGACAATGTATACGCAGACGAAGTATTAGATTCAAGAGGAAACCCAACAGTAAGAGCTACTGTTGTTTTAAGTGATGGTACAAAAGAAAGTGCAATCGTACCAAGTGGTGCAAGTACTGGTAAAAGAGAGGCATTAGAACTAAGAGATGGCGATGCTAGATACTTAGGAAAAGGTGTTTTAAAAGCAGTTGAAAATGTAAACACTACTATTGCTGATGAACTATTAGGAATGAGTCCTTATAATCAAGCAGAAATCGATGCTACAATGAAAGATATTGATGGTACAAGTAATTATGCTAAATTAGGTGCAAATGCTGTTTTAGGTGTATCTATGGCTGTTGCACGTGCTGCTGCTGCATCACTAAATATTCCATTATATAGATATTTAGGTGGAGCAAATGCTATGACTATGCCTGTACCTATGTTTAATATTATCAACGGTGGAGAGCATGCAAATAACTCTGTTGACTTCCAAGAATATATGATTATGCCAGTTGGTTTTGAAAACTTCAATGAAGGATTAAGAGCTACAGCTGAAATATATCAACACTTAAAAAAAGTAATTGATGAAATGGGTGAATCAACTGCAGTTGGTGATGAAGGTGGATTTGCTCCAAACTTAAAATCAAACGAGGAACCATTAGAAGTAATCGTTAAAGCAATAGAAAAAGCGGGATATGTTCCTGGTGAACAAATTGCACTTGCTCTTGATGTTGCTGCTTCTGAACTTATCAATGACAAAGGTCTTTACGTATTAAAATCTGAAAATAGAGAAATTACAGCTAAAGAGTTAGTAAACTATTATGCTGATTTATGTTCTAAGTATCCTATTGTTTCAATTGAAGACGGACTAAGCGAAGATGACTGGGATGGATGGAAAGTATTAACTGAAGTTCTAGGAGATAAAGTACAATTAGTTGGAGATGATTTATTTGTAACTAATGCAAGTATTTTAAATGAAGGTATTAATAAAAATATCGCGAACTCGATTTTAATTAAACCAAATCAAATTGGAACAATTTCTGAAACTATGCTAACAATTAGATTAGCTCAAAGAAATAACTACAATTGTGTTATGTCACATAGATCTGGGGAAAGTGAAGATGCCTTTATTGCTGATTTCGCAGTTGCATTAAACTGTGGTCAAATCAAAACTGGTTCAACAGCAAGAAGTGATAGAATCGCTAAATACAATAGATTACTTGAAATTGGTGCAGAAATTGCTTATGCAGAATATTTAGGAAAAACACCTTTTACTAAATAGTATAATTTATGAAAAACTTTTTACGTAATTATAGAAAATTTATAGCAATTGCAATAGCCTCTATTGCACTTACTATATTTCTTTCTTATCACGTAGCTAATACTCTTTTTGGAGCTAATTCATTAGAAGTATATAACTCTTTAAAACATAAGAAAATTTACTTAGAAAAAGAGATTATAAGACTTCAAGAAGATAATGCTTATTTGCAAAAAGAATATTTTGAATTAAAAAATCTGGAGCCTGAAGAATGAAAACTTTATTTTTATTTACATTAACAATAGTTTTAGCTTTTAACTTAAATGCTAGAGAGAATCCATTTGAAGCTACAAATGCTTATGAAGAAGAAGCAGCAAGAATAATAGAGCAAAATGAAATTGATGATAATTCAATAAATGAATCTGCTTATATACAAGAAATGCAAGAGAAAATGTCAAAGGTATCTAAAATCAATGAAAATGAAAAAAAAGTTGAAGAAGCTATCAAGAAATTAACTCCTGCTTTAAAAGTGGAAAAAACTTACACAAAAAAAGAAGTTAAAAAGTTAATTAAAAAAGCTCAAGTTCAATCAGAAAGTAAAGTAAAAAGACTTGTAAAAAAAGAATTAGCAAAAAAAGAAATGATTGAACCTAAACAAATTGTTTATGTAAAGCCTAGAACTGACATCATAGAAGATGAAATGACTACAAAAACAAAAGTACTTTTAGATTTTATTAAAGTTGAATACAATGATAATAAATTAATCATTCATACAAAAGATGCTATTTCAAAAAAGTTTAATATTGATAAAGAAAATAAACTTATTATTGATTATAAAGCTAGAAAAAATTTCTATACTAAAAGAGAAGATTTAGATTCGTTAAACTTTAAAAAAATTGCTGTAGGAAATCACAAAAAAGAAAAGTTTTATAGAGTAGTAATCTTACTATCTATGAAACCAAGTAATTATAAAGTTGAATACAAAGATAACTTAATTACTATATCTTCTTTGAAGTAATAAAATAAGATAAAATTCTAATAGCTATCATAACTATTAATACTTCTAAGATAGCTGCTAGAATAAACGCATAGTAATATTCTTGTGTTATTGAGTGATTGTTATATGCTATTGTTGTTACTGCTATTAAAAGCGTAATTGGCATTGAGTGAGAAAGTCCAATCATAAAAAACCTATTCCATCCCATCTCTTTTACAAATAACAGGGAAGCTACAAATCTTATTCCTACCATTGCTAACACTATTAGAATTGCTTTTAAAAATAATCCATCTTGAAATACTGCTGTTAATTCAAACGAAGCCCCAACAGAAATAAAGAAAATAGGAACTAGCCACCCAAAACCAAAGTGCTCTAATTTATGAGGTAATTGCTTATTGTGTTGCTCAAAAAATGTTGTTATAAATGCTCCTGCAATAAATGCTCCAAAGGCAACTTTTAACTGCAGGATCATCATAACGGCAATCATCAAGAAGAAGATACTCATAGAAACTCTAATATCTTGTTCTTGATGGTCATTTTCAGGCATTAAATATGCTTTGATTTCAGGGAACCACCAAATTAGATTGTGAAATACTTTATAAAAAATTATCATAGAAATTAAGAACATAACAAATAAGAACATTACTTTGTAAAACTCAAAATTAATCCCAAATTCTAGACCTGCTGTTACAGTTGTAAGAGCAAAAATAGAAACAATTTCACCAATAAGACCTACTAAAATAGAAAGCCTGATCCACTCTACATCGCCATACTCTTTTTTTAAAGCAGCTAATAGACCTATAGAGATTAAAGGTAAAATAACGATAAAGATATATCCAATATCTAAATATACGGTAATTAGTGCAGATAATGAAAAAAGTATTGCATTATAAATTAGGGATTTTTTTAAAATTGTAGAGGAAATATTCACGATTTTTTTCATGTCAACTTCCAACCCTGCTAAAAACATCAGATATAAAAATCCTAGTTTTGAAGCTAAGTCTAAAATTGCATGATCAATTATAAATGCAAAGTATGCAGCAACTGCACCTAACATTATTTCAACTGTAATAGTTGGTAGTCTTAATATCTTAGCAATTAATGGTGAAGTAAATATAATTAAAGATATTGTAATAATTATTGATATTTCTTCACTCATTAAACAGCCTTACTTCTCGTCTTCCATTTTAACTACGTGTTTTGCTATTTTAAATCCTAAGGCTTCAAGTGCATCAACATCATCTTTTGGAGTTTTTCCAGTTGTAGTTAAATAATCACCAATAACAAATGCATTTGCACCTCTGTTAAAGATTTCATATTGTTCTTCACCAAACATTAACTCTCTTCCACCTGCAACCATAATTTTATGTGCATTTGGAATCATTTCTCTTGAAAGTGTAATTAGTTCAAAAGCTTCTTCTCTTGTAATTGTATTTTCAACAATTGGTAAAGCTTCATTTGGATGGAAGAAGTTTAAAGGAACATTCATTGGATCTAAAGATGCAATAGATTTAATCATAGAGATTCTATCTTCTTGAGTTTCACCCATTCCAAAAATACCACCACAAACAAGTTGTAAACCTGCTTCTTTAACATTTAAACATGTTTGATATCTATCATCCCAAGGATGTGTAGTACAAATACTAGGATAGAAGTCTCTTGATGTTTCAAGGTTATGGTTATAGTTATCTATTCCAGCAGCCTTAAGCTCTTTTAACTGCTCAACAGAAGCTGTTCCATTACATGCTATTAATCTAAGTCCTAAGTTTTCTTTTTTAATTGCTCTTGCAGTTGCTGCAATAAATTTAGTTTTTTTATCAGTTAGCCCAAGTCCAGCTGTTACTAAACAAAAACCAACTGCACCGTTTGCTCTCGCAGCCTTCGCTTCTTTTATAATTTGTTCTGTACTTTTTAATGTATATCTTTGAATATCTGCTTTATATCTTACACTTTGCGTACAAAATTTACAGTCTTCATTACAAGTACCACTTTCGGCATTACATATAGCACATAAAAATATTTCATCTGTATTTTTAAATTTATCTTTCATATTTATACTCTTCTTTTTCATAATTTTTTTTATTTATATCTTTAAAATAGTGTGAGATTATATACTCATTTTCATTAATTTCTAGTAGTGCACATTCAATATGCGGCTTTTCTCTTGCACAAACTTCACCTGGATTTATAAAGAGTGTTTTATTTTTATATTCACACTCAAACATATGAGTATGACCAAAAATCACGATATCACTATCAGGACTTAAGTGATAAGGCATGTGCATTAATTTAAACTTATTTTCTTTTATTTTAAAATAGTAAGGCTCTTGTTTTATTACATATTTATTTGAAAGAGGGAATAAACTCATATCATTATTTCCAAAAACACTTACATAAGGAAGTTTTGATTCTTCTAATAATTGAAGATTTTTTTCAATACATAAATCTCCGGCATGAACTAAATACTCACATCCCTTTTCTTTTAGTAAATCAATTACTTCTTTAGTATAGTCACTTTTAAAGTGACTATCTGAGAGAATACCAATTTTCATTTATTTTTACTTTGATTCTTTTTTTACAGGAGTTTTCTTAGCAGCTGGCTTTTTTGCTGCTGTTTTTTTAGCAGGAGCTTTTTTTGCTGCTGGCTTCTTTGCTGCTGGTTTTTTCTTTGCCGCAGTTTTTTTAGCAGGTGTTTTCTTATCTGGTGTTTTTGATTTAGGATCTTTTGCAATAATTGCTTCACACTCTTCAAGAGTTAAATCTTCTGCAACTTTTCCTTTTGGAATTTTATAGTTTTTTCTACCTTGTTTGATATAAGCTCCATATCTTCCAATTAAAACATGTATTTTTTCTTTTTCAAAAACTTTTATAGTAGCTTTTGCTTTTGCTTCTTTTAACTCTTGAATTACTTCTAAAGCTCGTGGTAATTCAATTTTATAAGGATCATCTTCTTTTAAAGAATAATATGAAGATTTTACTTGTAAATATGGCCCAAATCTTCCAATATTTGCTTTGATATCATCACCATCTTTATCTTGTCCAACAACTCTAGGAAGTGTGAATAAGAACAATGCTTCATCCATAGTAATAGTATCCATATTTAAATGCTTTGGAATTGCTACAAATAAAGGTTTTTCTTCATCATCTTTAGTTCCAATTTGAACAAAAGGACCAAATCTTCCAACTCTAGCACTCATAGGTTTACCTGATTTTGGATCTGTTCCCATTTCTCTAATTTGCAGATAATCTTCTTTATTTACAGTTTCTTCTTTTTCAATAATAGTCTTTTTAAAACTGCCATAGAACTCTTGCATTACTTGTTCCCAAGCAATTTTACCTTCAGCAATCTCATCAAACTCTTCTTCAATTTTAGCAGTAAATCCAAGATTGATAACATCTGAGAAGTGATCAGCTAAAAAGCTATTAACTATTTCACCAGTTGGTGTTGGAGTTAATTTTTTGTCTTCTGTTTTTACTACATATTCTCTTTGTTGGATAGTAGAAATTGTTGGAGCATAAGTAGAAGGTCGTCCAATACCTTCAGCTTCAAGTTTTTTAACTAAAGAAGCTTCTGTATAACGAGCTGGTGGTTTTGTAAATAATTGTTCTAAATCTAGTTTTTCTAAATCTAGAACTGTTCCTTTTTTAATTGTAGGAAGAATTTTTTCAGTACTATCAAGTGCCCCTTCTGGGTTATCACTACCTTCTGTATAAGCTTTCATAAATCCAGCAAAGATTATTCTTTGTCCCTTTGTTTGAAATTCATACTCTTTATCTTTTCCTGCTTCTATTTTATATGTAGTATTTGCGATTTGGGCAGCAGCCATTTGAGTAGCTAACGTTCTTTTCCAAATTAGTGAGTAAAGTTTATACTGAGCACTATCTACATATGCTTTTATGTCAGTAGGTTTTAAACTTAAATCTACAGGTCTAATAGCCTCATGTGCTTCTTGAGCACCTTTTGCTTTTGATTTGTAAGTTCGAGGTTTAGATAGTGAATAATCTTTTCCATACTCAGCTTCAATAACATCTTTTGCAGCACTAGTTGCAACTTTTGAAAGATTTAATGAATCTGTTCTCATATATGTGATTAAACCACCTGTATGATTTGGAATATTCCCTACATTTCCTTCATAAAGTTGTTGCGCTATTACCATAGTTTGCTTAACTGAATAACCTAACTTTCTACTTGCTTCTTGTTGTAATGTTGAAGTTGTAAATGGTGCTGCTGGATTTCTTTTTGAATCTTTTTCTTCTATATCATTTAATACAAAATTGCCCATATTAATTGAAGCTTCAATTTCTTTAGCTTGAGCTTCGTTTTTAATTTTTGCAGTTTTTCCATTTATTTTTGCTAATTCTGATTTTAACTCTGGATTTGAAAATTCAGATTTAACTTTCCAATACTCTTCTGGGTTAAATGCTCTAATTTCATTTTCTCTATCTACAATAATTTTTACAGCAACACTTTGAACCCGGCCTGCTGATAATCCATATCTAACTTTTCTCCATAATAATGGAGAAAGCTCATATCCTACTGCACGATCAAGTATTCTTCTTGCTTGCTGAGCATCAACTAAATGTTGATCAACTTCTCTAGGGTTCTCTAAGGCTTTTAAAATTGCATCTTTTGTAATCTCATGGAAAACAATTCTTTTTATAGGATTATTCTCTATTTTAAGTGCAGGGATTAAGTGCCAAGCAATAGCTTCACCTTCCCTATCCTCATCGGCCGCTAGGTAAATTGTAGTGTCTTTATTAATATGTTTTTTTAAATCTGTGATGACTTTCTTTTTATCTGTTGATATTAAGTATTTAGGTTTAAAGTTATCGTCTGGATCAAACCCTAATTTTGATTTTGGTAAATCTCTTACATGTCCCATTGAAGCCATTACTACGTAATCACTTCCAAGAAACTTTGATATTGTTTTCGCTTTTGCGGGTGACTCCACTATTACTAAATTCTTCACTAAAAAAAACCTTATATTATTTTGAATTTTTGCATTCTATCATAAATTAAATGATATTACTAATAAATTATTACTTCTGCTTTTATATCTATATTAAACTGCTCTTTAATTTTACTCTTTGCTAAATCGATTAAATACACAGCATCTTCGTATGTTCCATTGCCATTGTTTACTAAAAAGTTTGCATGTTGTGAAGAAAATGACATATTGCCTTTTTCAAAACCTTTTAAACCAATTGCTTCTATTAATCGTCCGGCATAATCACCTTCTGGATTAATAAAACACGAACCTGCACTTGGTACATGGGGTTGATTATCTCTCATTTTATTAAACTGTTTTAGTTTATCTTTACAAAATCCATAAGAAATATTAAATACCACTTCATAAACAATAGTATCTATTTTTGTATGTCTATATGAATACTCTACATCTTCTTTTTTTATATATCCATCTTTTGTTTTTATAGAATGAACATAGTTAAATACTTCCCAAGATTTTAATCCTGCATTCATCTTAACTAAACCACCCATGTTTCCAGGTAACTTAGCTAAAAACTCTAAATCTGCAATATCATTATTTCTAGTATATGTAAGAAGTTTACCTGAAGTTGTTGCACATCCAACATAAAGTAAATCACCTTCTTTTTTAATATAATCAAACTCTTCACCTAAAATTGCAAACTTTGGATGATTTGGAGATACTAATACATTATTAGCACGACCTAGTATTTGATATTCAGGATAATCACCTATTTCATTTATTACCAAAACTTCTGTTTTAGGTCCAATTTTAATTGATGAATATCTTGAAAAGTCTAACTCTTTGAAATAATTTTCCATTCTTTTTTATTTTGCTCTTAATTCTTTATAAAGACTAGGGATTAAAAAATCTTGTGATTTTATTAAGTTTTCATAAAATCCATTTTTATATCCAAGTTCAAACAACTTATCTAAAGCTTTATATTGAATGTCACTTAATTCAACTGAATTATCATTTGCATAAAGATCTAAATAAGTATCTAACGTATCTGCATCAACTCTAATTAGTCCTTTATCTAGTAACATAGGAGCTAATACTTTTCTATTTTTATTTGCAACATCAACTGCTTTGATTAATGTATTTTCATAATCAATTGCACTATGAAGAGGGAGTGAACGTCTTATACACATCCCACCAAGTGGTAACGGCAAATCTCCACCACTTAACTCAACCCATATATCCCATAATTCTTTCTCAACTTCTAACTCATCACTAAAATTCAAAATAGATTCATGAATTAAAACTCCAGCATCAACAACACCATCAATTACGGCTTGTTCAATTTCTAAGAAATTCATATATGTAATTCTTGCATTTGGATATGCTATCTTAAATAAAAGACCATTAGTAGTAAATTCACCACTAAGTGCTACTTTAAAATTCTTTTTAAGTCTAGTACCTTTTTTCTTTATAAGTTTTGGCCCATAGCCTTCACCGAAAGAAACTGCTGTTTTTAATAAAGCATAATCATCTTTAACAAAAGGATATAAAGCAAATGAAATAGCACAAATATCATACTCACCTTGTAACGTAGCCTTATTCAATGTTTCAATATCATCAGCAATATTAGTAAATTTAGCATCATTTGGAGTTACCCAGCCAAATTTAATCGCATAGTACATAAATATATCATCAGCATCAGGTGAATGTGCAACACTTATAGTTTTCAAAAGCAGTCCTTAGTTTTTATTGAACTGATTGTAGCAAGTTGTGGTTTATTTTTTGGTTATAGTTTATATTCTAACTTTAGTTTTTTAATAATATCAAATACTTTTGTCGCATAATTTATACCTGTTTTACTTTTATATTTCCATCCAGTATTATAGCTAGACCATATTTTAAACCAGTTATCTTTATGTACACTTTGCCAATATTCTAATTCTATGATTGCATTTGCAGTTGCAAAACCCACATCATTAATAAGTTTTTGTGCGTAGATACTTCTATTATATGAATTATCTTTTACTTTTTGACGGCTAAGTACTGTTTTTATATTTGCTTGAAATAAACCGTAATCTTCACTCTTTGCATTAATTACATATCTACCTAAAGAAGATTCTTTTATAGCAATTGCCATAAGTGAATATTTCATCATCTTATCATTTGTTAAAGATTTTATTTTTTTTAAAATTATTATGTCATTAGAATTTAGTTTTAATGAATTTGAATATAAAAAAGAAAAAGAGAATAAAAGTATAAAAAATATTTGTTTCATACAAAGATTTTACAATAATTCTAACCATTTTTGATTAATAGTTAGAATTTTTAAGCAAAAACTAGAACGTGGTATGTAGAATTAAATTATTTTTTAGCTTCTTTTTAATTTAAATTAAAATATAATGAAAGTAATAAAATAGAAAGAGACAAATATGAAAATCGATAAGTCCTTATTAATAGTTGATGATATTGAAAGTATTAGACATAGTATGCAAAGGATTTTTAAAAGAGTCTTTAGGGACTGTTATGTTGCTGAAGATGGAATTGACGCTTTAAAAGTATGTGAAAGTAAAGAAGTAGATTTAATTATGAGTGATATTGTAATGCCTCGAATGAATGGTGTTGAATTGATTAAAGAGGTTAAAAAGAATTTCCCTAGTATTCAGCCTATTATTGTTATGACGGGGGAATCCTCGTCAGAACAATTATCTGAACTTGAAAGAATGAATGTTAAGTGCTTTAATAAACCTATTGATGTTGATGAAATAGAACAATATATTTTGGAAAACTTCCAATAATTACTTATTTATTGGAAGTTCAATTTTAGCAGATACTCCTTCTTCTAAAGCTTCTAAACTTATTTTTCCATTAAAATATTTTTCTAAAATGGTTCTGGTCATATATAATCCAATTCCTGAACCTTCTCCTTGTTTCTTTGTTGTAAAATATGGTTCAAAAACCCTATTAAATGAAGATTTTTTAATACCTATTCCATTGTCAATAACTTCAATAATCATTGCTTTTGAAGTTTTATTTAAATGAATTATAATATTTCCTCTATACTCTTTATCCAAGTCTTTTGATTCTCTATCTTTTATAGAATAAATTGAATTACTCAGTAAATTCGCAAGTGCTTGTTTTAAGTGATTTGAATTCCCAAACAGAGTATAATCTGTCTTTTCATCAAAATTAAAATTTACTTTAACAGAGTTATTTTTTAATTGAGCTTCAAACAAGTTAACAGATATTTTAATAATCTCTTTTAAGTTCATATCTTCATTATTTGAAACGGGATTAAAGAAATTTCTAAAATCCTCAATTGTATTTGACATATAATTTATTTGTTCTCTACATTTAGTTACACTTTCTTTTAAGTAAGTAACATCTAATTCACCATGTTTTTGAGCACTTATTAAATCTTGAAGATATATAGCTACTGCATTTAAAGGTTGTCTCCATTGGTGAGAAATAGCACTAATCATTTCACCCATAGAGGCTAGTTTTGATTGCTGAATAAGTGCTTGCTCTTGCTCTCTTTGTTTATAAACTTCCTCTTCAACTCTTTTTTCTAATTTATTTGTAAGTAATTCAAAATCAGTAATATCATAGTTTACACCAATAATATGAGAAACAGAACCTTCTTTATCTTTTGTTAATACTGCATAAGCTTTTATATATCTAATTTCTTTTGTACCCTTTTTTATAATTTTGAATTTAGTGTCAAATTTCTCATTATTCTCTAAAAATCCTTTAAATAGTGATATTACATTATCTTTATCTTGTGGATGTATGCACTCTTTCCAGTTATTATAATCAGAAATACTATTTATATCATTTTTAATTCCATATAATGAATGCATTATTTCATCAATAATTAATTTTTTTTCTTTTAAATTATAGTTCCAAATACCAATTTGAGCACTTTGTGTTGCTACATTTAGCTGTTCATCTTTATTTAAAAGCTCAGCTGTTAGTTTGTCTGCTTTTTCAAGTAGGTTTACTGTTTGAATATTTTTATTTTGAAAAGTTGCAGCCGCTTCAGATAATTCAGATATTTCATCTTTTAAAGTATATTCAGGAATATTTATATTTAAGTTTCCTTTGCTTAAAGAGTTGAAAGTTTGGCTTAATATTCTAATTGGCTTAATAATACTTTTTGTAATATATATAGATGTTATTATCATAATAACAAAAAATAGTAGGAAAACCAGAATAAGTTCTTTATTGTTTTGACTGATTTTTTCATCAAAATCATTTTGTATATTGTCCATAGTTTTTTGGGCTTGTATACTTATTCTCTCTGCATGGAAGATTATTTCATAGGCTTCTGCTGCCATTACAACATTAGTAAGAGAAAGATATCCTTTTGTATGCTGTACAGATTTTAGAAAAATATTAGAATACTTTTCTAAATATTGCCTTGCTTTTATTAGTCTAATTTTTATTAATTGATTTTTTTCTATTTTTATATATAAATCAATATCATTCTTGATATTTTTTAAAGATTTTTTTGAATTGAGCACATATTTATTATTTAAGGAATCGAAGTATTTAAATGCTGACTTTTCACTTTCAAGTATTTTTATATGTAGCTTAAATATTTTTATTCTTTTATTTGTATCTTCTGTTATATTTATAATCTCTTTTAACTCTTTTTCTACCAAATTAGCATAATCTCTAATTTGAATTCTTTGCTTATCTCTTTTACTTCTTTGTTTTTCAACCTTTAAGAAATTTTGATAAAACCTATCAAGATGAAATTTTATAGATTTTACATTTTCATTTAACTTTTCATAATTTAAAGATTCATTATTCTCTAATAAAGGAAGTATATTTTTATAAACATCTTTTGCTTTTTTTGCTGCATTTTTATATCCAGTATCTGTAAATTCTTGTACATGTTTTTTTAGTTTTTCAACTTCATTTGTCATGTTAATATAGTTTTTTGCATTTTTATTTATTTTTGTATATTCATTAAAATCATTATCCAATTTTTGAAGGCTTTGAAATGTTATAATAGTTATTATAATAAAGAATATCCCAGCTAATATACTAAGAGTATAAATTTTATTTTTTATTTTTAGAGAAGGAAATATCATATTTACACCTTATGCTCTTGCTAGAACAAATTCATTCCATTTTTTTAATGTATACTCATAATTTGGCATAACACTGTTCCAAATAGATATATTTTCAAATCTTTTTTGATAAGAACCACCACTTCTAATTTGACCTTTTAAAACTGATATTTTACCATCTGTTCCTTTTAGATTTGAAGCTGCTTTTTTTCCCTTATACCAGTAATCCCACTCATCTTGGGTCATATATTGTTTTGATCGTTGTGGATTTGATATATAATAACCTTGTTTAGCAATATGAGCCCCTGCCCAACCTGAAAGCCACCAATTCATATATTTATAAGCTGCTTCTTTTTGTTCATTTTTTGAATTACTTGATAGGCACATAACTCCATGCCAAGCTCTATATCCTTCTTTTGGAGCTGCATATCGACAAGGGATACCTTGTCCATTTAAACTAGATACCGCAGGAGAAAACATACTTTCAATATAAACTTGTTTACTTCTCATTAGTTCAATAGAGTGTGGAACTGAAGACCAAACACCTCTAAAATGACCATTTTGTTTATAATCAATTAGTATGTCAAAAAGTTTATCTATTTCAGATATAGTCATATTTCCCATATCTTTAAAATCCATTAAACCTTTTGCCTTTACTGCAAGCGCTGCATCAAAGAGTCCAATTGTTGGATCATTTACTAATGCAACTTTTCCTTTATAACTTTCATCTAATAACCAAGCCCAACTCTCAGTCTCATAATGTATACCTTCTTTAACAAAGTCTGTGTTGTATCCAAAGGAATCTACATTATGAACATAAGGCATAAAACTAATTTCTTCGCTAGGATTTGAGCCTAAGCTTCCGTCTTCTTGGATATAAAGTATTTTATTAGGTGAATCACCTAATCCTATTTTTGCATTGTCAGAAATTTTACCTGTTTTAGATAATGAATTTATTTCATCCCAATAGCTTAATTTTTTTGTATCTATTGCTGCAATTGAGTCAGATAACCAAAGTGGTTTTATACTATTTGACCATTGTTCATATATATCAAAAGAGGAAGGATCTAGCGTCGCTTTTAATAAAACTTCAGCACTTCCTCCTGGATAAAATTCTATATTTATATCTAGTTCTTTTTGTGCTCTTAATCGAATTTCTTCTTGTAATGTTACATGAGTACCAACAATTTTTATCGTGGGTCTTTTATTTTTTGCAGTTAATATTGATGGAAATCCAATTGAACAAGCTGCACCTAATACAATTTTAGAACTATGCTTTAAAAAATCTCTTCGATTGTTATTTTGCATAAAAATCCTTTACTATAGGGTTGTAAGTAATTATTTTTAAAGAAAATTATTTTTACTTTTTATAAATAAGCTTTAATATTATATCCATAATAACTATATTTATCTATAAAAGATTTTATAAGAAGAGAATAAAAGCATAGAAAGTATTTGTTTTTTACAAAGATTTTACAATAATTCTAAGCATTTAAAATAAATGCTTAGAATATTTACCTAAAATCCTGCGCTAGTAACGTAGTAAGTAATAATTTGAAGTAATGGTTCTACAGTTAATACTGATATAATTGCAAGAAATACACAAATACCAATTACTGATTTCATTGGAGTTGAAGCATTTTGCATAAATTTAGTATCAGCACCTTCAATTGGGTCTTTTAAGAACATATAAGAAATTGGTCTTAAATAATAATAAGCAGCAATTGCAGAGTTTAATACAATAATTACAGCTAATGCAATTTGACCTGCATTTACTGCACTTGCAACTAAATACATTTTTCCCCAGAATAATGCAAATGGTGGAAGTCCTGTCAGAGCGAAAAGAAACATTGCAAGAATTGAAGCTGCAAATGGTGAAATTTGAACTAATCCTGAATATTTTTCAAAAGTATATGGTGATTCGTAATCTTTTGATTCTTTTCCTCTATTTAACCATAACATACCAAAGGCACCAAAGTTAGTTATTGTAAATAAAATCCAATATAAAAACAGTGCTGAAGTTGCTTGTGTAGTACCTATATAAACAGCAGCCATTGCCATACCTGCATTTGATATTGAAGAATATGCAAGCATTCTTTTTATATCCGTTTGGTGTAAGGCTATCAAGTTTGGCACTGTTATTGTTAAGACAATAGTCACATAAAGCATAGTTTGAATAATAATATCGTTACTTTCAATAAATACATCAAAGAATCTAATTGCAACAACAAAACCTGCCATTTTAGGTACTACAGATAAAAATCCAGCCATTGCAGAACTTGAACCTCTATATACATCTGGAACCCATACATGATATGGGAATAAAGATAATTTAAATCCAAGTGCTGCGAACATAAATACGAAACCAGTTAAGATAAATACATAGTTTGCATAATTATCAGTAGATAAGAAATTTTCTTGAACTATAATTTCTGACATTTGTGATAAATCTAAAGTACCAGTAAGACCATAGAAAATCATCGCACCAAAAGCAAAGAATGCAGCGGCTAAGGCACCCATTGTAAAGTACTTAACAGCAGCTTCAATAGATGTCATCTTATTATGCATTGCAATCATTGTGTATAAAGATAAAGATGCAGTTTCCAATCCAAGAAAAATAAGAATTAATGAATCAGAACTTACCATAAACTGGAATCCTGCAACTGTAAATAAATAAAGAGCAAAAAACTCTGCATATCTAAACTCTTGGAATCTTAGTTTTGATAAAGATAAGAATATAAATAATATAGCACCTACAATAATAATACATTGAGATAATATCGCAATACCATCAAGAAGCATTAAATCAAACATACCATCAGGTTTACCATTGTATGCAAGAAGAGTAAATAAATCAAATGTTAAAAATAATACTACTAAAATCACATATAAAGATTTATGTTTTTCTTTATTAAATAAATCTGTTAATAAAATACTAATTGCACCAATTATTGCAATAAGCATTGGTGCTAAAGTTCCTAAGTTTAAAGAGTCAATATTAATTGAAATAGGTTCCATTATTTAACCTCCCCAATTGAATTTAAAGAACGAAGTCTTTCTTTTGTTCTTTCTTCTACAGATTTTACATCCATAATTTTTATAACTTTTTTAACAGAAACATCAAGAGGTTCTAATATAACTTTTGGGTAAATACCTAAAGATATAATTAAAAATACAAGTGATCCTAAAGCTATCAGTTCACGTCCATGAATATCTTTCATTTCTTTATTTTCTTCTTTTATTAATTCACCAAAGAATGTTCTTTTATACATTGCTAACATATAAACAGCACTTAATACAATAGTAAGAGATGCTATAAATGTTAAGATTGGAGAAACTTTAAAGAATCCAAGTAATGATAAAAACTCACCAACAAAGCCAATTGTTAAAGGTAATCCAATAGAAGCCATTAGAACAACTGCATAAACCAGTGCGAACATTGGCATATTTTTTGCTAATCCACCAAACTCTTTAATCATCTTAGTTTTTCTTCTATCATAAAGCACACCAACACTCATAAACAGTGCTCCTGAAACAATACCATGTCCAATCATCAAAAATACAGCTCCTGTAATTCCTTCAGCATTTAATGCAAATACTCCAAGAATAATTACACCCATATGTGAAATTGAAGAATATGCAATCATTTGTTTCATATCTTCTTGTGCATAGGCAACCATTGCCGTATAAATAATAGCAATGATTCCTAGTGTCGCCATAAATGGCATAAAGTATACACTTGCATCTGGAAATAATGGAAGAGAAAATCTAATAAATCCATAAGTTTCCATTTTTAATAATACAGCTGCTAAAACAATAGATCCAATAGTTGGCGCCTGACTATGTGCAAGAGGTAACCAAGTATGGAAAGGAAACATAGGTACTTTTACAGCAAATCCAAAGAAAAATGCAATAAATAACCATAATTGAACATCAAATGGTAAAACAACACTATACCAATCAAGTAAATTGAAGCTCCAAACACCTGTAGTTTCGTGGTAAATATATCCAAAATATAACATACCAATAAGCATAATTAAAGAACCTATAAATGTATATAAGAAGAATTTAATGGCTGCATGGAATCTTTTTTCAGCTCCCCAAAATCCAATGATATAAAACATTGGAATAAGTGTTAATTCCCAGAAAATATAGAACATAATTAAATCTAAAGATACAAATACCCCTACCATTGTCATTTCAAGGTAAAGGATTGTAATCATTAAGTTTTTAACTGCCTTTTTCTCTGTAAGTCCAATTACTGCAATCATAGTCATAAATGTAATCATAATAACTAAGAATAATGATACACCATCAACTCCAACTACATAATTAATACCATAAGAGCTAATCAATGGTAATGTTTGAACAAATTGCATTTGTGCAACATCACTGTCGAAGTGATACCATAATAAAAGAGCTAATACAAACTCAACAATAGTAACAACTACACCAAATTGTCTCATAGAATCTTTGTGAATCATAAATCCTACAGTAGCAGCTACTGCTGGAAAAAATATCAGCATAGATAAGATATTTTCCATTTACTTAACTCCTCCAAATAACGATAACACTAAAGCTAGAACTAATCCTAGAATTAATCCAAAAACCATAAGTCTTAATGATGATGATAAATTACCCGATTGAATAAGTCTAGCTTTTCCACCAGCTTTATAAATTAATCTTGCAATTCCTTCGATTGTATTGTCAATAATTTTTATTTCAATAACCTCAAATACCCAAACTGAAAATTTGTAATATGGCTTTGTAATACAATTTTCATAAAAGTGTGGAATATAGTACTGGTTAGCTAAAAGTTTATAAATACCTTTGTCTTCCCAATCTTTACTAAAGCCACCATTTCTATATTTGTAAACAGCATAAGCAATACCAGCGATTGCAACAGCACTTGTTACAATAATTAATATCCAAACTGTTGAATATGTTGTATTACTAGCTTCCCATGTAGGTAAAGTTTTAGTAGCAAAATCAATAAATGCATGCTCAAACCATCCAGCAATAACAGCTAAAATAGCTAATGGAATCATTGCTGCAATTACAAAACCTTTTGCTTCATGAGGATGGAAATCTTCATTTGAATAGTTTTGTTCTCCATGGAAAACTTTCATAACTAATCTAAATGAATAAAAGGCAGTTAAACCAGCTGTTATCCATAAAACTAGCCATAAGAAATAAGCATCACCATTAAAGGCAGCTTCTAAGATTTTATCTTTTGAAAAGAAACCAGCAAGTGGAAAAATTCCGGCAAGTGCAACAGATGCAATTGTCATAATAATCGAAGTAGACTTCATTTTACTATGCAAGCCACCCATTTTTCTAATATCAAGCTCATCATTCATAGCATGCATAACATTACCAGCACCTAAAAATAATACTGATTTAAAGAAGGCATGAGTTACAAGATGGAATAAAGCAACCCAATAAGCACCAAGGCCAGCTGCTACGAACATATATCCTAGTTGAGATAATGTTGAATATGCAATAATTCTTTTCATATCATTATGAACAAGAGCCATTGATGCAGCAAAAATAGCAACAAATGCACCTAAACAAGCAATACCGTAACCCACTTCAGGAACTAAAACATATAATTCATGTGATCTTACAACTAAGTAAACACCAGCTGTTACCATAGTAGCAGCATGAATTAACGCAGAAACAGGAGTTGGTCCCTCCATTGCATCTGCAAGCCATGTATGTAATGGAAACTGTGCTGATTTACCCATGGCACCCACGAATAATAATATTCCAATCCACGCAATAGTACTAGTTTCTAAACTTGCAATATTTTCAAATACAAGTGAATATTGTAAAGAGCCCAAGTTCCAATAAATTAAGAACATACCAAGAAGAAGACCTAAATCCCCAACTCTATTCATAATGAATGCTTCATTAGCAGCCCATGATGCCGATTCTTTTTTATACCAGAAACCAATTAATAGCCATGAACAAACTCCAACACCTTCCCATCCAATAAATAACACGGCAAAGTTATCACTCATTACAAGAACTAGCATTGAAAAAACAAAGGCTGAAAGATAAGAGAAATATCTATTAAAACCATCGTCATTTTCCATATAGCCAATTGAGTGAATATGAACCATAGTTGATACTACGGTTACAACAGACATCATTATTACACTTACATGATCAATAATAAATCCAAAAGGTATATTTAAACTACCAGCTTTTATCCATTGAAATAAAGTAATATTTAAAACTGTATCTGTTGTATAAACAAATGATAAAAGATTTAAAGATGCAAACATTGAAACAGCTAACATAAATGATGTAAACCATCCTGTAAAGGCAACTTTTCCTCTCATTGAGAATAAAGCAGCAACTAATGAACCAACGAGTGGGGCAAAAAGTGCTATATATACATATTTTTCCATTATTACCCCTTCATCCTAGCAATATCGTCTAAGTTAATAGAACCTGTTCTTTTATACCAAAGAATTAAAAGACCTAATCCAATAGCAACTTCACTAGCAGCAACTGCAATAATAAAGAAAGCAAACATTTGACCTGTTAAATCTCCATGGAATTTAGAAATTGCTGCAAGTCCAACATTTACAGCGTTTAACATGATCTCTGTAGAAAAGAAAAGCATTAAAACATTCTTTCTTCTTAATACTCCAATTAATCCAATACAAAATAAAAGTGTTGATAATATCAAATAAGCGTTAAGTGTCATTTAACATCCTTTTTTGAAGCTTCTAATTGATTCTGAGCTTCAATATGTGCATTAATTTCTTCTTCTGTCATATCAGAATATGATACTTCCATTTTCTTTCCTGCTAATACAATACCACCTATCATGGCAATTAATAACATAATTGCAGCAACTTCAAAAGGAACTAAGTATTTAGTAAATAATACTAAACCAACATCTACCGTATTTCCATAACTTGGATTTACAGGTAAATTAGCATCTAAATTCTCTCCTAAAATTGGAGAGATAAAAACAACTACTACTATTAAAGCTACCATTCCTGATAATAAAAATACTAATCTTGGATTTTTAACTTTCTCTTTAACTTCTGAAAGTGAATCAAAGAACATCATTCCAAATGCGTATAAAGACATAATGGCACCTGTATAAACAACAATTTGCACAGCCCCTAGAAAATCTGCATTTAATAAAAAGAAAAACGCAGATATAAAAATCATTCCAGCTGCTAATGAACTTAACGCATACAACGCATTGTTTGTTAATACTGTAATACTAAACATAGTTATAGTTAAAACTGAAAACAGACAAAAAGCTACTATTTCAAACATCTATACTCCTTAGTACGACAATGGTGTTTTTTTAATTTTTTCATCAGCATCTGGTGATACTGAACCAAAACCAGCAAACTCTGTTTGTTGATTTAACTGATTAAATGGTGTTAAAATATCTTCTTTAAGTGAGAAAGATGCTCTTTGTTCTGAAACATTTTCATATCTTCCACCATGAACAATTGCAAGCTCTGGACAAACTTCTGCACAGTAACCACAAAAAATACATCTACCCATATTAATCGTATATTCTAAAACTTCTTTTCTAGAGTTTTCATCAACTCTAGTTTCCATTCTAATACAGTTTGCAATACAAATTTTCTCACATAAACCACAACCAATACATCTTTCTTCACCTGATTCTAATAATACAAGTAATCTATGTACTGCCCTGTATCGTGGACCTATTGGAAGTTTTTCAGCTGGATATTGTACAGTTGCCATTTCACCATTGAATAAAGCACCTGTCATCATCTTAAATGTAATTTTTAAACCTGTAAATAATTCACCTTTTACAGATCTTGTAACTACTTGCTTAAATGCGTCCCAAGATGTTTTAGGATAATTATCTTCTTGAACTACAACATAGTCTTCTGATATATTTCTATTTTTAAATTCTTCGAATCCCATAACTCTCTCCTAAATCATTATCACTAAAGCAGTAACTAAAATATTTAGTAGTGCTAAAGGCATTAATATTTTCCAACATAACCACATTAACTGATCTGGTCTAATATGTGGCCAAGATGCTCTTGTCCAAAGGAAAAGAAAAATTAAAAACATAACTTTTAATACAATTGCTAAACCACCTGGTATAAACCATAAAGGCTCAAATCCACCTAAGAAAATAAGTGCGATTAAAAATGAAATTGTAAAAAGGTTTGCATACTCACCAATAAAGAACATACCCCATCTCATACCTGAATACTCAGTTGCATAACCAGCAACTAATTCAGCTTCATGCTCAAGTAAATCAAATGGTGTTCTATTAGTCTCTGCAAATCCAGCAATTGTAAATAATATAAAGGCTAAAGGTTGTGACCAAATAATCCATTCTGTAATTCCACCTGCTTGATAGTTGTTAATATCTATTAATGATAATGAACCTACCATCATTAGCGGTGCTAAAAGTGAAAGACCAGATACAACTTCATAAGATAAAAGTTGTATTGCAGTTCTAGCACCTCCTAGAAGTGCCCATTTATTTGCAGAACTCATACCACCTAATAGTGGTCCATAAAGTCCAATTGCTCCAACAGACATTACAAATAAAACCCCAACATTAATATCTGAGATAATCGGTCTTACTGTATATCCAAACATTTCAAATTCAGGAAAAAAGGGAACCGCACTCATTGCAATAAATGCAGTTGCTGCAGTAATTAAAGGAGCTACCATAAAGATAGGTTTATTTGCATTTGCAGGAATAAAATCTTCTTTTGTAAAAAGTTTAATACCATCTGCTGCAATTTGTAAAAGACCATAAGGACCAACATTTGTGGGTCCCAGTCTTCTTTGCATAAATGCTAATATTTTTCTTTCAATATATGTAGTAAAACCAGCAAGTGCTGAAAATACTGTTAAAACTATTATTACTTTTACAATCGTTTCTATTATAATACTTGTTTCCATATTATACCTTTTCTACTACAGCTGTGTTATATCTGAAAGTATCAAATAAAGCTTTTGATGGTGAGTTTTTATCAAATGTAGAAACATAAGCAATCTCACCTTCAATTTGAATATCAATAAATGCTTCTAATTCTAAAGTTTCATTATTTGCACTTACTTTTACTTTAGCTCCAGCTTCAAGTTCTAATTTCTCAAACATTGATGTTGAGAAGAAAATACCTGATTGAATTTCATCTTTAAATTCATGAGACATTGCAGTAAATTCATTAAATTGATTAATTGGATTTGCTTTATAAATCACAATTTCATTCTCATTTACTTCTAATTTCTTTGAGCTAATTTCTTTAACATCATCATTAAAATCAACTTCACTTGACTTTAAGTCATAACCTCTATATTCAACTCTATCATTTCCAAACATATTTGGTAATGAATCAAACTCTACAGCTTGGTAACCTTTATTTTGTGGTAAAGAAGCTGTATATTCAATTGTATATTCAACATCAACATCTAAAATCATATTTGCTATATTATTTAAAGCATAACCTTTAAAAGCAACAGCGGCATTTGTAGGTATGATTTTTTTATCAATATTTGTAAAAGTACCTTCTTGTTGGTTAAGTGCGGGAATATCTAAATCGCCATCACCAAGTGCTGATAATTGGAAGTCTGCTTTTTCATTGTATCCAACTGTAAAGCCTTCTTGCTCACATGAAAGTGTACAAATTTGTGAAACACCTAATGTATTTGTAGATGTTGGAATGATCACAACATCAAAATCTGTGCATCTAGAAATTAGACCACATAATTTTGCTAAATTATCTGCATTTGGGTGAGTGATTAAATCTTCACCTACCATTAATGAGTAAGTATCTTTTTTAGCTAACATAGAGTCAATTAATTCAATAAACGCTTCGTCTTTTCCAAAGTCTTCTAAAAGAGTGATATATTCAAACTCAACTTCTTTTGAAACTTTTTTAGGAACCATTTTAGAAACTTCTTTTTCTTCACCTGTTTCTTCATCTTTTACAATTTCTACAACTTTTTCTTTTATAGTTTCTGTTACAGTTTTAGTTCTAGTTTCAGTCAATGAATCTATATATGTTTTTATATTATCAGGTAAATCTTTTCCAAACTTATAAAGAATAAAATATAAAATTGATTCTTGAGCTAAGGCATCATGATAAATAAAGTCTGTAGTTTTGCCTTTTTTACCAATTTTTTCCATTACAGGATCTGCAATTGGGTGGAAGTATAAAGCTGCACCTTTATTCATAATAACGGAGTTATTAAGTGCATATCTCGCATTTGGTAAATCAGATTTTAAATATGAACCAACAGAAATTACAAAGTTTGAATCATGAACTTCAGTCAAAGTTGAAGAGTATAATGAAGTTCCAGCTGTTGTTGAGTAATTTCTTAAAAATTCTTGATATAGTCTTGCATCTTCATTTACTAATCTTGCACCAGTTTTATCTGATATTTTTTGTAAAAGTAATGCTTCTTCATTTGTAATAAATGAATTAAATTTAATATTTTTTGCTTTTTTAAATGCTTCTATTGCATCTATAAATGCAGTTGTATCTTTTTCTTGAACTTTATTATCAAAGTCATAAGCAAATCTTCCAGCACCATTTAAAGTTGAATAATGAGGTTCATTTGTAACTCTATAAATTCTTTTTGTCTCATGATTATCAATTGAATCTTGTTTTATTTCATAATAGATAAATGCACAATCAGAAGAATGAGAATTTGCAGCTGGAATTTTTTTAAGTTCCCAAGAATTTGATGTGTATTGAAAGTCATGAGAAACAAGTGCACCTACTGGACAAGCTGCAATACACTCACCACAATCAGTACATGCATCAGCGTCATAACCAATAAGTGATTTATTAAGTTTATTCCACATTGCATATGCATCTTTTGGCATTTCAGATTTAAATGTCTTTTCAATAGCATCAGAAGGTCTTTTTACAGTACTTAATGCATTTGAACCAACCATATCTTTACATACAGTTACACATCTTTCACATACAATACATAAACCAGGGTCATAATTCATAACTCCCCAGTGTGCAGTTGGTCTATGAACATCTTTAATGCTATAGCTTTGAGAATCAACTTTCATATATAAAGAGTAGTTTTGTAATTCACACTCACCACTTTGGTCACAAACACCACACTGTAAGGGATGATTCACATCATAAACTTCCATAATTGCACGTCTTTCTTTTGCAATTGCAGGAGTCTCTGTTACTACTTCCATATCAGCTTTTACTTTTGTATTACAACCATATACTTGTTTTCCATCAGCTTCAACTAAACACAATCGACATGCAAGTGTTGGAGAACATCTTGTTAAATAACAAACTGCTGGTACAAATACATCATTTGCACGTGCTACATTTAAGATTGATTCCCCGTCTTTTGATTCTACTTGCTTTCCGTCAATTGTTAATGTAATCATATCACTCATTATGCATCAACCTTTTGTATTTTTACTTGTTTATATCTATAACCACTGAAAATTTCTTCATTAGAATCTGTTATTTTTGAAATAGCAATTGTTCCATGTAATTTTTCATCAATTTTTATAATCTTTTTTACTTTTGAATTTTTATAATTTAAATAAACTTCATCATTATTAGCAACTTTTGCAATTTGCGCGAAGGATTTACTAGCAATTAAATCTTCAGTTGATTCATCTTCAATAAGTCTATAAACTACAGAGCCATCAAATGATTTTAAATCTTCAATTTCTTCTAAATCAGAACATTCACATGAATTTATTTTTTCTTCAAAATTATTATCTAAAACAATTACATTAAAATCTGTATATTTTTTAATTATAGATAAAAGTCTAATAATATTTTCAACTCTTGGATGTTCAATTAAATCATCTCCAATAATTAATGTTTTAAATTGACAGTTTTGTGAGTTTGAATAAGCTTCTTCAAACTCTTCTTCACCAGCTGAACTTTCGGCTGAGATATAACCTAAATCTAAATTAGAAATATACTTTTGGATATCTGAAGTTGATTCTTTTACAAAAGCATCAAGAATTAAAGCTAAAATACCTTCTTCACTTCCTGCTTCATATTTTATAAATTGCGTGTAATAAAGTTTTAAATCAATATTATCAATTGGGTGCATATAAACAAATTGAGCATTTGTTTTTGCAATTGATTCTATAATTGAGTTTCTCACCTCTTCTTTATTATTAGAAAGCATTGTTCCTAAAGAAAAAATGAAATCACTTTTAGAGATTAGTTCTTTTTTATTCATTATTTTTCTTCCTCTTTAGCCACTGCTTGAACTTCTTCAACAACTCTTGGTTCTGGTGCAACTTTTTTTATAACTAATGTCCAATCAACTTCTGTAAATTTAATCGAGTTCATTAAGGTATATCCAGCTTCATATACTACATCAGCAGATTTTTGAATATTTTCAAAATCACCAATTTCAAATATGATAATTGCGTTTTCACCATCTTGGATTTGCTTATCCATAAGCTCAAGCATTCTGTCGTAGAAATCATTTTTTAAATGTCTTAAATCAAATCTTTTCATTTATACTTTCCCCTACCTATCAATTTCGCCAAATACGATATTTAAGTTACCAATTAATGTAACAACATCAGCTAATTGTAATCCAACAAGTATCTCTTCTAATAATGCCGTATGTTGGAAACTTGGTGTTCTAATTTTCATTCTATATGCATACGGAGTACCATCACTTACAACATAATAACCTAACTCACCCTTTGGAGATTCAGTTGCCACATATACTTCACCAACTGGTGGTCTCATACCTTGAGTTACTAAAACAAAGTGTTGCATTAAAGAATAATTTTGAGTCATAATTTGCTCTTTTGGAGCTGAAATATAGTTAGGAGAGTGAGCCATAAGCTGAGAATCACTTTTCTCATACATTGGCATTAATTGTTTTAAAATTTTTCCTGATTCTCTCATTTCAGCAATACATATTTTATATCTTCCGTATGAATCACAAGTATGTGCAATTGGAACATCAAAGTCTAATTCATCATAAATACCATAAGGCATTTCTTTTCTTAAATCCCATTTGATTCCAGATCCTCTTAATGCAATACCTGAACATCCCCAAGATTTTGCCATTTTCTGAGTAATTACACCTACGTTTTCAAGTCTCATTTTCCAGATTCTATTTTCTGTTAATAAACCTTCATATTTCACGATTTCTTCATTTAAAATATCAATAAAACTTAAACAATCATCCATCCAGTTAGATGGTAAATCTAAAGGTACTCCACCAATTCTAACAGCACTATGAGTAAGTCTTGCACCACAATAATCTTCGATTAAGTCCATTGCATATTCTCTTTCTCTAAAACAGTAAAGAAACATAGACATAGCTCCCACATCAAGGGCATGTGTTGCTAACCAGAAAAGATGTGAAGTGATTCTGTTTAATTCTAAAAGCATTGTTCTAATAATTTCAGCTCTACGTGGAGCTTCAATTCCTAAAAGTTTTTCAATAGCTAGGGCATAACCATAGTTATTTGAAGTTGCAGCAATATAATCCATCCTATCTGTTGTTGGTAAGAATTCATTATAAATCATATTCTCAGCCATTTTTTCCATACCTCTGTGAAGGTATCCAATCATTGGTCGAGATTTTACAACTTCTTCACCTTGAAGTTCTAAAATTAGTCTTAATTGTCCGTGAGCAGATGGATGTTGTGGTCCAAAGTTCACCATCATTGTATTATCTTCTCGCTCGAAGTTAATATTTTCAAAGAAAGGTTTTAATCTATTTGGTTGTTGCATACTATTACCTTCTTCTCTTTAAAACAACTGATTCTTCAGGTTTTAATTTTTTCATAATTTTTGATGTGTTTTTTTCTTGATAAGAAATTGGAGTTTCAGGTTCAAACTCTGTAATATCAGTTTGATATGGAACTTCATGTCCTAATCTTGCAAATCTAGTAGTATCATATCTATCAATTGCAGCTGGATCTCTTTGTTCAGGTCCAATAATATCTCTAGCTTCTTTTCCAAAAATTTTATCAACTTCATACCATGAAGCTGCCTCATCACCTTGAAGTGGATAAGTTTTTCGTAAAGGATGGTCATACCAATCATCTGGCATAATTAATCTTTTCATATTAGGATGATTTATAACTTTTACACCTAACATATCGTACATTTCTCTCTCACTCCAATTTGCAGAATCAAACACTGATGTTACAGATTCAACTGAATCATTTTTGTTTAAGAAACATTTAATTCTAAGTCTTTTATGTTTTGAAAGTGAAAGCATTTCATAAAATAGTTCATAACCATCTTTTGCTGCTAGATAATCAATAGCGGACATTTCCATAAGCATGTCATATTCTAAGTCTTCACTTAAAAATTTCATAACTTCAAGAATGTCATTTTTATTAATATGAATAACTAGATGAGTATGTTCAATAAATGCTTCTTGTACGTCAAATTTACTAGCAAAACTTTCATAGTCTGCTGCAAAAATTTCATCACTTGAGATATCAAATCTTGGAACAGGAGGGGATACAAAAAATCTATCGGAAAAAGGTGCTTGTCTTTGAACACTATCTTTTGGCGTATATTTTCTCATTACACTAACCTTTTTTTCTTATGAGCTCTAAAAATAGATTCTTTTCTAATCTTTCTTTGAAGTGTCATTAATGCATACTGTAAAGTTTCAGGTCTAGGAGCACATCCTGGAAGATAAATATCAACAGGGATAATTCTATCTGCACCTTGAACTGTTGCGTATGTATTAAACATCCCACCAGTATTTGCACACGATCCCATTGAAATTACCCATTTTGGATCTGGCATTTGGTCATATAATCTTCGCATAAACTCTGCATGTTTTTTTGTAAGAGTTCCTGCGATTATTAATACATCAGATTGTCTAGGACTTGCTCTAAAAATAGTACCAAATCTATCGAAGTCATATCTTGATGCTCCTGTTGCCATCATTTCAATAGCACAACATGCTAATCCATAAGTCATAGGCCATAATGAGTTAGAACGACCAAAGTTAACTAACTTATCAATAGTTGTTAATTTAATTGGTGCCCCACCATCTTGTAAATAATTTACTTTATGCTGTGCCATTCAAGGGCTCCTTTTTTCCATGCGTATAAAAATCCGATTGATAATAGTGTGATAAATAGTAACATTTCAACAAATCCAAACCATCCTAATAACTTAAAGTTAACAGCCCATGGAAACATGAAAATTATTTCTACATCGAATAGAATAAATAATAGTGCTATTAGATAAAATTGTGTTGATATTGTATTAGGCTGTTTAGTAACTTCTGGTCCACATTCATACAATGTTGTCTTTAATTTTTCAGTATCTAGTCTTGCAATTTTTCTACTAATATACCGTGAAAGCCATACTGTAGCACCGAATGCTGTGAATGTTACTATAAACATCACAAATGCACCAAAATAAGGATGGGCAAATTCCATGTGTGTCATATCATATTTCCTTTAAAAGCTAAGAAGTTTTCTTTATAATGACTAATATTTTATCAAATTAGTGATAAATAGCCACTTATAATATTTAGGCAAATAATAATCTAACCTTTTAAAAGTAAGCTGATTTTTTAAGTCTTTTTTTAGGATACTGCGAAGATGGTACAAAAAGAAACACTCTATTATCATTGTTTTAAATAAATATTATAAGAAGATTTTAACATTTAAACATAATATAAATATGAGAATTTTATAAATTTAATCTAAAAAAGTTATTGTTACTAACTTTTTTAGAAGAATCCAACTTTATTTTCACTGTCAAATTGACCTTTTTGCTCTTTTGTAATTTGTTCTTCAAAATCTTTTACAGTGAAAATAGGCTCAGAACAGATTGCTATTTTATAAGCAGTGTTTTTAATAACAAGCTCTATTTGTCCACCTGTTAAATCATGAGATGCTAGTTTTTCAATATCAAAATCTTCACTTAATGGAAGATTTGAAGGAAGTAGTTTTTCCCAAAGTTCAAGTCTTTGTTTTTTATTTGGTTTAATAAATTCAATTTTATAGTTAAATCTTCTTGAAAATGCTTTATCTAAGTTTTCAAGTAAATTTGTAGTTGCAATTAGAATACCATCAAACTTTTCTATTTGTTCTAAAAAGATATTTTGCATTTGATTATGCATTTTATCACTTCCACTTCCAGCACCTGTACTTCTTCCACTTAAAAATTGGTCTGCTTCATTTAGTAACAATACTGGTTCAGATTTAGTTTGCTCTCTTAGTTCATAATATTTATCAAAAATACTTCTAACATTTTTTTCACTCTCACCTACATACATAGATAAAATTTTTGAACAATCAAAACTAAGTACATCTTTCTTTAAAGATTTTGCCATAGCTAAAGCTGTTAATGTTTTACCAGTTCCGGCAACTCCATAAAAGATAATTTTAGCTTCAATTCCTTTTTTCTTATCTTTAATTCCCCATTGTCTTAATCTTGCAACTACATCTTTATCTACTTGTTTTAATAAAGCACCAAGTGTTTCTCTAGTTTTTTCATTTAAAACAACATCTTCTAGTGTTTTTGTAGTGTTTATAAGCTCAAAAGTATCTTGTTCTTTTATGATTGAATCAAGTTTTATTTTTGTACCTCTTGTCTTTTTCTTTGTAGGATGTGAGATTTTATATAGTACTTCATCTGGAATATAAAAATTTCTATTAATCCCGCCAAAAGGTGTTAATACCTCATCATAATCTACCAAAGAGTTTGAAACAAGATTTGAGCTTTCTTCTAATAAACTTCTATATTTAATTTTTTCATAATCATCACTTGAAATTAATTCTATTAAAGCATTCATATCTCTAATTGAGCCATCTCCTCCTGAATACTCTTCTTTTAAGAGTGCTAAAAAAAGTGTTTGTTCTTGTTCTTTTAAATCATTGTCTTTAAAAAAGTCTTCAAGCATTATCGAGTTATTTGTAACTTTTATTCTTTCTTTGATTCTGTTTTCTAGTAATACCAACTTTGATTTTAGTCTATTTGAACTAGGAGAATTTATGGCAAAATTCTTTTTTACAACATTTAATTGTTGTGCTAAATCTATTTTGAAAAACTGATCTTGCAAGTATTCTAAATGGTCTGAATAGTTTTTAATCTCAGGTAATACAAAATCACTTGAACCATTTTCTAATAATTTTAAATATGAGCTTGATAAAGAAATACTTGAGTTTAATAACTCAAGTTTTGATATTTCATTTAATTTAATTTGATCAAAAGATATTTGAACTAACCATCCAAATTCAAGTAATGATTTAATTAAATTAAGTTTTTCTAAATGCTCAAATTTTTCAATATCATAAAATCTTGTTAGAACATCAATAACTACTAGATTATCTCTTCCTTCTGCATACTCTTTTGTAATATATTGTAATATTATTGCTTCTTCTTTTGTACATTTTAACTGTGTATAAAAATTTGTTTCTTCTATATTTTTTGACTTTATAAAATCAATTAATTCTTTCATTATTTGTCTTAATCCTGTTTATTTAATTTTTCTTCTAATTGTATATAAAACTTCTCTAGTTCTTCAACTTTTGAAAAAGATATTTTATTTTTATCATTTATTAGAATATTTTTCTTTTCTTTTTCTATACTATATATATCTTTGTAGTTATACTCTATTTTATCTTTTTTTATATCAATACTAAAACTATTTGATATTTTCAAGAGTCTATCTTCGCATAAAGCTTTATATGAACCCTTTGAATAAATATATTTTTCACATTTTTCTTTATTTATATAGTTTTCTATTTTTTGCAAATTATAATCATCATACATATTTAATCCAACAACAACAAATCCTATAAATGCAAAAAGTCCAATAAAAATCATTATATCCCCTATATAGATTAAATGATACATTAATATCTCTTAACAATTTATGAACAAAAAAAAAGGTAGAATGACCACATAGTTTAAAAAAGAGAAACAAAAAAGGGAAATAATGATAAAAAAAAGTGTTAAAGTATTGTTACTTACGGGTATTAGTTCTTTATTATTTATAGGATGTAGTAATCATGAAGCTGCATTAAAAACAATTCCAAATGAGATTGCTCAAGCTAATGAATGTAAAAGTACTAATAAAGAGTTTGAAGAAGATTGTTATGATTTAATTTCATATAAAAACTCGATTGCAATGCTTCGTTCAGGAGTAATAGCTTATTCAAAAGGAAATTATCAAGAAGCTTTTCAAAAATATTCTCTTGCTCAAAAAAAAGGTAATTTTTATGCAAATTCTCTTTTAGCTGATCTTTACAATAAAGGTAATGGAGTTCCAAAAAATCAAGAAAAAGCACTTGACCTTTTAAAAGATGTTGATAATGTAGATGGAATTGCTGCTTATAAACTTTCATTTTATTATATAAATAAAAAAGATTATCCTGAAGCTATAGAGCTTTTAACATTTGCAGCAAACAACAATGTTAAAAAAGCACAGTATGAATTATCTAAGATTTACAAAGATGGAACAATTGTAAAAGACAATCCAGAAAAAGCAAAGTTTTGGTACGAAAAGTATGAAGATAAAAGTACTAATTTACTTAGAAAAATTTACGGGATATAATAGTCATGTTAAAAATAATACTCTCATCTTTTCTAATATCATTTTTAATTAATGGATGTTTTTTTCAAAAACCAGAATTTAATTTTGACAATGAAGGCATTGAAATACAAAAATGTCAAGAAATACAAAAGAAGCAAGAACGAATTACTTGTTATAAAAAAATAAGTTCTGATAATTCTACGGCTTCATTAAAACTTGGAATTTTTTATGCAAATAAAAAAGATTTCGATAAAGCATTTAAATATCTTAGCGCTTCAAAAGAAATGGGAAACTATTATGCCAATCTTCCATTAGCATATTTATATTTCCAAGGTACTGGAGTAAATAAAGACTCACAAAAATCTTTAAATCTTTTAAAAGAATCTGCTGCAAAAGATCCAAATTCAGCATTTCAACTATCAAAATTTTATTTAAAAGGCTTAGGAATTGAGCAAAATACTGCTAAAGGTTTAGAGTATCTAACATCGGCTGCAAATAAAAATATGTTTGTTGCGCAAAAACAACTTACAATGGCTTATTCAAAAGGTTTATATAATATTAAAGCAGATGAAGAAAAAGCTAAGTACTGGCAAGAAAAAGCCAACAATAATAAGGCAGATAAAACATTCGATATATATAAACTGTAAAGTTTATATATATCTTT
Source organism: uncultured Campylobacterales bacterium (assembly GCA_947503785.1). Lineage (GTDB taxonomy): Bacteria > Campylobacterota > Campylobacteria > Campylobacterales > Arcobacteraceae > Poseidonibacter. Next base: position 28,588 of record CANNFB010000008.1, on the reverse strand, counting down.
AATAAATTTACTTCTCTACTAAGTCATAAAGAGCTTGAATTTCTTGTGCCCAAATATCTTCATTTATTGTTTCTAATACAAGTGGAATATCATCCATTCTATCATCATTCATAATAAATTTAAAAGCATCCCATCCAATTTTACCCTCACCTAGGGAATCATGTCTATCAACTCGACTACCTAGTTCAGGTTTTGAATCATTTATATGCATTCCCATTAAATACTCTCGACCTACAATTGAGTCAAATTCACCCCAAGTTTTATCATAAGCTTCTCTTGTTCTAATATCATAACCTGCTGTAAACATGTGACAAGTATCAATACATACACCAATCCTTGATTTATCTTCAATTTTATCTATTATATGAGCTAAGTGCTCAAACTTATAACCTAAATTTGAACCTTGTCCTGCTGTATTTTCAATCACAAGTTTAATATCTGTGTTAGCTGTTGCATCTATTGCTCTATTTAACGTCTCACCAATATTATCTAAACACTCATCTTCTGTAATCTTTCTTAAATGAGAACCTGGGTGAAAATTCAATCTATCAAGTTTTAAAATTTCACATCTTTTTAATTCATGAATAAATCCATCAAGAGACTTTTCTCTATTTTCTACAATTGGATGTCCTAAGTTAATAAGGTAAGAATCGTGAGGTAAAATATGTTTAGTTTGAACACCTGATTTTTCTAACTCTTCAAACCATTTATCAATAACTTTTGTTTCTAAATCTTTAGCTTTCCACTGTCTTTGGTTTTTTACAAATAAAGCGAATGCTTTTGCGCCTATTGCTTTTGCGTTAATTGGTGCGTTAAATACTCCACCACTTGCACTTACATGTGCTCCAACATATTTCATAATATTTCCTATAATTTTTAAATTTCGTTATCTTACAATTTTTTATCTTAGGATAAGAATAGCTATATCAAAGCTATAAATTTTTAGTATCATTATTATAACGATACATTATTTTATTTGATTTTTGTTACATATTTACTAAGCAAATGTCATATTTACAAAGAATGATTACTATTACTATTACAGACATGAATATTATAGATAGAATAATGAAGATATAAAGGAAACAAATTATGGAAAGAGTTGTAATAATTGGTGGTGGATATTCGGGAATATATGCACTACGGGAACTAGCAAAGAATAAAAATATACAAATTACATTAATAGATCAACACACATTTCATAACTTACAACCAGAAGTTTATGACCTGATTGCAAATAAATCTAACATTGCAGATGTTACTATTGATTTAACTACTTTATGTATGGGAATTAACCATGATTATGTTGAGTATAAAAATCTTAAAGTTAGAAAAATTGATAAAGTAGAACAAAAAATTTATACTCAAGAACAAGAAATTGTGGAATACGATTATTTAGTTATGGCAGCAGGAACTAGAACGTTTTTCCCTCCACAAATCCCAGGGTTAAATAAAGCTCATGATATTAAAAAACTTCATTGGGCTGTGTTTTTTAAACAAAGTTTTGAAAATCAACTATTTATGAAAATTCGTGATGAAGCTAAACAGTGTGATGATACGCATATTGTTGTTGTTGGAGCTGGATTATCTGGAGTTGAGATAGCAGCTGAAATGGCATATAACTCTAAAATGTTTTTCAAACGTGGTAACTTTTCATGCGATAACTTAAAGATATCACTTGTAAGTAGTTCCCCTACAATTCTTCCTGGACTTACTCCTAAACTGGTAAGTATGTCTCATCAAAGACTAAAATCTTTAGGTATTAAAGTTATTACAAGTACAAAACTAACTAAGTGTCATGATGACCATGTAGAGTTATCTAATGGTACTAAAATTAATCACTCATTTATTATCTTTACAGGTGGTATTGAAGCTTCTATTGTTACAACAGAACTAGATGTAGAGAAAAATGGAAGAGGTCAAATTATTGTAAATGAGTTTTTACAAACTCCTGAAAATGAAAATATTTTTGCTGTTGGTGATATTGCAGAAATAAAAAATAAAAAAGGCGAAATAATGCCTCCTAATGTTACAGTTGCTAGAATTAGTGGAGCAAATGCTGGACAGAATATTTTAAGACATATTAAGAAGAAAAAATTGATAGCTTGTAATCCAAAACTTGAAGGTATTTTAATAGCCCTTGGTGGTAAGTTTGCAGCTGGGAATCTTTATGGTTTAGTTCATGTTCAAGGAAGAATCGCTTATGAAATTAAAAAATATGTATTTAGCTCATATAGAAAACCTCTACTTAAACTAATAAGAACAGGATATAAGAAGCTAAGAAAACTATAAGAAGAAATTTTACTTCTTATAGTCAATAATTAGTAATATCTTAATCTTTTTTAATTTTGATCAAAATCTTATGTTCTTTATCTCTATGGATTACTTCTTTTTCATTTCTATCGAATAAATTTTTCAAAAACATCTCATCATAAGACTTATCTAAATTCTCTTTATTAAAAGTTTTTAAATCTTGACACTCAAATGTACTCTTACAAACTCTATCTTCATATATTTTCATATCTAAGACAGCTGTTCCTGCTGAAAATATTTGAACTTGAGTATAGTTTGGATATTTATAAATAAAACCCTTATCATAAAATTTCATTTGAGGCGTTTTTATTAAAATTGTAGCACTGGAACTTTTAAGTATTTGCTTGCTTGAACAAGCAGAAAAAAAGAGTATTGACATTGTTATTGTTAGAAATAGTATAATATTTTTAATCTATAATCCTTTGTTTTAAAATATTTTACTATAATATCGCTAAATTATAAAATCAAAGGTTATTTTTTGTTAGTACATATTTGCTGTGCCGTCGATAGTCACTATTTTTTAGAAAGAGTTCAGGAAGAATATCCAGATGAAACTCTAGTAGGTTTCTTTTATGACCCTAATATTCACCCATATAGTGAATATAGACTTAGATATTTAGATGTAGAGTATTCATGCCAAAAACTTGGTATTGAGCTTATTGAAGGTCCTTATAACCTAGAAGAGTGGCTTAAAAAAGTAAAAGGAATGGAACATCTACCTGAAAAAGGAGATAGATGTACTGTTTGTTATGATGATAGACTTGACAACACCGTAATGAAAGCTAAAGAATTAGGTCATGATAAATTTACTACAACTCTTTTAATTTCTCCTAAAAAATCTCAAGAAAAACTGGATATTATAGGCCATAACTTAGAAAAACTTCATGGTATTGAATTTATTTATAGAGATTATAAAGCTGGAAATGGAGCTGAGATTCAAGGTAAAAAAGTAAAAGAAAACTCTTTATATAGACAAAATTATTGTGGTTGTCTATTTGGTCTTTCTGCTCAAAGAGAAGCTCAAGATAAAATTATGGATGAGATGTTTAATCCTATTTCAAATCAAATCTTACCTGAGTCAATTGAAGAGCGATTAGAACTTTATAAAAAAAGAAATACTCTTGAACTAAACGGGGAAAAGTACAAAATAGTAAAGCATAGATTTTTAAACTATAGACTATTTTCTGCAAAAGTAAAAGTAGCTAAACAAACGGTAGCTTCATATATTTTACCCTACTCTATGATAAATAGAGACAAAACAAATGGAAGAATTGAATACGAGAAAGATGGAATAAACTATCTAAATAGAGATGAATTGAAAATCATAAGTATTCAAAAGTTTAATTCCCTTGCAAATACAAACTATTCAAGTGTAAAAGAGCTTATGTACTTACCACCATCTTTTGAAGAAGAATTAGAAGTTAGATCTAAAATTATAAAAAGTGCTTTTAATTTAAGCACGATTATTGTTTTAGATGAAATTACAGATGCAAAATATGAGATTGAATTAAATGCTCAAACTTATGATGATGTTAGAGAGGAAATTGTATGAAGCTTTTAGTATGTGCTATGGAAACATCTTCAAATATTCATTTAAGAGAGTTAAAAAAGTATTTCAGTGATGATATTGAGATGGTAGGAGTTTTTGATAAAGAGTTAGGAAAACCTCTTTATGATTTAACAGCACTTGCAATTATGGGAATTGTAGATGCATTAAAAAAATTAAAATTTTTCTTTAAACTTCGTGATGAATTAGTTGCTTTAGCAAAAGATTGTGACAAAGTTTTATTAATGGACTCATCAGGATTTAATCTACCACTTGCAAAAAAACTAAAAGCAACTTATCCAAATAAAGAAATAATTTATTATATTTTACCTCAAGCTTGGGCTTGGAAACCAAAACGTGTTAAAAAACTTGAAAAATATTGTACAAAACTATGTTCAATTATACCTTTTGAGCAAGAAATGTATACAAATAAAGAAAAAATTATTTATGTAGGACATCCTCTTTTAGATGAAATTACAGAGTTTAAAAATGAACTTACAACAAGCAATAAAATTGCCTTTATGCCAGGAAGTAGAAAAACAGAAATTAAAAATCACATGCCTATTTTTAAAGAACTTGCAAAAAAGATACCAAATAAAAAGCATATTTTGATTATTCCAAAAAAATTTGATAAAGAGTATATTGAAAAAACCTATGGAGATATTAGTGATTTTACAATATCAACTAAAGCACATAAAACACTTCAAGAAGCTGAATATGGATTTATTTGCTCAGGAACTGCAACACTTGAAGCAGCATTAATTGGAACTCCCTTTACTTTATCTTATATTGCAAAAAAAATTGATTATTTTATTGGTAGTAGATTTGTAAAATTATCTCATGTTGGACTTGCCAATATTTTCTTCGATAAAATGGGAAAAACAGAAATTCATAAAGAGTTTTTACAAGAAAATGTGACAGTAGAAAATCTATTAAATGATTATAATACTATGGATAAAAAATTATTTTTTGAAAATTCACAAACTTTAAGAGAATACTTACAAAATGGAAGTTCTAAAAATGTAGCAAGCATAATTCAAAACTAATTTTTTTTTAGATATAATATTTACCATTAATCAAAAAAAATTAGGATTGTACATGTTAGATATTACACAAATTCAAGAAATTCTACCTCATAGATATCCACTTCTTCTTGTGGATAGAATCACAGATATGGATTTAAAAAAATCAATCAAGGGTTTTAAAAATATTTCTATTTCAGAACCAGCATTTCAAGGACACTTTCCAGGTCACCCAATTTACCCTGGTGTATTAATCTTAGAAGGAATGGCTCAAGCTGGAGGAATCTTAGCTCTTAAAAGTTCTGATTTAAGTGATGAAGAAATGAAAAATAAAGTAATCTACTTCATGAGTATTGATAAAGCAAAATTTAGAAATCCTGTTAAACCAGGAGATAGATTAGATTATGTACTTGAAGTAATCAAAATGAAAAGCACTTTAATGATGTTAAGTGGTAAAGCTTATGTAGATGGTAAGTTAACTGCTGAAGCAGAATTTAAAGCAATGATAGTGGACAAATAGGTTTACAATGAATAATATACATAAAACTGCAATAATTGAAGAAGGTGCAAAGTTAGGTGATAATATCTCTATTGGTGCTTTTGTCATTATTGGAAGTAATGTATCAATTGGTGATGGAACAGTTGTAGATTCTCATACAGTAATTGAAGGGAAGACTACAATAGGAAAGAATAATCATATCTTTTCTCATGCAGCAATTGGAACAATACCTCAAGACCTTAAATTTGATGGTGAAGATGTAGAACTAATTATTGGAGATAACAATAAGATTAGAGAATTTACACTATTTAATCCAGGAACAATAGGTGGTGGCTCAATCACTAAAATTGGGGATAACAATTTATTTATGGGTTACACACATGTGGCTCATGATGTAATTATTGGAAATAACTGTGTCTTTGCAAATGGTGCAACACTAGCAGGTCATGTAGAAGTTGATGACTTTGTAGTAATAGGTGGACTTACACCAATACATCAATTTTGTAAAATCGGAACTCATGTAATGGTAGGTGGTGCTTCAGCAGTTGCTCAAGATATTCCTCCATACTGTTTAGTTGAAGGTAACAAAGCTGTTTTAAGAGGTCTTAACTTAAATGGATTAAGAAGAAGATTTAAAGATAGAGCAGATATTAATGCAATTAAAAGTGCCTATAAAGCACTATTTGAATCAGGTAATCCCTTAGCAGATGTTGCAAAAGAATTACTGGAAACTAGTGAAAATGAACATGTAAAAGAATTAGCAAGTTTTGTAGTTAATACAAAACGTGGTATTCCTTACAATAGAAAATAAAAAATAGGTAGAAAATGAGTAAAATTATATGTGACTTTTGTGGAGCAACTGACTCTAAAGATAATCCAGTAATAGCAGGAGACAATGCTTCAATTTGTAAGGCTTGTGTAACTGCTGCAAACGATATTATGAGTGGTGGCCTTCCAGTAGAAGATAATGTTGAGAATCAAAGCAATACATCAAAAGAAGAAGTAGTATTAAGAACACCTGCTCAATTAAAAGCAATTTTAGATGAATACATAATTGGACAAGATACAGCTAAAAAAGTTTTATCTGTTGCTGTTTATAACCACTATAAAAGAATATTTAGACATCATGAAATTGATGATGATACAGAATTAAGTAAATCAAATGTTTTACTAATAGGACCAACAGGTTCTGGTAAAACTTTATTAGCTCAAACTATATCTAAATACCTAGATGTTCCTTTAGCAATTGCTGATGCTACATCTTTAACTGAAGCTGGGTATGTTGGTGATGATGTTGAAAATGTAATCACTAGATTAGTTCAAGCTGCTGGTGGAGATATTGAAAAAGCTCAAAGAGGTATTATCTTTATTGATGAGATTGATAAAGTAGCAAGAATGAGTGAAAATAGATCTATTACAAGAGATGTTTCAGGTGAAGGTGTTCAACAAGCACTTCTTAAAATAGTAGAAGGTGCAACTGTTAATGTTCCTGCAAAAGGTGGAAGAAAACACCCTGGACAAGATGCCCTTCAAGTTGATACTACAAATATTTTATTTGTTTGTGGTGGAGCATTTGATGGTTTAGAAGATATCATTAGAAAAAAAGAAGGTGCTAATGTTTTAGGATTTAATCAAGAAGCAAAAAGCAATAAAAATGACAAAAACTTAATTACAAAAGTTGAAGCTGATGATTTAGTTAAATATGGATTAATTCCAGAACTAATCGGTCGTCTTCATATGATTGCAACTTTAAATGAAATCACAGAAGATGATATGGTTCATATTTTAACTGAACCTAAAAATGCCTTAATTAAGCAATATATCAAACTTTTTGAAATGGATGATGTTACACTTAAATTTGAAAAAGCAGCACTAAAAGAGCTTGCTAAACTTGCAATTGAAAGAAAAACAGGTGCAAGAGGATTAAGATCAATATTAGAAGATATTATGCTTGATATCATGTTTGACTTACCTGATTATAAAAATAAAACAATAACAATAACAAAAGATGTGGTTCTAAAATTAAAAGAACCAAAAGTTGCATAAAAAGGATGAAACATGTTTTTAGATAAATTAATAGGTTTATTTTCAAGTGATATGGCTATTGACTTGGGAACTGCTAATACTATTGTTTCAGTAAAAGGAAAAGGTATCATTATTAATGAACCTTCAGTTGTTGCTGTTCAAAAAGATAAAGATGGTAGAGATAAAATTTTAGCAGTTGGACAAGAAGCTAAGCAAATGATTGGAAAAACTCCTTTAAATATTCAAGCCGTTCGTCCTATGCAAGATGGTGTTATTGCCGATTTTGAAATGACTGAAAGAATGATTAGATATTTTATTGAAAAAGCACATTCAAGAAAATCTTTTATTCGTCCAAGAATCATCATTTGTATTCCTTATGGAATTACTCAAGTTGAAAGAAAAGCAGTTGAAGAATCAGCTATGAGTGCAGGTGCACGAGAAGTATTCTTAGTAGAAGAACCAATGGCAGCAGCAATTGGTGCAGGAATTCCAGTATCTGATCCATCTGGATATGTAATCGTTGATATTGGTGGTGGTACAACAGAAATTGGTGTTACTTCACTTGGAGGACTAGTACTTTCAAAATCTATAAAAATTGCTGGGGATAAGTTTGATAAATCAATTATCGAACATGTTAGACAAAATTACAATTTATATATTGGCGAGAGAACTGCTGAAAATATAAAAATTGAAATTGGTACTGCAATTAAACTTGAAACTGAACTAAAAATCAAAGTTAAAGGTAGAGATAATTCTGGGCTACTTTCAACTATTGAATTAGGTTCAGAAGGTGTTAGATCTGCAATTAAAGAACCTCTTAAAGAAATAGCATCAGCAGTTCGTTCTGTACTAGAGCAAATGCCTCCTGATTTAGCAGGTGATGTTGTAGATAATGGAGTTATCCTAACAGGTGGTGGTGCTTTAATTAAAGGACTTGATATATATTTAGCTGATATTATTAAACTTCCTGTTAAAGTTGCAGAAGATCCATTATTAGCAGTTGCTTATGGAACTAGCGCTGTATTAGATGAGGATGCTTTACTTAAATTAATCACTAATGCGTAAATTCTTATTTGTAGTTCTTTTTCTTATAGTTGGTTTATTATATCTCTTTGAGGTAGATAAACTAATTATCAAGAACTTTACCTTTTTTAATGACTTAAAATTATCCTATATAAATAAAGTAATTGGAATATCTACAACTGTAGAGAAATACTTTAATCAAGTAAAAAACATTGAACAATTACGAATTGAAAATAATGAATTAAAAGAGTATAAAATTCTTTATACTACTACCCAAAAACAACTTGATACTATAAAAGAGTTTGTAATTACAATGGATGCAGATGAAACAAAACCTAATATAAATCTTGCCAAAGTATTATCATATATAAATTTTAATGACTTTACAAAAATATGGTTAGATCAGAAAAAAGAAGATGATTCTATTTTAGGTTTAATCACAGAAGAGTATGCAGCAGGGATAGTAATAAATGAAAATGGAAAATCAGTTGCTCTTTTAAATGGAAATAAAGAGTGTTCTTATGCTGTTTTTATAGGTGAAGATAAAATTCCAGGAATTATTACATCTTCAAAAGATGGTAAAAACTTACATATTAAGTATATTCCAATTTGGGCAGATATAAAAATTGGGGATGAAGTTATAACTTCAGGAATGGATAATATCTTTTTTGAAGGGTTAAAAGTTGGTAGAATTGTTGAAGAAAACTCACTTCCTGATATGCAAACAGCTATTATTAAACCTTATGCAAATGTATTAAAAAAGAAATATTTTTATACATATAAACACTATTCACATAATAAAAAAGAAGTAATAAAAGTAAAGAAAAAAGAAAATTCTAAGAAAAAAGCTACTAATAAGTAGCCATAATTTTATCTACGTCATTCCATGACATTTTACAATCATCTTCTTTTTTAAACATATTATAAACATATCTAGCAAACATATCTGTTTCTAAATTAACTTTTGAACCAACACTATAAGTTTTAAATAATGTATTTTTAATTGTATGAGGAATTACAGTGAGTCTAAAAGAGTCTTTTAAAACTTCATTAACAGTAAGAGACACCCCATCAATTGTAATAGAACCTTTTGGAATTATAAATTTTGCATAAGAACTAGGTAGTGAAACAAAAAAATCTGTTGAGTTTCCATTGTTTTTAATAGAAGTAATTGTTCCCAAACAGTCAACATGACCTTGAACAATATGACCTTCAAATCTATCCCCCATCATCATAGCAGGTTCAATATGAACTTCGTTTTTATAGTTTTCCATTGCTAAAATCTCTTGAGATTCTGGAGATAACTCCACAGTAAATGTATCTTTTGTAACTTTTATAGCAGTTAAACATGCTCCATTAATTGCAATAGAATCACCAATTTTAGGACTATATTTCGCTTTTAATGTTAATAAACTATTATTTAAACTTACAACTTTTGCCATTTCTCTAATCAGACCTGTAAACACTTAAAAAACCTTTTGATATAATTTAGGTATAATATCTAAAATATGTTAAGAAGCTAATTTTGACATTGAACTAAAATCTATTTTTGAAAATTCAAACATTAATAAATATTAAATACTATATAGACGAAAAAATAAAAAGAACTACTTGATTATTAGAATCTAAGAACAAGTGTTTTAAAAGGCAAAAAATGAAATATGATGTAATCGTAGTTGGTGGTGGACATGCTGGAATTGAAGCTTGTTTAGCCTCTGCAAGAATGGGGAAAAACACACTCTTAATCACAATGCTAGTTGAGCAAATAGGTGCAGCTTCTTGTAATCCTGCTGTTGGAGGACTTGCTAAAGGACATTTAGTTAGAGAACTTGATGCACTTGGTGGAGAGATGGGTCTATGTACTGATGCAACGGGTATTCAATTTAGAATATTAAATGCAAGTAAAGGTGCTGCAGTTCAAGGAAGTCGCGCTCAAATTGATATGGATAAATATAGAGAATATATGAGAAAAGTTTGTCATAACACTTCTAATTTAGAAATCTACCAAGATGAAGTATCAACACTACTTGTAAAAAATGAAACAGAAGTTTATGGTGTAAAAACAAAACTTGGTGAAGAGTTTGAAGCAAAAAAAGTAATCATTACAACGGGTACATTTATGAAAGGACTTATTCACATAGGAGAAAGCACTTATGATGCTGGTCGTGCCTGGGAACTACCCTCTTCAACACTTTCTACTCAATTAAAAGAATTAGGTTTAAATGTTGGAAGACTAAAAACCGGAACTCCTGCAAGAATTGATGGAAAATCAATAAATTTTGAAAATATGGATGCACACGGTGGTGATGTTATGCCAGCTCCTTTTTCATTTAGAACAGACAAATCAAAGTTTAGTCCAACACAATATCCTTGTTATATTACATATACAAATTTAGGAACACATGATAAAATTAGATCAAACTTTGATAGAGCTCCTTTATTTACAGGTCAAATTCAAGGAAGTGGTCCTAGATATTGCCCAAGTATTGAAGATAAAGTAAATAGATTTTCTGAACGAGATAGACACCAATTATTCTTAGAGCCTCAAACTGCAATGTGTACAGAATATTATATAAATGGTCTTTCTACTTCACTTCCAATTGATGTTCAAAAAGAGATGATTCATTCAATTTCAGGATTAGAAGATGCCAAAATTATTAGATATGGATATGCAATCGAATATGACTATGTAGACCCAACTGAATTAAAACATACACTTGAAACTAAAAAAATCAAAAACCTTTATAATGCAGGACAAATTAATGCAACAACAGGTTATGAAGAAGCAGCATCGCAAGGATTAATGGCAGGAATTAATGCATGTTTAGCAATTGATGGAAAAGAACCATTTATTCTTAGACGTGATGAAGGGTATATCGGTGTTTTAATTGATGACTTAGTTACAAAAGGTACTACTGAACCTTATAGAATGTTTACATCACGTGCTGAATATAGACTACTATTAAGAGAAGAAAATGCTGATTTAAGATTATCAAAATATGGTCATGATCTAGGACTTATTGATGATGAAACTATGAGCAAAGTTGAAAATAAAAGAAAAGTTTTAAATGATGCAGTTGAATTTATGTCAAATGAATGGTTCACATCAAAGAAGGAAAACTTAGAATTATTAGAATCAATTGGAGAAGATAAGATTAGAGATAGATCACTTTTAATTGATATTGTTGGAAGAAACACTGTAAATAATCAGAAGTTTGATAAATTAGTTCCATCTCTATCTAATACAGAGGCTTATTTAAAAGAACAAATTATTATTGAAGCAAAATATTACAGATATATTTTAAAACAACAAAAACAAATTGATAAAATGAAGAAAATGCTTAAACTAAAAATTCCAGAAAATTTTAATTTTAAAGGAGTTGCTGGATTATCAAATGAAGTTATTGAAAAGCTTGAAAAGTTTAAGCCACCAACTTTATTTAATGCAAGTGAAATTTCTGGAATTACACCATCAGCTATTGATATTATTCATTTAAATATTAATTTAAAACAACAAGAAAAGAAAGAAAAATAAATGCAAGTATATTTATATGCAAAAAGTGGTCATGCAATTGGACTTGAAGCTACAAAAAGATGTGCAACAATTGCAAATGCTTTAAAAGAGTTTGAACCAGTATTATGTACAAGTGATTTTAGAGCAGGTGCATTTGCAAAAGATTTATTAGGTATAAAAAAATATGTGAATATTGATGTAGTAAGAAATCTTTATAATATCATGGAAAAAAGAGATATTCTAATATATGACACTGATGAAACAAATGAATTTATGCAAAATGATATGAAAGAGTTTTGTACTCTTTTATATACTGTACAAAATGATATTTCTAAAATTGTTGTAGATGAAACTATTTATAAAAGTGTAGAAAATCCATTAATTGAAAAGCTTATGTTTTTTGGAGATGATGACTATAACAATTTATTTTTAGAAAATATAAAAGAAGCCGAATCTTTTGATATGGACTTGTTAATGGGTCATTACTTCTTTTTAGGAAATGAAAAAATATTTAAAAATTACTTTAACAATGTAATAGATGAAGAAGAATACGTAGAAACAATTCAAAATTCCAAGTATCTTTTAACTGCTTCGATTCAAACTGCTTTAGAGTCTATTTCTTGTGGTAATAAGCCAGTTTTATTTAAAAGAGAAGATAAGATTTATGATGAAGAATTAATAAATGATTTGAATATTCCTTCTATCAATTCAAATAACTTTAATGAAATAATAAAAGAATTTGAAGAGATTATAAAACATTATCCTAAAATAAAAAACTTCAATAATGTAAATTTAGAAAATATTGTAAAGAGTATAAAAGTTAATATAGATGAGTATAATAAGCTTACAGGCAATTACTAAACAACACATATTATAATCTCAGCTTATAATACTTTATGTTAATTATAAGTTGTATTTATATATAATGTGTGAAATTTAACAAAAAGGTTTTTTTATGAAAGAAAAAAATAAATTCTTAGATAAAACTTCTTATAGAATAAAAAGATATTATGGATATGCAATAGCAACTATTATTTCCATTTCAATGCCCTTTATTACAATTGGTGGAAACCACCTTTTCTTATTATCATTTGATAAAAAACAACTTCATTTACTAGGTACTGCCTTTGATATGCAAGAGTTATACCTAATGCCATTTTTATTAATGCTTCTATTCCTTGGAATCTTTGCAGCTACTTCACTTGGAGGTAGAGCATGGTGTGGATGGGCATGTCCTCAAACTATTTTTAGAGTTATTTATAGAGATTTAATTGAATCAAAACTATTAGGTTTAAGAAGAATTAAGAACAAACAAAAAGATCCTGATTATGCAAAACCTAAAAATGCTGCTAAAAGATTAATTGCTATTTTAATCTGGACAGCCTTAGCCCTACTTGCAGCTTCTAACTTTATGTGGTTTTTCATTCCTCCTGAAGATTTCTTCGCTTACTTACAAAATCCAACAGAGCACATGGTATTAATTGGTTTTGTTTTAGGAATTGCTGCCTTTATAGTTTATGATGCAATTTGGCTAAAAGAAGATTTCTGTATTTATATTTGTCCTTATTCAAGAGTTCAATCTGTTTTATATGATGATGATACTTACCAAGCTATTTACTCAACAAATAGAGGTGGAGAGATTTATAATGGGGATAAAGAAAAAATCATCTTTAAAGCAAAAGATTTACCAATGGACACAAACGAGTGTACGACATGTGAAGCATGTGTTACTGTTTGTCCTACTCATATTGATATTAGAAAAGGACTTCAGCTAGAATGTATTAACTGTTTAGAATGTGTTGATGCTTGTACTACAGTAATGGGCAAACTTGGAAAGCCATCACTTGTTCAATGGTCAAGTACAAATACAATCAAAAAAGATATTCCTACAAAAATTGTAAGAAAACAAACTATTATGTATGCAGTTGCATTAATAGTAGTTATTGGACTTTTATTTGTAATGGGTGGAAAAAAAGAGTATATGCTTTTAAATGTAAATAAAACAACTCAATTATATAAAGTAAAAGAAAATCATGTAGTTACTAACAATTTCTTATTACTTTTCCAAAATACTGAATCTGAGAAATTAACATTTAATTTGGAAATTCTTGATCATCCAGATATTGAAATAAAAAGATTTAAACCTTTTACTTTAAGTCCAGGGAAAATGGCTAAAAAAGTTCTAATTTTAGAAACTAATAAAGTTTTAGTAAATGATGCTACTAAAGATACTCCAATTACAGTAACTTTAAAAGCATATGCAACAGAAAACCCAGAAAAAGTTACAGTGTTTAGAAAAGCTGTATTTATTTATCCAAGAATGGATAAATTAAAATAATTATTAATAAGACAAGTTTATAATTTTATAAACTTGTCACTCTCCTTAAATTAAAAATATACTTTACTTAACTTATCTATCAACAAAAACTAGATACAATCGCGAATATATTTATTAACTATCTAACAATTCATTGGAGTATTTTAAAATGACTAAATTCATCTTCGTAACAGGTGGGGTTCTAAGTTCTTTAGGAAAAGGAATCACTGCGGCATCAATTGCAACAATATTAAAACAATCTGGATTTAAAGTAACAATGCTTAAAATCGACCCATATTTAAACGTAGATCCAGGAACTATGAGTCCATTAGAGCATGGAGAAGTTTTTGTAACAGCTGATGGTGCTGAAACTGACTTAGATTTAGGGAACTACGAAAGATTTATTGATACAACATTAACTGCACAAAACAACTTTACAACAGGACAAGTTTACCAAAGTGTAATTACACGAGAAAGAGAAGGTGGCTACTTAGGTAAGACTATCCAAGTAATTCCTCATGTTGTAGATGAAATTAAAGGTAGAATTTACGCTGCTGCTGAAGGTCATGAGTTCTTAATCGTAGAACTTGGTGGAACAGTAGGAGACATCGAAGGTTTACCATTTATGGAATCAATTCGTGCAATAAGACACGAACTTCCAAAATCAAATACAATGAATATTCATGTAACTTTAATTCCTTATATTGCAGCTGCAGGTGAACTTAAAACTAAACCAACTCAACATTCAGTACAAGAATTAAGAAGAATTGGTATAACTCCACATATGTTAGTTTGTAGAACTGAACGAGCCTTACCTAAAAATTTAAAAGATAAACTTGCAATGTCTTGTGATATAGATAGAAACGCAGTAATTGAAGCAGGTGATGCACAATCTATTTATCAAGTGCCTTTACAATTTATTAAAGAAGGAATTTTAACTCCATTATCAGATCATTTTAATATCAAATTTAAACCAAATATGGAAAAATGGGATACTTTAGTAAAAAATATTTTAGTACCTCAAGATGAATTAACAATTGCCTTTGTTGGAAAATACTTAGAATTAAAAGAATCATATAAATCATTAACTGAAGCACTTATTCACAGTGGTGCACACTTAAATACAAAAGTAAATATCCACTGGTGTGATAGTGAAAAAATTGAACTTCATGGTGCTTATGAAACTATTGGAAACTCTGATGCAGTACTTGTTGCTGGTGGTTTTGGACATAGAGGGGTTGAAGGTAAACTTGAAGCAATTAAATATGCAAGAGAAAATAAAATCCCATACTTAGGTATTTGTCTTGGTATGCAATTAGCAGTAGTAGAATTTGCTAGAAATGTACTAGGATTAGAAGATGCAAACTCTATTGAATTTGATACAGAAACTACTAATCCAATTATTTATTTAATTGATGAATTTATGGATCAAAGTGGACAGAAACAACTAAGAACTCATAAATCGCCAATGGGTGGAACTATGAGACTTGGAGAATATCCATTTACTCCTGCAAAAGGAACTCATCTTAAAAAAGCTTATGGAAATGAAGACGTATATTTTGAAAGACATAGACATAGATATGAAGCAAATCCAAAATATAAAGAAGTATTAGAAACTGCAGGAATGCAAGTTTCTGGAGAATCAAATGGTCTAATTGAAGCAGTTGAAATTAAAGATCATCCATGGTTTGTAGGTGTTCAATTTCATCCTGAGTTTACATCTCACTTAGAAACTCCAAATCCAATTATCTTAGAATTTGTAAAACAAGCAAATAAAAAAGATTAATGTCAAAAGTTACAAAAAATAGACTTTTTGAACTACTTTCTGCAAGACACTCGAATAACCTTTATTCACGTCTTGCAGATATTCCAACTCCTAATAATTTTAAAGATATTCATAAAGCAACTTCTAGAATTAAAACAGCCATTTTAAATAACGAAACGATTACAATCGTTGGAGATTATGATGTTGATGGTGTAGTTTCAACTACTATAATGGTTGATTTTTTTAGAAAAATAAATGTAAAAATAGATTATATTATCCCTAATAGATTTAAACATGGATACGGTCTATCTCCTAAAATTGTAGATATGATTGATTCAGGTTTAGTAATTACTGTTGATAATGGTATTTCAGCAGTACCTGCTGCTTTAAAACTAAAAGAAAAAGGCATTGATTTAATCATCACCGATCATCATACTGTTGGAGATAAAATACCTTATGCTTATGCAATTATAAATCCAAAACAAGAAGATTGTACTTTTGAGTTTAAAGATATTTGTGGGGCTCAAGTTGCTTGGTATTTATGTGCTGCTATTAAAAAAGAGTTAAATTTAGATGTAAAAATGACTGAGTTTTTAGATTTACTTTGTGTTGCTATTATTGCAGATATTATGCCAATGACAGCACTTAATTATACTTTAGTAAAACTTGGCCTAAAAAAAATCAAAACATCTCCAAGAGAAGCCTTTAAGAAGCTTAATGAAGTTATGGGTAAACAAGCTTTAGTTTCAGATGATATTGGCTTCTTTATAGCTCCTAAGATTAATAGTGCAGGAAGAATGCAAGATGCAAGTACTGCTTTAGAGTTTTTGCTTTCAAAAAGTTCTTTTCAAGCAAATGAATCCTTACAAGAGTTAGAAGAGTTAAACAATTATAGAAAAACCCTTCAAGAAGAAATCACAAAAAGAGCCGAAAGTAAATCTTCAAAAGAAGATAATGCTGTTATTGTTTGGGGTGAAGATTGGCATGAAGGTGTGATTGGGATAGTTGCTTCAAAACTATCAAACTCATTTAAAAAACCTGCTTTTATTTTTTCATTAAATAATGGAATTGCAAAAGGAAGTGCAAGAGCAAATGCTAATATAAATCTTCATACAATTATTACAAAAACAGCTCATTTATTGTTAGGTTATGGTGGACATAAAAATGCTGCTGGCTTATCTTTAAAAGAAGAAAACCTTGAAGAGTTTAAAGCTTTAATAAATCAAGAGCTAGAAGAATTTAAAGATGATTTACACATTGACCCAGTAACTTTAGGTGAGTTAGATGTAGCATCTGTTGATTTAGAATTTCTAGATATTATTGATAAATTTGAACCTTATGGATTAGAAAATCATAAACCAATTTTTAAAATCACAAAAGTTTCTGTAGTAAAAAGTAATTTAATGGGAAAAGATAAAAATCATATGAAATTAGTTTTAAATTCAGAAGGTGTAATATTTGAAGCAATAAAATTTAATGATTCAAATATAGATTTACCAAATAGTTTTGATTTAATAGTTTCTGTAAATAAAAATGAGTTTAGAGGAGTAGTTACTCCTCAGTTTTTAATTCAAGAAATAATTTTATAATACAACTACAATACAACATGAGGACGAATCACAGGTTGTTCACTTCCCTCAAGTTGTAATATTTCTTCATCAATACCTGTTCTTTCATATGAAGAGGCAAGGATATGACCTGTTCTAATATCAATTAGTTTAATAAATAAATTCAAACTTCTACTTGTAATTGAATAAGTTCCAACTACCGCATATCTTTCTTCTTTAACTTTTTGTGAAATAATTTTACTTTGGTCTCTTGTTAATAAATTAAATCCACTTGACCCTAATTCAAACTCTTTACCAAACTCAACTTCACGAACTAGAATATTTAATGAAACTAATCTATCTTTTAAAATATCAGATAATAAAAAGCCCAATTCTGATCTATTTTTTAACTTATCAAGATTAACAAAATCTGATACTAATACAATATCATCAATCATCGTATTTTTTTGTATCTTCTTAGCAGAATCATCTACTAATTGGGATACTAGGGAGTGAAAATCATTTGTTCCATTTATAAGGTTTTTGTGAGTACATGAAGTAAAAGATAAAATTATAAAGCATGAAAAGGTAAGATGCTTTATAATTTTAAAAAAGTTAAAATTCATTTAATTATCGTTCTTTTATAATATTTATAGTTCTAGCTGGTCTACAATCTCTAAATAACATACAATCATTTCTTTGCCCATGATCATAAGTAGATCTTGAACTTGATATAATTTTTCCAGTAACATTATCAATTACTCTTGCATTTAACATTACTTTTCCATATTGTCTTGAATAAGTTCCAACAACTACATAAGTATCTGGAACTTTATCTTTTAATCTATTTGTTTTTCTAGTTATGAAATATTCACCTTTATCATTTACAGAAACAGCCATTTGACCTCTAAATTCGATAATATTATAACCTCTATTTGATAACTCATCAATCATACTTTCACTAACTATTCTACCAAATTCAGAAGTTTTTTTGAAAGCATCAAGTCTTACAAATGAAGTAATAAGAACAGGTTTATTTGTATTCATTTTTTTATTTCTCATCATTTGAGTGGCTAGTGAGGAGATTGTACCTTCTAATGTTTTTTGTGTAGTTACATTTCTTTGCTTATCTTGTGCAATTTCAAGATGTTGTTTTGTTGTTTGTACCTTGTTGTACTCTTTTAAAACTTCACCATCTACTGTTGTACTTGTAATCTCATTTTTATACGTACAACCAGATATAACAAATGCCATTAAAATAGCTGTTAGACCTACTTTAGAAATACTTTTAAACATTAAAATCCCCTTTTACTAATTATTTAAATTTTATTTAAACTTTGCTTACATACTCTTGAAATATAATAATTTTGTTATTCAATTGTAACCACGATTATATATTATCTTTTTATGAAATATAAAAGCATATTTATCTCAGATATACATTTAGGAACAAAATTCTCAAAAACTAAAGAACTTTTGGGCTTTTTAAAACATAATGAAAGTGAAAATTTAATATTAGTAGGAGATATAGTTGATGGTTGGGCCATAAAACGTAAATTTATTTGGCCTCAAACACACTCTGATGTCATACAAAAAATATTGAAGAAAGCTAGAAAAGGAACAAAAGTAAGTTTTATAACAGGTAACCATGATGAGTTTATTAGACCCTTCGTACCTTTAATTTTAGGTGATTCATTAAAAATTTGCAATGAATTAGATTATTTAGCTTTAAATGGCAAAAAATATTATGTTACCCATGGTGATTTCTTTGATTCAATCACAATGACAAAAAAATGGCTTGCTATATTAGGGGATTATGGATATGATTTATTACTACATCTAAATTCTATATTAAATTTTTTAAGAAAAAAAATTGGTATACAAAAATATTGGTCCTTATCGAAATACGTAAAAGATAGTGTTAAATCATCAGTTTCTTTTATAAATGACTTTGAATTTGTACTTTCAAATCATGCAAAGAATAAAGGATATGATGGTATTATTTGTGGACACATTCATAAAGCTGAAATAAGAAATATTGATTCTATAGAATATCTAAACTGTGGAGATTGGGTAGAATCTTGTACTGCTATTGTTGAAACATATGAAGGTGAATTTAAAATAATAAATTGGTTAGATAAATGAATTTAGCACTAGCATTAGGTGGAGGAGCGGCAAGAGGAGCTTTTCACTTGGGAGTTTTACATTTTTGTGAAGAGAATAAAATTGAAATACAAGCTTATAGCGGCTCTTCAATTGGAAGTATCATTTCTTGCTCTCATGCAAGTGGGATAAGTGCTAAAGAACAATTAAAAATATTTTCCTCAAAAGATATAAAACAAGCTTTAAAATTTAACTATTTTAGAAATGGTTTATTAAAAATTGATACTTCAAATAAAATTATAAAAGATTTACTTCCCATTCAAAAAATAGAAGATATTCCAAAACCAGTTTTTGTAAACGCCTATGATTTAAAGAAAAGGAAACTTCACACTTTTAATAGTGGAGATACAATAACTTTATGTTTAGCTTCAAGCGCTTTAATTCCTTTATTAAGACCTATTAAGTATAAAAATATGTATTTAATTGATGGTGGATTATTTGATAATATTCCAATTAAACCATTAGAAAACAAGAACTATCATATTCTAACAATTGACTTATTTCCAAAGAGATATGCCAATTCAATTTTAAGACTCAATCCAATAAAAATTTTAAAAAAGAAACTTTTTACTCAACTTTATGAAAACAATAGTTATTCACTTAAAAACACCCACTATTACATAGGAAGTGAGCATATTAGAAACTTTTCTTTATATACTTTTCAAGAGCTTGAGGAGTGTTTTAAATTAGGTTTTAAAGAGGCAAAAAATCATTTTTTAGATATACTATAATCTATTAAAAAATAAAAATTATTATAAAGATTTATATATGTCTACTACACCGAAATTTACGCATTTACATTTACATACAGAATATTCCCTCCTTGATGGTGCAAATAAAATCAAACCCCTTGCTAAAAAAGTAAAAGAAATGGGAATGACTTCTGTTGCTATGACAGATCATGGAAACCTATTTGGAGCAATTGATTTTTATAATGCAATGAAAAAAGAAGGTATCAAGCCCATTATTGGGATGGAAGCATATATTCATAATAATGAAGAACTTGGAGATAAAACTACAAGAAAAAGATTTCACTTATGTTTATATGCAAAAAATCAAACTGGATATAAAAACTTAATGTTTTTAAGTTCACAAGCTTATATGCACGGGTTTTACTACTATCCAAGAATAAATAAAAAACTATTACGTGAAAACTCAGAAGGACTTGTTTGTAGTGCAGCTTGTTTACAAGGTGAAGTAAACTGGCATTTAAACCTACAAAATGAAAGAAATGTCAAAAATGGAGCAAGAGGTTATGAAGGAGCAAGAGAAGCTGCTTTAGAGTATAAAGAGATTTTTGGTGATGACTTTTATTTAGAAATAATGAGACATGGTATTGGTGACCAGCACTTTATTGATGACCAAATTCTAAAGCTTGCAAAAGAATTAGATATCAAAGTGGTAGCAACAAATGATACTCATTACTTAAACCAAAAAGATGCAGATGCACATGAAGCATTTATGTGTATTGCAATGAATAAACTATATGATGATCCAAATAGATTAAGACATAGTGTTCATGAATTTTATTTAAAATCCCCAGAGCAAATTGCAAAATTATATGCAGATATTCCTGAAGCTGTTGCAGCAACTCAAGAAATTTCTGATAAATGTAATTTAGAGATAAAACTAGGAGATCCAACTCCCCCAAATTTTAAATTTACACGTCAAAAATCAGAAGTACATAATCTTGAATTACCACACCCTGATTTAGAATACTCATTAGAAAATGATAAAATTTTATTTATTGATGAGTGCTGGAGAGGTTTAGATAAAAGACTTAAAATCGTAGATGAAGCTAAGCATCAAGAGTATAAAGATAGACTGCAAGTTGAGATTGATATTATTAATAATATGAAATTCCCTGGATATATGCTAATTGTATGGGATTTTGTTATTGTTGCAAAACAGATGAAAATTCCAGTAGGTCCGGGACGGGGTTCAGCAGCAGGGAGTTTAGTAGCCTTTTCACTAGAGATTACCGATATTGACCCAATGCCTTATGGTTTACTTTTTGAGAGATTCTTAAACCCTGAAAGAATATCAATGCCAGATATCGATATGGATTTCTGTCAGGCTAGACGTGGTGAAATTATTGATTATGTTGTTCAACAATATGGACGAGCGAATGTTGCCCAGATTATTACCTTTGGTAAGCTATTAGCCAAAGGGGTTATTCGTGATGTTGCCCGAGTTCTAGATATGCCTTATTCAAGAGCAGATGCAATGGCAAAACTTATTCCTGATGAATTAGGAATTGACCTTGCAGGCTCATGGGAAAAAGAGCCAAAAATAAAAGAACTTTGTGAAGCTGACCCTCAATCTGCAAGAGTTTGGGAATATGCTCTAGCACTTGAAGGTCTAAATAGAAATGCTGGAACACACGCAGCTGGTGTTGTAATTTCAAATGAACCTTTATGGAATAAAACTCCTTTATTTAAACCCTCTGGTCTTGATACACTTGCTACACAATATAATGGAAAATATGTTGAGGATGTAGATTTAATTAAGTTTGACTTCTTAGGGTTGAAGACCCTAACAGTTATTGAAGAGGGATTAAAACTTATTGAAAAAAGACATGGTAAAAGAATTGATTTCTTAACAGCCGATGTAAATGATAAAGGGGTATATGACCTAATTCAAACAGGTAATACAATTGGTTTATTCCAAATAGAATCTGATGGTATGCAAGATTTATGTAAAAGACTTAAACCAGATAATTTCGAAGATATTATTGCCGTGCTAGCTTTATATAGACCAGGTCCAATGGAATCAGGAATGCTAGATGACTTTATCGATAGAAAACATGGTCGAGCTAAGATTGACTATTTTTATGATGAATTCGATGCACCATTACGGCCAATTTTAGAGCCAACTTATGGAGTTATAGTTTATCAAGAGCAAGTTATGCAAATTGTTCAAACTATTGGTGGCTTTAGCCTTGGAGAAGCCGATTTAGTTAGACGAGCTATGGGTAAAAAAATTGTTGAAGAAATGGACAGATTAAAAGGTGAATTTGCAGATGGTGGAGTAAAAAAAGGTTATGTAAGAAGCCATTGTGAAGAATTATTCGATCTAATTGTTAAGTTTGCTGGATATGGATTTAATAAATCTCACTCAGCAGCTTATGCACTTGTAACTTTTTATACATCATATTTAAAACGTTATTATCCTTCAGAATTTATGGCAGCACTTCTTACACTAGAAAAAGACAATACGGATAAAGTTGTAAAATATGTAGATGAAGTAAAAAGATTAGGGTTAGATTTATTTCCACCTGATATAAATAAATCTGATTTAGTGTTTTCTGCAACAACTCTTGAAGATAAAGAAAATGAAGTTGTAATGTTTGGTATGGGCGCAGTAAAAGGTGCGGGAGATGTAGCAATTAAATCTATTATAGCAGCAAGAAATGAAGGTGGAGACTTTACAGACCTTTCAGATTTTATTTCAAGAATTGATGGAAGTAAAGTAAATAAAAGAGTAATAGAATCTTTAACAAAAACTGGCGCTTTTGATAGTTTTGGATATTCAAGACGAGCAATGTTAGAGCAGATTGAAAAAATATCAGAATGCGTAGCAAACTCCATGAAAGCTAAGAAAATGGCAACGGGTTCACTCTTTGGTGATTCTCAAGAGCTTACTAAAATTGACATTGAATTAGAGCCACTTGAGGAATATGAAGCAAAAGAAATCTTAGAATTTGAAAAAGCATCACTTGGTTTTTATGTTTCAGGGCATCCACTTGATGAATATAGAGAGCAATTAGATCAAATAAAATACACACTTTCATCACAAATTGATGAGCTAGCAGATGGTTCACAAGCTTTATTTGTAGGAAAAATTGAAAATATTGTTACTAAAATATCAAAAAAAGGTAATAAGTTTGGTATTGCTTCTATCATGGATTTACATGGAAGTATTGAACTTTTATTATTTGAAGATAGAATTAAAGAACTCGAAGATGATTTCGATTTAGACAAACCAATTGCTTTTAAAGTAAAAATTTCTAAAGATGAAAATTTTACAAGAATGAATATTATAAAAATTGAAGATTTAAAAGCTGCAAAAAAAGAAAAAATCAAAACTAAGCAACAAGCTGTAATTGAACCACCTCTTACAATTGCTATACCTTTTGTGAATCAAGATATTAGTATTTTTAAACTATTTGAAATTGTTGCAAACAATCAAGGAAAAAGAGAATTGAAAATTTTAATAAAATCAAAATTAGCAGATATAGAATTAGAGAGCGGATTTAAAGTTACTTCAAATGTAGAAAACTTAGTACATCAAATTGAAGGAGCTTTTGTAGTATCATGAAACAAATATTATTGACAAATGATGATGGTTTTGATGCAGTAGGACTTAAAGCACTAATTGAAGCTTTAAAACCTATTGCAAAAATAGTTGTAGTTGCGCCAGCCCGTAATAAATCTGCCTGTGGTCATTCTTTAACATTAGATAGACCGCTAAGATTAGACTATATTGATGATGATTTTTATAAAGTTGATGATGGAAGTCCAACTGATTGTATTTTTATATCTTTAAATAATTTATTTAAAGATGGATATAAACCCGATTTAGTTATCTCAGGCATTAATATTGGTGCAAATATGGGTGAAGATATTACTTATAGCGGAACAGCCGCTGCTGCTATGGAAGCTGTTTTACATAAAGTTCCCGCAATTGCTATATCCCAAGTATGCAAAAAAGGCTGTAGTGACATAAAAAATGACTGGGATTTTGCACTAGCACAGCAAACAATTGTAACATTGGCAAAGAAAATACTAGATAATAACTTTCCATTAGAGGAAAGAAAGTTTTTAAATGTTAATATCCCACCAATAAAACCAGAAGAGTGTAATGGAATCAAAATCACAAAAGCTGGATATAGAGAATATGGGAATGATACACATAGACATCATAACCCAAGAGGCGAGGAGTTTTATTGGATTGGACTACATCCATTAATTTGGAAAGAGTCAAAAGATAAAACTTGTGATTTTGAAGCTATAAAAGCAAATTACATCTCAATAACACCAATTATGTTAGATTTAACTTCATATGAAGATATTGATAATATGCAAAATTGGTTAAACAATTAAAAGGAAAGATATGAATTTTACAGAAGCGATTGAATTAAACATAGATAAACTAGTTGGTACTTTAAAACATGAAGAAGAATTAGAAGAAATCTTAAAAAAGAAATTTACAAAAAAAGAATTTAAAGTATTTGTAGCATTTGCTGAAGGTAAATCTATAGATGAAGTAAAAACTATAGTAAATGATGATGATGAAAGAATTAATGAAATTTACAAAGCAGCTTGCAAAAAATTAAATCAAGAGAAAATCAAAAAAGAATTAGTTTTCTTTAAATAGAGTATAAAAATACTCTATTTTTCAAATCCTAAAAGAATCATACCCGCGAATTTCTCTTCATTATAGAATTCGATTCTAAATAAATTTCCTTCTTTATCAATAGAAAATCGTTTAGCTATTTCTTTTCTATTTATATCTATTCCCACTTCATTTTTTTTCTTTTTATTCACATACCCAATTACATTTACACGCAAATCAGAAATTGCTTCAATATTAAAACTATTTTTAGCATAAACAATATCACCAAATTTAATACTTTGATTAACACCATCAATAGATATATTGATATCTCTTTCGTCTTCAATAAATTTTATATAATCAGGATGAAGTTTGGCAAGCTTTCTATTACCATAATGAATAATATACTCTTTACCTTCTTTAACAATTGTCATCAAAGGATTTGAAGCAGTGAAGCTTAAATCTCCATCTTTATTAATTGGAAAATATCTTAAAAGTTTTCGCACCTTAGAAAGTGGTAATTTAATTTTCTCATCATAAAAAGAGATGAAAATATCATTATCAATTACACTTTTTATATCTACAGTTGAAATATCAAATTTTCTTTCAAATTCAATGCCCATAATCTTCATATACTCTTCAATTGCTAATAAGTGATAATATACTCTCTCTTGTAAATTAAGCTCTTTACTAGCTTCATTTGCAAAAGCTGCTTTTCCATTATTAATAGCAAAATATGTAAGAGTTTTTTCCATTTCTTTATCACCAAGTCTAGTTTTAGTATTTTTAACATGGTACATATCACGTTCTCTAATAAGATTAGTATTAATACCCGCAACAACCTTAGATGATATTTCTTCTAAGTTTCCATAATCCTTTATATTTAAACTAGACTGATCTACAATTGAGCATTGTCCCCAACGTCTTGGAGACATTTTATTATTAATATATTTTTCTCTATAAAATCCACTTCCATCATGTAAGTTTAAAATTAATTTAACTTCATCATCTTTAATATATTTTTTTATTCTCTCTACTGCATTATAATCTGGATCATCTTTAGATAAAGCTGCAAATTTTCTATTCATATCACCATAAGGGCCACGTGAACTTTTAATGATTGAGTAAAAATTTAAATTGGGAATAACCCAAACTGAACCTTTTTTAATATCGTAATGAGTGGCAATTAACGAAGCAGCCATAAAAGCACCTGGTTCATCACCTTGAATTCCACCAATAATTAAAAGGGTATTATCATCTTGCTGACCTTTTTTAATAAAGTCAAAATCAAAACTTTTCACTTCTGCATTTAAATTCTGTAAAAATATAAATATTAATAAAATTCTAAATAGTTGTAATATGCCAAGGTTCATACCTAACACCATCCTTATTATTTATTGTATATCGAACATCAACATACTTTAGTTCTTGTATTTTTTTAAACTCTTGAGTATTTGCAAATCTAGATGTAAAGTTAGAATAACCAAATCCTTTCTTCCCAACATCAAAATCTCCAATAGAATGATATGTAAAGGCAGGTGGAGCTAATGAAATAGCTGCTTGCGTTATATTTCCATTAGTACTACTGATTTTATCAAGAAAGAGTTTTGTTTGTTTAACAATACTTCTAATTCCTGACGTTAAAGTAAGAGAATCTCCTACATCCTTTGTCATTTCAAAATAAGTTTCTTCAGCATGGCCTTTAAATAAATAATGTCCAGTATGAGGTATTTTAGTAATTAATTTTTTATCAATAGTTTCAGTAATATTTTTACTAATTCTTTCACCAAAGAAACCATGAGTTGAAGGATTATAATAAAAAACAAACTCCAAGAAATCTATTTCAGCTTTTGTAAACTCTTCAATATTTGAGGCTCTTTTTGAAATACTTAACATATTATCAAAACTTATTACATTAAAATTACCATAACCGATATATCTTTGAATTAATTTTAATTTACTTCTAACTGATTGAAATACTTTATAATCTTTTTTTTCAATATATAAATCTTTACTAGTAATGATTTTATTATCAGCAAATAAATTTGAACTACATGACAAACTAATTGCAGAAAGTGTACTTAGTTGAACAAAACTTCGCCTATTAATTTCTATCACTAGTTAAAGTACCATTTTAATATCATCATGTTCACCTAAAACTTCAAATAAAGTTTTTCTATCATCTTCATTGTGAACTAATAATTCTAAAGTATAACTTTTAAATTTTCCTTTAGCACTAGTTTTAGATTCTTTTACAGTATGCTCTCGTTGAAGTACAACTTCTTTTACTGTAGTTTTAATATTAATCTTTTCTAATACAACTAATTTATAAGTCCAATTACATGGATAATTAAGCTCTAATTTTTCTTTACTCAAATCTATCATTATTAATTATTTCCTTTTAAAATCGCCACTTTTTCCACCAGATTTAGTCTCTAATTGTACATCAGAGATAACCATTGACTTATCAATAGCCTTTACCATATCATAAATAGTAAGTAATCCTACCGATACTCCTGTTAATGCTTCCATCTCAACACCTGTTTGACCATTTAGCTTTGCAGTTACAATTAATTTAAATCCAGGAAGTTCTGGTTTTTCTTCAACATCACAGTTAATTCCACTTAACAATAGTGGATGACACATAGGTATTAACTCACTTGTTTTCTTAACACCCATAATAGCTGCAATTACTGCTGTTTGAATTACAGGTCCCTTTTTAGAAGTATTATCTATAATCGCTTTATATGCATCAGTAGACATTGTAATCTCACCTGAAGCTACTGCAATTCTATGCGTTTCATTTTTTTCAGAGACATCTACCATCTTTGGTCTGTTATTATCATCTAAATGTGTTAATTCCATAAAAATACCTTTATATTAATCTATTTATTATATTAAATTTTTAGTTAAATTAGAATTAAGTAAAATTTAAATATAATGCAACACAAAAATTTAAAAAGAAAGTGGGTGAACTTTATATGCCAGGCATTAAAGTAAAAGATAATGAATCTTTCGACGAAGCATACAGACGTTTTAAGAAACAATGTGATAGAAATCTTATTGTAACTGAAACTAGAGCTAGACGATTTTTTGAACCAATGACAGAGATCAGAAAAAAACAAAAAATTAACGCTAGAAAGAAAATGCTTAAGAGATTATACATGCTTAGACGATACGAGTCTAGACTGTAAGATTCTTAATCTTCCAATTAAAAAGGTCAATCTTAGGATTGACCTTTTTTTTTAATAAAAAATAAAACTGCGATAATAAATCAATAGAAGAATAAACTCTCGTAAAAGAACTATAAAATGTAAATATAAGCAGAGTAATAAAAACCCAATAAGATAATAAAATAATAAATAAAAAGAGCGCACTAAAGAGAGCTAAAATAGTAAAAAAAGGGCTAAAAAAAAAGCTTAGCTCAAACAACTTTGAAGTTGAATAAGCTAAGCTTTTGTGTAAATACTCAAGAGCTGGCAGCGGCCTACGTTTCCACAAGGGGACCCTGCAGTAT
>CANNFB010000007.1 GCA_947503785.1 uncultured Campylobacterales bacterium | reverse complement strand
CAATCTTCCCAGGATTACAAGGTGGACCATTAGTACATGTTATTGCTGGTAAAGCAGTTGCTTTTAAAGAAATCTTGGCACCTGAATGGAAAGACTACGCAAAACAAGTAAAAGCTAATGCAAAAGTTTTAGGAGAAGTACTAGTTTCAAGAGGATACGATATCGTATCTAGTGGAACTGATAATCATCTTGTATTAGTATCATTCTTAAATAAACCATTCTCAGGAAAAGAAGCAGATGCAGCTTTAGGAAATGCTGGTATTACTGTAAATAAAAACACAGTACCAGGTGAAACAAGATCACCATTTGTAACTTCTGGAATTAGAGTAGGATCTCCTGCTTTAACAGCTAGAGGAATGAAAGAAAAAGAGTTTGAGATTATTGGAAATAAAATGTGTGATGTATTAGATGATATTGAAAATACTGATCTTCAAAAAACAATCAAAGCAGAGTTAAAAGAGCTTGCTTCTGATTTTGTGATTTATACTCAATCTACTTACTAATTATTAAAATTTTTATTCAATAAGGATCAGTTATGGAAATAAAAGGCGAAGAGTTTATAAAAAAAGTTCAACTTCAACAAGAACGTGAAGAATTAGAACAAAAGTTAAGTGAATTAGAAGAAGTTCAAACTTCAATAGGTGAAAACAATACTATTCGTAATGAAAGTGTAAATGAACCAATTGATACAGAGCTTGGCAATATCATGCTTGATAATCCAAGTTCTAATGAAGAAAGTAATAAGAAGAAGTACCTAATATTAGGTCTTATTCTTGTAATTTTATTTTTACTTACAATTATCGTTATTCGCCTTTTAACTGATGATTCAAAAGAAGATTCATTTACAACAAATAAAACTAATCCAATTGAAACAAAAACATTAAATGAAGATAGTAATATCGAAGAAAACTTTCAAAAAATAATGAATGAAAGAATTCAAAAAAACACTGAAAAAGAGCAAATAAATTCTGAAGAAATAAGTTCAGAAGAAAAAATTAATTCAATCAATGTAAAAAAAGAATCTCTTCAAGTAGAAGAAAAACAAGCAACAAATGATATTTTAGATGAAACTATCAAAAAAATTGAGGCAGAAATAAAACCTAAGAAAAAAGAAGTAAAAAAGGTAACTCCAAAAAAAGTAGTTGTAAAAAAAGCTCCTAAACAATCTGTTAAAGATTTGGTAAAGAATATTTCAAGTAGTGCACCTAAAGGTTATTTTGTTCAAATTGGTGCATTTTCTAAAAAACCTTCAAATTCATACATATCTAAAATTAAAAATGCAAATTTTAAATATAAAATTTATCAAGTTGAAGTAAAAGGAAAACTTTTTAATAAAGTTTTAATAGGCCCATATTCATCAAGAGCAAATGCTAGTGATAATGTAGAAAACATTAAGAAAAAGCTTAACTTATCAAGTGCTTATATTCTTAAATTTTAAAGTTGAGAATATATGAATTTTTATAGTAAAGAACTTTTTTTAGACCAATTTACACCAGTTTCAATATATGAAAAAATAAAAGAATCATACAAAAGTGAAATAACTTTTCTTTTTGAAAGTACTATTAATTCAAGCGATGGAAATTACTCTTTTATAGTAATTGGAGTACGAGAACGAGTTTGGTATGAGAATGGCGTATGTTTTCATAAGAATGAAGAAGGGGTTGTTAGAGAAGTTAATTCTAATCCTTTAAAATTCTTGCAAGAATACTATAAAAAGTTTGATAAAGAAGAGTACAAATCAAAAGCAAAAGAACTTGGAATTGGTTTAGTTGATGGATTTATTGGTAATATTGGATATGACATTGGTAAAGAGTTTGAACCAAAACTAAAAGAACCTATGAATAACTTAATAGATCAACTAAATATTCCTGATTTAGATTTAATCAGACCTAATATTATTTTAGGATTTGCACACAAAACTTCAAAACTTATAATGATTACATCAGTTGAATCAAAAAAAGATGAATTAAAAAAGATTGAACAATCTTTATATACTCCATACTCATATAAAGCACCCAAAAAAGCAGTTCTTTTAGATGAAGGTAAGTTTAATTTCTCAAAAGAAAAATTCTTTGAAATGGTTGCAAAATCTAAAGAGATGATAAAATCAGGAGATGTTTTCCAAATTTTAATGTCTAATAGATTTATTCAGAAAGCAAAAGTTGACCACTTTAGTTTCTATAGATCATTAAGAAGTAAAAATCCTAGTCCATATCTTTTCTTTTTAGAATTTGAAAACTTTTCAATTGCAGGAAGTTCTCCAGAAGTTATGATAAAACTTGAAGATGGACACTTACTTTTACGGCCAATTGCAGGTACAAGAAAAAGAGGTTCTACACTATCTAAAGATATTGAAATGGAAATTGAACTTATAAATGATACCAAAGAGAGAGCAGAACACTTAATGCTTGTTGATCTAGGACGTAATGATGTAGGAAGAGTTGCAAAACCTGGAACTGTAAAAGTAACTGATTTAATGAGAATTGAAAGATATTCACATGTTATGCATATTGTTTCTGATGTTGAAGCAATAATTGATGATAAATATGACATGTTTGATTTATTCGCTGCAACATTTACAGCAGGAACTATGACAGGAGCTCCAAAAATTAGAGCAATGGAATTAATAGCAGAATTTGAGGGAATAAAAAGAAACTTCTACTCAGGAAGTATTGCATATTTTGGATTTAATGGAAATATGGATTCTGCAATTACAATTAGAACTACGATGCTAACAGAAGATACAGTAATCTTTCAAGCAGGTGCAGGAATTGTTGCTGATTCTGTTCCTCAAAGTGAATATGAAGAAGTACATAATAAATTAGCTGCTAATATTGCTACTTTAAAAGAATTAGCTTAATTTAAATTTTAAACACTAAAGGATTTATTTTGTTACTAGGCGTAAATATAGACCATATTGCAGTTTTGAGAGAAGCTAGAAAGATAAATGACCCTAGCCCAGTTGATGCCTTAGGTATTTGTAAACTAAGCGGTGCTGATCAGATTACTATTCATTTAAGAGAAGATAGAAGACATATTCATGATAATGATGCAAAAATCATTTGTGAACAATCTTCTCTTCCTGTAAATTTAGAGTGTTCAATTAATAGCGATATTATTGATATTGTTTGTAATATGAAACCAGCACGGGTTACATTAGTTCCTGAAAATAGAGAAGAAGTAACAACTGAGGGTGGATTGGATGTAAAAGGCAACTTTGAAAAACTGCAAAATGTAATTAAACAACTTCATGATAATGAAATAGAAGTATCTTTATTTATTGATCCAAATAAAGAAGTAGTAGAACTATCAGCACATTTAAATGTAGAATGGTGTGAGCTTCATACGGGATCTTTTGCAAATATTTATGCAATGTTAAATTCACAACTTGGAAATACTCATCATACAATTAAAGAGTTAGAACTTCCAAGAGCAGAGTTAAAAAAGAGATTAAAACATTCAATAAATGAGCTAAAAAAAGCTTCTAAATTTGCAAAAAAACAAAAAATTAAAGTAGCTGCAGGTCATGGTTTAAACTATCAAAATGTTACCTTAATTTCATCAATAAAACATATAAGTGAGTTAAATATCGGTCAAAGTATAATTGCAAGATCTGTATTTACAGGATTAGAAAAAGCAATTATTGATATGAAAAAATTAATCTAAAAGGTTTAAAATGAAACCAAAAATAGCAATTAGTATTGGTGACTTAAATGGTATTGGAATCGAGATTGCTTTAAAAGCACATACTCAAATCTCAAAAATTTGTAAACCTATTTATTGTATAAATAAACAAATGCTTGAATTATCTTGCAAAGAATTAAAAGTAGAAATTCCAGAAGGTTTTAAAACTTATAATACAAAAGGCGAATTTACAATAAAAGCTGGAATAGTAAGTAAAAAATCTGGTAAATATTCCTTTGATTCTTTTATGGATGCTATTAAACTTGCAGATAAAAAAGAAGTTGATGCTATTTGTACACTTCCTATTAATAAAGAAGCATGGAATAAAGCAAAAATATCATACAAAGGTCATACAGAAGTTCTAAGAGATTATTTTGGCAAAAATGCAATCATGATGCTTGGATGTAAGAAAATGTTTGTAGGTTTGTTTACTGAACATATTCCTTTAAAAAAAGTTCCTAAGAAAATCACTGAAGATGCTTTAACTATATTTTTAATTGATTTTCAAAAAAGTGTAAAATCAAGTAATATTGGTGTTTTAGGACTAAATCCACATGCTAGTGATAATGGCGTTTTAGGGGATGAAGAAGTCCAAATATTTAAAGCTATTAAAAATGCAAATAAAATACTTGATAAAAAAATATTTACGGGTCCTTTAGTTCCTGATATTGCATTTTCACCAATGTCTAGAAAAAAATACACATACTTTGTAGCAATGTATCATGACCAAGGATTAGCACCTTTAAAAGCACTTTATTTTGATGAAAGCATAAATGTAAGTTTAAATTTGCCAATTATTAGAACATCAGTTGATCATGGAACTGCATTTAATATTGCCTATAAAAATGAGAAAGTCAACTTAAAAAGTTATCTAAATGCTATAAAAGAAGCCATATCTTTAGCAAAAAATAAATAATAATTACTAACTTATGAAAACACTTGAAAATTGTTATGAGTTAAACTTTTCTAAAATAAATTTTATGGAAAGAAAAATAAGAATAACACATCCAAAAACTATTATCACAGGTGCAAGTAAATCTGGGAAAAGTTATCTTATTTATGATTTTCTATCAAATTTTAAAGTAAAAGATTATATTTATATTGACTTAAAAGACCCTAGAAATGATTTAAATGAAGTATCAACTCACTTGAACACTTTTTTAAGACAAAATCAAATCAAAGTTTTAGTTTTAGAAAACTTTTCTTTTGAGTTTGATTTACCTTATTGTGATAATATTATTATCTCAACAAATATTCCAAAAAGTTTAAGAAGATTTAAAAATATTACAGTTAGTGCTTTGGATTTTGAAGAGTATTTACTTCATGATCATAGGCATCAAAATATCACACAAAGTTTTAATAGTTTTTTTAAATATGGTAATTTATCAGAAGTTATAAATATAGATGAACATAAAAAAGTTCAAAGACTTCAAGAAATAATAAAACTACAAGCCTTAAATGATACTCAATTTGAAATATTAAAACTTTTATTTGAAAATATTGACGAAAAGAAATCTTTATATCAATTATATACAATATTAAAAACAAAGATTAAAATATCAAAAGATAAGTTTTATGAAACTTGTAAAAATCTTGAAAATAATAAAACAATCTATTTTTTACAAAAATACAATCAAGAAAAAGCAACAAAAAAAATATATTCATATAATCATTCATTTTTAAATGCAATCTCACATAATAAAAAATTTAAAAATGAATTTGCAAATATGATTTTTTTGGAATTAGTTGATAAATATAAAGAGATTTACTATTTAGATAATATTGATTTTTATATAAAATCAAAAAAGTTAGCCATCGTAGGAATACCATTTTTCAATACTTTTTTAGTAAATGCTACACTAAAAAAAATATATAAAATTATGGAAGAATATGAAATTAAAGAGTTAAATATCATTACAGTTTCAAATGATGAAAAAATTAAACACTCAAGTTTAAAAATTAATGTAATTCCATTTTACGAATGGGCACTTAGTTAATTTAACATTAATTAGAAATTAAACAAAAATAAGATAAAATCGCAAAACTATAAAGGACACACAAATGAATAAAAGAGTACTTGTAAAATTTTCAGGAGAAGCATTAGCTGGTGAAGAAGGTTATGGTATTGATACAAAGATACTAGATTATATTGCTGAAGAGATTAAAGAACTTATAGATAATGGTGTGCAAGTAGGTATCGTGATTGGTGGAGGAAACATTATTAGAGGTGTTACTGCAGCAGCTGACGGTATTATTAAAAGAACTAGTGGTGACTACATGGGAATGCTTGGTACTGTAATAAATGGTATTGCAATGCAAGAAGCATTAGAACACAAAGGTTTAAAAGCAAGATTACAAACTGCAATTAAAATGGAACAAATAGCTGAACCTTTTATTGTAAGAAAAGCTATGAGACATTTAGAAAAAAACAGAGTTGTTATTTTTAGTGCAGGTACAGGAAATCCTTATTTCACTACAGATACAGCAGCAACACTTAGAGCTACAGAAATTGGGGCTTCTTTATTAATAAAAGCAACAAAAGTTGATGGGATTTATGATAAAGATCCAATGAAATTTGATGATGCAGTTAAACTTGATACAATAACTTATGATCAAGCATTAGAAGATCATATTAAAGTTATGGATGACACAGCAATTGCATTAGCAAAAGATAATAAATTGCCTATCGTTGTAGCAAATATGAGTGAAAAAGGAAACTTACTTAAAATCATTAATGGTGATACAAGTAAGTGTTCAATAGTAAAATAGAACTTAAAAAAGGAAATAATATGAGATTAGAAGAAAGAATATCAAAAGCTTTAAAGAAAACAGATAATGACAGATATATTTTAGCAATTGCTGTTGGTCAAAGAGCAGATGAATTAAGTAAAGGTGCAAAACCTTTATTAGAGCAAAATACTCAAAAGATGAAATATACGGATATTGCAATTGATGAAATTTCTAGTGGTTTACTAGTTATTGAAGGTTTAGTAGACAAAGAATAGTTATAAAAGCTTAGCTTTTATAACTTGTCTAGTATTAACATGGATCCATTTATTAAAAGAGTTCAACATATTAACAATGTTGAAGACGCTATCAAAGAGCTTGAAGCTCAAACTACTATAACTCCAAAACTAAAAGATTTAATTGACTTTATAATTGAAGCCCATGAAGGCCAGTATAGAAAAAGTGGTGAGCCTTATTGTGTTCATCCTATACTAGTAGCGAGTATTACAGCTCACTTTTCAAATGAAGAATCAATAATAGCAACTGCCCTACTTCATGATGTTGTTGAAGATACAAACTTTTCACTTGATTATGTTAAGAATAGATGGGGTAGCGATGTTGCTCATATGGTTGATGGTCTTACAAAAATTGTCGAGATAAGAGAAACTGAATTTATTGCATCTGATGAGACAAGTGACTCAAAACTAATTTCTTCAGCACTTACATTTAGAAAGATGCTAATCGCATCAATTGATGATGTGAGAGTTTTAATAGTTAAACTCTGTGATAGATTACATAATATGCTTACTCTTGATGCCTTACCATCTAACAAACAAAAAAGAATAGCAGAAGAGACACTTGTTGTATATGTTCCTATTGCAAATAGGTTGGGTATTTCTACACTTAAAAATGCATTAGAAGATTTAGCTTTTTATTATATTTATCCAAAAGAATATAAAAAAATTGATGACTTCTTAAAAGAAGAACAACATGCAATGCAACTTACATTTAATAGTTTTATATCCACAACTAAGAAACTATTAGAAAAAAATGGATATGACTTAGATAAAATCAAAATCTACAGTAGAATTAAACATCACTACTCTATTTATCTTAAAATGCAGAGAAAAGGTATTTCAATAGATGAAGTACTTGACCTTTTTGCTATTAGAATTTTAGTTGATGAAGATATTGACTGTTATAAAATCTTAGGTTCAATTCATATTGAGTTTAAGCCCTTAATTTCTAGATTTAAAGACTATATTGCAACTCCTAAAGAAAATGGTTACCAAACGATACACACTACAGTATTTTATAATTCTAAAATATATGAGATTCAAATACGTTCATTTGAAATGAATGAAGTCGCAGAATTCGGTATTGCTGCACATTGGAAATACAAATCAGGTGCTAAACAAACAACAAATTTAAATTGGTTAAAATCACTAGAGTTTTCTAATGAAAATGTTGAAGAGTTTTATCAAGAAACAAAAGATGATTTATATACAGAAGAAATAGTTGTATACTCTCCAAAAGGTGCAATTTATAATTTACCTTTAGGTTCAACTGCATATGATTTTGCATTTGCAGTTCATTCAGATGTTGGGAAACACGCAACTTCTTGTATTATAAATAAAATAAGAAAACCTTTATTAACAGAGTTAAAAAGTACAGATATAGTAAATATTGAAACAGGTGATATCCCTATTGCTAGATGTTCTTGGGTTGATATGGTACAAACATCAAGAGCGAAAAAACAAATCAAACTTTTATGTGCTCATAGACAAAAAGAGATTGATGATATGTATGGACGCAATATAATTGATACTGTTTTTTCAAGGTATAATGTAGAAGTTTCTAAAAAATATGAGATTGATACTCCTCATAAAATTTCTGAAATTCTTGATTATTTTAAACATATAAAGCAAATTATTGAAAAAAAAATCATAAAAGATAAAGGAATTATGACAAGATTTAAAATTTTAACTAGTAAAGTTAAAGAATTTAAATTTGATAACATCCTAATATATTCGAATTTTAGTATAAATTCTGTATCATTTGACCATTGTTGTCACCCTAAGTTTGGTGATGATATGGTAGCATTTAGAAATGGAAATGAAGCCATTGTTCACCATAAAATGTGTGACAAGGCCTATGATAAAATAAAAACAAAACATCAAATGCTATTTTGTAAATGGACAAAAGATACATTGTACCAATACAAGATGGTAGTTAGTATGCCAAACACAAAAGGTGAACTAGCAAGAGTTCTTACTTATATGTCACAATATGAAGGGTATATCCTTTCTGTTGAATATGGTAGGCAACTGCATTCATATAGACAATATTGTGATATTGAATTTGAAATAAATAAATCTAATATTGAAGAAGTAAGAAGAATTATAGAAAAAAAAGTAAAGGTTATAGAATTTTTTTCAAAAAAAGATGCCTATAACAAGTAAAAAGGTTAAAAAGTCAATGGAAAGAAAAGTTAAAGAAGCATTACAAGAAATTCAAAGAGGGACATCTGAAATTATTGATTTAGAATCAATTGAAAAATTAATTAGAAGATATTTTGAAACAGGTGAAAACTTTTATGTTAAAGCAGGTTTTGATCCAACTGCACCAGATTTACATTTAGGACATACAGTTTTAATTCAAAAACTTGCACTATTTCAAAAGTTTGGAGGAATTATACAATTTTTAATTGGAGATTTCACTGCAACTATTGGAGATCCTACTGGAAAAAGTGAAACAAGAAAAGTTTTAAGTAAGCAAGATGTATTAGATAATGCACAAACATACAAAACACAAGTATTTAAAATTTTAGACGAATCAAAAACAGAAGTAATGTTTAATTCAACGTGGTTAAAAGAATTAGGAACTGCTGGATTAATTTCATTAGCTTCGAATTTAACTGTTGCTAGAATGATTGAAAGAGATGATTTTTCAAAAAGATATGAATCAAATACTCCAATTGCAGTAAGTGAATTTATATATCCATTACTTCAAGGATATGATTCAGTTGCAATGAAAACAGATATAGAAGCTGGTGGAACTGATCAAAAGTTTAACTTACTTATGGGAAGAACTATACAAAAAGCTTATAATATTGGAAAGCAGCAAGCAGTTATAATGACTCCACTTTTAGAAGGTTTAGATGGTATTCAAAAAATGTCTAAATCCTTAGGTAACTATATTGGTGTTACGGATGAACCTTTTGATATGTTTGGAAAAGTACTTTCAATTTCTGATGAATTAATGTGGAAATATTTTGAGCTTTTATCTTCAAAATCTTTAAAAGAAATAGAAGAGCTAAAAATAGCAGTAGAAAATAAAACTTCTCATCCAAAAGATGTAAAAGATTCTTTAGCAATGGAAATTGTTGATAGATATCATGGTAATGGAAAAGGTGAAGAAGCAAAAGCAGAATTTAAAAAAGTTTTTGCAAAAAAAGACATCCCTACAGATATGGATGAATATCTTTTTGAAGGTGAAATTTGGCTTTGCCAAGCATTAGTTGATGCAAAACTTGTAAACTCTACATCTCAAGCTAGACGTGATGTAAAAGCAGGTGCAGTAAAGATAAATCAAGAAAAAGTTGTAGATGAGAAGTTAAATTTACAAATTGGTGAGTATATTTTACAAAAAGGTAAAAAGAATTTCGCTAAGATAATTATAAAATAAAGGGCTAATTTTGAAAATAGGTAAATATGAAATAAAACACCCTATAATCCAAGGTGGAATGGGTGTAGGAATAAGCTGGGATCAATTAGCTGGTAATGTTGCTAAAGAAGGTGCTCTTGGTGTTATATCTTCAGTTGGTACTGGCTATTACAGAAATAAGAGCGAAGATGTTAACGTTGTAATGAGAAAAGACAAGCCAAAAGATGCATTAAACTTTTATTCTAGAGAATCATTTTTTGAGATAGTTGCAAATGCAAGAAAAATTTGTGGAGATGCACCATTAGCTTGTAATATTTTACATGCATGTAATGATTATGGAAGAATGGTTAAAGATGCTTGTGAAGCAGGTATTAATATAATTATTACAGGAGCTGGACTTCCTACAAATATGCCAGAATTTACTCAAAATTATCCAGATGTTGCACTAGTTCCAATTGTTTCAAGTGCAAGAGCATTAAAGCTAATTTGTAAAAAATGGAAAAAATATAATAGAGTTCCTGATGCAATTATTGTTGAAGGTCCATTAAGTGGTGGTCATCAAGGTTTTAAATATGAAGATTGTTTCAAAGAAGAATTCCAATTAGAAAATATAGTTGGACCAGTTATTGAAGAATCAAGAAATTGGGGAGAAGATATTCCTATTATTGCAGCTGGTGGAGTTTGGGATAAGAAAGATATAGATAAATTCCTTGCTATGGGTTGTACAGGTGTACAAATGGCTACAAGATTTATTGCTACTTACGAGTGTGATGCTCATCCAAACTTAAAAAATGTATTATTAAATGCGAAAGAAGAAGATATTAAATTAGGGAAATCTCCTGTTGGATTACCAGCTAGATCTGTTAAAACTAATTTACAATTCTCTATGGAAAATAATACAGCACCAAAAGTACAATGTATTTCTAACTGTGTAGCTCCTTGTAACAGAGGTGTTGAGGCTAAAGCAGTAGGATATTGTATTGCGGATAGATTAGGTGCTGCGTATAATGGTGATGAAGATACTGGACTATTCTTTACAGGGGCTAATGGTTATAGAATTAATAAAATTATTTCAGTAAAAGAACTAATCGAAAAATTAACTCAAGGAGAATAAGAATTTTTAATAAATTTTTTATTCTTATATTTCTTTACCTTATCTTTTCAATCTCAGCACTAAGTGCTGAGGATTTAAAAGAAGAATATCGTTCGGCAAAAATGAGCTACTTAAAAGCTGTTTTAAGAAAAGACAATCAATCAAAAATTAATGAACTCAAAAAACTTATTATTCTAGGAAAAAAATTAAATAAAAACACAACTCCTGATGTTAAGAAACTAGAGATACTACTTAAAAGAGAAAATAAATCTACAAAAACATCAATAAAAGAAACATCAAATAAAAAAATTTCTAGTGATTCTAACTACTCTATTAATTCTGTTTATACTCAAAAAAA
Organism: uncultured Campylobacterales bacterium; assembly: GCA_947503785.1. Taxonomy (GTDB): domain Bacteria; phylum Campylobacterota; class Campylobacteria; order Campylobacterales; family Arcobacteraceae; genus Poseidonibacter. Next base: position 102,646 of record CANNFB010000007.1, on the reverse strand, counting down.
TTCTATAATAGTAAATTTTAATAATAAAATATCAAAAAAGCATATTAAATTTTTTGAATTAAATCAAGGAAATATTCATAAAGATGTATTTGATATAAATGGTAATTTTAAAGATGCACAACCAACTGTGCTTAAAATTGATAATATTAAAAAAATCACAATAGGCCAATTTAAGCCTAAAATATTAAGAATTGTATTAGCAAATGAAAAGAATTTAAAGACTTTTTATACAATAAAAGATAAACAGCTTATAATAAATATACGTAATTTAAATACATCAAAGTCATTTTCTAAAATAAGAACAGAAAAAATAGTTAAAGAAGTAAAGCCTAAAACTATTACAACAATATCAACAATATCTAATGATTATATAGATACTGAAAATGAAATAAGATCTATAAATACAAAAAACACTTCAATAGAAATAGAGTTTAATAAAAAATTTTCAAAAAAAAATTTATCATATATTGCATATAAAAACAATGGATATTATGAAGATATCTTTGACTTAAAAGGAAAGTTTAAATATACAAAACCTATAAAATTAAGTATTGATGGAATAGATAAAATTATTGTTTCAAATAGAGATAGTAAAACAACAAGAATTAGAATTTCTAATAAAAAAGATTTAAAAGTTTATTATATTTTAAATAAAAGAAAATTAACAATAAAAATCTCTGGATTATCAAGTAGTAAAAAAACAAAAGCCTTACCCTATCCAAATTTTCAAAGTAAAACTATTGTAATAGATCCAGGACATGGTGCACACGATCCAGGTGCTGTTGGACCAAATAAAAGATATGAAAAAGTTGTAACACTTAAGGTTGCAAAGTATTTATACAATATTCTAAAGCAAAGAGGTCATAAAGTTCACCTTACTAGAAATAAAGATACTTTTATAAAAGTTGGGAAAAGAACAGACCTAGCTTTAAAGAAAAATGCAGATGTATTTATTTCAATTCACGCGAACTCTGTGGCTAAAAAAAATGCTGCAAAAGTAAGTGGTATTGAAACGTATTATTTAAGTCCTGCAAAAACAGAAAGAGCTAAAAGAGTTGCCGCAAAAGAGAATAAATCAGATATAAGAAAAATGAGTAGTTCTAGCACTCAAGCTTTTCTTTCATCATTGAATGCTCCAAAAATTACACATTCAAGACTTTTATCAATTGACGTTCAAAGAGAAATGCTTGCATCTGTAGGAAAAAAATATAAAGTAAAAGACAAAGGCTCAAGACCAGGACCTTTTTGGGTGCTTTTAGATGCTCCACAAGCTTCGATTTTAGTAGAAGTAGGATATATATCTCATCCAGAAGAAGGTAGACGTTTATATACAAGGGACTATCAAAAACTACTTGCAGAAGGTATGGCTAACGGAATTGATACATACTTTCAAATGAAAGCAAGATTTGATTAAGAAGAGAGTTTTTTATTTTCTAAAAAAGCTTTAAGATCGTTCACTAGATTGATTTGTTTTTTTCTTATAGTTGGTAATTTATCTAAAGAAAAAAACTTAACTTTTGTATTTTCCCAAGATAAATAGTTACTCATTAATTTATCTTCAAAAAACATTCCATCTAAGCCTTCAATATTTGAAGCATTAACCAACCAAACACCAATATCTTTTTCTAGGTTTACTTGTTCAAAGTAATCTTCAAATAGCCCTATTTCAACTTTTATACTACTTTCTTCAAATAGTTCTCGTTGCGCACATTTATAAGGATTCTCATCTTTTTCTTTCATGCCTTTTAAACAGCCCCATTTATCTTTACTCAAAACAGATTTGCATAATAATATTTTAATATCATTTTTACTAACTAAATAAGGAACAACGCCATATGCTTTAGTATGAGATTTCACAAACTAACCTTTTTAAGAATCTATTTTCTTTTTATAAAATATTAAAGAGCCAACTATCCATAATATAAATGGCAATAAAATTGATATTTCTGGTATTGTTATACCACCACTTGTAAACTTAAAAAGCATAAAAAACACACCCCAAACAATAAGTGTTCCAAAAATGGATAGAGATGTAAACTTTCCTACGTTAAAAAACCTACTATTTAATGAAGCATAAGCAAAAACAAGTAATAAAATAGGAATTACAAAAAAAGAAACAATTACTTGGTTATATAAGGCACCTCTAATTTTGTCTGTATTTATACCTTGATTAGATAGTAGCACTAATGCAGATATTGCATCTATAACTGAAAAATTTGATTTTGATTCATATACATTATCAAGAATTTTAGGTTTAAATCCTTCTAATGTATTTAAAAACTTTTCATACCTTATTTCTAACTTTGTTGTTTCCAAGTTCATATTAGAAGGTTTATCCATGATTTTTGCATCAACTACATACCATTTATTATTTTGGAAGTATGCGTTTTTTGCAACAATAGATTGAACAATATCTCTGTCTTTTACTTTGTATATATGTATACCTTCTGCCTTTTTTTCTAAAGGCAAAAGTTTTTTGAAATAGACATAATTATCATTATATTTTAAAAAAATATCTGCTTTTGTACTTGTAAAATATTCATTATGTAAAATTTTTCTTTTTTGTTCATAAGAATATGCTAGTGGAGTAAGTTGTAATAAGATTAGTAAAGTAATCAAAAATATTGATATTTTAACAACTGGTGAATATATATCTCTACTTCGACTTCCAAGAGCATTAAATGCTACTAATTCATTATTTTTTATAAATATTACAAGTGTAATTATCCAGCCAAAAACAATAGACAAAGGCAATGCTAAAGTTAGTGTAAAAAAACCATTGTATAGTAAATATAAAAGTTGTAAGTTTGCAGAATCTGGTAGTTTTTTAAAGTTTTGTAAAAAATCGATTCCTACAAAAAATAGTTCTAAAGAAATTAGAACGATGACAAAATTTAGTAAATATTTTTTTAAAATATATTGTGTTAATATGCTCATTTTACTTCAATGTAAATTTGGATTTTACCTGATCAATCTCTTCAGTTTTAAGTGCTTCGATCGCTTTAATAGTATGAGTTATTATATCTTGTAGTTTATTCAATTCTTCTTTTGAAAAGTTGCTTAATACATAATTTGCAACATCAGTTTTATTTTGAGGTTTTCCAATTCCAATTCTAACTCGAATATACTCTTTTCCGCAATGTGCATCAATAGATCTTAATCCATTATGTCCACCATGACCTCCACCTATTTTGTACTTAACTGTACCAAATGGTAGATCTAAATCATCATGTATTACAATAATATCGTCAAGAGTAATTTTATAATAATCCATAATTGAGCCAACTGCCTCACCTGAATTATTCATATATGTTGTTGGTTTTGAAAATAAATTATAACCTGATTTTAAAAGTGTAGATTGAAAGTTTGATTTGTTTATACTTGAAGCTGTAAGATTTTTGGTCATCGAATCGATAACCATAAATCCTACATTGTGTCTTGTTAATTGATATTTTTCACCAATATTTCCAAGACCAATTATTAAATGCATTATAAAGTTAAATTACTTAGCTTTAATTACACCAACAACTGGTACTCTTGGATCTAAGAAACACTTAACTGAATCACCTAAAGTTAAGTTTCTAACTAAAACATTGTGTCCAACATCTAAGTCAGTTACATCAATTGTAATATTTTCTGGTAAGTTTTCAATTGTACATTTAACTGGAACTCTTTTAGTGTGAACCATTAAAAGACCTTTGTTTTTAATACCTATAGCTAAACCTGTAGTAACAACTGGAATTTTATAAGATGCTATAACTCCTGGTTGTGCAACCATTAAATCAACATGTAACAAAGTTGAAGTTAACGGACATTTTTGGTACTCTTGTACTACTACTTTGTAAACTGTTCCTGCAACAGTAACATCAAATGCTATTGTTTCTTTATTTCTTAAAAACTTGATAAATTCATTGTTTTTAAATGCAGTAGAAATATTTTCTAAACCTTTACCATAAATATTTGCAATTAAATATCCATCTCTTCTTAAAGTTTTAGTTGCTTGTTTTGTCATACTATCTCTAACGATACCCTCTAACATAACGATCCTTTTGTATTTTTATTTTAGGGCGCAATTATATTTAAATTTTGCTAAATTTTATATTAATACTAAAAGATATTTGTAATTTAACTTTTTGTAAATGTAATTTAGATATTATATTCTACTTATAAAACATATTAATAGAAGGTTCAAATCCCATGACAATACTAGATGGAAAAGCATTATCTAATAAGATTAAAGACGAAGTAAAAGTTGAAGTTGAAGAACTTATAAAACAAAAGCGTATAACTCCAGGATTAGCTGTTATTTTAGTTGGAAGTGATGCAGCAAGTGCAACATACGTATCAAGTAAAGCAAAATCTTGTAAAAATGCAGGCATTTATTCAGTAGTACATGAAATGCCAGATACTATTACTCAAGAAGAACTTCTTGAAACAATCAAAAGAATGAATGAAAACCCATCATTAGATGGTATTTTAGTTCAATTACCATTGCCAAAGCATATTGATACAACAACAGTATTAGAAGCAATAGATCCTTTAAAAGATGTAGATGGTTTCCACCCTTATAATGTTGGAAGAATGGTTTCAAATCTGGATTCTTTTTTACCCGCAACTCCATTTGGGGTAATGAGAATGTTTGAAGAATATGGAATTGATGTAGTTGGGAAAAATGCCTGTGTAATTGGAAGTTCTGATATTGTTGGAAAACCAATGGCCTCACTTTTAATCAATGCAAAAGCTACTGTTACGGTATGTAACTCAAGAACTAAAGATTTAAAAGCACAAACATTAGCTGCTGACATTGTAATTATTGCAGTTGGTGTTCCTCATTTATTAAAAGCTGATATGATTAAAGAAGGTGCAATAGTTATTGATGTAGGTATCAATAGACTTGATACAGGAAAACTAACTGGTGATGCAGACTTTGAAGACTGTAAAACAAAATCTTCATTTATCACTCCAGTTCCAGGTGGAGTTGGACCTATGACTATTGCAATGCTTCTTAAAAATACTGTAAAAGCTGCTTATTTAAGAGAAACTAGAGAAAGTAAGTAAATGCTTAGAAAATTATATAACTGGTCCTCTTCATGGACTGGTACTATTGTAATAGTTCTTGTTATTATGTCATTTATAGCTCAAGCTTTTGTAATTCCAAGCGGAAGTATGAAAAATACTCTTTTAATTGGGGATATGCTTTTTGTTAAAAAATTCTCTTACGGAATTCCAGTTCCTAGAATTCCTTGGTTAGAAGTTAAAATGCTTCCAGATTTTAATGATAATGGGCACTTAATCGAAGGACCAAGACCAAAACGTGGTGAAATAGTTGTTTTTAGATATCCAAAAAATGAAGCAATTCACTATGTAAAAAGAGCCGTTGCAACTGGTGGTGATATTGTTGCGTTAAAAGATAAAAACTTATTACTTCATCCAAAAGAAGGTAATGAATATGTTAAAGCTAACTTTGATAAAGAAAGTATTATTAAAGTTGGAGATAAATTATGGGTAGTAAACCCATATAAAAAAGAGCATCCAGGAATTCATAATGATTCAACTGTAGTTAATAATGGATTAAATCCACAAGAATTATTTAATATGATGCCTATTTTAATTCCAGATGATGAAATATTTATGATGGGTGATAATAGAGATCATTCAAATGATTCAAGATTTTGGGGAACAGTTCCATATAAATATGTAGTTGGAACTCCGTGGCTTATCTATTTTTCTTGGGATAAAGATAAAGAAATTAGATGGGATAGAGTGTTAAAACAAGTTGATACTATTGAAAAAAAGATGGATACTAAAAAAATTGAACTTGATCATGAAAAAGGAATATATTAAATGAAATATTATATTGGTGCAGATCATGCAGGAATTGATATAAAAGCCTATGTAAAAAAGCTATTTGAAAAAAGAGGTCATGAAGTAATAGATTTGGGACCAAATACAAAAGATAGAGTTGATTATCCTGATTATGCATCTAAAGTATGTAAAAGTGTTTTAGAAGATGAAGGAAGTAAAGGTATTTTAATCTGTGGTTCTGGAATTGGAATGAGTATGGCGGCTAATAAATTCGATGGAATTAGAGCAGCACTTTGTCATAATGAATACTCAGCTAAAATGGCAAGAGAACACAATGATGCAAATGTTATCTGTTTAGGTGAGCGAGTTTCAGGATTTGGAATGGTTGAAGCTATTATTGATTCATGGAATGATTCTTCATTTACAGGTGGAAGACATGAAGGTAGAGTTGAAAAAATCAATGCTATTAGTAAAATTGGAAGCTGTAGAGTTTAATACTATTTATAAAAACAAAGGATTATCATGAGAGAACCTTGGCAAATATATTTAATGATGTTTATTGTCGTAGCATTAGTGCTTCTTGGGAAAAAAATGATGTTTTTTTCTAATGATAATAAGGAAGATAAAAAAAAGCCAAAGGATAAGAAGTGATTAATTCTAAAATTATTGACTCTATCTTTTCATCTGCTTCAATTCAAAGATGGAATGATTATCCCCGAATGGTAGAATTAGTTGAGCTTGATAAACAAGCTCATAAGTTTATCATTGCATATTTTATTGCAAAACTAGAAAAAGATGTAAACTACACGCATTTAATAGAAGCTGGTATTTTTGAGTTCTTAAGACGTGTAGTAGTTACAGATATAAGACCTGACGTATTTAGGAAAGCCTTACAAAAAAAATCAAAAGAAATAAACACGTGGGTTATCTCAAAATTATCACCATCACTTAAAGATATTGATAATGGAGCTTTTTTACAAAAGTTCCAAGAGTATTTAGAAAATCCTCAAATATATAAAAAAGAAAGATTTATACTAAAAGCAGCTTCGTATCTAGCTACAAAATGGGAATTTTCAATAGTTTACCAAACAAGCCAGTTTTTAACTGATATTGAAGATGTTAAAAAAAGTGTTGATGAAGAGATTGAAGATTATTATGAACTAATAGGTGTACGAAAAATTGCACTTAATAAAAAACTTGCAAAAGTTATTGATTTAAGTGGAAGATTAAGATTTCAAAAACGTTGGGCACAAACGCCAAGAGTCCCAGAAACATCTGTTTTAGGACATATGTTAACAGTTGCTATTTTCGGATACTTTTTTTCAATTGATGTAAATGCTTGTGATAAAAGAATTCAGAACAACTTTTTTACAGCCCTATTTCATGACTTACCTGAAGCTTTAACTAGAGATATTATTACACCTGTAAAATACTGTGTTGATGAATTATCAAATATTATTGCTGAGTATGAATTAGAAAAGATAGAAGATGATATTTTGCCAAACATTCCAGAAGAATTACATGATGAGTTTTCATATATATTAGGACTTTATGATGGTAAAAAAGAAGAATTTGAAAATAAAATCTACGAGGATAAAATCAAAGTAGTAGAAGATGTATCAAAATACAATCAAGATAAATACAATGCAATAGATGGCCTAGCCCTAAAACAATGCGATAAGTTATCAGCTTTTGTGGAAGCTAGTCTTTCTATTTCACATGGAATAAAATCTAAAGAATTAATCAATGGCAAAAAAGAAATTTTAAAAAGTCTAAAAGAGATTCAAGGAATTGATTTTAAAGAGATTGCCACTAAAATAGACTATGATTTTGGAACTACAGGACAAACACAAGTTAGAATGGATTTTGATTAAATTTACATATTATTAACATAATGTATTATCTTTCTATCTTCTTGAATAATATGCTGGACTAATACAATATCAATTAATCTAGCTATTTCTTTTTCCACTAAAATTGGATTCATTTTTAATATATTTTTTACAAAAGTATTCAATAATTCAATAATTTCAGCATGGAGAGCTTGTTGTTCTTTTAATTCAGGATAAGATATTTTCTCCATATAATCTTCTTCATGTTTGAAATGTTCTTTCATATAATTATATAATTCAATTACTATTGTTCTTATTTTTTTTGTTCTATCTTTTTCATCAACAAATACAAAAGCTCTTCTTGCAATATCAAAAAGTTTTTTATGTTCTTTATCAATTTTTTCATCATCAACACTATAAATATCTTTCCACCCAAAGTTTTTTCTAAGTTCATCTAAGGGAATTGTAAAAAGTTTTATTTTTCTATCTTCAAGTATTATGTGATTTATAAAATATTCATTTACAAATTTATATATGCGTTCTTTAATTTGTGATATTTCCAAAGAGTTAAATTTATCTATTAAATTTTTTAACATTAATGTTATATTTTTATGTAAGAGTATATGATTATCAAGTTCTGGGTAATTGATTTTTTTCATATACTCTTGTTCATTAGAAAAATGCTCAGAAACATAAGTAAATAATTCAAAAATTATTTTTTTTAATTCTGCCAAATCATTCTTAGAATTATTATTTACAAGAGATAATGCTTTTTGCGCAATAATAAATAAGTTTTGATGTTCTTTATCAATTTTAAAATCATCAATATTATATTCTGATTTCCATTTTATATCGTAATTTGGCATACTATTTTCCTACTAATTATAATTGTAAAATAATATATTAATATAGCTTAAAAGCTATATTTTAAGTTTGCGTAGAAATATCTACCTGGATCATTTAATAATTCAGTATCTCCAGAACCTATATATTTTATATCATTATAAGTATTTGTTGATGTGTATCTTTTATCTAATATATTATCAACTCCTACTGTAAATCCAAAGTTTTTATTTAGTTTATTATTATATTTTAAATTTACTAAAGCATATCCTGATAATTCTTGCTCTCCATTTGCACTATCATATTCATCCCATCTATCAACTGCAATTACCTCTGTTGTAATTTTTGAACTGTCTACTTCATAATTTAAAGCTATATTTGCTTTTAATGGTGGAACCTCAGCTAAATCTTTATCATTTTGTCCAGTAAGGTTATCATCTTTTTTACCTCTTTGATATGCAATTCCATAATCAAATGAAAAATTATCATTTAAATAATAAAACCCGCTAATATCTAAACCATAAATTTTCGCATCTACATTTTCAAATCCTGTTCCATTTATATTATAAATATAATCTTTTAACATTGAATAAAATAATTTTGTTCTTATATTAAAATCACCTATAGTTTTTTCAAAACCTATATCTGCTTCATAGTTTTTAGTATCTTCTAAATCATCATTTCCAGTATATATTCCATTTGATTGTTTAGAATATAATTCTCTAGCATCTGGAACTCTTGATGCTTTACCTATTCCTGCAAAATACTTTGTACCTTCGTCTGTATTATAAATAGCAAAAATATTTGCACTTAATGCAGTATATTTATTGTCTTTTTTAGTATTATCTATTGTATCAATATTTGTATAATCATATCTGGCACCTAATTCTAAATCCAACTTACCAAATGACTTTTCTACTTTTGTAAATATTGCTTTGTTTGTCGTATCTGTACTTGCTATTGAGTCATTTATATAAGGATTAACTGTATTATAATATTTACCTCTCCAGTTTCTAACACTTGTATCTAATCCTATAGTCACTAAAGCATCTTCTACTTCCATACTATTTTTTAGTTTCACACCCCATATTGATGATTTCATGTGATTTGTCATTTTCATCGCACCATTATTTCTAAGTGTTGTACTCATAGGATGATCAACATTTGAGTAATAATAATCTAAACTTAATTCTTTTGATAAATTTCCTAAATCCCTTTTTACATATCCTACTGTATAAATATTTGAATCATCATAATCTGCATCCATAGGTGTATTTGGATATAGAACATTGTCACTTCTGTTTGCTGTATATGATAGTTTTATTTCAGAGCTGTCATCAATATTATAAACAGCTTTTGTAAGAAGTGTTTTTTTCTCGTAAGCTTCTAAATCACTTTGTGAATATTGATTTGTACTTGGAACACCACTTGCTTTTTGCTGTTCCAAAAAGTCATTTCCATTCCCATCTTCATATTGATCACCTTTCTCTACTGACGTGGAAACCAGTAGTTTAAACTTATCTGTTCCACCACTAATCATTGCACCAGCTTTCTTATATCCAAAACTCCCAGCTCCTAGATTTATTTCACCTACTACATCTTTACTTGGCTGTTTTGTTTTTACTATTACATTTCCACTTAATGTTCCAAAGTTTTCTACATCATAAGGACCCTCTACTACTTTTACACTTTCAATATTATTTGATAATACATGTGAAGTTGCGGGATCCATTCTATTTGGACAGGCTCCATATATTTTTGCATTGTCTATTAAAATATTAATGTTATCTTTCTTCTGCCCTCTCAAAATAATATCATTTGCAATTCCACTTCTTCTTACTATTGAAATAGATGCTATGTTTTTGGTAAGCGCCTCAGCTAAGTCAGCACTTTTAATCTGTTCATTACTTACATCTTTTACTATTTTTGTATTTACTTTATCAACTATACTAATTTGTTCTAAAACATTTGTTTCGCTTGCTTGCAAAACCACACTAGCACACACAAGAGATAAAGAGATAATTCTTTTCATAAAGTTTCCTTGGAATAATTTTGTGTAATTATTACAAAGAGCTGTTAATTTTCTGTTAACTTATGAATTTTAAGATATTTATTTACTTTTATATGTCTATGTGATGTGACATTTTTTGTATACATGAGATATAATCATAAAAATAAAAAGGAAGAAATTTGAGTAAAATAGTTTTAGATGTTGATGATAAAAACATTGATATAGTATTAACAATTTTAAATAATTTAAAAACGGGTATGATTAAAAATATATCAGCTCCAACAAATAGTATAAACTCAAGAATACAAGAAAAAAAGCTTGTAAAAGAGCAACAAATTTTAAAAGATGAATTTATGTGTTCTAGTCCAAGTACTGGTAAGTATCTTTCAAGAGCTGCATATAAAAACAAATTAAAAAAAGGATAAAAATGCAAGTATTAGTAGCTTCATTAGTTATATTAGGACTATTAACATTTATAGTTTATAAGATCAAGAAATCAATTACAAAAAAAGATATCATCATATTTTTTGTAGTATTAGTACTTGCAATAGCAGGTATTGTTTATAATAATAAAGTACAAGAAGAGAAACTACCAAATGTTTTTAAAGAAAACTACTTAAAAGAAAAAAACATAGAGATTTTAAAGTTATCTTCAACACAAGTAAACTTTGAAGTTTTAAGTAGCACAAGATCTATTTATGATTTTATTTATATAATTAAAAAAGCTAATCAAGAGTATTTATGTGAAGCTAAAAATGTGGAAGTTTTACTAGTTGAAGATGAATATGTAATTAAAGAATATAAAGAAGAGTGTAAGTTAAAATAAAGTTTTAAACCTAAGAAGGTTTAAAACTCTTCTTTGTTTTACATACATGAGGAAATAAACAATTATCACAATCAGGTTTAACAGCCTTACAAATATATCTACCAAACAATACCATTGCTTGATGAAAAATATGTAAATCATGACCTTTTAGTTTTTTCACTAAATCGGCTTCTGTAATTTCAACTGTTTTACCATCGCTTAAACCCAATCTATGAGCAACTCTAAATACATGAGTATCAACTGCCATTAAATTTGCACCCTCAAATTCAATCATAAAAACATTTGCAGTTTTGTTTCCAACACCTGCTAGTTTCATTAACTCTTTTTGAATATGTGGAATATCTCCATCATAGGAATCAATTACAGTTTGTGCCATTTTGATGATGTTTTTTGATTTATTGTTAAAAAATGAACATGATTTCAATAAATCTTTTACATCATCAAGTGAAGCATCTGCTAGTTCATAAACACTTGGATACTTTTCAAATAATGCAGGAGTAATTATGTTTACTCTTTTATCTGTACATTGAGCTGATAGTATAATAGCTATTAATAACTCATAATCATTTTTATAATCAAGCTCTGTTACAGCATCTGCATATTTTTCTACAAAGGCTTCTTTTAAAATCTCTATTTCTTTTTTTGTTGCTTTTTTCATTTATTATCTTTTATATCTTTTTGATTTTTTCTATTTCGTCTCTAATTCTAATTGCTTCTTCAAAGTTTAAATCATGCGAGGCTTTTTTCATTTGTTTATTTAATTCTATTAAAATTTTCTTTCTCTCAGCTGCTGGCATTTTTTCAACTTTTTCTTTTTTCCAAGCTAACTCATCATACTCTTCAAGTTTTAAACTTCCGTCCAATTTTCTTTTAGTTGATTTTGGAGTTATTCCATGTTCAAGATTATGTGCTTCTTGTATCTTTCTTCTTCTATTTGTTTCATCTATTGCAAATTGCATTGAATCTGTGATTCTTTTTGAAAAAAGAATCACTCTTCCATTTTCATTTCTAGCACCCCTACCCATTGTCTGAATAAGTGCTGTACGTGATCGTAAGAATCCTTCTTTATCTGCATCTAAAATAGCTATTAGAGAAGCTTCAGGTATATCTAAACCTTCTCGTAGAAGGTTAATTCCAATAAGTACATCAAACTCGCCAAGTCGCAACTGTCTAATAATATGATTTCTTTGTATTGCATCAATTTCACTATGCATATACTTAACTTTAATACCCAAATCACTGTAATAAGAGGCTAACTCTTCTGCCATCTTTTTAGTTAAAACGGTAACTAATACTCTTTCATTTTTTTCAACTACTCTTTTGATTTCATCGTGTAGCTTTTCAACTTGATATTCTGAATCCATAATCTCAATTACAGGTTCAAGTAATCCTGTAGGACGTATTACTTGTTCTGCTACCACAGAGCTTAAGTTTAATTCTAATTCATTGGGTGTTGCACTTACAAAAAGAAAACTTGGAGCTTTTTTAATAAATTCATCAAACTTTAAAGGTCTATTGTCAAGCGCACTAGGAAGTCTAAATCCATAATCAACTAATACTTCTTTTCTAGATCTATCAGCTGCGTGCATTCCTCTAAATTGAGGAAGTGATACATGTGATTCATCAACTATTAAAAGGAAATCTTTTCCTATTTGTTCAAAATAGTTCATCATTGAGTATGGTGTTTCGCCTGGTTTTTGACCAGTTAAATGTCGGGCATAGTTTTCAATACCCTTACACATTCCTGTACCTTCAATCATCTCTAAATCAAATTCAACTCTTTGCTTTAATCTTTGATATTCAACTAACTTATCATTTTCTTTTAAGTTTTTAAGTCTCTCATCAAGTTCTTCTTCTATTTGTTTTACGGCAATTGAAAGTTTATCATTTGATACAACAAAAGGATTAACTGAGTAAATAATCACTTCTTTTAACTCTTGTGTTTTATTGTTTGTTAAGTACTCATGTTTTGTAATAGATTCAACTTCATCAGCAAAGAACTCAACTCTAATAAATTCATCTTCATAATAAGCAGGATAAATATCAATAACATCACCATTAACTCTAAAATCAGATCTGTCAAAAAACTTATCATTTCTTTTATATCCCATTTCTACAAGTTTTAGTAAAAGTTCCCGCTGAGAATATTCAAAGCCAACTTCCAATCTTTGAACCATAGCTTGGTATTCTTCAGGATTTCCCAAACCATAGTTTGCAGATACTGAGGCAATAACAATAACATCATCAAAAGATAAAAGTGAAGCTGTAGTACTTAGTCTTAATCTTTCTAACTCTTCATTTATAGAAGAATCTTTTTCAATAAATAAATCAGATCTAGGAATATATGCTTCAGGTTGATAATAATCATAGTAAGAGATAAAGTATTCAACATGGTTATTAGGGAAAAACTGCTTAAACTCAGAATATAACTGAGCAGCTAAAGTTTTATTATGAGTCATAATAAGTGTAGGCTTTTGAGTTTTCTCAATAACCTTAGCCATTGTATATGTTTTACCAGAACCAGTAACACCTAATAATGTATTATATTGGTTTCCAGCATCAATTGAATCACTTAAGGCTTTAATTGCTTGGGGTTGATCTCCTGCTGGACTATAGTCACTTATAACTTCAAATTTTGCGATTGCTTTATCCTTATTGTATTTGTAATATTTTTATTATTGTATCTAAGATTTTATTATGAGTTGGTTTAGATATTAAACTTAAACTTTATATTAAAGTGATGACAAATTCAGTACCTTTATATTCTATATTCTCATATTTATAAATGACGTTACTAGCAACAATTGTCCCTTGCATTCCATCAACAATTAAGTTGTATGTCATATGAAGGCCAAGTCCAGTTCCTTGAGATTTATGCTTTGTAGTAAAATAAGGTTCAAAAATATGTGGCAATATCTCAAGAGGTATTCCTTGAGCATTATCTTTTATTTTTATAATCGTTTTATCATTTTCAATATAAGTTGAGATGAATATAAATTTATTTTTAATCTCTTTTTCATTTAATGCATCTTTCGCATTATTATATATATTGATTAAACATTGTATCAGTTCATTTTCATATACCTTTATTTTAATATCTTCTTCTAAATCTAAAATTAAACTTATTTCATTATTTTTAATACTTGGATTTACTAAATGCAAATAACTGTTAATAACTTCCTTTAAATTAACTGTTCTTTTAGTTCTATCACCTTTAATAAAATTCCTAAAATCATCAATTGTTCTTGATAAATATTGCGCATTTTCATTAATAACGGTACAAGTTTCAACAAGACTATCTTCATTTAATATATTATATTTCTTTTCAATTATTATACCAGTAGCTGCTGTAGAGATTAGAGATAATGGTTGTCTCCATTGATGAGCAATATTGCCAATCATTTCACCCATCGCTACCATTTTTGATTGTTCACCTAAAATTTTATCTTTTTGTTGATTTTCAACTATTTGTTGTTTTAAAGATTTCTCGTTTTCTATAATAGAATTTTGCATATATTTAAAGTCTTTTATTAGTGTAGAGAACATATTATAATTACTTCGAACATTTTCATCCATTTTAGAACTATGATCTTTAGAAAACTTATTAATACTTAAAGTCAATACTTCAAGAGGAGAGACAAGACTGTTTACAATTTTTTTAGCACTCATTATTGAAACTAATGCTACTAAAAATATAATTAGTAAAAGAAATAAAGAAATATTAAAAATATACTCATTAATCTCATTATTATTTTCTTTAACAACAATCATCCAAGATAATTCTTCAAATATTTTATAAGAGACATAGTTGTATTTATCACTATTTTTATTAAAATGTTTTATAAGAGTATTTTCTGATTTTTTTGTTATATCATTTTTATATAAATTTGTAGTATAAAATGAATTTCTATTTAATACATTTAATTTATTAGAAGTATCTATAATATATAAACCATTTTTATCAATAATAGAAATACTAATATCACTAAGAGAGGAAGGATTAAGATTTGATACCAACTTATTAATAAATTCTAAATTTAATTCTATTATATAAATTTGATTATTCAATTCAAAAACATAAGAAATTAAAGATGAATCGGATAAATTTGAAAAATAAATATTACTTAAAAAGTCTTTTTTCTTTTTCATATATTCTTTAAAATGAAGTGTTTTAGAATAATCATATCCTGCAAATACTTTTTTATCTATCTTTGTAGAAACATACTTAATTATACCTTTTTTATTTAAAATCATAATAGTATTAATCGAATTTTTATACTTTAATATATCAGATAATAGTTTCTTTTTATCATTTTTTTTTACACCTTTTAATAAGTTTGGAATATTTTTTATATCTTGATTAAAATTATTTATATTATATTGAATATTTTTTATTATATTAGAGTGTTCAGATAAAATCAAATCGTGCTTTTCTTTTATTATCAAAAGAACAAAAAAAAAGCTTAATAATACAATGGGAAGTATAGAAAATAATAAAAATTTTCTATATAAGTCTTTCTTAAAAATCTTAGTTTGCATTTTCATAAATTTATTTGATTTTCTGAAATTTATTATTTATTACTTTAAAAATATAATATGGAGTTTTAATATCTCCATATTTATTAAATGATATTTCATCCCCAGCGATATTAAATGTCTCTTTATTTATAATAAATTGTTTTATTTCATCTACTTTTATATTACCATTTTTTAAAGCTTCTATAATTATTTGTGCCGCTTGATAACCTTGTATATTTGATCTATTTGCTTGATATTTATAAATCTTATAAAAATCTTTTTCAAAATCTTTATAATCTTTATTTTCATAATTAATATAATTAGAGGATATAAAATAAATACCATCTGCCCATTTACCAGCATTTTCTATAAACTCGTTAGTTTTTGCCCATCCTGATGATATTATTTTTGCATTATTTTTATTAATTCTTAGATATTGAATTAGATTAGCAGCATCTGTACTATTTTGTACTTGTATTATAAAGTCAGCATTTTCTACTTTTTCTAAAATTTCTGGATAAGGTAAATTAGAGTCAATTATTCCTTCATATTTCATATCATCATTTTCATCAAAAAGATGTATATAATCATATAAGTATGGTTCGTTTTTTTTATCTCCAATTAGATAAATATGCTTTGCCTTATTCTTTTTTAATAATGTGATTAAATTAACAAAATGTTTTGGAGAATTTGCAGTTTGAACTCTAAAAAAGTTATCATCTTTATTAGAAAAAACACTACTACTTGCTGTTGGAGAAATTAGAAAAACATCCTTATATTTTGATACAATATCTAAAGAAATTATGCTCATTGAGCTTGTTGCATTTCCAATAATATATTTAACATTATCTTTTATAAGTTCATTTATAACTTGTCTATTTATTTTTTCATCTTGCTTATCATCTTTAAAAACTAGTTCTATTTTCTTATTATTTACTTGATAATTAATTTTATCAAAAGCTAAAACAATTCCATTTTTTTCATATAACCCTAGGTCTGAGTATTTACCAGTAAGTCCTAAAACAACACCAATTTTAATAGCGTCTTCTTCATTTTTATCAAAACATGCATTAAAAAATATACATATAAATATTATTATAAAAATATTTCTTATCATAAGCTATCCTATACTGTTCTTTCTTTTATATATAATTATACACTAATATTTTGACATATAATAAAAAAGGATAGAGACTTCTTTGCTTGACCAGAAAATATCATAGGACAATTCATCTCTACTTTTATTTATATTTATATTGTTATTATATTTGTCAATGATCTTCTGTGTAGATTGAACTATAGAATTTTCATTTGAATTTAAAATAACTTTATGAAATAAAGAGTCATCATTTGGAACAAAAAAAGATTTTTCATTTTTAATCATGGCAATTATTAGTGATACTTGCCAAGTATGCCACTCAACTTTATCAAGTTTTGAAGAAGGTTTATTTGCATAATCCAAAGCTTTAAAAGATTCAAATACTTGTTTAGAAGCTTTAGATAATGAAAAGCTATCCATTTGAGTAATTTTCTTTGGTAAAAGAATATTCTCAACAATTAATTTTTTTGCAGTATAAGTGTCAGTATTAGAACTTTTTTTTATATTTTTGTTTTTACTATTCATATTAAGTAAAATCACAAGTAGTGAGATAGCTATAATTAGTATTATGATTATAACCGCAACTAAAAATGTACTCATATATTTTCTCCTATAAACTTATAATCATTTAATTTTATATATTTATTATCGCAACAAAGTGAAGGAATATTGATATATTTCTTGTTTTTTAACTCAAAAGTTGAGCCTTGATGATAATGTCCTTCAATAATTATATCACTATTATAATTATTTACTCTTCTACTAACTAAACTTTTAAAATCTTTCATTTTATGACATATATTTTTGTCTAAAAGTGAAGATTCAATTTTTTTTGAAATGAAGTTTCCAAAATCAATCATATTTAAAAACTTCAATAAAATAGAGTTTCTGATAATTGAACAATATAAATCATATTGCCAATTAATAAAATTATCTCCATGAGAAAGTGCAATCGACTTATCTTTATATTTTCCAAATAACGGTTGTTTTTCTCTTTTTATAACTTTTATATTTGGGAATATTTTTTGTAAATTATAATCATGATTCCCTTCTAAATAAACTATTTCTATATTATTAGATAGTTTATTTAAAAGTTCTATTGCAGTTTTATTTTGTTTAATAAAATACTTACTTTCACTTGATAGGAAATCAAAATTATCTCCCATTAAAATAAGTTGTTTTGTTTCAATTTTGTTTTTTGCTAAATTTTCTAAAAAAATTAAAAACTGCCCATTATTTAAATTATAATGGGAGTCTGCAACAAAAATTGCATTTTCTTGAATATTAAGGAACATAGGCTATTTTTGGTATACCTTCATTTTCTTCAAAACCACACATAATATTTGCATTTACAACCGCTTGAGAAGAAGCTCCTCTTAATAGGTTATCAATTGATGAATTAATAAAAAGTGCTTTACCATTTCTTGCAACAAAAACATCACAGAAATTTGTACCTGCAACCATTTTTAAATCAACAGGAGTATTTCTAACTCTTACAAATTCACTGTTTGCATAAGTATCTTCTAAAATTTCTTCTACATCTACTTCATCTTTTAATGTTGCATATACAGAAACAAGCATCCCTCTAGTTACTGGAAGTAAATGAGGAACAAAATTTATTTGAAATTCTTTATTTTTTATTAATTTAATCTTTTCCTCAATTTCTGGCATATGTCTATGTTTAAAAGGATTATAAGCATGTGTATTCTCATTTAAGTTAACAAAATGTGCAATTTCACTTAATTTTTTTCCAGCACCACTAACACCAGATTTTGCATCAATAAAAATTGGTGTTCCTTCTTGTATATAATCTACAAAAGGTAATAATGCTAATAATGAAGCAGTTGGATAACACCCTGGGTTTGCTACTAGTTTAGAGTTTTTTATATCATCAGAATAATATTCAGGTAATCCATATACTGAATCATTTATATGTTCTTTATCTTCATGAGGACAATAATGTTCTTCATAAGTATCAAGTTCAAGTCTATAATCAGCTGATAAATCAACTACTTTAACATCTAATTCAAGTAACTCTTTTGCAAAAAACATAGATGTTTTATGTGGAAGTGCTAAAAATGCTAAATCAGCAACTTTTGCAACTTCTTTAGCATCTGCTTTTGAGACATCAATATTTACAACATCTTTTAAAGAAGGATGCAAATCTTGTATATTCTGCTCACCTGAAGAATTTGCAATATAAGTAATATTAAATTTTGGATGAGTTAACAATAGTTTTATTAGTTCTAATCCAGTGTAACCACTAGCTCCAATAATTGCTACATTCATTATATTTTAAGCTCCTCATATCCAACACTTAAAAGTTCATACGTTTTCATTCCACCTGGTAGTGTAGCTTTAACTTCATCACCCTCTTCTTTTCCAAGAAGTTGCTTAGCTAATGGAGAATTAAAAGAAATTAATCCTTTTTCAGCATTTGATTCAACTCCACCAACAATTGAGTATTTAAACTCTTCGTCAGTATTTACATCAACTAACTCAATAGTTGATCCAAAGCTTACTCTTGAATGGGGAAGTGTTGATGGGTCAATAATTACAGCTTTAGAAATAACTGCACCAAGTTCTGCTATTTGAGAATCAATTATTGCTAATTTTTCTTTTGCAGCATGGTATTCAGCATTTTCTTTTAGATCTCCCAACTGTCTTGCTTCATCTAATGCAATTACAGTTTCAGGTCTTTCTTCAAATTTTAGGAAAGTTAATTCTCCTGTAATTTTTTTGTATCCGATATTTGTCATGGGCTCTTTATCCATCAACATCTCCAATCTTTAATTTATGATATAATAGCGAAAATTTTTAAAAGAGTAGTTTAGATGAAATATGATAGAACAAAAAAGCTTTTTGGTGATGAAATATTTGCACAATTTCAAGATACAAAACTGATATTATTGGGTGTTGGTGGAGTTGGAAGCTTTGCCTTAGATGCACTTTATAATACTGGAGTTAAAAATATAACAATTGTTGATTTTGACACCTATGAAGATTCAAATATGAATAGACAATTAGGAAGTGTTGGAAATATTGGACGAGTTAAAGTTGATGCTTTAAAAGAAAAATATCCTGATGTGATTGCAATTAATGAAAAAATAACTCCAGAATGGATTGATGAATTTGATTTTTCATCTTATGATTATATTCTAGATGCAATTGATGATATCAAACCAAAAGTACATTTAATTCAAAGACATTATAAAAAAGTGATTACGACAAGTGGAGGAGCTAAAAGAATTGATCCTAGCAAAATTGAATATATATCAATTTGGGATACTTTTAATGATCCTTTTATTAGAAAAATTCGAACTGAATTAAAGCAAAAAGGTTTTAAGAAAAAATTTAAAGTAATTTTTTCTTCTGAAAACCCTATGTGTATTGAGAAAGGAAGCTTCGAAGGAGTTACGGGTTCATTCGGTTTAATGATGGCTTCTGTAACAATACAAAAAATTATTGCTAAAATGAAAAAATAACTTAAAGTTACTTAAAGAATAAAAGATATATAATAAATAACTTGAGAAATAAAAAGGATTAATATGAGCGGAATTAGTGGTAGTGTTGAGCAAATGACACAAGCTCACTTGAGAAATGTTCAACAGTTAGCAGTATTTTACACTGGTCACAATAATATTTACGCAATTAATATAGCAAAAGTAAAAGCTTTTATTATTACAGAAGAAGTAGCAATAAATGATACTCCTACTGATTCTGATGTAATTGCAGGAATTGCTACAATTAGAGGTGAACCTGTTACATTAATCAATTTAGACGCATGGCTAGGACGTAAAGCACTAGAAGTTAAAGAATATAAGCTAGTAATATTTTGTGAATTTAATCATAAAAAAATTGGCTTTTTAGTAAAAGATATGCTTGATATTGTTGAAAAAACAACTGATGAATTGAGACATACGGAAGAAACAAATTCTAAAATTACATACACAACTTACGTAAAAGTTCATCAAAAAGATGAACTATGTACAGTATTTAATGCAGAACAGTTATTAAGAGATATTGGTTGGACTGATGATGGAGAAGATGATGTTCAAAAATATGTTGAGAATAAACTACAGTCTGATAAAGTAATCCTAGCGGCAGAAGATTCGGGAGTTGCTAGAGAAGTATTAAACAGTTTCTTTAAAAAGACTGGAGTAAAATTTGAAATATATACAAATGGTACACTTCTTATAAAAAGATTAGAAGAACTTAATCCAGATTCAATTGGTATGGTAATTACAGATATTGAAATGCCTGGAACTGATGGATATCAAGTTGCTTCATTTATCAAAGGAAACTCAAAATATGAACATATTCCAGTTATTGTAAACTCATCAATGACAACAGATGCAGTAAAAGGGAAAATGGATCAAATTGGAGTTGATGGTTTTGTAGGGAAAACAGATATTCCTACTTTATTTGAATTAACTAAAAGATTCTTAACTTAATATATCTTCTTATTTCACTAAACTAGAAGAAAACCTTCTAGTTTAGTTTTTTTATTTAATTTTTTTCTAACCACTGTTTAAAATCTTCTATTTGTTTTTGCGTTTGTATTGTTGATGTTCCACCAAGTGATGTTCTCGCGTTCATTGAGTTTCTTAAATCTAAATACATTACAATTTCTTCATCTATGTCTTTAATTTCTTCATTTGATTCTCTGATTTCTTCAACAGTTAATTCACTAATATCTTTATTTAAACTATTAGCTTTTTCCACTACATCTTTTGTAATATAATATGCCGTTCTAAAAGCCATATTTTGTTTTTGAACTAAAAAATCTGCTAAATCTGTAGCACTTAAGTGTCCAATTTTACAAGCATATTCCATTTTATCTACATTTACAATCATAGTTTTAATAACTTCATTTAAAATCTTTAATGAAATTTCAATAGTTTTTACAGAATCAAAAACACCCTCTTTATCTTCTTGAGTATCTTTATTATAAGCTAATGGTAAACCTTTCATAACTGTAAATAAAGAGATTAAATTTCCATATACACGTCCAGTTTTTCCTCGAAGTAATTCAGGAACATCAGGATTTTTCTTTTGTGGCATAATTGAAGAAGTTGTAGCATATTCATCACTCATTCTAACAAACTGAAATTCATAAGATGACCAAGTTACTAATTCTTCTGAGATTCTAGATATATGCATCATTGAAGTTGAGATATTAAATAAAATCTCTAAAGCAAAATCTCTATCTGATACTGTATCCATAGCATGTGCAGTTGGTGCAGTAAAGCCTAGTTTATCAGATGTACTTTGTCTATTTATATTATGTGGAGTTCCTGCAAGTGCGGCTGAGCCTAATGGTGAATAATTATTTCTTTCATATGAGCTTTCAAATCGTTCTAAATCTCTTTTAAACATATTTGCATAAGCTAGTAAATGATACCCAAAGTTAAGTGGTTGGGCGTGTTGCAAGTGAGTCATTCCTGGAATTAAAGTTTCAGTATGATTTGCTGCAACATTTACAAAAGTTTCAACTAATTGTTTTAATAACTCTTTGATATTAAGTGATTTTTCTTGTACATACAATCTAAAATCAGTTGCAACTTGGTCGTTTCTACTTCTTGCTGTATGTAGTTTCTTTCCAGGCTCACCTATGATTTCAGTAAGTCTATTTTCAACTGCCATATGAATATCTTCATAAGCAAGTGAGAATTCAAATTTTCCTGATTCAATTTCTTCTTTTACTTGTAATAATCCATCTTCAATTGCTTTTTGCTCAGCCGTTGTTAAAACACCTTGTTCACATAACATTTGTGAATGAGCAATTGAACCTTTTATATCTTGCGAATAAAGTTCTTTATCGAACATAATTGAAGCATTGAATTCATCTAGAATTTGTGCATTTGTATTTTTTAATATTTGATTATTTTGATTTGACATCTATCTTCCTATGTTGTAATAAGCTTGAATTTTGCGTATTATAACATAAGTGATATTATTTAAAAGCAGACATATCCATGGGATCAGTTTTTGCTATTTTTGAGTATTTTTTTACCCCAATTAAACAGTTTATAAAAAACATAATATTTGAAATAATAAAAAGAATTGAAGCTAGATAAATTAAAGGATTAATAAAATAGCTTAAAACAAAAAATATTACAGAAGATACATGAAAAAAGAAGTGATATCTTATATTTTCTTCTTCAATAAACTCTCTTATTGTAGGAATTGAAAAGTAACCTTTTGAGCTTAAATGAAACCATGCTAAAAATGGAATAATTTTATAAACCATTCCTTGTAATAATGAATATAAAAATCCAAAAGCAAATATAATTGCCAAAATAAAATTTGATTCAAAGATATCAAAGAGCCATAAAATCATAGATAAGATAAACATAGTAAGGGAAAGTTTCCAATACCATAAAGTAATATCAAAAACAGGTCTTTTTCTATTATTTAAAGACTTCAATCCAAAATATGAGTAAGTGATAAAGATACTAACAAACAATAGCTTTAAAACAAAAAAGTTTATTTCAAATAATAAAAAGAAGAAACTTACAAATAAAAGAGAAAAGATAAGTAATGGAATTTTATTTTGTATAACTTTTGGAAAATCTTTTGCTACATAAAACATAGGAATCACTTGAAAAGAAACTCCCATTATAAGTAAAGCTGCAAAACCAAAAAGTCCAAATAAGATATGAGAGTTTACAAAAATAGTATAGTTATCTCCTATATTTCCGCTCATGTGTGAAACTGTGAGAAATAATCCTAGAAAAAAGGTAAGCAATCCTGAAACAGAAAATAGTCTCATAGCTTTTACAGTTGATGTTAGAAACTCAACTTTAAAAAGTAGTTTTATAGTAATTATAAAAAATACTAAAAAAGCAATTGATAAAAAAAGTACGCCAACATGTAAAAATATTTTTATATCAAAAATAAAAGAAGTAGATAAGCCTAAAGTACCCAAAACTAAACTAGTATGAACTAAATTTCCAAACAAAAGTGGTTTTTTTATTACAGATCCAGCTAGTACTGGCATCATTTGTTGCATTGCTCCAAAGATAATCATAGTTAAAATACCTAAGGTAAATAAATGAACTGCTGCAATTGCAGAAGATGAGTATTGATTTGAAACTTCCAAAAAAGGAGTAAAAAGAAAAAGAAGTCCTAAAAGCACTCCAAAAATAGGAGCACTTAAAAAGAATTTTATAGGTACACCAAGAGGAGGTGCTTGTTCTAAACTTAGACCTTGATTGAACATAAATAGCTATATTGCTTTCATATTTTCAACAACATCACTTACAATATCACTTAAATGACTATCAGCCATCGCATATAGCATTTGCTCTTCTTTCATATTATGCTGTTGTATTAACATCATCAAACTTTCGCTAACACCAAAGAAATGATTTTTATTTGTTGCATTTACATCAGTTTTTAAATCTTCTAAAAGACCTCTCATTTGATCGTGTTCCATTCTCATCATTGCAGTTGGGCCTTGAGTCATACCTGTTTTAGCTTCAAAAGCAGGAAACATTACTTTTTCTTCCATGTCAAAGTGATGTAATAAATCACGAGTAAACTTGATCAATTTAGTATTAGCATCAATCCAATCTTCTGATGCCACTGCATTTTCCATACTTGCAAACTCTTCGTCACAAGCTCTATGATCTTGTGTTAAAAATGATGATATTGTTTCCATTATAATGCCTTATTTTAATTTTTTACATTATATTAAAAATAAGGATTAGATGAATTGATAACAATCAATATCGCATCTTTAAATAATAAGAAAATAAGTTTTCTTTCTTTTTTTTATATAATTTATTATTAAAATACAAATTACTCCTACAAAACAACTTCTTAAAATCATAAAATACACTTATGAGAATATTTATAATATATCCAAACCAACTTTTTAAAAATATCCACAAGCTAAAAAATTCAAAAGTTCTTTTAATAGAAGAGCCACTATTTTTTACTCAATATGACTTTCATATTCAAAAAATTGTCCTACATAGAGCTAGTATGAAGTTTTATAAAGAATATTTAAAAACACATAATATTAAAGTTGAGTATTTTGAAAATGAATCTTATCTAAAAGATTACAAAGATGAAGAGATTTATATTTATGAACTATTTGATGATTATTTAGAAAAGAAAGTCTATAAAAACTTTTCTAATATCACAACACTAAAGAATCCAAATTTTATTAACCCAAATGATTCAAATAAATTGATGCATAACTTTTATAAAAATAGAAGAAATGAGTTAAATATTTTTATGGAAAATGATAAACCACTTAATGGAAAATATAGTTTTGATAGTGAAAATAGAAAGAAACTTCCAAAAAATATAAAAATACCTGCAACTTTTAGCTTTGATAATAAATATGTAAAAGAAGCAAAAGATTATTGTAAAAAATTTAAAACAGTAGGCGTTGTAAATGATGATTTTTACTATCCTACAACTTTTGATGAAGCAACTATTCAATTAGAATATTTTATAAATGATAAATTTGAAAATTTTGGCAATTATCAAGATGCTATTACAAAAGAAGATAAAGAATATTTTTTATTTCATTCTAATATTTCAAGTTCACTAAATATAGGGCTAATTGATTTAAATGACTTAATAAAGAAAATAGTAAATGCAAATGCTCCATACAATGCAAAAGAAGGTTTTATAAGACAAATAATTGGTTGGAGAGAGTTTATGCTAAAGATTTATCAAAACGATGGTGTAAAGCTTAGAAACTCTAACTTTTTTGAATTTAAAAATGAAATTCCACTTAAAATACTTGATGGAAAAAGTGGAATTACACCTTTAGATGATTGTATAAAAAAATTAAATCAAAGTGCTTATAGCCATCATATTGAAAGACTTATGATACTTGGAAACCTATTTTTATTATTAGAAATAAAGCCAAATAGTGTTTATGAGTTTTTTATGAAATATTATATTGATGCTTATGATTGGGTAATGATTGGAAATGTTTATGGTATGAGTGGATTTAGTGATGGTGGAAGTATTACAACAAAGCCATATATTAGTAGTTCTAACTATATTATAAAAATGAGTGATTATAAAAAAAGTGAAGAATGGAGTAAAATAGTTGATGCTTTATATTGGAAATTTTTATATAAACATTCAAATAAATTTGCACAAAATCCACGAATGAAAATGCAAATAGCTCTTCTAAATAAAATGGATGAAGAAAAGATACAAGAACATTTAAAAATAGCTAATGAATTTACTAAAAATCTTTTTATTGCAAATTGATATGTTTTTAAACAATAGCAATAATTTTTACTAAAATACAATATGAAAACAGATATATATGAAAAAATGGAAATACTTAGTAATAGCGCAAAATATGATGTCTCTTGTTCATCAAGTGGAGTTCAATCTAGTTATAAAAAAGGTGAGATAGGAGACACTCATACAAGTGGCATTTGTCACAGTTTTACACCTGATGGAAGATGTGTTTCATTACTAAAAGTACTTCTTACAAATATTTGCATATATGACTGTGCTTATTGTATAAACCGTGTATCAAATGATATTCCAAGAGCTGTATTTACACCAAGAGAACTTGCCGATATAACAATAAATTTTTATAAAAGAAATTATATAGAAGGGCTTTTCTTAAGCTCAGGAATTGTAAAAACAGAAGATCATACTATGACTTTGATTTTAAAAGCTTTAAAGATTTTAAGACATGAGTATAAGTTTAATGGCTACATTCATGTAAAACTAATACCTGGAAGTAGCATGGAGTTAGTTGAACAAATAGTAAAACTTGCAAATAGAGTAAGCTCAAATATTGAACTTCCAAGTGATAAATCCCTAAAACTACTTGCCCCTAATAAAACAAAAGAAAAAGTACTACAACCTTTAAAATTTGCAAGAGATTTAAGTTTAGAAAAAAACCAAAAGCCAATAGGTATGAGTACTCAATTAATAATAGGAGCAACTCCAGAAAGTGATAGAGATATTTTAAAACTAAGCTCGGCACTTTATGACAAAGCATTATTAAAAAGAGTTTACTATAGTGCTTATATTCCTGTAAATGACGATAAAAATCTTCCCTCGATTATTACAAAGCCACCTATGTTAAGAGAGCATAGACTTTATCAAGCTGATTGGTTACTTAGATTTTATGATTTTTCTTGGGATGAAATTGTTACAGATGAGTTTCCAAATCTAGATGAAGATTTAGACCCAAAAGCTTTTTGGGCAATAAATAATCTAAAGTACTTCCCCATGGAAATAAATACAGCTTCAAAAGAAGAGCTTTTAAGAATTCCTGGAATTGGAGCTAGAGGGGTATTTAAAATACTAAAAGCAAGAAGATTTAAAAGATTAACATTTAATGATTTAAAAAAATTAAAAATCTCAATAAAAAAAGCAATGTATTTTATAACTTGTGATAAAGAGTTTCAAAAGCAAGTTCCTTTTTATCGAGATACAATTAAAACTGCACTAATAAAACCCGAAGCAAAAAAGATAATACAGCCATCATTATTTGATGTAAGTGCAGTAACTGGTGAATTATGATTTTAGTTTATGATGCAAGTTTTGAAGGTTTTTTATCTTTGATTTATGATGTTTATTATAAAAAATTAAAACCTACAAATATTTATAAAGAATTACCTAATGAAATTATTTTTGAAGAAATAATACATATTCAAACAAATAAAGAAAAATATACAAAAGTTTTAAAAGCTATCAAATCAAAATTTTCAAAAGAGATAGTTCAAAGAATAATGAATATCTTTATGTGTGATTCAAAAGATTTTGAAATGGCTTTATTAGAATATATTATATTAGGATTTAAAGATAATAAACAGCTTTTAAATATCAACAACTCTTGCGTTTTTCATCTAAATAATCTTGAAAAAGAGTTATTTAAAAATGTACATAAAATGTATGCCTTTGTAAGATTCGAAGAGTTAGAAGATAATAGTTTATACGCAAAACTAGAGTGTAAATTTAATACTCTTTACTTTTTAGCAAAGCATTTTTTAAAAAGATTCAATAATCAAAATTTTATAATCCATGATATAAATAGAAAACTTGCTTTTGTAAAAATAGGTGAGGATTTTTCATTTCAAGAAGTAGCAGACTTTGAGGAACCCACTCCCTCAGAAAATGAACAAAAGTTCCAAAAGCTTTGGAAAAGCTTTTTTAAAGGTGTTACCATAGAAGAAAGAATTAATCTTAAACTTCAACAAAACCTAATTCCTTTAATATACAGAACTTATATGAGTGAATTTTTTGAAGGAATAAAAACATAACAATATTGTAAATCTAGTTGACAAATTTTATTATTAGTCTATAATTTTATAAACAAAATATTTAGGAGTATAATATGAAATACCTTTTACAAATAGACTTCCCCTTCACTGGACCTTTTAATAATGAATTCTTTGAAGCTATGAAAGATTTAGCAGAAAATATATCAAAAGAAGAGGGTTTGGTATCTAAGACATGGACTGAAAATGAAGAGACAAAAGAAGCTGGTGGAATTTATGTATTTGATAATATAAATGATGCAAATAGATATTTAGAAAAACATACAAAAAGATTAGAATCTTTTGGGTTTACAAATATTAGATCAAAAATCTTTAAAATAAATGAAGAATTAAGTGCAATTTGTAAAGCAACTTATTAGTAAAGATTCTAATCCATAGAATCTTCATTAATTTGTATGAGTATGCTCTTCATCTTGCCGTGGATCTAATTCTGGTAATTCAGCTCCTGAAGTAATAGGTATATTTACAAACACACTTAAATCTTTATCTTTTACTCTTTCTTGTGTTAATGCATAGATACTTAAAACTAAGCATAAAACAAAGAAGCATATAAATAAGAAATTAGGAGTTAAACTAAGTCCCAGTCCTATTAATAAAGGAGAAAGAAAAGAGCCAATTCCATAAGTAAAAAGTAAAGTTCTACTAATCTCAACAATATCTTTATTTTCATCAACAATATCATTTGCACGTGCTACAGCTAAAGGATATAAAGTGAATATAGTTAATCCTAAAGAAAATCCAAGAATAAGTAAATATAATTCTTCATTTGCATATACAACAAAAAGTAATGATGTTAAAGCACTAATAAAAGAAACAATAGATATAAGTTTTCTTCTACCAAATCTATCAGAAAGTATTCCCACAGGCCATTGAGAAATCAATCCACCTAAAATTGAAATTAACATGAATTTTGATACTAGTTCAACAGAATCACTTTGCATTAGAATATAAACAGGAAGCATTGTAAAAAAACCACCAACTAAAAAACCACTAATAAAACTTGTAACCGTAGCAAGTGGAACTATTGAAAATATTTTTGGAAAACTGAATTTATCAAAAGGCGTTAAAACAGGTTCTTTAATTTTTGTTAGAGAGATAAAAATCACTGAAAATAAAACAAGAGCAGAGCCAATTGTAAAAATGAATTGTTTAAAATGTTCATCAATATTTAAAAATAGTTGTCCAATAGCAGTTGCCAAATAGAATATAATTGTATAAATAGCTAATATTTTTCCTCTACTTTCTTCAGAACTTTTTTCATTTAACCAGCTTTCTAGTATGATTAAAAGAGCATAGAAAGAAAAACCAGAAATTAATCTTAAAATAGCCCATAATACTTCATTAAAAAAAACTGCATGTAATAAAAAAGTGATTACCATAAGAGCTGCAAATGCAGCAAAACTTCTAATATGTCCAACACTAGATATAATTTTTTGACTAAAAATCGAAGATAAAACTGCTCCTAAAAAAAAGGAAGCATTAATAATACCAATTACAGAATTGCTAACTTCTAATTCTTTTAAATAAATCCCAATAAAAGTTAAAATCATTCCATAACCGATAGCTAAAAATCCAATTGCGAAGAACAACGAAGATATAGGAAAAACTATTTTTTTTACACTCATGTCTAGCCTTATTTTAAATATATATTTTAATAAACGACATCCTAACTAAAATAAGTTACATTTTTAATAATATTCATCAAAGTATTCCATAATTCTTTTTTCTAGCATATATTCAGGCTTAAAAATACTTCCTTCTATAAAACCTAAGTGCCCACCATTTTCATATATTTCAAATGTACAATTTTGTGATATCTGTTCTTTTGAAGGAAGAATATCATTATTCATAAAAGGGTCATCAAGAGAATGAATAACTAAGGTTTTTGTTTTAATATTTTTTAAAAATTGTTTTGATGAATTAAGTTTATAATAATTTTCAGCAGATTTAAACTCATTGATTTTAGAAGTATATAAATCATCAAACTCTTTAATAGTTGATATTTTATCAACTCTTATTCTATCTAATCCTATTAGCTTTTTATAATCATGTCTTTCATATTTTTTAAGTAGAGTTTCTTTCAAAAGTTTTAGTAAATGTATTTGATAAAATTTTGCAAATCCAGAATTAAGAACTTTAGCACAAATACTTAAATCAAGTGGAGGACTTACACAAATTGATTTTTGTATAAAATTATCAACAAAATCCTTACCTAAAAGTTTAAGCAACATATTTGCACCAACAGAATATCCAATAGTTAAAATATTTGCATTTTCATACTTTTTATGTAAGTATTTTAAATACTCAATAGCATCACTTGTATCTCCACTATGATAAGTTTTTGCTTTTAGATTATCCTTCTTTCCACATGATCTAAAATGTACAAGCACTACAGCTTGGTTTTTATCGGACAATGCTTTCATGATTCCTTTTATATAAGGAGATGAATAAGAGCCTTCTAATCCATGAAAAATTACATAAATATTTGTATCAGCTTTTTCTTTTTTTAACCAATAACACTCAATAAAATCTTCATCTTTTAAAGTAAATTCTTCGATTTCATAATCAAGTTTTATGTCTTTTCTAAAAAAAGATGAATATATAGTTTGTAGGTGTCTATTTTTTAAACCGTAAGCAGGGATGAATTTTCTAGTAGGTTTTATATTTGTCATAAGTAAATGTAGTAAACAATAACTTATAAGTTAATGAAATTATAAAAAAAGGTGTCAAAAAACACCTTTTTAAATCTATTTACCAAGTCCTGTACTTCTTAATTCTTCTTCAGTATACTTTGCAGATTGACCTTTCATTAGGCCTTTCATTGGTCCACCGTATGTACCATTTTTATATCCAACCATTGCATCACTAACTTCTTGTTTTGTCATTTCAGATACAATTTTAGATTTTCCTAAAGCTTTCTTTTCAAAGTTTTGACCATGACAGCCTTTACAAGATGCTAAATTAACAGCTGCAAATGCAGCTACACCTAATACTAATGTTCCTAAAATAATCTTTTTCATCTTTTATCCTTTTTTCTTATATATGAAAATTTATAATATAATTGTGAAATTATTGTTTATAAGCTAAGTAGAAAGTATTAGACATAAAAAAAGGCTCATTCCTAAGAATAAGCCTTTTGTAATAATTATGAATAATTATTTGTATCTATTAAATTGGTAAAACTCTTAAGTTTTCATCAATTTTTTGTTGTAATACTGATTCGATTGCATATAAAGTTCCAGTAGACCCAGACGAACATCCTGAACATGAACCCAAGTATCTGATATATAAATCATAATGAGGAATATTTTCTTTAATATCAATAATTTCCATGTTTCCACCATCCATTACTAACATTGGTCTAATATCTTCATCTAATACTGAATCGATCATTTTAATTCTTTGAACTAAAGTCATTTTATCAAATGTTAATTCTCCAGCTTCGCTAGCATCTGCTGCTGTTTTCATTTTAGCTTCTTCCATTTCAGCTCTTGTATCAGCTAAAATATCAACTAAATAGTAATCCATTTCTTCATGACCACCTGGCTTGATACATGACTTACAAAAAGCACCTGCTTTTGTATAATCAGTAATTTGCTCAACTGTTTTTAAGTCATTGATTTTGATAACTTCTTGAATTGTTCCTAAACTTACTCTTGCACATTCACAAACAATAATTTCAGTTTCAAAAGATTCCATATCAACACCCTTGTACTCAGATGCTGCTTTTTTAATAACATCATAAGCCATAACAGAACAGTGCATTTTTTGAGGTGGAACAGCTGGAGTATCTGGATTATCTCTTAATGCTTTTTCAACATCAATATTTGTAATCTTAACAGCATCATCAACAGTTTTACCAACACATAATTCAGCCATAACATCAGAAGATGCAATTGCAGTACCACAACCAAAAGATTTGAATTTAGATTCAACAATCTCATCAGTTTCTTCATTTACTGCCCAGTACAATCTTACAGCATCGCCACATGACTCAGCACCAAAGTCAGCAACAATTAATTTTGTTCCTAATTCTTTAGCTCTTTCTTCTGTAATTTCACCTTGGTGTTGAGGGTTATTCATTCTATTTACAACTTGATTTGAATACTCATCCCAAATTGATCCACTAATTAAATCATTTTTTGCCATATCATTTTCCTTTTATTATTCTTCTATTTTTTTATAAAGCTGATTTATGCGATGCTGGTGCATACGCATACGAACTTGAAAGTGCTCTTAATCTTGTAACTGCATTTTTAACAGTTTGTATTGCGTAATCAATTTGTTCTTCTGTATTAAATCTACTTAATGAGAATCTAACACCTGTATGAGCTAACTCACTATCAGATCCAAATGCATTCATAACTGGGTTTGCTTCTAAATCTTCACTAGCACAGGCACTTCCTGTTGAAGCTCCAATACCATTTTGATTTAAATCCCATAACATTGATTCACCTTCAACACCTCTAATAGATATTAAAGTTGTGTTTGGAGTTCTATTATCTTTACCACCAATTACAATAGTTTCTGGTAATTCTAAAATTGCATTTTCTAATTTATCTCTTAATTTACTTACGTGATTTTTTTCATAAGCTAAAGCCATTGTAGATGTTGCTAAATGCATAGCCCATCCCATTCCTACCATTGATGCAACATCAACAGTACCTGCTCTATTTCCACCCATTTGCTCACCACCGTGAAGTAAAGGAGTTAATTCAGAACCTTTTCTAACATACAATCCACCAACA
This sequence comes from uncultured Campylobacterales bacterium, assembly GCA_947503785.1. Taxonomy (GTDB): domain Bacteria; phylum Campylobacterota; class Campylobacteria; order Campylobacterales; family Arcobacteraceae; genus Poseidonibacter. The sequence continues at coordinate 69,682 of CANNFB010000007.1, read as the reverse complement.
CCTTTTGGTCCATGAAATTTATGTGCAGAGAAACTTATATAATCAAGGTTACATTCTTGAACATCAACTGGAAATTTTCCAATAGCTTGTGTAGCATCAGAGTGAAAAGGAACACCTGTTGTTTTACAGATTAATCCAATTTCTTTAATTGGGAAAATTTTACCAGTTTCATTATTTGCCCACATAATAGTAACTAATGCAGTTTCTTCTGTAATATTATCTCTAACTAAAGATGCTTCTAAAACACCTTCCTCATTTACAGGTAAATAAGTTACTTTAACACCTTGTGTTTCTAAGAACTTACAGGCTGCTGTTATTGCTGGATGCTCAACTTCACTTGTAATAATGTGATTTTTATTACCATTTAAAATCTTGTCAACCCAGATACCTTTGATAACTGTGTTATTACTTTCAGTTGCATTTCCAGTGATAATAATATCATCTTGGTCTGCTGCGTTTATACCTTCATATAAAAAGTCTAATGCTTCAACCATCTTAGGATGAGTTCCAGCTCCAAACTTATGAAGTGAGTTAGGGTTTCCATAAATTTCACAAAAAAATGGTTTCATTTCTTCGAAAACTTTTGGGTCTACCATTGTAGTTGCGTTATTATCTAAATAAACTTCCATCATATTCTATATTCCTATTAGTTTAATATTTTCTATTTTTTACTTTTAAATACATTTTTCTTAATTAATTTTTGTATTTTAGTATAAACAGGATAAAAATTGTCTTAATTAAGATTCTAGATTCTTAATTATAAAATTTATCACAAATTTTCGCAATATTATAGTGGAATTTTAATAAATATCTAGACGGATAATAAAGTAATGTTAAGTTTAGTATGGGAATAATAATAAAAAAATTACAAAAGGTTTATAATGAAAAAAATATTATTAGCATTAATGCTTACATTTACATCGATATCTTTACTTGCAGCCCAAACAAAAGAAGACAAGAAAGTTTTAACAGTTGGTATGGAGTTAGCCTACCCTCCATTTGAGATGAGTGATAAAGATGGTGTACCTCAAGGTGTATCTGTTGACTTTGCAAAAGCACTTGGAAAGCACTTAGGAAGAGAAGTGATTATTGAAAATACTGCATGGAGTGGATTAATCCCATCTTTAAAAACTGGAAGAATTGATTTAATTATTTCTTCAATGACAATTACAAAAGAAAGACAAAGATCTATTAATTTTTCAATTCCTTATGCACAATCTTCACTTGCAATTTTAGCAAATAAAGATTCTGGTGTTTTAAGTATTGAAGATTTAGATAAAAAAGGTAAAAAAGTTGCAGTTAAAAAAGGTTCAACTGGACATGTTTATGTAAGTAAGAATTTTAAAAATGCAGATATTTTAGTATTTGATAAAGAAAATGCTTGTGTTCTTGAAGTAGTTCAAGGAAAAGTAGATGGTTTTCTTTATGACCAATTAACAATTTATAAAAATCATGTACAACATAAAGATACAACAGTTGCAATTTTAAAATCTTTTCAAAAAGATTTTGAATACTGGGGTGTTGCATTAAATAAAAAAGATGTTGAGTTAAAGAAAAAAGTTGATGAATTTATTAAAAAAGCTAAAGCTGATGGAACATTTGCTAAATTTGCAAAAACACATTTAACTGAAGCAAAAGCTACATTTGATGAATTAAAAATACCTTTTTTCTTCTAGGAAATCCCTATCTTTAAAATAAAAAACTTATTTATAAATGAATTAACTTATAAAAACAAAGACTCCCTTCCTTGGGGAGTTTACATTTTCAATTTTATCTTCTTAAGTATACTTGTAATTACTCCTGTATATTTTATGTTTGCAAATATCTCTTATGACTTTAACTGGGAACATGTTTACGAATACAAACAAAAGTTTATAAATGGTTTTATAATGACTATCACTATTTCTTTTTTTGCTTTAATACTAAGCTTTATAATTGGATTATTTTTTACTTATGCTCAAAATTCTAAGCTTATTATTTTAAGATTTTTTGCAAGATTTTATATTGAAATTATTAGAGGAACACCTTTACTTGTTCAAATTTTAATATTTTTCTATGTTTTTGCAAATAACTTAGGCTTTGATAATAGATATATAGTTGGAACTTTTATACTTGCAATTTTTTCAGGAGCTTATGTTTCTGAAATAATACGTGCAGCTTTACAGTCAATTGATAAAGAGCAGTATGAAACAAGTATTAGTTTAGGAATGTCAAAATATCAAACATATAGATATATAATTTTTCCTCAAGCCTTTAAAAGAATGCTCCCTTCACTTACAGGTCAATTTGCTTCTATCATTAAAGACTCCTCTTTATTATCTATTATTGCAATTTCTGAGTTTACTATGAATGCTCAAGAAGTTGATGCAATTACATACTCAACATTAGAGAGTTATATACCTCTTGCTATTGGATATTTGCTCTTAACGTACCCTATTTCTTACTATACTAATAGACTAGAGAAAGGTATAAAATAGTCTTTTTTATACATATTTTTTACAAATAGGACAATTAATGTCCTATTTAAGTTTTTTTTAATTCAATTACTGTTATATTTCAATTAGGACAAATATTGTCTTATTTAAAAATTTGAATAATTATGGAGTCAATTATGAGTGATAATAAACACATTCATGACGTTATTAATAGTGAATATAAATTAGGATTTGAAACTTTAGTACAAAGTGATACTTTTCCTAAAGGATTAAATGAAAACGTTATAAAAGCAATATCTGCTAAAAAAGAAGAACCTTCTTGGCTACTAGACTTTAGGCTTAAAGCTTATGAAAAATGGCTAAAGATGGAAGAACCTTCTTGGGCAAATTTAAAATATCCAAAAATCGATTATCAAGATATTGCATATTTCTCAGCTCCAAAGAAAGCTTTGGATTCTTTAGATGAAGTAGATCCAGAAATATTAAAAACTTATGAAAAATTAGGAATTCCTTTAGAAGAACAAAAACAATTAGCAGGTGTCAAAACTGTTGCTGTTGATGCTGTATTTGATTCTGTTTCAGTTAAGACAACTTATCAAGCAGAGTTAGAAGAATTAGGAATTATATTTTGTTCTGTATCAGAAGCTGCAAATAGATTCCCAGATTTACTTAAAAAGTATTTGGCATCTGTTGTACCTGTAACTGATAACTATTTTGCCTGTTTAAACTCGGCTGTATTTACAGATGGTTCCTTTGTTTACGTTCCACCAAATACAATATGTCCAATGGAGTTATCAACTTACTTTAGAATTAATGCTTTAGATACTGGACAATTTGAGAGAACAATTATTATATGTGATGAAAACTCTTATGTATCATATAATGAAGGCTGTTCAGCACCATCAAGAGATGAAAGACAACTTCATGCAGCAGTTGTTGAACTAGTAGTACTTGATAATGCACAAATAAAATATTCTACTATTCAAAACTGGTATCCAGGTGATAAAGATGGAAAAGGTGGAATTTTAAACTTTGTAACAAAAAGAGGATCCTGTATTGGGAAGAGCTCGAAAATATCTTGGACACAAGTTGAAACGGGTTCTTCGTTAACATGGAAATATCCATCATGTATTTTAATAGGTGATGACAGTGTTGGTGAATTTTATTCAGTAGCAATTTCTTCAAAATCACAGCAAGCAGATACTGGAACTAAAATGGTTCATTTAGGCAAAAATACTAAATCAACAATTATTTCAAAAGGTATTTCTGCAATGCATGGAGTAAATGCATATAGAGGTTTAGTGAGAGTTGGAAAAAATGCAACAGGTGCAAGAAATATTTCAGAATGTGATTCACTTCTGATTGGAAATACTGCAAACGCACATACTTATCCATATCATGAAGTTAGAAATATGGATGCAATTATTGAACATGAAGCAACAACTTCAAAGATTTCAGATGAACAACTTTTTTATATATCTCAAAGAGGTATTAGTGAAGAAAATGCAATTTCAATGATTGTAAATGGTTTTTGTAAAGAAGTATTAAAAGAGTTACCAATGGAATTTGCAGCAGAAGCAAAAGAATTATTAAATATATCATTAGAAGGGAGCGTTGGTTAATTTAACCAGCAAACAAAAATTATGTTAGAAATTAAAGATTTAAAAGTAAATATAAATGATAAAGAGATTTTAAAAGGTTTAAACTTAAATATTAAAGAAGGTGAAGTTCATGCCTTAATGGGAATTAATGGAGCTGGTAAATCAACTTTAGTAAAAACATTAAGTGCTCATTATGACTGTACTGTAACAGAAGGTTCTATTACATATAAAAAGAAAGACCTATTGGATTTAGATGTAGCAGAACGCGCAAACGAAGGCATTTTTATGAGCTTTCAAAACCCTATTGAAGTTCCAGGTGTTAATAATAGCTATTTTCTAAAAACAGCAATAAATGAAAAAAGAAAATATGCAGGCGAAGATGAAATAGATACAATGGATTTTTTAAAGCTTATTAAAGAGCAAACATCTAAATATAACCTTGATAAAAAACTTCTACAAAGAGATTTAAATGAAGGTTTTTCTGGTGGTGAGAAAAAGAGAAATGAATTAATTCAATTACTACTTTTAGACCCAGATTTAATTATGTTAGATGAAATAGATTCAGGTCTTGATGTAGATGCTATTAAAACAGTTGCAAATGTAGTAAATGCAATGTTAGATGGAAAAAAATCTGTTCTTATGATTACACACTATGATAGATTATTAGAATTAATTAAACCTGATTTTGTTCATATTTTAAATGACGGAAAAATTGTAAAAACAGGAGATTATACTCTTGCTTTAGAGCTAGATGAAAAAGGCTATGAGGGAATAGGAATTAAAGATGAGACTAAATGATATTGAAGGGTTAGTTCTACCTACTAAAAAAGATGAAGAGTTTATAAAAGTAAATTTTGCAGAACTATTTTCATACGATTTTAAAGAAACTCAAAACTATAACTTTGATATTATGGGATTGGAAGTTAGAAAAGATACAAAAGAATATGCAAATTCATTATTTGAAATAACAAAAAATATAGATAATAAACAAGTAATTTTAACAATAAACTCTAATATTCCAGAGCCAATTTGTTTGATTCATAAAATTAAAGAAGATGAAACATTTTTTACAAACTCTTTAAAAATAGAAATAAAAGAAAATGTTAAAGCATCTGTTATTGAAGTCTTTACTAATACTTCAACTAATAGTGCATATAGTGTAAATAGATCTTTTGAAGTAGATGAAAATGCAAATTTTGAGTATGCAAAGATTCAAGATATAAATGATGTAAACTATTTACTTTTTAATTTAGATATTGATCAAAAAGACAATTCAAAGTGTAAGGTTACAAATTTTGAGTATGGTAATGGTGTAATTATTAATAATACCGTAAATATTTTAGACAATAAAAATTGTGATTATGAGTTAAATTCATTAGTTAAATCTAAAGATTCAGCAAATACAGCAAATGTAATAAATACAGTACATAATGGTGAGAGTTCTATAAGTAATATAAACTTTAAACATTCACTAAAAGATCATTCTCGTACTGTTTTTAAAGCCTTATCAAGAGTAAATGAACATGCACTTTACACAAAAGCATTTCAAAATTCTAATACTATTTTACTTTCAAATGATGCAACAATTTATGCTCAACCACATTTAGAAATTTTAATAGATGAACTTGAGGCTAGTCATGGCGCAACAACAGGAACTTTAGATAAAGACCAATTATTATACTTACAATCACGTGGAATAAATAAAGACCTAGCATATGAGATACTTTTAAAAGCTTTCGAAAGTAAAATATATGATAATATTGAAGATGAATTAATTAAAGAATTTATAGATTCATATGAAAGGAAAAACTATGTTTAAAAAAGATTTTACATATTTTGAAAACTCTGACATAGTATATTTAGACAATGCAGCAACTACTCAAAAACCAAAAACAGTAGTTGCTTCGCAAGTTGAGTATTATGAAAAATATTGTGCAAATACACATAGAAGTAATTTTGGTGATGCAAATAAAGCAACACAAAAATTTGAAAATGCGAGAAAAACATTAAAAGAGTTTATAAATGCAAAAAATAAAGAAGAGATAATATTTACAAAAGGTGTGACAGAGTCTATTAATTTTATTGCAAACTCTTATGCAAAAGATTTTAAAACAGTAATTATATCTTCACTAGAACATCACTCTAATATAGTTCCTTGGCATATGCAAGGAAGAAGTTTAGGAAATGGACTTGAAGTTGTAAAGTACAATAAAAATCTTGATTTTGATATGGAAAATTTTGAAGAATTATTAAAAGAAAATCCAAAATCTTTTGTAAGTATTACACATATATCAAATGCTTTTGGAAAAATACATGATATTAAAGAAATTATTGCACTAGCTCATAAATATGAAGCTGTTGTGATGATTGATGGAGCTCAAAGTTTAGCTCACATGAGAGTTGATATGCAAGAACTTGATGTTGACTTTTTTGCTATTTCAGGTCATAAAACATTTGCACCAACAGGCGTTGGAGCTATTTATATAAAAGAAAAATATTTAAAAGATGTAAATGTTTATCAAACAGGAGGAGCAACTATTGATCAAGTTGATTTTAATAGTTCAACACTTTTAGATGCACCTTATAAGTTTGAAGCAGGAACACAAAATATAGCAGGAATAATTGGATTTGGACAAGCATTAGAGTACTTAAATCATGTTGGCTATGAAAATATTGAATTAATAGAAAAAGATGTTTTCAACTACTTAAATGAAGAGTTAGAAAAACTTCCAAACATCATATTCTATAATGATATAAGCGATTCAATTGGAAGTAGAAGTTTTAACTTTAAAGGACTTATTCATGATGATGTTGGTATTTTAGTTGACAAAATGAAAATAGCACTAAGAGTTGGGCATCACTGTGCTCAACCTATTATGAAAAGTCTTAATATTAAAGGTACTATACGAGTATCAATTAGCTTTTATAATGATTATGGTGATGTAGATAAATTAATTATTGCATTAAAAAGAGCTTTAAATATGTTAGAGAATTAAAATAGGATTAAAAATGAGTATTGAAAAAAAAGTAGCAGATATAAAAGAAGATTTAGAATTTTTTGAAGATGAATTACAAAAATATGAATATATTATTGACTTAGGAAAAAAGCTAGAGTCTTTAGATGAAAAGTATCAAACTCCTGTAAACTTAGTACATGGTTGTACTTCACAAGTTTGGTTAATATGTGAACAAGTTGATAATAGACTTATCTTTAAAGGAACGTCTGATGCGATAATTGTAAAAGGTTTAGTTTATATGATTTTACAAATATTTTCTGATTCTACAATTGAAGAATTACAAGAAATTGATATGGATATAGTTCATGAACTAAATTTAAGTGAGATAATAACACCAAATAGACAAAGTGGAGTTATTGGAATGATTAAAAAAATTAAAGAGTATGCACTAAAAGCGTAAAGGATTAAAATGTCAAGTAGTAATGATTTTGAAGAAATAAGAGAAAAAGTAATAGAAAATTTAAAGAATGTATTTGATCCTGAAATTCCTGTAAACCTTTATGATTTAGGATTAATATACGAAATAAACTTTGAGCAAAGAGATGCAGGTTTATACTGTGTTATTTATATGACTCTAACAAGTCCTGCTTGTCCAGTTGCAGGTTCACTAATGGAACAGGTTAGACTAGTAACTCAAGCAGTTGAAGAAATTAATGAAACAAAGGTTCATATAACATTTAAACCAAGATGGACAAATGATATGGTTAGTGAAGAAGGAAAAGAAATTATGGCAGCTTCAGGGGCAGTTATATAATAAAAACTCTTATAATATTAAATTAATATGAATTATGTAAGAATTTCGAAATGAAAACAATAAATCAATCTGCAAAACCTAAAATGAGTAACATTAAGAAAACAGTAATTTACACAATATTAATTATAATAGCTGTATATGCCTATATATCAATGAAAACAACTCCTAAACCAAAAAAAAGCACTAACGGATTTAGTGCTTTATATTCGGGAAATTCTAAGCCAGATGGTAGTGAACAACCTGCTAAGTTAAAATGGGCAGATTCTTTCAAAGGAATTAATAATAGTGGGAATAAATAACTATATTTATTCCCTTGATAATACAGATAGCAAAATCCCAATTGATATAATAATTGTTGCAAGTGCTAAATCAAAAGTAAAAAGCTCATTTAGGAAAATCACACTAAATACAATAGATAAAATAGGAACAAATAGTTGAATTACTGAAGCTGTTATAATTTGCATTTGAGGTAATACTTTATACCAAATTACATACCCAATAGCAGATGTTAAACTTCCAGAAAAAAAAGCTAGAAAAGCTCCATTTGAAGAAATATTTAAATCATTTAAATTAAAAACTAAATAAAAGATTATTGCAAAAAAAGTAGCTTTTATAAAGTTATCCATAGTATTTGCTATTGCATCTTTAGATTTTTTTCCTAATATTGAATAAAAAGCCCAAGCAATACCTGAAAAAATCATCCAAATAATATGTATATATGATAAGTGAAAACTCTCTTTGGGATAAAGTAAATATACTAAACCTAAAAAAGCTATTAGCATTCCAAAAACTTTTTGTAAGCTAATTTTCTCTTTTAAAAATAAAGAAGAGATAAGCATAGTAATTTGAACAACACCAAACAACAATAGAGTTCCTAATCCTGCATCTAAACTAATATATGCATACGAAAAGCAAATAGCATATATAAAAAGCATAAAAGAAGTAATCCAATTTGTTTTTAGCAATATAGTAATTCTTTTATTTTTATAATAATAAATTGAAACTAAAGTAAGTGCTCCAAAAAAAAGTCTAAGAAAGGTAAAAGAGTAGGCATCAATATAATTATTTACAAGTGCAGCTTTACAAAAAATAGAGTTTAAAGCTAAAAAAAGTAATGCTAAAATAGTAAAAGTTAATAGTTTTGTAATTTCTTTATTTAGTGTAATCATAAGAAATAATATAGCATAAAAGAATTAGCTTTTTCTAAAATCTGTTTATATTAAAAAATATAAACAGATGTAAACCATCCAAAAATAATTAGAGGTATATTATAATGAATAAAAGTTGGTACTACGGAATCCCAAATATGATCATGTTGTCCATCTACATTAAGTCCAGAAGTGGGCCCAAGTGTACTATCTGATGCTGGACTTCCTGCATCACCTAGTGCTGCTGATGTACCTATTAAAGTAATCGTTGCCATTACTGAAAAATCTAAGGATAAGCATAAAGGTGCATAAATAGCTGCAATAATTGGTATAGTTGAAAAAGATGAACCTATTCCCATAGTAGTAAATAAACCAACTACCAACATAAGTAAAGCTGCAAGTGATTTATTATCTCCAATAATATTAACAATTGAAGCAACCAATGTTTCAACTCCACCTGTACTATTTATAACACTTGCAAAACCATTTGCAGCAATCATAATAAAACCTATCATTCCCATCATCTTAAGGCCTCTTGTGAAGAAATCTTGTGTTTCATTAGATTTTATCACTCCTGCAACAATAAAGATAATAAAACCAGCTAAAGAACCTATAATAATAGAGTTTGTATATAACTGTAAACCAAGTGCAGTTATTATTGAAAGTAAAGCAATAAAAATATAAAAAGGTTTTATATCTTTTTTTTTGGCTTCAACTTCAAGTATTTTACTTACATCATAAACTCTTTTTTTTCTATATGTGAAAAAAATTGCTGTTAATAAACCTAAAAACATTCCAAATACAGGAAGTGCCATAGCAAGAGGTAGCTGAGAAGAATTAGCTTCTATTCCACTATTAATCAAGTTTTTTAATAAAATTTCATTTAGGAAAATCCCACCAAAACCAACAGGTAGTAACATATAAGTTCCAACTAAACCAAAAGTAATTACACAAGCAATAACTCTTCTATCAAGTTGTAATTGAGCCATTGAGTGAAGTAAAGGAGGAATTAAAATAGGAATAAATGCAATATGAACAGGTACTAAGTTTTGAGAAGAAATAGCAGCAAATAATACAAGTGTCAATAACATGTATTTTATATATATAAACTGCATTGCAGAAGCATTTGAATTTACTCTTTTTATAATCATATTTGATAATAAATCAGTAATTCCAGATTTTGAAATTGCAACTGCAAATGTTCCTAACATAGCATAAGATAAGGCAATCGTTGCACCATTTCCTAAACCTTTGTTAAAAGCTTCTATTGTTTCAATTAAACCAAGTCCACCACTTAATCCACCTACTATTGCACCAATTATTAATGCAATTACAATATTTACTCTCACAAGTGATAGTATTACCATAACCATAACTGCAATTATTACAGAATTCATCTGCTTCCTTTATTACATAAAAATTATTCTTTTTACGTATATTAATTTTATAATAAGTGCGAAGTGTATTGGAAATAAATTAATAGCTAGGTTAAGTGTTTTAAGTAGATAAGTTTTTATATAAAATAAAAACTTATCTAAGAGAAGAATTCTTATTTTTCAAATATTCTATCAAGTGTAGAAACTGCTAGAAACTTATCAAAATAGGCTCTATTTAAACCTTGTTTTGCTTGAGTTAATAAATAGTTAGCATCAGTTAAATCAGTACTTGTAGAAACACCTTCATCAAATCTATTTTTAACTATTTGATAATTTTCTTCTGCTTGTGTTAGTGATAAACTAGCTGTTGTAAAGTTTTCAATTGCTACTTCTAAATTTGAAATTGCATTTTCATATTGAAGTTTAATATCAAGTTTTGTTTTCTCTACTTGCGTTTTTGCTTTTAAATATCTAGTTCTGTAAATATTACCTTTAGTTTCATCAAAACCACCATTATATAAATTCCATGATGCACTTAAAGTTGCTATATTTTGATCTTTATAATCACTTATGTCTTCAAAATATTGATTATGAGAAACAGAAGCATCTACTTTTGGATAAAAAGAACTTTTTATAGATTTTTTCTGTTCTTTAATAGCTTCTAAATTCATATTTAAAGCTTGAATTTCACTTCTATTATCTAATAATTTTACATTATAATCAGAAGCTTTTAGAGTAGTATTATTTAATTTTTCAATATTTTCTGAAGATAAATCCATTCCACCTAAAATATTTGATAAAATGTTTTTTGCTGTTTTTAAATCACCTTTTGCTTTTGCAACATTTTGCTTAGCAGATGACATATTTACTTGAACTTGTAATAAGTCATTTTTAGCAATTAAGCCTTGATCATATCTATTTTTTGAATCAATATACTGTTCTTGAAAAAGATTATAAGCACTATTATAAGTTTCAAGTGCATTTTCTTTATCAAGATAATTTATATATGCTGTTTTAGTATTTAAAATAATATCTTGTTTTAAAGCAGTTAATGAATATTGTGAGCTTTGAGATAAAAATCTTGATGAATTTCTATCTGATATGTTTTTAAAACCATTAAATAAGTTGTAAGAAACCTCAGCTTTAAAAGCAGCATCTGTATCTACTTGACTTACGTTCACTTCATCTCTATTATTATATACAAAACCTAAACCAATTTTTGGTAAAAGATCTGAATTATTTAGCTTTACATTTTCAACTGCTTCTAAATAATCGAAGTTCTTAGCTTGAACTTCATGATTGTTTTTTAAAGCTATATCAACAGCTTGAGATAAATTTAAAGCATTTACATTAACAGCTAAAATTGAAGCTGCTAACATACTTAGAATTAGTTTTGTTTTTATATTTTTCATTAATCTCTCCTAGGCTTTACTAACATCAGCTGGTTCTTTTACTTTTCCAGCCATTCTATGTTCTAATTTTATAAAGAACATTAAAAGTGCTGGCGTTACAAAAATAGTAAATACAGTTGAAAGTGCAAGACCACCTGTAATTACTGAACCTAAACCTCTATAGAACTCACTTCCAGGACCTGGAAGTAATACAAGAGGCAACATACCAAAGATTGAAGTTAATGAAGACATATAAATAGGTCTAATTCTTGTTCTTGTAGCTTCAATAACTGCTTTTTTATGATCATAACCTTCATTTTTAATAAGGTTCTGACTTTGGTGTACAATTAAAATTGCATTATTAACAACAATACCAACTAGAATAATAAAACCTAGCATTGTTAATACATCCAATGGCTGAGGAGCTATAAATGCATTTGTTAAAGCAAGTCCAATAAACCCACCAGCAGTAGCAAGAGGTACTGTAAACATAATAACAATAGGATATAAAAAGTTACCAAATAATGCTGACATTAGTAAGTAAATAATTATAAGTGCTAAAATAAAATTTAAACTTAACATATCAATTGTTTGTGTTAGTTTATCAGCAGTTCCAGAAATTCCTATATCTACATCTTTAGATATAGATCCTCCATCTTTCATACCTTTAATCGTACCTTGTAAAATAACCATCGTTTCTTGAATAGTCATATTTTCAGGTGGTGTAACTTGCAGAGTAATCGTTCTTTTACCAGCAAGGTGTCTAATCTCAGAAATACCAGTAAAATTCTCAGCTGTAGCTAATGATGAGATTGGTAACAATGAAGAATTAGGTAAAGCAATTTGAGTGGCCATAATATCTTCAGGTGTTTGAATTTGTTCATCATTAGCTTTTAATACTAAGTCAATTTTCTTTTTACCATCTTGTTCAAAGTCTGAGATTTTTCTTCCACTCATTAATACATCAATAGTATTTCCTAAATCAAGTGAACTCATACCAAGTGCTTTTAGAGCATCTTGATTTGGTTTTATTCTAACTTCGGGATAAAGTAACTCAATTGAAGGTACTGGTCTCACCTGTGCACCTTTAATAGCTCCTTGTGAAGCCATGAATAACTGCATTCCAACTCCAGCAATATCTTCAATCTTTTCACCACTTATATCAATATCTACTGTCTTACCCTCACCTATTCCATTTTCAAATACACCTGATTGAAGTGATACCCCAAAAATAGATGGCATAGAGTTTACAATAGGTCTAAAGAAAGGAATTAATTCTTTTGCTCTACTTTCATGCATTGAAGTTCCACCAAAAAGGTTAAAATCACCAAATGAAACATAAAAAGCTCTGTTCAGGCCAGGAACTCCATCAACATCCTTATTAATATTTGGTTCAATTTTCTTCATTAAATAAGAACCCATATCATATCTTTCTTGATATGATAAACCTGGAGGTGTAATTAAAATATTAAAAATTAAGTTTTTATTACCTTGTGGTAAATAGTCTAATTTTGGGAATAATAAATAAATTGTTGAAGCCGATAAAATTCCTAATGTAAAAATTGTAACTAATTTTGTAAGTACAGATTTTAAAGACCAATGTACAAAACTCATAAAGAAATCTACAATTTTATTACCAAATCTTGTTAATGCACTTTCACTTTTCACTTCTTTACCTGACATACTTGCAAATTTTTTCCATAACATTGGAATAACTGCAATTGATACAAATAATGAAAATGATACAGAAGATACAACAGCAATTGCAATATCTTTAAATAGTTGACCTGCTTCATCTTCTAAGAAAATGATTGGTAAGAATACTGCCATAGTCGTAGAAGCAGATGCAATTAACGCACCCCAAACTTCACTAGCACCTTTATATGCAGCATCAGGAATACTCATTCCCTCTTTTCTATGTCTATCAATATTTTCTAATACAACAATAGCACTATCAACTAACATACCTACTGCAAAGGAAATACCTGCAAGTGAGATAGTATTTAAACTTCTTTCCATTACTGAAAGAACAATAAATGTACCAATTACTGAAATAGGAATTGCAATAGATACAACCGCTGTTGGAGAAATAGCTCTTAAAAATAGAATAAGCATAAATATGGCTAAAATTCCACCAATTATAATATTTTGCTGTACTAAATCAACAGAACCAACAATATAACCTCTTTCATCGTAGATCCATATCATTTTAAGTTTTTGTTTTTCTAGTACACCTGCATTTAGTTCATTTACAATTTTTTCTACATCATTAGTAAGCTTAACAGCATTAGCATTTGCTGTTGGTTGCACACCTAGGAAAATACCATCTTTACCTAAGAACATAGCAACTGATTTAGCAGTTTGGTATCCAAAGTCTACATTTGCAACATCACCTAATGTTACTCTTTGTTCTCTATTTGAAATAAGAATAATATCTTTAATATCTTGCGCAGTTGCAAACTTATGAACTGTTCTAATTCTATAAGAACGTCTACCCATATTCTGAACCCCAGCGGATACATTTATATTCTCACTTCGTAAAATACTTGTAACTTGAGGAATTGTAAGATTAAATGATGCTAATTTATTTAAATCTAAATTGATTTGCATCTCTTGTTTTCTTCCACCAGCTGTCATAGTTCCAGAAACTCCAGAAACTCTTTTTATAGCAGGAACAATTTCATCATCAAAGAATGTTTTATATTCATCAATATGTCTTTTATTTTCTTCTTGTGTTTGAAGCATCATCCAAATAATAGGACTAGCACTTGCTGTTTCAATTATTGGTTCTTCAGCTTCTGATGGATAATTACTTACTTCATTTAACTTATTTGAAACATCTTGTAGTGCTGCTCTAATATCAGTACCTAAAGAAAAAGTTAAAGTAATTGAACCCATATTATCTTGTGAAGATGACTCATACTCTATTAAATTATTTAAACTCTTTAGTGCATCTTCTTGATCTTCTATAATCTCCCGTTCAATTTCTAAAGGAGTAGCACCTGGCCACACAGTTGTAATTTTAATTTCTGGTTTACTAACACTTGGTGTTAATTGGTATGGTAATTTATCTAAAGATATAAAACCAAATAAAACCACAATTAAAACTGAAACTATAATAGTTACAGGGTTTTTAATTGAAAATTTAATTAAATCCATTATTTATCCTATTTCTCTTTTTCATTTATTTCTGGTTTATTTAGAATTTTTACATCCATTTTAGGAAAAACTCTCTCATTTCCTTTAACAACAATATCCATGCCTTCAACTAAACCTTTTCCAGCAATGGCAGCATTTGTTCCTACAAAACCTATAATTTGAACAGGAATCATAACAGCTTTATTTTCAACAACGGCAAATACTACATCCATATTAAATCTATTTATTACAGCATCTCTATTAATTACTAAAGCTTGTGTTTTTGCATTTTTTGCAAAACCAACTTTTGCTTGTGCACCATCATAAATAAACATATCTCCTACATTTGCTTTAAATCTAACAGGGAAAGTTCTTGTTAATGTATCTCCACTTGGAATTGCTGCATATAACTTAGCTTTTACAATTTTTCCTGAAATATTTACATCATACATATCACCTGTGTTTAAACCATCTATAAAACTAAGTGGTAAATTAAATATTATTTGCACTTCTTGTGTATTTACAATAGTTGCAACTTGTGAACCTGTATTTAACCACTCATCAATATTTATATTTTTTTCTACAATTACACCAGAAAATGGAGCTTTAATTACTTTTTTTGACTTTTGAATTTTAAGCTCATTTAATTTTGCTTGAGATGAAATCAAACTTGAATTTGCTACATCGTAAGCTAACTTTGAATCATCAAAAACTTTTTGAGCTATAGATTTTTTTGCAACTAAGGCTTTATATCTTAAATAATTTTTCTTTGTATTTTTAAGTTGTGCACTATACATATTAACTGATGATGCAGCTGCTTTAATTTGTGCATTTAAAATATCTGAATCAATAGATACTAAAACCTCTCCTTTTTTAACTTTCTTTCCCACTTCAAAACTTATCTTTTTTGCAACTCCTGAACTTTGACTAGCAATTTTAGATTTTTTGTCAAATGATACAGTTCCAACAAACTCTTGTAAGGGATTTACCTCTGAAGTTTTTATTACATCAGTATTAACTAAAGCAGTTTTCGCTGCGTTTATATTTGTAAGTGTTGCTAAAAACAGAGCAAAACTTATAACAATTTTTTTATACATTCTTTTTTTCCTTTTTTATTTCTATTAAATCAAATAAATTATTTATAAAGTCTAAACATACATCTTTTGGATGAAACTCAAACTCCGTCATTTTTCTTAGTAAAAGACCTTTTTCAAAAATCAATAAAGGCACACAAAAATCAATAGCATTAGGCATTAAATCACCCTCATTTATTCCATCTTGAATTACTTTCTTTAACTGATTTTGAAAAAATACATTACATGTATTATTAAAAGCAACCATTTTTTCATCACTATTTGATAAAACAATTGATAAATACTCTTTATATCCATTAAAATGTTTTTGATTTTCTTCACTTTCATCAATTACAAAATTAAAAAAATAAAAAACTTTCTCTCTTGTTGATTTTACACCTTTTATAGATTTTAAAAAATTATTATGATATTCCTCAATATGTATATTTATAATTTCAAAAATAATATCTTCTTTATTTTCAAAATACTGATAAATAGTACCTTTTCCAATTCCTGCAGTTTTTGCTACTTGTGCTACAGTTAGTTTCTTAATACCAACATCATAAATCAAGTCACTACATGAAAGTGCAATATCTTTTCTTTTTTGTTCTTTATCAACAATTCTTGGCAAAAAATTTCCTTTTTTATTTTAACTGACTATTGGTCATTTAAAATTATAGCTTCAAAACTCTTAATATAATTTTAAATTGACCACTGGTCAAGTAGAAATAAGTAACAATTAAATAATATTCATGTACATTTATATAAACAACAAAAAGGATTGGAAATGAAAAAGATATTATTAAGCTCAATTTTAGCATTAGCATTAGGTATAAATTTAAATGCGTATGAGGTAAATGGTGACTTAGGTGTTAAATGGACTGGATTTAAAACTGAAAAGAAAGCTCCTGTTTCTGGAACATTTAAAGACATCAACTTAAGTATTGAAAAGAATGATGATTTATCAAAATTCTTAACAAGTGCAAAAGTAGAAATCAAGACCGCTTCTTTTGATTCTAAAAATCCATTTAGAGATAAAAATATTACTAGCACACTATTTTCATTAGCAACTTCTGAGGTAATAAAAGGAAGTATTAAAAGTATTGATGTTGAAAATAAAAAAATGGTTTTAAATGTAACTATGAATGAAGTTTCAAAAGAAGTTTCAATGTCTTACGATATAGAAGATTCAAAGATTGTAGCAAAGGGAAGTATTGAAATCTTAGATTTTGGTATGAAAAATTCATTTATGGCTTTTGCTAAAAAATGCGCAAGTTTTCATGGAAATAAATCATTTTCTGATGTAAATATAGAATTTACTATTCCATATAAGTAGTCCATAAAATAATCAATCAAGAGGAATAGCTCCACAGACTTATTCCTCTTAGATTAAGAAGAACAAGAAAGTTTTATATTTGCAAATTCCATTGGTGTAGGATTTGAGTATCTATCATATTTTTTATGTTCATCAAACGGATTTTGTGCAATTTCAAATAAATCATTTACTAGTGAATAATCTCCCGTATGAGCTAACTCAATTGCTTCTTGAAGCATATAGTTTTTGATTATATATTTAGGGTTTACTATTTTCATTATTTCATGTCTTTGCTCAAAACTACTTTCTTCTTTTTCACAAACTTTTCTATATGAATCAAACCATTTTTCTAAAGGCTCTCTAAATACACAAAAGTTAGTAATTGAAGATAAATCATTAAAAGATTTTAAAGATGTTAATCTGTGAAAGAATACATTGTAATCCATTTTAGAAGTTTCTAATGCTCCTAAAAGTTCTAAGATTAAATCAAGATTTCTATTTCCACTTTTATTCGCAAGCAGTCCAAGTCTTTGATTTATTAGTTCTAAGTATACATTTTCATGCTGAGGAAGAAATGTTTTCAAATATTCAAGAAGTTTATCTTCATCACATATTTCTCTTAAGGCATTAGCTAATACACTCAAATTCCATCTAGCTACGTATGGCTGATTATTATACGAATATCGCCCTTCCCCATCTGTATGATTACAAATACAGTTTTTGTCAAAATAATCCATAAAAGCAAAGGGACCATAATCAATAGTAACACCTGCCATTGAGAAGTTATCAGTATTCATAACACCATGCATAAATCCATATACTTGCCAACGTGCGAGCATTGAAGCTGTTTTATCAACTAAAGAATAAAACATTTTTTCATACTTGTTTTTTTCATCTTTTAAATGTGCATAATTTTGTTCTATTACATAATCTGCAAGTTTTGTTGTATTTTCTTTTGAGTTCTCTGTATTTGCAAAAAACTCGAAAGTACCTATTCTTACCCAAGAAGGTGACATTCTCATCACAACAGAACAAGACTCTTTTTCCCATTCTCTATGAGCAAAGGTATCTGAGTCAATAATAGCTAGAGCTCTTGTACTTGGAATATCTAAAGCATGCATAGCTTCACTCATAATATATTCTCTAATGGAAGAACGAAGCACTGCCCTTCCATCCCCTTGTCTTGAGTATTTAGTAAGTCCTGAGCCTTTTGTTTGTAAATGCCATGACTTTACCTTTCCTAAGTTTATAGCACGTCCATCACCTAATTGTGGAACAAAATATCCAAACTGATGACCTGCATAAACCATAGAATAGCTTTGTGAATTTTCTAAAGTTTTAACACCATTTAAAAGATCTAAAAATTCTTGTGTTTCACATTCACCATAATCTAAATCTATTAAATCACAGGCTTTTTTATTGAAAGATACTAATTTTGGATTTTTCAAAGGTGTTGGGTTTAGTTTTTGATATAATTTTTCATCTATATGGAAATAATCCATATCAACTTTTAAGTCATTTAATTTCATAATTTTTCTCTTTTAATAAAATATATAATTTGTAAAAAATAAGATATCAAAACTATTTATAAAATAAGATAAAATTTGTCTTATTTAAATTGTTTATCTTTTCTTAACAAAGACTACACATAGAAAAACTATACTTTCTAAAATTTATAAAGGATTAATAAAATGAAAAAATTACTTGTAATTTTCTTTTTAAGTTTTTCATCGTTATTTGCATTTGAACATTTAACTCTTGAAAATATTGAAGATAAAATTAAAAACAAAAATGTAATTATTGATTTTTATGCTACTTGGTGAGGGTCTTGTAAGGTTTTAGGTAAAAACTTGACAAAATATAATACAAGCAAACAAGATAACGTAGAAATTTATAAACTAGATATTCAAGAACAAGAACTTCTTGCAGCACAATTTCAAATTAAAGGTGTTCCTACTTTAATTTATCTAGAAAATGGACAAATTGTTGGTAAACAACTAGGAGTTCGAAGTGTTGAACAACTAAAAAAATATGAAAAAGAATATTTTACAAACACTTCTACTAAATAGAAACCTAAGCTCTTAGGTTTCTATTAGCAATATTTTCAATTAGAACTGTAGCATACGAGCCTTTTGGCAATGTAAATTTAACTTTACACTTACTGGTATTTTTATCATACTGTACACTTATATCTTTAGGATAAACAACAGCATCTCTTCTATAACCTTTTTCTTGAATATAAGTATCATCATACTTTTCTTCAATTTCTCTTGCATCTTTGATACTTCTAAATGCTTTATTTCCAGGTAATAATCCTGTAGGTACTATTTTTTTATCATTAAAGTCATTTAACATTTCAGGTGTTAGATTCTTTGGTGTAAAAAACTCATCACTTCTATACTCTCTAAATACATCACCATCCATTGGCTTAAATGTATCTTCACATAAACTCAATCTCTCAACTAACCATTTATTAAAAAAGTCACTTTGATAAGCTGATACTAACATCTTAGATATTTTTCTATCTTTGATTTGATAATCTTCATAAATATATCTTCTAGCTTTCTCTAAGTTTTCTTTACCATCACGACCGAATCTTTGATAACCAAAATAATTTGGCATACCAACAGTAGAAATTTGCTTTAGAAGTTTTTCAATTTTTCCAACATCTTGTGCTTTAACTTCATGAAGATTTATTTCAAAAGAGTTTCCAATTAAATCTCCAATATTTAGTTTTGTTCCATGAAGTGTAGTTTCTAAAATTTTAATTTTATTATGTCTAAATTGCTTTAAATCTTTTGAATACTTTTTTGGAATTGATATATATTGAGTTGTTGTTGCATTTTTATCTTTAAGTCCTGCATAGCCTAATTCATTTTCATAAATTCGTAAGCCCTTTGCTAAACTTTCTAATAAATCCCAAGTTCCTAATCTAGTTTTTTTAATCTTTGCAATTATAAAATTACCACGACCTTTAAATTTAATGGGAACTTCTTCAACAATAAAATCATCAACATTTTGATAGAATTTAAAATCTAATTTTTCGTGCTTTTGTAAAAACTCTCTTTTAATCATAAGTTATATCTTTGTATTTATTTTTTGCAATTATAGTCAAGTTATGATTTAAAAGAGTTAATCTTTGATTTTAGCTATTTATATTTCTTTTTTTTCTAAGTTTTGAAGGTAAATTTTTAAAGAATAAATATATTCCCGTAATTGACATCATTAACATAATAATTGCAGCTGGAAGGAATAGCCAAAGTTTAGCTTTTTCATGAAACCATGAACCATCATGTATAGATTCAATAATATCAGATCGCCTAAAATTAACTGCTAATACCTCAGCTGTTTTATTATCAATTTGAATTTCCCAATTATCTTTTGTTCTAATTTTAGTTATACCTTTTCCTGGTCTGACATCTAATAATTTCACGTCTTTCCATGATTTTACACCAACATTCTCTACACTAATTGCTGCTTCAAGAATTTTATCAAAGCTTAATGTTAATTCTCTATATTTAGTTTTTACTGTTTTAGGTTGTATCCATGTAAATTCTTTTTTTACTTGTAATAATATGCCACTTAGTAAAACAATTGAAAAAGGAATAATTATTAAAGCAGATCCCCAATAATGTAACTTTGTATTAATCTTTCTTATCTTCATATATTTAGTCCTTTAATTTAAGAATGAAATAATAACAAATAAAAACTTAATCAATTATAATAATTACTATTAATATTATAATAAAAAGTATGAAAATTTAATTTCCAAGTATTATAAAAAATCAGCTATTATGTCAAAAGAAAACAGAACATAGGAATTAACTACATGGATAACAATATACAATTACTAAAACCAGACAGACCAAACATCATAACTACAGAAATTGAAGCAATTGGCTTCTATCGTAAGATGGATACAGAAGCTACAGTAAAAGATATGATTGCTGGAAAATATGTAATAGTTGAAGAGTACTTTTCTAATGGTTTACAAGTTTTAGCCGAACTTAAAAAGAATCTTTCAGCAGTACACACAGACAAAAGTTTTAAAGGTCAAAGAGAATATCGTTCTGCTTTTAGAGAAGCTTCGCATAGATTATTACTAAAAGTAATTGATAATAAAATAACAGTTAAGAAAGCTCCTCATGTTGGTTGGTTAGAAATTTTATATCCTGAAGTAAGTGAGTTTTACATATCTTTTCCTGAAATTCAAGGAATGAATAGCTCTTGGCAATGGTATAAAAAAGGAATTGAAATTAAAACTTTAGATTTAACAATTTTTCCTTATTATGGTACATATTTCCCTACAAGATTTGACCATCTTAAACTATTTGATAAATGGTTAAAAAAATACGATGGTTCAAAAGAAAATGCTATTGAAATTGGTGTAGGAAGTGGTATTTTATCATTTCAATTAATCCAAAATGATTTTGAAAATATTTTTGCAACAGATACAAATAAAAACTCTATAATTGGAGTTGCAAAAGAAAGTAAAGGCTTAGGATTTGATGATAAGATAACTTTAAATCATGGTGATTTATTTGAAAACTGTGATATTAAAGCTGATGTTATTGTTTTTAATCCTCCATGGTTAAAAGCTAAACATAAACTAGAAGAAGGAATTGATAAAGCTATGTATTATGAAGAAGAACTTTTCCCAAGATTCTTCGAGCAAGCAAAACAACACCTAAAACCTGATGGAAAAATAGTACTAATCTTCTCAAACCTTTCAGAAGTAGTAGATGAAGAAAGTACACATCCAATAATTGAAGAGTTAAGAAACAATAATCGATTTAGAAAAGACCTACACCTAAGACGAGATGTAAGAGCATCATCAAGAAGAACAAAAAGAACAGATGAAAGAGCAAATGAAAAAGTTGAATTATGGGTATTAGCTCATAAGAAAGAGAAATAATACACCTTTTAAAAGAGAAGTATAATACTTATTTAAGTACAAAAAACTTATAATAAGAAGTATACTTCCTAAAAAAGGATATTTTTTGAAAATAGAAGACTTAGGCTATAAACTAAAAGAGTTAAGAAAAGAAAAAAACTTAACACAAGAACAATTAGAAGAATATTCTAACATCACTAAAAAAACTATTTCTAAAATGGAAAATGGTTTTAATGATGAAGTTGGAATTAAAAAAGTAGAAACTATTCTTGATTTGTTAGGTTATGAGCTTAGTATACGATTAAAAAATCGTCCAAGAACACTAGAAGAACTCCAAGAGGAGTTAAAAAATGAAGAATAATAAACTAAAAGTATTTACAAATAAAAAACTTGCGGGTAATCTTTATAAAGAGAATGATATTTATGTGTTTAACTACAATGAAAATACAAAAAATATAGTATCTCTTACTATGCCAATTCGTTCAAACTCTTGGACTTCTAAAAAACTTCACCCTATTTTTCAGATGAACCTTCCAGAAGGTGCATTAAAAGAAGTAATCAAAAATCACTTTTCAAAAATCAAAAAAATGGATGATATAGGTTTCTTAGAACTTATAGGTCCTTATGTTTTAGGTAGAGTAAAATATAAAGAAATACTAGAAGATGCTGAACAACTAAAACTAGATGAAATTTTAAATAGTAAAACTGAAAACTTATTTGATGAATTACTAAAAAAGTTTGCAATAACATCAGGTGTTTCAGGAGTACAACCAAAACTACTACTTACAGCACAAAACAAAACATCCATGAATTTTGAACACTACATAGTAAAATCATGGACAAGTGAATATTCACAGTTAGCCTTAAATGAATACTTTTGTATGAGAGCTATTAAAAACGCAGGATTAGAAACGGAAGATTTTTATCTTTCAGATGATTTATCAATGTTTATAATGAAAAGATTTGATGTAAAAGAAGATAACACTTATTTAGGTTTTGAAGATATGTGTGTATTAACAGGTAGAGGAACAGATGATAAATACAATGGTTCTTATGAAGAAATAGTAAGAGTTATAAAAGAAATAATCCCAATACAAAATAGAAAGAAAACACTAAAAGATTTTTTCAAAGCAATAGTGATGAATCATCTTTTACAAAATGGCGATGGACATCTTAAAAACTATGGGATTATATATGATAAAGATTTTGAAGATGCAAGATTTTCTCCAATATATGACGTAATCACAACAACAATTTACATCAAAAACGATATCCCCGCACTTAGAATGTCAGATGGAAAACTTTGGTGGAAAGAAAAAACTTATAAAAATTTTGCAAAGAATTCTTGTATGATAAATGATAAAGAATATGATTTAATAATCAGTGAGTGTATAAATGCAATTGAAAAAACTAAAGAAGAAATAGATAAGTATAAAACTGATAATAAAGAGATCCTTCTATTTTTAGAAAAATTAAAAGAGATATGGAAACACAAAATATAAAGGAAGAAGTAATTATAAAAAACAAAAAAATTAAATTAATATTTTGTTCTTTATCAAATCGCCATTTTTGCAATACTATTCCATAAAAATGGAGGTATATTATTTTCTAATTCCCAAGTAATACTCATTGGTTGACTACCATAGTGACTTTTATAAAAAACTTTTCCTAAACAGATATATGTAATCACATTTTTATTTTTATCATGATTTGACTCTCTTACAAATAATATAATATTTTTATTTTCTATTTTTTGATTAATATAACTTGATCCCTTAACAGAGGTGGGTTTAGTTGAGTTTTGAGATTGCCAGTGAAAAAGTTTTTCACTAATTGCATAATCATCATACATTGTAGTAGGTGAATACTTTTCTTCTGTTTTTTCTAAGGTAACAAATAGCAATTCTGTATTTTTTTCTTTTATATTTAAAACACCCTCTCGACTACTTGACTTCCTATTAATATTATTTAACTCAAATGCACATAATATTTGTTCTCTTGTATATCTTGAATGTATTTTCAAGGGACAAAAATAAGGTAAAATTAAATCCAATTCAAGATAGTTAATTTTTTCTATTAAAATTGTTATAATTTGACTTAGTTCTTTTATTAAAGTTTTATTTGTACCAATATATTTAATTCCATCTTCTAAAGTATTAAACTTTTGTGGATATTGCCAGAAATCGTAGTACAACATCGTAAGCATTAATTTTTCATTTTCATTATCTATGGATGAAGTATTAAAATCATTTTTAATTAACTTTTGTATAAACTCAAAATAACTTATTGATTTTGATAATAACCATTTTTTTGAAACTGCACGTACAAGTTCAAGTTCATTTTCTTCATTAAAAGTTTTATTTATTCCTGCTTCATAACATAGTCTAGAGAAACTTCCTTTTTTGTAAATAGTTGATAAAGGAATATGATTTATCTTAATAAAATTATCAATCGTTAAAGGCAAAGTAGTCTGGTTATTATAATTAGTTAGTTTATAAATTAACTTTCTTCTATTTAAGGTAGTTGCTTTTTTGATGTTATTTAAAATATGATCTTTTGCTTTTTTTTCTAAAACAATAGAACAACCAAGCGGTAAATGAGGAAAATCTCTTTCTATTTCATCTTTTATAGATTGAGTTGTTTTTCCAACTAAGTTTCTAAATTTTCCTTCAAAATCATACTCATCTCTTGCGTTTCCAACAAAATCTAGTACTGTTAAGCATTCTTTATTCTCAGCAAACCTAAGACCTCTACCTAGTTGTTGTAGAAATACAGTTAAACTTTCCGTTGGCCTTAAAAATAAAACTGTATCTATCTCAGGAATATCAACCCCTTCATTGAAGATATCTACAACAAAAAGATAATTAATTTCTTTTTTTAACAATCTAGATTTAATATTATCTCTTACATCATTACGTCCACTGATTAAATAATCAGAGCTTAAACCAAACTCATTAAACTTAATACTCATAAACCTTGCATGTTCTTGAGTAACACAAAAGCATAAAGCTCTTACCTCATACATATCAGTTAAATATTCATTACATTTTGAAATAATGTCAGATACTCGTAACTCACTATTAAATACATTTGTTAATTCACTTTGTGAATATTTTCCATTTTGCCATTTAATATTTTTCAAATCAATATTGTCACTAATTCCAAAGTATTGAAAAGGACAAAGAAGTTTTCTATTTAAAGCTTCAGGCAATCTAATTTCAGCTGCTATAACATCGCAAAAATCATTTAATATATTTTCGTTATCCATTCTTTCAGGAGTAGCAGTTAATCCAAGTAATATCATTGGATTAAACTTTTCTAAAACTGGCCGATAACTATTTGCTGAAATATGATGAACTTCATCAATAATAATAAAATCATAATAATTTTCACTAAGTTTTAAATTTTTAATACTATTTTTTAGAGTTTGAACTGATGCAAAAACATATTCATTTGAATCAGGAACAATTCCATCAACCCATAATTCTCCAAAATTATTATCTCGAAGGACACCTTGGAATGTAGCTCTTGCTTGTATCAATATTTCTTTTCTATGAGCAATAAAAAGTAATTTTGAACTTTTATTTTTATTTTTAAATTGCTTATAGTCAAAAGCGCTAATAACTGTTTTACCTGTTCCTGTTGCTGCAACAATTAAGTTCTTATATCTTTTATGTACTTCTCTTTGGACTTGCAATTCTTCTAAAATCTCATTTTGATAATTAAAAGGTTTTATTTCAAAATATGCTAAAGAACTATATTTATCTTTTATGGAACTATTTTGTAATGCTTTTTTTAATTTTAAAGTATCTGATTTAGTAAATAACTCAAATTCTTTATTTTCCCAATAAGTTTCAAATGTTTTTGCAAACTTTTTTATTATATGTGAAATTTCAGCAGTAGTTACTTTAAGATTCCATTCAAGACCACTTGTTAATGCACTTTTTGATATATTTGATGAGCCAATATATCCAGTATGAAATCCTGTATTTCTAAAAAATAAATATGATTTAGCATGGAGTCTTTCATTTGCAGTATTATATGAAATTTTTATCTCCGTATTCTCTAGAGTAGACAAAAATTCTATTGCTTTTAAATCAGTTGCTCCCATATAAGAGGTAGTAATTATTTTCAATTTTTTACCACTTGAAGTAAATTGTTTTAACTCTTTTTCAAATATTCTAATACCTGTCCATTTGATAAATGAAACTAGTAAATATATTTTATCTGATGAGAGTATCTCTTTTTTTATTTCGCTTTCTAATGAAACACCAGCATTACTTCCTGTAAAAAGTTCGCTTTGTGAAAGACCTGAATATGGTGTAATTTCATTTATATACTTATCAAAATCATTAATATTAGAATTTATTTTGGGTAAGATGGCCTTTAATATAGAGGTATTTGTATCTAGTAAGTTATCTTCAAAATTCTGCTTTTCAATTTCATCTTTTAATAATAAAATAATTTTATTTGTAAGGTTAAGTTGTTCTGGAATACTATTTTCACCACTGATTAAATCAAATGCCAATTTTAAAATCTTTGATAAATATTGCGTCAAAATAATTGAAGCTTCATTTTTTTCTATCTGTGAAGTCTTAAAATAAAATTCATCTTGATTTAATTCATTTAATTTCTTTGAAACTATTGAATTAATTACTTGTTCATAAATACCTATATTATTCAAAATCTAAACCTTTTTTACATTAAAAAATTAAAGAGATTATTATTACATAATACCGTCGTTATTTTATTACTTATAGAGATAATTTCTATTTAAATACGAAAAGTAACTATATTTCACTAATTGTTACTTTAAATTAAGACTTATATTAAATATTCAGACTAAAGATAAGTTAACCTGCAGAAATCACTACAAAAATACTATACATTCCTTCATTTAAATTCAAAGACAAACTTAGATATAATCACGTCAAATTATAATAAACATAGGACTTCCATGAAAAAACATGTAGAAACAAATCTAAGTCATATTGCAAAATTTGCTCCTTTTGCTGAACAAACTGGAGCGTCACATTTTCCTATTTACAACACAGGAACTTTTGATTTAAAAAAACAAGATGGTGATAAAATATATGACTATACGAGAAGTGATAATCCAACTAGAGAGATGTTAGAAAATCTTTTTACTGAAGTTGAAGGGGGAGCTGGTTGTGTTTGTACTCATACGGGTATTGCTTCTGTTGCTTTACTTTTTGAAACTACTTTACAAGCAAATTCTCATATTTTAGTTGAGGCTGATTGTTATGGTGGTACGTTTAGATTACTTAAGATATTTGAAGAGAAGTACAATGTTACTGTTCATTTTGCAGATTTTTTAGACTTTGATTATCTTGAAAATATTTTAAAAAACAATCCTATTGATTTAGTTCTATGTGAAAGTCCTACAAATCCTGGTTTAAAAATTATTGACCTTAAAAGAGTTGGAGCATTAGCAAAAGAAAACAATGCCTTATTTGCAGTTGATAATTCTCTTGCTACATTTATTTCTCAACAGCCTTTAAACCTTGGTGCTGATTTTTCACTATTTTCTACAACTAAATATATCTCAGGTCATGGTGCAGTAGTTGCTGGTGCAATTGTGGCAAAAACTCAAGAGTTATCTGAGCAAATACACTATTATGCAAATGCAGGTGGACGAAGTCAAAATCCTATGGATGTATATTTAATTACACTTGGTATTCCTACTCTAAAGGTGAGAATGGTTGAGCATGAAAAGAACTCAATTATCATTGCGCAGTATTTAGAAGATCAAGACTATATTGAAAAAGTTACGCATCCAAGTTTAAAATCACATCCGCAACATGATTTAGCAAATGAGCAGATGACTTATATTCCAGGATTATTTTGTGTTGATTTTACTAGTATAGAATTAGCTGAACAGTTTATTGAGAATACAAAAATATTTGGTGAAA
The DNA here is from genome assembly GCA_947503785.1 of uncultured Campylobacterales bacterium. Taxonomy (GTDB): domain Bacteria; phylum Campylobacterota; class Campylobacteria; order Campylobacterales; family Arcobacteraceae; genus Poseidonibacter. The sequence continues at coordinate 41,607 of CANNFB010000007.1, read as the reverse complement.
AGTGTTCATTTGGTAGTCCTGATTCTAGAGTTGAAATACCTGCAAAGATTTCTCATGCAACATTTTCTAAAGAAGAACTTGCAGCAATTGGAATAAGTGATAGTACGGTTAGATTTTCAATTGGTTTAGAAAATGTAGAAGACTTAATCAAAGATATTGAACAAGCTGTAAAATAAGAAAGATTATATGAATAAAGAGTTTTTTAAACCAATAAAATGCGGCGAAACATTACCTATAAATAATGTACATGCAGTATCAGTATCAATGCCTACAATACAAGATGTGATTGATTATGAAGAGCAAACACCAGAAATTTTAGAAAAAATCCAAAGTGGATATCCTAGATTTATTCTTCATCCATATTTAAAAAAACTTGGACTTTTTATAAAAGAAAAGTATAAAATTTGTGATGATTATGAAGTTGTAGTTCTTAGTTCTTCAAAAGCTGTTGAGCTTATAAGTGATAAGTATTTTATTCATAATAAAATTGAAATCAATGAGCCTTTTGGAGTTATTTTAGTTCAAAAAGGAACATGCCAACTTCAAAAAGTTCTAACTTATATTCAACATGTAGGTTGTAATTTATCTTCAAGATTAGCAGAAGAGTATTTATATAAAGAAAACTTGATTGATACTCTACATAAAGAAGAATTGGAAGATAGTACTACATCAAAAGATATTATTATACAAACTCTTAGCAAAGCGTATTCTCAGCCAAAAGAAAATATTTGCTTAGCACCTTCTGGGATGAATGCAATATATTCAGTAATAAGAGGATTAAACTCTATTCAAAGCCATAATGGAAGAGATATTTTAGTTCAATTTGGCTGGTTGTATTTAGATACTATGAATATTGTAAATCATCATTATTCACAACAAAAAGTATTTTCAGATATTACAAATCTAGATTTACTTGAAGATTATTTAAAAGTAAATGGTTTAAAAGTTAGTGCTATTGTTACGGAAGTTCCAACAAATCCATTATTAACAAGTGTTGACATAAAAAGATTACGTAAACTTTGTGACAAATACAATATACCTTTAGTAATAGATACAACTTTTGCAACACCTTATAATCTTGATTTAACAAACTATGCAGATATATTTGTAGAATCTCTTACAAAATTCGCTTGTGGAAATGCTGATGTTTTAATGGGTGCAATAATACTAAATAAAAAGCATAATTTATCACATATGACAACAGAGTTTTTTAGACACTGTGAACCTGTATTTATAAAAGATATACAAAGATTAGCTTTACAAATAAAAGATTATAAAACTAGAGTAAAAAAAATATCTTCAAATACAAAACTCTTAGTTGATTATTTAGAAAACTGCTCTTATATAGATGAAGTTTTTTATTGTTTTGATAAGAATAATAAAGAGAACTATTCTCAAACAATTATTGATGACAACTCATATACAGGAGTAGTTTCTGTAACTTTTAACAAACCTATAAAAGAGGTATATGATAAGTTAAACTTTGCAAAGGGTCCAAGTTTAGGTACAGAGTTTACTTTACTTATGCCTTATACTTATCTGGCTCACTATGATATGATTATTTCAAAAGAAGGTAATGAATTTTTAAAACAAATATCATTACCAATTGATTTAGTTAGAATTTCTGTAGGAATTGAACCTATTGATGAAATTATAAAAGAGTTTGAAAGAATAAAAAACTAAATCTTCAAATATTTCTCTTTTTTATTTTTAATTAAAGAAGAGAAACACTCCTAGTAAACACATAATTATTGGGGATATTATCTCTAATAAGTTTGTAATATTTGATGATTTATTTGATACTTTATATAAAGATACTCCTAAAAAAGAAGATGCAAAAATCACTATTCCCATACCTAAACTAATAAATATACTTGCTAAAAATACAGCAAAATAAGTTTCTAATATAAAGGCATATACGAATAATATTACTGTCCCAGGACAAGGTACCAACCCTGCAGTTAAAACAAAGAATACATTCTGAGCTTTTATATTTGGTTTTATATGTATAGGAGAACTATTCTTTAAAATAAATTGATTTTTATCTTTATTAACAACAAACTTTGAACTTGAACTATCTTCTATATTACAAGCACAGCATTCACAAGATTTATTTTTTAATTTTCGGTAAAGTATATACAAAGATAAAAGAATAATTAAAACAGCACTTACTTTTGTAATATAAGATATTGAGTCATCTAAAAAACTAGAAAATATCTCTTCAATAATAAAAATTGAAATACTAACTAAAATTAAAGCTCCTAATATATGAATAAAAGCAGTTAGAAATGATATGGAAAAGGCTTGAAAATATGTATTTTTTCTTGAACTAAAATATGAAAATGCTAGTGCTTTTCCATGTCCAGGGCCTAAAGCATGAATAAGACCATAAACAAATGATGCAAATAATAAAAATACAATTGCATATTTATCTTCACCTTTTTCAACTTCAAGTAAAGATTCTTTTATTTTACTAATAAACTCATCTAGTAGAGACGTTTTTTCTTCTATTACCTTAGGTTTTATTTCTTCTAGATTTTCTTCTTTAAAACTATTTGATATTAAATTATCTTTAGCTTCTTTTTCTACCATACCTTTAGGTAAAGAAATTGCATAAGTTACACTACTATCTAACACACTACTATTGTATTCATATAATGTATCAAATACTTGTTCTTTTTTATTAAGATGCATTATAAAATATTCAGAGTCATCATTAACTTTTATATGTAATTTATGATTATTAATTATTTTATAATTTAAATCAGTTGTATATTTAAAAGTTAAAATAGAATTTTTAAAAGATAATTTGTTATTTCTTATATCTAATGTTCTACTTTCTTCTTCTATATTCTTTGCATACGAAATAAATGTAAGATAATTATATGCTTCAATATAAGACAACAAAGAGTTTTCAATCGGTGCTAATTCTTTTTTACTAAATGTACCATCTAAATTTGTATCATAAATTTTCAATAGTTCTTCGGTAAACTTTTTTGCAAAAACCCACTTAAAATCTGCACTTTTTATATATTTTTCATCTGCTTCTATATTTATTGATACATCTGTTCTTGGAGAATAAATAGAACAGATAGAACATCCAAAAAGGATGCTCTTAAAAATTAAAACAAATATTAAATATCTAATCATTTACTTATAAGTATCAGCTATTTTTTCTGCAGTTTGAATTAGGTTTTCTTCCCAGTTCTTTGCTAATGGGTCAATAACGTGAACGGAACCATTAATACTATTTGCTATTAGTTTTGCACTTTTTTGTGAAAATTGAGGAGCTACAAATACTATTTTAATATTATGTTCTTTTGCATCTTTGATTAATTCAACTAATTCTTTTGGTTTTGGCTCTTTTCCTTGTGATTCAATTGCAACTTGTTCTAAAGAATATCTTTTAGCAAAATATCCCCAAGATGGATGGAATACCATAAAAGCTTTGTTTTTATAAGGATTTAAAATAGTTTCTAATTTTTGATTTAATAAATCTAATTCTTTAATAAAGTTTTCATAATTTTCTTTATAAAAAGATGCATTCGCTTTATCTACTTTTACAAGTGCTTCATAAATATTTTTTGCTTGTATTTTTACTAATATCGGATCATTCCAAATATGAGGATCTAAAGATTCATGTTTTGCATGATCATCATGATCGTCATGTTTTTCGTGATCATCATGGTCATCATGATCGCCATGTTTTTCGTGATCATCATCAACATGTTTTTCATCTTCGTGATGTGAATGCTCTGCCATTTCTAATTTTTTTATTCCTAAAGAAGTATCAACCATAAGAATATTCTTATTTGCATTTTTAAACTTTTTAAGCCATGAGTTTTCAAAAGCCACGCCAATTGCAAAGTAAATACTAGAATCTGATAGTTTTTTCATTTGTGAAGTTTTTGGTTCATAGTTTGCAGGAGAGAAACCTTGTTTTACCATTACATTTACATTTATTTTATCACCTGCAATTTTTTTTACAAAATATTTTTGAGGAACAATACTTACAGTTACATCTTTTATTTGAGCACTTAATGATGATATCATCAAAAAAGCGATTATTAATAATCTTTTCATTTATTTCCTTTTTCTATATACTGCAACTTAGTTGCGATTAGCGAATTTTAATGAATTTATTCTTTAATGCAACTTAGTTGTAAATGAATTTTAAAGAAAAATAGATATAATTCTCTTATGAACATAGAAAAAATAATAAATGTAAAAAATATAAAACTAACAAGTGCGAGAAAAGCTATATTAGAGATATTGATATCTTCTGATAAACCCTTATCTTATGAAGATATAAAGAATGAATTGTCAATGGACAAAGCAACTTTTTATAGAAATATAACAAAGTTTGAAGAAGAAAATATTATAAACTCTTTTGAATCAAATGATAAAAAAAGATATTTTGAAATACAAAAGACAAAGCATTCTCATTTTATTTGTACAACTTGTTCAAAAATAGAATGCATACATGAAAGACTTGATTTAAATCTTGTCAACTATCAAGTTGATAATATAATCATTAAGGGTATCTGCCCTAAGTGTTTAGAAAATTAGAAAAATTAAAAGGATAAAAATATGATTAAAAATCTAGTTGCATTAAATCAGTTTATAAACAAAGAAGCCCTAAGTGGAATCTTACTTTTTGTAGCAACAGTTGCAGCTGTTATTATTGCAAATTCAAGTTTAGGGCAAGATTACTATGATTTATGGCACTTACCTCTTGGAATAAATATTGGAGAGCTTTCAATATCCATGACTTTAACATACTGGATTGATGATGGTTTAATGGCTCTATTTTTTCTTATGGTTGGACTTGAAATAAAAAGAGAAATGATGATTGGTGAACTTTCTAGTGTATCGAAAGCTTCATTTCCTATTGTTGCAGCAATTGGTGGGATGTTAATACCAGCACTTGTATATGTAGCTTTTAATCCTGATAATCCTTTAGGTTTTGGTATTCCAATGGCTACTGATATTGCCTTTGCACTTGGTATTTTAATGCTTTTAGGAACAAGAGTAAACCCAGCATTAAAACTATTTTTAGTTGCACTTGCAGTTGTTGATGATTTAGGTGCTGTTTTAGTTGTTGCAACTGTTTATACAAGCGATATCCAATCACAATATTTTTTACATGCAGCTATTATATATGCAGTTATTTGGGGATTAAATATAAAAGGTGTTACAAAACTTTTACCTTATTTAATTTTAGGTATTGCTTTATGGGTATATATTCACGCTATTGGTATTCATGCAACTATTGCGGGTGTTTTATTAGCTTTTGCAATTCCAATTAAATCAAAATTAGATGAAAAGAAATTTATACAAGAATCTAAAAAAGACCTTGAAGACTTTGAAAAACATATTGATGATATTCCAATGTTAAATCATGATCAAATTGATTCACTAGAAAACATTGGATATAACTATGATAAAGTTCAAAATCCATTAGTTAGATTAGAACATGATTTACATGGACTTTCTGCATTTTTTATTATGCCTTTATTTGCATTCTCAAATGCAGGTGTTTTAATAGATTTTTCAACAGTTGATGCAAACTTGATGATTGTTTTAGGTGTTGTATTTGGACTAGTTGTAGGTAAACCAATTGGTATTTTTGGATTTACTTATTTAGCTACTAAATTAAATATAATTAAAAAACCAGATAATATCTCCTGGGCTGAAGTTGTTGCAGTAGGATTCTTAGGTGGAATAGGATTCACAATGTCAATCTTTATTACACATCTTGCCTTTTTAGATGAATCAGTAATAGCAGCAGTTAAATTAGGAGTATTTGCAGCTTCATTTATTGCAGCAGTTATAGGAGTAATCCTTATATTAAATACAAAAAGAGTTAAAACTTAAAAAGTTTTACTCTTTTTACTACATTTCATTCAATATACCTAAATTATTAATTTACTTTTAACCCTAAAAGACGGTATACTAACGGTTATGAAAGAAAACTACATTAAAAATATTATAATTTATTTTTTTATTATAATCTCTTTGCAATTACATGTTAATGCAGAAGAAAATATAGATACATTATTAAATATATATGCAAAAGAAAATGACCTATCTGTAAAAACTAAAAAAGAAGCCGCTGGAAATGTAATCATATATACAAAACAAGATTTAGAAAGAATGCAAGTTAAATCTTTATCCGAACTTCTAAAAAATATTCCATTTTATAGTTACAATGAAAATAAACTAGGTTATACCGATTTATTAAGAGAAGATGGCTTTCCATCTTTAAGTAGTGATGCAAGAGTTTATATAAATGAAAGAGAAGTTACTTCTCCCTTCTACGGAAATGGATTAGGTATTGTTTCAAAATTTGACCTTGCTTATATTGATCATATAGAAATATATACAGGTGTAACATCTTTTGAATTTGGAGTTGAACCTGCGAGCATGGTTGTAAGACTTTATACAAAAGACCCTCAAAGAGAAGTTGGAGGACAAGTTAAAACAAGTATTGGTTCTAATAGTTCAAAAGAAAACAGTATTTCTTATTCTGATATTCTTGAAGATTTCTCATATTATGCATATGTAAATAAAAAAACTACGAATGAAGAAAAAATTAACCACGAAGGTACAGATTTATCAAGAGATAAAGAGAGTAAGCATCTTTTTCTTTCATTGCAAAACGATACGAATAGGTTAGAATATAATAGAATTGAAGCAAACTCTGATTTATTTATGGATGGTATTGGAGGAGGAGATGGTTCCCCAAAAGAAAATAACACTGAAGTTGTATATAATCTTTTAGGTTGGTATTCAACATATTTTGAAGATAAAGTATCTTTATCCTTAGATTATATAAGTGATACAGCTAAGACTGCAGAAAGCGATGATGATCCATTAGCCACATTAATGATTGATGGAGGATTTATTAATCCATTTCTTACGGGAACCCTAGTACCAGTGCAATATAATTCATATTTTGTAAAGTCAAAAGAGAAACAAGTAAGTGCAGTTTTAAAGTATAAAGAAAAGATAGGTAATCATAATCTATTAACAGGACTACAATATAGAAAAAAAGATTTCACTTTTTCTGAAATAAATGCAAATATTTTAGGTAGGGGCCCAACTAATATTGATGCTAGTATATTGCCAAACTTATTTAATTATACAAGTGAAAAACTTTATGGAGTATTTGTAGAAGATACTTATTCAATAAATGACAATCAAGCAATAATAGCTGCAATAAAAAAAGATATTGTTAAGCCAAATGGCGGGTTAGAAGATCAAAAATTATCTCTTTATCGATTAGGATATATTTATGCTAATAGTAATTTTAGTTTTAAAACTTTTTTAGTATCTACCCAATCAAGATTTGATCCAAATTATTATACAAGATTTAATATTGCTAGTGACCTAAATCCTCAAAGAGATGACTCAATTAATATAGAGGCTAACTGGAAGAAGAAGTCACATCAATATGGCATAAACTTATTTAAAACAAAACAAACAAATAAACTTTATAGCAATACTTTTATTCAAAATCTTCCTAAACCTTATTATAGGCAGGGGATATCATTAAAAAATACTTATAACTTTAATAAATTAAATAGAGTTGATACAAATTTTTATATTATGAATGTAGAAAATAAATTTTCAAATAAAAAAGATACTGTTTATGGAGGATACATAAGATTTTTAAATACTTATAAAAAATTTGATTTTTACAATGAATTAATATACAAAGATGGATACGAAGACTTGGACGCAGGATATGATTTTAATAGTGCAATTACATATAAGCACTCAAAAGATTTATCAGTATCTGTAAAAGGTGAAAATATTTTCAATAAAGCTCTTAAAAGCATTTATGCAGATTCTCCAAATGACTTAGGGCCAATTTCAGTAGCAACTAAAAAGTTTTGGCTTACGATGGAGTATAGATTTTGAAAAAGTTTCTACTTACTCTAATCCTTATCTTATCTCCTTTATTCTCTGGCGAATTGGAAACTGCCTCAAAAATTATGGATAAAATCACTAATGCTTTAATAAAAAAAGAGCCTACTTTTATAATCGCAAAGGATATAAGAAATAAGGAAATTGTTTCATATTCTAGTACAATGAAAAATATTTCTTCTTGCGATAAAGTAGATATTATAATAACTCATACTAAACATATTCCTACATGTGATAAAAAAGTACTTGTATTTGCTACAAACTATTTAGCTTTTAAAGCTTTACCACAGGCGATTGGAGCATTCTTCTATCAAAAAGGAAGACCTAATATAATTTTTAGAGAAGAAATCTTGAAAAAACATAATATAACTTTGCCTAGTGAGTTTTATAAGTATATTGAATAAAATATGAAACAATTTATTCAATCTAAAATAAATATATTCTCACTAGCAATCCTTACTGTCTTTACAGTAATAATAACTATTGTATATTTTCAATTTGATAAAAATACAGAACAAATAAAAAAAGATATCTTACAAAATGAAATTTACAAAACTTCTGAGTATGCTCAAAATATAAGTATAATGATTAGAACTCACCTAAAAAATAATGATATTTATGAACATTTAAAAAAAGATGAAAAACTAAGAAATAAAATTGAAGCTGAATTATCTTTATTTAAGTCTTCAAAATATATTCAAATATTTGTAATAAGAAAAGATGAAAAAGGACGACTTAGATATCTTCTTGATGCTGAAACAAACTTAGAAGAAAGAGGTTTTTTCAATCAAAAATTTGATCCTCTAAGTAATCTTTGGAATAAAGTATTTGATTCATCCATTCCTGAATATGCTTTTCAAGAAAATATTAAAGACTTGTGGATTACTTATTTATATCCAATTAGAGTCAACAATAAAACAATTGCTATTCTTGCTTTTGACTTTTCTTCAAATGAACATACTTTTATAGTAAATATGATTAATCCAATTAAAAGTATGTTCTTATATTCATCTTTAATATTAGTAATATTTTTAATATATAGTTATTTTCAATTATACAGACACAATAAAACAGAAAAAAGAGGTTTTATTGATCCTTTAACAACAGCTTATAATAGGCTATATCTTGACACTTTAAAAAAGAATATTAACTTAAATAATTATGAATTATGTATGATAGATATTGATTATTTTAAAAAGATCAATGATACCTATGGACATAATACAGGAGATATTGTTTTAGAAGCTTTTGCAAAAAGAATATTAAATAAAATAAAAAAAGATGATATCCTAATTAGATTTGGAGGAGAAGAATTTCTTTTAATAATTTCAAAATTAAATCATAAAAGAGCCTATAAAGTACCAGAAAGAATAAGAAAAGAGATTGAAAGTACTCCAATTGTAACAGATAATGAAACAATCTACATTACTGCTTCCTTTGGAGTTAATAATAGACCTCAACAATCTCTCTCACTTAGCGAAGCTATTAAAATAGCTGATGAACAACTATATAAAGCTAAAGAAGAAGGTAGAAATAAAGTTCTTTCTTCTCATGAATATAAATAAATAGCAATATTATCCTATTTTAAAATAAACTTATCTGTTATAATACTTCATGAATTTAAAAATGCTAAATAATACTATTTTTGAAGATGTTAAAAACTCAAATGGAAACTTCTCAAAACATTTTCATGATACTTATACTATAGGTTTAACTCATGATGGATTATTTAAATCTGTGAATTTAAATCAAACTACTTTAGCATATAAAAACTCAACAAGAATTATTAATCCAGGAGAGGTTCATTGTGGGGATTCACAATCATGGAAATATACAAATTTTTATCCTAAAATAGAAGTATTAGTGCAAATACATGAGCAAATATTTTTTGATAAAAAAGTACCTATTTTTGAAAAACATATTGTAAATGATATAACTTTATATGGCTTATTATATAAGTTTTTTCTAAGTGCTTATTCAAATGTAGATGATATAGAAATTGAGACTAATTTGATTCATGCTTTATCATACCTAGTAAAAAAGTATACATATAATACAAAAAGTTTCAACAATATATTTGATGATAAAAGTATTATAAAAAACTCTATTGAATTTATAAAAGATACCCTAGATTCAAATATTTCACTTGAAGAACTAGCCAAAAACTCTTCTTTAAGTAAGTATCATTTTTTAAGAGTATTTAAAAAGAATGTTGGATTAACTCCTCATCATTACATATTAACTCAAAAGATACAAAAAGCCAAAGAGTTAATATTACAAGGTCAAAGTCTAAATCAGGCTGGACTAAATGTTGGTTTTAATGACCAATCACATTTTATTAGAAATTTTAGAAAAATATATGGTTACTCACCAAAAGAGCTTTTACAAAAGAGCAATTTTATTCTATACAAATAATATTATTTCATATAAACTATCATAAAAAAAGAGATTAAATGACACAAGCAAATAAAAATATATTTTATATTTTAATGATTCTAGCAATGGCTGGATGGGGAGCATCTTGGGTTAATGCAAAAGTATTAAGTGCCTATGTAAATGAATATGAAATGATATTCTTAAGAAACTTCTTTACAATTATAACATTAGCACCGGTTTTAATAATCACAAAAAAATACTTTTATATAAATAAACATAGTTTTTTACTTGCTATATTAGCCTCTGTTATTATGATTGTTTATTTAAAGTGTTATTTTTTAGGAACAATGCATGGAACTGCTTCTTTAGGAGGTGCTTTAGTAACTACACTAATACCTATAAATACTTTTATATTTATGGCTTTATTTTTTGGCAAAAAAATACTAAAAAAAGATATCTTTGCACTAATAATTGGAGCTCTTGGAGTTCTAACTATGCTTAATATTTGGTCTTTTTCTTACGAACAAGTATTTTCAACTCAAAATATGTATTTTTTGGGAGCAAGTATATTGTGGCCAGCTTTAACAATCACTAGTTCTAAGATAACAAAAACCTCTCCAATGGTATTTACTTTATATATGTATATTATTAGTACGGTTTTAGTATCACTATTTTTTGTAGATTTTTCTGCAATAAACTATGAAGCTTTTGATTCTATTTTTTGGATAAACCTTTTAGTTTTATCAGTAATTTCAACAACTTTTGCAACAACTATATATTTTGTTGGTATTGAAAAACTAGGAACAAATGAAGTTAGTTCTTTTATCTTTTTAGTTCCATTTTTTGCAATTGTTTTAAGTATAATTTTTTTAGGTGAAAAAGTACATATTACAACAATTGTTGGTGTATTATTAACGCTTTTTGCTGTTAAGATATTAAATAATATTACTATATTTAAAAAGAAAAAAATTGGACACTAGTATCACTAATAATCAAAGTAAAAAACTAAATACCTTTACCTTATCAGGACTTATTATTGGACCAATTTTAGGTTCAGGATTGATACTACTTCCTCCTCTTTTATATAATATGGTTGGAAATTTTTCTCTAATTGTTTGGGCGATTATATTAGTATTAGGTTTTGTATTTGCACTTATCTTTGGAAAACTTGCTATTTTATATCCAGGTGATGGCGGCGTATCGCTTGCTACAAAAGAAGCTATGGGAAAAAAGTATCAACTTCTTACATCTTTTTATCTAATCTGTGCCGTTTTCTTTGGACCAGTTGCTGTTTTAATAATCGCAGCACAATTTATACAGCCCTATTTTCCAAATATATCACTTGAAGTATTAGGTTTTTTCACTTATATTATTACTTATATTTTACTTTTAACTAAGATAGATTTTCTTGGAAAAATTATGCTTGTAGTTAGTTCTGCTATTACCTTAATTTTTCTAATTTCAAGTATAAGTATAATAGTAAATATACATGAGTTTCATTTTTCAATTCCTACAATTTCAGTAAAAGAATTTGGTCATGCTTTGATTATCGTATTTTGGTCAATCGTTGGTTGGGAAGTTATTGGAAATTATTCAACAGAAGTAAAAAACACTAAGATACTTACAAATTCTGTTAAGTTATCTGCGATTATAATATCACTAGTTTATATATTAACAACTCTAGCTATTTGCTTTGGTGAATTTCCAAAAGAGGAAGAGTTTAAACTTGTATGGATAATAGAACCTATTTTTAAAGAGTACTCAAATGTAATACTTGCAAGTGTTTCAACAATACTTTGTGTTGGTACTTTGATTCTTTTTGTAGGTGGAGTTTCAAGACTTATTTCATCTTTAAAACTTACTTCTTACACTTCAAAACATTTAAAAAACAATACTCCAATTGGTGCATTAAATCTTTTGTCAATGATATATATTATTACACTTTTATTAGTATATTTTGATATTTTAACACTAGAGAATTTAGTAGCCTTTGCTGATGGCTTTTTTATTGCAAATGCAATAATTGGTTTAATCACAGCAATAATCCTTTTTGAAAAAGGTTTTTTAAAAACTAGTGCTATTATTTTGGCTTTTCTTTTTGGAGTAATTCTACTCTTTTCAAATATCTTTATTTTAGGCGTAATTATTGCCTTATTTGTATTTACTTATCTGAAGAAATCTCGTAGTTAAAAATAGGCTTTTTATCTTCAATTAAAAAAATAGGCTCTACAAAAGGAGCCATTTTTAAAATAAAATTTAAAATTGATAAAATAGGCGAACCATAGAAAAACTTTACTTCAGGATTTTTAACCCAAATTTGATCTATATATAAATACTTTTTATAAGAGCTGTCCCCAATATTATCTTTGTTTAAATCAAAGCCTTCATAATCATCCCAATAGTTTCCTTCAATCTCATTTGCATCCATTTTTCCTTTGTAACTTTCAGTCATAATATTATCAATATTTCCTAATAATATATTTCTTTTCATTACATTTTTTAAGCTAAATCCTCTAAGATTAAAACCTGTTGTGCTATACATGATTTGATTGTCATAAATCCAGTTTTTTTGGCCTTGTTTCATTGGTGAATTATCTATATAAAAAGCTTGATTACACATACCCATATAGTTATTCTCTATTCTTGTATCAGAAGCTCCTTTTAGCAATAATCCTACACTAGTTGCAGAACCTAGTGAGCCTTTTATACTGTTATTTGAAACATATCCACCTTTACTTGCTTGCAGATAAATACCAACAGAACTATTGATTATTTCATTATTTTCTATTCTTGTGTTATTTGAATGAGAGGTAAGAACTGAATACCTACAATCAATCATTTTATTATTTGAAACTGTATTATCTTTTGATTGCATCAAGACGATATCTCTTACATTTTTAAAACTGTTATTTACTATTTTATTGTTACTAGAAAACCAAAGCCTAACACCATCCCCTCTTAAATCAATATTTGGGTCATCTGATGATATTTCATTTCCATGAATTATTGAATCACTTACATAATCTAAAAAAATACCAATATGAGATTTTCTAATAGTCAAATTTTTTAACTCTACATTTTTTGAATTATTTACAAGAATCGCTGCATCTAAAGTGTCTCTTCTTTTTCCACTATTTATTACTTCAAAATTTTCAAGTTTTACATTTGAAGAGTTAATAGTAATTACATTAGATTTTTGCTCTCCTTGAATAATTACACCTTTTTCAATTCCTATTAAAGTAAGGGGTTTTGAAATAGTAATATTGCCAATATATGTACCTTTGGGAAGTTTTATAATTGAATAAGCAGATGCTTTATTAATTGCACCTTGTAATAAGTTTGCATGAATATTTGATATAAGTATTATTAAAATAAGTAAAAATTTTAGCAAAAAACCTTCTTTTTATGAGTTGTAATAATAGATAATTATATTACAACTCTAAATAAAAAATATTGATTTATAACAATTTAGGATTCGTTAATATTACTTCCTTGATTAAATGAAGTAAATCTTTTCATTACTAAAGTAGCAGTTAAATCACCTGTAACATTAATTGTTGTTCTACACATATCAAGTATTCTATCAACTCCAAGGATTAAAGCAATTCCTTCAATAGGAACTCCGATACCTTGAAGTATCGTTGCAAGTATTACAATACCCACACCTGGAGTACTAGGTGCTCCTATTGATGCTCCTACTGTTGTAAGTGCTAAGATTATAATTTCAACTAGTGATAAATCAATACCAAAAAGCTGCGTTAAAAAAATTGCAGCTATTACTTGATATATAGCTGTTCCATCCATATTAATAGTTGCACCCAAAGGAATTACAAACTTTGAAATTGGAGTTGGAATATGAAGTTTTTCTTCTGCAGTTTTTATAGATAAAGGCATAACTGCAGCTGAACTTGAAGTTGAAAATGCCATAAGTTGAACTTCTCTTATATCTCTTAAAAAATCCAGTGGTTTTACTTTTCCAATAAAATATGCAATACATAAATAAAAACATAAAAGAGCAAAAAGTCCTAATAAAACAGTTATTATATACATAGACATAGATGAAATTGCGTCAAAACCAATTTTAATAGTAATACTACATAGAAGACCAAATACTGCATAAGGAGCAAGCTTCATAGCCCAATCAACTACTTTCATAGAAAAAGCTTGAAAAGATCTTGCTAAATCTTTCATAGGTTTGGCATCTTCATTATCCATATTCATTAAAGCAACTCCTACAAAAATTGCTAAAACTACGAAAGCTAGAATATTTCCATCAAGTTCAGATTGTGCAGTATTTACAGGAATTAATCCAACTATCATATCAGGGATAGAAATACTTTGTATTGGTACAATTACTTCTCTTACAACTGTGGCACTTGAAGTTATACTATTTATAATATCACTTGAAACAAAGTTTCCAGGTTGTATTGCAAAAGCAATAAAAATACCAATAGTAACGGCAACAACTGTAGTAAACACAAAATATGGAGCAATTATAATTCCTAAACTTTTTAAAGTTTCTGTATTATCTGCACTTGTAATTCCTAAAATAATTGAGCTCATAACTAAAGGAATTACAACCATTTTAATTAAAGCTAAGAAAATATTGCCAGCTAAGGCAACCCAAGGAGCAATTGCAAGAGCAATATCTTGGGGAACTAAAGCAAAGGCACTTGGAGATAAGAGTAATCCAACAACAACACCTAAAATCATTCCAATTACAACTTGAACCCAAAGTTTATTTAACATCTTCTACCTTTTGTTTTTTAATTCTAAATAATAATGAATATAACACAGGTACAAAACCTAGTGTTAATATTGTTGAGAACATTAAACCAAAAATAATAGCAATAGCCATTGGTTCCCACATAGCTCCTCCGCTATACCATAAAGGGATAAGGCCAAATACAGTTGTTATTGTTGTTAATAATATTGGTCTAAATCTTGAAATACAAGCTTCAATTATTGCATCATAAGAACTTCTATTATTATCCTCTTCTTCTGTTTTAATTCGCTCTAATAAAACTATTGCATTATTAATTACAATTCCAGCTAAAGAGATAATACCAAGCAGTGTCATAAAGCCAAAATAAGAGCCCATAACATATAAACCTAAGGAAACACCAATCATTCCTAGAGGAATTGTACTTAGGATGATTAAGGGCTTTCTAATTGAGTTAAACTGAGTAACCATTAAAAGTAAAATAATCATAAAAGCTATTGGAATATTTACAGCAATTGATTCATTAGCTTTTCCTGAAGCTTCATATTCTCCACCAAAAGAATAATAATATCCCAAGTCAAAATCCTTTGAATACTTATCTAACCAAGGTTTTATCTCTTCAAATATTGCCATTGCACTAAATCCATCTTTTACATACGCTCCAATTGTTACAGTTTTAGACCTATCTCGTCTAATAATTTTTGATTCCTCATAAACAGTTTGAATACTTGCAACTTGAGAAAGAGGAATATTTTTTCCACTACTTTGTGCATATACATTAATAGATTCTAGAGCATTAATACTATCTTTGCTATTTTGATTTGAACGTAATACAATTGGAATTAACTTATCTTCTTTTCTAAAAGTTGTAACCTCAAATCCACTTAATGAAGTTTGTAAAGAAAGTGCAATATCAAAGTTTGAAACACCCTCTTTTAAAGCTTTTGCTTCATCAATGTTTACTATAAGTTTTTTATTTTTTAAACCCCAATCATCAGAAATATTTTTTACACCATCTATTTTTGTAAGTTTTTGTTTTATTTTTGATGCCATATTAAATAAAACATCTATATCTTTACCACTTAGTCTAATCTCTATTGGTTTAGTAACTGGTGGGCCGTTGGATAAATCTTTTGCATCAACTTGCATATTTGGAAATTTTGACTTAGCAAAAATTTCTATCTCTTTTTTTATTCTACTTTTTGACTTAAAATCTTTTGTATTTACAAGAATCGTACTATATTCACTACTTGCTAATTCTTGATTATATGCAAGCCAAAATCTAGGAGCACTCTCTCCTATAAAAGTGACAAAGTTTATAACTTCCTTATTCTCTTTTTTCATATATTTTTCACTTATGAACTTTTCAATTACAGCTAAATTTTTTATAGTAGTTTCAATTGCTGTGCCAACAGGAAGTCGTATTTCTACTGTAAAACTATTTTCACTAGAATCTGGAAAAAACTTTTTTGGAACTTTATCTAAAAGAGTGAAAGAGCCAAGGAACAGTAATATTACAAGAGAAACTGTAATTAATCTAAAGTTTAAAATAAGATTTAAAAACTTCCTATATATTTTATAAATAAAGCCTTCTTCTTTAACTTCTTTGATATCTTTTTTCATAAAATATTTACTTAAAACAGGAGTTAAAGTAAGAGCTAAAACCCAAGATGATAAAAGAACAATAGTTACTACTTTAAAAATAGAAGCAGTATATTCTCCCGTCATTGATTTAGCTAAAAAAATTGGTAAAAAAGCGGCTGATGTTGTAAGTGCTGAAGTTAAAAGAGGAACTCTTAATTCTTTTGCACTTTGAATTGAAGCTTCAACTACACTTTTTCCTCTTTGCATTAAAACCATAATTGATTCACTCATAACAATTGCAGAATCAACTAAAAGACCTAATGATATAATTAAAGCAGCAAGGGAAACTTGATCTAACCAAATATCAAAAATTGACATAATTATAAAAGAAGTTAAAATTGACATAGGAATTAAAACAGCAACGATAAGTCCTGATCTTAAACCCAAAGATAAAAGCATCACAATAATTACTAAAGCCATTGCTTGTAATAAATTGCTTACAAAGTTACTTATAATAGTATCTACAATTTTTGGCTCATTAAAAAGTCTATCAAGATGAACTCCAAGAGCTAATTTACTTTGAACTTTTTTTTGAAGTTCATCAATCTTTTTACCTAAAGTTATAATGTCTCCATCTTTTTTCATAGAGATTGCTAAAACTAAAGAATTTTTAGCATCTTTATTTACTAAATAACTAGTAGGATCTTTATATGCATAACTTATAACTGCTACATCTTTTAAATATATACTCTCTCCTGTATTTAAAGGAATTAAAGTATTCTCAATCTCTTTTAGATTATTGTAATTTCCTGAGGGTTCTATTGATAATCTAGAAGAATCAACTTTTATACTTCCACCTGATAAAACAATATTTTTACTTTCTAAAATAGTTTTTAAGTATGATGCACTTAAATTTAAACTTGCAAGTTTTGAGTTATCAAACTCTATATGAACACGTTGTGGCTGAATTCCTAAAATATTTATTTTAGCAACCTCATCAAGTCTTAAGAATACATCTTTTGTATCATCAGCAATATTTTCTAACTCTTTAGGGCTTAAGCCATCACTTGATATTGAGATTAAAGTTCCGTATACATCTCCAAACTCATCATTTACAATAGGAGTTGAAACACCACTTGGCAATTCTCTTTTACCATTTTCAACTTTTCTTCGTAAAGAGTCCCAAATAGGACGCATAACTTTATGTTTTTCTAAAATATTGACAAAGATTATAGAAACACCTGATTTTGATGTTGATTTTATAAAATCAATTTCAGGCATTTCTTGAATGTTTTTTTCTAACTTATCAGTTACAAGTTGTTCAACTCTTTTAGCACTAGCCCCTGGGAAATAAGTAACTACTGTTGCAGTTCTTATTATAAAACCAGGATCTTTAGCACGCGGTAAATCCATAAAAGATATTAGTCCATAAACAAAAAGTAGCAATGTAAAAACTATAGTTACTTTATCTTTCTTAAGAGCAAATGACGTTATATCCATCTTATAATCCTAACTCTTTTTTATTTCCTATAATAATTTCCATATCTTCAAAAACTTGACTCATTCCAGCTTTTAAAATTAAGTCATCTTTTTTTAAACCTGAAAATATTTCAAAACCATCATCTTCAAGTTTTCCAATACTTATATCTTTTCTTTTTATAAAATATTTATTATCTTTTTCTTTTAAGATATATACAAAATATCCGTTATTGTCATTTAGTACAGAGTTTGATGGTACTTTTAATATCTGTTGTTTATCTTCATTTAGTATAGAAAAAGAGACATCAGCTGACATTCCTGATTTTATTTTTGCTGAAGTGTTTTTAAGCTTTACAATTACTAAATATGTTTTTGAGTTTTGAGATATAAACTTTGATATTTCGGAAATACTTGCATCAAACTTTTCATTATCTATTGAAGTAAAAGTAACTTTTACTTTATCACCTTTTTTAATTTTATTTATATAAGACTCAGGAAGATGAACTGTTACTTCATCTACTAATTTATCACTTATTAAAACTATTGGTGTTCCAACTGCTATATTTTCATTTTGTGATACAAACTTTGAAGATATATATCCACTAATTGGCGTGTATAGCTTAGTATATGATAACTGTAGTTTTGCATACTCTAACTCTTTTGACACATTGTTTACTTTTGCTTTACTTGCATTATAATTTGCTCTTGCGTTATCTATATCACTAACACTTGCATTTTGGTTTACATATAGTTTTTTAGTTCTATCATAAATACTCTTCGCATTTTTTAAAGCAGCTTTAGCTTCCGAAAGACCATATTTAACTTGAGATACTTTTAGCTCATAAGGTTTTGAATCTAGTTTTGCTAATAAATCACCTTTGTTTACTTCTGCTCCATTTTTAAGCTTAAAATAATTTAGATTTCCTTGAACTTTAAAACTAAGTTTTATTTGATTATTAGAAGTTGCAATTGCATTAAACACCCTCTTTTCATTATCTTTATTTACTTTTGGAAATGTTACATATACAGATTTTACTAAGTCTTTTTTTTCTACTATTTCTTGCTTCTTTTCACAAGAACTAAAAAGTAAAGTAAGAGTAAGTAATAAAAGTGAAGTTTTAATATATTTAGTCATTTTGTGTTCCCTTCATAATATTTATAATTTTTTCTTCTAATTGCGCTTTTTTTTCTTCATCTACCAAGATACCTATTTTTCCACTAAAGAAATATATAGAACTCAAATCAACTAAATAATCAATAATTGAAATATTTAAATTTAATTTTGAAACTATATATGAGTTTTGTGCATCTAGTAGTGATATGATATTTTCTTTTCCATTTTTATATTTATCTTGTATTAGCTCAAAGTTTTTTTGTGATGAATTTTCTGAAACTCTTGCAAAGCCAATTTTTTCATAAGAGCTTTTTATTGATTCATAGTTTTTCTTTACATTTTGGATTATTAAGTTTTTTGTTTCATTATATTTTAGTTTCAAATTTATTAACTCTATTGAATTTTTTTCAATTTTATTGTTTTTAATTCCACCTTCATATAAGGGCAAGTTTAAACTTATTACAGCTTGATATTCTTTATCATCGGTAAATCTTGTAGTATCACTTCCTTCCCCATACCTATCTATTATTTTTGTAGCACTTCCTGTAAATGCAAGAGTTGGAAGGTATCTTGAATCTTTATTCATACCTAATTCCTTGTCTTTTGCAACTTTTAGCTCTTTTAGTTGTTTTAATCTTGAATGAGTAAAAATAAGTTCATTAATAAAACTATTTTGTACTTTTTTATCTTTTATATGTTCAATTGCATCTTCTTTTAATATTTTAAATAGCTCTGAGTTCATGCCGTACTCTTTAAAATCTAAATTATTTTCTATTTGTAGAATATTTGCTAATTCAATTTTTAATGAGTTTAAACTTTTTTTTGATTGAGATAATTCTATATTAGCATTTGCTAATTCACTTTCCCATCTATAAATATCACTTCTATCTTGAACTCCAATACTCACTCTTTGTTTTGAGAAGTTTAAATTCTGTGAAATAAAATCATGTTTAATATTTATAATCTCATTATATTTTTTTGCTTTTATTATATTTAGATATAGAAGTGTTAGCCTATACATAATCTCATCATTTAAAGCTTTTGTTTCTTCAGTAGATGAATTGAAAATAGATTTCCTAATATTGATATTTTGAATCACATCATTTGAATAGATTAATTGACTTATTTTTAAACCAGCGTTAAAAGTGCCTTCTGAATAAACACCATTAGAATATTTTGCACGATCATTATCTATTTGAGCATAGTTAGAAAAAAGGCTAATATTTGGTTTATAAGCACTTTTAGCAGTATTAATATTTAGCTTGTTTATTAATAAGTTATTTTCATTTTGCTGTATTTCTAAACTATTTTTAAAAGCTAGAGAAAAGACATCATTTAGATTTAGTTTTTTTGTATTTGCTGTAATTTTATTATTTTCTTTTATTATATTTTTGCTATTTGTTAATATCTCTTTATTTTCAAGGTAAATAGATTTCGTTTTTATTTTTTCTTTTAAGTATTCAAAAATAGCTAAGGCACTTGTTCTTATAAAAATGTCTTTTTCATATTTACTTAGTAAAAAATTATATGAAATTACATATAAGCTATTTGTTTTTTCGTATCTTTTTTTATTATTAAGTAGAACTATTTTATTTGTATATGTATTTCTATAATTGTCAATATTTTCTTTGCAATACTCATCACATGATTTTATATTATAAACTATTTTATCATTTGAAGAAAATAAAGCTTTTGCTTGTGTTTTTATTTCACTTAAGTATTCACTTGATGTGGAATCAAGGAGTAAATCTATTTTATATATTTTTGCATTTGCATTATTTAAAAACATTATCATTAAAAGAAGAATAAGTTTACTAGTCATTTTCATTTACTAAACCTTTATTTAATTTATCAAGTGCTTCATCTAAATCACCATTTTCATAAGCCTTACTTGTAAGATAAGGTTTCATCAAATAATACATATTTAGTGAACTTTTTTGCCTATTTAATTTGAGATCATTATCTAATAAATTCCAATAATTAATTGAATTTAATCCAATAGACCAAGCATTTGCTATTAAGAAATCTATTTCATGATTACTTAATGGTATAAAATA
Organism: uncultured Campylobacterales bacterium; assembly: GCA_947503785.1. Taxonomy (GTDB): domain Bacteria; phylum Campylobacterota; class Campylobacteria; order Campylobacterales; family Arcobacteraceae; genus Poseidonibacter. Next base: position 20,342 of record CANNFB010000007.1, on the reverse strand, counting down.
TTTATAGTTGATTTGATGTTTTATTAGTTTTTTTAAAAGTTCTGTGTTGAGCTTTAGATTTTGTATTTTTATTTCTCTAAACTTAGGAAATTTTGAAACAATTGCATTTAATTCAAGATATATAAAATTATGTTTTTCTTCTTCGATTATATGATTTAATAAAAAATCTTTAAATAAAAAAACATCATCACTTTCATAATCAATAAGTTTAACTTCTTTAAAAATAGTTTCTAAATGTCTTGTATATATTTCAATTAAAATCTCTTCTTTATTTTTAAAATAATAATACAAGTTTCCAACACTAATCCCAATACTTTCACAAATATGTCTAGTTGAAGTATTTAAACAGCCTTTTTCATTAAAAAGTTTTATAGAGGCTTCAATAATTTTATCTTTTCTATCTGACAAGCTTATCCTTTTAGAACATTTGTTCTAAGTATAGAACAAGTGTTCTAATGATTAGCTTATCAAAGTAGATTTCGTATTGGTTTTAATTATCTAGGATATGAACAATCATTTATATCAAGGGTAATTCCATTGATATAAGTAGGACATTCTGTTGCTAACCAGACAATGGCTTTTGCAACTTCTTCAGGTTGGGCAAATCTTCCTGAAGAAACAGTTTTTTTAAACTCTTTTTTTCTCTCTTGGGAATTGTCTTTTTGCATATCAGTTTCAGTTGGACTTGGTGCTACACAATTTACTGTAATTCCATGTGCACCTAAAAGCTTTCCATATATTTTTGTAGCATTAATTAATCCTGCCTTTGCTATTCCATACCAAATGTCTGGATGCCCAATTTGTCCTGCTATTGAAGCTACGTTTACTATTTTCCCAGATTTTTGAGCTTTCATATTTTCACATAATAGATTCATTAATTCAACAGGAGCGTGTAAATCTACATTTAATATTTTTTCTTTTGCTTCTTTTGGGTAATTGTCATAAGAGTATTTTGGTTGCATAAAACCTGCATTGTTAATTAAAATATCAACATTCCCAATCTTTTTTGCTAAAACTTCTAAACCATCAATATTTGATAAATCGTATTCTATTTCTGTAACATTGGGAAGTCCACCTAAGACAAAGTCTTTAAAGTCTCTAGCTACTACTATTACTTCATAATCCAGTTCTAACATTGCTCTTGAAACGGCTAATCCGATTCCTTTATTTCCACCTGTTACTAATACTCTTTTTGACATAGATTATCCTTGTAGTTGTATATTGTTTTTATATATGATTATTTTAGTTTTTTTTTCTTTAGATTGGATTAAAAAGTAGTTTGTTTTATTTGCAGTAGAGTTTATAGAAAAAAGAGAATTAACCTTTTTTTATTATTTTCATTATTCTTTTATTTTCATCTATTTTACAAGCTGTAATTTCTCTTTTACTTCTTGAATTTTTAAAACAGCTAAGAGTTTTATTTAATAGTTTTACTCTTTTAAAAAATCTGTCAAGCCTTGCAACTTCAACTCTTATTTCATATTTATTTATAAGTCCGATTTTCTCTTCTTCTAACATTTTAAACTTATAAGTATTAGCACTTAATCCAATTGTTATGAATATTAAAAGCAATATTTTGATGAGAAACCCTTTTTTATGATATTATCACTGTAAATAATACTCTATTAGACTTAATAGAAAGTAAAAAAAAGGATAATAATGAAAGTACTTATATTAATATTTAGTTTACTTGTATATTCACATGCTGTAAAACCTTATGCCTTGCAATTTACAGGTGTAAAAGTAGAACATACATACTCAAATGAAAAAAAAGAAAATTATCTAGTTGAACGAAAAATAGATGCAAAATGTATGAATATTTCAGTTTCAGCAGAGAGTTTTGAAGATAAAAATATTACAAATAATATTTCACATAAATGCAAAAAAACAGTTATAAAAACAACAGGAATAATTCAACCTTTATATATAAATGAAAATATAAAGACTTATTCTGAAATAGAAGTAATGAATTTTTTATATTCAAAAACATCAAAAAATTCTGCAGAATATATTTTAGTTGATAGTAGAGTAAAATCATGGTTTGATTTTAGAACAATTCCTAGTTCTGTAAATATTCCTTTTGAAGATTTAAAATATGATGAAGATTTTGAAGAGGATTTTAATAAAGCATATAAGAACCTAGGAATAAAAGTATTAAATAAAAATAAATATGACTTTACAAATGCAAAAACAGCAGTATTTTTTTGTAATGGTCCATGGTGTCCAATATCATCTAAAAGTATTAAATATCTAAGCTCAATTGGGTATCCAGAAAATAAGATGATTTGGTATAGAGGAGGAATGTCTTCTTGGGAAAGTTTATCTCTTAGTGTTACAAAGTCATTAAAATAAGGTATTAAACCTTATTTTAAAAAAGTGACTTAAAGTTTTTCAATATCTCTTCAGCCCCATCTTCACCTAATTTTCCTTTTAAAACTTTATTTAATTTTTCTTTTATTTTTTCTTTATTTTTATCAATTTGTTTATTTACTTGATTTGATATTAAATCTTTAGAATCAAGTGATATTTTTGGCTTAGAAGTATTTCCATTTACTTTTAAAGCAAATTGTGTATTTTTGATTTTAGTATTTATAACTGCATCAATTGTACTTTTTTCTAAATCTAAAATAGATTTAGTTACATCAATTTGAGTATTTTTACTTTTCATATTAACAGTTGAAGATAAAACTAATTTATCAATATTTGTATTTATATCTACTGTTTCATAAACTTCTCTAGTGATATCAAACTTTGCAAACTGATTTAATAAAGAAGAAAAATTATTAGGTAAGAAGTGACCTTTTACTAAATTACCTTTTAGCTTTCCTTTTTTCATTAACATATTATAATCTAATGTTAAAGCAGTAGATGAATCAAATACATCTGGATAATAAAGCATATGTGTAAGTTTCTTTATCTCGACATTCTTAATATCTGCATGTAAATCATCATTCTTTAAATTAAAATCTAAAACTCCACCAAGAAGCTTTGAGTTACCAGTTAAAAGAAGTGATTTATTTTTGCTTTTCATATTTCCATTTACAGATATTGCACCTCTCATTTTTGTAGATGTTACATCATATAAGTTTTCTAAACTAGGAACGTCAAGTAAATAATCAGTATCAAAAGAAGCATCATTAAAAGTAAATACTGCTTTTTTAATATCTAAGTTTGCTAAAGTAGTTGTGATTTTACTTTCTGTTATCGCTTGATTTGGAACTAAAGTAGTTGTGCTATTTCCATTAAAAGTGATTTTGTTTTTTAAGTTTTGTTTAAATACTGTATTTGCAACAGGATTGATTATTTTTCCATCCACAATTTGAGTTTTTATAACTCCAGCTAAAGCTTCTGGTATTGCATTTGTGATATTTCCATCAATATTTAAAATACCATCTGCATATACAGGTTCATTTAAAATATGCAATAACTTATCAATTTTTGCATTTGCAATATTGAACTTGATATACTCTGGATTTGAGTCTACTAATTTAACAGAATACTTAGTTAAACTATCAAAAATATTTGAATTACCATCTACTTTTATTATTCCATTATTCTTAGTAACATTGCCACTAGTAATAAAGTTACCATATAATTTTGTTCCAATAATTCCTTCAAGTTTTTGTAAATTTTTTACATCTAATTTATAGTCGGTTAATATTTTGCCACTATTTAGTGAAATTTCAGTTTTATTTGCGAAAACATCTACAATAGAAGTAATCAAATCCGATTTAACAGTAGCTTTATTTGGAGTTAAATTTGCAACAATATCACTTTTAAAATAAATAGGAGAAGAGATATTTTGATTAAAGTCTTTATTTATTACTGTATTGTTTAATTTACCCTTTGAAATATTTACAATAACTTTTCCATCTAAACTAGATACATTAGCATCTTTAATATCACCTTTTAAAGTAAGATTACCTATTGCTAAATCTTTTTGATTTAGCAGATGTAGAAGTTTTTCAATTCTTGCATTTTCAACAAGGAAGTTAATATTTTTTGCTTCAAAATTTACAAGTTTTAAATCATAAGATGTTTTACTTTTTGCAACATCGGAAACACCTTTTATAACTGCAAAACTTGCATCACCTTTAAATGTTCCTACTGTAGAAAAAGGCCCGTTTAATTTTTGCTTAATTAAGTTTTCTAATTTTGATAATTCATTGATTTTGATATCATATTCAAGATCTACTCTTTTTTTAAATATTTCTAAATCCCCTGAAATATTTATGTTTGAATTATCACTTATTGTTGCATTAAAATTAATAGTATTAAATGTTAATGTAAAATCATTTACTTTTAATTGAACATCTTTTTGCTCATCATTTACTTTATTTTCAATATATGAAGCTACAAAATTGTTACCTGATTTTGTAAATAAAACACCATAAACTGTACCTATAATAAGTATAATTAATATTGTTAACCCTATAAAAAACTTTTTCATAATAATCCTTAAATTAATAATTAGAATAATTATAGCAAATTTTTAAATAAACTATAGATAGGTGGTCATTTTATCTATTTGTAATCTAATTTTCTATATAATTTTCACGATTAAAGTAATTAGTAGGGAAATATTTGCATTTATGTGAGTATTGCTAATATATTTATATATTGGTTACGCTATCCGAACAAACTTTTATCAAAATATTTTTTAAGGATTTACAATGAAAAAAATCGTTTTATTAATGCTTGCTATTGCTGGAGCTGCTTTTGCTGCTGATGGTGCTGTTGCAAACGAAACATTAAAAGCTTATTCAGTACTTGCTGCTGGTGTTGGTCTTGGTCTTGCTGCTCTTGGTGGAGCTATTGGTATGGGTAATACTGCTGCTGCAACTATTGCTGGTACTGCTAGAAACCCAGGTTTAGGTGGAAAATTAATGACTACTATGTTCATTGCTTTAGCGATGATCGAAGCACAAGTTATTTATGCACTTGTTGTTGCAATGATTGCATTATATGCAAACCCATTTTTAGGGTAATCTGTAAGTTTTTACTTATAAATTATAAAAAAGGTCAAGCTTGTAGCTTGGCCTTTTTTTTTATCTTCTTTTATTATCTCACATAAAAATAACTTTAAAAATGCTTTTATTTGGTACACCTATCTAAATAATAAATATTTTGTTATACTTGTAAAAAACAATTTTAAAAGGATTTTAAAATGAAAATAACAAGTATTAAAACAAAGTTAGTAATATTAGTATTACTAAGTACTTTTATATCATTTGCAATATTAGGTTTTTATAATGCGAAAAATGAATATAGTTCTCAATATAGCCTTATTCAAAAACAAGAAATAAATTTAGCAAAAAGTACTTCAAAATTTATTAACAGTTATCTACAATCAAAAATAAATATTATAGAGGCAATTGTAGAGAAAATACCTAAAGATAATGTTACTAGAGAAAACAAAGAGATATTAAATTCACTAATATTAGGTAAAAAAGCAGGTAAATTTGTTGATGTTTATCTTGCTTTTGAATCTGATGGCGCTTTGCTTTTATCAGATAATACAATATTAAATATTGAAAAAGATAATTTTGACTCAAGAACTAGACCTTGGTACATAGATGCTGTGGCTAAGAAAAAATCTGGGGTATCAGAACCATATGTTGATGTAACTACTAAAAAACTTGTAGTTACTGTATATTCGCCTTTAATAATCGAAGATAAAGTTATAGGTGTAGTAGGTTCAGATATTTTTATCACAACAGTTGTAGATACAGTTTTAAATGTAAAAATTAATGATAAAGGAAGCTCTTACTTATTGAATAAAGATGGAAAAATTATAATTCATAAAGATAAGAAATTAATTCATAAAAAAGATGATATTTATGCTCAAATTAAAACAAAAGAAAAAGTAGGTTTTGGAGAAACAATTGAAAAAGGAATAGATGAATTAGTTGCATACTCTACTATCTTAACAACAAACTGGAAATTTATCATAAAACTTGATAAAAATGAAATCTTTGAAGAAATAGATAATATTATTATGAAACAAATCATACTATATGTAGTTTTATTATTATTAATCTCTGGTATTATTTTTTATTCTTTAACAAAAGTACTTGCACCTCTTAAAACTTTAGAAAATGGATTAAACTTCTTTTTTAGGTATTTAAAAGGAGATGAAAATGAAATCAAAAAAATTGATATTAATTCTGATGATGAATTTGGAAATATGGCAAAAGCTATAAATAAAGAGATGACAATAATCTCAGAAGGAATTCAAAAAGATAATGAATTAATTGATAATGTTAAATATATAGTTTCACAAGTAAATAAAGGGAAACTAGATGGAAGAGTTAAAAGCTCAGCTTGTAACAAATCTTTAAATGAATTAAAAGATATATTAAATGAAATGATTACAACAATTAGTAATAATGTGAATAGTGATATTAATCCAATTTTATCTCAACTTCAAGAGTATTCAGAGTTAAATTTTGTAAATAATATACAAAATGCTGATGGTAATATTTCTAAAGGACTAAATGACTTATCTAATATTATTAATCAAATGCTTCAAGAAAATAAATCAAATGGCTTAGCACTAGAAGATAGCTCAAAAACTTTACTTCAAAATGTAGATAGCTTAAATAAATCCTCAAATATAACTGCCGTATCTTTAGAAGAGACAGCAGCTGCTATTGAAGAGATTACAAGTACTATTATAAATAATACTAATCGTATTACAGAAATGTCTAATCATTCAAATGAGCTTTCTACTTCAATAAAAGAAGGACAAGAACTTGCTAACTCAACTGTTATTTCAATGGATGAGATTAATGAACAAACACAAGCTATCGCAGATGCAATTACAGTAATTGATCAAATTGCTTTCCAAACAAATATTCTTTCACTAAATGCAGCAGTAGAAGCAGCAACTGCAGGTGAGGCTGGAAAAGGATTTGCCGTAGTTGCAGCTGAAGTTCGAAATCTTGCAAATAGATCAGCAGAAGCTGCCAAAGAAATTAAAGATTTGGTTCAAAATGCAACTTCAAAAACTGATAATGGAAAGCAGATTGCAGATAGTATGATTAAAGGATATGCTAAATTAAATGAAAATATCACAAAAACAACAGATGCGATTGTTGATATATCAGAAGCTTCAAAAGAACAAAAAACTAGTATTGAGCAAATAAATGATGTGATTACTAAACTAGATCAGCAATCTCAAAATAACGCAGCAGTAGCAACGCAAACACATGAAATTGCAGAAGATACTTCAAAACTAGCTATTCAAATTTTGGAAACGGTAAATGCTAAGAAATTTAGAGAAAAATAAAAAAACTATTAATAATTAAGAGAGAATCTCTTAATTATTAGGAAGAGTAATACTAAATAAAGCACCTCTAAAAGTATTACCTTCATATTCATAATCAACATTCGAAACATTAATCGTTCCATTCATACTTTCTCTTACAAGTTTTCTAGACATATATAAACCAACACCCGAACCTTCTTTAGCTGTTTTAGTTGTAAAATCTGATTCAAATATCTTATCTATTTTATTGTTTTTTATTCCTCTTCCATTATCTTTTATATTTAAATGGATAAAGTTTTTTTCTTTACTTACATTAATAAAAATGTACTTTTCTTTTATATTATTGTCGTTTAAAGCATCTTTTGAATTATTAACAAGATTTATAACAACTTGAACGAGTTCATTTGGATAACCAAATAGTTCTAATTCATCTAATGATCTTGAAATAATAACTTTAATATCATTTTTTTTAATTATTCCATCAAGAAGTTTTAGAGAATAATTTAAATTATCAAAAACATCAAAAACTTTCTTTTCATGAGTTCCTCTTATAAAATCTCTAAAGTCATCGATTGTTTGAGATAGATATTTAGTAGTATCAACTATTGAATCTATAGATTCATCAATATATTTACTAGTTAGTTCACCATAATTATTCTTAAGTTTAATTCCACTTGAAACACTTGAAATCATAGATAAAGGTTGTCTCCATTGGTGTGCAATATTATCTAACATTTCTCCCATTGTAGCCATTTTAGATTGATGAGCAAGTATTTCATCTTTTTTCTTTAACTCTTTTACTTTTTTTACTTGCTCTGTTAAATCAATATCAATACAAAACATCTCAGGAGAATCACTTTCTTCGTTTAACATAACATGTGAAGAGTAAACATAAACAGTATTCCCGTTTTTATGTACTAAACTCAATTTTTCAGAAGGTATTGAAATATTTTTTTCACACCAATTTTTGTGTAATTTAATAATAGTTTTTTTTAGTTTTTTAGGAATGATTAAATCTTCAAGTTTTTCTCCAAAAGCTTCTTCTTCTGTATATCCATACATAATCTCACTTGCTTTATTCCAATAGATAACTTTTCTATCCTTATCATAACCCTGTACAGCAACATTAGGTATTTTTCCGATTAATTCAACAAATTTATTTTCATCTGAATCATACATATTTCACCTACTCTTTTATACTCTTAAGTTATAGTATAGTGTAATTTTATAAATTTAATCTTTATTATATTAAGCATTATTTATGGATATTAGTAGTAGAATCCTGCTTTAAAATAACTACTTGTATTAAATGTCGAAGTGGCGGAACGGTAGACGCGCGGGCTTGAGGGGCTCGTTTCTTAGGAAGTGGGAGTTCAAATCTCCTCTTCGACACCAAGTTTTATTATAAATTATCTTATTTATAAAATATTTAATAACATCCTAGTGTTACATTTACCTACAAATACTTTAAAATCCTGCTATTACTTTTTAATAAAATATTATTATTTAAATTAATTCATAAAAAAACTAGAATTATGTTTAAAATAATATTTAAAAAAATAGTTAGAAGTAAGGTGAGTCATCCTATAATATCATTTAAATTCAATATTAAAATATGGAGAAAAAATGAATTCAAAACTAATTTATAAAATCTTATTAATTGTGATATTTCCAATATTTTTATACGCAGAAAATATTAAGAAAGAACCTGTAAAACTAATAAAAACAGAAGTAATTGAAACTGCACATAATACAACTACTTCAAATAATACTGAAGAACAAAATAAAATAATTGAGGATAGCAATTCTATTGAAAAACAAATAGAAGAACAAAATAAACTTTTAGAAGATGTAGTAAATAATATAAATAATGAAAAATATTTAAACTCTTCTATAGACGAAAAAGAATATAAAAAAGAAATAAATTTACTTACAAATAAAATCAATATCAATAAAATTGAAAAAAATATACTTGCAATGAAAAGAGATATATTAAAAAGACAATATTTAAAACAAAACTATAATTATGAGAAAACATTAAAAAGTATAATATTAGCAAAGCAAGAATACAAAGATAAAAAATATTTTGATAATCTAATAAACGATAATCTTAAAGACTTAGAAAAGTTTCCAATTGACAAATACTCTGATCTTTATGAAGCAGAATCAAAAAACAACAATTATATATCAAATGCATTTAGTGAAAATTACATTGAACTATATAATCAAACTCATATTCAAACCTTTGTATTAGAATACTTACTTGATAATATGTCAAGTTTCAGAAAAACAAACTTTTTTCTTGATGAGTTTAACTTACAATATTTAGTGAATAAAATAGACTCAATTTATGGGATATCATTTATTTCAGGTCTTACATCTTATCATCTGAATTTTTCTATAGGACAAATTGTTGTAGTGATTATTATTATGACGATACTTAGACTATTAAATTTAAAGATTATCAGTTTAATAGCCAATATTTTAGCAAGATTTTTTGTAAGAAGTAAAGACTCTGATAGCGAATCCATAAGACAATACTTACGAATGTCTATTGATAGTCCACTAAAATATAGTTTATATTTACTAGGGATTCAAATATCAATTTTCATATTAGTAGATGACCCAAAACAAATAGATACTATAATGCCTTGGATAAATACAACTTATCTAGCCTTATTAACTTGGGGATTATATGCTATTTTAAATAACAGCATAAATATCTATGCGCATACTTTACTAGAAAAATATCCTAATGTTAGAAAAGAGATGATAGTATTTATTTTAAGAATTATTAAAATTATTTTAATTTTATTAGTTATTCTTTTTCTATTTACTCAATTAGGCATTGATATAAAAGCAATAGCTGCTTCACTTGGAGTTGGTGGTATCGCTATTGCCTTAGCATCAAAAGATACTTTAGCTAACTTTTTTAGTTCTTTAAACATCATGACAGATAACTCTTTTTCTCAAGGAGATTGGATAAAAACAAGTGATGTAGAAGGAACAGTTGTTGATATTAGAATGAGAACTACAAGAATTAGAACTTTTGATAATGCAATGATTACAGTACCAAATACAGCACTAGCAAATACACCTATTACAAACTGGTCTAAAAGAAGAATTGGTAGAAGAATTAAAATGACTTTAGGTGTTACTTATGATAGTCAAATGAAAGATATTGTTCAATTAAAAAAAGATATTTTTAATATGCTAGAAAATCATCCAAGTATTGCATCACAAAAGAATACACAACTGGGACAAACAAGAATGTTTGAAGCTATAAAACAAGAAGACTTAGTAGGTATTAAAAAAACACTATTAGTATATATTGATTCTTATGGTGCATCATCAATTGATATCTTAATATATTGTTTTTCAAGAAGTCCTGATTGGGAAGAATGGTTGATTACGAAGGAAGATGTTATTGTTAAACTTGAAGCTTTAGTAAAAAAGAATAATTGTGATTTCGCATATCCTACTCAAACTATTATGTTAAAAAAAGAAAAAGAAATTATAGATCAAGTATCAGAAAAACTATCATCAATGAGTTAAGATAAATAGAAATAAACTTCTATTTATCTATTAATATGTCAGCTTTATTTTTTAGTTTTTTCTTATATAAAAATTGTTTTTCTCTATCTGTGAATTTTTCATTTGAAGTTTCTTCCTTTTTAGAAGTTTCTTTAAATATTTTTTTCTTTTCTTTTTTTACTGAAATTTCTTTTTCCTCTTCTTTTTTAAACATTGTTAAAAGTAAATAAATAGAAAAGACTATATTAAATATTATAATAATCCATTTTACTAATAAAACTATCTCTAAGAATTCTAATTTCTTTTTTAAAGTCAAATATTCAACAACATCAGCATATATTGCATTTGCAAATAATGCAATAATTAAAAGTAAGACAATTAAAATTATTCTTCTTCTAAATTTTATTAAATAATACCAAAAAAGTGCAGATTTTACTTGTTTAAACATATTTCATCTTTATACAAAAAAGTTTAAACCTAAAGCAGCAAGGGCAACTACTAAAGATTTTGTCTTTAAATCGTCAATTATTTTTCTTTCTTCATCTGAAATAATAACTTCAAGTTCATCATCAGTATAATCATGAAATGTTTTGTGATTTTCTGCAAGCCTAGCTTTAGTTGCAAGAACTGCTTTTTCTCTTATTTTAGAGTTAACTGCATCTTTTAATTTTCTACTTTTAATTTTAGGATAATCAAATGCTCTATTTGCATTTTCTTTTATAATTTGTTTTAGGCTCATTAAGTTTCCCATTAATTTTTTATCATTATAGCATTTAACAATTAACGAAAAATTTTTCTAGTTTTTTTCATCTTTAATTTCAAAAGCAGTTTTAATAATATCTATACCATATTTATCTCTTAGCTTTTGCATTTGATTTGTTAATGCACTCTTTTTACTATCCTCTTCATATTCAAAAAGATTATATGTAAACTCATTTGCCCTTGCAAAATTTGAAACAGTAATGCTTAACTGAACAACTCCATGACTTGGATGAGTGTCATTATTTGAAAAAAGATTTGTCATATGGTTTTTAAAATCTAGTTCATTAAAAATCGTATTTACATTTATATAATTTTTTGATTTTAAGTTTGACTCATACTTAATTTTTATAGCATAAGTTAAGGGATTAACTTTTGATTTTTTTACTAAAAAACAAAGATAGCGTGAGAGGATTGCCACTCTTCTTCTTAGTTCATTTCTGTCATAAATACAATCAAAAGTTCGCCCAATTCCAATGGATTTTTTTTCTCTAAATGTTGTAAGTTTATTATCTCTAATTCCACAAACACGGTTATATAAATCAATTCCTGGTTTTTTCCAAGAATAAAAAAGCTCCCTTTTATTTTTTATATCACCTAAAGTCTTAACCCCATAACCTTTAAGTCTTTCTTGAAAAGCTTTTCCAATCCCAGGAAATTCAGAGATTGGAATATTTCGTATAAAATTTCCAACATTATCTTTACTTACATATTTAACACCATCTGGTTTTGCATATTCTGTTATTAGTTTTGAAAGATATTTTGTATTTGCAATACCAATAGAGATTGGAAGTCCTAACTCATCTTGTATTTTATTCTTTAAATTATAAGCAAACTCTACTACTTCATTTTCTTCAATATATCCACTTAAATCACCAAAAAACTCATCAATTGAGAACTGTTCAACTAGGGGAATTTCTTTTACTAATAATTTTTTTAATTTTTCTGATAATTCGTGATATAAAGGATAATTAGGAGGAAGCATTTTAAGCTTTGGACATAAAGTTAAAGCTTCGTTTACACTCATAGCCGTTTTTACACCATAAGCTCTTGCTTCATACGAAGAAGTTGTAATTATTCCTCTTATTTTTCCATTTTCATCTACAAAGTACTCTTTGAAAGTTTTTTGTCCTTCATTTGTAAGTATAGAAGATACAAAAGCACCCTCGTTTGATGATATTTTTCGTATTTCTTTTTTACTAGAAAAAATATTTAAATTACTTCTTCCTCCCACAGCAACTGGAATATGAAGTAAACTAGAATCAATAGTTCTATGAGCAGATACGAAAAAGCAATCTAAGTCTAAATGTATGAACAATACAGTCTCCTATTTTATAAACTCTATTATATTGAATATTTTTAAAAGTTTTAGTTTCTATTGCAGATTGCAATAAAAATAAAGTACAAACAGTAAGATATTATTAAGTAAAGATATAGCACTTAAAAGATATTATTTTACACTTTCTTTAAAAAGGATATAAAATAGTAAAGTGTAAAAATTGCAAAAGAGAAATCGAAGCAAAAAAAAGACAATGCCCCTATTGTGGTATCTTAAATCCAACAGTAACACTAAAGGACATCTTTATATCATTAGCATTTGTTTTAGCAGTAATGGGTGTAGTAACTTATTTTATGAAAACATAAAAAATATTACTAAGCCATTTTTTTCTTAAAACTTTTAATTCTAGTTATCACAAATAAAACGATAAATCCAACTATTAAACCTATTACAAATTCATTTAAAATTGCAGGAATAGCACTTATAAATAAATGATGCACAAACTCAATATTATGAGATAGAATTCCACCACCTACTAAAATCATAGCAATAGTTCCAACTATAGATAAAGTTTTTATTAGTTTTGGCATTAAAGCAATGAAAAAGTTTCCTAAACTTACTTTTTCTTTTTTTATTAAATAAAAGCCTAAATTATCAATACGAACTATTAAAGCAACTATTCCATATACACCAAAAGTAGCTACTAAAGCAACAATCGTTGTTGAAATAATCTGAGTAATCAAAGGCTTATCTAAAACTGTTCCTAAAGCAAGTATTACAATCTCAACAGATAAAATAAAATCTGTAATTACCGCTGATTTAATCTTTTCTTTTTCAATAGCAATAACATCTTCATTTGTAGAGTTTTTTAATACCTCTTCATCTTCTTTTGTATGTGATTTTTTATGAAAGTATTCTTCTATTTTTTCAGCACCTTCATAAAGAAGATATAAACCACCAAAAACAAGTATGATAGGAATTGTCCAAGGAGCGATTGCACTTAAAATAAAAGAAATAGGCAGAATAATAGCTTTATTTTTTAAAGATCCTTTTGTAATTTCCCAAATAACTTTTAGTTCTCTATCTTGTTTAAAACCAGTCGCTTTTTCAGCATTTACTGCTAAATCATCCCCTAAAATACCTGCTGTTTTTTGTGTAGCTATTTTTGTACTAAGGGCTATATCATCTGCTAAAATAGCAAGATCGTCTAATAGAGCGAAAAATCCTGATGCCATGTGATTTTATTCCTTTTATTTTCTAATTAATGCATAAATAAAGCCTAAAGCTAAACCTATGAAGTGAGCATACCAAGCAATTGGAAGTCCAAGTAAAAGTGGAGCAACAGAGATTAGTAACACCCAAGTAATAATTCCACTTCTTTGAGCTTTATCATAGTAAGCTACATATCCTAAAAGTGCAGAAATAGCTCCTGAAGCTCCTACTATATTTACAGATTGATCTAAATAATAAACATAGGCAAAAGAACCTAGAGAAGTTAAAATACCACAAATAAAATATACATAAATTAACTCTTTAGCCCCACGTCCACGTTCAATTAGTGAACCAAATTGATATAAAACAAACATATTCATACCCAAATGCCCTAATCCACCATGAGCAAACATAGAAGAAAGAGGTTGCCACCAAAAATCGGCAATTAGCATATACATATTAAGACCTAAATATAAGCCACCATTTTGTAAATTTATTTGAAAAATATACATTAAAATTGTGATAATTATAATTATATTTGTAGCTGTGAAATCTTTTTTACTTATATTTTTTAGCATTATTTTTATATACCTTTATAGTACAATCAATTATAGATTGTATTTCATTTTTATCATAAAATTTAAAATCTTTTGAAAATATAAAAATCTCTATAGCATTTGCTCTAAAAGAAGTTCTTATAGTTCCTGATTTAAACTTATTTTCTTTTTTTAAATCTATTTTTTTATCTTTATCAGTTTCAATAATTTCATAATTAATTGTTAAAAACTTTTGAATATCTTTTTTTGCAGGAATTTTTATAGCTTTGGTAAAATATTCATTGGCTTGAGATATTGAAATAAACTCTTCAATAATAGACTTAGAACTTAAAGCTTTAACATGTCCACCATCAAGTTTATAATAACCTTTACGTAAAGCTTCTAATGACTTATTTAAAAGTTTTTGATTAAATAGTTTTGATTTTGAAGTTTCGTCTTCACACTCTAGGGGAGTTACTTTTTCTTTTTTCATATACTCATCTTTAGAATCAGGACTTGGTTCCTCAACTTGTATATATTTCATATAAATTACTAAGGTAATAGTAATCATAATAATAGAAGCCAAAGTAAAAAAGTTGTTTATTATTGTACTTTGTCTTCTATTTCTTTTCATTAATAATTCTTAAACTAATGCCTCTTTTAAAACATCTTCTATAATATCAACAGGAATAATTTCCATAGCTTTTTTAACTTCTTCAGGGATATCTTCTAAATCTCTTTCATAGTTTTTTCTAGGAATTAAAGCTTTTGTCATTTTTGCTTTAAATGCTGCAATTAATTTCTCTTTTAAACCACCAATAGGTAAAACTTTTCCAGAAAGAGTAAGCTCTCCTGTCATTGCAATATCTGATTTAATTTCTCTTTCACATAAAACTGATGCAATAGTTAAAGCCATTGTAATACCAGCACTAGGTCCATCTTTTGGCGTTGCTCCAGCTGGGATATGTAAGTGAATATCAAATCTTTTATAAACTTCACTTGAATCTAATTGTGTTTTATCTTCTTTTTCTTTTACTGTTTTTGGAATAATTGAATTATCAATTTTTAAACTTCCATTATCAATTAAAACTTTTACAACTGAATAAGAAATTCTAGATGATTCTTTCATAACATCACCTAAGTTACCAGTAACAGATAATAGTCCCTTACCTTTTAACTTAATAGCTTCACTTTTTAAAACATCTCCACCAACAGCAGTCCATGCTAGTCCGTTTGCAATACCGATTGAGTTTTTCTTATCAGCTGGGTCTATTTCAAAAATAGGATTATCTAAGTATGATTTTAAATTCTTAGTAGAAATTGTTACTTTTGTTAAAGTATCATCACTTAATATTTTTTTAACAGCCTTTCTAAATAGTTTAGAGAATACTCTACGTAAGTTTCTTACCCCTGCTTCTCTTGTATATTTAGCAATAATTAATTCAATTGTTGCCTTACTTAAAGATATTTCAGATTTTTTAAGTCCATGTTTTTCTAGCTCTTGAGGAATTAGATAATCTTTAGCAATATGGTATTTTTCATTAGGAGTATAAGATGAAATTTCAATAAATTCCATTCTATCTCTTAATGGTGCTGGAATTCTTCTAGCATCATTTGCAGTTGAAACAAATATAGTTTGAGATAAGTCAATTGGGAAATTTAAGTATAAATCTCGAAACTCATTATTTTGTTCAGGATCTAAAATCTCTAACATAACAGCAGTTGGATCACCTCTGTGATTTGCTCCTAGTTTATCAATCTCATCTAAAACCATAACTGGATTCATTGTTTTTGCGTCAATTAGACCTTTTACTAAACGTCCTGGCATTGCTCCAACATAAGTTCTTCTATGCCCTCTTAATTCATTTACATCTTCCATTCCACCAAGTGCAATTCTTACAAGTGGTCTTTTAAGTGCTTTTGAAATTGAGTTTGCAAGTGAAGTTTTACCAACACCGGGAGGTCCAACAAAACATAAAACAGTTCCTCTTGTTTTTAAGTTTTCAACTTTTCTTTTTTCAAGTAATTCTTTAACTGCAAAGAATTCAGAAATTCGCTCTTTTGCTTTAAATAGTGAATAATGATCTTTATTTAATTGATCTTCAACATTAGCAACAGAAATTTCATCATTTGCAAATTTTCCAAAAGGAATATCTAATACTTGCTCAATATAAGTTTGTAAAAGCGAAGCATCAGGTGAATCTTGGTGCATTCGTCCAAGTTTTTCAATTTGTTTTTTTACTTCTTTATATCCATCTTTTGGCATATGTTTTTTTATTTTTTTAAGTCTTTTTTTATAAGACTTAATCTCTTCATCTTTTTTATTATCATTACCAAGCTCTTTATTAATAGCTTTTACTTGTTCTTTTAAGAAGTAGTCTTTATGAGTTTTTTCAATCTTTGAGTTTACTTTCTGTGTAATCTCTTTTTGAATTTTATATGATTCAATCTCTTTTTTTACTACTTCAATAATATCTAATAATCTTATTTCGATATCTGTTTGTGCAAATAAAAGATAAGCTTCATCTTTTTTTACTTTTAAAACAGAAGAGATTAGATCAGCAATTCTAACCGCATCATCATTTTCTTCAATTGTTTTAATTAAATCAGCTGGAAATTTTGCATTAAGTCTTGAAAGTTTTTTGATTTGTTCAATTAAAACTGAAATAATAGATTTAACATTTTCTTCATTAAACGCTTTATTTTCTAAAATATCAACACTTGTAAAAAGTGAGTTTTCTTCATTAAACTCTTTTATACTTCCTTTAGCTAATCCTTGAAAAAGTACTTTTATTTTACCATCTGGTAAAGATACCTTTCTCATGATATTTCCAATAACACCAACATCATAAAAAGAATCTTTTTCTCTTTTGTCTTCATTACCTTGTTTTGAAACTGCAACTATTACTAGTTTATTATTTTCAATCGCATATTCAACTGCTTTAATATTATCTTCATTACTTAAAAAAAGTGGTGCAATCATAAATGGGTATAAAAATATTTCATCTTCAATTATTAAGGGTATATCTTGTGGAAATTTATCGTAATTTTCTAATTCCATGTAGTCTGGCTCCTAAAATTTATTATATTTATTCGAAAAGTGATCTGTAATATGGAACATTAACAGGTTCAATTTCTTTTGGATTAATCCAAGATTCTTTAACTTTTTCATTATAAAAAGCTGCTGCTACTTTTTTGTCTTTTTTCTCATATAGCTTTGCAATTGATAAGTCTAATGAGGCTTTTGCCATATATAATCTTGCATTTATTGTATCAACTAAAGGCATATAAGGTGAATTTCTATATTTCACTTTAAAATCTGCAACATCTTTAATTGTATTTTCTATTAGCTCTTGATCTCTTAACTGATATGAAAAACCTAAAAAGTTTGCTTTAATTTTTAAATATCTAGCATAATCAATATTTTTGCTAAGTGCAAATCTTTTGATATATTCATCTAAATAAAAGTTTGCTAAAGAGTATTCTTCTTCATCAATATGTGAATTTACTAAAATAAGTAAAGACGTAGCAATCAGTGGTGAATTTCTATGTTCACTTTCTAAAGATGTATAGGTATCATCAGCTTGATCTAAATCACCTCTTGAAATTTGTGTTAACATTTTGTTGTACCAATAAAGCGCTGGCTTATTATACTCTGACACTTCGTTTTTACTTGAACATGCTGTAAAAACAAATATTGAAGTAATTACTAATAATAAACTTTTAATTTTTGAGTTATTAATCATCTAAATATCCTTTATTATAAAGATGGTATTTTATCTAATACTTGCTTAGGAAATATCTGCTATAATTATTTAAAATAATTTAAAAGGCAATTTTATGAAACTTACTTTAATTGGTAACGGAATTATGGCTCAATCTTTAGCTCGAGGATTAGTAAAAAATCACGAAGTTGAGATAGTTGGAAGAGACGAAAGTAAACTAAAGGCTATTCAAGAAAAAATACCAGAAATTACATTTAAAACATTAGATGATCAAGAAAATATACAAGGGAAAAATGTAATATTTTGTGTAAAACCTTATGCTTTACAAAGTGTATCGGCTAGACTTACAGGAGAGGCTAATGTATTATTATCAATATTAGCGGGAACAACGCTATCTTCTTTAAAAAAACAAATCAAATCAAAATATTATGTAAGAACAATGCCCAATATTGCAGCATCTGTTCAAAATTCAATGACAACAATAACAGGTGATAATGAAGCAAAAAACATCGCACTTGAAATTTGTTCTTCAATTGGTAAAACATTATGGGTAAATACAGAAAATCAACTTGATATTGCAACAGCAATTGCAGGTTCTGGTCCTGCATTCCTTGCACTTATTGCTGAAGCTATAACTGATGGAGCTGTAAATGCTGGATTAGAGAGAAGACTAAGTCGAGAATTAGTTCAAGGTTTATTCTCAGGAACTGCATCATTATTAGAACAATCTCATCCTGCAATTATTAAAGATTCAGTTATGAGTCCAGGAGGAACAACAGCTGCTGGTTATGCAAAACTAGAAGAACATGCAGTAAGATCTGCAATGATTGAAGCAATCAGTGCAGCATACGATAAAGCCGTAGAACTTGGTAAAAAATAGTTTTACTCTATTTGAAACTTTATTAAGTATTACAATTCTTATAATCATAATAAGTGGATTTTTAAACTCCTCTTATTATGATGAAGAAGCAATAAATACTTCAAACTTACTAAATACCCTAGAGAACAAATTTGACTCAAATAATTTCGATTCTTTTTCTACAAGTAATGTAAAAATCACTATCATCAAAAATCAGAATCAAAAAGAAGAAGTACTAGTTAAAAAACACACCTTTAAAAATAACGAAATAAAGATTTTTAAATATGAGAAATAGTTTTACACTTCTAGAAGTTATTTTAAGTATTTTAATTTCAGCGATAGTTATAATCAACACTGCATACTTTTCAAAAGAGTTGTTTCAAACAAATAAAGATATGCAAAATATTGAAATACTAAAATTGGATTTATTATCAACAAAAATATTTTTGCAAAAGAATAATAAAGATTTAAAAGAAAAGCTAAGTTTTAAAAATAATACACTTTATTTTGATAAAAATATTTTGCTTCAAAATGTAAATGAATTTGCTATATTAAAAAAAGTAACATATTATGAAATTTCTATAAAAGTAAGTAATAAAGTAAAACAAAAATGGAATATATCAATATGAAGAAATCCTTTTCTTTACTAATCACAATATTTCTATTAGCTATTTTTTCATATTTAGCAGTTTCTATATTAGAAACAAAATCCTTAAGAAATACAAATTTACAAAACCAGTATTTATATCTCCAAGCAAAAAACCATAAAGAGTTTTTAAAGGCATATATAAAGTCTATTGATTTGAAGAATATAAACCATTTAACTATAGAAGATAATTTTTTTGAAATTTACGCACTTATTAAAAAGAAAACAAACTCTTTTGAAATTGATTTCTTTGTAAAATCAAAAAAGTTTGATATTTCAATACATGAAAAGATAATAAAATAACCTAATTTTAAATAATTTTAGATATTATAATGACAAAAAATAACATTAAAGGTTAGTTTTGTCAGAACAACTAGTAAATAATATAAAAAACAATCTAAGTGATAAAATAGAAGACACCCTAAATGATATAATACCAAATGAACTAAAAGCCCTCCGTCCGCAAATAACACAAAACATAAAAGCCCGACTAAACCTCTTAAACTATAAACCAAACCAAAT
>CANNFB010000006.1 GCA_947503785.1 uncultured Campylobacterales bacterium | reverse complement strand
CCACGACAACCTTCAGTTAATAAAATTCCTGATGGTACAATTGGTGTTGGGTGAAATTGAACAGCTTCCATATTTCCAAGTATAGCAACACCAGTTTCTAAAGCAATAGCAGCGCCAACTCCATCACAAATAACAGCATTTGTAGTTTGTTTAAATATTCTTCCGTATCCACCAGTTGCAATACATGTTCCCTTAGCAACATAAGCTTCCAGTTCACCTGTAATTAAATCTCTTACAATTGAACCATAACATCTATTATTTTTATGAATAAGACTAATAGCTTCTTTTCTATCTCTAATATCAACATCATGTTTTAAAGCTTCATTAGCAACACCAAATAACATAGTATGTCCAGTTGCATCTGCTGTGTAACATGTTCTCCATTTTTTAGTACCACCAAAATCTCTTGATGTAATTAAACCATGTCTATCTTCTTCTTCAGTAATTGTTGTTTTTTTAGCATTGATAACTGCTTCATGTGGACCTTTTCTAACTCTTGTCCAAGGAACACCCCAACCAGCTAATTCTCTAATTGCTTTTGGTGCAGTATGTACAAACATTCTTGCAACTACTTGATCACATCCCCAGTCACTTCCCTTTACAGTATCTGCAAAGTGTAAATCTTCATTGTCTCCATCAGACATCTTTGCATTACCTACTGATGCTTGCATACCACCTTGAGCAGCGGCACTATGAGATCTTTTTACCGGAACTAAAGATAAAACAACAGTACTCAATCCTTTTTTCTGTGCAGCAACAGCAGCTCTTAAACCTGCTAATCCTCCACCAATAACTAATGCGTCACAGTAATTAATTTTCATTACGCAACTCCTTTTACGCTAATTTGATATTCCATACATGCAGTTGGAGTATATTTTTCGCCAACTTTATCAGCATGCTCATAACCTATTTTCATATAAGCTAATAATGTTGTAAATCCTAGAATTAAGAAAAACCACGTCACTATCTTTTTGATTTTTTTAAGTTTAATTCTTGTAGCTTTAGGATCTTTACCATCAAACCAACCCCATTTAACACATAATCGGTAAAGGCCAATTGTTCCATGAAATTCAACTGCTAATAATAAAAGAATATATAAAGGCCACATCCACTCAGACCAAACTCTATCAGCACTTGCATAAGGACCAATATCAGCTGAGTTTGTCATAATAATATATAAGTGAATAGAACCTAGGAAGAACATAGCAAAACCAGTAAAAGCTTGAATAAACCAAAGCTTAGTATCTTCATGATTCATATATTCACTATGAGCTTTCATAACTTGATATTGCTTTAAATTAATAGGAAGTTTTCTAATTCCCATCGCAGCATGAACTATAAATATAATGAATATTGCTAATGCTATTAGTGATACAATAATAGGGCTTCCTCCATCAAAAATAAAATCTGCTTCAAAAATTTTTGTAACGGTATACATAAAATCTTTGCTAATTAAAATAGTTGAGACAAATAACATATGTCCCCACATAAATAAACCTAAAATCAATCCTGTTGCACTTTGAATATAATCAAGCTTTGCAGGAACTTTACTTTTTTTTCTGTTTGTAGTTTCACCTAAATAACCTTCAATTAGGTTGCTCATCTGTAATCCTTTTTTTCTTAGATTTTAAAAATTAAACTTAAACGTCAGCTTTTTATAAATATCTATTTATAGAAAGAATTATAACAGTAGTAAAAGGATATAAAAAAGACTTTTTTGTAATTTGGTAGCTAGATTTTGTATTTTAAAGATTGAAATAATAGTAATATTCGGAGAAGAAAAGGGATTAAATCCCTTTTAAGTTATTTATTTTAGTATTTAACTTTGAGATTACAAGTTCCAAATGCATGATTAAATCATAATATTCCCCCATATAAGAAAGAGGAACCTTTGTTTCTTTCTTAATCTCTTTTTTTAATTCTTCAATTTCTAAAAGTTTAGCTTTTAAATCCTCATTGTTTAATGTCTCAAGAGATAAATCAAGTGCTTGAAGTTCATCGTACCATCTATATATTTTTGAACGTACACTCCAAGTATAAAGAGGAAAACCACCTTTTATTAAAGGTATTAGAAGTGTTAATAAAGGGATTATTAAAATTTTTAATCTATCAAGATTTGAAGCAATCCAATAAGGAAAGATTTTTTCTAACCATGTATCTCCATAAGTAAAATATCTTTGAGCTTCTTCGCTTGCAGGAATTGCAATATTATCTATATTTGGAAATTGGTTTTCTGCTTCAAAAAGATTTTTTTTATTATGAAGTTCTTTAATACTTTTTAAAACTAATCTTGTTAATTCTTCAGAAAAATCATCTCTTACAACAAGTGAAGCGGTGGTAGTTAATAAATTGATATCTTCAGAAGGAACATTTTTATATAAATTAATAGTTCCTTCATAAAGTTTTATTGATTCAAGGAAACTATACTTTCTACTATATGCTTTGGCCCTTTTTAAACTAAAAAGATTTATATTGGGGTTTTCTAATAGTTCTTTTATTACAGAAGAACTTGGCGCGCTAACAAGAAAAATAGCATCAATATCTCCTTTTAAAAGTTTATTCTTTCCTTCTTCTGTTGAATAGTTAAAAATCTTTGAATTTTCATTATCAATATTACTATCACTTAATATTTTTGAAGCTAAATCATAAGAACCACTTCCTTCTTTACCTATTGATATTTTTTTTGAAGTTAATTCAACAATATAATTCATAGAATATTTTTCATTTTTATAAAATATCCATAGAGGTTCATAGAATGTAGAAGCTAGTGATCTTATTTGAATATCTTTTTGATCATAATCAATTCC
Organism: uncultured Campylobacterales bacterium; assembly: GCA_947503785.1. Taxonomy (GTDB): domain Bacteria; phylum Campylobacterota; class Campylobacteria; order Campylobacterales; family Arcobacteraceae; genus Poseidonibacter. The sequence goes on along the minus strand of CANNFB010000006.1, from coordinate 123,714 downwards.
ATTTTGAACAAATGCCATATCAACTTTTTTATCTTTTAATAATTTAAGATTATCAATAGAACCATTTGATGTAACAATATTTACTTTTACTTTTTGTTTTTCTAGTATTTCTTTATACATTAATGCTGTTTTATGATATTGGCCATTAATTGAACCACTTGCAATGACAAACTCTTTTTTAGATGGCGGTTGTATAAACTGAATAGTTATATAAAATACTACAATTATAAATACAAAAGTTAAAAGTGAGACTATTAAAAATTTATTTTTCATTTGATATCTTTTTTATTTATATCTTATACAAAACTTTATAAAAACTAATATAAGAAAACACTAAAAGCTAATTAAAATATGTTTATGATACAATTCGCGAAAATTTAAAGGAAATATTATGGCTATAGTAAGAGTTGAAAGAGCATGTGGTTGTTTTAGAAATTCAGACTTTGAACAAGTTACTGAATGTGAAACAATTGATGATGCATTAGAAAAAGCAAATGAAATGTGTACAGTTATGAATGAAGAATTTTGTGAGAAACATAGATTTAAAACTGAATATGTTGAGGGTGAAGTTCTAATTAAAATGGTTATGAACGGATAATATTCTTCTTTCATCTAATCTCTTTGTAGCAATTTTTAGATATAATGCAAAAAAATATAAATACAAAGAGAAAAGATGATTGATATAAAACTACTACAAAAAGATTTTGATACTGTGGCTAGCGCTTTAAAAAGAAAAGGTGTAGCTCAAGAAATTTTAGACAAGATAAAATCTATCTCAGAAAATGCGAAGCTTAAAAGACAAGACATGGAAAATGTTACGGCTGAACAGAATAAACTATCAAAAGAGTTTGGAAGATATAAAAAAGAGGGCTTAGATATAGCACCACTTCAAGCTAATATCAACGAACTTAAAAATAATAAACAAATTTTAGAAGATGAAGTAAGAGTTTTAGAAGAAGAACTTACTTCAATAGCCCTTGGCGTTCCAAATCTTCCTGATGATTGTGTTCCTGATGGTGCCGATGAAAATGAAAATGTTATTTTAGAAACTATTGGGGAAAAACCAAAGTTTTCATATGAACCAAAAGAGCATTGGGATTTAGGTGAAATTGATGGCTCTTTAGATTTTCCAAGAGGTGTAAAACTAGCAAAATCTAGATTTGTAGCTATGCGAGGGCAGGCTGCAAAAATGGAGAGAGCATTAATCAACTATATGTTAGATTTTAATTCAAAAAGAGGTTTTGAAGAGTGGTATGTTCCTTTTATGGCAAATACTAATACACTTCAAGGAACAGGACAATTACCAAAGTTTGAAGATGATTTATTTAAAATTGAAGGTGAAGATTTATACTTAATTCCAACAGCAGAAGTACAATTAACAAACTTAGTAAGTGATGAGATATTAAATGCTGAAGAACTTCCTATGTTACTTACTTCTTATACTCCTTGTTTTAGAAAGGAAGCTGGAAGTGCTGGTCGAGATACTAGAGGGTTAATTAGACAACATCAATTTGATAAAGTTGAAATGGTTGCTATTACAAAACCTGAACAAAGTGAAGAAGTATTTCTTAAAATGGTAAATTGTGCAAGTGATTTATTAACTTCATTAGGCCTTGCTCATCAAAAAATGCAATTGTGTACAGGAGATTTAGGTTTTAGTGCTGCAACTACAATTGATTTAGAAGTTTGGTTACCTGGACAAAATAAATATAGAGAAATTTCTTCAATTTCAAATACAAGAGAATTTCAAGCTAGACGTGCGAAAATTAGATATAAAGATGGAAAGAAAAATGTATTAACTCATACATTAAATGGTTCATCACTTGCAGTTGGTAGAACATTAGTGGCTATCATGGAAAACTATCAAAATGAAGATGGAAGCGTAAGAATTCCAGAAGTACTTAAAAAATATATGTAAATTAAATTAGCTCTTCTGAGCTAGTTTTTAAAATAAAAGATTGAGATAATGATAAAAAAAATACTAAAAATATTTCTAGCTATAATACTGTTACTAATCAAAAAAATATTTGTTAGAAAAAATAGAGTTGCGCACAAGATCATGGATTCTCTTGCCAATAAATTACATTCTACTTTCATTCTTAGTTCTTTCTCTTTTCTATATCTATCATTATTAGATATACATATACAAGAGTATTCTCTTAACACTTTACTTTATGTATTATTATTTTTACAATTTGTTTTAATAATAAGGTATTTCAATCCTGAGATGTTAAAAGTAAAAGAGAAGCAAGCTAAAATAATTAGAATGATTAAAAAAGTATCTTTACTTTTATTTATAGCAAACTGGCTATTTGTATCCTTTTTATTCTCTCTATCTTTTATATTTATTTTCTTTATAAACTATGGGCTTTATGTTTTTATTATAAATCAAATCAATAGACAAAAAGAACAAGAAGAGTTTAAAAAGCAATTTGGTGAAGGTAATTACTCGTCAAAAGATATAGTAAAAAAACATATAATGAATTTATTTGAAGCTACTATAGATGAAAAACAATTAACTAGAAATGAGATAAAAAAACAATATAGATTAATGGCAAAAAAGTATCACCCAGATGTTTATGATGGGAATGAAGATGATAAGTTTGCATCAATTAATCTATCATATAACTTTCTACTAGATTATATAAAACCTAGTACTTAGAAAATATTGACTAAAAAAAAAGGATTAGTTATTTAACTAATCCTTTTTTTTTGTTCGCACACTCTAATTTTATTTATATAAAAAACATTCAAATATATTCAAAAATAAAAATTATTTTAACATTATAAAAATTTTGATTTTTTACAACAATGAGTAATTAAAAGAAGTCTTATCCTGAAAAAAATTTTACAGCTACGTAATTCTTTTACTAAGGAGAGATAATAGATAAAACTTCTATTGCTGAAAGTATATCATAAAAAATGCTATTTTAATGCTACGTTGTAAAATATTTTTAAAATTTGTAAATTAATGGAATTTTCACTATAAATTACTAGTTAAATTGACAAGTTTGAGATTATTTTAAAGAAAGTATAAAAGAAGCTTTATCATGAAAAATCTTATATTTGACTTTTATTTTAAAAGGAGGGGAAAGATAAAGCTTCTTGTTATGGTGTAAGTATACAAGGAATGAAAAATTAAGTTAATGATATAAATCAAGATTTCTTTTATTTTACGAAGACTTTTGAATCATATAATTTATTAGCAACTCTTACTTCAATATAGCCTTTTGTAACGTTATAATGTTTATAGGTCATCTCTTGGGCAATTTTTATTTTATTTTTATTATAAATAGATATCGCTTTTATGAAACTACCTTTGGAGTTGCCTATTTTTACTTCTGGTTTGATGTTATTTAATTTTCCAAATACTACTATTTTTGAAAAGCATATACCATTATAATCATCTTTTGTTTTTCTTACATGCTGAATATTTTCACCGTTTCCATTTTCATGAAAGATACCAATTGCATGTGCATTTTTTATTTGTGTTGAGTAAGCATTTGAGTTTGTTAAGATAAGTGCTAGTAAAGCTATCAGTATAAATATATTTTTCATAGTTATAACTTTACTATATATTTGTGTATTTTTTGTTATTTCTTATATTCATTATAATTTATATGACGAACTAATTCGCCTGAAGTTAGTTTTAGTTGATCATATTTAACTTGATACTCAACTTTTTTTTCAAAACTCATAGGACTTCTAATTGATTTATATTCAACTACTTTTCCATCTTTATGTACTTCTGAAACTTCAGCATAAACCCAGTAGTAACCTTGATCTTTACGTAAATTCTTTACATAGCCAGACCATTTACCTTTTGCCTTTAGTTCTTCCCATAGGTCACTAAATACAGCTTTTGGCATATCTGGGTGTCTTACTATACTATGTGGATTTCCAATAAGTTCACTAGGTTCATATCCTGAAATTTGTGCAAAAGTATCATTTACATAAGTAATATTACCTTTTAAATCTGTTCTAGATACGATTAGCTCTTCATCTGGCACGATAGTTTCTAATAAAAAGTTACTTGAGTTATACTCCATAATTATTTTCCTGTTTTATCAAATGTTCTTGCGAAACCTTCTAAATCTTTTTTCTTTAAATCGCCATTATAAACAATATCTTTTGGATCCATATCATGGTCATTTAAAGCTTTTGGAACAACATCTGCATTGGCAAGAACTTCCATATGTGAACTTAATTCATCTTCACTATAAGCCATTTGCATTTCAGCAGCTGCTACGTGAGGAATACCTTCAATAACTTTTAGCTTTTTTAATTCTTCTTCAACTCCAGCACCTTCAATAGTAATAATGATTCGACCTTTTTCATCATGCATATGATAATCACAAACATCACAGTTTTTTAATGACTCTACTACTTCATCTAGATATTTTGGTAATGTTGATACTACGATACTTGAAACGTTCATTTATAATCCTTTAGGTTTTAATTAATTACTTCTAATCAATTTTATAATAGTTTATTCTTTCATCATCACTTGAAACTAAAACTTCTTTTTCATTAATAAATATAATATTTGTTAATGTAGTTCTATTTCCTTTTAGCAAAGACAAATCTTTTTTTGTTTTTGTATTGAAAATGATTACTTCATTATCTTCATTACTTGCAATTCCTGCAAGTTTTCCACTTGGACTAAGACCTGCACTATATATTAAAAAGCTTCCATCTTTGTGGTATGCAGTTTTTTCTTTAATTGAAAATACTGCAGCTCGTCTATCTTGTCCTGCTGTTAGTATAATATCATTTTTTAAATCAACTTGAAATACATTATCAAGATTTTGTTTTTTAAATACTTCCAAAACTTTTAAATTACTTGTATCAAGCATTTGTAATATACCACTTTCATCTGCAATTACAATACGCTTTTTATCTTCACTTAATACAAAGTTTGAAAACTTAGATTGTGATATTTGAGTTTCAAGAATTTTTTTATTATTTTCTAAATCATATAAATACAATTCATTTGATAATAAAGAAAATAGTATGCTTTTTTTATCAAGAAACTTTGCCCGTGCTATAAACATTCTTTTATTTGCAGAGATTACTTCTGTAAGTTTTGAATCTTTATAGATATTAATTGCTCTTCCACCTTTACTTCCTTGAGAAAGTATTAATATCATATCTTCTAAAACATCAATACTATAAATTTTAGAGTCAATTTCATCACCCATAAAATCTTTTATCTTTGGAATAGTGATAGAGTCAATTAGTTCTTGTGTTTTTATGTCAAAGATATCTACTTTTGAAGCTGCTGTTCCTACATAAATCTTTTCATTTTTTAATACAATATCAGTAACACTTCCACTTGCAATATATGTAAAAAATGGATTTATATCTTTTGCATTTAAAATATTTAAAAGTAAAGTTATAAATAAAATAGCTTTTAATAGTTTCATAGTTTCCCTTTTTAGATAACTTTTATTGCTTGAGTTGGACATACTTTTATGCAAAAACCACATGAGGTACAGTTATCATTTACTGTAGGATTAAACATTCCAACAAAATCTATTGCATCATCAAAACATGGATCTTTACATGAGAAACACATTGTATCATTCCATGCTAAACATTCACTTGTATCTATTTGAATTCTGGCAGTAATATTCTTTTTATTCTCTATTGTTAAAACTTCATTTGGACATGCATTTGCACATTCATCACAATAAGTACAGCCATTTATAGAAAAATCTAGCTTTGGTGTTTTATCATCTTGTATTATAATGATATTTTCTTCACAAACAGTACCACATATTCCATCGCACTCTATACAGTTTGTCAAAAAAATTGATTCATCATCAAAGTAGGGTGGTCTTAATATAATCTCTTGCTTTTCATCTTTTTTAAAAGAAGAAGCAAGAGAACTAAAAAGTTCTCTTCTTTCCATGTATTATTTAACACCCTCATTGATTGTATCAATTAAGTTTGATTCACTATTAAGACCTTCCGTTCTGAATTCAGATTGGAAATTGTTCTTAGGAACCATTTTACTGTCTGATTGTGGAGTATGACATTGACTACAGTTAAATCTAGTACCTGATAATGTTTCTAATGGAGTTGCTACAGTTTTAAAGTCACTTGTATTTACTACCATTTTCCCTTCTTTAGTAATCTTACCATTTTTATCTAAAGCCGTTGCCGGTCTAAAGTTTGTAAAGTGAGATTTAGGAATTGGAGTTGCTCCCATTGATGTTGCAACTGCAGGTTCATGACAACCAGTACAAGAGTTATTATCAATTGTAATTGGTAGCATTCCATCTACATCATGAGGAATCATTGGAGGTGCATTTTCAAATGCTCTTGCAATTTTTTTACTTTCCCCTGCTGCAGATGTACTGTACATAGTTTTATCACCAGTTGTAGTATCTTCAGTATATAAATTTGTAGTTCTTAATCCTAAAGATTCTTCACTTACCATTTTGCTCGCTGTACATCCAACAGTAAATACTGTTGCTGCAGTAACGATTGTTAAAGCTAATTTACCTAACTTCATTATCTTTTCCTTTTTTAAAATTCTTAATTGAAAAATTAAGAGCATCATCATCACACACTTCTATACATCTTCCACAATTTGTACATTCCCCATCTAATACAGGAATAGAAGTTTTTGTAACCATATGTAAAACATGGCTTTCAGGACAAACTTCTTTACACTTCATACAAGCTGTACAATTAGGTGCATTGTGATGAACTCTAATTAAACTAAATTTACCTATTAGTGAATATGCTCCACCAAGAGGACAGATATGACCACACCAGCCATTTTTTAAAACAAATAAATCAAAAAGAAATATTACTAGTATTGCTGCCCATCCAAAACCTAGACCAAATATAATCCCTCTATGAACCATAGAGATAGGTGAAATAAACTCAAATGCTGCAATTCCCATTGAAAAAGATATAACTAAACTTATCGCAATTACCCAATATCTTATATTTCTAGAGGCTGGTTGTTTTTTCTGAATTTGATTAAAACCAAATTTCCTTCGTAAATAGTTTGCCAAATCTGTAATTATATTTACAGGACAAACCCAAGAACAAAACGCACGACCACCAATAGTCATATAAAAAATTGTGATTATAAAAGCACCTAAAAGTATGTCAAAGGACAATACTGCACCAGCTACGAACATTTGTAATACAGCATACGGATCACTTAAAGGAATAATTCCTACTAAAAGTGATGAAGATAAATTTCCTGTTAGAAAATTTATTCCATATACATTTGCAATTACATACAAAACCATAATCGAAATCTGTGAAATTCTTCTAGCTATTAAGAATCTATATTTATCTAATAAATTTTTCATTAGTATAAATCCTCCATTGAACTATTTAAAGAATCTATTGCAGAATCTTTACTTATTTCTGTTCTTGTTCTTTCACTTGTTGCATTTTCAAGTCTTTTTTCATCATTTTTGTCCCAGCCTTTGATGTAATAATCACCGGCTTTACCTTCTGCTACAACTCTTGGAAGTACGAAGATTGCTGCTTTATCAGTTACACAAGCTTTTTCACACATTCCGCAACCCGTACATACGTTCGCGTGTACAACTGGTTTCATAAATGCATGTTTACCTGTTCTTTCATTCTTTGTGTATTCAATGCTAATTGCTTCTCCTAATAAAGGACAAGCTCTATAACAAGCATCACATTGAATTCCCCAAAAAGCAATACAACTATTATCATCAATAACTGCGACACCCATATCTGCTTTGTTTATATCTAACTCTTTCTTATCATTTTGTACCGAGAAAATATCAAGTGCATCTGTAGGACATACAGGAACACAAGGAATATCTGGACACATATAACAAGGAATTTCTCTTGGCTCAAAAAATGGAGTTCCAAGAGGTTTATTATCACCTGGTTTTGCTAGTTTCAATGTATCAAAAGGACATGCTTCAACACACATACCACATTTAATACAAGTAGCTAAAAAATCTTCTTCGCTAAGAGCACCAGGAGGTCTTAATATTAGTTTAGTAGCTATTACTTCACTAACATACGCACTCCAAGTAAGACCCCCTAAAATTGCAAGACCCGTAGCTCTTGCAATGTTTAAGAAAAATCTTCTTCTATCACTTATAGGACTTTTTTTACCAGTGTTCATTTTTGACTCTTTATTAATTATTTGAGGATTAAGTATGCTTGCGACAACATACCCTCCTTAATTATGCTTTATAAATTTTAACTGCACATTTTTTAAAGTCAGTTTGTTTTGACTGTGGACAAGTATAATCTGCACATACTTTGTTGATAAATACTTTCTCATCAAACCATGGTACAAATACTAATCCTCTAGATGGTCTATTTCTACCTCTAGTTTCAACTCTTGCTTTAACTTTTCCTCTTCTAGATTCAACCCATGCTAAAGCACCTTGTTTAACACCATATTTTTTAGCATCTTCAGGATGCATATAACATAATGCTTCAGGAACTGCTCTATAAAGTTCAGGAACTCTCATAGTCATAGTACCTGAATGCCAGTGTTCTAAAACTCTACCTGTACTTAACCATACTGGGTATCTTTCATCTGGCATTTCTGGTGCATCCATGTAAGGACGAGCAAAGATTTTAGCTTTGTTTTTTAAAGGTTTTTTGTTTTTATCAGTAATACCTTTTAAATCACCTTGTGCTAATGCTTTTGCTAATGTACCATAGAAGGCAAAATCAGTTCCAGCTTTTCCATATTTTTTAGCATATGGATCGTATTTAGTATTAAATCTCCATTGAGTTTCTTTACCATCAACAACTGGCCATTTAAGTCCTCTTACTTTGTGATATGTATCAAAGTCAGCTAAATCATGTGCATGACCTCGACCAAATTCTGCGTACTCTTCAAATAAGTATTTTTGAATAAAGAATCCGTATCCATTAAATACTTTTCCATCTGAACCAACAACATTTCTTGAATCACCAAGTGCTTCAGAGTTATCATAACCAGCTTGAATTGGATCTTCTAAATCAACTTTATAAGATTTAGCTTTTTCATTTGCAAAAAGAATGTCATACATTGTTGTATCTTCAGTATATCCCATAGCTTTAGCTGCTGCGATAACATCTGGTAATTTTTTAGGACTTCCGTCTTTATTTTTACCTCGTAATGGTTGTTCACCCCATACGTCTTTTACTGTAAATCTTTTTGAAAGTTCAACCCATTGCCATGTATCAGACATAGAATCACCTACTGGTAATACTTGTTGTCTCCAATGTTGAGTTCTTCTTTCAGCATTTCCATAAGCTCCCCATTTTTCATAAATCATAGCAGATGGTAAGATAAGGTCAGAAACTTTTGCAGAAATACCTGGGTACCCATCAGAAGTTACAATAAAGTTATCCATTTCTCTTGCAGCTTTAATCCAGTGTGATGCAGATGCAGTATCTTGGTAAGGATTACATACATTTACCCATGCAAACTTAATAACACCATCTTCAATATCTCTATGAATTTTCATGATATGTTGGTTTCCAACAGGATTTAGAGTACCTTCAGGTACTTTCCATGCATTTTCTGTAATTGTTCTATGCTTAGGATTTGCTACCATCATATCAGCTGGTAATCTATGTGCAAATGTTCCAACTTCTCTTGCAGTTCCACAAGCTGATGGTTGACCAGTTAATGAGAATGCACCAGAACCTGGCTTAGCTTGTTTATTTAATAAAAAGTGAACATTATAAGCTAATGTGTTAACCCATGTTCCTCTTGTATGTTGGTTCATACCCATAGTCCAGAAAGAAACTACTTTTCGTCCTTTTTGAATATATAAATCAGCCATTTCTTTGATTTTTTTCATGAAATCAGCATCAGATTCGTCAGGATTACCTTTAGAAACTTGTGTAGTATATTCAGCAGTATATGGGCTCAAGAATTTTTTGTACTCTTCAAAAGAAATTTCCCAGTGTTTAAGACCAGCTGGTTTATTAACCATAACATCGCCTTCTTTATAACCATAAGGCGCTAAAGCAGGTGCTTCATCTTTAGAAACAACTTTTTTCATTTCTTTATCAATTGTTTCCATTTCAAGATCAGTATATTTACCATCTACTAGTGACTTTTCACCAGCTCTTCTCATACCATAACCCATATTTACAGGTGATGCAGCGAATACGATGTGTTCTTTAACGAAATCCCAATCAATTGATTCTGGATTATTATAAACAATTTCTCTAGCAATATAATTCCATAATGCTAAATCTGAATTAGGTTTGAAAATAATTTCAGTGTCAGCTATATCAGAAGTTCTGTGTCTATATGTAGAAAGGTTGATAATTTTTACTTTTTTAGGATCAGATAACTTTCTATCAGTAACTCTTGACCATAATATTGGGTGCATTTCTGCCATATTTGAACCCCAAGATACAATAGTATCAGTAAGTTCAATATCATCATAACAACCAGATGGCTCATCAATTCCGAAAGTTTGGTAGAAACCAACAACGGCAGATGCCATACAGTGTCTAGCATTTGGATCAATAGCGTTTGATCTAAATCCACCTTTCATCATTTTTTGAGCAGCATATCCTTCCATAACAGTGTATTGACCTGATGCAAATACACCAACACCTTCAGGACCTGCATGTTTAAGTGCTTTCTTGATATTAACTTCCATTTCATCGAAAGCTCTTTCCCAAGAAACTGGTGCAAAGTTACCTTTTTTATCAAAGTTACCTTTTGCATCTACTCTTAGTAATGGTTGCTTTAATCTATCAGCACCATACATAATTTTAGCATTAAAATAACCCTTAATACAGTTAAGTCCTCTATTTACAGGGGCTGCAGGATCACCTTTAACGGCAACAATTTTACCAGCTTTAGTAGCAAGCATAATTCCACATCCAGTTCCACAGAAACGACAGGCTGCTTTATCCCATCTCCATCCACCTTCGGCTGCATTTGCTTTAGCTGCTAGTTCAGCAGGTACACTCATACCTACTGCTGCTGCTGCTGATGCTGCTGCTGAGCTTTTTAGAAAATCTCTTCTTGATAGCGACATATTTTCTCCTTTAATCAAGTTAATGTTTTACATGGAAATTATATCATCATAGATGGTACTAAATGTTGACTAAAGTCAAGTATTTTAAGTTTTAATTAAGATAAAAATTGTCCTATTTAAATTAATTTTTAAAATTGATACATGTCATTCACGAGCAAAAATTATTAAGATACTATTTTAAAATAAATAATTTAAGGAAATAAAATGGCTTTTCATGAATATATTAGAGCAGTAGGAACAGGACCCAAATCAAATAGAGAGTTAACTCATGTTGAAATGGCAGATGCAATGGAATGTATACTTAATCAAAGTGTTCACTCCGAGCAAATTGCAGCATTCTTACTAGGTTGGAGAGTAAGACTTGAAACTAACGCAGAATTAAAAACTACATTTGAAGTATGTGAAAAATATATTAAAAGACAAACTGTAGAAAACTCAATTGAGTTAGGCTATCCCTTTGATGGAAAAGCGGATAATCCGTACATTTTACCATTGATTGCAAAGTATTTAAAGAAATTTGATTTAAATATTGTTGTAAGTGGAGATGAATTACAGCCTGCAAAAAAAGGTTTAACACTTAAAGAATTAAATGCAAATATTGTGTTTGATGATAATATTCATTATTTTGATAGAGCAGATTATTTTAAAGAATTAAGTGATCTTACAAAAATTAGAAATATCTTAGGTTTACGAACTGCTTTTAATACAGTAGAAAAACTATTAAATCCAGGAAACTCAAAATATGCAATTAATGCAGCCTTTCATAAACCCTATGTTGTAAAATATAATGAATTATTTGGTAAAAACTATGATCATTTAGTAATTGTAAAAGGAAATGAAGGTACGCCTGAGATTTTCTCTAAATGTAAATATTGGTTGAATAATGATCGTGAGATATCAGAACATTTAATAGATCCTGAATATTTTGGAATAAATTATAAAAAATCTACTACGGTTATAAGTAAAGAAAATTCTTTAAATATGACTAGAAATCCAAGTAGTGATTTAGAAAAACTTGCAAAATTAAATGCTGCAATGTTTTTAATAGCTTCAAAAAAATCTACTGATATTAAAGAAGCTTTTGAGATGATTGACTAAATAGAAATAGGCGTTATTGCTGAAATATAAGAAGCCTTTTTAAGGCTTCGATTTTCAATTTTATGGGGAGTTTGGCGATTGAGTCTAATCGAATCTCTTTTTTGAAGTACATACTCTTGTTTATTTAAAGTAACTACAATCTCTCCATCCAGAACATATATACAATGTTCACCTTTTTCACTTGAAACTGTTTCCTCACTACTTCTATTTGAAGATAATCTTATTAGGGAAAATTCTATTTCTCCTTGCAAATCAGGTACTAATAATTCACAAGTATATAAAGAGTCTGGAAAAGATATTTTTTTTCTGTTTACTTTTCTTACTACATGTTCTTCTTCATTAGTTATTTGTGAATTTTCCATTTCTTCATCGTCAGTAAATAAAATAGCTAAAGTTGTATCTAAAACCTTTGCTATTTTTCGTAAAGTTTCAACCGATCCTTGCGTTAGACCATTTTCTAGTTGAGATAACATTCCTACAGAAATTTTAGCACTATGGGCTAACTCTTTTGCATTCATATCTTTTTGTATTCTTAAATCTTTTATTTTCTTTCCAAGGCTTAATTCTTTTGGCATAAGGTTTACCTTTTTATTTAATATTATGTTTAGATTATCAAAAGTGTTCTTTGATTTTAATATAGCAGTACTTTTATTCTTTTTTGTATATAATAATTTTTTTTAAAGGATTATTTTGGATTTTGTAAATTTTGCATTGCTTGCTGTTTTTATACCTACTTTTTTTGTTGTATCAATTACACCTGGAATGTGTATGACACTTTCACTTAGCATGGGAATGAGTATTGGCTTAAAGAAAACATTTTATATGATGTATGGAGAGTTAGTAGGTGTTGGATTAGTTGCTACTGCTTCAGTTATTGGTGTTGCTACAATAATGCTTAAATATCCAAGTATATTTCTAGTTTTAAAATATGCAGGTGGTGCTTATTTATTTTACCTTGGAATTCAAATGTGGTTATCACGTGGTAAAATGGCAATAAATTTAGAAGAGTGTAATTTTGATGTTTCTAAAAAAAGTTTAGCTATTCAAGGTTTTGTTACAGCAATTGCAAATCCAAAAGGTTGGGCTTTTTTTATAGCACTATTACCACCTTTTATAGATGAAAAGTTACCGATGACTTCTCAGTTGATAGTCTTAATAGTTATGATTCTAATTTTAGAATTTACATGCTTAGTTATTTATGCAACAGGGGGAAAGACTCTTCGTAAATTATTACAAAATAGTTCTAATGTAAGATTAGTAAATAAAGTAGCAGGTAGTTTAATGATGGGTATAGGAGTTTGGTTAGCATCAAGCTAGAAGTTTTATACAAAGAGAGCTTATTTTTCTCTTTGTATACATAATATTTGTCAACTAATTTTAAAAACTTTCCCATTCATCCTTAGCCTCTTTACTTGCCGTAATTACTTCTACATTTTTCTTTACTTGTTTGGGTGCTTCTTTTAGAACAATTGTGGAATTATCTATAGGTTTTTTTAATGGTTTTTGAGAAACATCTTTTCCTTGAAAACTATTTTTTGCAACATTTGCTACCACTGCTGATGCAATACTATTTGTTTCTTGTGCAATGCCTTTTGCTTTATCGGCTACTAAAGCATTTTGTTGTGTAAATCTATCTAATTGATTAATAGCATCAGATATTTGAGTCATACCAATACTTTGTTCTTTTGCTGCATTTGTTACGTCATCTATTAATTCATTTGTTTGTGTAATTTTACTTTCTAATTGTGCAAAACCTTGAATCATCTTTTGACTAATTTCTTTACCATTATCTGCTTTTGATGTGGCATTTTCTACTAAATCTTTAATTTCTTTTGCTGCTTCTGCTGATCTTGATGCTAGATTTCGTACTTCTGCTGCAACGACTGCAAATCCTTTACCTGCTTCACCTGCAGTTGCAGCTTCAACGGCTGCATTAAGTGAAAGAATATTTGTTTGGAAAGCGATTTGATCAATTACTGTAATTGATTCTTTAATATTAATAACAGTGTCATTTATTTCATCCATAGCTTTTACTGTATCATTTGCTAGCTTTTGCCCTTCATCTGCAGAAGATTTTGTATCATTAGAAATACTTGACATTTCTTGCGCTTTTTGATTTGTTTGTTGAATATTACTAGTGATTTCATCAATTGATGCAGCCGTTTCTTCTAATGATGCAGCTTGATTTGTAGCGTTACTTGATAGTGAATCTACATTTGATAACAATTCATTTGCACTGTTTTGTAATGTAATACCATCCTTTTGATTGGTTTGTAAGATTTCCGTAATCATCTTATTCATTTCGATGATTTTATTACCAATTTCTCCTGAGGTTTGCGCATCTAATGTCCCATTGAAATCTCTTTCTGAATATTTTGTAAGTACTGCTGTAATTTTATTTAAATCTATTCCAACCAGTTTTTCTAAATTATTTAACATATCATTTAAAAGGTTTTTTAATTCATTTAATGATTCTGTAGATGTCTCTTTTAAAATTCTTGAATCTAAATTACCCTTACTAACCTTGTTTACTATTTCTTTTACATCATCAATTAAATCATTATCTTCATTAATAGATTTTTGGATTTTAGAAATATTTTCATTAATTGACTGTGCCATTATTCCAAACTCATCATTTGAGTGAATCTCTATTGGCTTACTATTTGAAGTTTCTTTATTTAAATATTTGAAGAATGAGTCAAGTCCTGTTGATATTGATGCCAAATTTGTATTTAGTTTTCTAACTATAAAGAAAATTACCAAGGCAATAAGAAGTAGACCTACTATTGATGCTATTATAGAAAAGTTTCTAATAAATATTGCATTAGCTAAATACTCAGATACAGGTGCCGTAATAGTAAATGTCCAATTTTGACCAGTACCTGCTATTCCAAATCCTTTACTATAATACATTGAATCTATATTATCTTGTTGAGATTCTTTATAGAAAATATGATTTTTCTCTTCTTTGGATTTTTCTAACATTGTTACATAATTTTTATCATTATTTATTATTGATAATAAATCCTTACCTAAAAAATTTTTCTCTGGATGAGAAATTATCTTTCCAAAACTATCTGTTATAAAAGCATATCCATTATCAAATATTTTAATTGAACTTGTCATTTTGTTAATAGCATCTAATGCAATATCCACACCAATAGAACCAATAAAATCACCTTTATAATACATTGGAACTGCAATTGTAGTCATCATGATTTTTACACCATCAACTGGATATAAATATGGTTTTGTAATATATTCTTTTCCGGCTTCTCTAGGTCCTGCAATCCATTCTAATTCATTAGAATAAGGAGAACCTGAGTCTACTTTAAGTGCACCATTTGATCTAACTACATAAGGGTTGAATTGACCAGTCTTGTCATATCCATTTTTACCCTTTGAACCATTGTTTTCTTTAAAAAATAATTCTTTAGGTTTATTTTTAAACCAAATTCCTACAATTCCTTTATTATCTTCCAATATGGATTTAAAATAATGAATTGTTTCTTGTTCATCTAATTTTATATGATTTACTAATGCTGATTCAAATTTTGATGACATCATTTTTGATACTGTAATTGAGTGGTTTAAAGTAGCTTCTATTTTTGCTGAATACTTACCCGTAGATTCTTGTATAAATAATTCTACCGCATCTTGTGCTGATTCATATGAGAACTTACTAACCAAAAACATTGTAAGACCAAAAACCAATAATGTAATACCTAGAATTGATAATAATAATTTTTTCCAAAACTTGAATTTTTCATTTTTTCCTCTTTTTATTTTATATTAGCGTGATTAGAATAAGAATATGATGAATTAATATCGTATCTTAAAAATATAATTCTATTAAATAATTTAATTTTTATACTTTTAACATTCAACATAATGAACAGCAAGACCAGCTTTAGATGTCTCTTTATATTTATTTTGCATATCTTTTCCTGTTATAAACATTGTTTTAATAACAGAGTCTAAAGATACATAGTGTGTCCCATCTCCATTTACGGCCATTCTTGCAGCATTTACTGCTTTCATTGCAGCCATTGCATTTCTTTCAATACAAGGTATTTGTACAAGTCCACCTATAGGATCACAAGTAAGTCCTAAATTATGCTCCATTCCAATTTCTGCAGCATTTTCTATTTGTTCAATTGTAGCACCTAAAAAATCAGCCATTGCCGCAGCTGCCATTGAACAAGCAACTCCTACTTCACCTTGACATCCAACATCAGCACCTGAAATAGAAGCATTTCTTTGGTATAAAAGACCAATTGCTCCTGCTGTTAGTAAAAAATCAATTATAACTTTTTCTTTATCTTCTTTGTTTACTAAAAAATTAATTATATAGTGAAGTACTGCAGGAATAATTCCAGCAGCTCCATTTGTAGGGGCAGTTACTACTCTTTTTCCTGAAGCATTTTCTTCATTTACTGCTAAGGCATATAAATTAATCCAATCAACAAAAGCTAAAGGATCTATTGTTCTTTTATCTTTTAATTTTTGATGTATTTTATAAGCTCTCTTAGCTACATTTAAGCCACCTGGTAAAATACCATCGCTATTTAATCCATTGCTAACACAAGTATTCATAACCTGCCAAATTTCTAAAAGAGAATCTTTTGTTTGCTCTTCATCTCTATATGCTTTTTCATTCTCATAGACTAATTGTGCAATAGTAAGATTATTTTCTTTGCATAGTTTTAGTAGCTCTTTAGCACTAGAAAAGTTATAAGGTAGAGATTTTTTATCTGTTTTTTTTAAGCCTATTTCCTCTTCACTTATAACTTCTCCTCCACCTATAGAATAATAGATTTTTGAGAATAATTCTACCTTTTCATTATAAATTGATATTTTTATTCCATTTGGATGAAAAGGCAAGGCTTTTCTTTGATGTAATATTAAATCATCTTTTATTGAAAAGTTAATACTTTTTTCATTTAATAGTTTAATTTGTGAAGAATCTTTTATGTCTTTGATTATGTGTTCTATTTTTTCTGTATCAATAGTTTTTGGATGATGTCCCAGTAATCCTAATAAAACAGCAATATCACTATGATGTCCAATTCCAGTAGATCCAAGAGAACCAAAAAGTTCTATTTTAAGTCTTGTTATACTTGGAAAGTAATTTTGCTCTTTTATTAAAGTACAGAAGTTTTCTGCAATTATCATGGGTCCTGCTGTATGAGAACTTGATGGTCCAATTCCTATTTTAAAAAGATTGAGTATAGTCATTTGATAGCCTTGAGATAAAGTGTTTAAAAGTTTTTGAATATAACTGTAGATACGAATACTCTTACTTGAGTATTCGTATTAATATTGTATTTGTTTAGTTTTAGTGGTCTAAAATTTGTTCTAGGAATAATTTTAATCTATCAGATTGTGGATTGTCAAAAAACTCATGTGGAGTATTTTCTTCAACGATTTGACCTTGATCCATAAAAATTACTCTATCAGCAACTTTTTTTGCAAAGCCCATTTCATGTGTAACACAAACCATAGTAATACCATCATTTGCTAATTCTGTCATAACATCAAGAACTTCTCCAATCATTTCAGGATCTAGTGCTGCTGTTGGTTCATCAAATAGCATAATTTCAGGGTCAGAACATAAACATCTAGCAATTGCTACACGTTGTTGTTGACCACCTGATAGTTGGTTTGGATACTTATCTGCTTGATCGGCAATCTTAACTCGCTCTAAATAATGCATTGCAGTTTTAATAGCTTCTTTTCTTGGCTTATTTCCAACCCAAGTAGGTGCTAAAATCAGATTTTCTAAAATTGAAAGATGTGGAAAAAGATTAAAGTGTTGGAATACCATTCCAACATGAGTTCTAACTTCTCTAATTCTTTTTACATCTTCAGTTAATTCTAATCCATTAACAATAATTTGTCCCTCTTGGAAAGGTTCAAGTCTATTAACACATCTAATAGTAGTAGACTTTCCAGAACCAGAAGGTCCACAAATTACAACTCTTTCACCTTTTTTAACTTTTAAGTTAACATTTTTAAGTACATGAAAATCTCCATACCATTTGTTAACTTCATTCATTTCTATCATATATTCTAATTCACTCATAATTTTTCCTATTCTCTTGTGCTATTTGTGATCTGTATTAAATTTATCTTCAATTGATTTAGCATATCTAGACATACTAAAACAAATAAGCCAATAAATCATTGTTACAAATACATAACCTTCAGTTTCAAAACCAAGCCAGTTGGTATCACTATTTGTTAATGTAACCATTGCTAAAATATCAAATAATCCAATAATTAAAATAAGCGTTGTATCTTTAAATAAAGAAATAAACGACCCAACAATATTTGGTATTGAAATTTTAAGTGCTTGTGGAAGAATAATTAATCCCATAGCTTTCCAATAAGTTAATCCTAAAGCATCAGCTGCTTCATATTGACCTTTTGGAATTGCTTGTAATCCACCACGTACAACTTCTGCTATATATGCAGCTTGGAATAATGTAATACCAATTAGTGCTCTAAGTAACTTATCAAAATCCATTCCCTCAGGGAAGAATAAAGGTAAAATTACAGAAGACATAAATAGTAATGTAATTAAAGGAACACCTCTAATAAACTCAATATAAATAATACTAAGTGTTCTAATAATTGGCATATTAGATTGACGACCCAGAGCAAATAAAATACCTATAGGGAAAGAGGCAATAATACCAACTGATGCTACAATAATAGTAAGAAGTAATCCTCCCCATTTTTCTGTTTCAACAACTTCTAATCCTAAACCACCAGATACTAAAGTAAATGAGATAATAGGAAAAGAGATAAGAATAAATGCTTTTACTTTTACACTATGGATTTTTTTAAATGCAATTATATATGCAACAAAAATAAATAGTGCTAGGTTTGGTCTCCAATAAAGTTCTTCTGGATAAAAACCATATATGAACTGATTGAATTTTTCAAAAATAAAAATCCATCTAGCACCTTCTTTTGTAATTTCTTCTTTTGTACCACTCCAAGTAGCATCAAAAATCATCCAATCTAGTAAAGGAGGAATAGTGATATACAGAAGGTAAAAAGATATTATTGTTAAAATTGAACTAAGAATTGAAGGGAAAAGATTCTCTTTTATCCAATGAACTATACCTTTTGTACCTAAAGGAGCTGGTCTTGTTTCTAGTTTTTCATAAATTGCCATCTTATCGCTCCTTTATTTGCATTCTAGAGTTTATATAATTCATCAAAATAGAGATTAATATACTCAATGTTAAATAAACAGCCATTGTCATTAAAATAATTTCAACTGCTTGTCCTACTTGATTTAGTGAAGTTCCAGAGAATATTGTTACAAGCTCTGGATAGCCAATTGCAGTTGCAAGTGAGGAGTTTTTCACTAAGTTTAGATATTGATTAATCACAGGCGGAATAATAACTCTAAGTGCTTGTGGTAAAACAACTTTCTTTAAAATCACAGAATCTTTTAATCCTAAAGCACTAGCTGCTTCTTTTTGACCTTTTGGAACTGCTTCAATACCAGCACGAACAGCTTCAGCTATATAAGTTGCTGTATAAATACTAAGTGCAAATGCAAGTGCAAGTAATTCAGGAATTAAAGTCCATCCACCTTTAAAGTTAAAACCTTTTAGTGCTGCAATTTCTAAAGTTGCTGGACTTCCACTTATAAAAAATACAAGTAAAGGTGCAGAAATTAAAATAGCTAGAGAAACCCAAAAAGTTGGAAATACTTTTCCTGTATCTTCTTGTTTTTTATTTGCCCATTTTGATAAATATATAACTGAAGCAATTGCAATAATAAAAGCAATGATAACAGCTGTAAAACCACTTTCTAAAATAGGTCTTGGAATATATAAACCACGATTATTAAAGAAGATTGAATCAAAGAATGTAATACTTTGTTTGGGACTTGGGAGTGAAGCTAATACAACATTGTACCAGAACAGAATTTGTAATAAAATAGGAATATTTCTAAAAGTCTCTACATAAATAAGAGATAATTTAGCAACCATAAAGTTTTTTGATAATCTACCAATTCCAACTAAAAGTCCAAGTATTGTTGCAAATATAATACCTATTATTGAAACTAATATTGTATTTAATAATCCAACAATGAAAACTTTTCCATGTGAATCAGATTCATCATATTCAATTAATGATTGTAAAATTCCAAATCCAGCTTCTGAACCTAAAAAATCGAATCCTGTATTAATCCCACGCTTCTCTATATTTATAAACATATTATTGATAACAAAATATGTTAGAAGAAATATTGCGGCTAATGCTATTATTTGATATATAATAGCTCTATTGTCGGGGTTATTATAAAAAGCAACTTCTGGCTGCTTTGCCCTTTTGTGTTTTTTCATTTTTTTTACCTTGTAATTTGAAAAAGGGAAGATTTTAATCTCCCCATTTTATTAAATAATCTAACTAAATTAGTATTTATTATCTAATTGGTGCTCCATATTGAAGACCACCATCATTCCAAAGTTTATTTAACCCTCTTGAAATTTTAAGAGGTGAATTTTTACCAACATTTCTATCAAATGACTCACCGTAGTTACCAACATTTTTAATAATATGGTATGCCCATTTAGCATCTAATCCTAAGTTATTTCCAGATTCTCCAGATTCTCCTAGAATTCTTTTAATACCAGGATTCTTACTACCTTTCATTGAGTCAACATTTGCTTGTGTAATACCAAATTCTTCAGCATTTAACATTGCAATATGAGACCATTTAACAATATTAAACCATTTATCATCACCTTGTCTTACAACTGGTCCTAATGGCTCTTTTGAAATAATTTCAGGTAATACTTCAACTGATGATGGATCTTTTACTTTTAATACTAAACCATATAATTGAGAAGCATCAGAAGTTACAACATCACAACGACCTGATTTAAATCCTTCAATAGTTTGTCCAGATGTATCATAAGTAATTGGTTTATAAGTCATTTTGTTAGCTTTGAAATAATCAGTTAAGTTAAGTTCAGTAGTAGTCCCTGCTTGAATACAAACAGTTGCTCCATCTAATTCTAAAGCAGATTTAACTCCGATACTTTTAGAAACTAAGAAACCTTGACCATCATAGTAATTAACACCAGCAAAGTTTAAACCTAAAGAAGTATCTCTAGTATTTGTCCATGTTGTAGATCTTGATAACATGTCAATCTCACCACTTTGTAAAGCAGTAAATCTTTCTTTTGCAGTTAAAGGAACATATTTGATTTTTGTAGCATCACCAAATACAGCAGATGCAACAGCTTTACACATATCAACATCTAAACCTTTCCACGCTCCACTTGAATCAGTAGCTGAGAAACCAGCTATACCAGTTGAAACACCACAACTTAATGCACCTTTACTTTTAATTGAATCTAATGTATCAGCAGATGCAAAACTTGAAGCTAATGCTAGAGCAGCAACTGATAATGAGGCAGTTTTTAATAATTTCATTTTTCTATCCTTATCTTTTTAATTGATTTTAATTTTTTATTTATAGGAAGCTATAAATAAACTAACAAAACTAGTATAAAAGGAAAAGATAGCATTTGTGTAGCAATATTTGTATAATTTTTAAACAATATTAAATAAAATACTTAAAATGTCTTGTTTTATTCTATTTAATTACAGAAAAAGTTACAAATAATTTAATTTAATTAAACTATTTGTAATTATTGAGATTATTTTTTAGGAGGAATTGCTATAGGAACGTATTTAATACATCTTGCAGAGAAAAATTCTCTACTATAATTTGGAGAACTAAAATTATGGTCTTTTAAATTCCATTCATTAGATTTCTCTATTGTTACACTTTGAGCTACTTTTCTAATTGCTCTACTTTCACAGATAACTTTTTCTCCATTTTCAAAAGCAGTTTCAACGCCATCCATTCTATCACTTGTAACGTAATAGTGCATACCAATAAACATAGCAATTGCAGGACCTACAAAAATCAATCCTTTTACTACTGAACCTTTTGCCATAAAAGGCCTAGTTGTTACAAATAAAGTAATTAGTAGCGTAAATAAACCAATTCCTAAATAGCCAGCTTCTAGTTGTATAAATAGTTCCATTTCTTTATTCCTTATTTAATATATTTTTCTTCCCACTGTTTAAATTCGTCACTAAAGTATTTAATTCTAATTTTTTTAAATTCTCTTGATGAATAAAGTGGCATATTTGATTTATATGTTATTTCTTTTTGAATACTTTCAATTACAGCTTGTGTATCTTCTTTTGTTTTTCCATGAATCATAGTAAATAGATTATAGTTCCAAGTAGGGTACTTAGGTCTTAAGTAACAGTGAGAAACAGCAGAGAAAGAAGCAGCAATTTCACCAATTCTTTCACCTTCAGCGCCTTCTTCTATATCCCAAGCTACCATTGCATTTGCTCCAAATCCTGCTTTTCTATGATTTAAAATACATGCAAATCTTCTCATAACACCAGCATCTTGAAAATCTTGTAAGGCTTGAAAAAACTCATCATATGTAATATCTAGTTTTTCAATGATTCCTTTAAAAGGTTCTGAAACTATTGCTATGTCATTTTGAGCTTCTTTAATTATCTTATAATGATAAGGAGTCAATTCTATATTTTTAAATTTCTTTTTTTCAACTTTTTCTTTTTTATCTTGTTTATTAGTAGTATCTAATTTTACAGATATTTTAAAAAGTTTTAAAGTAGGTAATAGAATGTAATCACTTGCTTTTGTAAGTTTTGATAAAAGCTCAATAGTATCTTCTAAGTTTGATTTAGATTCTGGTGATATTGCTATTGTAAACCAGATATTATATTTGTGGTTTCTTTCATAGTTGTGTGAAATACCAGGATGAGAGTTTAAAATGATTACAGCATCATCAATTTTATCTGCATCAATTTCAAAAGCAACAAGAGAAGATTTATAACCTAACCTTTTTGTATCAAAAATTGCAGATGTTTGTCTAATGATATTATTTTCTTTCTCTTCTTGTAAAATTTTTATTACTGCATCTTCTGTTGTATTTAATTCTTTTGCAATATGCTCAAAAGGTTTAATAACAAGAGGAAAGTTTTTCTGTACTCTATATAGTATTTCATCTTTCATATTTATTCCTATAATCAATTTTGAGAAAGTATATCAACAATTCTTTTTTTACGCCTTGATTTGAAACAACTTTTTACCTTGATATATATTAAGTATTTGCCATATAAATTTGACTATAATTTCTATTATAAATCTTGAAGGTATTTGAATGTCATATTTCCCCGTTTTTATAAAGTTTGATAAGAAAAAGATTTTAATTATCGGTGGTGGAAACATCGCTTTACGAAAATTAAAATACTTATTAGAGTTTACAAATAATATTACTCTTATTTCGAGTGAATATACAAAGGAAGTAAAAGAGTTAATACAGAGTAAATCTTTATCTTTCAAAGAAGCAAATTACAATACAGGTGATGTAAAAGGTTTTGATATAGTAATTGCAGCAGTTGATAATATACAAGTGCAAAAATCAATTTATAATGAAACTAGAGAATTTAACTGTTTATATTCTTGTGTAGATATTCAAGAGTATTGTGATTTTATTTTTCCTGCATATATTAAAAAAGGTGATTTAACAATTGCAATATCAACATCAGGAAGTTCTCCTTCAATGTCAAAGTATCTTAAATCTTGGTTGAATAATATTATTCCCGATTCAATTGGAAGCTTTCTAAAGCAAATGAGAGTATACAGAGATACAATGCCTAAAGGTAAAAAAAGAATGGAATTTTTAGATAAAAAAGCTAAAGATTACATAAATAATTTTAAGGAAGAAAAATGAAAATTAGTAGATTATTAATAGTAGCATTTTTTGCTGTATTTATGTTATTAGCAATAATGGCATTAAAAGAAGGAATGCCAAGTGAAAAAGATGCAAGAGTTTATCCAATTTTGCAAAAATACATTCCATATGTAATAGAAAAAAGAGCTGGTGGATTGACTATTAAAAGTAAAATTACTGGTATAAAAGAAAAGCCACCTGCAAAAGTTGTTTATGGAAGATTAGAACAGTTAGAAAAGCAATGGGGAAAAGAGTTTTTAAAACTTGAGGGTACTACTTTATCTATACTTGATAAAAATAAAAAACAAATTACAAAAATAATACTAAATAATGATAAAGAACTTACTTGGGTTAAAAGCTATTTTGAATTAAAATAACTCTATTTTCTTAACTTAAGTCAAGTATATAAAAAAGTTTTTTAACTATACTTTTATGAAAACAATTCTAAATTTTTAGGAGTCGAAGTGAAAATTAAGTTAAAAGACATTTTTTTATTTAAAGATTTATGTGATGATACATTATCTCAAATCGAAGAATTTACTACATTACTTAAATTATCAAAAGATAATATCCTTTTTTACGAAGGTGATGAAGCAGAATATTTATATATACTTACAAGTGGTATAGTAAAACTTTATAAAACAGCTTCAAATGATAAAGAAATTATTATGAAATATTTTCATTCAAATGAGTTAATAGCTGAGGTTGCTAACTTTGAAGAAATGCCTTATCCTGCAACTGCTCAATGTTTCATGGAGTGTGAAGTTCTAAGAATAGATTTCGCAAAATTAAAAGGAATTATATATGAAGATCCAAAATTATCATTTATGATTCAGGCCTCACTTATTAAAAAAATTAGAAATTTAGAAAAGTTAGTGTCTTTACATGTTGTTCTTGATTCAAAAGAAAGAATAGCAAAGTACTTATGTGAACACACAGAAGACTTTTTTAATACAAAAAATATTATGGTTGCAGAAATATTAAATATCTCACCTGAGACACTTTCAAGAATGCTAAGAGTATTTAAAGACGATGGTTTAATTGATAGTAAGGCAAAAACAGTAGATAAAGAAAAACTAAAAGTTTTCTTTTCTTAAAAAAAAGATTAAAGGACTAATAAGTCCCTTTAATCTTTTCTCTTAATTTTACAACTTTTTTAAACCTATACTTAAATATACTCTTACTTTTTATGCTCTTTTCATAGTTGCTGTAAATAAAGCTGCAAGAATAAGAGAACTTGCCCCTATTTTATTTAACATTTTTCTTACTTTAAAATTATGTATTTTTTGGCTTGCTAGACTAGCAAACATCGCATAAGAAGTAATAGTCATTGCTGTTATACAAGTAAATGTAGTTGTTAGTATTAAAAGTTGTGGTAAAACCTCTGTTGAAGTAGAAATAAACTGAGGCAAGAAAGCTACAAAAAACATTATACCTTTTGGATTTAATACTGTAACTAAAAAAGAAGAACTAAACATTTTGACTTTGGAAAGAGGAAGTACTTTCTTGTTTTTTTTAATTGAAGATATTTTTTCATTCCATGTTTTTATTCCTAAATAAAATAAATATGCTACACCTAACCATTTAACTATAAAAAATAAAGTAGCAGACGTTGCTAAAATTACACCTAATCCTATAAAGGATAAAATCATTGCAACAATATCACCTAATATTACACCAGTAACTAGTGGAATAACAGATTTCTTACCATGATTAATAGCTTGTGATATAACTAGTATAACTGTTGGACCAGGAATTAGTGCAAAGACTAATACAGTAAGAACAAAGGTAATCCAAATTTCAATATTCATAAGTATCCTTTTCTTTATATTGAGATAAGTATACTGAAATAATTTATGAATTTAGTAGGTAGGTAAAAGAAGTTGGAAGTTTGTGAAAAAAGATTAAAGGACTAATAAGTCCATTTAATCTTTTCTCTTAATTTTACAACTTCTCCAACAACAATAATTGCAGGTGTTGGCATATTTTTTGAGGCTTCTACAATATTTTCTAAAGTTGAAACTACAACTTCTTGTTCAGGTGTTGAACCTTTAGAAATTACTGCACATGGGTAATCTTTACTTTTACCATATTTCATAAGTTTTCTAGTAATTAATCCAATATTATGGAATCCCATTAAGAAAATTAACGTTTCATCATTTAAAAAACTTTCCCACTCAATTTGAGAAATTCTTTTATTTGGTGATTCATGTCCAGTTACAACTCTAAATGATGTTGTAACTCCTCTATGAGTTACAGGAATACCAGCGTATGCAGGTACTGAAATAGATGATGTGATACCTGGAATAATTTCAAACTTAATCTCTCTATCAAATAAATAAATAGCTTCTTCTCCACCTCGTCCAAATACGAAAGGATCTCCACCTTTAAGTCTTACTACTTTTTCATGCTTTAGTGCTGCTTGATAAATGATTTCATTTATTTCATCTTGAGGAACAGAATGCTTCCCATCTTGTTTTCCAACATAGATTAATTCACAGCCTTCTTTTGCTGTTTCTAAAATCTTTGGATTTGCTAATCTATCATATATAATAATATCTGCTTCTGTAACTAATCTTGCAGCTTTTACTGTCATTAAATCAATTGCACCAGGACCTGCTCCTGTTAAATATACTTTACCCATTTTTATTTCCCATCCTCATATATAAATATTCCTGAAGGTTTTTTAATATTAAATATTTCTCTATTTAAAAACCACTCTTTTGTATGTATTACTGCTACTTTATTTGTATCATTTACAGATACATATAGTTGTGGAGATACATTCGACCATCTTACGTGTAAAACTTTTCCATCAAAATTAAAAGTATGTATTATTTTTAATGTTTTTGTATCAATTATTTGAATTGTAGGAAAATCTTTTCCTGAATAAGTAACTGCTAAATGTTTTTTATCAGGACTTAAACTTGTAAATACAGGTAAACCTTGTGTTTCAATGTTTTTAATAAAATTAAAATCTTTATCATAAACTAAAACTTTGTTATCTCCTACTGCTGGAACAAATACTTTATCTCCACCAATACTCCAAAAACCAAAGTGAGGAACTTTAAGTACCATTTTTCTTTCATCACTTAAAAAGATTTTGATTTTTTTGTACGTCATTGTATCTAAATCAACAACTCCATAATGAGGTGATGTAAAGAAGCCTGCAATATAGTTATTATCTTTTATCATTGCATCAAAAGGTAACTGTCCTACATCTTTAAACTCTTTGTAAACTTCAAAGTTTGCAGTTCCTTTTCCTAAACTCATATCTTTATAAACAGAAATTATGTCATTATCCATTTGTGAAAAGATTAAGTAATCTTTATATATTTTAATTCCAACATTTTTAGAGTTAGTTTTTATTTTTTTAATAGGATTTAAATCTCTATCTAAAATATCAACACTCTTATCATCATAGTTAGCAACTGCAACATAGTTTTTCCCAATTACAAAACCAATCGCTGATTTTGAAGTTTTATATTCTGCTAATATTTTTTCAGCTTCAGGATCAAACTTAATTACATAACCATCTCTTGAAATTACATAACCATCCTTACCCTCAAATTTTACAACACCATGATTCATATTTCTCATGCCTTCTATGTTAGTTCTTTTTAAACCTTTATAGATTGTTGCTAATGATGAACTTTCTCTCTCAACAACAAAAAACTTTTCTTTTGCGTAAACAGAAGTAAATGTTATTGCTGCTATTAAAAATATTTTTAAAAGTTTCATATTAATTCCTTATTTCTTCGTGCGTTAAATAACAAGATGGATCTTCTTGCCATAAGTCACCACTTATTGCATAAGCTCTAGATCTTGAACCACCATTACATATATCTATGTATTTACAATCACTACATTTCCCCTTAATAATTCGAGGATATTGTCTTAGTTTATTTAAAATTTCATTCTCTTTTGATGTCCAAATTTCATCAAAAGGAGTTTCTAAATAATTTCCTACAGTAAATGGAAAGAATGGATCTGGTTTGACATTTCCAGCCCAATCCATATTTCCAAGTCTATTACCCGCAGAATTTCCACCCCAAGTTTTTAGTTTACTTTCTAATAATTCTACTTTTTCTGGATATTTTTCTTTAAATCTATTTAATAGCATAATTGCATCCATTTCCATGTTTCCAGTTACTAGATCAATCTTACTATTATTTTCATAATATTCAAAGGCTTTATCGATTATAAAATCAACATATTTTCTTCGCTCGTCTTTTGTAATATCAATTTCAAGGTTATCTTCCCCACGTCCAGAATAAACTAAATGAGAAATATATAACTTATCAACGTTTAATTCTTCACATAATTCAAACATTTGATAAAAACTATCTTGTGTTTCTTTAGTAATTGTAAATCTAATTCCAGCGTTTCCACCATGTTTTTGCACAAGTTTAATTGCATCAATAGATTTTTTATAAGCACCTTTTTGTCCTCTAAATTGGTCATGAACTTCTTCAATACCATCAATAGAAATACCAATATAATTAAAAGTTTCAATTATTTGATCAACATTCTTTTCATTTATATATAAACCATTTGTAGATAGATAAGTCATAATTCCATTATCTTTCATACTTTGAGCAATATCAAAAATATCTTTTCTTAAAAGTGGTTCTCCACCTGAAAAAATTACAAAGTTAACACCACCACTTTTAAGTCTTTTGATTGTTTCTTCAATTTCTTCAAAAGTAAGTGTATCTTTTTCATTTGCATCAGCCTTACTATAACAGTGATGACAAAATAGATTACAACGATTTGTAAAATTCCAAATCATGATAGAACCATTAAGTGTTCTTGATTTTCCGTTTTCTAGGGTTGTTTTAATTAGGTTTGAAAGTCTAAACATTCTAATTATCCTTTTTTGATTTGTAAGTATAGATAAAATTAGTTATTGCATCTATCTCTTCTTGTGAAAGTTTGTCTTTAAAACTTGGCATTACAGATCTTTTATGTCCAAACTGCTCATATAAAGATTTAGGAGCTATTATATATCCTTGAATCTCTCCTTTTTCCCTAGCATTTGCAATTTCTTGAAATGATGGTCCAAAGGCTACAGAAGTTTGATGATGACATCCCCAGCAATATGTTCTAAATACTTTTTCACCACTTATATTTTGGGCAAAACTAAATGAACAAAAGAATATTAGTATCAGAGGTATTTTTTTTAATATACACATTCTGTACTCCTCGTTTTTTTTATATTAAATGTTAACATAAATGAGAAATGTAACACTTGACTGCTATCAATATTATATGTATATAATCAGATAAAATTACATATATATTTAGAATAAAGGATATACTAATGAAAAAAGTATTGTTAGCACTTTCTTGTGCCTCTATACTATTTGCAAATAACTATGATTTAGGTTTGCAGTCGTATCAAAACAACGAATTTAAAAAAGCTTATGAGTACTTTGTTTTAAGTGCAAAAAAGGGAAACTCTCAGGCTGCACATAATCTATCTATTATGTATAATAATGCAGATGGTGTTGAAAAAAACATGGAAGAATCAATCAAGTGGCTAAAAATCGCCAGTGATTCTAAAAACCCTTTAGCAATGACACAATTAGCAAAAAACTATATAAGCGGATATGGTGTTAAAAAAGACAATAAAAAAGCAGTTGCATTGTTTACTGAAGCTGCATTATTAGATAGTAAAGAAGCTGCCTATAATTTAGGGTTTATGTATACAGTAGGAACTATTGTAAAACATGATAATAAAGAGGCAATTTATTGGTATGAAAAAGCTGCTGCTCTTGGAAGTAGTGATGCACAGATCAATTTAGGATTTATGTATATCTCTTCTCAAGGTGTGAAAAAAGATATGAAAAAAGCTGCACTGTATATTAAAAAAGCAAAAGATACTGGAAACTTAAAGGCTCAATCTTTATGGGATCAGTTTGAATTAGAAAAGTATTAGGAGTTAAATATGGAAATTGTAATGACATTAGTTTTTTCATCTGTTATGTTAGTTTTTATGATTTATCCTTCTATGAAAATAGTGGAATTTTTAGAAACTAAAATGCATGTAAGTGATAAAATGTATAATATTTTAACAGTAGTACTTACTATTGTATTATCGCTTATTGTTGGACTTGGATTATATTACTTATAATCTATTATTTATCATAGATTGAATATAAAACTTTTTTAAAATCTTCTTGATTTGTAAATTTATAAATAGGATGAGTTAGAAATGACTCATCTTTATATGAAGCAAAAAACAGACTTGGAAACGTAGTTGTATAGAATAATTCTATTGGATAAGAGCTTTTATATTCTATATTAACTAAAACACTCACAAAATTCTCATTTATATATTTTATATAATTTTTATTCATAAAGTACTCTTTAAGAATTATATTAGATTCTTTTACTTTACTAGAAGTTATAAAAATCATTAGGTTCTTTTGTTCTTTATGAGCTTTTTGTAAAGCTTTATCATAAGATGAATGCCACGAAATATTACTTGAATATAAATTTGAAATTAGAAGAATAAGTAAAAGTAGTAATTTAAACATGTGAGTAAATAAAATATTCATCTCAAAAGAGATGAATATTTATTATTCCTAATTAAGCACCAGGAATATGTTGTCTGTGTTCAACAGAATAAGTAAATGTAGGAGTAGTTAAGTTATTAATATATTTAATAAATTTACCAGATTCAGATTCATAAATACCAATTCTTCCAGTTGTCCATTCAGAAATCATAGTCCATTTACCATGGTTTGCTGGTTCTGCGTGAAGTAATCTAGGTTGTACTGGTTCTTTAACTTTTTCACCAACTTTTGAAGTATATTCTACAACTTTATCTCTACCAATTTGTGGTTTAGATTCTGGGAATGTTACAGTTTTGTACTGAGTTGCATCCCAAGTTTGTAATACTTTTTTAGTTTTAGCATCAATTAATTGACCTTCTTTTTTACCAACTTTTACAATTCTGTCAGTTACTAAAGTTTCTTTGTTAATTAAGTGAACTTCATTATAAGTTGCTGGTTTACCAAGAACTGTATCTGCCCATAAATATGGAGTATGAGGTGCCGTACCGATGAATAATCCACCACCAGAAGTTTCTACTTTTTTAACGATTTCCCAATTAGAATCCCAGATAACTACTGAACCTTGGTTCATAGTAACTGTTGCATGTAATTGTTTACCCATTTTTTTGTTAAACCATGAAGATCCTTGACCTGGATGTGGCTTAGATTTTTTACCTGTATAAACTTTTGCAGCTAAATTTTTCTCTTTGTAATCAACGATTCCCATTACATCTGAACCTTGAGATGCAATCATGTAATATCTACCGAAATCTTTACCTTCATCTTCATTTAAGAATGCATCATGAAGTACTTCACCAATATTTGGAACATCTCCAACGATTGGGAAATCTGGTTTAGAATAATCAATAATATATACTCTACCAGCATCTTTTAATGCCATTGCAAAGTAAGGACCATAAGGAGTATCAGCTAAAGATGCAACTCTTGACGCTTCAATTTGACCTTTCATGTTAATTACTGCAGATGTATCGTATGCTTTTAATGGCTCTAAAGTCATCGCGTCACATAAAACTGCTCCACCTGGAGTATAGTTTCCAGCAATTACATATTTACCATCTGGAGAAACTGCAAGTCCTCTTGATTCAAATCCAACTTGAACTGAAGCAAGTGCTGGTTGTCCTGGTGCTGCGATATCAAACATAGTTAATCTACCAGATCTAGAGATAGAGTAAGCATATCTTGGGTTTTTCTTATTAGTTACTGTTACGTGAACTGCAAATCCAGCTTTATGTCTAGATAATACTTTTCCATTTGTTGAATCAATAAAGTCAACTAAAGATGCATCTCTTTCAGTTGCAAATGTAATATCAAGAACTGATTTAGTATCGTGTGATTTTGGATATTTTTTAGCTAATTCTTCTCTGTCAGCTAATTTAGTCCAAGTTCCGTGAATTTGTTTGAAATCTAATTTATAATTTGTATTATCTTCCCAACCCATTAACCAATCAACCATACCATCAGCATCATCTTTAGAGAACATGTGATCCCATTGAGGCATTGCAGTATTTGGAACACCTGCAATAATAGCATCTCTTAATACGTGTCTTTCTTGTTTCTTTAAAGCACCAGGTCTTAAATCTGATCCAACACCACCTTGGTGAATTGGTCCATGACATCCTTGACATTCTTTTTCATAAACTTCTGGAAAATCCATATTTGACGTACCTGCAAATAAAGAACCTGCTGTAACTACTGAACATGCTGCTAAACTTAAAACTTTACCTAATTTCATAATCTTCTCCCTTTATATTTTAAATATAAATTAATTATTCTATGGCCAAGACATTAGCTTTTAATCAAAGTAAGCTATACTCTCGGCGAGTTTCTTGTAAACTTATTTTCTAAAAGGGGAACACGACTTCCCCTCATTTTTTAATCTTCTAGTTCGTCTTCTAATCTCTTCTTTTCAGATTTATAAATCCAAAACATTGGAAGTACAATAAAAGTATGAAGAAATAGTGTTAATGTTAAAGGACCTTGATTTAATGTAGCAAAAAAGCTAGGTATCAGGTCTGTCATTGGTTCAAACATTTTATATCCTTTCTATTTTACGTGAATAGAGTTTTTAGATGTAGTTAATAAATCTTTGATTAGGTAAATAAACCCAACGAAAGTTACAATACCCATCGCAAGTCTCCATCCAATACCTTGAACGAACCACATCATATCTTGAGATACGAAGAATCCTTCCCATGTAGCACCCATTTGAGCACGTTCAACTAAAACTTGACCGTAACCAGCAATTGTTAAAGCTACTGTCATACCCATAACACCAAAACAGATTAAGAATACAGCCATTTTTGAATCAAAAGTAGCTTTTAAAACTTTAATACCATTTTTACCTTGGATTGCCATGTAGAACATACCAATTAAGATAGTTGCATAAGCTCCAAAGAATGCTAAGTGTCCGTGAGCAGATGTAAACTGTGTACCGTGTGTATAAATATTAACTTGTGGTAATGTGTGGAAGAATCCCCAGATACCAGCACCTAAGAAGTTACCAAAGGCATTCATAACAAACCAAGTAAATGCAGGTGAGTTATTCATAGTATGATAACCTTCTCCGCTTACAGCAGATTCAGCTTCTTTAAGACCAGTTTCTTTTCCCCAGTCATAAATAACGTGAACAAACATCGCAATTAATGGAACAGGTTCTAATGCTGAGAATAAAGCACCAATTTCCCACCAGTATTCAGGTGTACCAATCCAGAAATAGTGATGACCCATACCTAAGATACCAGATCCAAATAACATTGAAACTTCAATCCATAGCCACATTTCAACTACTTCTCTTCTTGCACCAATAATTTTAATTAGACCATAAGATAATAAACAACCAACAAATACTTCCCATGTAGCTTCAACCCATAAGTGAATTACCCACCACCACCAGTATTGATCCATAGAGATATTATCTGTAAAGAACATTCCAGCTAAGTATAAACCAGCAAGTGCAAGAACGTCAGCCATTAATACTGTTACGATTCCTGTTTGTCTACCTTTCATTGCAGTTAAGAAAAGGTTTGCAACAAAAACAAGTACAACAACTACAATACCAATATCAGCCCATCTTGGAGCTTCAATATATTCTCTACCTTCGTGAATTAACCAAATTGATGCTTCAGTTGCAGGCCCAATTTGAACGATGATATATACTAATACAACAACAGTTACAGCAGCTGTTAAAATAAAGAAACCTAGTTTCGCAATTTTAATACCAACTGTTTCAATGCCAGTTTCTTCTGGTAATAACCAGTAAACTGAACCAATCATTGCATATAACATCCAAACTACAAGTGCATTAATGTGAACCATTCTTGCAACAGAGAAATCAAAGATTTCAAAAAGAAAACTTGGATATA
The DNA here is from genome assembly GCA_947503785.1 of uncultured Campylobacterales bacterium. Lineage (GTDB taxonomy): Bacteria > Campylobacterota > Campylobacteria > Campylobacterales > Arcobacteraceae > Poseidonibacter. The sequence continues at coordinate 89,827 of CANNFB010000006.1, read as the reverse complement.
AAAACTGAGCTGCAGCAATAAGTCCCATTAATAATTGAGCACCAAATAATACAGCAGCTACAGTAAAGTACCAAGTTGCTAATTGTTGTGATTCAAATTTTAAATTACTTTCCATGAATTGCTCCTGTTACACCGTCAGTTGACATTCTTCCGAAGTTTCTAGGGAAACCATTCGTATCAATTGAAGACATATGTTTTAAGAATGCTACAAGTCCCATAGCTTCTTTTTCTGTAATATCAAGCTCAGGCATCATTCTCTCATGAGTTGGATACTGAGATGGATCTTGTAAAAATTTAGACATAGCTTCTTCTTTAGTAGTAGAATTAGTCATTCCTAAATATGGTCCATTTGGTCCCCATGCTGGATCTAACCATGCTTTAGTTAAATCTGGAGCATAATAAGCACCATTTCCAAGTAAAGTATGACAGTTCATACAGTTTTTTGTTTGAGAACCTAGTTTACCTAAGTGAAGTAATTCTCTAGCTTCTTCTTCAGACCAATCGTCTCTTCCAAAAAACTTCTCTTTTTCACCAATAACTGGCACCTCATGACCTCTTTTTGTATCCATCTCGTAAGTAATTTTATAATTAATTACAGTTGGTCCTGGTACTCTTTTTGTAATACCAGATTTTAAGTCTGCGTCTGTTCCCATACTAATTTGACTCATTGAATCAAATGTTAACCAAATTAGTAATATTGAAGCAAAACCAGTAACCCATCCTGCTGATCTTCTCCAAAAAGGAATACTTGTCCATACTGAAACAACTTTTTTTGACACTTTTTCCTCCTATTTTTTATTGTTCGTATCGTTCTTCTGAACGTTGATTTAAGTGATAATATAGGTGTGGAAGGATCAAGTAACACACCATTGTTACCATTAAAGCTTTCATTGTGAAAGCATTACTTTGAATCATATCTGCAAAATAATACGTACAATATGTTTGTAAAACCCAGAACATATATGCAAAAGGCATATATATATTTTTAATCTTACCCATTTTCACGAGCGTATATATAGCTACGTAAAACAGTCCAAATAACAATACAAATGAAGATGATAAAAATATTGGTAAGAATTCATCTAGTGCAATTTCTGGTCTAATAATTAAAACAGGTTCCATACTTTTTTTCTCCTCTTTTGCTGATGCAAGAACTATAGAAAAATTTTAGTCTAAAGAGAGATGAAAAAAAATGATGTATGTCAATTTTGAGGGGATATATGTCAATTTTGTGAAAGATTTCTAATACATTTTTTAATAAGTGTATTTTCTAAGTCCTATATATAGTCCTTAGAAAATATTTAGTAACAGTCTGTTGATAATATTATGTCAATTTTTTAGTTTATAATGTCAATTTTCTGTATTACAACTTTCTAAAAGTTTATCTAATTCATTTTTCAATAATTGAAGTTTTTTTGTAGTTTTTATAAGATCTTCATGTGATTGAATAACAATATTTTCAGTTTTATCAAGCTTATTTGTAATGTCACTTGAATATTTTAAAGTATTAATTGTTTTATTAAATTCATCTGTAATTTCTTCAAGTTTAATAGATGCATTTTTCGATTGTTCAATAGCATTTGAAGAGTAGTCCATTGCAGAATTTATTTTGCTAATAAAACAATTTATAGTATCAGAAGCTTCAACTATTTCTTTTTCTGCTTCAATTTTAATGGGTTCGAGATGATTGTTATCAGATGATTGAGTTAGTTTTTTTGAAAACTCAAAGAATTTTTTTACATTATCTTCCATAGATTTTAATTGAGAAAAACTATAATACATAAGTGAAATTAGTAATAATGCAAATATATACTGAAGATATCCAATATAATCAGCTTTTTGTTCACTGTATAAAGTATACATCGAAACTAATTTATCAACTTCTTCTAATAATGTATTGTTTGTAGCATATATTGAATCAACAATATTTTTTAAAGAAGCTTCATTATTGGGGCTTCTATTTATTGTAAGTTCTTTAAAGTGATTAATATTCATATGAAAAGTATTCCATAAAACGTCTACTTTTGATATTTGTTTAGCAATTAAATCTGTTGGAACTTTTTGAATACCTGTTAGCGCATTTCCATCTTTTAAAGAATTTAAATTATATATAAATTCAATAGTAGCTGTATCTAATTCATTAAAAAGAGCATTATTGCTATTGTGATATAAATAAAAGATATTTTTTGAGATTTTTTGAGTTAACATCCTTTGTTTACCTACAATATTAGTCACTAATGCATCTTTTTTATTTTTATCATTTAAATATATTGTAGTAAGAATGATACTTGTCATTAAAACTATAAATAAAATACCTATTAGTTTTATCTTTCTACTTATAGTATTTGTTTTCATACTCATATACTAATTCCTTTAAATGAATGCTCTAAAGCATTTTTATCTTTAATAATAATTTCACTATTATTTATTTGTATAGTCTCATTTCTTGATAATTTTTTTAAAACTCTTGATAAAGTTTCTGGTTGAATATGTAGCATAAAAGAGACTTCTTGTCTTTTCAACTTATTAAACATTTCTAGGTCGTTACTTAACATAAATGCAACTTTTGCGGTAGCATCAAATACTAACTCTCTATTTACGATACATTGTAATTGATGTGTTTTTTCAAGTAATATCTCAAGTAGTTCCATTGTCAAAATATTTTTAGATAAAAATTGTTCCTGAAACTTTTTAAAATCTACTTCTAAAACTATAGAATCTTTCATAAACTCAGCATTAGAGAAACAATATATGTCTTTTTGTTTAATAGACGATAACTCAGAAATCATAAAGTCTTCATGTATATGATAAAGAAAAATTTCATTTTCAAACTTATCTAATTTATAAATTTTAAGTAATCCTGTAACTAAAAAAAGTAAATTTTTATTTGTTTCAGTTTCATAATAAAGTATACTTTTCTCTGGGTACTTTTTTACTATAGATATTGATGCAATTTTTTCTTTTTGTTGTTTTGTTAATGTCTTAAAAAAACTTAGTTTGTTTATAGTTTTTAATGAAGGCAATATTTTCCTTGAGAATTGTTTTATTTAAGCAATTCTATATTATCCTTGTGTAAAAGCATATTAAGTAATACAAAATAATAGAAGAATAAGGTGTTAATAAATGAATTTTAAAAAATATATTAAAGCAGTTGGAACGGGACCTAAAGGAAATAGAGAGCTAGAAGAGGAAGAAGTAATTGATGCACTTACTTCAATTTTAGATGATAATGTAACTCAAAGTCAAATTGGAGCTTTTTTAATAGGCTGGAGAACAAAACTTGAGACAAATGGCGAATTAACTGTGGCTGTTAAAGCTTTAAAAAAATATATGAAATATGAAAAAGTTGAAAACTCAATAGAATTAGGTTATTCATTTGATGGAAGAACTAATAATCCATTTTTATTTCCATTATATGAAAATATTTTAAAAGAGTTTTTTGAAAAGAATAAAGACATAAAAGAATTAAATTTAGTGATTTCAGGAGATCTTTTACAACCTGCAAAAAATGGAATAACTACAAAAGATGTATTTAACTCACTTGATATAAAGCAATACGTATATTTCTTTGATAGGGTAAAATATCTAAAAGAATTAAGTGATTTAACACCTTTACGACATGAATTAGGTTTAAGAAGTGTATTTAATACGGTTGAAAAGCTTTTAAATCCAGGCTTAAGTGAATATGGAGTTACTACTGCATTTCACAAACCTTATGTAAAAAAGTATTTAGCAATGTTTAAAGAGTATTATAAAGAAGTTCTAGTTGTAAAGGCAAGTGAAGGAAGTCCTGAAGTATTTAAAGATGGAAAGTATTGGAAAGAAATAAATGACGAGATTGAAGAAGTTTCTTTTTCATTAAGCAATTTTGGAATTTCGTATGATAAAACTTATGAGAATATTACGCTTGAAGAAGCTTTAGAAATTGTGAAAAACCCAGATGAAGAGATACTTAAACTTGCAAAATTTAATATCGCATTGTATTTAGTATTTGCACAAAGGGTAGATAGTTTAGAAGAAGCTTGGAAAAGGTTAAATTAATTTGACCTTTTTAAGTTAAATTATATTAATCTTTCAGATTAAGAATAGAAGGAAAAAATATGTTAATAGACGGACATGGTAGAAAAGTAGATTACTTAAGAGTGTCAGTTACTGAAAGATGTAACTTTAGATGTCAATACTGTATGCCTGAAAAACCTTTTTCATGGGTTCCAAAAGAGAACTTACTTTCATACGAAGATTTATTTAAATTTATAAAAGTAGCAATAGATGAAGGTATAAAAAAAGTTCGAATTACTGGTGGAGAACCACTTTTAAGAGAAAACTTAGATGGCTTTATAAAAATGATTTATGATTATAAAAATGATATTGATTTAGCACTTACAACAAACGCATTTTTACTTCCAGGAGCTGCTCAAAAGCTAAAAGATGCTGGATTAAAAAGAATAAATATATCTTTAGATACTTTAAGACCTGACGTTGCAGCTAAGATTGCACAAAAAGATGTTTTGAAAACAGTATTTAAAGGTATTCAAGCAGCAGATGATGCTGGATTAAAAATTAAGATTAATTGTGTGCCAATTAAGGGAATAAATGATCAAGAAATTGTTGAGGTTTTAGACTTTTGTAAAGAGAGAGGATACACGATTAGATTTATTGAATTTATGGAAAATAATCATGCAAAAGATGGTGCTAAAGGTATCACTTCTGATGAGATGAAAGAAATAGTTTCAAGAAAATACAAAAACTTTGAAATGGTTCCAAGAGATACAAGCTCACCTGCACAATATTATAAGTTAGAAGATGGATATCAATTTGGTATTATTGAACCACATAAAGATGATTTTTGCGCAGCGTGTAATCGTATTAGATTAACTGCTGAGGGTAATTTAATTCCTTGTTTATATTTTGAAGAAGCTATGAGTATTAAAGATGCTGTTAGAAACAATAACATTGATGAAGCAACAGCAATTTTGAAAAAAGTACTTGCAGATAAACCAGAAAAAAACAAATGGTCTACTGAAGATAAAGGTGAAATATCAACTAGAGCATTTTACGAAACAGGAGGGTGATTTATAGATTAAGTATTTAGCAATACTTATCTATATATGAAGGCATATTATTGTCTTCATCACTATCTTTTTTAAAAGCTTCAATACTCGATCTTAAAAGCATCTCTTGATGCGTTTGAGGTACAAGGTTTAAATCATTGTATCTGTCTATTTCTCTACGTTTAAAACTATTTTCTGTATTTATTTTATTTATTCGTAAATCTTTTTTAAATTCTTTTGAAATAAGATTTTTTTGAAGTAAATAAACAATAGAATAAATCTCATACATATCAAGTTCTTGATTTTCTTCTTCATTATTATTTGATTTCATCCAATATAAGGTTGTGATAATATTGTGAGTTGAATGGTTTATAATATTTAAATTTTTTGCATAATCTATTATTTTATATTCATTTATATTTAGCCATCTATCTTTTAGGTTTGTAGCTTTGTCATTGAAATTACTCTTATCATCAATTATTGTAAATAAGTTTTGTATTCCAAAGTTCTCTATTCTTCTTTGTAAATTGATAACAACACCATTCCAAATAGCAAATAAGCAATATGTATATTTCTCAATTTTTATTAATTCGTTAGCTTCTTTAAAAGAGTAAATCTCTGATTCTTTTAAATTAAAGTTTGTGTTATTAGGATTTTCTAATAATTCTGGTGTATTAAACATTTTAATTTTTCCTTTCATTAGGTATTTTATTAGATAAATAAATTGTAGCATTATTTTAAAGAAGATATCAAAAATTTATATATTTGTCAACTTTATATTTTACTTAAAGATTTTTTAAAGTATTTTTGTCTATAATACGCGACCACTTACAAATTGTAAAGTGAAATTACATATACCTATTAGGAGGTCATTATGGCTTTAGATCAGGATTTAAAAGCAGAGATTGTTGCAAAATACGCGAAAAAAGACGGTGATACAGGTTCAGCACAAGTACAAATTGCTATATTAACTAAGCAAATTTCAGTATTAACTGACCACTTAAAAGTTTTCAAACAAGACCACTCTTCAAGATTAGGTCTTTTAAAAATGGTTGGAAAAAGAAAAAGATTATTAAAATACTTAAGAAGAACTGACTTTGCAGGTTTTACTGAATTAGTTGCTTCATTAGGAATTAGAGCTAAATAATTTTAGTTTTCATTTCTACAAAAAAGGCTTACAGTTTTACTGTAAGCCTTTTTTTTTACTCAAAAATTAAATCTTAATAATGTTTCTTGTAAAATACTATCAATAAAATATGTCAGGATATAAATGTTATTAACAAAAAAAAGTGAATATGCACTCCTTTCTTTGATTTCAATTGCAAGAAGTAATGAACCAAAGAATGTAGATGAATTATCAAAAGAATTAAATATATCAAAATCATTTTTAGCAAAAATCATGCAGAATCTAGCAAAGAAGCAAATAGTAGTGTCTCATAGGGGCGTAAATGGTGGCTTTGCATTAAAAAAATCATATGATCAAATTACAATATTAGAAATCACAACAGCAGCAGAAGAAAAAATGCCTTCAGTTTTTGAGTGCTCACCTTCTGTAAATGATTGTCCAAGTCAAGTAGGAATGTTATGTACTATTTGGCCTTTATTAAATAATTTACAATCAAAAATTAATGGATTTTTAGAAGATTTAACACTAAAAGATATTGCTTCGTGATGCTTTTTCATATTTCTCATACAGATTTAGATGGATATGGATGTCAGCTACTTACTAAACAGATGCTTTTAAATGAACAATTTGAAAAAGGTTTTTTTTATAATGCAAATTATGGAAATGAAGTAAAGCTAACTATTAAAAAAGTTTTAGAACAAATTGAAGAGTTTAAAGATGAAGAGATTTTCTTTTTAATCTCTGATTTAAACTTAACACCTCAAGAGTCAAAAGATTTAGATAGAAATATAAATATCTTAAATGATAATGGTTTTAATATTAAACTTCAAGTTTTAGATCATCATGCAAGTGGACAAGTTAGTGCTGATTTGTATGATTGGTATTATTTAGATATTTCAAGATGTGCTACTAAAATAGTATATGATTATATGTGTGCAGAGTTTAATGCTTTTAAGGAAGAAAAAGCTTGGCTATCTCCTTTGGTAGATGCTATAAATGCAGTTGATATTTGGTTAGATCACGAAATCAAAAACTTTGAGTTTGGAAAAGTTTTACTAATGATGGTTTCAAAAGCAAGAGAAGTAAATAATATACTTTTCTCTGATTTAAATAGAGAATATCGAATTCACCTATTAAAAGAATCATGTAAGTATTTAGAGCAAAGAGATGGAAATATATTACTTGACAATAATTTACATAATATGAAAAAAGAGTTTTTAAAACTAGATGAAAAAGATGATACCTTAGATAACTTATCTGCAAAATTTTTAGTAAAATCATTAGCAGATATAAAAAATGATCTCACTGTTGTATATAAAGGTCATAAAGGACTTTTAACATATTGTTTAGGATCTATTTCTATTCCAGCAAATGCCTTCTTAAAAGCCAACCCTGATTTTGATTTCTTTATTGATGTAGGAAGAAAAGGAAACTCAAGCTTTAGAGCAGATGGAAAAGTTGATGTTGCGCAAATGGCAGCAAAACTAGCAAAAGGTGGAGGACATGTAAATGCCTCTGGTGCTAAGTTTAATGATTTTAAAGAAACAATCAACTATGAAGATGTACGAATATATGTTCAAGGGAAATTAGACAAAATTTAATTTTCTCTTATCTTTTATTATATATTCAAGAAGTTTATTTATAATTAGAGTAAATAATTAAAAAGGATAAAAATATGGATTGTGAATTTCCAAGTGTTAATTCAAATGATAAAGAAATTATAGAAATATTTAAAAATACAAAAACAATAGCAATAGCAGGTCTCTCACCTAACGAAGAAAAAGCTTCAAATAGAGTTGCAAAATATTTACAAAATGCTGGTTTTAAAATAGTACCTATCTATCCAAAAGAAGATACTATTTTAGGTGAGAAAGTTTATAGAAGTCTTAGTGAAATTCCATTTAAGATTGATATGGTTGATATTTTTAGAAAGTCAGATGTTATTGCATCTGTTATTGATGAATGTATCGCAAGAGGTGATATTAATACTGTATGGACTCAATTAGGTTTAGTAAATAATGAAGCTGCACAAAAAGCTAGTGATGCAGGAATGAAAGTAGTTCAAAACAAGTGTACGAAGATAGAACACGCTAACTTATTCTAAATTAAAAAAAGTATTTTAAGATTTTGCTAAATCAGATGTGTTGTTTATAACTACTTTAGCAACACATCCTGTTTTTCCATCTTTTCTATTTTTTAAAGATATTCTAGCTCTTAGAGCATCAGCTGCATTCTTTGCTAAAAATAATCCTAATCCAACGCCACTTTGATTTCCATATCTTTTAAAGGGTGCAAACACATCAACCTTTTCATCAATTCCTAAACCTTCATCTGTAACTGTAATTACGATTTTAGCTTTTGTCTTTTTTAATCTTATTGCAATGGATTTATCATTAGGTGTGAACTTGATAGCATTTTGTACAAAGTTTTGCAGTATTTGATTGAAAAGTGTTATTTGAAGTGATGTTTTTAATATGTTTACATTTGAAAAAAAAGTGATGATTATATTTTTTTGAGCACTAAGCATTCTGTAGTCATTAGATTTCTTTTTCATATACTCAACTAAATCTATATCAATAGTCTGTTCAAACTGTGCACCTTCAGCTCGTCCTATATCTAGGATTGAAGATATCATTATATTCATATCATCTATTTGTTTAACTGTTAGCTTTAAAGTCTCTTCATAAGCTTCTACTTCTCTTTTTTTGCGTAAGGTTACTTCATTTTTTAGTTTCATAACTGCAAGTGGAGTTTTCAACTCATGAGCAGCACCAATAAATAACTCTTTTTTAAACTTCACATAGGTTTCAATTCTATTTGTTAATGAGTTTATAGAATCAGATAGTGAGTGAAACTCAATTGGCAAATCTTTTTTATCAATTTGGGTTAGAGAGTTTTCATCCATATTGGACAATTTTTTATTGATTTGAATAATAGGTTTAAGCAAAGATTTTGAAACAGCTAGTGAATATAACAGCATCAAAATAAATCCAGGAATTGCTAAAATAAATAGATTTTTAAAAATTATAGAATACAATAAATTTCTTTCAAAATTTATATTTTTAATTATACGTAAATATTGTTTTTTCTTAATATTAATAGGATAAATTAGTTTTATATAATAATTGTTTTCTTTTTCATATGTATAAAATTTATAATTTGATAGTTTTATATTATCAATTAAATCAATTGTAACATTGTTATTTTGTATAGGATTAAAGTTGTCTTTTGTAAGTTTTTTATTTAATGATGCTAAGTAAATTTCTTTTGCATCTTGTAGCATTATTTTTTCTATATTTCCATAAACAGTACTTCTTGTATATTCATAAAAAATAAATGATAGAACGATAATAAAAAGCGAAGTAGCAATGATTAGTTTAGTATAAAACTGTTTGTATATGCTCTTCGCTTCCATTTTTTAATCTATTTTAAACTAGTTAAAATTTATTATGCTTGTGCTGCTTGCGCTGCTTTTGCTTTAGCTGATTTTTCTTCTTCTGTTAAATTAGGGTAACAAAATCTGTAACCTCTTCTTCTAATTGTTTCAATAGTAGAAATTTGTAATGGTTTATCCATTTTTTGTCTAATTTGGTTAATCGCAACTTCAATAACATTTGGAGTAACTAATTCTGGTTCTTCCCAAATTGCGTCTAATAATTGTTCTTTAGAAACAATTTGATCTCTATGTCTAGCTAAGTGAGTTAAAACTTCAAAAGGTTTACCTTTTAATTCAATCTCATTTCCAGCATATTCAATTTTTTCTTCATCTGGATTGATTATTAAATCATCAATTTCAATTACATTAGTTCCACCAAATCTTAATCTAGCTTCAATTCTTGCAAGTAAAATATCAAAATCAAATGGTTTTTTGATGTAATCATCAGCACCTGATTTTAATGCTTCAATTTCAGATTCTTTATCATCTCTTGCAGAAATAATAACAACCGCAGTTCTTGAGCTTCTGTTTTTAACTAATTTACATAATTCAATTCCATCACCATCTGGTAACATCCAATCTGTTAAAACTAAGTCATAGTTTCTAATGTCTATAAAATATTCAGCATCTTTATAATTCTCTGCAGCATCAACTTGGTAGCCAAAGTCAGCTAAGCCTTCTTGCAGTGTTCTATTTAAAGTTATTTCATCTTCTATAATTAATATTCTCATAAATTCTATCCTTTAAATTTAAGTTAAGTTTAAATTTTGTCGGAATTGTAGCATAATTATTCAAAGAATTAAAGCTATTTTAAGCTAAATTTTAAAATTCGTTTAAGTTATGTATATTTTCGGTTCTTTAAATAGCTAAATTAACCTTCTATTAACCAAGAAAGGATAAAATAACAAAAAACAAACTTTCTAAGGAAAAAAATGAAAAAAATAATTTCAAGTTTAGTAGCAACTTTAGCAATCACATCTTTATCTTTAAATGCAGCTGATTATTATGCATCTGTAGATGGTGATAAAATTACAAAAGCAGATGTTGCTTTAGTATTACAAGATCCAAGAATTGATTTTGCAAAACTACCAAAAAATGCTCAAAATCAAGTTTTAGAACAAATCATAAATAAAAAGCTTTTAGCTAAACAAGCTATTAAAGATGGAATTGAAAATGACGCTTCTTACAAAGATGCCTTAAGTAAAATGAAACAAGATTTAGCATTTCAAGTATGGCAAAAAAATGAAATTGCGAAACATAAACCATCTGAATCTGATATTAAAAGTTTTTATGAAAAAAATAAAGCAAACTTTGTAGTTCCTACAACATTAAAAGCTAGTCATATTTTACTTGAAAAAGAATCAGAAGCAAAAAGTATTATCAAACAAATTAATTCTACTTCAAATAAGAAAGTAAAATTTGAAGCCTTAGCAAAAACTAAATCAATTGGACCTACAGGAAAAAATGGTGGTAAATTAGGTGAATTTCCAGCAACTCAAATGGTTCCAGAATTTTCAGCAGCTGCAGAGAAAATGAGTGCAGGTTCTTATTCTAAGTCTCCTGTTAAGACACAATTTGGTTACCATGTAATTTATTTAGAGTCTAAAAAAGCTGGTAAATCATTATCTTTTAATGAAGTAAAAGGTAATATTTCACAAATGTTAATAGGAAATGCTTACAATAAAAAAGTAAAAGAAATTTCTGACAAGTTAAGAAAAACAGCAAAAATCGTAATTAAATAAATTTTCAAGGAGACTAGTTTGGGTGTATTAGAAGTAGTAAAAGCAGGGGTTTTAACAGGAAGTGAAGCAAAGAAATTATTTGCTTACGCAAAAAAGAATAAGTTTGCAATACCAGCAGTAAATGTTGTAGGAACTGATTCAGTAAACGCAGTTTTAGAAGCAGCAGCAAAAGTTAATTCTCCAATTATTATTCAGTTCTCAAATGGAGGAGCAGGGTACTATGCAGGAAAAGGTTTAAAAACAGAAGATGCAGCAGTTTTAGGTGGAATAAGTGGTGCTAATCATGTTCATACTATGGCTAAAGCTTATGGTATCCCTGTTATCTTACATACAGACCATGCCGCTAGAAAGTTATTACCATGGATTGATGGTTTATTAGATGCTGGAAAAGAACACTTTAAAAAAACTGGTCGTCCTTTATATACATCTCATATGCTTGACTTAAGCGAAGAGCCATTAGAAGAAAATATTGGAACTTGTGTAGATTACTTTAAAACTATGAACGAACTTGATATGATGATTGAAATTGAGCTTGGAATTACAGGTGGAGAAGAAGATGGTGTTGATAATTCAGAAGTTGACAATGCGTTATTATATACTCAACCTGAAGAAGTATCTTACGCTTACGAAGAGTTAAAAAAAGTTAGTCCAAACTTTACAATAGCTGCATCTTTTGGTAATGTTCATGGTGTTTATAAGCCAGGAAATGTACAACTATCTCCAAAAATTTTAGATAATTCTCAAAAATATATTCAAGATAAACATGGTACTGAACTTGAGCCTGTTGATTTTGTATTCCATGGAGGTTCTGGTTCTGAACTTTCAGAGATCAGAGAAGCTATTGATTATGGTGTAATTAAGATGAATATTGACACAGATACTCAATGGGCAACTTGGGATGGTGTAAAATCTTATGTTGAAAAAAATCATGCTTATTTACAAGGTCAAATTGGAAATCCAGAATGTCCTGATAAGCCAAATAAATCTTACTATGATCCAAGAAAATGGCTAAGAGCTTCACAAGAATCAATGATTGCAAGACTTGAAATTGCATTCTCTGATTTATGTGCTATCAACAAAAACTAAGAACTAAAAATTCAAATTTATAAACTAGTAAACTTTACTAGTTTATAAAGGCTTAAACCTATGCTAAAACCTCTTTTTATCCTCTTTATTATCTTTATATGCACATCAATATCAAATGCGAATCCTTTTAAAATATCAAAAATATCTAAGCAAATAGAGAAGCGAATGCTTGGTGGAAACTCTTTTAAAGAAGGTTGCCCCGTTCCTTTAGAAGATTTAAGATATTTAAGTATAAAGCATTTAGGTTTTGATGGTAAAGATAAAATTGGTGAGCTAATAGTTCACAAAAGTATTGCAAGTGATACTATAAAAATATTTGATGAATTATATGAGATTAAATATCCAATTTATAAAATGAAACTAGTAAGTGAGTATAAAGGTGATGATTGGGTATCAATTGAAGCCAATAATACTTCTGCCTTTAATTGTAGAGCAATAACGGGTAAAAAAAACAAATGGTCAAAACACGCGTATGGTAAAGCTATTGATATAAATCCAATAGAAAATCCATATATTTCAAGAAAAGGTCATATTTCTCATAAAAATTCACTAAAATATAGAACTAGAAAACATGAAAACAAAACTTTAAAAGATAAAGCAGTATTACTTAAAAAAGATAAAGCTGTTAAAATATTTGAGAAGTATGAATGGAAATGGGGTGGTGATTGGATTACTATAAAAGATTATCAACACTTCGAATATAAAAGAAAAAAAGGAAAATAAATGAATATTAAACTATCAAAAAAAGATTTAAAAAATATTGAAGCAGATATAGAATTAGTTGTTGTAAAAGATTTAAAAAAATTAGAGAAAGGTACACAAAAGCTTTTAAAGAAAATATCATTTGATTTAAAATCATTTGATACATATTTTGATGCAAATGCAAACATGTTTTATGTTTCATGCCCAAAATTAAAAAAAGAAGATTTAAAACTAAGTTTCTCAAGTGCTATTAGAAGTATTAAAAAATTAAATATCAAAAGTGTTAAGTTTGATTTACTTCAAAATGAAAAAGAACTAAAGATAGATGAAATAGTAGAAGGCTTAGTTTTAGGAGCTTATGAATTTACAAAATACAAATCAGAGCAGAAAAAAAGTAAAAAGATCATTATTACAATTTCTACATCAAACTCAAAAAAAGATGAAGATATTTTAGAAAAAGAGTTATCAAATACTTTAGCAATTACGTCAAGTGTAAATATGGTAAGAAGTATTATTAATACTCCACCTGAAGATTATTTTCCAGCAACTATGGCAAATGATGCTAAAAATATTGCAAGTAAAAATGACCTACAATGTATTATTCATGGTGAGGGTTACTTAATAGAAAATGGAATGAATGCAATGTTTAATGTAGGACGTGCTTCAAGACATGAATCACAGCTTATACATCTATCATATAAGCCAAAAGAACCAAAAGGTAAGATTGTGTTAGTTGGAAAAGGTTTAACGTATGACAGTGGTGGCTTAAGCTTAAAAGTTGGTGGTGGTATGGTTTCAATGAAATGTGATAAAGGTGGAGGAAGTGCAGTATTAGGAATTATGAATACACTAAAAGCTCTTTCTTGTGAATATGAAGTTCACGGAATTATTGGAGCAGTTGAAAATATGATAGGTGGAGATGCTTATAAACCTGATGATGTATTAAAAGCTAAAAATGGAAAAACAATAGAAGTACGAAATACAGATGCTGAAGGAAGACTTGTTCTTGCTGATTGTTTATGTTATGCACAAGATGAGATTTCAGATATTGATTACATCTTTGATTATGCAACATTAACAGGTGCTTGTATAGTTGCACTTGGAAATGAAACTATTGGAACTATGGGACATAGTAAAAAGTTAAAAGCAAAAATGCAAAAAGCAGCGAATTCATCTGGAGAATTAATTGGTATATTACCATTTAATAGATATTTACCAAAACAGTTAAAAAGTGGAATTGCTGATATTGTAAACTCAACAGCTTCAAGAGCAGCTGGTTCAATTACAGCTGGGTTGTTTCTGGATAATTTTGTAAAAAAAGAGAATAAGAAAAAATGGTTGCACTTAGATATTGCAGGTGCAGCATACAGTGAATCACCTTGGGGATATAACTCATTTGGGGGAACTGGTGCAGGAATTAGAATAACATTAGATTTTATAAAAAACTTAAATAAATAGTAGGCTTTCCTACTATTTATTCCATTAAAGCATTTTCATATTGAGGATAAAGATTTATTACTGATCTTTCAAACTCATCTTCAATCATAGCTAGATTTACAAATTCTACTGGTTTAGGAAGTTGTAAAATTTCAAAAACACTAAGCCCTTGTTCTGCTGCATTTTTTAAAGTTTCATCTAAATAAATAAGATATCTTTTTACTTGATCAAAGGGCTCTTTTTGTGTAGATATTGGACCATGTCCTGGTACTAAAACTTTAAAATCTACTTGTCTTAAATCTTCTAAAGCACTTATCCAATTTTTTATATTAGCATGAGGAGTTGCTGCAATTCTATTATAAAAAATCAAGTCAGATGCAAATAAAGTTTTTGTATATTCATCATATAAAGCGATATCCGAATTTGTATGACCATCTAGATAAATTACTTTTAGTTTATGTTTCCCTAATTTGATGTATTTGTTTTTTAGCTCATCTAACTCTTTTGTTGGAGCTTTAACTTCAGTACCTTCCATCCATTTATAAGTTAGATTCATAAGATTGCTTATGTATAAATCTCCATTATTAGCAATATCATCTTTTGTATATTTTGTAGCTAAAATTTGGGAGTCTTTAAAAGCAGAGTTACCTAAAAAATGATCAGGATGATGATGTGTATTTATTACAGTTATAATAGGCTTTGAGGTAATTGTTCTAATTGCTTTAATCATTTGTTCTCCATACTTTGCAGAAGAACCTGTATCTATAACTATTACACCCTCCTTGGTATCTATAAAAGCTGTATTTGAAATATCTCCACCATTTCGTATATTAAAGAATTCTTTTTTACCAATAAATACATAAGTATTTTCAGCAATTTTCTCAGGTTTTAAATTATAGTTATAATCACTTGCAAATAAAACTGTTGAAAACAAACTCAAAAATAATAGTTGTTTAAATTTCATCTTATACTCCTACATTTTTGTTTTTAATTCAAATTCATTGCCATCAGTGTCACTTATAAAAAGTTTATAAGCTCCATTACCAACATTTGTTTCAAGTGTAATTCTTGGATTTTCACTAACTGAACCGTACAAACTGATTTTTCCAATAGTTTGTGAATCAATTCTTATATCAACTTTTGATATATAAAATGATGGGTTTCCTACAAAAAGTCCAGTTTCCATTGGATGGAAAATAGACCATTTAATTCTATAGGTATTCTCTTTTTTCCAAACTTTACTTTTTGTTTTTCCTATTAAATCTTCAAAGCTTTCCATTTTACTAGCTTCAGAAGCTACTGAACATCCTCCTCCAAAACTATTTATATGGGCACTTCCAACATGCCATAAACCATTTTCATCTAAAACAGCAGCCCGAAGTGGTGTTCCTTGTGCTACTTTAATATTTAAAGATAAAATAGGCTTCATATGTCCAAGGTCGTAATCTGCAACTTTAACAATAGCATTTATATCTGCAAAAACTAAAAGTCTTTTTGCTTTTTCTATTTTAGTAGCATCAATAAATATAGGAACTTGAAGTGGATTGTCAGCAAATTTAGGAACATCGATTTTGATGTTTTCATCATCAAAGATGTATTTGTCATCTCCAATCATTTGTTTTATTGTTTCAGTCCAAACGGAGGAGTTAAGAGGGTCTTTTGCGAAGCTTACTTGGTTGATTATTAATAGTAAAAAGAATATTTTTACTATTTTTTTAATACTTTTTTTCATAGCTTACCTTTAAAAGTTTAAGTTTTAATTCTTATTGTAAAGCAAGTGGAAGTTCATAATTAACATTGTATCTTTTAAATATTTCTTTTAATATACCTTTTTGAATATATTCTTCAATATAGCCTTCAATTTCATAACCTAAAGGTCTATAGTCAGTTCTTACAGCAATTCCTAAATCCCATTTAGACTTTACATAATCTATTTTTTTAGTCATAAAGTATTTGTCTTTATTTTCATTATAGTTTAAAGCATATTCTAATTGTGATTTTAATCCTGCAACTGCTTGAATTTTTCCACTTTTTAAATCCTCAATTGCTGTAAGAATCGAAGGGTAATGAATTACATTAGATCTTAATTTCCCCATAAAAGATGAAGTAAAATGTGCATCAGGTAGAGTGTCTAATTCTACACCGATTTTATTGTACATAAAAATCCCTAGAGTATTTATCTCGGGAATTTTTTCTTTATTTGTAGCAATTACCCAACTTTCAGCATGATATGGAGCTTTCATAACTACAAGTTCATTGTTTAGTTCACCTGTACTTTTATCTTTTTCTCTAATAAATTCATAATCATAAGGTATACGAAGCATTACATCCGCTCTTGTTTTGTGGATCAAATGCCCTTTCCAAATTACATTTCTTAAATCATCATCTAATGTTTCATCCGAACCTGTCCAATACCAAGTAGGTTTTACACCCATTGATTTTGCTATTTCTTTTCCTAAATCAATATCAATTCCTTTAGCCACACCATCTTCAATATATGAATAAGGAGGGAAATCCTCATATATTGCAATGATAATATCACCAGATTCTTTTATTTCTTCAATAGACCTAGCATTTAGGTTTGATATTAGTATAAAGATCAGAAATGTAATTTTATATAACATAATTTATCCTATAAATCGTCTGTTGGTAATGTTTCTAACCATGATCTAATCGCCCAAATTGCTTCAGCTGATAATACTTCACCAAATGGAGGCATATAAACATTTCCATTTCTTACAGCACCTTCTTTAACTTTTGTAATAAAATATTCGTCAATGTCATCATCTGCTGCATCAAGAGCTCTTAAGTCAGGAGCAACACCACCAGATACTGCACCTAATCCATGACATCTTGCACAGTTTGTGTTGTAAGCGCCTTTACCAATTTCAATTGCAACTTCATTATCTCTAAAAGGATTAATAATCACATCCTCTGAAATTTTTGCTAAACCTTTAGTTTCTACAGCTTGAGGAGTTACATCTCCATGTCCAAATGCTAGTGTAGATGTTGCTAATACAACAAATGCAATTTTCTTTAAACTTTTCATTTTTATCCTTTTTTTCTTTTTGTTATGGAAGTATATATTTATTTTATAGCTTGATTATAGCGCTTGTGTAGAAATTTATCTTGCTATAGTCAAGCTACAATTTTCTATTACAATTGTGAAAATATTCAAGGAGTTATTGTGAAATTAAAAGTATTTATACTTATGTTTGTAACTTTACTAAATTTATATGCAAATGAAAAGATAAAAATTGGTGTATTGGCTTTTGGAACAGTAAATTGGGAATTAGAGGTTTTAAAACATAATAAGCTTGATAAAAAACATGGTATTGATGTAGAAGTTGTAAAATTAGCCTCAAAAAATGCAGTTGCAATTGCCTTACAATCAAATAGTGTTGATATTATTGTGAATGATTGGGTTTGGGTAAATAGACAAAGAGCTAGTGGGAAAAATATTTCTTTTTATCCTTATTCAAAAGCTGTTGGTGCTTTATATGTAAATGATAACAAAATCAAATCTCTTTTAGATTTAGATAAAAAAAGATTAGGAATTGCAGGTGGTAGTGTGGATAAGACTTGGTTGTTATTTAGAGCTTATTCCAAAAATAAATATAATAAAGATTTAAAAGATATGGTAAACCCTGTATTTGCAGCACCTCCGATTTTATATAAAAAGATGTTAGATAAGTCTTTAAGTGCCTCAATAAACTTTTGGCATTTTAATGCAAAGTTGGAATCTAAAGGATTAAAAAGATTATTAGGAGTTAAAGAAATTTTAGAAGAGTTTAAAATAAATAGTGATATTCCACTAATTGGATGGACTTTTAATCGTGATTTTGCAAATAAAAATAAAAAAGTAATTAATAGTTTTTTACAAGCATCTTATGAAACAAAAAAACTGTTAAGTACTTCCGAAGATGAATGGAATAGAATTAAGCCTTTAATGAAAGTAAAAAATGAAGAGATGTTTACAGCTTTAAAAAATGGTTATATAAATGGCATTGTTAAGAACTTTTCTTCAGCACATATTGAAAACTCTAAAAAAGTATTTGAAATTTTATATAAAGAGGGTGGAGAAAAACTAGTAGGAAAGAGTACTTCTTTAAATGCTAAAACATTCTGGGATTTTAATCCAGATATTAAGTGGTAAAACTTTAATGCCAGAAAAAAGTAGATTTATTTCTATACTAATTATATTTATTTTATGGCAGACTTTTGCTTTATTAATAAATACTGATACTTTTCCAAGTGTTATTGATGTTTTTAAAAGTCTAGCTTTCCATTTAAAAGATGGAGAGCTTCTTTATCATTTGGGTATTACTTTACTGCGAGTTGCTATTACTTTCTTTATTGCAATGGCTATTGGAGTCTTATTTGGTATTTTAATGGGCTCATATAAGAAAATTGATACTGCTTTAGATACCTTGCTTATAATAGGTCTAAATATTCCTGCCCTTGTAACTATAATACTATGTTATATTTGGTTTGGATTAACAGATACAGCGGCACTTTTAGCAGTAGTTTTAAACAAAGTTCCAACTGTAATTGTAACAGTACGAGAAGGTGCTCGAACTGTTGAGCAAAAATATATGCAAATTGCACAAATATATAAAGTATCAAAAATAGAAACTTTAAATAAAATATATTTACCTCAAATTTATCCTTATATAATGGCTAGTGCAAGAACAGGACTTTCTTTAATTTGGAAGATTGTTTTAGTTGTGGAATTATTGGGTAGAAGTTCAGGTATTGGCTTTCAATTATCTATGTTTTTTCAGTTTTTTGATATTACAAGTATTATGGCTTACTCAATGGCATTTATTATTGTGATTTTGTTAATTGAAACATATATTTTAAGACCCTTAGAGAAAAAAACAAATCAGTGGAGATAAGATGTTAGATATAAATATAAATTCAAAGAAATATCAAGATAATAAAATTATAGAGAATTTAAAACTTGAAATAAAAAATAGTGAATTTATATCAATTATAGGACCTTCTGGTTGTGGTAAAACAACATTATTAAATATAATATCAAATACAGATACAGATTATTTAGGTTCTATATCTTTTGATAATAAAAAAATAATTAATAGTAATATTGGAGTAATGTTTCAAGATTCAAGACTAATTCCATGGCTTACAATTTTTGAAAATATTATGCTTGTTTCTAATACAAAAGATGAAGAATGGATAATACAATCTTTGTATGAGGTTGGTTTAGAGAACTATATGGATTCTTATGCAAAAGAGTTATCAGGTGGAATGCAAAGAAGAGCAGCACTTGTCCGAGCTTTTATCAATAAACCTGATATTTTATTACTTGATGAACCATTCATTTCCTTAGACTATCCAACTGCACAGGCTTTAAGAAGTGATTTTGTGGAGTTTTATAAAAAATTCAAACCAACTGTTGTTTTTATAACTCATGATTTAAAAGAGGCAGTTTCCTTATCTCAAAGAATAATCTTTTTAGATTCAAAACCTATGAAAATAGTTTTGGATTATGAAAATAAAAATGACTTTTCATCAAATCTAGAAAACTTAGAAATAGAAAAAATTAAAGAAAAAATTTTACAAAAATATCCTAGTATTTTATCTGGAATTTTAAGTTAAACAGTTTACTCTAAACTATTTTCAATAAGCTGTAAAATTTCTTGATTAACTTTATTTAAAACCTTACTCTCTAAACTTGAAATTTTTGCAAATCTATATACTATTTTTACAATATTTTTTTCATTTTTTAGTTCGTATATTGCTATTGATAAAGGACAAAACATTAAATTATTTGGGTTTTCTTCCATCATTTCAAAAGTTAGAGTTTGTCTGCAAAAACCTATTTTTTCAGCATTTGAGAAAATAGGTTCTTTTTTATAAAAAGATGAGATATTTTTTACAGAATTTCCAATATTTGCTCTATATGATTGTATAAATCCATTTTGACTTATTTCATCAATTAAAGTAAATATAACTTCTTTATACTTATCTTTTGTTTCATAAATTACGTAATTAGAATATATTGTTTTTTTATACTCAGCTTGTAAATTTAATGAAAAGATTATAAAAGTAAAAAGAAGAATGAAAACTTTCATTTTATTTTTTACACTCTACTTGAAATGAAGCAATTCCCAAAGTATCTAAGTCATTTGTTGGATGTAAAAAACCATCTTGTGGAGAAGTTGAAACTAAAGCTCTTGGTTGAACTAGGGCTACTGGCATTCTTATTTGTCCATTAAAATCTCTATATGATAATTTCCTTCCTTTATAAGCACCTAATTCAAAATCTTTTGAATAAATAAAATCTAGAGATGTTTTCATATCATTGTTTTTTGTTTTTGTTACACTTTTAACTATAGTTCTAATAGCAACCCAAGCTGCAAAATCTTCATCTTCCATCCATCTTGAAGCAAACTTTTCAAACCTTTTTTGCATTTGAGCAGCACCCCATTGTTCAATTACTTTATGCCAAGTTTTAGGTCTTAGCCCTTGCGTCCCAGCTACTGGTCGAGGAAGCCAAGAGTTAAAATAAATAAATTCTCCGAAGTCTCCGTAGTTATCAGCAGTTACAATTACATCATAATCACTAGCTTGAGTAAATGCAGGTAATTCAGCAGTAGCTTTTCTTCTAATATCTGCATCATAAACCCATTGTTTTTCTTTTACTATTTTTGCATTAAATTTTTTTACTGCTCTTTTAATATCTTTTTGGATTTGTAAATCTTTTTCTTTTGTTCCGTGGATTAAAAAGATATCTTTAAAATCTCTTTTTATTAAAAATTGAACTAATCCGTCATATAACATCGCATTTGAAGAAATAGTATGTAAAAGATTGTTTTGACATACATTTTGTCTGAAACTAGAGTTTTTATTTGCAATATTAAAAAATATTGCTTTTTTAAATAAAGGATTTTTAATAAGTTCTTTTAAAAAATCATCTTCAACTTTTAATAAAACAAAAGAGTTTTTTTCATTTACAAATTTTTCTAGTGAACTTAGTAATTCTTTTTTATCAGATGAAATTTTTTCTATTAAATTATATTTTTGATTTAAAAATCTTGCTGTCTTATTTGAATCTTTTACAGCAATTTTGGCTCCTTGTATTCCTAAGTCTTCTGGTGTTTTGATAACATTCGACAATACAGGAGGTCTTTGTATCTTTTGTTCTAAGTATAAGATATTTGTTTCTAAAATATCTGCTTTTATAAATGAAAATAAAAGTGCTAAAAATAGTAATACTTTCATAAGTTTTCCTTCTTTTTTCTTTAAGTATATACAACTTTTATAGCTTGAGTTTAGCAAGTTTAGATTCTGCTAAACTCAGGCTATAATTATTAACTACAATTTCAGAATTAAAAACGAAGGAGTAGAAAATGAAAAAAATTGCAATATTTGTAATGATGGTATTTTTAACAGGAGAATTTGCCTTTGCAAAGAACTTAAAAGGTTTACTACATTCAAGAACAACATTATCCCCTATTAATATTAGTGCAGGTGAGCCATTAGCTACTGAACCTTATAAATTAGAAGCTGGGAAATATTACAAACTTATTTTAAAAAGTGATGGTTCTAGAGAAGTTCCTATTGTTGGAGCTGCTTTTTTTAGAAATATCTGGGTAAATCAAGTATCTATTAATGATATTGAAGTAAGACCATTAGGAATAGATAGTTTTGAATTTGATGATGAAGGTTCTATAGAGCTTACATTTATACCTATTAAGCCAGGTACTTACACTTTAGGTCTTCCTACAGCTAAAAGTGATAGAGAAAGAGCAACTTTTATCGTTGAATAAATATAAGGATATATAAAATGTTAAAGAAAATTGGATTACTTACTATTTTAAGTTCAGTAATATTTGCAGATACAATATTTGTTTCAAATGAAAAAGATAATACTATTTCTGTTATTGATTCAAATACGCAAAAAGTTATAAAAACTTATGAAGTTGGTCAAAGACCTAGAGGGATTACTCTTACTAGTGATTATTCAAAATTATATATTTGTGCTAGTGATGATGATACTGTACAAGCTATGGATGTAAAAACTGGGAAAATCTTATATAATCTTCCTTCAGGAGAAGATCCAGAACAGTTTTCTTTGCACCCAAATGGCAAAGAGCTTTATATATCAAATGAAGATGATGGTATTGTAACTGTAGTAGATACTGTTAATAAATCGGTTATAACACAGATAGAGGTTGGTATTGAACCTGAAGGTATGGCTGTAAGTCCAGATGGAACAGTTGCTATTAATTCATCTGAAACATCAAACTTCTTACATTGGATTGATACTAAAACTAAAAAGATTATTCATAATACTTTAGTAGATGAAAGACCTAGACATATTGAGTTTTCAAAAACTGGAGATAAGGTTTGGGCATCAAGTGAGATTGGTGGAACGGTAATTGTTCTTGATTCAAAAACGAAAGAACCTATTTCAAAAATCTCTTTTAAAATTCCAGGTGTATATAAAGATAAAATTCAGCCAGTGGGTATTAAACTTACAGCTGATGGAAAATATGCTTTTGTAGCCCTTGGGCCTGCAAATCATGTGGCAGTAGTTGACGCTAAAACTTATGAAGTTATTAAGTATTTATTAGTTGGGAAAAGAGTTTGGCAATTAGATTTAGCAAATAATGAAACTAAATTGTATACTACAAACGGTGTTAGTGGAGATGTATCAATTATTGATGTAGATTCTTTAAAAGTTGAAAAAACAATAAAAGTAGGAAGATTCCCATGGGGAATTGCCGTAAAACCAACAAAGTAGGGTAAATGAAAAATCAGCTTGAAATAAAAAATGTTTCTTATAAATATGATAAAGATTTAATTTTAAAAAATATTAATTTAAATATAAAACAGGCATCATTTTTAGTCCTTTTAGGACTAAATGGTGCTGGGAAATCGACTCTTTTTGCTTTAATTACAAGATTACTTAAACTACAAGAGGGTGAAATACTTATAAATTCATTTCCTATTTCAAACTATAAAAAAGCTTTAGATAGCATTGGTATTGTTTTTCAAGAACCAACACTAGATTTAGATTTAACAGTAAAACAAAATCTAATCTTTTATGGTTCTTTAAAAGGAATCTCATTTAAAGAAACAATGGTTTCAATACAAGAAGAGTTAAAAGCTTTAGAATTAGAAGAGAAACTAGATGTAAAAGTAAGATCTTTAAATGGAGGACATCGTAGACGTGTTGAAATATTAAGAGCTTTAATAGATAACCCAAAATTAATTTTACTTGATGAAGCAACTTCAGGACTTGATATAAAAAGTAGGTATTCAATTATTTCTTATGTAAAAGAAATTGTAAAAAAAAGAGGAATTTCTGTTTTATGGATTACTCATCTTTTTGATGAGGTTGATAATGAAGATGATGTTGCAATTATTAAACAAGGTGAAATAATTGCAAGTGGAATTGTAAAAGATGTTATAAAAGAAAATAATAAAGATTCATTAACAGAAGTTTTTGAACACCTAACAAAGTAAAAAGTGAAAGTAGAAAAATGAGAAAATTATATTATTGTGCACTTGGAATCATTTATAAAGAGCTACTTCGTTTTATAAAACAAAAAAGTAGATTTTTTTCTGCACTCGTTCGACCACTTTTATGGCTATTTATTTTTTCAGTTGGTTTTAAATCAGCTTTAGGACTTGCAATAATTCCTCCATATGAAACATATATTACTTATGAAACATATATAGTTCCAGGTCTTATTGGAATGATTTTACTTTTTAATGGTATGCAAAGTTCTCTTGCTATGATTTTTGATAGAGAAATGGGATCTATGAAAATTCTTTTAACTTCAAATATTTCAAGATCTTATTTACTTTTTTGTAAAATGTTCGCAACTGCAATTGTTTCTACAATTCAAGCTATTGTATTTTTAATCATTGCATATTTTTATGGAATTGAAATGTCTTTTTTAGGATATTTACTTGCTATTCCTGCAATTTTATTTACCTCTATTATTTTAAATGCCTTTGCTCTATTTATTTCTTCTGTTATAAAACAACTTGAAAATTTTGCTTCAGTTATGAACTTTGTAATCTTTCCAATGTTCTTTTTATCTTCTGCTTTATATCCCTTATGGAAAATAAAAGATTCAAGCTTGTTTTTATATCAAGTTTGTGTACTAAATCCCTTTACTTACATAGTAGAATTTGTAAGATTTACACTTTATTTAAAGTTTGAGTTAAATTCTTTCTTAATTATAATTGCTATTTTTATAATTACACTAAGCCTCGCTTTTATCGGCTATAACACTAAGAATGTACTTAAAAGATAATCCTTCAAATTAACAAAAAATAACTCTTTTTTTCATGCCTATATTCAGGCTATATTTCTTATGTATACTTTCAACTAGACAACGAAAAGTTGCCAAGATAATCTTAAAGGAGAGAGGAATGGGAAAGAATAAATTTCTGAATAATGTAGCTAAAGTTACACTGTCTACACTATTAAGTGCAAGTGCTGTAACAATGTTATCTGCAAGTGCTGGTTTTGCGCCTGTAACTGATGCGGATATTGCTAATGATGCTAAAACTGTTGAAGATGTTGTAACGTATGGTTTAGGTCAAAAAGGTCAAAGATATTCATCTTTAGATCAGATTAATAAAAAGACTATTAAAGATTTAGTTCCAGTATGGAATTTTTCATTTGGTGGTGAAAAACAAAGAGGGCAAGAAGCTCAACCTTTAGTTAAAGATGGAGTTATGTATGTAACAGCTTCTTATTCTAGAATGTATGCTATTGATATAGCAACTGGAGATGAGATATGGCAGTACGATGCCAGACTTCCAGGTGCTATTTTACCTTGTTGTGATGTAATAAACAGAGGTCCTGCATTATACCAAAATCTTGTTATTTTTGGTACTTTAGATGCAAAACTAGTTGCTCTTGATAGAAAAACTGGAAAAGTAAAATGGAAAAAGAAAATTGCTAATTATAAAGAAGGTTATTCTTATACAGCAGCTCCTTTAATTGTTAAAGGTTTATTAATTACTGGAAATTCTGGTGGTGAGTTTGGTGTTGTAGGACAATTAGATGCAAGAAACCCATTAACAGGTGAACTAGTATGGACTAGACCAATGGTTGAAGGTCATATGGGTACTTTAAACGGTAAAGATAATGGAATTACAGGGCAAACAAACGCTACATGGCCGGGTGATTTATGGAAACATGGTGGTGCTGCTCCTTGGAATGGTGTTACTTATGATCCCGATGCAGATTTAATTTATGTTCCAACAGGAAATCCTTCTCCTTGGAATTCACATGATAGACCAGGTGATAACCTTTATTCAGCTTCAAGAGTAGCAATTAATCCAGATACTGGAAAAATTGTTTGGCATTTCCAAACAACTCCAAATGATGGTTGGGATTATGATGGTATTTCTGAATTTGTAGCTTTTGAATATAAAGACAAAAATGGAAAAATGGTAAAAGCTGGAGCTACTGCCGATAAAAATGGGTTCTTCTATGTATTAGATAGAGTTACTGGAAAGTATATTAGATCAGTACCTTTTGTAGAAAATGTTACTTGGGCAAGTGGTATGGATAAAGACGGTCGTCCAATTGTAAATGAAGATAATAGACCTGGAAAACCAGTTGGTGAAAAACAAGGTAAAACTGTCTATGCAACTCCATCTTTCTTAGGTGGTAAAAACTGGAATCCAATGGCATTTTCACAAGATACAGGATTATTTTATGTTCCTGCAAATGAGTGGGGAATGGATATTTGGAATAAGCCTGTTGCATATAAAAAAGGTGCTGCTTACTTAGGTGCTGGATTTACTATTAAACCAACATTTGAAGATCATATCGGAGCTTTAAAAGCTGTTGATCCTAAAACTGGTGAGATTAAATGGACTTATAAAAACAATGCACCATTATGGGGTGGAGTTTTAACTACTGGTGGTGGACTTGTATTCACAGGTACTCCTGAAGGTAAATTTATGGCATTTGATGATCAAACTGGTGAAATAGTTTGGAAATTTAATGTTGGTACTGGAATCGTAGGTTCTCCAATTACTTGGAAACAAGATGGTGAACAATACATTGCAATCGTTGCAGGTTGGGGTGGAGCTGTTCCTTTATGGGGTGGTGAAGTTGCAAAAACTGTTAAGTATTTAAATCAAGGTGGATCAGTTCACGTGTTTAAGTTGCACAAATAAAAGTATAAATATAAAAAATCTTAATGAAAGGAGATTATTATGGAATGGAAAAAACCAACTTACGTAGATAATAGATTTGGATTTGAAGTTACAATGTACATTTGTACAGTATAATTTCATTTAAGATTTAAAAGATTAGAGCTTCGGCTTTAATCTTTTTTTCATTTAAATGGGCTTATTTATATGAGCTTATCTTAATGAAAAAATAAAAGGATTTATTTTGAAAATTCAAGTTTTAGGCTCAGGTGCTGGAGGAGGTCTTCCTCAATTTAATTGTAACTGTGATAACTGTAGAGGTTATAGAGAAGGTAAAAAAACAATTAAAAGAAGAACACAATCTTCGATTACTATTAGTGAAGATGGTGAAAACTGGGTGTTATTTAACACATCCCCTGATATTTTAGAGCAAATACATAATTCTCCTTTTTTACATCCAACAAAAAAAAGAGAAACTAAAATTAAAGCAATAGTTTTTAATGATGGACAAATAGACCATACAACTGGACTTTTAATGTTAAGAGAAGGCTGTCCTCATGAAGTTTATTGTACTAAAGAAGTAAATGAAGAACTGAATACTTCTTTCCCTTTATTTAAGATGTTACAACACTGGGATGGTGGAGGTACAAAGTGGAATGAAATTATTCCCAATAGTACTACAAAGTTTGAAATTCCAGTAATGCCAAATTATGAGTTTTATGCACATGCCTTAATCTCAAATGCTCCACCATACTCTTCTTATAGAGATAAACCTAGAAGTGGTGATAATATTGGTATTACTGTAGTAAATAAAAATACAGGAAAAAGATTGTTTTATCTACCAGGTCTTGGAGTTTTAGAGGACCATGTTTTTGAAGAAATGAAGAAAGCAGATGTTCTATTAATTGAAGGAACTCTTTGGACAAATGATGAAATGATAAAAGGTGAGTTTTCAAATAAGTTAGGAACTGATATGGGACACCTACCATTAAGTGGTGAAAATGGCTTAATTAAAATATTTGACCAATTAGAAAAACCAAGAAAGATACTAATTCACATTAATAATACTAATCCAATATTAGATGAAGCAAATGATGAATATAAAGAGCTTATTTCACATGGAATTGAAGTTTCATATGATGGTATGAGTATTGAAATATAAAGAAAAGGAAATGAAAATGAATGAATTACTAAGTAAAGAAGATTTTGAAAAAAAATTAAGAGATATGGGTTCAATGTATCATATTCACCATCCTTTTCATGTAAGAATGTATGAAGGTACTTGTACTAAAGAAGAGATTCAAGGTTGGGTAGCAAATAGATTTTATTATCAATGTGCAATTCCAATTAAAGATGCTGCAATTATGTCAAATAATCCTCCAATTGAAGATAGAAGAAAATGGGTTGATAGAATTTTAGATCATGATAGTGTTGGTGGTGGAATTGAAGCTTGGCTTGATTTAGGAGTTGCTGTTGGCTTAGAAAAAGAAGATTTACTTTCTCATAAGTTTGTATTGCCAGCAGTTAGGTTTGCAGTTGATGCTTATGTGAACTTTGCGAGAAGAGCTCCTTGGAAAGAAGCTGCAATGTCATCTTTAACTGAAATGTTTGCACCTCAAATTCATCAACAAAGACTTGATACTTGGCCTAAAAACTATCCATGGATAGAACAAGACGGATTAAAGTATTTCCAAAAAAGGTTAAGTGAAGCTAGACGTGATGTTCAACATGGCCTTTCTATGACTTTAGTTGAGTTTGATACAGTTGAATTACAAAGTAGAGCTTGTGAAATATTACAATTTAAACTAGATATTCTATGGACAATGTGTGATGCTTTATACTTAGCATACGAATTAAAAAGACCACCATATTTTAATATTAAGGATTGTAATGCAACTAGAAAAATCACTTGCGATTAATGAGCACTTTCAATTACAATGGGAAGAAAAACAAAATTGTTACGTAATACTATATCCTGAGGGAATGGTTCAGTTAAGTCAAAGTGCTGGAGAAATTATGAATTTATGTGATGGGAAAAACAGTGCACAAGATATATCAAAACTTTTAGAAAAAAAGTTTAATACAAGTGATTTAATAAATGACGTTAGTGAATTTATTGAAGATGCAATGAGCAGAAAGTGGGTAATTTACAATGACTAATGAAATAAAACCACCATTATGGATATTACTAGAACTAACTCATAAATGTCCCTTAGAATGTGCATATTGTTATAATCAACTTGATTTTACTAATACAAAAGATGCTATGAGTACTAAAGACTGGTTTAGAGTAATGGATGAAGCAAGAGAAATGGGTGCAGTTCAACTTGGTATTTCAGGTGGAGAGCCATTATTAAATAAAGACTTAGTAAAAATTGTAGAGTATGCAAATGATAAAAAGTTTTACACTAATCTTATAACTTCAGGTGTTGGAGCTCCCAAAGGAATAGTAAAGAAGTTAAAAGAGGCTGGACTTAAAACTGTTCAACTTGGAATTCAATCTCATGATAGAAATACTATGACTTTAATTACGAATAATAAAAATTCCTATGATGAAAAAATTGCCTTTGCAAAGGAAGTAAAAGAAGCTGGTCTTCAACTTATTATTAATACTTGTATTACAAGACAAAATATTCATCAAGTAGCTGATATTATCGAATTTGCTGATGAACTTGGTGGTAATTATCTTGAAATTGCAAATATCCAATATTATGGTTGGGCTTTAAAAAATATAAATGCATTACTTCCTACACAAGAGCAATTAGATGAAGCAAAAAAAGTAACTGATTTTTATAGAAGTAAAGAAAAACCTATGAAAGTATTCTTTGTGGTTCCCGATTATTTTGCAGATAGACCAAAAGCTTGTATGAATGGATGGGGAACTACATTTTTAACTATAAATCCAGATGGTGTTGCCCTTCCTTGTAATACGGCTAATACTTTACCTTTAGAGTTTCCAAATGTAAAGGATTTCTCAATTGAACAAATTTGGAATGAATCTCATGCTTTTAATTACTTTAGAGGTGATAAATGGATGAATCCTACATGTGCAACTTGTGATGAGAAAGAGCAAGACTTTGGGGGATGTAGATGTCAAGCTTTTGCACTAACAGGAGATATGAATGAAGCAGATCCTGTTTGTTCTAAATCAAAATTTCATCATGTAGTTACAGATAAAGTAGAAGAGAGTTTAGGAACTACTGATGCAAAAATATGGTATAGAAATAGAAAAAATTCTTTAGAATTATCTAGCTAAATTAATTAAAAGAAAGAAACATTTGTATTAACGTTTCTTTCTTTTGTCTTTACTTCTTGATTGTCTTCGTGTATTTATTTTATATGTATATTGTAAATATTTCATAACCATTACTTCTGAAACATCATACATCTCATCAATATTTGTATTTATTTTCCAAGTAGAAATTCCATTTTTTTGGGAAATTCTTTTTTTTAACTCTAAATTGTTTTTATTATATATATTTACAATCTTTTCAATAGGTAATTTTTCAAGTTCAGGATAAGAATGAAAAGATTTATTATGCTCTTTTCTATAATTATAAATTAAGCTAAAAGCCAAAAGTTCAGGAATCCAAGTAGAACCATTTTTTAATCTACTTGAAAAAGTATTTATAAGATATTTATAGTAGATTTTCATTGGTTCGAGATTTCTTGAGAGTTTATCAAAAATTAGGGATTTATTTTGTTCTTTAAATATACTAAATAAGGTATCACTTATAATAATATTGTTTTCAAGATATGTTTTCAAGTTTGCAACGCTATTATTTATAAAAACAATCTCTTCTTTACTTGCATATATTGTCATATCATCAGCAGTTTTATCTGGGTCAATTTTTTGATAATCTTTTAATAAAAAATGTATAACAAGTAAAAATGTATCAATTTTTAATTTTTTTAAATTTATTGTTTTACATTGATTTATTGCTAATTGAAACTGCTTATCTTGATCCATATATAAAATTCCTCTAAATATTTAAAGTCTCTTATTATAGGATTTAAAAAAAAATACTTCTTCTTTATTTGTGCTAAATTAATTGTTTATTATTGCTATTTTTATATTTTATTTGTGCTATAATTTTTTATGAAGAAAGAAACTCTTAAAAAAAGAACTAAAATAGCAAATAATATTATGTACTATATCTATACTCATATTGATACAGATATTGATATTGAAGAATTGAGTATAGATTTAAAAGTAAGTAAATTTCATATGCATAGAATATTTAAAGAGGCTTTTGGAAGAAATATTTATGAAAGTATAAAATCAATAAGATTGCAAAAAGCTTCAAACTTACTATTAACAAATAAATCATCAACTATTTCAAATATTGCAAATATTTGTGGATACTCATCTCAATCTTCTTTTATAAAAATATTCAAAGAAAGATTTGAACAAACTCCAAAGCAGTGGAGAATAGGTGGATATAAAGAGTACTCACAAGAGATTTTAAAACAATCTTTAATAGCAAGAAATTCCACAGCAGATTTTTCAAATATTAGGCCAACAATTGTAAAAATGCCAGCATTAAAAAGTTTTTATATTAGAAATAGAGGATATAACGTAAATATTACAAATACTTGGCAAAAACTATATACTTGGGTTTTAAGCAATGATATTAAATCTTACAAGCAAATTGCACTTTTTCATGATAATCCAACAATTACACCTTTAAGTGAATGCCAATATATTGCATGTATTGTTCCTGATGAAAGTGAAGATATAAAAAGTGATAGATTACCAACTTTTTATATAGCCCAAGGAGTTTACGCTAAATTTGATTTAAAAGGAAAAAAAGGTGATGTGTTGAAGTTTATTCATTGGGTTTATCACGAATGGCTTCCAAATAGTGAATATGAAACAACTACAAAACCTTCATACACTGAATATAAAAAGAATAATTATCTAAGTGAAGATGATGAATTTGATATTAGTTTTTATGTTTCAATAAGTTTTTAATAAACATAAAATATTTAAAGAAGAAGCTTAAGATAAAATTGAATTTATCTTAAGCCTAATATTTTAATCAAATGCTGGCTTTGCCGTATCTTTAGTAGATTCTGGAAGTTGAGGATATGAAATATCTGGTTTTCTACCTTTTAATGTTTTTAAGAAAGTAACAATTGAAGAAGCTTCAACATCTGAAATCTTGATTCCTAATTGAGTCGAACCCATTTCTTGTACAGCTTCACTTAAAGACCAAATTTGTCCATTATGAAAATATGGAGCAGTTTCTGTAATATTTCTTAGCGTTGGTGTTTTTACCATTCCTTGTTCATTACCTTTAAAATCTCCAACATTAGAAAATTTATATTTAGCAGCTAATTCAAATGGTTGCATTGTTCCACCAAGTGCAATTCCATTATGACAAGAGGCACAGCCTTTGTCTATAAAAGTATTAAGCCCTACCTTTTCTTCTTTTGTTAAAGCATTTTCATTACCATTTAAATAATCATCAAATAGCGATGGAGTAACTAAAATCTTTTCAAAAGTAGCAATAGTTTCAGTGATTTTTGTAAAATCTACTTTTACATCTTTTCCATAAGCATTTTGAAATTCACTAACATATTCAGGAATTGAATTTATTCTTTGTTCCACAAGTGATGCAGGTGCAGCCATTTCTGGGCCAGCTTCAATAGGACCTTTGGCTTGATCAGCTAAGTGAGGACTTCTTCCATCCCAAAATTGTGATTTAAAAAATATAGAGTTATATACAGTTGGTGAGTTCAAGTGATGAGGATTTGCTGTCCACATATGACCAATTGCAGTAGGTATCCCATCTGCCCCACCAAGTCCAATATTATGACAAGTGTTACATGAGATTAATCCACTTTTTGAAAGCCGTGGATCAAAATATAACTTTTTACCAAGTTCAATTTTCTCTTTTGTTATTGGGTCATTTTTGTCATCAATTAACTTCATTACTTCAACTTTATCAGCAGGAATTGGAATCATTCCATTATCTGTAGCTTTTTGCATTAATGATGATGCAAATATAGAACCTGTACCTAATACACATATTGCTAATGTTTTTATTAATTTCATTTAGTTTCCTTTTTGTCAATATGACATTTTAGGATAATGATTATTAAATAAAAATTAATATTATTATAAGTAATTCTTATAATAGTTACTATTTAGAATCTACTACATAGTATTTGTAATAATTACAAGTAAAATATTTAGATAATTAAAACTTATGAATTTAAGTTTTAATTAGGCCTTTCTACCATATATCCACTTCCTCTAATATTTTTAATAAAATCTTCTTTTAAAACTTTTTTAACTCTATTTACTTCTGCTCTTATTGTAGCATTGTCAATAAAATCATCATTCCAAACATAGTTTCTAAACATATCATATTGAACAACTAAGCTTCTATTATGGGCAAGTAATTCTATGATTTGAATTTGTCTTTTTGGTAAAATCTGAGGTTCATTATTAAATAAAAGTGTCATAGTCTCAGAATCATAAGAGTAGTTTTTTGATAATCGTTTATGTTTTTGTGGCACTATTGTTGTTTTTAATATTTTATTTATTCTAATTGTTAACTCTTTTAAATGAAAGGGCTTTTTTAAATAATCATGACATCCAATATCAAAGGCCCTTGAAATATCTTCTATTTCAATTAAAGCAGAAATATAAATAGTTGGAATCATTCTTTTTTGTTGATGTAAGGTTTCTAGTATTGTAAAACCGTTAATATCTGGCAAGTTAATATCTAATATTAATAAGTCAAATTTCTCTTTATCTAATACTTCTAAACACTCTTTCCCTGTCGTTGTACTTTGTACTACATGTCCTGTTGATGATAAGTATTCTTCAATCATCTCGTTTAACATTACATCATCTTCTAATAGTAATATCTTCATTTTATTTCCTTAAATATATATGTAAATGATGCCCAATTCTCACCAGATGCTAATAGTATTCCAACATTTTCTTCACTGCAAATACGTTTTACTAAGTTTAACCCAAGGCCAAAACCTTCAGTGTCATTTATTTGTTCTCTATAATACTCTTCAAATATCATTTGCTGATCTAAAATTTGTTTAGAACGACTCTCTATTATTAAGTGACACTCATTATTTTTAACATGTAACTTTACCTGTATTATTTCATTAGGAAGTGAGTATTTGATTGCATTTGTTAAATTATTGTCAACTATTCTTTGAAGTTTAATTTCATTGAAATCTAATAATATTTCTTCTCTTTGTGCTGAGAAATCAAATTCAGATTTAAACTTTATAGCAGATTGTGAGAAAAAATCAATTCTACTTCTTACAAAATCTACTAAGTTTATTTCATGAGTTGCTTCATTTACTTGGTTTTTTTTAATTAAATAGCTTAAATCATCATATATACTAGAGATATTTTTCATAGCAACTTCAATATTTGATAAGTGTTTGTTTTTTCCATTTTCCATCTCATACATTTCAATATTTCCCATTATAATTGATAAGGGAGTGTTTGTTTCATGAACAGCATGTTTTAAAAACTGTTTTTGAGAGTCTACTAAATTTTGTGCGTAAATTTTCCCTTCTTCTAACTCTTTTGATTGTCTATTATAATCTTCAGATGACTGTTGTATTAAGTGTGTTAAAGCCTGTAAACTTCTTGCATGTTCACTTATAGCTTGCGTATCTTTTTCTAATTCACAAGAAGTTTTTTCATCATTTTTATTATTTTCCAATTCGCTTAAGGCAACAATTGTAAAGGTTTGATTTAATAATTCATTATTTCCATTATCATGATAAAATTCACCATAAGTAAAAAATCCAGAAGTTGGAGCTATTAATGAAAAAGGCTTGATTTCAATATCAACCATACTTGGCATATATCTCCTTCTTGCCATACATGAATATATAAAAAAAGATTGTGTATCTTTTATATTAGATCTATCAAATAAAGATTCTAATGGATTATTCATAATAAGTTCAACATTACCAAATCCTAGTTTTACTCTATCTCCTTTATATAAGTTTCCTGCAAAACTTAAACTTCCATCTTTATGTTTTTGTATAACAGCCCTTGCTACAGGAAGACCATTTCTTTCTGCAATTAAAGGAAACTCAATACCAGTTGCAGGAAGTGCTTTTGCTACATATTCTCCTAAATATTTTTCATAAAAATCTAAGGGTTTCATTCCAGATATTTGATAAACTCTATTATCTGTTACTTTATCAATAGTATGTTCAATACCAATTGGTGACCAGTTAAAGTTATATGCATTATGAACTTTTAATATTTTAGAATCTAAGGCAACACCTACTGCACCTTTAGTGATTATTTGATTTTGTGATGAAACAAAAGTTTGCGTAAAGTTTGCATTATCTCCTGCCATTCCACCTGAGATTATGACTTTATCATTTACTGATTGTATACCTTTTAAGAAGGATTCTCCATTTGTCTTATCCCCATCAGTAAATAGTATAAGTAGCTTCGTATCTTCTGAACATAAGTTATTTGCTAAATCAACACCATTATTAAAAGAGTCTTTATTTCTAACAAGTGTTGTTTTTAATTTTGTATTTTCAAATGTAGATATTGAGATAATAGTTTTACAAGTAGTAATTTCACTATTATTAATTTCTCCATCAGTGGATGAACCAACACAAATAGCTTGAGGTAGTTCCTTTAACAAGGTTGAAACAATTTTTTTCAAGATGGGTTTTTTATCTCCACAAAATATCTGAATTAATATATTATCTTGATTTTTAAAGGAATTAAAATCAATTAAGGTATCTAGTGCTTTATTATTATAAGTATAGTTAAATGTTTTCATAAAATATTGTAGCATATAAAATAAAAAATTTAAAGAAAAAAAACCCTTAAAAAGCTCGAAAAATAGGGAAACTGTAACAAAAAAACGCACTGCTATACTCAGGCTATACAAACGCTAAATTCACGCTATAAAACTCATGTAGAATTTCACTAAGCGAAAAACAGTAACTCTTTAAAAGAGATGTTTTTTCATAAATTAAACAAATAAAAGGACAAAAAATGGCATATACTAAACCTCAATATAAAGCACAATTCGAAAACTTCATTGGTGGAGAGTGGGTTGCCCCACTAAGTGGAGAATATTTTGATAATGTATCACCTGTAGATGGTGAAGTTTTAACAAGAATTCCAAGATCAAATGAAGCAGATGTAGATGCAGCAGTTGCAGCTGGACTAGAAGCTTTTCAAACATTTAAACACACTTCAGTAGTTGAAAGATCAACAATGTTAAATAAAGTAGCAGATGCTATTGAAGCTAACTTAGAAGCTTTAGCAATTGCTGAAACTTTAGATAATGGTAAAGCAGTTAGAGAAACTTTAGCAGCTGATGTTCCTTTGGTTGTTGACCACTTTAGATATTTTGCTTCTGTAATTAGAGGAGAATCTGGCGCGGTTTCTGATTTAGATGAAAATACAATTTCTCAAGAAATTCATGAACCATTAGGTGTTGTTGCTCAAATCATTCCATGGAATTTCCCATTATTAATGGCAGCATGGAAAATTGCTCCTGCATTAGCAGCTGGTAATACTGTTGTATTAAAACCTGCATCTGCAACTCCAATGTCAATTTTAATCTTAATGGAAACAATTCAAGAAGTTCTTCCAAAAGGTCTTGTTAATATTATTAATGGTGCTGGTGGAAAAATTGGTAAACATTTATCAACTCATCCAGATATCAAAAAAGTTGGATTTACAGGTGAAACTACAACTGGTCAGTTAATTATGCAATATGCAACTGAAAATATTATTCCTTCTACATTAGAGCTTGGTGGAAAATCTCCAAACATCTTCTTAGAATCAATTATGGATGCTGATGATGCATTCTTTGATAAAGCAATTGAAGGTTTAGTATTATTCGCATTTAACTCTGGTGAAGTTTGTACAGCACCAACTAGAGCATTAATTCAAGAATCAATTTATGAACCATTTATGAAAAGATGTTTAGAAAGAATTGAAGCAATTACACAAG
Source organism: uncultured Campylobacterales bacterium (assembly GCA_947503785.1). Lineage (GTDB taxonomy): Bacteria > Campylobacterota > Campylobacteria > Campylobacterales > Arcobacteraceae > Poseidonibacter. The sequence continues at coordinate 53,099 of CANNFB010000006.1, read as the reverse complement.
AAAATCCATTAGATCCTACAACTAAAATGGGTGCACAATGTTCAACTTCTCAAAAAGAGAAAATTCTTTCTTATATTAAAATAGGTAAAGAAGAAGGAGCTGAATGTCTAATTGGTGGTGAAGCTTACGATAATAAAACTTTCCCTAACGGAAACTATATTAAGCCAACAATTTTCAAAGGTCATAATAAAATGAGAATCTTCCAAGAAGAAATTTTTGGACCAGTTTTAGCAGTAACTACATTTAAAACTGAAGAAGAAGCACTTGAAATTGCAAATGATACTATCTACGGATTAGGTTCAGGGGTATGGTCAAGAGATGCTCACCAATTACATAAATTCTCAAGAGGAATTGAAGCTGGTAGAGTTTGGGTGAATTGTTACCACATGTACCCATCACATGCATCATTTGGTGGATACAAAAAATCAGGTATCGGTAGAGAAACTCACATGATGATGTTAAACTCTTACAGACATACTAAAAATATTTTAACTTCTTACTCAAAAGATGCAATGGGATTCTTTTAGGTCTAAAGTCTAAACACAGTATGATAAATGCATAGAAGAATATCTTCTATGCATTTTTTTTTGCAAATTTTTATATATTTTAATGATAAAAATTAAAAGGATTTATTATGAGTATTGAAAGAGTAGCTATTACTCCTGCTGCAGTAGAGGTTGTAGAGAAGTTAAAAGAAGAACATGGAGAACTTGTGTTTAATCAAAGTGGTGGTTGCTGTGATGGAACTGCTCCTATGTGTTATGCCAAAGGTGATTTTTATGTACCTTCCAGAAACGTAAAATTAGGCGAACTTTGTGGATGTGAGTTTTTTATAGATAAAGACCAATTTGAATACTTTAGACACTCTCATATTACAGTTGATGTAAAAGAAGAAAAGGGTGCTTTTGGTAATTCTTTTTCTTTAGAGATTGATATGGGATATCAGTTTATTACTGTATCTAGAATTTTTACAGATGAAGAGTATGCTCAATTAGATGAAAAGGAAAAGAAATAGAGCTAAACTTCTATTTCTCTTCATTTGTTACAAGTGCTAAGTTAGTTAGATTATATTTTTGTAATAAGTCTAAAACTCTTACAACTCTTTGATACTCTACTTTCTTATCAATTCTTACTATTACGGATTTATTTTTATCTTCAATTTCTTTTAGATTATCTTCTAAGGAATCAAAAGATACTTCAATACCTTTTATAGCTAGTTTTTCTGCACTCAATTCTATAAATACTTGATTCTTATCTATTTGCATTTCTTTTGCACTTGAACTTGGTAAATCTAAAATAAGTGCTAGTTCATCTTTTTTAAAGACTGAACTTACAATAAAAAATATTAGTAGGATAAAAACAACATCAATAACTGGTGTTAAATCTAAACCTAAGGTTTCTCTTCTTTTCATATTATCATGCTACCTTGAACCAACTATCTCTTTTTTTGCTTTAAGTTCAATTGCATCAATCATAAAAATAAAGTGGTTATAAGCAATATGATGTGGAATTGCCACAATAAGACCTGCAATTGTAGTAATAAGAGCAACTGCAATACCATTTGAGAAAATTGTTGGATCTCCTAAACCATTCGCAGTAATTGCTTCAAAGGATTTATATACACCTATTACAGTTCCTAATAATCCTAGAAGTGGTGCAATTGTTGCAATGTTTTTTATATAAGTAAGTCCTGATTCTAGTTTTTTTACTTCATACTCTATTTGTGAGATTATACTTGAGTTAGAATTTAAATCAGTTTTATCTTTAATTCTTTTTATCATTGCATTTTTTCTAGGAAGTGTGAAGAATTTCCAAAGAATAATTGTAAAACCAATTGCATTTAATACAATTAAAATATATACGATTATTCCACCTTTATCAATATAGTCCATTATTATCATATATACCTCAGAAGTTTTTTACAATTGTACAAAAACTTTGTTAATAGATGGTACAATTTCTTCTATGAAATATACAAACTCCCCAATAGAACAAATCACTTTTAATAATAAAAAATTCTTTATAAAAAGAGATGATTTACTAGATAAAGATTTTTCAGGAAATAAAGCTAGAAAGTTTTACTACTTTTTGAAAAATGATTTTAAAAATATTACAAAAGTTGTATCTTATGGTTCCGTGCAATCAAATGCTATGTATTCTTTATCTGTTCTTTGTAAACTAAGGAAGTGGGATTTTGATTATTATGTGGATCATGTTGCTGATTATATAAAAACAAATCCTATTGGAAATTATAAAGAAGCTTTATCAAATGGCATGAATATAATTGAGGGAAAAGTACCAGAAAATATTGATACAAATACTTTATTTATACCTGAAGGTGGAGCTTTAAAAGAAGCCTCTTTAGGAATAAAAATATTAGCGCAAGAGATAATAAAATGGGCAGAGCAAACAAATACAAAAGATTTGAAGGTTTTTTTACCTTCTGGTACTGGAACAACTGCCCTTTATTTACAAAAGTATCTACCCTTTGAAGTAATAACATGTTCTTGTGTGGGAGATGAAAAATACTTAGAAAAACAATTTTCTCTTTTGGAAAAGAAGAAGCATCCTAAAATTATAAGCTTAGATAAAAAATATCATTTTGGAAAACTCTATAAAGAATTTTATGAAATACATAAAGATTTAAAAGAACAAACAAATATTGAATTTGACCTATTATATGATTCAAAAGGATGGTTATGTGTAAAAAAACACTTAAAAACTTGTAAAAGTAGTATTTTATATATACATCAAGGCGGATTATTGGGTAATATATCAATGATACAAAGATATAAATATAAATATGATAAAATTATTTAAAAATATGGATAATAATGCTTTCTAAAAATGAAACAAAAATACTAAAACTTATAAAATATACACCTGTCTTTATTGTTGGGTTTTTCTCAATACTTATCACATATATAATTTTCTTAGATAAAAATACTCAATATAAAAATGAAATTGTTGAATTAAAGAAGACATTTCTAAACAACAATAAAAATAGAATAGATATAGAAGTTAATAGAATACACGACTATATAATGTATGAAAAAAAGAATAGTGAATCTGATCTTAAAATATTAATGAAGATGAAAATTCAAGAAGCTCATAAAATTATGACTTATATCTATGAAAAACATAAAAGAACTGAATCTAAAAAACAGATTTTAGAAAGAATAAAAGATGCATTAAGACATTATAGATTTAATCAAGGTCGAGGTTATTTTTATATATATGAGAAAACTGGTAAAAATATTATGTTACCTACCCAAACTCATATGGAAGGCACGAACTTTTGGAATCATATTGATTCTAAAGGTTCTTATATTATTCAAGATATGGTTGCTTTATTAAAAAAAGAAAAAGAACCTTTTTATGAATGGTATTGGTATAAACCCAATGAAAATATAAAACAAAAAAAGAAAATAGGAATTGTAAAAGAGTTTAAACCTTATGATTTATTTATAGGAACTGGAGAATATATTCAAGATTATGAGGAAAAAATTAAAGATAAAGTTCTTCAATATATACATAAGTTAAAGTATTCAAAAAATGGATATATCTTTATTGTTGATTACAATGGGAAATATTTATCTCATATTAAAAAATCTTATATTGGTTTAAATAGAATAGATTTAAAAGATAGTGATAACTTTATGATTACCAAGGAAATTATTAAAACTGCTAAGAATGGTTCTGGATTTATAAAATATGTTGGAACAATAAAGCCAGATACAAATAAACCTGCTAAAAAAACAACATACATTAAAGGATTTGATACATGGAACTGGGCAATTGCCACAGGTTTTTATAATGATGAGCTTGAAAAACAAATTAAAGAAAAAGAATTAGAAATAAATAAAGAGAATAAAAAAGATATATTTAATTTCTTTATTCTTAGTATAACAGTGATATTTATATTTATACTTTTATCTTTTTATATTTCGAAAGTTTTAGAAAAGCAATTTTTAAAATATAAAAAAGAAGTTTTATCTTACATAAATGAAAATAGAGAAAAAGATAATATATATGCCCAACAATCAAAAATGGCAGCAATGGGTGAGATGTTGCAAAATATTGCTCATCAATGGAGACAACCTCTAAGCTCAATTTCTATGCTTTCAAGTGGAGTAAAATTCAAAAAAGAATTTGGTTTATTGGAAGATAAAGATCTTTATAAATCAATGGATGATATTAATAAATCTACTAAATACTTATCTCAAACAATTGAGGATTTTAGTGATTTTTTTAATCCAAATAAAAAAGTAGTTCTTTTTAATTTAGAAAAAACTATAAATAAAGCACTTAACCTTTTAGAAGTTCAATTTAAAGATAAAGAAATAAAGATAATACAAAGTATTGAAGATTTTGATATCTATGGATATGAAAATGAATTTATCCAAGTAATTATCAATATTTGTAATAATGCAAAAGATGAATTAATCAAATCAAGTTTAGATGAAAAAATAATTATTCTTGAAGTGAAAAAGAAAAATAATACTGCTCACATTTTAATTAAAGATAATGCAGGTGGAATAAAAGAAGAGATTATTGATAGAGTATTTGAACCATACTTTAGTACCAAACATAAAAGTCAAGGTACTGGAATTGGCCTTTATATGTCAAGAGAGATTATAGTTAAGCATATGAAAGGTTCAATAAGTGTAGAAAATGATGAGTATACTTTTAATAAAAAAGAATATAAAGGTGCAGCATTTAAATTAACTCTTAATCTTAATATCTAAGTTAAGAGTTATCTGCGTACTCTTCTATATATTTAATAAAGTCATTCTCTTTTAGGGCTTTAGAATAGAACCATCCTTGAATTTCATCACAAAAAGAGTTCTCTAAAAACTCTTTTTGTTCTTTTGTTTCAACCCCTTCTGCAATAGTTTTAATTCTAAGTCCTTGAGCAAGAGCAATTACAGTTTTTGCAATTGCAACATCTTTATGATTAAAAGGCAATTCATCAATAAAAGACTTATCAATCTTTAATTTATCAATAGGAAATTGCTTTAAATAACTAAGTGAAGAATATCCCGTTCCAAAATCATCGATTGAAAGATTAACTCCAATATCTTTTAATTCTTTAAGTATTGAAGTGGATTTCTCTATATCGTCCATAATAAATGTTTCGGTAACTTCAATTTCTAAATATTGTGAATCTAATTTTGAATATTTTAAAGTATCAAGTACTGTTCGTACAATATTACTATGCTTTATTTGTTCAGCAGAAATATTTACAGCTACCTTTCCTTTTTCCAGAATCTTTAAATCATGCAATTTTTTCATAAATAGACATGCTTTTTTTAGAACAAATTCTCCCAAAGGAATAATCAGTTTCGTTTCTTCAGCATGAGGAATAAAGTTATCAGGTGTAATAAGACCTAAACTTTTATGATTCCATCTTACAAGTGCCTCTGCTCCAATAACTTTTTTGCTTTTTATGTCTATTTGTGCTTGATAATATACTTCAAACTCTTCATTTTCTAATCCTTCTTTTATCTCTTGTTTCATAATAATTTTTTCAAATATCTCAGAAGTCATTTGCTGTTTATAAAATTGGAATTGATTCTTTCCTGCGTTTTTAGCACTATACATTGCCGTATCTGCTTGTTTTATTAAGTCTTCAGAGTTTAATCCATTATTAGGAAAAATAGAAATACCAATACTTACTGTTGTATCAAATTTATATTCTTGAAGTTTAAGTGGATTTCTAAACTCTTGAATTAATTTATAGGCTATTTTTTCAATATTACTATGATCTCTTACATCTTCTATAACTATTATAAATTCATCTCCACCAATTCTTGCAATGGTATCATTTTTTCTTATATTTTTTTCTAGCTTCTTAGCTACTAAAGAGATTAGTTTATCTCCAATTGTATGACCATAAGTATCATTAACTAATTTAAAATTATCAATATCAATAAATAATACAGCTAATCTTTTTTGTTCCTCACTAGCACGTTCAAGAGAATTTTCTAATCTGGCATGTAGTAGTAATCTATTTGGTAAATCTGTTAATGGATCATGATGTGCTAAATATTCTATTTTTGCTGCAGAATCTTTAATTTTTGTAATATCAGAGAATATTGCAATATAATTTGTGATTTGTTTGTTTTCATTTACAACAGTACTTATATTTATCCATTCTGGATATATCTCTCCATCTTTTTTTCTATTCCAAATTTCACCTTTCCAAAAACCATGTTCCTTTAAATTTTTCCATAAATTTCCATAAAATATTTTATCATGTCTTCCCGAACTAAAAATGGAAGGATTCTTGCCACATACATCATTTTTTTCATACTGTGTGATTTGTGAAAAAGCTTTATTTACTGAAACAATCTCATTTCTAGAGTTTGTAATTACTATACCTTCTGTGGTATTTTCAAACACAATATCTGATAGTTTTAATTTTTTATCAATCTTAACTTTTTGTGTAATATCTTGTAAAACACAATGAGTTCTTATTTTATTTTTTATATTTGATATTTTTCCATTAAAGCTAACTAATATTGTACTTCCATCTTTTTTTATAACGGTGTATTTTACATTGTTAATATATTTGTTTTCTAAAAATTTTGAAAAATTTGTTATTAATATTTCTTCATCATCTTTTAAATATGAAGAAAACTTTTTTCCAATTACTTCTTCTTTTGTATATCCTGTTAATTCAAGCCATTTTTTATTTACGTCTTTTATTATCCCATCTTTATTTAAAGATTGATACGCATAAGGAACTTCTTCATATAAAATTTTGAATTTTTCTTCATGTACTATAATTTCTTGTTTTAAATCTATTTGCTTTGAAATATCCATAACAAAACAAGTGAAATATTTAGGATTGCTATTTTCATCTAGAGCTAAAGAGTTTGTAATATTTACCCATATTGGTGAGCCATCTTTTCTTATACATTTCTTTTCTAAAGAAAAATACTTTTCTTTTGGATTTGCTAATAGATGATTGATTTTAGATGTAGTTCTTTCTTTATCTTCTTCGTCTGTTAACTCTAAAATATTTTTCCCAACTAGCTCTCTTTTTGAGTATTTAAATAATGAAACAAGTTTAGAGTTAGCATCTGTTATTTCTCCATTTAAATCAATATTTAAAATTCCAATACTTTCTTGTTCAAATGTTTCATTTAACTTGTTCTCTACTTCTTTATTAGCGTTAACTATTTGGGATATATTTGTAAATAGCAGTTTAATAATTGAATTATCTAAAATTGTTGTAGAAATAATATTTAATCTAAAGATGTTATTGTCAATTTCAATAATTTTGTTTTCAGAAATATTTTTATTTAATATAGAGTTATAAATAATTTTCCATTCTTTTTTTTGAATAATACTTGTGATATTATCATCAATTGCTAAATTAAAAAGTTCAAATGCTTTTTTGTTAAACCAGTGAATTAATTGTTCATCTTTCCCATTATCAAATAATTCGATAACCGCTTCATCTAAAGAGTTAAATGTTTCATTAGCATCTTTTATTTTTGCCTCTAAAAATAGACTATAGTTTCCTTTTATATTATTTAAAATATCTTTAGATGTTATAATAAAATATTCTTTTTGTATTTCATGAAATACAACAGCACGCCTAATTTTTTTATCTCTCATTGTTTTTACAATATCAAAAAGTAAATCATTTGAGGAAAATAATATTATTGGTGAATGCATGTGTTTTTGGATATTTTCTTTTGTATCAACATTCTTTTGAGCTAAAGATATAATATCACTCTCTGTTAAAATTCCAATTGGATTATTTCTTTCATAAATTAAAATTGAACCTATATTCTTTTTTGACATTAATTCTATAGATTCTTGTAAGGTAAACTCTTTTTCTACATATAATGCAATATTTGTCTTTTTTAATATGTTTTCAATTCTAATATCTGATTTATAAAAATCATGTTCAAATTGAAAAATGATATCTTCTTGAATTATTGAACCTAAGTATTCATCATTATCATCATTGATTACAATTCTTCTAATATTATGATTAACCATAAGGCTTAATATATAATCAACTTTTCTATTATTTTTACTAGAAATTAAATTAGTTTTTGTAAAGTCAAGTGCTTTTAAATTAGAACTTACATGTTTTGTATATAAAAATAAAACATCTCTTTCTGTTAAAATTCCAATAGCTTTTTTATTTTTTAATAGTACAACATGTTTAGTTTTATTCTTAATCATAAAATTCAAAACATCTTGCAAAGAAACATCAAAATTCATAAAATCATTTGAAAAAGTAATTAAATTATTTATTCCCATATTTAGGTCCTTTAAGTAAATATATTTTAGCCTATTTTTTTATAATAATGTTAATAAAAGTCAAGATTATAAAAATTTACATAACTTTAGATATAATCTTTGACTATGAAAAAGAACAATATAATATTAATAGGTTTTATGGGTGTTGGTAAAGGTACAATTGCAAGAGGATTAGTAAAGAATTCTTCGATGTTTGCAATAGATACTGATGATTTAATAGAAAGTATGGAAAATCGAAAAATTAAAAGAATTTTTGAACATGACGGCGAAGCATATTTTAGAAATTTAGAAAAAAAGACTGCTCTTTGGCTGGAGAATAATGTATTTAATACAATTATTTCTACAGGTGGTGGGTTTTATAAGCAAGAAAATATAAATAATATTGGAAAAGTAGTATATTTAAAATCATCTTTTCAAGGGATATTAGACAGAATAAATGCCTGTCCAAATGCAAAAAGCAAACTAAAGAAAAGACCATTACTTCAAAATCTAGATGAAGCAATAAAACTTTATGCCTCAAGAGTTAATGATTATGAAAGAGTGTCAGACATAGTTGTTGATGTTGAAAAAAAACCTCTAGAAGATATTGTTAAAGAGATATTAGGACAAATTTAAATGAAAATTATAAATACAGAAGATTCAAACTTTAAAGAAGAGTTTGATGGAATATTAGCACGAGCAAAAAGTGATATAAAAGGTGTTTCATCAATAGTTATGAACATTATTGATGAAATTGTTGAAGATGGAAATACTGCTGTTAAAAAACATATTGAGAAGTTTGATAAGTGGGAAGTGAAATCAGATTCTGATTTAATGATTTCATGTGATGATATGAAAGTAGCTTATGAAAATATTGATGAAAAACTAAGAGCTGCTTTACACACAGCATACGATAGAATAAAAAAATATCATGAAAAACAACTTCCAAAATCTTGGATTGATTTTGAAAAAAATGGAACTATTTTAGGTCAAAAAGTATCTGCTGTTGATAGAGCTGGTTTATATATTCCTGGTGGAAAAGCTGCGTATCCTAGTTCTCTTTTAATGAATGCAATTCCTGCAATTGTTGCGGGTGTTGAAGAAATAGTTGTATGTACTCCAACTCCTGATAATGAAGTAAATGAATTATTATTAGCTGCTTGCCACCTTTGTGGAATTAAAAAAGCTTTTAAAGTTGGTGGAGCTTCTGCTGTTGCTGCTATGGCTTATGGAACTGAAACTATTCCAAAAGTTGATGTTATCACAGGTCCTGGAAATATTTTTGTAGCAACTGCTAAAAAACTAGTATTTGGTGAAGTAAATATCGATATGATTGCAGGTCCAAGTGAAATTGGTATCTTAGCAGATAGTACTGCTAAACCTAAATATTTAGCGATTGATTTATTATCTCAAGCTGAACATGATGAAATGGCTAGTTCTATTTTGATTACAACAGATGTAAATATTGCTAAAGAAACAAGTGCTGAGGTAGAGAATTATCTTAAAACTTTAGAGAGAGAAACGATTGCTCGAACTTCTATTGAAAATAGAGGTGTAATTATTATTGCCTCTTCTATGGAAGAGGCACTTGAACTTATGAATGAAATTGCTCCTGAACACTTAGAAGTAATGACAGCAAATGCTTTTGAATTATTACCATATATTAAACATGCAGGGGCTATTTTCTTAGGTGAAAATACTCCTGAACCTATTGGTGATTATATAGCAGGTCCTAATCATACTTTGCCTACAGGAAGTACTGCTAAGTTTTATAGTCCACTAAATGTAGAGAATTTTATGAAGAAAAGTTCAATTATTAACTTTTCAAAAAATGCGATTGATGAATTAGGTGAAGCTTGTGCATTATTAGCAGATACCGAAGGTTTAACAGCTCATGCAAAATCTGTAAGAGTTAGATTAGAAAATAAATAAATTTTATAAATTATAAAGAAATAAAAGGAAATTAAATGTCAGTTTTTAATGATTGGTTAAGTGAAGATGAAGATGATATATTTATGGGAAGTCCTAAATCAAAGTTTTTTGACGTAAGTAAAACAGCATCTGAAGATGTTGTTCAAGATGAATGGGACAAAGTTGTTGAGAAAGTTGCAGTATTAGAAATGATGCTTTCAGAAGGAAAAGGCGAAGACTTTGATATTAATCAAGTTATTAAGCAATACACTTTTGATAATATAGACAAAGTTAACGCAGTAAAAAAAGGACTTTATGTTGAATTTACTGGTGAAATTATTTGTAGATTAGATTCATAAGGGTAAAAGTGGAAGAATTAGAAGCTGTAAAAAGTCAAATTAAAGAGTTTGTTAGAGAGTGTAATGATGAAAAAAGTTTAGAACTTTTAGAAAAGTTAGCAAATGGAAAGATGCTAAGATCTAAACTTATTTTAAAAATTGCTGGAGTAAATGAACAAAGTATAAAATTATGTGCAGTTGTTGAGATGATTCACGCTGCATCACTTTTGCATGATGATGTTATTGATGAAGCGGATACAAGAAGAGGTGAACCTTCTGTAAATGCTTTATATGATAATAAAACATCAATTATGTTTGGTGACATTTTATATTCTAAGGCTTTTACTGAACTTACACAAATGGATAAAAAAATTGCTTATACAGTTTCAAATGCAGTAACACTTTTAAGTATTGGAGAGATGTTAGATGTAGATTTAACAAATACATTTAATACTTCATACGAAAAATACAATGATATGATTTACAAAAAAACTGCATCATTAATAGAAGCAGCAGCAAAAGCAGCAGCTATAATGGCAGGTTTAAATGAAGAAAAATATGCTTTATATGGAAGAAATCTAGGTCTTGCTTTTCAAATGGTAGATGATATTTTAGATATCACACAAGATAGCAAAACCTTAGGAAAACCGGCAATGTTAGATTTTGTTGAAGGAAAAGTTACTATCCCTTATCTTTTATTACATGAGAGATTAGAAGACAAATCAAAACTTGAATCACTATATAAAAAAGAGTTAACACAAGATGAATCTTCTTGGATAAAAGAACAAATGCATGAAACAAATGCCCTTGAAGATTCTATTAAAATGGCTAAAGATATTGGAAATGAAGCAATAGAAGCTGTAAAAGATGAAGAAAATAGTGAGACTTTAGTATTCATAATGAAAGCTATGATTGAAAGAGAGTTTTAATGAGTTATTTAATAATTAGTTTTTCTCATAAAAATACAGATATTGAAATGAGAGAAAAATTAGCATTTGGGTCAGATGAAGATAAAGATAGATTTATTAGATCAATATTATCAAATAATGTTACAAAAGAGGCAGTTTTATTATCTACATGTAATAGAGTTGAAATCATTACAAGATCAGTAAATATTAAAACTGGAGCTAAGCTTATTTTAGAAGAGTTAGCTAAATATTCTGGTGTTGATTATGATCTTTTATATAAAAGAGCAGATATTTATGATAATGATAGTGCTGTACATCATCTTTTTTCAGTAGCTTCAGCACTTGATTCACTTGTAATTGGTGAAACACAAATTGTAGGACAATTAAAAGATTCCTTTAGATTTTCACAATCAAAGGGACACTGTGATCAAAAAATCACAAGATTAATGCACTTTGCCTTTAAATGTGCAGCAACTGTAAGAAATGCGACATCTTTAGGAACTGGTTCTGTATCAGTGGCATCAACAGCAGTTGCAAAAGCAAAAGATATTATAAAAAATCCTTGTGGTGTAAAAGCTCTTGTAATTGGTGCTGGAGAAATGAGTGAATTAACAATTAAACATTTATTATCTTCAGGTTTTGATGTTATCTTAACTAGTAGAGATATTAAGAAAGCACAAAATTTAGCAAATACATTTGAGCAAAATATAGATGTTGCTCCATATGAAAACTTAACTTCATTATTAGGACAAATTCCTGTAATGATAACAGCAACATCAGCTCCTTATCCAATTATAACAGCTGATAATACACCCGATGCTAACTTTAATAGACATTGGTTTGATATAGCAGTTCCAAGAGATATTGATGATATTGATAGTTCTGGATTGCATATTTATTCTGTTGATGACTTACAAGATATAGTGGATAAAAATATGAGTTTGCGAGCAGAACAAGCAAAAACTGCATACTCAATTGTAAGTAAAATGTCTTTAGAATTTTATGATTGGTTAAAATCTTTAGATATTGAACCAGTTGTAAAAAGTCTTTATACCAAAGCTGATTTAGTAATAGATAAAAAAGTACAACAAGCAATAAAAAAAGGTTATATAAAAGCAGATGACGAAGAAAATATTAGAAAACTTTGTCAAACAGTTATAACTGAGTATCTGCATGCTCCTTCAAAGAAATTAAAGAATATTTCTAAGAATATGGAATGTGATATTGTTGTAGGAACAATACAAAATATGTTTTCTCCTAATATGGATGAGGATAATGAAGAATATAAATGTGAACATTTATCAAAAAAATAAAATAGGAAAATAATTAATGAAATTTACTAATATGTTTATGCCAACTACTAAAGAAACTCCAAGTGATGCAACTTTACCATCTCATCAATTTTTAGTAAGAGGTGGATTTATTTCTCAATCAGGAGCTGGTCTTTATGATTTTATGCCATTAGGAAAAATTGTATTAGATAAAATTAGAGCAATTGTAAAAGAAGAAATGGACGAAGCGGGTGCAAATGAAATGTTATGTTCTTTTGTAACTCCACAATCATTTTGGGATGAATCGGGACGATCAACTACGATGGGAAATGAATTGTTGAGATTTAAAGATAGAAAAAATGCTGAATATGTTTTATCTCCTACAAACGAAGAATCCGTTGTTAATATGGTTAAAAATCGTATTACTTCATATAAAAACTTACCTGTAAATCTTTATCATATTAACTTAAAATTTAGAGATGAAGCACGTCCTAGATTTGGTTTGATGAGAGGTAGAGAATTTTTAATGAAAGATGCTTACTCTTTTCATTCATCTCAAGAAGATTTAGTAAGAGAATTTAACTTAATGGAAGAAACTTACAAAAAAGTTTATCAAAGATTAGGTTTAGAATTTAGAGTTGTTGAAGCAGATTCTGGTGCAATTGGTGGAAGTGGTTCAAAAGAATTTCATGTATTAGCAAACTCAGGTGAAGATACAATTGTTGTATGTCCTGATTGTGAATATGGTGCAAATATTGAAGCAGCAGTTAGAAAAAAAAGACATTTTGATGCTTGGTTTGAAAACACAAATACTCCTGTATCAATGGAAAAAGTTTTAACACAAGATTTAAAAACAATTGAAGATGTATCTAATTTTTTAAGTATTTCAAAAGCACAAAATATTAAAGCTGTAATGAAAAAAGCTATTTATGAAGATAGTTCTGAAGCTGTTATTTTCTTTGTACGTGGTGATGATGAGCTAGAAGAAACTAAAGCTTGTAATGCAGTTGATGCTTTAGAATTAGTAGATATTACAGAAGAAGAATTAAAAGATGCTGGATTGACTCCAGGATATTGTGGACCATTTAATTTACCTGAGGCTATTAAATTTGTACTTGATAGTGAATTAGAAAATGAAATTGGCTTAGCTTGTGGAGCTAATGAAGATCATTATCATTTTATTAATACGGATTTATCTTTACTTAAAGATGCTGTTTACAAAGATTTAATTATTGTTCAAGAAGGTGATATTTGTACTTGTTGTGGTGGGAAACTAGAATACACAAAAGGAATAGAAGCTGGACATATTTTCCAATTAGGAACAAAATATTCTGAAGCTATGAATGCAAAATTTTTAGATGAAAATGGAAAATCACAGCCATTTATAATGGGATGTTATGGAATTGGAGTATCTCGATTAGTAGCTGCTGTAATTGAACAAAACCATGATGAAAAAGGTTGTATTTGGACTAAATCAACAGCTCCTTTTATGGTTGATGTTATTGTTTCAAATGCAAAAAAAGAAGATGAATTAAATGCTGGTTTAAAAATCTATGAAGCTTTAAAAGAAAAAGGAATTTCTACAATTATTGATGATAGAACTAAAGAGAGATTTGGTTTTAAAATGGGAGATTTTGAGTTAATAGGATTTCCTTATGCTGTAGTTGTTGGTAAAAAATTACAAGATGGACTTGTTGAAATTGTTGATAGAAGAAATACTTCAGAAAAAATCGAAGTATCTATTGCTGAAGTTGCAACAAAATTACAAGAATTAATTTAAAAAAAAGAAGAGAATAAATGAACGAATATTTTAACGAAGAAAAAATACAAAGTATACTTGAAATGATGCTACCTTATATTCTAAATTTAGGTATAGCAATTGTAGTATTTATTGTAGGTAAATGGTTAGCAAGAAAAATTACGAATATAATAGTATCAATTTTAAATAGAATAAAAGGAATTGATTCAACACTTGTAAAATTTATTGAAAATATAATTTATTATGTTTTAATGATGGTTGTTATTTTAACAGCTCTTTCAAAACTAGGTATTGAAACAACTTCCTTTTTTGCAATCTTAGGAGCTGCTGGTTTAGCAATTGGTTTGGCTTTAAAAGATTCTTTAGGTAACTTTGCAGCTGGTGTTATGTTGATACTATTTAAACCCTTTAGAGTTGGTGATTTTGTTACAGTTGCTGGAGTTTCAGGAACTGTAAACGAAATATCAATTTTTTCTTCAATTTTAACAACTGGAGATAATCAAAGAATGATTGTACCAAATGGTGCGATTATTGCAGGGACTATTGTAAATGTAAATGCTAATCCTACAAGAAGAGTAGATTTAGTTATTGGAATTGGTTATGACGATGATATTAAAAAAGCTAAAAATGTATTAACAAATATCTTAGAATCTGATAATAGAATTCTTCAAGAAAAAGGTTTAACAGTTGCTGTTTCAGAACTTGCTGATTCTTCAGTTAATTTTGTAGTTCGTGCTTGGGTTAATACTCCAGACTTCTGGGCTGTAAAGTTTGCTTTAACAGAAGAAGTAAAACTTAGATTTGATAAAGAAGGTATTTCTATTCCTTATCCACAACAAGATGTTCACCACCATAATCAAGCCTAATATTCCTAAAATATTAGAAGAGATTCTTAATAACCTACAAAAAATAGGAGCTATTCCTATTTTAGTAGGTGGATGTGTTCGTGATGCTCTTCTACAAATTCCTTGTAAAGATTATGATGTTGAAATCTTTGGCATTGACTCTTTAGAAAGTATTATAAAATCCCTAGAAAAATATGGTCCTGTTAAATTAGTTGGTAAATCCTTTGGTGTTCTTACTTTAAAAGTGGATACTTATGATTTCGATTTTGCACTTGCTCGAACTGAGAAAAAAATTGGACATAGTCATCAAGACTTTGAAGTCACTACTAATGCAAATCTAAGCTTTAAGCAAGCAGCTACGAGACGAGATTTTACTATCAATGCAATAGGATATGATTTTTGTAAAGATGTCTATCTTGACCCTTTTAATGGAATAGAAGATTTAAAACATAAAAAAATAAAACATATAAATGATACAACTTTTATTGAAGATCCTTTAAGAGTTTATAGAGCAATACAATTTGCTTCAAGGTTTGAGTTTATTATTGATGATAAAACTAAGGAACTTTGTAAACAAATGGTTTTAAATGACGATTTATCATATCTTCCAAAAGAAAGAGTTTATGAAGAATTAAAAAAACTATTTTTAAAATCACAAAAACCTTCAATTGGCTTTGAACTATTAAAAGAGTTGGAAGTACTTAAGTATTTTCCTGAATTAAAAGCATTGATAAATTGTGAGCAAGAAAAAGAATATCACCCCGAAGGTGATGTTTGGGTTCATACTTTGATGACTTTAGATGAAATGGCAAAGATTATCAAAAAAGAGAATATTCAAGATGAATATAGAATTTTGTATCTTTTTTATGCCATTTTATGCCATGATTTGGGAAAACCGTATTGTACCGAAGAGATAAATGGAAAAATAACTTCATATAAACATGAAAGTTTAGGAGTAGAACCAACTATTTCTTTTTTATCTAAACTTACAAATGAAAGTAAATTTATAGAAAAAGTTATTCCACTTGTAAAAAATCACTTAGCACCTTTTCAATTATTTAAAGACAGTTCGTCTTTAAAAGCTGTAAAAAGATTATCTTTAAAATGTAATATTGAAGATTTATGTCTTGTTTGTTTAGCAGACTGTAAAGGTCGAACTATTCCTAATAAAGAGATTTGTGACAAGGCAGTTTTATGGCTTTTAAAAAAGGCAAGAGATTTAAATATTTCACAAGTTGCTCTTAAATCACTTGTTCAAGGTAGAGACTTAATAAACTTAGGTTTAAAACCTAGTAAAGAGTTTAAAGAGATATTAGATTTTGCACTTAATTTACAAATAGATGAAAATGCAAATAAAGAAGAAATACTAAATAATATAATAATTAAATATATTCGAATATAATTTAAGAATATTATTAGTTATTATAACCTATAATACTTTCACTTTAAAGGAGTACAAATGAAAAAATTATTATTAAGTTCAATTGCTGCAGTAGCATTAACATCAAGTTTATTCGCAAACTCAAACACAGGTTGTGGTTTAGGTTCAGTTTTAATTAAAGATCAAAATTCTGTTGTAATGCAAGTATTAGCAGCAACTACAAATGGTACATCAGGTAACCAAACTTTTGGAATTACATCAGGAACATTAAATTGTGATAAACCAGCTACTATTGCTTCAAATGACAAATTAAATAAATTTGTAAGTGAAAATATGGATGAATTAGCATTAGATATTTCAGCTGGTCAAGGTGAAACTTTATCAACTGTTGCTAAATTAATGAATGTTAAAGATTCAGAATCTTTTTCTGCTAAATTACAAAAAAACTTTAGTAATATTTATGCAAGCAAGAATGTAAATTCTGCTGCAGTTATTGATTCTATTGCTAAATTTATCTAATAAATTAATTAGACTAAGTAAGTATTTTTTACTTACTTGTCTATTTATTACCTCTGCATATTCAAACGAGTTACTTTTACAAAATATTACAAATCAAAAACTTTATGAAAATCCATATTGGTCTAAATTATTGCATTATCAAAATAATGTTAGTGAAATAGATTCAAATAACTTTTTTATTTCTAGTTGGGGAAAAACTAATTTAAAAAAAGAGTTATTTGAAACTATTGATGCTTTAATAAAAGGTGAAAAAGATATTTTATGTAGATTTCCTTTACGAGTTAAATGGCTAAAAAGTAAAGTTAACAATTTAGATGAAAATATTGTTAAATACGAATGTAAAGAATTAGATGAATTTGTTGCTAGCGTTAATGCAAACTATATAACTTTAGTTTTTCCAACTGCTCATATTAATTCTCCTGCCTCTATGTATGGACACACATTTTTAAGATTAACAGAAGATAATGATACTCCTTTAATTTCTAATGCCGTAAATTATGCTGCACAATCAGATGATACAAATGGATTTATTTTTGCTTATAAAGGTATCTTTGGAGGATATGAAGGTAAGTATTCAATCTTACCTTATTATAAAAAAATTAAAGAATATAATAATTTAGAACAAAGAGATGTTTGGGAATATGATTTAAAGCTAAACAAAGAACAAGTTAGTGATATTGTGTTACATACTTATGAATTAAAAGATTCTTATTCAGATTATTTCTTTTTCAAAGAAAACTGTTCTTATAATGTTTTATGGCTTTTAGAAATTGCTAAACCTGAGTTAGAATTAGTAAATAAGTTTTATGTTAAAACAATTCCACTTGATACAGTTAAGTTACTTAAGGAACTTAATTTAATTGAAAGCTCAAAATTTAGAGCTTCTAAGATGACTAAAATGAAGCATATTGTTGATAATAAAATAAATAATAAAAAATATTTATTCGATTATGTTAATAGCGAGATTGAATTAAATGATAATTTAAGTGTCAGCGATAAAATGTATTATTTAGATTTTAAAATTGAGTATATAAAATATTTAAGAAGTAAAAATAAAATTAATAAAAATACATATTTATCTTCTTATGTAAAACTTTTAAAGCAAAGAAGCCTTTTTAATAAAAAATCTGACATAAAAATGAAAGTGCCCTTTAATCCAATTAATTCGCATGATTCTGCACGTGCTAGTATTTTATATAATACTAGCAATGATAATATTGAATTAGGATATAAGCCAGTATACAACGATATTTATGATATTAGTAAGGGATACTTTCAAGGTGCATATATTAACTTTTTTGATTTTAATATCTTAAAGGATGAAAATCATATTAGATTAGATAAATTTTCTTTGTTAAATATTAAATCGTATGCAAAAAGAGATATGTTTTTTAAACCTTTATCATGGGGAATAGATTTAGGTTATAAACATTTTAGAAAAAGAGATTATTTTAATATTAATCCAGAAATAGGTTATACTTTTGGTAACTCAAAAGACTTCTTATATTTAATGGCTGGAAGTAAAGTATTTTATAAAAATTCTAGTAATTATTACTCTTATGGTGGAAATATAGGAGTAGTAAGCAATAGATTTAATAATATGAAGTTAGGTTTAAAATATAGCTATGACAAATATAATAAAGGTATAGAAAATAATATAGTAGAGCTATTTACTACAATTAAAATAAAAAAAGATTTATCCTTTAATATTAAATATATTAATGATAATTTGTTAAGTGATAAAGAAGAGAATTTAAAACTTTCTCTTTTTTATTATTTTTAGAGGCTATTACTTTAGGGTCTAAATATAAAATTTGGACTTCCATTTACTACATGAAATATTGTTATGTTATATTTTTTTGCATAATATCGCAAAAGCAGTTTTTGTAATGTTGGCTCAATTGATGGTGTAAACCAAGCATTATTTGAAGTAACTATCATATATTTCACACCATTTAAGTTTTCAAAAATTTTATCTGTTGTTGCTTCATAACAAATAGCATTTCTAAACTTTTGTCCATTAATGATAAAATCAGTTGGTGCTTTTGCTTTTGAATAATCCTGTGCTCCATCATAAAAAATATCATTTATTAAATTAACAAAAAACTTAGGAAGCGGTATTTCTTCTCCAAAAGGAACAAGCACAAGTTTTTTAGCAATTTGAACATCTCCATTTGAAATATGATAAGTTGCATTGTAAAATTGCTCATTTTCTATGTATAAAGAACCTGTGATAATATCTATTTTATAAGATTTGTTTTTTAAAATTGTAAGCAATTCTTCACTTTTATTTAAAATACTAGGAAAGGCAGTTTCAGGTAATATCACTAAATCTTTTTTATTATAAATTGCATTATCTATGTATTCAAAATTCTTTTTAAATATGGTAGCTTGATAATCTTTTTCCCATTTTAGGTTTTGTTTGATATTTAATTGGGGCATCGAAATTTTTGCATTTGGATTATCAATATATGTTCCAGTTTGAAAAGAAAAAGCAAAAAGTAGTGGGACAATTGAAAGAATTTTCATTCTTTTTAGTTTTACCATCATAAATATAGATACTAAAATTAATGCAAAATCTTCTTTTGATGTACCTAAATATGAATCAATAAATATTAATTCAAACTTCATCCAATTAAATCCAAAAGGTGCAAAAAAAGTAAATGCAAATATAGCTATTAATCTGAAATAAGGTTTGTCATATATAGAAAAAAGTAAAAATATTAATCCATAAATAATTCCAACAGCTATCAATAAAACAGGTGTCAAGTATATTAAATCATAATATTTTAAACTTACTGCCATCCAATAACACCAAAGAACTCCTGTTGTAAAGCCTGCTAAAAACATTGCTTTTCTTGGAATTGTAATTAAAAAATAAAGTCCTAATAGTCCTAAAATAGTATTAATAAATCGATATTCAATGTTAAAATAGCTTAAGTATATGAAAGCACTTAATAAAATAGCTGTAATCAAGCCCTTTATTATCAAATTTTTGTTAAAATTATCGCGTTTTACTAAAAACAAAATAAACTACTTATAAAAAGGAAATTTAATGGATAGTTCAAGTACTGATTTATTAAGCTCATTATTACCTCTTGTTGCATTATTTGCAATATTTTACTTCTTAATCATTAGACCACAACAAAAACAAGCGAAAGCTCACAAAGAAATGGTTGCTAATTTGAAAAAAGGTGATAAAATTGTAACAAATGGAGGCTTAATCGTAGAAGTTTCTAATGTAACTGATGATAGTCTTACTGTTAAAAACAGTGATGGATCAGAAATGAAGCTTGTAAAAGAATTTGTTTCTAAACTTTTAGAAGACTAAACTTTACTAAATTAAAACATGTAATCATTTTACATGTTTTATACTTCAAAATACAAAACCCTTACTAAGGACCAAGATTGAAAATCTTTAATTATAGACTTGTTATCTTTGCATTAAGTATAATTTTTGGTGTTGTTTTTGCAATCCCTTCGCTTATGCAAACAGATAGTGGAAAAAAAATATCTCTAGGACTTGATTTACAAGGTGGTCTTCACATGCTACTTGGTGTAAATACTCATGAAGCAGTTACTGCTAAAATCAAAACAATTGCAACTACTGTAAAATATTATGCAGATGATGAAGACTTACTTATAGATGGATTATCTATTGATTCAGATAGTGTTGTTTTTACTGTTTTAGATAAAGATGAGATTCCTAAAATGGATAAGATGCTAGAGCAAATCAAAGGTTTAGATATTTCAAAAAATGAATTATCTTATACTTTAATCTTAACTGCTGATGATATTGAAAAAACAAAAGACTTAGCTGTATCACAAGCTGTTGAAACAATTAGAAATAGACTTGATCAGTTTGGACTTTCAGAACCAACTGTTATAAGGCAAGGTAGTACTGATATCGTTGTTCAGTTACCTGGGATTAAAACACAAGCTGAAGAAAAAGCAGCAAGAGAACTTATTTCTAAGCCTGCAAACTTAGAGTTAATGGCAGTTGATGAAGAAAGAGCAGATCAAGTATATACTTTATCTAGAGCTCAAGCTGCTGAGTATGGAGATATAATTTTAGAAGATACAAGAGATCCTAATAAAAAGTATCTTGTAAAAGAGATTCCTATTTTAAATGGTTCTCAAGTTGTAGATGCACAAGTTGCATTTGATCAAGGAAATCAACCTATTATTAACTTTACACTAAATTCTACAGGGGCTCGAATTTTTGGAGACTTTACAGGTAAGAGTGTTGGTAAAAGATTAGCCGTTGTATTAGATGGAAAAGTTTATTCAGCACCTAATATTAGAGAAAGAATCGGTGGTGGTTCAGGACAAATTTCAGGTGGTTTTACAACTTCTGAAGCTGGAAATGTTGCTATTGCTTTAAGATCAGGTGCACTTCCTGCAACTGTTAATTTACTTGAAAAAAGATCAGTTGGTCCTTCTTTGGGTGCTGATTCTATTAAAGCTTCAACAATTGCTTTAGTTTCAGGTTTCTTAATAGTATTTGTATTTATGATAGTTTATTACAGACGTGCCGGAGTTATTGCTAATATTGCATTAATTACTAATATTTTCATTATTATTGCAGTTATGGCAATGTTTGGCGCAACACTTACTTTACCTGGTATGGCAGGAATTGTATTAACAGTTGGTATGGCTGTTGATGCTAATGTTATTATTAGTGAAAGAGTTAGAGAATTACTTAAAGCTGGAGTATCCGTTCAAAAGTCAATAGAAGATGGATATTCAAATGCTATGAGTGCAATTTTAGATGCGAATATCACAACTTTATTAGTTGCTGTTATTCTTTATGCCTATGGAACAGGAGCTATTAAAGGTTTCGCAATTACTATTTCTATTGGTATTTTAGCATCAATGTTAACAGCTATTTTAGGTACTCATGGTATTTATGAAGCATTGGGTGCAAAAATAGCAAAAGATAAAGACTTAAAAAAATGGTTTGGAGTTAGCTAATGGAAATTTTTAAATCAGATAAAATTTATAATTTTATGGGAAAAAGATTACCTTTTTTAGGTTTATCTTCTTTATTAGTTATTGCTTCAATTGTTTTATTATTAACTAAAGGTGTAAACTTTGGTATTGATTTTGCAGGAGGGACTATTGTTCAAGTTAAATATGAACAAAAAGCTCCGATTGATAAGATTAGAGATACATTAAAAAAGACTAATTATTCAAATGCATCAATAACAGAATTTGGAAGTCCAGAAGAAGTTGTAATAAGAATTACAGGTTCATCTTCAGATATTGCAAATGATATTGGTGATGAGATGCATGTATTATTAAAAACTACAGGCGATTTTGAAATCAGAAGAGTTGATATTGTTGGACCAAAAGTAGGTGGTGAATTAAGAGAAAAAGGTCTTATGGCCTTAACTTTATCATTAATTATAATATTGGCTTATGTGTCATATCGATTTGAGTGGAGATTCGCAGTTGCTTCTATTTTAGCTTTAGCACATGATATTATCATAGCATTAGGTGCAATAAGTTTATTTAATATCGAAGTTAATCTTGATATTTTAGCAGCAATTCTTACAATCTTAGGATACTCTTTAAATGATACAATTATTGTATTTGATAGAGTTAGAGAAGGTGTGCAAACATCTAAAGAATCAATATTAGAAAAAGTAGTAAATGAATCTGTTAGTAGAACTTTATCAAGAACTACTCTTACTTCATTAACAACATTCTTTGTTGTTTTAACTTTATTCTTATTTGGTGGAGAGATTATCCATGGATTTGCATTTACCATGCTTGTAGGTGTTATTGTAGGGACTTATTCATCAATATTTATTGCAGCTTCATTCTTAGTAGAATTAAAATTCTCAATTGAAGATTTTAGATCTAAAGAAGCTAATAAATTAAAAAGACAAAAAGAAAAAGACAAAATGAGAGCAATGTACGAACAAGGTACAATGTAATTTAAAAGAGTAAAAAGATGAGCATTCCTCCTCTTTTTACATAAATCAACACACATGAAAAGAAATACTATATGAAAAAAGATATTTTAAGCAACCCAAAAAACTTTTTATACAAATTTGATAAACTTACATCAAATAATGGGAAAGACTCATTATTAACTTTTATATGGATTTTAATTCTTGAGTTTACTTCTACAATCTTAGAATACGAATATTTAGATGTTTCTGAACAATATATTTTTCACATGGAAGATGGACTATTTAAAGAGTTATTTATTGCATTGTTATTTGTATTGTTTATTTGGTATTGTGTTTATAGTATCGTTTTTATGTATAGAAAACAGTTTATTACTCTTGCTTTATATAGCTCATTATGTATTTATTTACTTATTACTCATGATATTACATTTAATTTATTAATTCATAATTTAAATCCTAGTAGCTTACTTAGCAATGGATTTAGTTTTTATCTACTTGTTCAAGTATTATTAAAACTAATTATTACTTATTTAGTAATAAAAATGTTGATTTCTATTAAAAAACAAAAACAAAAAGATTAAAAAACAAACTTTATAAAGCCTACAAAATAGATAATAAAAGCGATTTGTTATCATAATTTAGCTATTATCTCATCTTAAATTTAAAAGTAAAATTATAAAGGATTCAAATGGATTGGGGTAAAGTAACTTACATATTTTTTTCACTAATGTCATTAACAACTACAGCAGGATTCCTGTATGAACAAAATGAGATTGCATTATTTATAGCAGCAGGTGTAAATGTAATATCAACAATATTAAAAATTGGTGTTAAGAATTTACTAGCAGCTGAATTATTAGCAAGTTCTTTAGTAGCTGATTTACATTTAAT
Source organism: uncultured Campylobacterales bacterium (assembly GCA_947503785.1). Lineage (GTDB taxonomy): Bacteria > Campylobacterota > Campylobacteria > Campylobacterales > Arcobacteraceae > Poseidonibacter. Next base: position 29,090 of record CANNFB010000006.1, on the reverse strand, counting down.
CCCAGCATTTATGGTATTAACTTTTATGAATGATATATCTTTAGCAATTTCATTAGCTATTGGTGCAGTTGTTGCAAATATTTTCTCAATTGCCCTAGCTTTAATTGAAAGCGCAAAAAGTCACGATAAGGAAGAGTTTTAATGGAATATAATGCAAAAGCAATAGAAAATAAATGGCAAAAGTTTTGGACAGAGAACAAATCATTTGAGCCAAGTGATGATCAAAGTAAAGAAAAGAAATATATTCTTAGTATGTTTCCCTATCCAAGTGGAAGAATCCATATGGGACATGTTAGAAATTATTGTCTAGGAGATGCTTTTGCTAGACATTTTAGAAAATCTGATTTTAATGTTTTACATCCAATTGGTTGGGATAGTTTTGGAATGCCAGCTGAAAATGCAGCTATAAAACACAAATCACATCCTAAAAAATGGACTTATGAAAATATTGATTATATGCGAGATGAATTAAGAACATTAGGTTTATCTTTTAGTGAAACAAGAGAATTTGCAACTTCTGATGAGTTATACACAAAATGGGAACAAGAGTTTATCATTAAAATGTATGAAGAGAAGTTATTATATAGAAAATCAACTACTGTTAACTGGTGTGAACCTTGTCATACAGTTTTAGCTAATGAACAAGTTGAAGAGGGTTGTTGTTGGAGATGTGATACTCCAGTTGAACAAAAAGAGATGCCCGGATATTATATTGGTATTACTCAATATGCTCAAGAGCTTTTAGATGATTTAGATGACTTAAAAGATACATGGCCATCACAAGTTTTAACAATGCAAGAAAATTGGATTGGAAGAAGTGAAGGTCTAGAATTTAAACTAGAATTATCAAAAGACTCAAAAAATAAATTAGATAGAGCATTTACAAAATATGAAGTATTTACAACTAGACCTGATACAATTTATGGAGTTACATACTCTGCATTAGCACCAGAACATCCAATTGTAAAATATATAGTTGACCATAATTTACTTCCAGAGAAAAAAATAAAAGCTATTAAAGATATGCAAAAAGTATCTGAAAGAGATAGAGCAACTCAAGATAAAGAAGGTATTTCTTTAGAAATTGATGTTATGCATCCTTTAACTGGTGAAAAAATTCCAGTATGGGTTGCTAATTTTGTATTAGCTTCTTATGGTGGTGGTGCAGTTATGGCAGTTCCAGCTCATGACCAAAGAGATTTTGAATTTGCTAAACAATATGATTTACCAATGAGACAAGTAATTGTAGGAAAAGATGGATTACTTGAAGATCAAAGTGAAGCTTATACTTATGAAGGCGAATTAATTAACTCTGAAAGTTTCACTGGTTTAAAAAATACAAAAGCAAAGAAAGCTATTGTTTATCACTTTGAACAAAATTCTTTAGGTATTAAAAAAGTTAACTTTAAACTTAGAGATTGGGGTATTTCAAGACAAAGATATTGGGGAGCTCCTATTCCTTTTGTTCATTGTGATGACTGTGGTTTAGTTGCAGAAAAGACAGAAAATTTACCTATTGCTTTACCTGATGATGTTGAAATTACAGGAGAAGGAAATCCTTTAGATACTCATCCTACATGGAAATATTGTGCTTGTCCTAAATGTGGAAAAGATGCTGTAAGAGAAACTGATACTTTAGATACATTTGTTCAATCTTCTTGGTATTTTTTAAGATATGCAACAAATCCTAAAAAGTGGAATGAAGAAGGAATATCAAAATCTGATAGTGATTACTGGATGGATGTTGATCAATATATAGGTGGAATAGAACATGCAATTTTACACCTTTTATATGCTAGATTTTTTACAAAAGCATTAAACTCTTTAGGTTATACAAATTCTAAAGAACCCTTTAAAAAACTTCTTACACAAGGAATGGTTTTAAAAGATGGCTCTAAGATGTCAAAATCAAAAGGAAATGTTGTTGATCCAGATTTAATTGTAGAAAAATATGGAGCTGATACTGCAAGATTGTTCATGATGTTTGCTGCACCTCCTACAAAAGAATTAGAATGGAATGATTCAGCAGTAGATGGAGCTTTTAGATTTATCAAAAAGTTTTTTGAAAGAGCTTCAAATGTTACTAAAGTTGGGATTGAGACTTTTGAAAATATTGATCATAAATCTTTAAGCAAAGATGAAAAATATGCTAGAAAAAAAGTTTATGAAGCCTTACAGAAATCAAATGAAGTATTTAATAAAACTTATACTTTCAATACATTAATTGCAGCCTCAATGGAAGCTTTAAATGCCTTATCAGCACAAAAAAATGAAGCAGTTTGGTCAGAAGGTTATTATATATTATCAAATATCTTAGAGCCAATTATTCCTCATGCATCATGGGAAATATCTAATGCATTATTTAAACAAGAAAACTTCAATAACACAATTGAAGTTAAAGATGAAGTTTTTCAAATGGATTCTATAGTTTTAGCAGTTACTATTAATGGTAAGAAAAGATGTGAAATCGAAGTTGAACCAAATGCTTCAAAAGAAGATATCTTAGCAATTGCGAAAGAAAACTCTGGTAAATGGATTGATGGTAAAGAGATTATTAAAGAAATTGTTGTTCCAAATAAATTAGTAAACTTAGTAATAAAAGGATAATTAAAGCATGAAAAGTACGAATAATATAAAAAAAGTACTATTGGTACTTTTAACTTTAACTTTTTGTTTTTTTACTCTTAGTGGATGTGGATATAAACCAACAACTCATTATGCAAAAAAAGAACTTGCTGGTAAAGTTTTTGTAAAATTATTTATTGATTTAAAAGATCCACAAAATAGTGTTTTAATTAAAGATGCAATGAATCAACTACTTGCACATAAGCTTGATTCAAAGCTTGTATATGATGAAGCGATGGCTGATACTATTATGAATATTAAAATCAATTCTGTAAGAATGACAGAACTTCAATATGATGCTGATGGATATAATAACTTATATCGAGCAAATGTTAGTATTAATGTAAGATATACTAAAAAGGCAGAGAACATATCTAGAAACTTTACTGTTACTGGAGAGAATGATTTCTCTCTAGGAAGTAGTACAACAATTACAGATACAAAACGTTACGAAGCTATTAAAAGTGCTTCGGATGATGCTTTAGATGAAGTATTATCAAGAATAGCAATACAGTCTTTTAAAAAATAGTCAATGAAAGTTGATTTAAAAAAGGCTAATTTAGCAAAATTTTTAGAATTTAAAACTCTTTATTATGACAAGATAGATTTTACAACTGTAAAATCTTCTTGGGATTTACTATCAAAAAAAATCTCTTTACCTTTTGTTATTCATATTGTTGGAACCAATGGAAAAGGAAGTACAGGTAGATTTTTATCTCATTATTTAAATAAAAGCAATTATAAAGTATTGCACTACAGTTCACCTCATATTATTAAGTTTAATGAACGTATTTGGATAAATGGAAATGATGTAAGTGATACTTCTTTAGAAAATGCACATAAATTTTTACAAGAACTTTATCCTTTAAATTTATTAGAAAAATTAACATACTTTGAGTACACAACACTTTTATCATTTTATTTATCAAAAGATTGTGATTATTTAGTTTTAGAAGCTGGTCTGGGCGGAGAGTTTGATGCTACTAATGTTGTTAAAAATGATTTATCTTTAATTACAACAATTGATTTGGATCATCAAAGTTTTTTAGGAAATTGTGTTGAAGAGATAGCTCAAACTAAGATGCGTTCAGTTGATAATAAGATGATTATAGGATATCAAATACATGAGAGTGTTTATAGCACAGCACAAAAAGTAAAAGAACAGATTTTAGAAGAGAGAAATACTAAAATAACAATACAAAAAGTTCAAAACTTTGATAAATATAAATTAAATAAGAAATTTGCAAGCTATTTAAAAAGAAATTTACATCTAGTAATAGCTTGTTTAGACGAGTTAAAAATAGATATAACTTTAAATTTATTTGATGATGTGGAGCTTTTTGGTAGGTGTCAAAAAATTGCTAAAAATATTACTATTGATGTAGGCCATAATCCGCTTGCTGCAAGAGTTTTAAAAGAAGAGTTTAAAAATAAAAAAATCACATTAATTTATAATTCTTATAAAGATAAAGATTATGAAGAAGTCTTGCGAATATTAAAACCAATAATAAATAAAATAATTATTATAGATATTGATGATAAAAGAATGGTTTCTAAAAATAATTTATTAAAGATTATAGATAAATTAAATATAATAAAAGAAGATACAATAAAAATTAATGAGAATGAAGAGTATTTAGTCTTTGGTTCCTTTTTAGTTGTTGAAAATTTTTTATATTTGATTGGGATTAATGAAAAATAGATTAATAATTACAGTTTCTGACATAAAGGGTACCAAGTCTTATAATGTTCATCAGTTTATAAAAAAAGTTTTACTCTCTCTTATTCTAATAGTTTTAATAGTAATAGCTGGAAGCTTTTGGCTAATTTCATATTTAGATGAAGAAGTTCAAAATGTAAAAAAAAATAAAGAAACAGAATTCAAAATATTAAATGAAAAAGAAGAAAAACTTCTTGCTCAAAATAAACTTTATTCAATACAAATAAAAAATAAAGTAAAAGATATTGATGAGTTAAATCAAAAGTTAGATGAAATTCATACTATTATAGGTGTTGGAAAAAATGCTACTAAAAGTGAAATTACTAAAAAAACATTAGCTGCTATAAATATTGATAAGAAAAAATATACATTAATGGTTATCCCAAATGGCAAGCCACTTAAAAAAAGTAGAGTTTCTTCAAACTTTGGATATAGAATTAATCCAATTACAAAAAGAAAACAATTTCATAGAGGTTTGGATTTAGCAGCTCCCAGAAAAACACCTATTAGAGCTACTGCTGATGGTATAGTTGAGCATGTACAACCAAAAAATATAGGAGATTATGGTAGAGTTATAAGATTAAGTCATAATTATGGGTTTAAAACTACCTTTGCACATATGCATAAAACATATGTAAAAATAGGTGATATTGTAAAAAAAGGCCAAATAATTGGTTTAGTTGGAAGTTCAGGAAGAAGTTCTGGTCCACATTTACACTATGAAATAAGATATGCAAGTACACTTTTAAATCCAAAAAACTTTATAAAATGGAATTTGGATACATATGATACTATTTTTAAAAATGAAAGGAAGGTTGAATGGGAGTCTTTAATAAGTCTGATAAAGGATCAACACCAAATGGCGCTACAGTAATAGCCCAAGGAACATGTATAATTGGTGGTATTAGTACTAAAGGTACAGTTAATATTGATGGAAAATTTGAAGGTGTTATCTTAGAAGCTGATGTAATTGCTATTGGACTAACAGGTGAGGTTATTGGAGATATAAAAGCTAATAATTTAATTGTTAATGGTTTATTTGATGGTAAAATTGATTGTAATCTAGTTCAGATTTTAGAAAATGGGAAAGTAATTGGTGATATGAAATATAATGAACTAATTATTGAGCCAAATGGAAAGTTTGAAGGAAGAGGAATTAGAAAAGATTCTGATTTAAAAAGTAGATATAACGAAGTAGAACAAAAAATTAATAATATTATAGTAAGTCCTTCTGCCATAGCTCATGATAAATCTTGAAAATAAACTAAAAAACCTTTATTTACAAAAAGAGAATATAGAAGAAGAGATAAAGAATTTAGAAGAACAAATAAAAAATGAAAAAGAAAAAGTATCTAAACCTTTAAAAACTACGTTTACAAAAGATGAAAAAATTGATATTTTTAAATCTTTATTTATAGCTCGTTCAGATATTTATGCAAAAAAGTGGATAAGTAAAGATGGAAATAAACAGGGCTTTTATCCAGTTACTAGAACTTTTCAAGGTGAAGATTATATTCCTTTAACAAATAAAGAAATAGAGAGTCATTTAAGAGGTTTGATTCATCTAGCAACATATTGCATTGATTCAAATAATATGTCTAAATTTTTAGCTTTAGAAATTTTAGACGAAGATAAATTTAAACTTCAAATCGCTCTTAATAGCTTAAATATTAGAGCTTATTATGAACTAAACTCAGATAACTCACTAATTGTATGGATATTTTTAGAACAGAGTATAGAAACAAAAGTTGTTTATAACTTTGGAAAATATCTTTTAAAAAAAGCTAATATAAGTGCAAAAATGTATCCTAGTAATGAATTTGCAAATAATGGGAACTTAGGATTAAGTCTTGAATTACCACTTCATTTAAAAAGTAGAAATAAAAATAAAACTGTTTTTATTGATACAAATACGAGTAAAATTTATGAAGATCAATGGATGGTTTTAAATAGTGTTCAAAAAGTCTCAAAACAAGTAGTTTATAATAATACTCAAATAAGTACTAGTGTTAATAGTGAAAAAGATTTTGGTAATATAGAATTTCCAATTGAACAAATAGAAATAGTTTTATATGATTTTTTATATATTCCTATATCAATATTATCAAAGTCTTTAATAAATAAGTTAAAATCCTTTGCATCTTTTGAAAATCCGCAGATAAAAGTTTTATTAGGACTTCGCAAGCCTTTATATAATATACCAAGAGTAATTCAAAGTTTTGAAGAAGATGAAACTCATTTAATGCTTCCTAGAGGTTTACTAAACACAGTTAGTGATTTTTTAAATTCTAATGGTGCTTCTTTTAAAATAGATGATAAAAGGTATTTTAACTCTTGTGAAACTAAAGAAGTAAAATTCAAATTAAGACCAGAACAAAATGATGCAATAAATGAAATAATGAAAAATGATTTTTGTATTTGTGTAGCACCTCCAGGCTTTGGAAAAACATTAATTGGTGCAAAAATGTTTGAAAAAAGAGCATGTAAAACACTTATTATTGTAAATAAAAATATGTTATTAAATCAATGGATTGAAAGATTTGTAGATTATTTTGAATATGATAAGAAAGATATAGGATATTTAGGAAAAAGCAAAAATAAACTAAACGGAAGTATTGATGTAGCAACAATGCAAAGTTTGAAAAACTCACCTGATTATATACATAATTATTCTTTTGTAATTATAGATGAGTGTCATCATATTCCCGCAATTACTTTTGAGCAAATTGTAAAAAACTTTAGAGGAAAATATATCTTAGGTTTAAGTGCAACGCCTAATAGAAAAGATGGTTTACAGCCAATTTTATATCAACAACTAGGAGATATTGCTTATGAGTATAAAAAGAAAAAAACTCATTATAATAAATTAAAAATAGTAAGAACTGATTTTATTAGCCAAGCAGATAATTATGCGAGCATTATAAATGAATTGTGTATTGATGAAAAAAGAAATAAATTAATAATTGATGAAATAAAAAATAATATTAATAGAAAAATTTTACTTTTAACTGATAGAATAGAGCACATAAATATACTAGAACATTTACTTAATTTAGAAGAGATTGATTATGTAAGTATTCATGGAAGTATGAATAAAAAAGAACAAGTAGAGAATATGAATTTAGTAAAAGAGAAGTCTTTAATTCTTGCAACTACTTCATATTTTGGAGAGGGAATAGATTTCCCTCATTTAAATACTATTTTCTTCGCAACTCCTATTTCATATTATGGAAGATTAGTTCAGTACTTAGGTCGAATAGGAAGAGGAAATCAAGAGTGTTTAGCAATAGATTTTCTAGATACAAACAACGCAATGCTTAATTCAGCTTTTAAAAAAAGAGCTGAGGGATATAAGCAAATGCATTATAAATAAAAAGGAGTTTTAAAATGTTAGGAATAATAGTAGCAACTATATTTATAGCCCTTGTAATAAATTTAATATTAAAAAGATTCCATTTACCAACAATTATTGGATATATTTTTACAGGAACAATAATAGCTTATGCTTTTAATCTGCATGCAGCTGTTAATAATCATGATTTAAAAGAAATCGCGGAGTTTGGTGTAGTCTTTTTAATGTTTACAATAGGCTTAGAGTTTTCTATTGAGCACTTAAAGAAAATGAAAAAAGAAGTATTTTTTACAGGTTCTTTACAAATTATAATAACAACACTTTTTGTTTTCCTTCTTTGTCATTATGTTGTAGGAATAGATATTAAGTCTTCAATGGTAATAGGTGCAGCACTTTCTTTATCTTCAACAGCAATTGTATTAAAAACATTTAATGAAACAAAAGAGATAAAAAAACCTTATGGGAAAAGAGTTTTAGGTATTTTAATAATGCAAGATATTGCAGTTATACCTATTTTATTAATGATTTCATTCTTTACTATGAGTGATGACAAGAGTGTCTCTTTTATGATTTTTGAAACGGTAATAGCTGCAATTGTACTATTAGCATTACTTTATGTTTCAGGTAAATATTTACTTGAACCATTTCTAACTCATGTATCAAAAACAAAATCTGATGAATTATTTGTAGCCTCGGTATTACTTCTTGCTATAGGATCTTCTTATTTAGCATATTATTTTGGTTTTTCATACTCTCTTGGAGCTTTTATTGCAGGTATGATGATTGCAGAAACTAAGTTTAAACATCAAGTTGAAGCTGACCTTATTCCTTTTAGAAATATTTTATTAGGGGTATTCTTCGTAACTGTTGGTATGCAAATTAATTTCTCTGTAATTTCAGAATATATTTTAGTTATTCTTGTTTTATTACCTGTATTAATGGGATTAAAATATATCATTATTTACACATTAGTAAAACTCGAAGATACAAAAAGAGTTGCTTTTAAAACAGCATTTTCTTTAATTCAAATTGGTGAATTTTCTTTAGCTATTTTAGAATTAGCTAGAAGTCAAGATTTAGTTGATAAAACATATTCTCAAATCTTAATAGTTACTATTGTTATATCAATGATTTTAACACCAATTATTCTAAAAAATTTATCAAAAGCTGCTGGATTATTAATAAGTGAAGATCCTTTAATGGTATGTAGTACGTATAATGTTGATAAAGATACATCTAATCATGTTGTAGTTTTAGGGTATGGACGTTATGGTCAAGCTATTGTTGAAGAGTTAAAAGCAATGGATCAAAAATATATAATTATTGAACATAATGTAAAGTTTTATCAGCAAGGGTTAGATAAAAATGAACCAATTGTTTTTGGAAATGCAGCGCAAAGACATATTTTAAATTCAGTTAATATTATAAGTTCTTCAGCTGTTATTGTTGCGGTTAATAATCCAGATTCTTTGCATATAATTTGTGAAGCTATTGATGATTTAACTCATAATACTAAAACTATTGTAACAGTTACAAGTGATAGTGAAAAAGAGACTTTAAAAAGTCTTCACTTACAGCATATAATTGTTGAAACAAAACAATTATCAAAAGCTGTAGTTGATGAAGTTATGTATTGTAGATTGGATGATAAATAATACAAAGAGATTAATCTCTTTGTATATATCTCTTTCTTGGTGCATCTTTGATTCTTTGAACATCAACTAATATAAAACCATCAATACAGTAAGAAAAATCTTTATCTACATTAAAACCTAGAAATTTAACTCCTCCTTCTTCTGTTATATCGCTATATTGTTTATATAAAGTTGGAATAGATACTCCAATATTTGATAGAGTTGATTTTAAAAACTTAAAATCTTTTTTTCTATCATTTAATAAAAATTGTTCTTTTATTTCATTTATATTATTTGAATATTGATATGAAAGTTTAGGTGTTATTAATTGTTTTGAGTCTTTGAAGTAGTGAGAATAATAAAATATCATTAAGTCTTTTGCAATTGATGGAAAAGTTGCACTCATACTAACAGGACCAAACATATATTTTATATTTGGATTCTTTTTTAAATATGCTCCAATGCCATACCAAAGGTAATCAAGTGCTCTAGTTCCCCAATATTTTGGCTGTACAAAACTTCTTCCTAATTCAATAGAGTTTTTTAAAAAAGGTGTAAAATCGTCATTATATTTAAATAAAGTATTAGAATAAAAACCTTTAACACCAATGTTTTTAAAAATAAAATCTGAATTTCCTATTCTATATGAGCCTACTATTTCTAAGTCATTTTCATCCCAAAGAATAATATGCTGATAATATATATCATACTTATCTGTATCTCTTTTTTTATTTAAACCTTCTCCTACTTTTCTAAAAGATAATTCTCTTAGTCGTCCTAATTCTTTTAATACAATTGAATCATCAGTGTAGTCATACAAGTATATTTTTTTGCCATCATTTGTTTCCCCAATTAATTGTGATGACTTCAACTCATTAATTAAATCTTGCCTTTTTTGTGGATGAGCAATTGCTTTTTGTGTTTGAAAGTAACTTTTTTTTCTTTTTTTCAATGCATAAAGATGTTTTTTATATAAGTTTATTAGATATCTTTTGTCTAAACCTTTTGGTGCAATATTCTCATTTGGAATTATTTCTCCAATTTTAATTGTAATTCTTTTTGATTTTTTGTTGAACATTTCATTTGATAAAAGTAATGTTGAAAAAGTCTTATTTATCATGGATATAGTATAAAATGTTTTAGAATTTTTTGCATCTAAAAATATTGGTAGGATTGGGGCATTTGTATTTTTGGCAAAGTTTAAAAAGCCTTTATTCCATGAGGGATCTTTTATTCCTTTACTTGATGTTCGGCTAACTTCTCCTGCTGGAAATATAATGACAGCTTCTTCATTATTTAATGATTCATAAATTTTTTTTATATCTTTTTTTGATTGTCTGATTTTATAATTATTTATTGGTATTAAAAGATTATTTAATGCCTCAAAGCCTGCTAAAAAATCATTTGCAACGATTTTTACATCAGACCTAACTTGTGAAACTAATCTTAGCAAGCAAAGAGCATCAAGTCCACCTAAAGGATGATTTGCAATGATTACAACTTTTCCTGAACTTGGAATATTTTCTAAATCAGTGCTTGAAACAGTATAATCAAAATCAAAATAATCTAAAACTGAATCAACAAATTCAAAACCTTTTAAGTGCGAGTTTTCATCTAGAAATTTATTTATTGAATCTTCATGAACTATTTTTTTAGCAATTTTAAATAGAGATTTTTTAAATAAATTTTGTTTTTTATTTATATTTGGAAACTTTTTTTCTATCTCTTTTTGTACATCAATCATTTATACTCCTTTATCTAATTATAGTTACCTTTGATTACAAAAAGGTAACAGTAACTCCTTTAGTAACCATATATTTTTTGTCATCAAAATGTAATTCTTACTTTATATAATTGTTTAGGAAAAAATTAAAAAGAGGAAATTTTAATATGAAAAAAGTATATTTAAGTATTGGTGCATCTGCACTTTTAGCTTCATTAACATTTGTTGGTTGTGGTGGTAGTTCAACAGGTACAAACGCTACTACTCCTAGTTCAGGAACATTGAGTTTAAATCCTAATCTTGCAAATATAGATTATATATGTGGTGATATTAAAGGTGTAACTGATGCGAAAGGCTCTTACAAATATAATAAAAATGATACATGTACTTTTCAAATCGGAGGAAAGAAACTAAGTGCAAAACCTACTTCAAAGCTTACTATCGAGCAAATAGCACAAGAAAATGATGGCGTTTCAAGTGAAGCAATATCTGCTTATTTAATTGCAAAGATGAGTAAGAAAACTGGTATTACTTATGATATTAATAATTTACCTTCAACTTTTGAACTACCAGATGATATTGAAGGTGATAGTGCAAGTTCACTTCCTTTTGATTCAATTGAAAATTTATTACTTAATATAAAAGATAATGATATAAAAGAAAAAGTTAAAAATACACAATATGAAGTAAAAAAGAGATTTGCTAAAAAAGTAAATATTGAATTTGAAGAAATTACAACTCCTCTTAGTGAAGAACGAAAAACTACACAACAAGCTTCTTCAAAAGTTTTAGTTAATGGTGAAGAACAAACAATTGCTTATCATACTATTATGAAAACTGGGGATACAAATAATGGAGAAATTTTTGGCTTATTAAAAGATTATACAGATACAGCAATTACTTTTTCTACAGATGCCTCTCCCTATATTTGTAATGGAACAAATGATGGTGTAGGTTCAGGACTTGATTATTCATCTTTTTTAAATAAAGATGGAAAAATTTATATGGTTTCTCAATTTGAATGTCAAGTTGGTGCTATGTATATGAGTGAATTAGAACAAAATCCTAAAACGGGTATTTTAAGTGCTAAAGAAAACTCAATGAAGTTTATTTCACAAAAAGATGAGTTTGGTGGATTTGTACATTGTGCAGGACAAAAAACTCCTTGGGAATCACACTTAGGTAGTGAAGAATATGAAACAAATGCAAAACAAGTAGAAGATAATGCAAATGAAGCAGGAATAATAGGAAATAAATATTATGATGAAGTTGCTAAGTTTTGGAAAGGTGATGCAACAAAGATTTCTCCATATTACTATGGCTGGACTCCTGAGGTTAAAATAGAAGCAGGTGAACCTATATATTCAAAACATTATTCAATGGGTAGATTCTCTCATGAATTATCGTATGTAATGCCAGATGAAAAAACAGTATATATGTCTGATGATGGAACAAATGTAGGTTTCTTTATGTTTATAGCAGATAAAAAAAGAGATTTAAGTGCCGGAACATTATATGCAGCAAAATGGAATCAAACATCAAATATAGGTGCAGGAAGTGCTGATATTACATGGGTTAATTTAGGTCATGCAACTAATGATGCAGTTAGAGAATATTTAGATTCAGATGATGATATAACAACAAATGATGCAAAAAAGTTTTCTGATTTATTTGATTATGAAGAAGCTTTAGAAGATGGAACATGTACAACAAGTGGATTTAAATCAATTAATACAAGTGCAGGTAATGAGTGTTTAAAAATAAAAGCTGGAATGGAAATGGCAGCTTCAAGATTAGAAACAAGAAGATATGCAGCTTTAATGGGTGCAACTACTGAGTTTAGAAAAGAAGAAGGTATAACTTTTGATAAAAACTCGGGACGATTATTTGTTGCAATGAGTCAAGTTCGAAAAGGTATGGAAGATAATAGTTCATCAGACCTTGGTGGAAATAATGATATTAAACTAGAAGCAAACTCATGTGGGGCTGTTTATGCATTAGATTTATCAGTTGATAAAATAAATGATACTAAAAATACAGTTATTGATTCATCTTATGTTGTTAATAATATGTATTCTATTTTAGAAGGAATACCTCAAATATATGGTGATGAATCAAAATATGCTGGAAATAAATGTAATGTAAATGCAATTTCAAATCCTGATAATATTACATTTTTAGAAAACTCAGATATTTTAACTATTGGAGAAGATACAAGCTCTCATATTAATAATGTTGTATGGGCATATAATACAAAAACGAAAGAATTAACAAGAACATTTACAACACCCGTTGGTGCTGAAACTACATCTCCATTTTGGTATGCTGATTTAAAAGATGGCTTTGGTTATTTATCAGTTGTAACTCAACATCCAGATGCTGGAGATAAAGAATCTGCAATTGGTTTTGTAGGGCCATTTAAAAACTTAACAAAAGTGCAAAGTTCAAATACATTAAGTTCAATTAAAAAACTTACATCGTTTGAAACATCAGTAGAAGCTGGAAGTGAAATAGTCGCTTTTGATAAAAAAACAAATAGAATGTTTACAACTAATGGTGCAACAAATAGTATTGATGTAAATACAATTGTTTATAATGAAGAAACAAAACAAACAAGCACAAGTGCTTTATCTTCAATTGATTTATCAACATACGGAGATGGTGTTAATTCTGTAGCAGTTACAAACTCAAAAGTAGCAGTTGCCATGAAAAAAGTAGATGCAATAGATTCATCTAAACAGTTAAAAGGTGTAGTTGTTGTATTTGATACAAATGGAAATCATTTAAAAACTATTGAAGCTGGGTACTTACCAGATATGGTAACTTTTAATGAAGATGGAACACAAATAATTGTAGCAAATGAAGGTGAACCTAACAAGGATTATTCTTATGATCCAATAGGTTCTATTGGTATTATAGATATATCAAAAGATTATGCTTATACTGATCTTACATTTGATGAAGTAACGATTCCTAGTAATGTAATTATTAAGAAAGATACAAGTGCTAGTAAAGATTTAGAACCTGAGTATATAACTGTAAAAGATAATAAAGCTTACGTATCATTACAAGAAAATAATGCAATGGCAATAGTAGATTTAGATACAAAAAAGATTGATTCTGTTGTTGCTTTTGGATTTAAAGATTATTCAAAATTAGAAAATGCTATTGATATAGAAGAAGATGGTGAAATTTCATTAAAAACGTATAAAAATTTATACGGTATGTATCAGCCAGATTCTATTGCTTCATATAAAGTCGCAGGTAAAACTTATGTTGTAAGTGCAAATGAGGGTGATGGAAGAGAATATGGTGATTATGAAAATGAAAGTAAAATCTCAAAACTAGCTTTAGAATCATCATTAGTTGATGTATATGCAAATGATAATGATTTAAAAGTAAATAATGAACTAGGAAAAGTAGGGGATGTTTATACTGAACTTTATTCATTTGGTGCAAGAAGTTTTTCAATTTGGGATGACAAAGGTGCTTTAGTATTTGATAGTAAAAATGAATTATCAAAATTAGCTTCAAAATTTGAACCTTTATTATTTAATATGGATGATGGGGAAATGGATGGTAGAAGTGGAAATAAAGGTGTTGAACCTGAAGCTTTAACTTTAGGCGAAGTAAATGATAAGACTTATGCTTTTATTGGTCTTGAAAGACAAAGTGCAATTGTAGTATATGATATTACAACACCAGAAAAATCAAAATTTGTAAGATATATAAATACAAAAACAGATGACATTTCTCCTGAAGGAATGAAGTTTGTAAAAGCAGAAGATTCACCAACAGGAACGGCGCTACTATTAGTTGCCTTTGAAGTAAGTGGTTCAACAGTAGTTTATGAAGTTAAATAATTTAAAAAGAGGAAGTGCTTTTCACTTCCTTTCTAAAGCTTTCTTTTTTTTAACTCTTATACTTTTACTTAGTTCTTGTAGTAGTAATAAAACTTCAAGTAAGGATTCTTCACCTAAAGATATAGATTTAATTAAGAAAAATCTACCTATTTATGAAACAAAAGATTTAACATCAAAAGTTATAGTAAATAAAAAAAGTGCTTATATCTCTCCACAGTGTTATACAAAAACTGAAGATACAAATAATAATGTACATAATCCTTGTTTTTCATGTCATATAAATTCAAAAGCTCCAAACTTTATAGATGATGCCGATATTCAAGAAAGCTATGGGTTTTCTGAAAATAGCAATATCAATCCTTTTACAAATAGTTTTAAAGATAGAAGTACTTTAGTTAAGGCAATAAGCAATAAGGAAATTCTATCTTATGTAAGAGAAGATAATTATAAAGATAAAAATGGTGATATTATTCTTAGCAATAAATTAAAATATGATTTACCAAAAGAATGGGATTTTTCTTATAGTGATATAAAAGATTCAAAGTGGTCTGGGTATATTCCTGATAGTTATTTCAATTTTGATGATGAAGGTTTTGACCTTGATAATGAAAATAAATTTACAGGTTGGCGTGCATTTGCATACACACCTTTTTTAGGAACATTTTGGCCAACGAATGGAAGTACAGATGATGTTTTAATTAGACTACCAAGTTCTATGATGAAAGATAAAAATGGAACTTTTTCAAAAGAAGTATATAAAATAAATTTAGCAATTGTTGAATCAATGATAAAAGAAGCAGATATAGAGATTGATTTAGTGGATGAAGAAAAATATGGAGTTGATTTAAATCATAATGGTATTTTAGATATTACATCAAAAGTTGTATTTAAATGGAATACTCCTGATAGTCTTAGTTCTTATCCTAAAGTAATCTATAAAAACTATTATGTTGGAAAAGCAAAAGATGAACTTGAAAAAAACAATATACATATATCTCCTGGCTTATATCCAAATGGTACAGAGTTTCTTCATTCTGTAAGATATATAGATGTTAAAGATGATAATTCAAGTATTAAAATGTCAAAGAGAATGAAAGAATTAAGATATGCTAAAAAACTCTCTTGGAATAATTATACTCAATTAAACAATGCAGCAAATGCTGAAATTAAAGAAAAAGATGCCTTTCCACAAAGATTAAGAAGAATAAGTGGAAATAATGAAACAGGTCTAAAAACAGGACTTGGATGGGTATATCAAGGTTTTATTGAAGACAAACATGGAAACTTAAGACCACAATCTTATGAAGAAACATTGTCTTGTATTGGTTGTCATTCAGGAGTTGGAGCAATTACTGATTCTACTTTTGCTTTTAAAAGAAAAGTTAATGATTTTGATAAGGGTTGGTATCATTGGAGTAAAAGGGATTTAAGTTCTTTAAAGGATAGAGTTTTATCTAATAACAAAGGTGAATATGCCTTTTATTTAGAACAAAATAAAGCAGGTGATGAATTTAGAGCAAATGCTGAGGTAAAAAATAAATTCTTTGATACAAACGGAAATTTAATACAAAGTGAAATTAATAAAATAAAAGATGACATTACATATCTAATATATCCAAGTATCCAACGAGCCCTTTTATTAAATAAGGCATATAAAGTTATTGTTGATGAGCAAAGTTTTATTTATGGAAAAGATGCACATGTAAAACCTTTAGATGATACGGTATTTAAAAAAGTAATTATCAATAAATCTACAGGAATTAATGCAATAAAATTATAAAAGTTAATTTATGTTAAAATCCCTTTTTAATTAAAAGGGATTTAATAAATGAACAAATCAGATATAACAAATATACTTACAGTTTTAATAATGGCCTATGGTTACTCAAATGGTAATGACACTATTTTTATAGTTGGTCTTTTTGCCTTAAGTGGTGCAATTACAAATACTTTAGCAATTCACATGCTTTTTGAAAAAGTACCATATCTTTATGGAAGTGGCGTAATTGAAAAAAACTTTACAAAGTTTAAATCTTCAATTCATAATCTACTTATGAATCAGTTTTTCACAAAAGAGAACTTATCAAGATTTTTTCAAGAAGAGATGAAAAGTGCAAAAAGTACAGTAGATTTTGAAAAGATACTAAATAAAACAGATTTTACACCAGCTTATAACTCTTTAAAAGAATCAGTTATGGAATCATCTTTTGGTGGAATGTTAGGAATGTTTGGTGGAGAAGCTGCTTTAGAACCTTTAAAAGAACCCTTTACAAATAAACTTCAAACTTCAATAATTGATATTACAAAAAGTGAAGCTTTTCAAGAAGTATTAGAAGAAGCTTTAAAATCAGATGATTTATCAGAAGATATTTATAATAAATTAAGTTCAATAGTAAATAAAAGATTAGAAGAGCTAACACCTGTAATAGTTAAAGAAATGGTTCAAAATATAATTAAAGAACATTTAGGATGGTTAGTTATATGGGGTGCTGTATTTGGTGGACTAATTGGATTTATTAGTACATTCTTATAGAATTTTTATAATCAATTAATAATACTTATAAAGCCTTTAATAAAGAATCAGTAAAAAACTAATAATTTTTTGTTATAATAAAATATTGCAAATATATAAGGATTATTAAATATATGATGATTGATAAATTAAATACAAAAAGAGATCTTTTTATCTTGATTCTTTTATCTATAGGCTCATGGCTTATTCTTAGTTATTATGATAGTTTTGAATATCTTTTAGAATATTTAGAATCACACGAAGATTATGAACTAGATGAAGTTCTTTTACTTATTATTATAATTGGTTTTTTATCAATTTTCTTCGCTTTTAGAAGAGTTAAAGAAGCTGCTAAAATCAATAAACAATTAGAAGATATAAATATAAATTTAAAAAATGAAATTGAATATCAAATAAATGAAAGATACAAAAAAGAGCAACTATTAGTGGAACAATCTAAGTTAGCCTCTCTGGGAGAAATGATAGGTAATATTGCTCACCAATGGAGACAACCATTAAATGCCTTAGGTTTAGTGGTTCAAAATATTTATTTTTCATATCAGAATAATGAGTTAAATGATGAATTTATGGAAAAATCTATTAATAAAGTTAATCTTCTTAATCAAAATATGTCAAAAACAATTGATGATTTTAGAAGTTTTTTTAAACCAAATAAAGATAAAGATATATTTGACTTAACTACTTCACTAAAAGATACCGAATCTTTAGTAGAAGCTTCATACGAGCATCATAATATAAAAATTGAAAGTTCATACAATAATGTTTTAGTTTATGGCTTTCCAAATGAATTTTCTCAGACATTACTAAATATTTTGAATAATGCTAAAGATGCTTTTTTTGATAATAAAATAGAAAATGCAATTGTAAATATTAGTATTAAATCAGATAATATTTATGGCATTATAATTATTAAAGATAATGCAGGCGGAATTTCCTCTAATCATTTAAATAAAGTTTTCGAGCCATATTTTACAACAAAAGAAGAAGGTAAAGGAACGGGTATTGGTCTATATATGGCTAAGATTATTATAGAGCAAAATATGAACGGCAAAATTGAAGTAAAAAATGTTGAAAATGGAGCTGAATTTATTATTAAGATTCCATTATATAAGGATAAAGTATGATGAAAGAATATTTAAAATATCTAAAAGAAATTAAAGTTTTATATGTTGAAGATGATATGCATACTAGAGAAGAATTATCTTACTTTTTGGAAGGTAGAGTATCTGAACTTTATATTGCAAAAGATGGGGAAGAAGGATTGTCTTTATATAAAGAAAAATCACCTGATTTAGTTATAACAGATGTTCAAATGCCTAAATTAGACGGTATTAAAATGAGTAAATTTATAAAAGATTATGATGATAATGCAAAAATTATACTGCTTACAGCATTTAATGATAGTGTGTATTTATTTGAAGCTATAAAACTTCATATTGATAATTATATTACAAAGCCTTTAAAGATAAATGTATTAGTTGAAATAATGGGAAAAATTGCTAAAACAATTTTTTTAGAAAAAGAAAATGAAGAAGTATATAATACACTTAACCAATATAAAGATATTGTTGATGTACGCTCAATTGTTTCAAAAACGGATTTAAAGGGTATTATCACTTATGTAAATAAGCCTTTTGAAAAAATTTCTGGATATTCAAGTGATGAAATTGTTGGTAAAAATCATAATTTTTTATCTTCTGAAGGAATGGATGCTAGTATTTTTACTTTAATGTGGGAAACTATTTTAAATAAAAAAATTTGGAATGGAATTGTAAAAAATAAAAAGAAAAATGGTGATTATTTTATAGTAGATATTATGATAAAACCAATCTTAGATAAAGATGGGAATATTCAAGAGTTTATTGCTTTAAGTAATGATATCACAGACCTAGAAAATACTAAAAACTATTTTAAAAAAGAAAATCTAGAAGTATCTTTAAATCTAGATGAATCTATTAGAATTACAAAACTTTTTGAGGAAGCTATTGATAAAAGTAATATTATATTAAAAATTAATATGGATAAAAAAATAATATATGCAAATGATGCTTTTTATGAAATTAGTGGTTATACAAAAGAAGAATTGATAGGAAAAGATTATTCTTTAATTCGAGATTATAGAATTTCTTTATCTGATTATATAGAAGATCTTAATAAATTAGATGAATCTATTTTAGAAAAAAATATTTGGAAAGGAAAAATTTCAAATACTAAAAAAGATGGCTCTTTGTTTCATTGTAATATCACAGTTTATCCTATAACAGATAAAGAAGGAAAAATTACTGAATATCTTGGAATTAGACATGATATTACAGAAGCAGAAAATTTACATAAAGAGTTTGAAAATACTCAAAGAGAAATAGTTTATAAGCTTGGAGAAGTTGGAGAAACTAGAAGTAAAGAAACAGGAAGTCATGTAAAAAGAGTCGCTGAGTATTCTAAGCTTTTAGCTAGAGAATATGGCTTAAGTGACAATGATATAAATACTTTATTCACAGCCTCTCCTATGCATGATATAGGAAAAGTTGGTATACCTGATGAGATATTAAATAAACCAGGAAAATTAACTAGCGAAGAATGGACAGTGATGAAAACTCATTCAGAGCTTGGTTATGAAATCTTAAAGTCATCAAGCAGAGAAATTTTACAAGCAGCAGCAATAGTATCTTATACTCATCATGAAAAATGGAACGGTAGTGGCTATCCAAATGGTTTAGAAGGCAATAATATTCATATATTTGGAAGAATAACTGCCCTAGCAGATGTTTTTGACGCATTAGGTAGTAATAGATGCTACAAAAAAGCTTGGGAACTGGATAAAATATTAGAATTCTTTAAAAATCAAAGAGGCAAACATTTTGAACCAAAATTAATAGATATCTTTATGGAAAATTTAGATGAATTCTTAAAAATAAGAGATATGTATGAGGATACAAATGAAGATTAAAATTTTTTGTATTAAGTTTGAAACAATGGCATTAAAATACAAAAAGAAAGCGTTAAATGAAAAACCTTAGCATAAAAATAAAACTTATAATAATTTTTATTATAATTAAAATTATTCCTTTATTAATTATTACATATATAGCTTATACAGGTGTCCAAAAATTAGATGAATATTTGAAAGACAGTACAAGATTTTTATATAACCAAAGTAAAGAGATTATTATTAATACGGCAAATGAATCAATTAGTGATAGTGTTAAGTATTTAGATAAAAAATCTCAATTATCAATTGAAAGATTGTCTTATGAAATTGCAAACAATGTAGCTCAGTTCTTATATCAAAGAGATGAAGATATATTATTTCTTTCAAAACTAGAATTAAATCAAAATATTTTGAATAGCTTTTACAATAGTAAAAAAAGAGATATTATAATTCATGGAGATTATACTTATGATAAAAAAGTTAATAAATGGCTAGAATTAAATCCTAAAGAACTAAAAAATAATAAAGCTGTAAAAGCTGAATTAAAAGATAATGAAAAAGAATTTAATCTTACTAATCCTTTAGATAATAATAAAATTACAATACCAATATATAAAGAAATTTCATATTTTGATTTAAATGGGAATGAAAAATATAAGGTATCGCAAATAGATAAAAACTTAAAAAATATTTCAAAAAGAGAAAATACATATATAAACTCAGAAATATATTTTAATAAGTTAAGTTCTTTAAAAAATGGGGAAATATATGTTTCAAAAGTAATTGGAGAATATATTGGAAGTAAGGTTATTGGAACTTTTAGTGAAGAGAATGCAAGAAAACAAGGAATAGAATTTGAACCTAAAAAATATGCTTATGCAGGAAAAGAAAATCCAGTAGGAAAAAAATTCAAGGGTATTATTAGATTTATTACTCCAATATTTAAAAAAAATAAAAAAGTTGGATATTTATCTTTAGCCTTAGATCATGAACATATTATGCAATTTACAGATACAACAAATCCTACTAGTGTTAATGCTAAGCAAGATATTGCTGATGCTAGTGTTGGAAATTATGCTTTTATGTGGGATAATAAAGGTCGAAATATTTCTCATCCTAGAGATTATTTTATAGTAGGATATGATAAAAAAACAGGAGAACAAGTTGTTCCTTGGTTAAGTAAAAGTCTTAGTAAAGAAATTGAAATTTCAAAAGAGGAACCAATTGCTTTTTTAAAAAAATACCCAATATTTAAAGAGCAATCTTTAAATAAAAAACCAAATTTCAAACAACTTTTAAAAGATGGTAATATTGGCTTAGATTGTAGATATCTAAATTTCGCACCTCAATGTCAAGGCTGGATGCAAGTTACAAGAGAAGGTGGTTATGGCTCTTTTATCATTCTTTGGAGTAAGGTATGGAAATTAACTACAGCTGCTTCAATTCCATATTTTACTGGACAATATAAGGGTAAAAGAGGATTTGGTTTTGTAACTATTGGTGCAAATGTAAATGAGTTTCATTCAGCAGCAGATGAAACTAGGTTAAATGTAAATAAGATACTTAAAAGTCAAACTGAAAATATCGAAGAAATTGTTAAAGAAAATGAGTACCAAATTAATAATTCAATAAATAGATTAATGAATGAACTATCTTTTGTTACGGTTTTAATGGTTCTTCTAATTATTATAATTGCGTTATGGCTATCAAACTATATAAGTACAAAAATAAATAATCTTCTTTTAGGAACAAATAAGTTTTCAAATAATGAATTAGATTATAGAATAAAAATAACATCTGATGATGAAATTGGTAAGTTAGAGAAGTCATTTAATAATATGGCTAGAAAAATAGAGAATTTAATAAATGATGAAAAGCAATTAAATGAATCTCTTGAATTAAAAGTTAAAAAAGGAATTGCAAAGGTAAGAAAGCAAGAAGAATTATTAATTCAGCAATCAAAGTTAGCATCAATGGGAGAAATGATAGGAAATATTGCTCATCAATGGAGACAACCTTTAAACGCTTTAGGTTTAGTAGTCCAAAATATACATTTTTCATATCAACTTGACGATTTAAATGACAAATTTATGGATAAATCAGTAAACAAAGCAAATATGCTAATAGATAATATGTCTAAAACAATTGATGATTTTAGAAACTTTTTTAAACCCAATAAAGTAAAAGAACTATTTAATTTAAATGATTCCATAGATAAATCTGTAAACTTATTGAATGCAGCTTTTAATCACAATCAGATTGAGATTATCAAAAAATTTGATAAAAAAGATATTTTTATTGAAGGTTATTTAAATGAATTTTCTCAAGTAATTGTTAATGTTTTAAATAATGCAAAAGATGCTTTTAGTGAAAGTACTGTTAGTAATGCAAAAATTATTGTTAGCACTTATGAAAAAGATTCTTTTGCATTTGTAGAAATTATTGATAATGCAACTGGAATAGATGACGAATCTATAGAAAAAGTTTTTGACCCTTATTTTACAACAAAAGAAGAAGGACAAGGTATTGGTATTGGTCTTTATATGAGTAAAACAATTATTGAAAAAAATATGAATAGTAAACTATTTGTTTATAATAATAAACTTAATGGTGCTACTTTTGTAATACAAATACCACTTTCGAATAAAAAGTTAAAGCACATTTAACTACAATATGTTTTTTAAAATTAGATTCAATTGTAGATTCTAATGTAATAAATATATAGGAAAATAAAGAATATGGAAAAAATAGAAGTATTAGTATTATTAGATGTATCAGGATTAGAAGATAAAGAAAAGTTTGAAAAGCATTTAAAAAAAGAAGGTTTTTCTTTTGTTGAAGAAGAACCTTTTGTTTATACTGCACAAAGTTCAACAACGACATTTTCAACAAAAGCATATATATTAGAAGTATTTAGAAAAGGACTTCAAAAAAATATTTTTAAAGATGCAAACTTGATTTTTCTTTTAAATGAAACACCTTATCCTGCATATTATTATGATCATGACACAAATGATTTTGAGTTATCAAAAGAAGAAGAAAATAAATAGTGAACAATATATATGAATTTCTAAAGAATTTAAAAGATGATAAACAACTAAAAGAGTGCGAACTTCTAATAGTAAATGATGATAAACAAGCTCAAATTGCAAGTGATATTGTCTCTTTTTTAGGCTTCACTCCTTTTGTATTATCAGATTTTAGAGCAAATTTTGGAGATGATTTATTGTCATTTTCAAGTGAACTTCAAGAAATTACAAAAGTATTAAATGAATTTTATTCATATAAAAAACAAAATAAAATTTTAATTTCTCCAATTCGTACGATATCCTTTCCTCTTCCAAAAGCAAAATGTTTTGATTCATATACAATTAATTTTGCAGACACAATAAATTTAGAAGCGTTTAAATCAAAACTTTATAATTGGGGATACTATTTTGTAGATATTGTAACAAGTGAAGCAGAAGCCTCAATTAGAGGAGATATTATTGATATTTGTCCTCTTGGAAGTGATGTTGGATATAGGATTTCTCTTTTTGATGATGAAGTTGAGAGTATTAGAAAGTTTGATATAGAAGATCAAAAGTCTGTTAAAGAAGAGATTGAAACTATAGAGATAACACCTGCTTTTTTAGCTTTAGATGAAGAAACTTATGAAAATATTACAAATGAAATTCAAACTGTTTCAAGTGATGCTTTTATAAAAGATATTCATTCTTTAGGTTTTTGGTACTTAAATGATTTAGGTGAATATTTACCTTCAAGTATGAATTGCTTTATTACACAAGAATCATTAGAAGAAATAGAAGAAGTTTATGTTTTTGAAGAAAAAAGAATAAATAAAGATAAATTCCTAGTAACTCCACAAATATATAAAAGTAAAACTCATAAAGAAATAGCACCTGCAAATGTAAAAGAGTTTATTTCTTTTCATAAAAGTAAAAAAGTTACGATTATCTCAAGTACGGAAGCTAAAGTAAAAGCTTTTGATTTAGACTTAAGTGATTCAAATATTAAGTATGTTTTTGAATCTTATATTATAAATCTTGTAAGTGATGATGAAGTAATAATTTCTTTAAATAAAGAGATTAAAAAAAGAAGAAAGAAAAAAATAAAACTAGTAATTGATGAATTACAAGTAAATGATTATGTAGTTCATGAAAAACATGGTATTGGACAATATAAAGGAATTGAACCTGTTACCGTAATGGGAGCTAAACGTGATTTTGTAATTGTACAATATGCTGGAGAAGATAAGCTTTTAATTCCTGTTGAAAATATTGACTTAGTAGATAGATATGTAGCGGATGGTAGTTCTTATGCTATGGTTGATAAGCTAGGAAAAGGTTCTTTTGCAAAATTAAAAGAAAAAGTAAAAGATAGATTATTCGCAATTGCCAATGACATCATAAGACTAGC
Source organism: uncultured Campylobacterales bacterium (assembly GCA_947503785.1). Classification (GTDB taxonomy): domain Bacteria; phylum Campylobacterota; class Campylobacteria; order Campylobacterales; family Arcobacteraceae; genus Poseidonibacter. Next base: position 4,292 of record CANNFB010000006.1, on the reverse strand, counting down.
AGCAGCACGTGAGTTAGTAAATGGTATAAAAATTGATGTTGATAAACAAATTTTAAGTGACTTTAGAAAAAGCTCAGGCTTTGATTATACAAAAGATCAGGCAAGATCTGTAAATGAGATTTTCAAAGATTTAAGCTCAGGAAGAGTAATGGATAGATTACTTTCTGGTGATGTTGGATTTGGAAAAACAGAAGTTGCTATGAACGCAATTTTAGCAACAGTGTTAAATGGTAATCAAGTAGTTTTTGTATGTCCTACTACACTTCTTGCAACTCAACATTTCCATGGAATGCAAAAAAGATTTGAAGAATATGGTTTTTCTATGGCTAAACTAGATGGAAAATCAACAGCAAAAGAAAAAACTGAAATTAAAAAAGGTTTAAACTCAGGAGAAATCCAATTTGTAATTGGAACTCACTCACTACTTAATATTACAGCAAAAGATTTAGCTTTAGTAATTGTAGATGAAGAACATAAGTTTGGTGTAAAGCAAAAAGAAAAACTTAAAAACTTAAGAGATGATGTACATATTTTCTCAATGTCTGCAACTCCAATTCCAAGAACACTGAACCTTGCCTTATCAAAATTAAAAGGTATGAGTTCACTGCTTACTCCTCCAAGTGAGAGACTAGGTGTTAGAACTTATGTTAAAGAATACAGTGATAAACTAATTAAAGAAATAGTTTTAAGAGAGAAAAGAAGAGGCGGGCAACTTTTTTATGTGCATAACAATATTGCTTCAATTGAAGCTAAGAAAGCTGATATAGAAGAAATAATCCCAAATATAAAAGTTGAAATTATTCACTCAAAAATTAAACCAGCAGATGCAGAAAAAATTCTTGATGCATTTGAAGAAAAGAAGTTTGATATTTTATTAGCTACTTCAATAGTAGAGTCAGGTCTTCATCTTCCAAATGCAAACTCAATCATAATCGATGGAGCAGATAGATTTGGTATTGCAGATTTACACCAATTAAGAGGAAGAGTAGGTCGAAGTAATAAAGAAGGATTCTGTTACTACGTAGTTGAAGATAAAAAGCAAATTACAGCAGATGCTATTAAAAGACTTGTTGCCTTAGAATCAAACTCATACTTAGGAAGTGGAACAGCCTTAGCTCACCAAGATTTAGAAATTAGAGGTGGTGGAAATATTATAGGGGAAGCTCAAAGTGGACATATTAAACAGATTGGATATGGCTTATATTTAAAAATGTTAGAAGATACACTAGCAACACTAAGTGGCGATGCAAAAGAAGAAAAGAAAAATGTTGATATAAAATTAGCAATTTCTGCATTTATTTCAGATGATTACATAGTTGAAGATAGGGTGAGATTAGAACTATACCGAAGACTTTCAAAAACTACGCAAAAAGATGAAGTTTATAAAATTGAAGAAGAAATGGAAGATAGATTTGGAAAGCCAGATTTACCAACTAAACAATTCCTAGAATTAATTATGATTAAAATTTTAAGTTTACAAAAAGGTATTCAAACTATTAGTTCATATGAAATGAATATTACTTTTACAAAAAGTGATGATACAAAAGAAACAATAAAAAGTCCTAGTAAAGATGATGATGATATTATTATTACAACATTGAAGTATTTAAGAAAATAAAATAGTAAAAGTAAGACAAGTTAAGAGAGAACTTGGCTTACTTTTACTTAAGGAGAAATGAAAAAATTATCTTTACTACATCTATATAAGTTCGCGGCTTAATTCAAATGCTAAAATTATTATAGGGCGTTAATGTTAATAGTTTGTAAAGAGTTTGTAAACGATTTGTTAATAGATTGTATTTATTTAAATGTTAGTTCGCAAACAACTTGTGCATGATCACTTTTTAGTAATGAACCATCTGGATTTTCTTGTAAGTGCTTATCACAAATAGTATAGTTAGTAACTTCAGCAATACAGTTTTTATTCTTTTTATTAAACTCTTTTGAAATAAATATATAATCAAGAACATTTCCTTTTCCTGCAAAAAAACTTGTGGGAGTTCTTTTTATTTCTTTTTGTTCAGGATGTGGATTATATATAGTTTTTTCATATTGATTATGTACATCGTGTAAAATCAAACTTTCTTTTCTTTTTTCATCGTGATACTGATTATTACATAAAGCATCAATAGTTAGAGAAAACTCTTTATCATTTAAATCGCACATTAAAATACTAGGTTTATTTTTTTCTTTTTTTATATCAAAGAAAAGTGATGAGGCTTCACACAGTCTTTGCTTTAAAGAACTAGAATATTTATTTTTTAAAGCTTCATCAATCAGAGATTTTTTATGCTCTAAAGAATCCTCTTGTTTAAAAGTATATTCAAACTCATTTAATCTATTAGATTTTAAATGACAAACATATACAAGTATTTCTTGTTCGTTTGGAAGTACAATTGTAGCTTTAATAGGAATTCTAGCAAATTTGAAAAAGCCTTCATAATTATGTTTTTTAATACTAGGAATATGTGCTTTAACTTCTTGTACATGTGATATAGGAAACTTTGAAGCAATGGCAACTGTTGTAGTGCTATAAACATTTGGATTATCTTTACTAATTTTTGCAATATCAGTAGTTTCAAAATACTTAAAACCTAAATCATTAACAATATTTTTTAATGCATTTCTAGAAAAGACTTCTTGAAATCCAATTACATCACAATTCATTTGAATAATTTGATTTTTAATCCACAGTGTTTTTTCTGTCCATTGAAGTTTATTGAATTTTTCTTTTTTAGTATACCAAGAGTAAGGAGGTTCTACAAATTGAAAGAGGTTAAATGTACCAAGTCTTATTTTCATAAATTTAGTATATCCAAATAATGGATTATATTTAACAATCTTTAGTTATTATTAGCCAATGAAAACAAATAATTATGATGTAATAGTAATAGGTTCTGGCGGTGCTGGAATGATTGCTTCAATAACTGCAAAAAAACAAGGTAAAAATGTACTTCTTCTAGAAAAACTACCAGCACTTGGTGCAAAATTAAAAGCAACAGGTGGAGGAAAATGTAATCTAACTAATACTTTAAGTAGTGAAGAATTTATGAACTCTTTTGGTAAAAATGGTAGATTTATGACAACTGCTATTAATATGCTAAATAGAGATAGCTTACGAGAATTCTTTCTAAATATAGGAGTTCAAACAGATACAAAAGATGGATTTAGAATTTTCCCTGTTACTCATAACTCTTCAACAATAATAAAGGCTTTAGAAAAAGAGTTAAATACTTTAGGTGTAGAAATAGAGTGTAATCAATCAGTAAAAAAACTTTTAATATCTGAAGATAGAATTTCTGGAGTTCAAACACAAGATACTATTTTTAATGCACCAAATGTAATAGTAGCAACAGGAGGATTAGGTTTTCCAGTTCTAGGAGCTCATGGTGATGGTTATGAATTTGCAAAAGAACTAGGTCATAAAATTACAGACCTTTATCCTGCAATGCTTCCTGTTTATACAAAAGAAACATGGGTTGCAAACTGTACTGCTGATACAATTGCCAAAGCAATAGTAAAAATAGATTTGAAAAAAGCAAAGAAATTAAAAGCTGTAGGAGATTTAATTTTTACATCAAAAGGATTAAGAGGACCAGTTATCTTAGATTTCTCAAGAGAAATCACACCCTTGCTTGAAAAATATGATGAAGTGCCATTATTAATAAACATGGTAAAAGGCAAAAATGAAGATGAGGTTTTACAGATTATAAAAAAACATGCAAGTACTAATCTTGATTCAAATGTATTAGATAATACCTCTACTTTAGTTCCACTCTCTGTTGCAAAAGAATTATGCCAAATAGTAAATGCAGATGTTACTAAAAAGTTTAAAGAACAAAATGGAGAAGTTCGAAATAATTTAATCAAAATACTTACTAATACACCTTTAACTGTAATTGATTCTGTAGGATTTAAAAAAGCAATGATTACAAGAGGTGGAGTTACATTAAAAGAAATAGATCCAACAACAATGAAGAGTAAACTAGTAGATGGTTTATATTTTTGTGGTGAAGTAATGGACTTAGATGGACCTTGTGGAGGTTTTAATCTTCAATGGTCTTTTTCAAGTGGAAACTTAGCAGGACATTTATTATAAGTAGAATAAATACAAGTAAATTATAGTAATAAAGAAGTGAGAATATAAATTCCAAAATTTAAACTAGATTTAAGTAATACCTCTTGACAAAGCTAGATAAATCTCCTATAATTCCTGTCCAAATTAAGTGACACACAATGTTGCGAAAGATGGATGATCTTTAACAATGTAAATAGTTTATAAAGTAATCTTT